>NZ_WOWS01000020.1 GCF_009741275.1 Winogradskyella endarachnes
CTGACCATCTAAAATCTCTGTGGTCTTTGTGCTTAAATCAAATGCTTCTTCTTCATCGCCTGTAGTGTTATAGTCACATAATTCATAATCACTAACTGCTATGGTTGTTGGCTTTGGATTTACAATCAGTTGTAACGTGGTTACTGAAGAACATCCTGTTAAGTCATTAACAATACGCGCGTAAATCTCTTGTGCCCCTGCTGTGGTATTGGTGTAGTTTGTGGCTAATGGACTAGAACCATCTATAGCACTTGCCATATCTAAATGATAACTCACACTCATATCGGTTTGTGTGCCTATGACTTCTGCGTCTTTTAAACTTAAATCAAAGTCTGCAATACCATCGGCATCATCATCACAAACCTCTAATGCTGTTGTGGTGTTTGCGATTGGATTGGCTAAAACTTCTAAATCTAAGGTATTGATATTATAACAACCTGTTGTGGTGTTTTCTAATCGTACATAAATCGTTTGGTTTACAGCTGTTGTATTGACATAACCATCAAATATCTCGCCTGTCTCTGACATAGCATCCGTTGGTGATTCGTAAAACGAAACTTCAATGTCTGTTGAACCATTGGTAAATTCTGAAACTTTTGTACTTAATGGGAACGCTACAAACTCATCTGTATCATCATCACAAACTTCTAAGGCTGTTACCGCTAATAGTTCTGGTAATGGATTTACAATAACTTCAAAACTTGTAGTACCATAACAATCTGGATGCAATGGGTCTTCTACTCTTACATAAACTGTTTGTGAACTTAAGGTACTTGTACTGGCTAAAGCATTTGCATTATTATCTGCATCGTCTTGAGTATTATGAAAAGAAACATTGTAATCTGATGGGTTTTGTGTACCTAATATTACTGATTCTTGGGTGCTTAAATCAAAACTCGCTTGTCCATCGTTACTAACATCATCACAAACTTCCATGTCTTCTGGCATAGTTGCTAGCGCTCTTGTATTAACAATTAAATCAAATACTGCTGATGGACTGGCGGTGTAGCAACTGCTTCCGTCAACACCAATGCTTTCAACTCGGACAAATATAGGTTGCGGATTTACTGTGTTAGTATACAATGAAGGCAATGCATTATTCCCTGAGTCTGCGTCAGCAAAACTTAAATAATAAGATACCTCGTAATTTGCCGCGGATTGGGTTCCTAAAATAGTTGCTGTCTGAGTACTTAGGTCAAATTCTTCAAAACCATCGTTACTTTCATCATCACACAATTCTAAATCTGATGC
>NZ_WOWS01000021.1 GCF_009741275.1 Winogradskyella endarachnes
TTTATTATTATGTTGGAATAACCTGTCTATGCAAAGTACTGCATACATGGTGAAATTCTTCTATTATTCCATTCTTTATTATTCTGTTGGAATATCCTGTCTGTGCTATACGCCGGACCTGGTTCCATTTTTATTATTCCGTCTTTATTATTCTGTCGGAATATCCTGTCTGTGCTATACGCCGGACCTGGTTCCATCATTTATTATTCCGCATTTATTATTCTGTTGGAACATCCTGTCGGTGTGAATTTCACCTGACCTGGTTCCGTTATTATTATTCTGTTGGAATAACCTGTCTATGCGAAGTACCGCATGCATGGTGATTTCTTTTGTTATTCCATTCTTTATTATACTCAGTTGGTTAAAGTTTTGACTTCTATACTCCATGAAATTAGTGGAATATCCTTGATATTTGCGCTTCATCCAGTATCTTTTCATGGAAATATTCTTCTGAGCATTCTTGAATTTTACTCTACAAAGCAGTATCATGTTGACAATTTGGACGTTATTAGTTCCTGGATAAATTAATTCTTGAACTTGTTTTATTGAATTCTTATATCATTGTCATCATCCTCATGTTTATATTTTGTTGAAAGTCATCTGTGGCCTGTAGTGCATAGATGGACTTGGTATGATTATGACCAGGGATTATTCGGTGTAATCATGACCGTAATGTTACAAATGATGTGGTAAAAGTTCTCATTGGCCCGTAGTGCATTGATGGACAGTTGTTGGCATGATCATGACCATTAATGAATACACAAATATTCTTGGCCCGTAGTGCATGGATAATTGTGGTCGTGATACTAAAGAATATCCTTGGCCGTAGTGCAGGGGTGATTCGATGATGTGGATTATTTATTAAGCTGAGTCTCAGCGATAACAGTGATGAAAAACCTTTTAAATCATAAAAGATAGTAGATTTTATTTTCTACTTGACTCTTTTAATGGATTGCTTGTTCCGCTGCAGTTAAACTTGATGTCTATTATATTTTATCAGTTTAACATTGTTGGAGACTAATGATAATTTATTCTGCATTATCTTAGTCATAATATTTCTTACTGGGCTAGTTGAGCTCACCCTTTCTTTCACTGTTCTCTTCAGGAAATGAGAACGTAGCAGGGACTAGTCGGGGAACGGAGTGATGGTCCAGTGGATAACATTAGTAGTC
>NZ_WOWS01000022.1 GCF_009741275.1 Winogradskyella endarachnes
TCTATTTTCGTTTAAAAGAGTCTCAATTTGGATTCTTTCTTTTAGGGTAAGTCGTCTATGCTTTTTTACTTTCATTATAACAAATCTATAATTTTAGATTTGTTGCGTTAAGTTATTGAATAGAGCTTGGTTTGTGTAAATTAACCACAACGGTCTCGTATAAGATTAGTTGCGTTGTTTAAGTAACTAATTTAGCAAATAAAAACCGAATAGAAAATCCGCGAGGATTTTCGTAAGTAGTCTAGTACCAAGCAATTAATTTTATACATTGTTGTGTGTAGTGCTTTTTTCTACCATATTTTCCAAAATGGCTTTTTATCCTTGTTCTCATTATTGCTCTTTTTTGGTGTATGGTATTTTTCGATAATCTCAAATACTCGACCATAATTATAGTCGATATTGTCAACTGCTTTTTTCCAATTTATATTTAGAATTTCAATCCGAGTGTCTATTGAACCATTCCATTTCGTACTAAATCCATTTTCCGTTAAAACAGCAATTATTTTTTCGGCAACTTCTTTCGCAAGTTTATCATCACGATTATAACTGTCAAAACCGATAAACAGCATTTTTTCTTTTCCAATTGCCCTTTCTAAATCCTGTGTATGATAATAGCAATATCCTTTAGCATTAATTCCGATTTCTTTCAGTTCCGTAATAATTTCAGAGCAGTCATCTTCTCCGTCGCTTTTCGTGTAACCTGCTTTGTGAAGAGAAACAATCTTATTTTTATTCAGTTCGTCAAAGGATTTTACCAATCTGTCAAAATCAGTTGGCTTTTCCCATTTTAAGCTATCAGCTTTATGTTTTTTTATCGACTATCGATTTCTTGTTTTAACCATTCTTCATCGAAATCACTTTCATCGTAAAACATTTCACTTATGCTTTCAAGTAAATCATCTTCGTTTTCAAACCCAAAAAGTATATCCTTTTCAAGTTGTTCTATTGCTTCGTCTTTGATTTCTTGTCTCATTTTTATTGAAGTTCAACGTTTTTTTCGCATTACACACAACGGTTTTGTGTATGGCTCGTTGCGGGAAATCCGCGAGGATTTTCCGCCGTAGAACGAAGATAGCAAATTGCAATGAATTCCGATTAGGAATTCAGCCGCAATGAGCTATACACGTTGTTGTACCA
>NZ_WOWS01000023.1 GCF_009741275.1 Winogradskyella endarachnes
ACTAATGCCATTGCAGACCCAACAGCTTATGTTAATACAGCAACACCACAAACCATTTATGTAAGAGTCACTAATGATATCACAGGCTGTTATGCACTAGTAGACTTTACAATTATTGTTAACCCGTTGCCAGAAGTAGTCGCCGTAACAGATTTAATACAATGTGAATTAAATACCGATGGTATAGACAGCTTTGATTTAACAACCAAAGACGAAGAAGTTTTAAACGGTCAAGATCCAACACAATTTATAGTAACATATCATGAAACGTTAGTAGAAGCCCAAGAAGGTGTTAATGCTTTAGTAAGTTCATATACTAATACTATTAATCCACAACCGATTTATGTAAGAATTACTAATAATGTTACGCAGTGTGCTATAGCGACTCAAGTGTTTAACATTGAAGTGCAAGAAGGTGCAAGAGCAGAAGAAGATGTTATTGTTTATCCATTATGTGATGATAATCTGGAGACTGATGGAGATCCGAGCAACGATAGTGTTCAGTTTGATTTAACCAGTCAAGACACCTTTGTATTAGACGGACAAGATGCTACTAATTATGTAGTGACGTATTATGCCACCGAAGAAGATGCTAACCTCATGGTGAATCCATTACCAACATTGTATGAAAATGTGGTAAACCCACAAATCATCTACGCACGTGTAGACAATGACACACCAGATGTTGTAACCGGTGATGATACTTCATTATGTTATGCAATCGCGCAAGTAAGCTTAGAGGTGGATCCGTTACCAGAGTTTGAATTCGATGCAGAATACATCTTATGTATCAACACAAATGGTACCGAGGTATTAGACCCATTAGAGCTAGACACAGGTTTAAGCACAACAGATTACAGTTTTGTATGGACTTATGAAGGCGTAGAAATTGCAGGCGCAACAGAAGGTACTTATATGCCAACAGCAGAAGGTATTTATGGTGTTACAGTTACTAACACGCTAACCGATTGTGA
>NZ_WOWS01000024.1 GCF_009741275.1 Winogradskyella endarachnes
AACGGTTTTGTGTATGGCTCGTTGCGGGAAATCCGCGAGGATTTTCCGCCGTAGAACGAAGATAGCAAATTGCAATGAATTCCGATTAGGAATTCAGCCGCAATGAGCTATACACGTTGTTGTACCACGTATTTTTTATTCCATCTTTTTTTGTTTTTCAATCAGCTTTCTTAATTCCTCCATTTTCCAACTTGTCGAAAATGTTATTACTATCGGAAAATCATTTTTGTCAGATTGGTCAAAATAAAAACTGATTTTTGGAATTTCAGAGTCTTTCTCATTTTGATAAACAACAACTTCAGATTTCACTTCGTATTCCTCGTTTTGAGTTGTTTCAATTATTGTTTTTGAGCTATATTTTTCAAATTCCGTTTTCAGTTTTTCATACTCATCGATTTGGTCATATTCATTGGTAAACCTAATAACCAATGAAAGTCCGAAAATCCCATATTTTTCGTCGTGAGAGCCAAATCCGATTGAGAATGTACCTTCTTTTATTTCCGATTTGATTGTAGGATGCTTTTTAAATTCCGTTGTATATGAGTAATCCTTAAAATCTGCTATAACACTAGTCCAACCATATTCAAATTCAAAGTCCGATTCTTTAACTATTTCACTAGGTTTTTGGTTTAGATTAAGTCCAAAAAACAATTCACTTATTTTCTTTTCCATTTCTGTTTCTTGTGCAAAAATTTGAGAATGAAATATCATAAATAAAATTCCAATTATAAATGTCAGATTTCGTTTTCTCATATGTGGTACAACGG
>NZ_WOWS01000025.1 GCF_009741275.1 Winogradskyella endarachnes
AAAGGCTATCCCCCTGTAAAAGGTAGATTATATACGCGTTACGCACCCGTGCGCCACTCGTCAGCAAAAAAGCAAGCTCTTTCCTGTTACCGTTCGACTTGCATGTGTTAGGCCTGCCGCTAGCGTTCATCCTGAGCCAGGATCAAACTCTTCATCGTTAAATTTTAAGTCTTACGACCATATCTTTAACAACTAATAGAAATTATTCTAGTACTCTAAATGATTTATTCTCTTGTTTTAAACCAACTACTTTAGTTGATTTTTACGCTGTCAATTCAATATGTTAATGAACTTCTTTTTCTTCTCTTAAACTCGTTTCCTCGTTAAGCGGGTGCAAATATAAAACCCTTTTTTATTCCTCGCAAACTTAATTTGAAAAAATATTAATTATTTTCTCAAATAATAAATCTATATCGAAATGAACTTACAAAACTAGACTCGATGTCTTTGTTTCGGGGTGCAAATATAAAACCCTTTTTTAATCCCACAACTACTTTCTGCTTTTTATTTTAACCTTTTATTTAATACTTTACTAACCAATTACATACAAATAGATATCTTAAACTACTTTAACCTCTATTATCTGTTTTTAATCATAAATCTCATATTAATACTTAAATAAAGCGCAATCATTAACCATGATTCTTCAATAGTATCAATCGTTTATTGCCTAAACTTTTATTATAATAACTCTAAGTGCACAATACTAATCCTATAAAAAGAAATCCCAGACTAATCCAAAG
>NZ_WOWS01000026.1 GCF_009741275.1 Winogradskyella endarachnes
GCACACATAAACCTCTAAAACATTTTGTCTATAAAGGACTTTTATCTGAGTGGACTCCAGAACAAATATCTGGAAGAATCAAAGAGCTTTATCCCAATGATCCTATAATGTCTATTTCTCATGAAGCTATCTACAGGCATATTTATACAAGACCACAAGCTAGTTTAAATAAAAAACTAATTAAACTTCTAGTACGTAAAAAAACAAGACGTAGACCGCCTAAAAAAAGACGTGGTACTGGAAGCAAAATAAGCAACCAAGTCGGTATTGACAATAGACCTAAGCACATTGAACTTAGACAAGAAATTGAACATTGGGAAGGTGATTTAGTAATAGGTAAAGGTCAAAAATCTGCAATAGGAACAATCGTAGAACGTAAATCTAGATACACTTTAATCATTAAATTAAGCAGTAGAAAAGCTGATGAAGTGGCTAAAATGTTTTCTAAAAAACTAAATCAACTTAATAAAAAACTTAGAAAATCTATGACTTACGATAACGGAATTGAAATGGCCAAACACCAAAAAATAACCCAAAACACTGGCATGAAAATTTACTTTGCGCATCCCTACTCTTCTTGGGAAAGAGGTACAAATGAAAATACAAATGGACTCATTAGAAGATACCTGCCTAAAGGAACTGACTTTAATCAAATTGATG
>NZ_WOWS01000027.1 GCF_009741275.1 Winogradskyella endarachnes
TATTAACAAAAATTGACCCTAAAGAGTTACCCAAATTGTCTAAAGCCTCAACACCTACTCGGTTATTTCCACCTCGTTCTGTAATAGCAATAAACATGCCTGCCGTTGTTACTATATCATATGAATACGTTAAATCATAACTATCTGCAGTAAAATCTTTATTATTTAAATATTGAAAATGATTTAAATTTCTATCTTGAAATGCTGACAAAGCAATTACATCGAATAAATCATCAGAATCAGTGAATAAATTTGACTCTTCACCTATATTATTTTCTGTAATATAGACCATATCGTTAGCGGTCACATTAGAAATATTATTTGAATAACCACTTGGTAAAATAAAGTCTGCATATTCAAATCCTGAAACCGTAATACTATTTAAATAATGAGACTCTGTACTTGAGTTTGCATCATTTGTTGTTACATCATAAGCCAAATCTGAAATTGAACCATCTATTCCACTATCTGAAGGTGGGCATTCAAATACATCTAAAATACCATCATTATCATCGTCTAAATCACAAACATCAGTTATATTGTCGCCATCAGTATCTAAATTTCCTGAGGCTACTGGGTCACAAGGATCTACATAACAAACA
>NZ_WOWS01000028.1 GCF_009741275.1 Winogradskyella endarachnes
GCATCACTACAACCATCATCATCACTGTCTAAATTTTGAAAATCGTAACTACCATCATTTAATGTATCTATAGGAGTAGTTGCTTCCGCTGTATCATCAGCGCCATTACCATCACCATCATTAAAACCAGTATCATTGGCATCTATAACTCCATCACCGTTTGTATCTAAATTACCATTACCTGCTTCATCAACATCATAAATTCCATCATTATCTGAATCTAAATCTAAAGAATCTGGAACGCCGTCATTATCAAAATCACATGCAGAAGTAATATCTCCAAAAATAAAGACTTTACCATCTGGCCCATCACTATTAGCAAATGGAAAAGTAATACGTAATGTACTTATCTCATCACCTACAGAAGCCAAATCATCTAAAGGAAATACCGCTATATGTACATTTTGACTTGGCGAATTTAATTGATTGTAACCTGTATCAACATAATCTGTTGTATTAACAAAAATTGACCCTAAAGAGTTACCCAAATTGTCTAAAGCCTCAACACCTACTCGGTTATTTCCACCTCGTTCTGTAATAGCAATAAACATGCCTGCCGTTGTTACTATATCATATGAATA
>NZ_WOWS01000029.1 GCF_009741275.1 Winogradskyella endarachnes
AAAAAAAAGCTAAGTATAGAGCGTTAATCAAAGCCAAAGAAAATGATAAAGGATTTACATCTTTGACTACTATTACTAAGTGCTTTAATCTTAAACGTGACGCCTATTACAAATATAAAAATAGAGCTGAAAAACGTTTAAAAATGGAACAACAAGTCATTAAAATAGTACAACAAAAGCGTAAATCCTTACCTAGAGAAGGTGTGCGGAAACTTAAAAAATCTTTACATAAAGAGTTTACAAATGCAAACCTTAAAATTGGTAGAAACACATTATTTAATATCCTTAGAAAACACAATATGTTGACACTTAGAAAGAAACCTACTTTTAAAACAACAAACTCTATGCATCGGTTTTATAAGTATAAAAACATCATTAAAGACCTTAAAGTTAACAAACCTAATCAAGTTTGGGTATCTGATATTACATACATCAGAACTGTAAAAGGATTTTGCTATCTGGCTATTATAACTGACTTATATTCTCGTAAAATTGTGGGGTACGACATCAGTAATAGTCTTGAATTATCTGGTTGTGTAAGAGCTTTAAACAAAGCCTTATATCAAGCTAAAAACA
>NZ_WOWS01000003.1 GCF_009741275.1 Winogradskyella endarachnes
ATCTATTTTCGTTTAAAAGAGTCTCAATTTGGATTCTTTCTTTTAGGGTAAGTCGTCTATGCTTTTTTACTTTCATTATAACAAATCTATAATTTTAGATTTGTTGCGTTAAGTTATTGAATAGAGCAGGGTATGTTTAGATTACCGCTAACGGTCTCGGCTATGAGTAGTTGCGTGGGTTAGTACTTAATTTTGCAAGTACACACCAAGCTGAAAATCCGCGAGGATTTTCAGAAGTAGGCGAGAACAAGCAATTACTTATAGCCATTGTTAGGCACTGGTTTTTTATTCTTCTTTTAAAACACCTCTAAATTTATCAATAAATAATTCCGTTGGTAAATTATATGGAATATTTCTATATGTTATTGGTGTAATTTTGTCTGTCAAACGTTTATTTGCTAGTTCCATACCATATTCATAATTCGGTGTATTAATCTTAAATTTTGAGTTTAATTTGTTCAGATGACTGTCTAAAATATCTTTGAATCTTTTATCCTTTTCTTTTAAATAAGGCGACCAAAGTATAATTGTATCAATATCTATTACTGTTAAACTCTTAATGTTTGATAAATTAAATTTGTCACTTAATCTTTCTTCTAAACTTTCTAGATACCAACTGTTTAATCTGTAGTTAATTCCTAATGTCTGAAATATTCTATCGTGAACTAATAGAATAGGGTAAATCTTTAAATTATTCTTTGAATTAACATAAGAATCAAAACGGAATTTCTTTTCGAGAATTTCCTCAATTGTATTAATTAATTGACCTATTCCAACTTTATGGTTTTCATCTCCTAAAAATTTAATTTTTAGAGTTTCATTAATTTTTTCAATATCTGCAGATGCTTTTACAGCTTTTGCTATTAAAACGTCTTTGTTTTCGAATACGAATATGTTATTATTATGTCTTAAGTAATAATCAGGTTCACCTGGAAGTTCCGTGTCCGATTCGGGTTTTTTAGTAAAATATGGTTTGTGGAAGATTTCATCTAAGACTTTTTTCATTAGAAAATTTTCAGAAAACTCTTTATTAAAAAAGTTAAAGAAGTTACCATATTTTGACTTTAAATCAGAATCAGATTCATAGATTTCCTTTATTTTAAATTTTGAACTACGGTAGAATTTATCGATTACATAGAAATAATTAACAATAGAGTAGGTATGCTCTTCTATTTTATATATAGGATTAATTTTGATATATGTAAAATCTTCGTCAGTCAATATATCATCAGACGTCATTGAGGTCAGGAATTTCTCCGAATTTTCATCCTCTACTTTAAATATATAATTGTTGCTTGTTTTTAACTCTAATAATTTACCAAAGAGATATTTCATTTCTTTGAAAAAATCTTCTTCGTTGTCAGTATTAAAAGATGCAATCAAGTGCGCCTTTAAATTTTCAAATTCAGGTTCCGAGTTTAAAAAATCAAATAGAAACTCTACTTTAACCAGAGTCGTATATATTAGTTTTAAAAACTCTAAATCGTCATTTTCAAAAATTGCCAAATCGGATAGCGGAAAATTGAAAATCACACTAAAATCAACCAATTTTTCAAAATTGGAATTTGATGTACTTTCCAAATTTTGATTCTTATTGATTTCTCTATTTACAACCAAGAATGCCTTGAATAAATTTATTTCGTCTTCATCGATAGAAGAGTTTTCATTGTCTTCTAATAGTTCTTTTCTATTTGATAATATAAGTTCAGATAATTTTAAACTTGCGTGTTTAGAAACCGTTTCTGGTTTGTTTTTGATACCATTCTTCTTGCTGTAGTCAACTATCCTATCATAAATATCTTTCGCAATTTCTGGGCTAGAGAAAAAGTTATCAAAATTCGGTAAGTTATTCGTATTGAAAAACCCTATGCTTTTCAGAAGTGTTTCTCTAGAAATATTTTTAAGGTAAAATAAAACTTCTTGTTTTTCTTCTTCAGGAAACACATCCTCAAATTCGAGTCTTTGTATAATTTTTATCATAGATTTTTCGGTGTGCTTGGAAACTTGTGCCTAACGGTCTAGTGTATGATTTCGTTGCGTGTTTAAGCAACTAATTTAGCAAATACAAACCGAATAGAAAATCCGAGAGGATTTTCGTAAGTAAGCCTTTACTAGCAATGAATTATACACGGTGTTAGCACACGTAATTTTTCTTAATGTATAATTCAAATATTTCATCCATACTTTTATTCTCTTTTTTCCGCAATCTATGTAATTCCATTCCAGCTTTTTCAAATATTTCGTTTTTCATTATGTCATTTTCAATTTGTTTCGGCTTATCGTGCCAACTGCTATCTAACTCAATAAAAAACTTTGGTTTAAAGGTATCTGAATCGACAATACATAAATCCAAAGTTGACTTAAAGAAAAAGGATTTTGTCTTGTTTTCAAGTAATTCTATGATTTTGGAATTAATTATTGAACTTAAAGCTATGTTTGGTAATATTATTTCATTCTTCAGTATTCTTTTGGAAGCCAAGTAAAGTTCTTTTTCCTGTGGTGAATTAAAGATAGATTTAGAAAAATCTAATTCTCCAGAATTTCCAATTTCTACATTCAGATTAGATGCAAGTATTGTTTTCTCAATTTTCTCTGTCCGTTCGGAATTTTTATTTTTTAAAAATTCTTGAGCTTGAGTATTTTCAGTTAAAATTTTTGCGTACTGTTCAGAAGGATGTTTTTGAAATAAATATTCCGCAATTTCCAATACACAGTTTTCGGAAAGTTTTAAAACTCCGAGGTTATGATTTAATTGAAAAATTCTGGCGAGTACAATAGAAAGATTTTCATCTCCGTCATTTTCATAACGCTTTACTTCATTTATCAAATTCATTTCAAACACAGAAAAAATTGGGTCGGTTGCTAATTCTCTGCAATTATTTTCATCAGACAAAAGCTGATTTAACTTTGACCATTCTTTGGTTTGTAAATAAATCAGACAGTTTTCAGTAATATTCACTTCGTTTTGTTCTTATGTGTGCTAACGGTCTCGGCTATGAGTAGTTGCGTGGTTTAGCACTTAACTTTGCAAGTACACACCAAACTGAAAATCCGCGAGGATTTTCAGAAGTAGGTGAGAACAAGCAATTACTTATAGCCATTGTTGTGGTTAGTGTTTTTTTTATTTATTTACTCAATTTTAAAATTCTAAAAGCTCCTTGAATTACCAAAACAAAAACTATTGTTCCGATAATCAAATCAGGTTTGCTTGAACTCAACCAGTTTACCAAAAGTCCAGCTGTTATTACTCCTAAATTTATAATCACATCGTTTGATGTGAAAATCATACTTGCTTTCATATGTGCCTCTTCTTTACTTTTTGATTTTTGTAAAATGTAAAGACAAATTCCGTTTGCAATAAGTGCGAAAATTGAAACTATAATCATTGTCGAAAAGTTAGGTAATTTCTCGTCTCCGAAAAATCTCCTTAAAACTTCTACAAATCCAATAATTGCAAGTGTTATTTGAAAATATCCAGCAAGTTTGGCAATCCGTTTTTTCTTTATTACTGTTCCGCCAACCGCAAACAAGCTAATTCCGTAAACGAAACTGTCCGCAAGCATATCTAAACTGTCGGCAACCAATCCCATTGATTTTGAGATTATTCCTGTTGTCATTTCAATTATGAAAAACGCAAAATTTATGGCAAGTACAGACCAGAGTAGTTTTTTTTGGTTTGCATTTTCATTAAATTCCGTTTGGTCAGTTTGTTCAGTCGAGATTTTCTTTCCGCCTAAATTCAGTTCGATAACTGACTTTTCAATTTGGTCAGTTTCTCCGCTATGAAAAACGGTCAGTTTTCGGTTCGGAATGTCAAAGTCCAAATTCGCAATACTTGAAATTCCGTCCAATTTCATTCGGATTAGATTTTCCTCTGAAGGACAGTCCATTTTAGTAATCTCAAATATTGTTTTATTCATTTAGTTTCTCGGTTTTTTTACATTAACCACAACGTGTTTGTATATGGTTTGTTGCGTGGTTTAGAACGTAATTTAGCAAATAAAAACCGAATAGAAAATCCGCGAGGATTTTCGTAAGTAGGCTAGAACTAGCAATAAATTATATACGGTGTTAGGCAAAGTAATTATTTCAATATTTCACTTAATCTCAAGAAAAATTTTGATGTTTCTCTTAAAGTTGATTTATCATTATCTGAAATTCCATCGGGATGAAAATGCATAACATCATTTCTAATTCTTCTTACTTCATTCAATCTTGCGATGAATGTTTTTCTATCGATTAAAATATTTAGTCGGTCCCAATTTTCGGCATTCTCCATAATCCTGATATATTCTCCGAAAGTTAGGTCTGAAATCAAATGAATTTCTTTGTTTTCATCCGTGGCTTTTACGTAGTTTTTTATTTCGGCAAGAGTGAATTTACCATCTAAAATTTTTCTTATGTGGTTTTCAATTTCTTCTAATATTAAAAACGGTTCTGTTAACATTAAAAACTGTTCACTAATGTCAGTTGTAGTCACTATTCCAGATATTTCCATTTTATCATTACGAACGAGGATTGTTTCTTTGGATATTATTTTTTTGATAGCATCGAATAATGGGGCTTCGTAATCCAAAATTTCAACATCTTTTGACATATAATCCCTAACGAATTTTCCAGAACTATTTTGAGTTAGACATTGACCAATTGTTTTCCAAGTAATGATTCCGTCAACTTTTCGAGTGTCAGACATAACAGGTAATTGGGAATAGTCGTGAAGCATCATAAGTGTAATTGCTTCACTCAATTCTGCATCTCTATTTATTGAAATTGGTGGTTTGTTAGCTGATGGTAATAGTTTAATTCTATTTATAGGGTCATAATCAATTTCAGCATCTTGTTTCTTTTTGTTTATTCTGACCTTTTCAGCTTGTTTTAATTCAACATTTCCCCAAAGATAAGTTGTTGCAAAATCAGGAACTACTTCTATTTTATGTCTTTTCAAATAGTTCTTAATAATTATATTATTGTATTTCGACCTCCTTTCGCAATGAAAGTACCATAGCAACTGTTTTGTAAGTAGAACAACAACCTTATTTTCTTCTTTTATTTCTTTTATTATTTCCTCAAATTCTGGTTTTACCATAAAGTTGCTTTTATTTTGCCTAACGTGTTTGTATATGGTTTCGTTGCGTGTTTAAGCACTAAAGTTAGCAAATAAATCACAGGTAGAAAGTCCGCGAGGACTTTCGTAAGTAGGCTATAACTAGCAATGAATTATACACGGTGTTCTACGCAGTTTTTATTCCGCCTAATTTTTCGTTCAGTTTTTTAATTCCGTAAACTTGCTAAATTCCGCAAGAGTTGATTCCGTTTTACAGTTCAGCACAACATTTATAAATTCCGTTAGAGTAATAATTCCGTAAAAATAAATTTAGCGTGCAGTTCCGATTTATTCTTATTTTTTTCAGCCGTTTTTAATTCAGTTCTTTTAAAATTCGGTTGAAATTTTTATACTTTTTCTTTATTCTTTTTATAAATATTGTAAATCAAAGAAATGATTGGTAAAACTAAAATCAAAATCCAGTCCATTCCATCAATGGTAAAACCATCTTTATACAGAAAAGACGATGCTTCATAAATGATTAAAAATATAAAAATTAGTAACGGTGTAGTAAATATGTTTGTTTTCATTTTGTTTTAAAATATATTGGTTAATTCATCAGATTAGTATGAAATTATTCTTTTTTGTTACAAGATTAGTCTTAAATTGCGTAGAACGGTCTTGGCTATGGTTTCGTTACGGAATGGTACGCGAGTATCATTCCGCAGTAACCATAAATTTAGCAAAAAGGCTCGAAATTCCGATTAGGAATTTCAGCCGTAATGAACTATAGCCGTTGTTGTAGCCAGTTATTTTAAATATTTATTAATCATCTCTTTATTCGACAAGTCTATCAGTTCCGAACTATTCCAGTCCATCAAAACTAAATTCCATTTTTCACCAACTTTGGAAAGCACGTCAACAACTTTTTCGTGATTCAGTCCGAATAGATTCGTAATCCAGATATTCTCGACTTTATCATTCTCAAAATCAAAATAAACTGCTGAATATTCTTTTCCATATCCAATTGTGTTTTCACTTTTCACTCGGTAATCACTTCCGTATCCAGTTATAACTTCCGTATGTTTTTCAGTTCCGAGTTCAGTCAACAGTTTTTCAAGTTCCGTTCTCTCAATTTCTCGGCTTTTTAAACTCACTTTGTTTTCTTCTCTAACATAGATATCCGAATTTCCTTTTTCGGCAGTAAAATCAGCTATGTTGTCCGCTAGTTTTAGTAAATCCGATAAGTTCTCTTTTGGTATAATCTCTATTTGGCAGAAATCATCTTCGTGATAGAAAATTGTTCCTTTTGCTCTGTATTCCGTTTTTGTCAATTCCGAAGGTGCAGTTTTTGTATTTGACTTTGTAAAATAAACCAAAGCGAATATTGCTATTATAATTCCTATTCCAATTGCCATTCGTGATTTCATTTTTCTAATTGGCTACAACGGTCTAGTGTATGGAACGTAGCGTATAAAAAGACACTAACTTTTCGGATAAACACAGAGCCGAATTTTTATATTTTGTTTTTAATTTATCAATTTTTAAAAGCCAAATTAAAAATTTGGCGGACTTTCTAAATATACAGAAACCTTTGGTTTTCGCACTTATTAGCTATGTTTTATACACCTTGTTGTGTGTAGTTATTTTTCCACTATAAGACTCTTTTCAGATTCCAATTCCATCATACTCATTTCTCCTCCTAAATAATAAGAAGGCAAATTACCTTTAATTCCTAATCTGTAAATTCCGATTCCTGAAAGTCGCTTTTCCTCTCGTCCGTCAGGAATTAATCTGAATCTTGAAAAGTATGGTTTATCTGGTTTTACATATTCGCTTTGTATTCCAAAACATTCAATCATTAATTCTTTTCCTGAAATGCGACCATATTTATTTTCTAATAAAGTAGACTTCTTATTAGATTGTTGTTGACTTGTTGGGAATATAACAACTTTAGAAGTGTCAAGACCTTTTAATTCTTGCTCGTTTATCTCCGAGAACTTGATAAAATCGTTAAATTCGGTTTCATTTTCAAAAGATTTATTTGTCCAGAATAATCCAGAAAAACAGTTAAGTCTCAGAGGTAAATTAGGTTTGTGTTTTTCTACTTCTTTTTCTGTCAACTTTAAATGTTCAATGAATTCCGAGTTTTTTTCAAAGAAATCTTTCGGTGTTCGTAAGTAAATTAAAGTTCTATTTTTACTGTAAACAAAAGTATTGTCTTCTTTAATCGTTAAATAAAATACTTCATTGTTATCAAACATTACTATTCGAATCCGATTGTCTCTGAATTTATAAATATCTCCTATTTGCATAGATTTTTGTCGGTCTCGTTTAATTACACACAACGGCTTCGGCTAAGGTTAGTACGGGATTAAATTAACATTTAATTTCGGATTAAGCGATTAGCCAAAACTTTTTATTTTGTTTTATCTTTTTCTGTTCTAAAGCCAAATCAAAAGATTTGGCGGACTTTATAAAAATACACTAACTTTTGGATTAAGCACTAAAACCCGTATTAATTTTAGCCATTGTTAGCAGTAGTTTTTGTTTATTACTATATCGTCTTCAATTTTTAATAAAGTCAAGATTACTATTTTCAGGATTAAGAAATAATCATTTTTATGTTTTTGTTCAGATTGAGTATTTGTTCCGTGAGAATATTTATTTCTTAAATCATATCCGTTAGTGTATATTTTTTGGTTTAAATAAAAGTTTAAGTATTTCACTTCTTCTTTAGAGAACAATGTGTTTTCAATAAATAATTTTTTCTCTTTTATTAGTATGTCAATTTCATCTCTAACAAATTTTGGATAATGCCAGTAACTCAATAATTCATTTCTATGTAATTCTCTAATGATGTATATTAAAGTGATTTTATCTATTTCTATAATATTTTTTTCATTAATGGTAAGATAACCATCTTTAATGAGATTTTGTATTACGTCTTTTTGGTAACTTGAAAAATCATCTATGTTGACAGTTTCCTTTATTAATAAGTCAAATAAATTTTTATGTTTTGTGCCAAAGGTTTCAGTGTAGTACATATGACTTTGGTCGGAAAAAAATAGATGCTTAAGTTGTAGAATTAAACTATGATTTGAATACACATATTTACAGTTGTTAAGACTGATAATTTGACTAAATCCAATGGGTTTAGAACTCATTTGTAGAAGTTCTATGTCTATTTCACCGTCTTCAGATAAGTTTTTATATTGTTTTAATAAAAAATCAAAATCAGGTAAAAGAGTTCTGATTTTATCTAATTCAGGAGAACCTGAAACTCTAACTTGAAATATTAAATTATTAGATTCAAGTAGCTCGTTTATATGTGCAACATATGAATTGATTATTTGTTCAATTCCGATATTTCTTCCTTTAAGATAATGTTCAAATAAATTTAGTTGTATAATGGATAACATTTCTTTTTTTCTAAATATCTCTCCAACTTCATACTCATTTTTTGATTTTAAACCCATTACACGTTCTAAAACATCTAATTCAGAAGTTTTACTTACGAAATATATTAGTGAGGTTTCATCTATATAATTGAATAGAAAGCCAAAAACTTTAAATAAATCAACTTGTTTTTCAATACTATTTAGGAATTTTTCGCTGTAGGTTACATCAAGTATTCCATTTTCATTTTTAAATATTACTGGTTCATCTTGGTCTTTTTTTAGTCCGCCTTGAACTCTAATACTCCAAGTATTTCCTTTTTCGATTATTTCATTATTTTGTTCTTTAGCCTTTTTCTTTGCTCTATACCTTGTTTTGTCAGAAAGTTTTAAATCATTTGAGTTTTTTGAATTTTCGATTAATCTGAGATAATTTAGGTTAGAGTCATCGGAGTCTATGTAACTATTGATTATTTTTTCTTTATCCTCTAAGCTTAAATTTTTTGGGAAGTAATATTTGGGGAGTTTTGTTTCATTTCTACTTTCTTCAAATTGAGAAAGTAAAATTTCAGCAGATTTTTTATATGACATTAGAAAATCCCTGATTACTTTATTGAATTTTTGAACAATGTTTTTTTGAAGAAGTATGTTATTAATTTGACTTGAGAAATTTTCAAGAATTTCACTAAATGTAGGATGAGATATGTTTTTATAAACACTTAGCTTATTAATTAATTCCCAAAAGTTTTCTTTATAATTATACTCTAAGCCTTCTAATGTTTTCTCTATGTTTAAATCGTTAAGTTCTAAAATTTTATTTTTTAGACTTAACCATTTTTTTTCAACTATTTGATTGTATTTCTCTTTATCAGAGTCATCCCATTTTGTTAAAAATAAATTGTTGTCGAAATATAATTTTATGTTGTAAAATTCAAATAGGTCATTAAACGTGAAACCTTGGTCATAATTTAAATTGTCTAATAATTTCTCTGCTTTAGTCAGACTATGACCTGTAGCCATATCTTCTTTTGAATAAAATACTATTCTATTAATTCCTTTTCTTGAGCTCACATTTTTTATCGAATTACTGCTAACGTCTCGTATAAGCGTCAGTTACGGGTTAAATTAGCGATTATTTTTGGTTTAGCACAGGCTTAGGCAATTCCGAGTGGATTCGGACGTAGTCGAATCCGCCGTAATTGCGTTTATACATTGTTGTGCATAGTATTTATTTTTTTAATCTTTTACTTTTCAACTTCATTCCTTTACTTGGAATCTCGTACAATGTATCAAATACATTTTCAACTATTTCAATTGCTAAATTCAAATCCTCTTTCGAGGGAAGTGAAAGCTCGTGAACTGCCTCATTTCCTAAAAATCTGTGTTCGTGTAAAATGTCAGCATATTGAGCTGTAAGTTTTCCGCTTTCGTGAAGTCCGTTTATTTTTCCCTGAAGATTAGTTCTTAATTTTTTGTCTTTAGAACCGTCTTTTTTGATTATTTCTACATTTCCGCCTGTTATTCCATTTTCTTGACATAACCCTTCAACTAACGCTCTTACTCCGGCTCCACAAAGTGTCAGATTTCCGTTGTTGTAGCTGTCAATTGTCTCACTATATATTCTTTGCAAATTGTATGGAACATTGAAATAATGTTTTGTTGTCAAAGTGTCTTTACCTCTTTTAGGGTAAATACGAATTGTTGGTATTGGTCGATATTCGTGGTCTGTGTTTTCTGAATTTATTGAGTAATATCTGAATGAAACGGTATCACAACCTAAACATTGAATAATCTCGTAATCTGTATTCCAGTCGAACGAAGCATAATTCCCCCAAGGTTCAGTTCCTTTTTCATTAATAGAGGTAAGAACTTTATGTTTGGTTGTATTTTCGCAGGAAGTACAGAGAACCTTTTCAATTTTGTCTTTTGTTTTATCGTTTTCAAATTCAACTTTCATTGATTTTCGGTTTTCTGAATATTATGCACAACGGTCTCGGCTATGAACAGTTGCGTGTGTTAGTACAGACTTTTGCAAGTATACCACAAGCTGAAAATTCCTGCGGAATTTTCAGGATAAGCCTGTAATAGCAATTATTTATAGCCATTGTTGTGCGTTCGTTTTTTATTCATACTTTTTTATTTCATTAATCCAGAGTAAAGCTCAATTTTTCTTCAGTTTGGTTAATTCCTTTATGTTTTTTATTTGTCAATTCTGGCACAAATCCAAGTCGCTTCAGCAATTGGTTCATTTCTTGCATATGCAATTCCAGATTGTTTTATTAACCTGTCGCTCACTCTAATGTTTTTAATGACATATTTAATCTCTTCATTGTAAGTCACTCCTTTTAAAAAAGTTACTTTTGACATACTTGCCAATCCGAAAAATCCATTTGCAAGTCCAGCTTTCTTAACTCCTGCGCCTCCACATTGAGCCATTGATTCAACCAAAATCATTCCTGGAATAAAATTATATTCAGGGAAACTACCTGTTAACATATTGTTCGATTTGTCAAAACTTTTTATTCCAATAATCTCTTTTTCATTTGCAGTTAGAATTTTATCTACAAACAAAAAAGGAAATCTGTGTGGAATTAATTTTTCTATTTCTGTTTCCATTTTTATTCAGGATTTCGTTTTTCAAATGACTCACAACGGTCTCGTGTATGAGTAGTAGCGGATTTCTAGGCATTAACTTTCAGTTTAGCACTGACCTTTGTTTTATGTTTATACTTTCGTTTTATCACTTAAACCGCTATTACTTATACACATTGTTCTCTGCTGGCTTTTTCATTCCGTTTGTCTGTCAGCGTTGGCGTGAAAGCACATTGCAACCGCAGGAACGAGGATTGCAATGTGCTTGAACATTGCGTTGGCTTTATTCCAAACACTTTTTCAATATCGTTTCTTTCTGTTTTGGAATTTTAGCTATTTGTGTTTCTAATTCGTTTATCTTTTTTTCCAGTTTTTCAATTTCAGAAGCAATTTTTTCTTGTTCTTTTAGAGTTGGTAAAAGAATCTCTATTGGTTTTAAATTCATCACAGATAAACCTGGCTGTGCAGTTCCTGTTGCATATTGATTCAAATTCATAAAAACCAACTTGTAATGTAACCAAAAAGTGTCTACACTTTCTTTTGTATAAGCTACTAAAGCGTGTTCTGTGGCGTGAAATTTCCCATCTACTAAATGAATATTTCCACATAATGCTCCTTGTCTTCCGACTAAAGAAAATAATCCGTCATTAGTATAAGTTTCCGTATAACCTCTTAAACCATTTCCTCCATAGCAAGGAAATAAGTTAGGTTTAGAAACCTTTTCTATATCGCCAGCTTTAACAAATTTACCTGCTTTTAATTCGCAAACTTCATCTAATCGTTTTTTAGTTCCTTTGTTGTCAATAAAGTATTGCTTTATTTCACTTCTAAGATTGTTAATGCCTTTGACAGCTTTCTCTTCTTGTTTTTCTAAAACCTCAATTTCAGAAACTATTTTTTGTTGAACTTTTATTGGTGGTAGAGGAATCTTTATCGAGTTAATAACACCTGACAAATTGTTTATGTTAGAACCGCTTCCAATATCCCTAATTGATTGCCTTAGAATTGTATTCAGAAGTTGAAAAATGTATTTTGATTCATTACCCTTCACTCTAATAATTCCCATAAAACCACCAGCAAAATACTCTGTATCATCATTTATAAAAGCAACCTTTCCCAAATGTTGCTTACTTCCACTTGAAAAACAAATGAAAATATCGTTCTTTTTTAATCTCTTTTCTTCAGAAATTTTGAAGTCGGTATTTAAGAAAATTTCCTTGTTTAGTTCAAATTTCCCACTTAAAGTAATGTTGTCTGCCGTTAAAATAATTTTATCGGTTGTGTTATTTGATTGGTCACTTTTTGAATAAGTAACACCTCTTATAATTTTTGCAACTTCATCAAATCTTTTACTTTCCCACTTACTCTCAATTTTTACTTTTTTTTTAACCGTAAGCGAAATGTTTTTTTCAAAATCTGCTCGGTCAAAGGTTAGCATATCAATTAAGTTTTGATAGCTTACATTTTCTTTTAGAAATTCGGGAATTTCTAAATTAAATTTATTTTCCGTAAAAGCCTTATGAATGTATGTGCTTGCTTTGTTCTCGTTTGCAAAGTCTTTTATGTCGTATAGTTGTGTGCATTCATCAATAGTTTTGCTACGTTGAATTGGATGCATTCCTTCACTTCCTCTACGGTTGCTAAATTCGTAACCTAAAAACTGCTTTTCTTTGTTTTTTTGTCCTGTCTTTACTAAAACAACTTTTTGATTAAAAGACAGAATGAAATAAAGTAGTTTTTCTTTTTCTACGTCTAATATTTTAGCCAATTTATCTTCTTCTTTTTTGGCTTTAATTTTCTTGTCGTATTCTTTAAATATTTCGTGCTGTTTTATAGAATTACTTGGCTTTTTCTGTAATAAGGTTTTATAATCTTTAAACGCAACATCTTCCCAAACGTGGATTAAGTATTTAGCTATTGGTTTTTCAATACCGTTTATGGTAATGTCTTTATGATTAGTAAAGAATGTTGTTAAAGATTTTTCAACTTGTTCAGCAATGGTATCTTCTCTACGCTTTAAAAATAGCGTAACTGTATTTGTGCCAGTTGCCATAAATGTTGCCGAACCCAATTCGGTAATTGCTACAACATCAAATGATTTTAAAATAATTTCTCTTGCTTGTGCATAAATACCTGAATTACTTAAAATAGAACTCGGTAAAATTATGGCAGCAATTCCATCAGTTTTTAATAATTGTTTTGTTCGTTCAATAAACAAACATTCTATTTCAGAACTTCTATCTGTTAGACTGTCAAAAAGTTCAAAGTCTTTGTTGGCATAAATGTTTTTTAAATCGCCTTTAAAAGAGCTTACAGAATAGGGCGGATTAGAAACAATGAATGAGAATTGAGATTTTTCTGCATTCTTTTTTAGTAAACCTCTATAACTTTTAGAGTATTTGAAATTGTCTAATCCATCTCCGTGAATTACTTGTGCTAAACCATCCCCATAAAAATAGCAACCAACTTTAGCAACTTTTACTAATCGGTAATCTTTTTCAATTCCGTAAACATATTTACTTGCCCAATCGTATTTCTTTTTTCTCCAAACTTCGACAAAATCTTCTGCTTCTTGTGTTTCCAATTTTGACGTGTCAATATCTTGCTCAATCACACGTTGGTATTCTTCCATTACTTCGGTTAAGAAGTGGCCGCTACCAACACTATAATCAATTACAGCAGGAAGTTCTGGAATAGACTGATTTAATTGCTCTTTTATGTATTGAGAAATAGGCAAAGAACGAACAATAAAACGAGTAATTGGTGGTGGCGTAAAAAACTGACCCGCTTCTTGTTTTAAACCTGTTGTTAATAGTCGTTCAAAGAAATCGCTTAAATGTTGCTGTTTTCTTGGGTAACGAATTTGATATTTTTGAAGTAACTGTACTACTTCTTTTAGTACTTTTTGATTGTCTTCAAAAGTTTCTTCATCAAAAACATCTTTAATGTCATAAACCTTGTTGAAAAGAAGAATATGCTTCTTTTTTTCTTCTAACTCTTTTTGAGTTTTGTAGCTGAACATATCATCTGAAATTCCTCTAACTTCTTTTTTAAGGAAGTCGTACATTCCAGATTTATAAAGGTTAATTAGTCGAATTTGGAAATCTACAGCGTTGTCTTTATGCTCTTTCCATTGAAAATCAAGTTCTTTATTGTCTCTCTTTTTCTCATCAAATATTTTTGCTAAGAAAAGATTGAAAATTTTGTTGAAAGCATTTGGTTTGTCAGAAACAGAGTGTTTTCTAAGAATTGATAAAAATTCATGAAATATCTTTTTACTATCTTCTTCGTTAAGTGGTTTTAAATCTTTTTTTGTTAGTTTTTTACTTTCAAAAAGATATGGTTTTACCCAATCGTCAAAAATTCCGTTAGTGTTGGTTACTTTATTCCATCTATCAAAAACATCTTCTACATTTCCAGCTTGTCGGTAATGGTCTTCGATTTTTATGATTTCATTTCTAAATTGAACTGTGTTTTTGTCAAGTTTAGAAGCATAGAGCATTAAAATATCAGCCGATTTATCTTGTTGAAAGTAAGTCATTAACTGACCACCATCTTTTTCAGTTTTCTTAAACTCTTTTTCAAATTCCTTTCCCCAAGTTTTGCATTCAATCATTAAATATGCAGAACCATCTTCACGAGTTACTAAAATATCAAGCCAACCGCCACTTGCTCCGTGACCAACTTTGTATTTTTTTTCTAAGATTATATTTTCGGGTTTGTAGCCCTTTTCAAGAAGTCTGTCCACACATTCTAAAACCACCCAATTTTCTTGTTGCGAAAAATTTTGAGTTGTTTCTCTTCCTGCGGTTATTTTGTTTCCGAAGTCAAATTGTTTTTTTTCAAAATCAATTTCAATAGCGTAGCTATTATATTTCTTGTGAAATATTCCCGAAGTATTTTCTTTAGGTTTAAACCCTAATGCTTGTATGAGTTTCTTTTCTTCCATTAGAATTTTAATTTTCCTTGTTTAGCATTTACTGCTTTGATATAAGTTGATTGGTTTTCTGCAACTTTAAAAATGTTATCAGAGCAATTGTATTCATACGCTTCTTTTGCAAATTTGTCTGCAAAATACAAGTCCTTAACTTGATTGTAATCTAATTGAAATAGTTGGGCAAGTAATTCTAATTTAGCGACTGGAAATCGCTTTCGGTCATTTTCTATTTTGCTAACGGCAGGCGTGTTAATCTTCACTTTCGCTCCGAATTCGGTCTGACTCCAACCTTTATTTTCTCGGTTTGTTTTTATGTAGTTTCCGAAACTTGCCATTAATTCATTATACTTTTTATTGTTTTACCCAATTTTGGCAAATTTATGAATTCTTACTTCTGTAAGCAATTTTTTGGACATATAAAAATCATTTTTCAAAATCTCATCATTGGCGTGGGGAAAGGCAAGCTCTTTTTATTTTGTGAGGTACGAACAAAATGAAATGTGCTTGACTGTGCGGTGGGTTTTCAGCTTGCAGAGAACACTTATATATACGAAAGTGTCTCTCCAAATGTAATAAAAATAATTTAATCCATTATAGTACTAATATCCTTCATTACAAGGGTTTATTTAGTTTCGTGTTTTGAATATCATGAAGTTATACAATTCGTTTTAGGCCTGTTATTGATATATAAAATACGCATATTAATATATGTTTTTAAATATTTGTAAACAATTACAAACGAATGTAAGTAAGTAAATACCGATTAAAATTTGGAAAGCTTCACATCTTTGCAATGTCGAAACATTAGAACTCGATAGTATTAACTGTTTAACCATTAAATTTAGAAAACATGAACACACTTAAAAACAAAGTACAGTTGATTGGTAACTTAGGTAATGACCCAGAAATCACCAATTTCGAATCCGGAAAAATATTGGCTAAATTCTCTATTGCTACAAACGATAGTTATAAAAATGCCCAAGGAGAAAAGATTACAGATACCCAATGGCATAATGTGGTTGCTTGGGGTAAAACGGCTCAGATTGTTGAGAAATTTATCACTAAAGGAAAGGAAATTGCCATAGAAGGAAAGCTTACAACTAGATCTTGGCAAGATAAGGAAGGGATGAAGCGTTATACTACAGAGATCGTTTGTAATGAATTATTGATGCTTGGAAAATAATATTGATTTAATTTTCAATAATAAAGAGCAGTTTACACCTGCTCTTTTATTTTTTATTACTTCGACTTACGCAACCTTTTTCATTAAATCAAAGCAAGGGCATTTTTTACAGCGCTTGCTTTCTGATTTTTTAAATTTCTTACAGCATTTAGATTTAACTTTACCTAATGCTGCAATACCAGAAGCTTCAAGAACTTTTATACGTTCTTTTTTAAGACTTTTATTTTTCTTTTTTTTGCCCATATCTGTTTCCTTATTTTAAGGAAATAGTGAAAATTCAAAGCAAAAATAACTATTTTAATTTATTCTAAATAAAATTTAACAGTTAAATACCTGTTCCAGGTGTCTGTGCCGCAGAACTTACGGTTAATTGTTGAATGTCTCTATCAAATAAATACAAGCCACCCTTATCATCTCCAATCATATTTATTTTATCTAAAATGGTTCTCGCCATAGCTTCTTCCTCTATTTGCTCGGCAACGTACCATTGTAAAAAGTTATGTGAGGCGTAGTCTTTTTCTTGTAATGAAATATGAACTAGTTCGTTGATACTTTCAGATACAAAAATTTCGTGTTTTTGAAGTTTTTGAAACATTTCTTGAAAAGAGTCAAACGTTACATTAGGCGCATTTAATTCTGAAATATGTGCATGTCCTCCACGTTCGTTAACAAACTTTACTAGTTTTAGCATATGCTCACGTTCTTCATCAGATTGATCATACATAAAATTAGAAATTCCTTCTAAACCTTTGACCTCTGCCCAAACTGCCATGGCTAAATATACTTGAGAAGATTCGGCCTCTATACGTATTTGCTTATTTAAAGCATTTTCTATGGTTTTTGATAACATAATTTTTATTTAATATAAAGATAAATATAGTGAAAGTGGTTTTAAAACTTAAGTTCTTTATACATTATTTATGAAGCTTCAACTGAATCCGTTTTCTTGCCACATCAACCTCTAAAACCTTTACAATGATTTGTTGATGCAGATGCACATGTTCATTAACATCCTTTACAAAACTGTCTGATAAGTTAGACACATGTATTAAGCCACTTTCTTTAATCCCAACATCTACAAAACAGCCAAAATTGGTAATGTTATTTACAATACCTGGTAGTAATTGACCTTCGTGCAAATCTGTAATTGTTTTAATGTTCTGATTAAATGTGAAAACCTTAGCAGTTTCTCTAATATCTAATCCAGGTTTTTCTAGCTCTTTAATAATATCTTTAAGCGTTAATAAGCCAATTGTCTGAGACACATATTTTTTTAAATTTATCTTTTGAAGAATGGCTTTATTACCAATTAATTCTGAGAGCGAAATTCCTTCGTCTTTTGCCATTTGTTTTACAATAGCATAACGTTCTGGATGCACAGCAGAATCATCCAAAGGATTTTTAGCATTTTTAATTCGAAGAAATCCAGCACTTTGTTCAAAAGCTTTTCCGCCTAAACGTGGTACTTTTAAAATGTCTTTTCTAGATTTAAAAACACCATGTTCCGTTCTGTAATTAAAAATGTTTTCGGCTAATTTTGGTCCAATTCCAGAAACATAACTCAATAAGGGTTGACTCGCTGAATTAATATTAACGCCAACTGCATTCACGCAATTTTCTACAACAATATCCAATTGTTTTTGAAGTTTAGTTTGGTCTACATCGTGTTGGTATTGCCCAACACCAATAGATTTAGCATCAATTTTTACCAATTCCGCTAATGGATCTTGCAAGCGTCGTCCAATAGAAACCGAACCTCTAACCGTAACATCGTAATTAGGAAATTCTTCTCTAGCAATTTTTGAAGCTGAGTAAATACTTGCACCTGCTTCGCTCACCACAAAAACTTGAATGTCATTTTTAAATTGAATTTTACGGATTAAGGCTTCCGTTTCTCGTGATGCTGTACCGTTTCCTATTGCAATAGCTTCAATTTTATACGCTTCTGCTAAACTCGAAATCTTCTTTATGGCTCCAATACTATCGTTTTTTGGCGCATGCGGATAAATGGTTTCGTTGTGCTTTAAATGACCTTGTGCATCTAAACAAACCACTTTACAACCCGTTCTAAAACCTGGATCTATTGCGAGTACACGTTTTTCACCAATAGGCGAACCCAACAACAATTGTTTTAAGTTTTTAGCAAAAACGGTAATGGCAGATTCGTCCGCTTTTTCTTTAGCATTACTTAAAGCTTCGTTACTTAACGACGGAAAAAGTAAACGTTTGTAAGCATCTGAAATGGCCAACTCTATTTGGTCTGCGCAGGCATTATTGCTGCGTATTATTTTATTATCAATACGTTCTAAAACTCTAATCTCATCGACTTCAATTTTTACACGGATAAAGCCTTCGCTTTCGGCTCGTAAAATAGCTAATAATCGGTGTGAAGGAATTCGGTTTAAGCTTTCTGACCAATCAAAATAATCTCTAAATTTTTGAGCCTTTTCATCTGTAGATTTAGACTTAATAACTTTAGTGCTTATTTGGGCACGTCGCTCTAATTCGTTTCGTAGGTTGTTTCTAATATCGGTACGCTCATTAATCCACTCGGCAATAATATGTCTGGCGCCTTCTAAAGCCTCTTCTGTGGTTGAGATGTCGCCTTTTACGTATTTGTAGGCAACAGATTCTATATCATTAGCATTTTGGCTCATGATGATTTTAGCCAAAGGTTCTAAGCCATTTTTACGAGCCGTTTCTGCTTTTGTTTTTCGTTTTTTCTTAAAGGGTAAGTATAAATCTTCAAGCGTAATTAAATCTTGAGTTTTTAAGATTTTTTGTTTGAGGTCTTCGGTTAAAATGGCTTGTTCTTCTAAAGTTTTTAAAATGGCAACTTTACGTTTTTCTAAAGTTTCAAATTGTTCTTTAAATTTAACGATGTCTCCAATTTGTACTTCGTCTAAATTTCCTGTGGCTTCTTTTCTGTAGCGCGAAATAAAAGGAATGGTGCAATCTTCGTTTAAAAGTTCTATGGTGTTTTTAATTGAAGATTCTAATAATTGGGTATGAGTTAATATATATTGTATTAATTGAGCCATTAAAAGGTAGGAGTTAAATTAATTATCAAAACAATTTCTAATCATCATTTCGCAAGACGCGTATTTATTAGAAATTTCTTTTATCTGTTCTAAGGCTTGTTCTATTTTATGTCGCTCGTGATAAGCTGATGCTGAGCCTCCAGAAATTAAACCAATAACTAGAGTTAGTAATCCAGATTTTGTTTCAATGGCATCTAAATTTAAACTCGGAATAGTTTTTACGTAATTGAGCACAAAGTCATCATCAATATTCTCAAATAAATAGGCTTTTATCTCTTCGTTATATTGAGAGAAAGCCTCAATTTCTGGCATATTGCCTTTAGTTCTAATAAGGCGCTCTGCTTGAGCTTGTAAATCTATAACTTGTCTTGTTATTGATGGTTTAGCCATTTAACTAATCTGTAAGCCATTATTTACGCCATCCACATCAGGATTTACAAACACCAAATTACCACCTTCATCCTCAGTCATTAAAATCATACCTTGGCTTTCTACACCTCTTAATTTTCTTGGTGCCAAGTTGACTAAAACGGTAACGCGTTTTCCAACAACGTCTTCTGGTTTAAAGCTTTCTGCAATACCAGAAACGATGGTTCTTGTATCAATACCTGTATCTACTTTTAAGACTAAAAGCTTTTTGGTTTTAGGCATTTTTTCGGCTTCGAGAATCGTACCAACACGTAAGTCTAGTTTGGTAAAATCTTCAAACGTAATTTCTTCTTTTTGAGGTTCTGTTGCTTTATTGGCTGCTTCGTTGGCTTTTTTATTTGCTTCAAGTTTGTCTAATTGTTTCTGAATGGTTTCATCTTCAATTTTAGAGAATAATAATTCGCCTTTATTGATTTTATGATTTGCAGGAATTAGGACATCTTTAGTTGAAATATCTTCCCATTTAGATTCTGAATCAAGTTCAGAATGACAAAGGATTCCTTTCAATTTCGTTGAGGTAAACGGTAAAAACGGTTCAGATAACACCGCTAAAGCAGATGCGATTTGTAGAGCAACAAACATTACGGTTTTAGTACGTGCTTCGTCTGTTTTAATGGTTTTCCAAGGTTCTTCGTCTGCTAAATATTTGTTTCCTAGTCGTGCTAAATTGATTAATTCTTGGCTAGCTTCTCTAAAACGGTAACGCTCAATAGAACTAGAAATCACTGCAGGATATGCTTTTACAGCCGCTAAAGTTTCTTCGTCTATTGCAGCATATGCTGAAGGTTCTGGGATAACACCTTCGTAATATTTGTTAGTTAAAACCACAACACGGTTAATAAAGTTCCCGAAAATAGCCACCAATTCATTATTGTTTCTGGCTTGGAAATCTTTCCACGTAAAATCGTTATCCTTTGATTCTGGTGCATTTGCTGTAAGTGCATAACGCAACACATCTTGTTGATTAGGAAAATCGATTAAATACTCTGGTAACCAAACAGCCCAGTTTTTAGAGGTTGACAATTTCTTGCCTTCTAAATTTAAAAATTCATTAGCTGGCACATTATCTGGTAAAATATAAGACCCTTCGGCTTTTAACATGGATGGGAAAATAATACAGTGAAATACAATGTTATCTTTTCCAATAAAGTGGACGAGTTTAGTGTTTTCGTCTTTCCAGTAATCTTCCCAATTTTTACCTTCGCGTGCAGCCCATTCTTTTGTAGAAGAGATGTAACCAATAGGTGCATCAAACCATACGTAAAGCACTTTGCCTTCGCCACCTTCTACAGGTACCGGAATTCCCCAATCTAAATCTCTAGTCACGGCTCTTGGACGTAAACCATCGTCTATCCAAGATTTCACTTGGCCGTAAACATTAGGTTTCCAGTCTTTTTTATGACCTTTTAAAATCCATTCGCGTAAAAACGCTTCGTGTTTATTAAGTGGTAAAAACCAGTGTTTTGTTTCTTTTAAAGTTGGTACATTTCCTGTTATGGCAGATTTAGGATTAATTAAATCTGTTGCATTTAGGCTTGTTCCACAGTTTTCACACTGATCGCCATAAGCCTCTTCATTGCCACATTTTGGACATGTACCAGTTACAAAACGATCGGCTAAAAACTGATTGGCTTCTGCATCGTAAAGTTGCTCAGTCACTTCTTCTACAAATTCATTTTTGTTGTAAAGCGTTTTAAAAAACTCTTGGGCCGTATCATGATGAATTTTTGCAGATGTACGAGAATAGTTGTCAAAAGTAATCCCAAAATCCTCAAAAGACTGCTTAATTATAGCATGGTATTTATCTACAATATCTTGAGGTGTAACGCCTTCTTTTTTTGCCTTTATAGTAATTGGTACACCATGCTCATCACTACCACAAATAAAGGCAACATCATTACCTGTTAAACGCATATAGCGTGCATAAATATCTGCAGGTACATAAACGCCTGCTAAGTGACCAATATGTATTGGGCCGTTAGTATAAGGTAAAGCTGCTGTTATGGTATATCTTTTTGACATGGTGTTTCTTTTATTAAAGCACAAAAGTAAACATTTTGAAGTGTGATTTATAATGAAAAGTGGAATCGCTTATTCTAAAAATGAAAGAAAATTCTTTGTGTTATTAAAAAATATTATAAATTTAATCACTTAACCTTTAAATCATTAAAAATGAAAAACTTAAAACAATTATTTTTACTTGTAACCATTAGTGTAATGTCTTTTTCTTGTGGAAGTGACGATGATGGTGGTAGTGGAAGCTCTAGTGACAGTTACTTTATTTATGGAGATACTGAATTTCAGTTAAAATCTGGTGTTATTGAAAATTATGGAGATTATTATGTAGACGGTGTATATAATTTTGATATTAGCTTGTTTAGCTCAGAAATGTCAGTTGTAGACGACGAATTAGTTTTTGATGATAATTTAGTTTCTGGATTATATTTTGAATTATTTACTGAAGCTGAAGGTGATTTAGAAACAGGGACTTATTCTTTTGAAAGTGGTAGTTATGACGCTAATACATTTGGAGATGGTGCATTGTATATAAACATATCTCAAGATGGTTCTGCAGACGGAGAATCTTATGATATTACGTCTGGATCTCTAACCGTTTTAGATAATGGATCTACATATGAATTTGAGTTTTCTGGTGCTGCATCAAGTGGAGAAACATTTTCTGGGTATTTTAGAGGAACACTGAGCGCTTTTGATTATTCTTCTGAAAACAGACCAGTAGTTGAGGCTAATACAAAATCTAAAAAAGTAAAGTTTAGAAAATAATAAACTAGATTTATACGTTTAAAAAAGACCATCTTTAACTAAAGATGGTCTTTTTGTATGCTAAGATTTCTAAACTAAAAATATTTTATTTTTAGAGGCTTCATGTATTCCTTTTTATATTTACAAAAACTCTGATTTATGAAACTGAAAAAGAACTGTTCATATCTAATTTTAATTGTACTTATGGTTATAAATACTGATATTAACGCTCAAACTGAAACTGATAATTCAACAGAAATGACTTCAAAATTAATACAGCCACCATATTTAAAAGCAGGAGATACTGTTGCTATTGTTGCGCCTTCAGGCATATTAAAAAATAGAGAACGCGAAGTACAACAAGCTGTAGATTTACTTAAAAGTTGGGGATTGCACGCTGTAGTTGGTAAGCATGTATTTAGTAAGTCTAATCATTTTGCTGGTACAGACGAAGAACGTTGTGAAGATTTACAAAATGCTATGGACGACCCAAAAATTAGTGCCATTTGGTGCGCAAGAGGTGGTTACGGAACCGTTAGAGTTTTAGATAAATTGAATTATACAGCCTTTAAGAAAAATCCAAAATGGATAATAGGCTATTCAGATATTACAGCATTGCATAACCAATTGCATAACGAAGGATTTCAATCCTTACACGCGTTAATGTGCGTGAGTTTAACTAAAGATTTAAATGATGTAAAAACCGCTATTTCTACCTTTAAATCTGCACTTTTTGGGCATCCTGAGAATTATACTTTAGAAGCATCTCAATATAATAGGGAAGGAGAAACTACTGGCGAATTAATAGGAGGGAATTTAACCATGTTACATACCATGTTGGGTTCTGATACAAGTCTAGATACTTCTGGTAAAATTCTTTTTATTGAAGAAATTGGCGAATACAAATACCATATAGATCGTATGTTACAAAGTATGAAACGAGCTGGTTATTTTGATAATTTAAACGGACTTGTGGTTGGTGATATGTCTAGAATGCGAAAAAATACCACACTTTGGGGATCCTCTGTTGAGCAACTTATTTTAGATGCATTGGCAGATTACGATTTTCCTATTACGTTTAATATGCCAGCAGGACATGAGAAAGATAATCGTGCTTTAGTTTTAGGAAAGATTGTAGATTTAAAAGTTGAAAAAAGCGGAAGCAAATTATCTTATCAGTAGAATTTATTCAGTTAATTGAAAACTGAACTATGGCAGATCATAACGAACTTGGCAAATTAGGAGAACAATTAGCTACGGATTATCTCATTAAAAAAGGATATGAAATTGTGGTTAGAAATTATGTGTTTCAAAAAGCTGAAATTGATATCATTGCTAAACACAATAATTTTATGATTTGTGTTGAGGTTAAGGCTAGAAATTCTGATTTTTTTGGCGATCCACAAGAGTTTGTAACACCAAAAAAAATAAAACATTTGGTAAAAGCAATGGATGAATTTATAACGAGTAATGCTATAGATTTAGAAACTAGGTTTGATATAATTGCAGTGTTAAAAAATAAATCTACAGAGCAAATTACCCATTATGAGAATGCTTTTTATCACTTTTAATCCCTGCAAAGTAGGAATCTCGTTACTATTACCTATAGAAATTCATTTCGTCTATAAATTTCCAAACGTCATTAGGTAACATCGGTTTTACATTTCTGCCCTCTTTAATTTCTTTTCTTATAAACGTTGAAGATAGTTCCATAATTGGTGCTTCAACTTTAATAATTTGAGGATGGTCATTAAATTGGGTTTCAATATTTCCTGAAGAAATTCTTGGGTAAACGTAAATACTGTGGTTTTCTAAAATAAGTTCGTAGTTTTTCCATTTATGAAAACTCTTTAAATTGTCTTCACCCATAATTAAGGAAAAATCATGGTCTGGATATTTTTCTAACAAATAAGTAAGCGTATCTATAGTATAATTAGGTTGTTTTAATTTAAATTCTATATCGCTGGGTTTTAATTTATCGTAATCTTTTGTAGCTAAATAAACCATTTCTAAGCGATGGTAATTATCTAGCAAACTACTTTTCTTTTTAAAAGGACTTAAAGGGGTTACAACAAACCAAATTTGGTCTAAATCACTATGTTCAGCCAAATGGTTAGCAATGGTTAAATGCCCAATATGGATGGGGTTAAATGTACCAAAATATAGACCTACTTTCATGTAATATATTTATTTTAGAGTCTATTTTTTAATAAAATCAGAAACTAATTTATATGCTTGTTCTAAAGCTTCGTCTAAATTGGAGTTAATTACAATTTCATCAAAAAGTGGTGCAGTTGCCAATTCTGCTGGTGCTTTAGATACACGCATGCTAATTTTTTCTTCACTTTCTTCACCACGTTCTTTAAGACGTCTTACCAATTCATTTAAATCTGGTGGTTTTACAAAAATGGCAAGGGTTTGCTCTGGGAATTTTCGTTTTATACGTAAACCACCAGATACATCAATATCAAAAATTACGTGTTTACCTTTAGCCCAAATACGAGAAATTTCAGTTTTTAAAGTGCCATAAAAGTTGTCTCTATAAACTTCTTCCCATTCTAAAAACTCATCGTTTTTAATTCGGTTTTTAAATTCTGAAAGTGATAAATAATGGTAATCTTTTCCGTGTACTTCATTACCACGTTTTTCTCTAGATGTTGCCGAAATAGAAAATTCTAAATTAAGTTCTGGTTGCTGCAACAAATGACGGACAATTGTTGTTTTTCCGGAGCCAGAAGGCGCTGAGAACACTATAAGTTTACCTTGTTTTTCGTTTTTAATTTCTGACAAAATAGGGAGTTTAGGTTGTTTAATACTGCAATAGGCTATAGAACATTTAACATTTGTTCCTTTATTTTTTCGAGTTCATCTTTCATTTGTACTACTAACTTTTGCATAGGTGCATAGTTAGATTTAGAACCAATGGTATTGATTTCTCTACCAATTTCTTGAGAGATAAAGCCTAGTTTTTTTCCATTAGAGTCGTCTGAATTTAAAGTTTGGGTAAAATAATCTAAATGATTATCTAATCTTACTTTTTCTTCAGTAATATCAAATTTTTCTATGTAGTAAACCAATTCTTGTTCAAAACGGTTTTCATCAACTTTTTCTTTTATATCTGCAATACCTTTTTCTAAACGTGCTCTTACACCCTCAATACGATCAGGATCCATGGTAATAACCTCTTTTAATAAACCTTTTAAGGATGCAATTCTATCAATAAAATCTTGCTTTAAAATTTTGCCTTCGTCTTTTCGGTAACCGACAATTTTTGTAATTGCTTCGTTAATACCGTTGCTAATAAGCGACCACTCTTCTTCGTCAATTTCTTCACGTTCTGTAGTTACAGCATCTGGTAATCTAATTGCCATTTTAAGTAACTCTGTAGTGTCACCGTCTACCACCTCTTTAAGTTGTTTAATATACTCGTTAACAACCGTTTTATTGATTTTAGAACTGGTGTCTTCTCCTGTAATTTCTACAAAAAGTGAAAAATCTACTTTCCCTCTTCCAAGATGCTTTGCAATAAGTTTTCTTATTTCTAATTCTTTGGCTCTATACATAGAAGGCATGCGAGCGTTGAGGTCTAAACTTTTACTATTTAGCGATTTTAATTCTATTGAGATTTTTTTTGTTGGGAGCTGTAATACAGATTTCCCATAACCCGTCATTGATTGTATCATTAAGACTTTATGATTAAAGTTGGACAAAGGTACAAAATTGAACGGTTTTAGAAGGTATTAAAATTTATACAAACACTTATGCGTACACAAGATACTTTCTTAAATTTGTTTCTTTAAATTTAAGTTATGAAAACGTACAAAAAACAGTTTGAAATACGATGGAGTGATGTTGATGCAAATGGCCATTTAGCCAACTCTGCATATACCAATTTTATGAGTCACGCTCGAATGTCTTTTTTTGCAGAACAAGGCTTTTCTATGCCAGAAATTATGAAACATAATGTTGGTCCTGTGGTATTTTATGAACATATGTTCTATTTTAAAGAATCATTTTTAGGGACGCCAATTACGGTAACTATTGAAGTCTCTGGTTTAAGTGAAGATGGTATGTTGTTTATGTTTGAACATAACTTTTACAACCATAAAGGCGAAAATTTAGCCTATTGCGAAATGCAAGGTGGTTGGATAGATTTAAAAGCAAGAAAATTAACAGGTTTACCAAAATCATTATTAGACTTGGCGCATACATTCCCAAAATCTAAAAATTTTAAAGTATTGACAAAAGCAGATACACGTAAGCATGGTATAAAGCCTAAGCCTATGGAAATGTAGGTTTAAAGTTTTATAAATAAATAGTATAAAATTCCTGCTCTTGCAGGAATTTTTTATTTAAAAACAGAATGTTGCTTAAAAGATTTGATATGCACATTCTGTATAAATGGCTTTAAAACCTGGTTTGGTAAATAGCATCAATACTTTTAATACAAATTAATCGACGGTTTTAGGTTTAAGTGATACTAAATACACACCCGAAAATATAAGAAGCATCGCGATAATCTTAATTGTATCCATACTATCTGCTCCCATTACCAATGCAAATAAACCAGCTATTACAGGTTGTAAATAAATAAAAACACCTACAGTTGACGCTTTAAGTTTATTTAACGCAATGGGATTAAAAAGGTAAGTGCCAAATGTTGCACCAACGACTACAAAAGCAATTGAGAAATAAACATAAGGTGAAAATGTTTCCCATTGTACCTCTTGTAATTCTTTATACCCAAAGGGTAAAACCATAAAGAATCCAAAAAGGAATAACCATTTTATAAAGGTAAATGGATGGTATTTTTTAGTTAATTGCTTAATTAAAATGACATATATACTATAGAAAATGGCATTTAAAAATATAAAAGTGTTGCCCAAAACAACATTGTTGCCAACTCTATCAGAATCACCAAAGAGGGTTAAAGCTAAAGCACCAGAGAATGCAATAGTAATACCAACAATTTTTAAAACGGTAACTTTTTCTTTTAAAACAAAAGACGATAGAATTAAAATAATTACTGGTGTAATCGTCGTAATTGCTGCAGCATGTATAGGTGTTGTAAGTTCTACACCTTTTAAAAAAAACAGCATATTAATGCACACACCAAAAAGTGCTGCAATAAAAAACTTAAAATAATCTGCACGCTCTATTTTTTCTTTAGGTAACCAAATACTTATTAACCAAAATAAAATAGCTGCACCACCAACTCTTAAAATGGTTAAGGCAAAAGGTGGAACAAAATTACCGTTCATTACAATTTTTGCAAATGTATAGTTAAGTCCATATAAAACTTGAACCATAATTAATGCAAAAAGAGCAAAGCCTCTACTTTGCATGGATAGCCGTTTTAGCAGATGCTACAGTTTTTTTAGAATTACCTATAAATATTTGGTCGTTAAAAAGTATTACAGGACGTTTTAAAAACGTATAATGTTCTAAAATGTAGTTTTTAAAATCGTTTTCTGAAAGTGATTTTTCTTTTAAGCCTAATTCTTTATAAAGTCTTGCACGTTTACTAAATAGGTTTTCATAGCTATCTGTAAGTGCTCGCATCTCTTCAATTTGTTGCTCAGTAATAGGTTCGGTTTTAATATCTTGTAACTGAAACCCTTCTGGTAACTCCAGTTCATTAATGATTCTAGTACAAGTATTACATGTGCTTAAATAATATATTTTTTTCATATCAGAAATCTATATAATTTTGAGATTGCAAAGTAACCGTATTTAAAGGGAATTTTAAGTACATTTAAGAAAAATAATATTTTATGGATTACTATTCAATTGCCACTATATTAATTGTGTTATCGGCAATCTTCGGCTATATAAATGTGAAGTTTTTAAAGCTTCCAATTACAATAGGATTAATGGTAATAACCATTGTTTTTACAGTTGTTTTAGTTGGTATTGCACAGTTTGATGATACCTTACTCGTTAAGGAGCGAGAATTTATAGCATTAATAGATTTTGAAACTGTTTTACTAGATATTATGCTGAGTTTTCTGCTTTTTGCAGGTGCTTTGCACACTAATTTTAATCAATTAAAAGTGCAACGTTGGCCCATTATGGCCTTTGCTACTTTGGGTGTTTTAGTCTCTACATTTTTAGTTGGCATTACTATGTTTTACGTTCTAAAGTTGATGAGTTTTGACGTTAATTTTATCTATTGCTTATTATTTGGTGCTTTAATTTCGCCAACAGACCCAATTGCTGTTTTAGGTATTTTGAAAAAAGCTGGAGCTCCTAAAAAATTAGAAACTAAAATTGTAGGCGAATCATTATTTAATGATGGTGTAGGTGTGGTTGTCTTTTTAACCATTTTTGCTATTGCTGCTAAACCAGATGCAGCCATTGAATTTTCGGATATCGCTACGCTTTTTGGACAAGAAGTTATTGGCGGCATTGCATTAGGTCTTTTATTAGGGTGGGTTACCTATCGTTTAATGAAATCTATAGATAATTATGAGATTGAAGTTATTTTAACCCTAGCCACAGTAATGGGAGGCACCATGTTAGCGCAACAGTTTCATTTGTCTGCACCTTTAGCCATGGTTACAGCTGGTCTTATTGTAGGTAATGATACGGTTAGAGATACTGCAATGTCTGAAACTACTGAGGCATATGTAGATAAATTTTGGGAACTTGTAGATGTGTTATTAAACACTATTTTATTTGTAATGATAGGTATGGAGATGCTGGTTCTTACTTTGGATGGAAAATTTATTTATGCAGGTTTATTGGCAGTTCCAATTATATTAATGTGTCGTTATATTTCTTTATTTTTACCTATTAAATTCTTTGAAAGGCGTTTAGATTTTGTACCCAAAACTAATTTAATTATGACTTGGGGCGGATTACGAGGCGGAATCTCAATTGCACTAGCGTTAAGCTTAACTGCAGAGATGCACAGGGAATTATTTTTGGTAATTACCTATGTGGTTGTCGTTGTTTCTATTGTAGGACAAGGTTTAACTGTTGGTCCTATTATAAAACGATTAACAAGAGCTAAATAATTATTTAATCTTTAAGTAAGAATCTACAGCTTCAAACGGAATTACAAATTCAAAATACCCTTGGTCGTAAGACACAACGTCGTAAGGGTTATAAAGTAAAACGAGTCCATCGTCACTATAACCTATGTTTTCTGGTAATTGAAAAGGTTTTCCAAAGAAAAAATCTTCCATGTTTAGAGTTTCATCTTTTAATTCTGAAGCTTTTTTAAAATGGGTTTGAGCAAGTGATTTAAAATCATTTTTATTGTCGATAAAGTCATCAAGCGTTAAAATAGTTCCTGTTTTAGCATCAAGATTCAAAAACTTAATTTGGTCATTACCATGCGCACCACCTTTAAATTCATAAGTGCTAATAACAATGGTTAAAACGGCTTCTGACTGATAAACCAGTTCAGTTTCTACATCTAATTCCCAAACAGGTTCAGAAGCTTCATCAAAATCTTTTTTAAACTCAAGAAACTCTTTGTTAAAATCTTTTAAAAGTGTTTTAAGGTCGCTTTTAGTTTCAGCAGTACTTATGGTTTCAACAATGGCATTTTCAATATTTTGATTGATTGTTTTACTAAGTTTAGTGTTGCCTTCGGCTTTGCTGTAGGTCGCTGTTATTTCGGCATCAAACGGTTCATTAATTGAAAAAGTTTCAAAAGTAGCAGGTTTAATTTCTTCAGAACAAGAGGTCAAAACAATAATAAAAATGAATAAAGGAAGTATACGTTTCATAATAAATGATGCTTATGATTTTGAAACAATAAAGGTATTATTTAGATTTAAGATAGAACGAATAATCCATTAAATTTGTGATGATTTTAATTCGAAATTTCAAATACTTCATTAATTATGAAATTCAATACAAAAACCATTCATGGAGGACAAAAACCAGATGCCGCTTATGGTGCAGTAATGCCGCCAATTTACCAAACATCAACGTTTGCTCAGTCAACGCCAGGTGGACATAAAGGTTACGAGTATGCACGTTCTGCTAACCCAACACGTCATGCCTTAGAACAGGCATTAGCTAGTATTGAAAGCGGAAAATTTGGTTTGGCTTTTGGATCGGGTTTAGCGGCTATAGATGCCGTTTTAAAACTATTGAAGCCAGGAGATGAGGTAATTTCTACTAACGATTTGTATGGTGGCACGTATCGTTTATTTACTAAAATATATGAGGATTTTGGGATAAAATTTAATTTCATAGGCATGCAAAATGCAGATAAAATTGAAAATTATGTAACCGATAGAACCAAACTGATTTGGGTAGAAACGCCTACCAACCCAATGATGAATATTATAGATATTGTTACAACTGCGAATATTGCTAAAAAGCATAAGGTGCTTTTAGCTGTAGATAATACGTTTGCTACACCATATTTACAACAGCCTTTAGCTTTGGGAGCAGATATTGTAATGCATTCTGCAACCAAATATATTGGTGGACATAGTGATTTAGTAATGGGAGCTTTAATTGTAAAAGATAAGGAATTGGCAGAGCGTTTGTATTTTATTCAGAATGCAAGTGGTGCTATTTGTGGTCCTCAAGATGCTTTTTTAGCGTTACGAGGTATAAAAACTTTACATGTAAGAATGCAAAGGCATTGTGAGAACGGTAAAGCTGTTGCAGAATATTTAGAAAATCATCCTAAAATTGAAAATGTATATTGGCCAGGATTTAAACATCATCCTAATCATAATATCGCTAATGCTCAAATGAATGATTTTGGTGGGATGGTCTCGTTTACAACAAAAGGGAATAATTATGAGGCATCTATAAAAATTGTAGAAAACTTAAAAATATTTACCCTTGCTGAATCCCTTGGAGGCGTGGAGTCTTTAGCTGGTCATCCTGCAAGTATGACGCATGCAAGCATTCCAAGAGAAGAACGCGAAAAAATAGGTGTTGTAGATTCATTAATCCGTTTGAGCGTTGGTATTGAAGATGAGACTGATTTAATTGCCGACTTAAAACAAGCAATTGGGTAAATGAGTTAGGAAATATTGAGATAAAAAAAAAAGACCAAATATGCTTATTTGGTCTTTTTTTTATGTAGTATTTTGATTTTTTAATCTAAGTAATAAATGTAACCAAAGTTTAACCATACCAACCAGTCATTAGATTTGTTAGACTCTAATTGGTGGTTTAAACCATCTGCCCAATCTGTAAAATAGTATTGAAACCTTAAGTCTATCATAAAATCAGAAAGTACGGTAAGTTTATATCTTGTACCAATACTACTAACTAAAGACCAAGTGGATCCGCTCATATCATTAACGGAGCCAGCATCCCAAAGCGAATAAAAGTTATTTGGGTCGTCTGGGTTTCCTACATCATTTGGGTTTAATGGGTCGGCACTTACATAATCTGTATATGTCTCTGGTCTATAAGAAACGTAATGCGCACCAAAACTTGCAAAAGGAGCAAATTTATTTATACCAGCAGCAAAAGCTCTAATACTTAAAGGAAAGAACTCTAGTTGCATACCAATATCCCAATTTTGGGCTTCACCAGTATGGCCTCTTAATCTTTCAGAATCATCAGAAACTTTATTAGAATCTACCCAGTCTCCAAAATGCGATAGTGCTGTTTTGTTCCAAGAAATTTCACTTCTTAACTTAAAGTGATCATTAAAATATTTATCAGTAGTATAACAGTTACAATCTGCTCTATATGCAAAATTAACATAATGAACAAGACCTAATCCAATACCAGAGTTACCTACATTGGTTTCTAAATCTGATCGTACACCGAAATCAGATTGAAAAGTTACTGGTCCTGCAATAACACCAATTTCGTGAGAGAAACCTAACTGTGCATATCCTATCTGAATAGATAAGAAAAATACAAACGGAACGATTAATTTTTTTATGTTATGGATCATTTAATTTTACATTAATGAATAATTACCGAGCAAATATATAAAAACTCGACGAAATACAAAATAAAACGGATAAAATGCACGTGATCTCATTTATAAATTAATTTTGTCTAGGTCAGGGAAGAAAAAAACATTTTGAGAATAATAAAAAAAAACACGCATATTTTTAGAGATAACGTATATTTGCACGCCATATATTGTAATTCAATAATTTTGATGTCATATATTGGTTTTTATACAATCCTGGCAATGTAATAATTGTTATTACCGCCAACAATTTAAACATAATTTGTAAAATAGCATACTTATGAAAGAAAAGATTGAAGCTTTTTTAGATTTAGTTAAAGAACGAAATGGTCACGAACCAGAATTTTTACAAGCTGTAAAAGAAGTTGCAGAAACTGTGATTCCGTATATAGCTGAAAACGAAATATATAACGGAAAAAACATTCTTTTAAGAATGGTAGAACCAGAACGATTGATTTCTTTTAGAGTAAGTTGGGTTGATGATACTGGAGAAATACAAGTTAATAGAGGATATAGAATTCAGATGAATTCTGCCATCGGACCATATAAAGGTGGTTTGCGTTTTCATCCTACAGTAAATGCCAGTATTTTAAAGTTTTTAGCATTTGAGCAAGTGTTTAAAAACTCATTAACAACCTTGCCAATGGGTGGCGGAAAAGGAGGTTCTGATTTTGACCCAAAAGGAAAATCTGATAACGAAATTATGCGTTTTTGTCATGCATTTATGACGGAGTTGTTTAGACATATTGGCCATAATACAGATGTGCCAGCAGGAGATATTGGCGTTGGTGCCAGAGAAATAGGCTTTATGTTTGGTATGTATAAAAAATTAAACAACACGTTTACAGGTGTATTAACAGGTAAAGGTGCTTCTTGGGGAGGATCGTTAATTAGACCTGAGGCTACGGGTTACGGAAACGTATATTTTGCACAGAATATGCTTCAAAGAAAGGGTGATTCTTTTGATGGAAAAACGGTCGCTATTTCTGGATCTGGTAACGTTGCACAATATGCTGCTGAAAAAGCAATAGAATTAGGTGCTAAAGTTTTAACCTTATCAGATTCTAGTGGGTATATTTATGATGAAGCTGGGATAGATTCAGAAAAATTAAAACACGTAATGTATATTAAAAATGATAAACGTGGTAGAATAAGTGAGTATTTAGAAACCTATCCAGAGGCTAAATATGTTGCAGGTGAAAGACCATGGTCTGTAAAATGTGATATTGCTTTACCATGTGCTACTCAAAATGAGTTAAATGGAGAGGAAGCAAAACAGTTAATAGATAACGGATGTATTTGCGTGTCTGAAGGTGCAAATATGCCGTCAACACCAGAGGCAATACATGAGTTTCAAAAAGGAAAAATTTTATTTGCACCAGGTAAAGCTTCAAATGCTGGAGGTGTAGCAACTTCTGGTTTAGAAATGAGCCAAAACTCATTACGTTTAAGCTGGTCTAGAGAGGAGGTAGATTCTAGATTAAAGGATATTATGAAAGATATCCATGATTCTTGTGTAGAATATGGTACTAATGAAGATGGTACTATAGATTATATTAAAGGTGCAAATATTGCTGGCTTTGTTAAAGTAGCCGATGCTATGTTAGCGCAAGGTGTTATTTAAATAGTTTATAAATATTTATAGTAAAGCTTCTACAGAAATTGTAGAAGCTTTTTTTATGACATAATATATGATATTCTCCATAGTTTCGTTACTATTAAATATCTTTGACCAAACTTAATTTACGAATGCGCAGTTCTGTATTTAAAATTTTTATTCTTGTTTTAGGGATTTCCACGTCTTGCTACGCTCAAGATTTTTCAGCTTTATGGCAAGGTCATTTTTCTTACAACAGTATTGTAGATGTGGTTAGTGGAGAAAACAAAATTTATGCAGCAGCAGAAAATGCTGTTTTTGCCTACGATACTACAACCAACCAAATAATAACTATTACTACAGTAGAAGGTTTGTCTGGTGACAGTATAACTACAATTTATTATAGCGAAGTCTATCAATATTTACTTATTGGGTATGATTCTGGTTTAATAGAATTGTATTCTGAGACTGATGCGTCGGTTCTTAGTATTGTAGATATCTTAGATAAACAAAATATTACACCAGCAAATAAAATAATTAATCACTTTTATGAAGATAATGGGTTAGTGTATATTTCTGCAGATTATGGCATTTCAATTTATGATTTAAGTGGTTTAGAGTTTGGAGATACATATTTTATTGGTGATAATGGATCACAAATTTCTGTTAAACAAACAACCATTTCTAATAATGAGATTTTTGCGGCATGTTATTATGGTAATGGTGTAAAAAAAGCCAATTTAAGTAATCCTAATCTAATAGATTACCAACAATGGACAACAGTTGCTTTTGGTAGCTATCTTACCGTAAGTACTTTTAATGATAAAGTTTACACGGCTAATGTAAATAATAATATATACGAAATCACTGACACTACCACTTCTGTGGTAGCAACATTACCTTCTACAGCTTTAGACGCTGAGGTTTCAGGTGGTTATATTACTTTTACAATGGCAGATGTAAGCTATGTATATGGTGCAGATTTGCAGTCTTTAAATGATTTCTATCCTAATATTGATTTCGATACCAGTTTTACAGCATCTGTAGTTTTAGATAATGAGGTATACATAGGAACCACTGATTTTGGTGTGCTTAAAATCGGTGTTAATACAACTGAGACTTATATATCAATAAAACCTAATGGCCCTTTATTTAATAGTGTGTTTCGGTTAAATTCAGATTCAGAAATTGTTTATGCAACCTTTGGTGATTATTCAAATACAACAAACCCGTTTCCGTTAAGAAGTCGAGGACTCAGCTATTACAGAAATGAAGAATGGATTAGTATTCCTTACGATAGCATTTTTGAAGCTAAGAATTTATCAGAAATTTCAATAAATCCATTTAATACTCGGCAGGTTTTTATAAGTGCTCCTCATAGTGGGTTGTTAGAATTAAATGATTTTGTACCCACTGAACTTTATAACCAAAATAATAGTGGTTTAGAACCCTTAGGTGCTGAAAGTGTTAGGATTACTGCTACAAAATTTGATAGCGATGGCTTACTTTGGTCAGTATCAAGTAGAATAGAAAGTCCTTTAAAATCCTATAATCCTACAACAGGTAATTGGCAGAGTTACAGTTTTTCTAGTTTAATTGAAGATCCAGATGATGAGGATGGTTTTTTTGATATTGAAATAGACAACAATGGTACAAAATGGATTGGCTCATACGATAATGGTTTACTAGCGTATAACGAAAGCATTTCAAACAGTCCTTTAAGAAATATCAATACATCAGATGCCACTATTGATCCTTTTACCAGGTTTGTAAGTTTAGCTATAGACAATAATAGCCAACTCTGGGTAGGTACAACAGATGGCTTACGAGTATTGTACAATACAACTGGTTTTTATGAGGATACTAGCCCATCTTTAAGTAAAATTATTATTTTAGAAGATGGTATTGCTAAAGAGCTTTTAGAAGGACAAGTTATTACAGATATAGAAGTTGATGGTTCTAACAATAAATGGATAAGCACCTCAGATGCAGGTGTGTTTTATGTAACATCTGATGGGCAAACTACAATCTATCAATTTACGCAAGATAATTCGCCATTACCATCAAATTCGGTAAACGATTTAAGTTTAGACTCAGATAATGGCATTGTTTATATTGCTACAGACAAAGGATTGCTGTCTTTTAAAGCTGGTGGTTCTGATACTAAAGATACGTTAGACGATGCCTTTGTGTATCCAAATCCTGTAAGACCAGAATATCAAATACTTGGTTTTAGTGATCTTAATGATATTACTAAAGGTGTAAAAGTAAGCGGACTTACAGATAATGTTAATGTAAAAATAACCGATATTGAAGGTAATTTAGTAGCAGAGGCACAATCTAATATTAATTTAAGATCGTCTAATACCAGTTATAATTTTGCTATTGATGGTGGTACTGCCGTTTGGAATGGTAAAAACCTAGCTAATAATGTGGTAAGAACAGGCGTATATTTAATACTGATTTCAGATTTAGATTCGTTTGAAACAAAGGTGCTTAAAGTATTAATAGTTAGATAAAAGATGCTTTCAAAAAACAACAGTATTGTACTTTCAAAATTAAAATACAGAGAGTACGATCTTATTGTTAAATGTTACACAGAGCAACGTGGTGTGGTAAGTTATCTGCTCAAAGGTGTTTTAAAATCTAAAAAAGGCTTATCTAAAACGGTTTATTACCAAGCTTTATCTCAGCTTCAAATAGAAGAGTCTTATAAACCCAATCAAACGCTTCATTATATAAAGGAAGTTAAATTTAATTACATTTATAAAAGTCTTCATACTAACATTTACAAAAGTTCTATTGTTTTGTTTTTGGCCGAAATTCTTTCAAATGTTTTAAAAGAGGAAGAAAAGAACGAAGGCTTATTCGAGTTTATATCTGTAGCCCTTCAATACTTAGATAATGAGGACCAGTTTACAAATTTTCATTTATTATTTCTTTTAAAATTAACACGTTACTTGGGTTTTCAGCCAGAAAATTTAGAGAATGAATACGGTTATTTTAATTTAGAATCGGGAATTTTTGAAGCTACTAATAACGGAATTTACTCTGTTTCTGGTGTAAATTTAACACTGTTAAAACGGTTATTGGGCATAAATTTTGATACTTTAAAAACATTAAAAATTACGGCGATGCAAAGACAAGAGTTTTTGAATATGTTGTTGTATTATTTTGAATTACATTTGGACAGTTTTAAAAAACCAAAATCATTACAAGTGCTTAACGACGTGTTTCATTAAGCTGTTACCAAAAAGGATTTTTTATTGATATTGAATTTAAGTGTGAAGACAAATTTCCTATTTACTATCATTTCTTTTTTTCTACTACAAATGGCAATTGGGCAAACCGTTACTGTTTTGGAGGAAGACTCTAATACACCTATTCTTGGGGTGTCTATTTACAATGCTAATAAAAGTAAAACGTTGATTACAGATATTAACGGACAAGCTTCGTTAGATAGTTTTAAGGATAAAGAAACCCTTATTTTTAAGAATTTTTTATACGAAAAACGAGCTCTCAAAAAATCTGAAATACGAAAACTTAAGGATACGATTTATCTTAAACCAAAGGTGGAATTTTTAAAGCAAATTGTAATTTCTGCCTCAAAATTTGAGCAAAATAAGCGCGAAATTCCCCAAACTATAGTAAGTATAAATGCCAATGATATAACAATCTCAAATCCTCAAACAAGTGCAGATTTACTAGAGAATACAGGTAATATTTATGTTCAGAAAAGTCAATTAGGTGGAGGAAGCCCAATGATTAGAGGGTTTTCTACCAATAGATTATTAATTACTGTAGATGGTGTACGTATGAATAATGCCATTTTTAGAGGAGGAAACCTTCAAAATGTAATTTCAATAGATCCCTTAGCTATTCATCATACAGAAGTTACGCTTGGTGCTGGCTCTGTGGTTTACGGAAGTGATGCTATTGGTGGTGTAATGAGTTTTTATACCAAAAAACCGCAATTGTCTTTTAAAAAACAATTATACTTAAGTGCAAATGCAATGACACGTTTTGCCACAGCTAGTAATGAAAAAACTGGCCATTTTGATGTTAACCTTGGTTATAAAAAGTGGGCGTTTTTAACCAGTGTTTCTTATACAGATTTTGGAGATTTAAGAATGGGAAGTCATGGCCCAGATGATTATTTAAGATTAGAATACGTAGATCAACAAAATGGTGAAGATATTATAGTTGCCAATTCGGATCCACAAGTTCAAAATCCTACAGGTTACAATCAAATTAATCTAATGCAGAAAGTTAGATATGAACCTTCAGATAATGTTGATTTTGATTTAGGTGTGTATTATTCTACGACATCAGATTATTCAAGATACGATAGGTTGTTGCGTTACAAAGATGATCATTTACGCTCAGCCGAATGGAGTTACGGACCACAACAATGGTTTATGGGTAATTTTCAATTAACCAAACTAAGTAGCCGTTCTAGCTTTTACAATAAGATACAAACCACATTAGCGTATCAAAATTTTAAAGAGAGTAGGAGAGATCGAGATTATCAATCTGTAATTAGAGATGTAAGAGAAGAAAATGTAGATGCTATTTCGCTTAATGTAGATTTAGAAAAACGATTTAATAGTAAAATCTCTTTATTTTATGGTGCAGAATATCTGTATAATTTAGTGGGTTCTTATGGTGAAGAACAAAATATAGAAACCAACACCAATACAGCAACGGTAACACGTTATCCTAATGATGCTACTTGGCAATCTTTTGCAGCATATACCAGTTTAAAATATAAGCTAAATAAAACCTTTGTGTTTCAGTCTGGCTTACGTTACAACCAAGTGATAGCTAAGGCTGACTTTACAGAAAATAATGCGTATTTAAATTTACCTTTTGATGATGCAGAAGTAAACACTGGTGCATTAACAGGTACTGCAGGTATTACATGGTCTCCAAGCAAGATGATACAATGGAAATTAAACGCATCTACCGCCTTTAGAGCACCAAATATAGACGATATTGGTAAGGTGTTTGATTCTGAACCTGGTGCTGTTGTTGTACCAAATAAAGATTTAAAAGCAGAATATGCTTATAGTGGTGAATTAGGTTTAAAGTTGAATTTTGATGATAAAGTAATCTTTGATTTAGCGACTTATTATACCTTTTTAGATAATGCTTTAATACGAAGAGATTTTGAGCTTAATGGCGAAACCGAAATTATGTACAATGACGAATTAAGCACAGTACAAGCCATGCAAAATGCGTCTAAAGCTTGGATTTATGGGTTTGAAGTTGGTATGGAAATCAATTTTTCTAAACATTTACAATTACGCTCGCAATACAATATTATTGGTGGCACTGAAGATAATGAAGGTGTTGAAGAGCCAACAAGACACGTGGCGCCATATTTTGGAAAAACACATTTAAAGTGGAAGAAAAACAAGTTCTTAATAGATACTTTTCTCGTTTATAATAATGAGTTTTCTAATAGTCAATTGGCACCATCTGAAGTTGAAAAAGATTATATTTACGCTAAGGACAGTAACGGTAATCCTTATGTGCCATCTTGGTACACGCTTAATTTAAGAACGCAATATAAGCACAATGAAAATTGGACGCTTACAGCAAGTTTAGAAAATATAACCGACCAACTTTACAGGCCATATTCTTCTGGCATATCTGCGCCTGGTAGAAATTTAATTATAGCTTTAAAGTACACCTTGTAATTTTTTTTTGAAATGTGTTTAAAAACCCTTTCCAAAAAATAAAGAGATATCAAAATAATAGGATACTTCCTTACCTTCTGCATTTTTTAATCTAAGGATATCAAAAGGTTTCTTATCATTATAAGCTAAGGCTTGTCCTAGCATAGTGCAATTAATGCAGTTCTTTTTTACATAGACGTATTCTTCTTTAATACTTTTTACAATAATTGCTTTTTCAAAAGAACTACCATCGCGTGCTGTGTTATCAATATTTTTAGAAGTCGTTATCTCTTCTTTTTCAGAATTGTTTATGTTTTTTGTTGAAGAACAAGAGGATGTAAAAATTAAACCAATTATGCAGGTAAGTTGTATAAGTTTTTTCATTGTATAACAGTGATATTGGGTGTTAAAAAAAAATACTTTCTCAATATAAGTATCAAGAAAGTATTATTTATTTTCGTTAAGAACTTTGTTGTTATTTCCTTTTTACCGCCTTCTTACTAATAACTTGTCCGTTAGATAAAGTAATCTTAGCAATGTAAGCAGCTTGGCTTAATTTAGACAGGTTATAGACTTCTGTTGTACTATTGGCTTGTAAATTATAAATGCGTCGTCCTAAAACATCAAGTATCTCAATATTAGTCATACTTAACTCTTTAGAATTTAATTTAAACTGCACATTATTATCGTTTACTTCAACAATAGATATACTATTAGCATCTAAAGTAATATCTTCTATAGAAAGGGCTTGTGTTGTAAATACAATTTCAAAACGGTTATTAAATACACCTGTTTCTGATGTAAAATTGTAATCAGCAATTTTTAAATCGTGGGTTGTATTTAGTAAGTTGTCTTTAATGTAAATAGGGTTATTAGTGTAAAAATCACCTTCAAATTGTGCTATTGAAATGGTGTAAATAGTTTCTACATCAATACTCGTTTTAAAGCCAAGTGGAATAATTTCATTAAGGTCTAAACTGCTACTATTTTTACCTTGTATTACAAATTGCTCATCTGCACTATCAAAAATAGTAGAATAGATGGTTGCCGCTAAGGCAGAAGATTTATTCTCTGTAACATCATAAAAAGAGCCGTCGTTGGCATCTGTAGCGCCATCTAAATGGGCAACTGCAATTTGTTTAGCAACACCATTGTCTGAGCTTAAGTTTAACCATAATACTTTTCTACTCGTTTCAGTGGTTTCACTTCTAAAGAATTGATCATTATTAGTAATTGCTCGCATAGAATTGTTAAAGGTAATTGGCGATGTATCTAAAGTTTCAATAAAGAACCCTTGTCCAGATGGTACAAAATCATTAGGTATTACACCAGATCCACCAGCAACATTTACACCACTTCCTGAAATTACAGCATAATCTGAAGCAGAGAAATTGGCACCTTCATTACCAGAAGCATTAATGTTTTCTGGTGTAGCATGGCTCCATAAATAAATAGTGTCTACAGTACCAGAATTCACACTAAAAAATGCATTAGTATCAATAGCACTTGGGTAAGGATTTCCAATAAAATTCCAATCTGAATATACACTACCTGTTACATGTTCTACAGTAGGTGTAATTACACCATTGTTAAAGGCACCTACAAATGGAAACTGTTGGTTAGCTGGTAAAAATCCTAATGTACTTGCTGTAGCTGCATAACCAACACCAGGAAGCATTGTGCCAGAAGCAATTTGCCAATCGTTACCATCATCATCTATATCATCTTGGCCAGGTGTAAACGTATTGGTGTTAGCATTTTCAATTAGTTCATCTACAAAATTTGCAGCATTAAACACAAAACGTCTAGATACTGGTACTGTTGAGAATACATTCTCTACAGTTTCACCAACCACAGGAGAACTCCAATACGTATATTGGTATGGCGTACTAATTATGCTGGTTTCCTTTTGCACTGTAATAGTACCATTAGCGGTTACAGTAGCCAAATCATTATTTTGTACTACAGCACCAGCGGTAAATACAGTAATATCACCATCTGCAGTGATATCATTTTCAATCTCAATATAGGTTCCGTTAGAAATTTGTAATTCATAGCCAGCGTTAACAATTAAACTACAACCACTAAAACTAGCGTAAGTTGCAGTATCATAATCACCATCTATAATTATTGCTCTGTCTATACTTGGTGGTGTAGACCAATTTGAACCATCCCAAATAGACGATAATGCTTCTAATTTTACAGCATTAGAGGCTGTAAAGCACGTGGCAGTATCTTCTCTTAATTGACAGTAATATTGGTAGCCGTTAAACGTAGAAGTATCTGCTATAGTAAGTGTAGCCGATTGCTGACCAGCGTAATCGGTATCACCTGCTAAGATTTCTGTCCAAGTTGACGTACCTGGTGCATTGTAAAACCATTGGTAAGCTAACTCTTGCGTATCTGCAGGACTTGTACCATCATAACCCTCTGTACCAGCAACGGTATAACTAGCTGAAAACGTACAGTCAAAAGGTGTTGATACAGGTTGTAATGTTACTGTTGGTGGTGTACCTGTAGAAAAGTCATAAAAACCGATATCGCTATAATCAACAGGTGTAAAACTATCCCAATCTGTATCATTCCAAGTAGTGCTAGGTGCTGTTATACCTGTATTTTTACGTCTGTATGTGTAATCATCAGATGAAATGGTAAATACAGTACCTGTAGTATCTCCCCATAAATCTACCAAAGTATTAGTTGGTGCGTAATATAAACGAATGTTATCGTTATCATTAATACCAGTTGCATTATCTTCTAGGTCGTACCCGTGAGTAGCGTAGTTAGTTGTAGAATCTCCACTACCAAAAGCCAGTACAAAAACCTCATTATTTACAAGTGTTCCTATTAAAGGAATGGTATTGGTTGCTGTACCATTTCCATTGTTATGAATACGAATTTCATAATCGGTTAAATCTACACTTGCGCCTGTACCATTATAAATTTCTACGTAAGAATGTGATCCTGTACCATGATCTGTAATTTCACTTATAAATAAATCTGAAGGCGTAGTACCCGAGTTTCCTTCACATGATGATATTAATTGATCAATAACAGTGAATAATTCTGAACTTGGACAACCCAAATCGTCATTAATTTCTAGATTACCTGTTGTTGCGCCAGCAGGAATAGTAACTTCTAATTCTGAAATTGAAATAACTGTAACTGTCGCTGCTATGCCATTTATAGTAGCTGTTGTAGATGCACCAAAATTACTATTACTTGCACTTACATTTACTATAGTGCCTACGGGTCCTGAAGCTGGAGAAAAAGTTAAACTACTTGCAGCACAAACACCCTCACCTTGTACACCAAACGTGTATGGGTTTTCATCACTATCATCACTTACAATTATTATTGTTCCAGTTCTTGTGCCAGAATTAATTGGTGAGAATTCTATATCAAATTGTACAAAATCTCCAGGAATTAAAGTTATAGGTGCAGGATTGGTTGAAATTGAAAATTCAGCTGTATTAGACGAAGAAATGCTAGTTACATTTAAATCTGCAGATCCTTCGTTTCTAATGTAATATGATTTTAAAGCTGGTGTGGCAGTTCCAATTTCCGTTGCAGCAAAAATAGTATTGTTACCAGTATTTGCAGCACTTCCGTTTGCAATTGATGCAAACGTTGTATCTCTTTCAACGTCTATTTCTGGTGATGGCGTAAAACCAACACCTGTTAAGTTAACTTCACAAGTTGCTTCATCTGCGTCGTCACTATTAATAGTAAGCACACCAGTTAAAGTAGCATCTGAAGAAGGCGCAAAGCGAACTGTTACAGTTTCCGAACTTCCTGCTGCAATTGTAAACGGAGTAGCAGGCGATACAATTGTATAATCGCCAGTAATGCCTAAAGAACTTATGTTTAAATCTAATGATCCAATGTTATCAATGTTAAATGTTAAATCAGCAGTACTACCATCACTGGCTACATTTCCAAAATCAATAGTGTATCCACAGTTTTGGTTGTTTGAGGTGTCATCTACCAATTGTAATTCTGGTTCAGGAGTGGAAGCTCCACAGAAAATTTCAACATCATCTAGGTAAAACGAACCACCAGATCTAGGTGATTGCAGAATTCTAATATAATAATCACCAATTAAGTTTAAATTGATGTTAAATGTATTTGCAGTTGTTGTAATATCACCAGTATTTGATCCATTAGCAACTATTGAAGATACAGTTGTCCATGGTCCTGTTGGTGTTGTAGCATATTCAAAATTTATAGTGTAATTAGATGTTCCACCTGATGCGCGCGCTATAAAACTTAAAGACGTTGGGTCAGTAATTGCTATGGAAGTAATAATATCATCATTATTTGTGTTGAATCCAATGCCATTGCCTGTGTTTCCAGCTGTACCATTATTGTATGTACCTGAGCCTCCTGTCCAATTACCATAACCTGAATCGAAATTGTCAGAAAGACAAGGACCTGTTAAAGTAGTATCATCTCCAGTTAAAGGATTTGTTGTATAATACAATGGACCACCAGAACAACCAGAACCATTATAGGCAAATACAAAAAAGTAATATTGGGTGTTTTGTGTTAAACCAGTAGCAGAAAATGTAGTTGCTGTAGAACTTTGTACAACCGTTCCACTTCCTAAAGTATCGCCAATTGTATAAGTTGTTCCATCTACAGGATTTGCTCCCAATGTTGCAGATGTACTTGCTACAACTAAGTAACTGTCTGCTGAAGATGCTGTGAAAGAACCGTCAATTGATGAACTCGTTATGTTATTTAAAACTAAACTTGTTGGTTGAGCTGTTGGTGATGTACAAGGAGAAGTAGTTGTACCATTTAAAACAATATTATCTAAGCCAAATGCCTCATAATTAGCATCTGAATCAGAAACAATTCTGATGTTTATATTTGTACCAGAACCAGTGAAATTGTCTGAAGTTATTGTTTGCAAGGCATATGTTAATACAGTACCATTGGCCGTATTATTGCCTCCTGTAGCATTACCAAAAAGTTCTAAAGGGTCATTGGTTACAGAGCTAGTAAAACTATACAAAGTAGTCCAAACACCAGTGTTGTCATATCTGTATTCTACATATAGCTCATCAGTTGGGTCCCAATCGTTCGGTACAGCTCCAAAATCAATATTCAACTCTAAATCTGTATAACCAGAAATATTTATTGGATCTAATGTTAAAATTCCTGGTGTATTTGAATTTATTGTATTTGGATTGGAACCAACAAATAACCAACTACCAGTGACATTGGTGTAAGGCCCTCCACTTTCATAAATTGTTCCATCACTAGGTATTGCTCTATGAAAATATTGATCTCCAGGATCAACTGAAGGAGCTTGAGAAGGTGTGTGTGAATAACCAGTTAAATTATTTTCAAAATCTATTGTCGCAATTTGCCCATAACCTAAACTAAAAGCAAAACAAAGTAATACTAGCGTTAAAAAGTAGTTTTTAATCATAAGGGATAATAAAAATGAATTAATTGCTTACAATTTTACGTTATAATCATTGTAAGTCAGCAACTTGAAAGTTAAGTATTTATTAATAATTAGGTCTTGTTTTTGGGACTTTTATCTGTAAAGAACACAAAGTATCGATGTTCTGTAAATTTTGTCTAAAAATTAGAAATTTTCAATTGTTAAGATGTTGCTTAGTATCTCATAAAAAAATACTTTTAAATATGTATTCTATTGTATTTTTGAAACCATGGATGTACAAAAAACGTATACAGTAGAAGAGGCCAAACGAAAGTTAGAGCGTTATTGTGCTTACCAAGAGCGTTGCCATAAAGAAGTGAAAACAAAACTGAAGGCAATGCGCATGATACCAGAAGCTATAGATGTTGTTTTGGTGCATTTAATAGAGCATAATTTTTTAAACGAAGAACGTTTTGCTAAGGCTTTTGTGCGTGGAAAATTCAATATTAAAAAATGGGGAAGAAACCGTTTGGTAAGAGAGTTAAAACAGAGAGAGATTTCTAAGTACAGTATTGATGTGGCTTTAAAAGAAATAGACTTAGAGGACTATTACCAAACTTTAGACGATTTAACGGTGAAACGTATACACCAAGTAAAGGAAAAGGATATGTATAAAAAGAAGAAAAAGGTGGCAGATTACTTGCTGTATAGAGGTTGGGAGTCGCATTTAATTTATGAAAAACTCAACGAACATTTAAAATAAAAAAGCCTTTTTGATCATACAAAAAGGCTTTTTTTATGTGTGTTGTGTACGTTTTTACAAATTAAACGTCATACCAAGATTCAAAGTAAATTGGTTGTGTATATCTATAGAATCTTTATCGTATTTGGCAAGCGGAAAGTTAGCTTCTGTGTACAGACCAAAACCTGGTGAAAAGAAATAACGAGCACCTACGTGTCCACCAAAATTTTTAAGACTTAGGTTTAAACCTGGATAAAAGTCAAAGTTTTCGTCTACATTAATAACGTTACCTAAGTTAGCGTTAAAACGTGCTTTTAAATCAAAACGGTCTTCAAAATCTAAATTTTCAATCCAGCTAGAACCACCTAAAGCATAAGAAGACGATACACCAACAGAGATGTTTTCTCCTAAACCATGATCAAAACTAACATTAATCCCAGTAGCATAATCTTGAATATTAGCACCAACTTGAAATTTTTGATCGCCTTCACCTACAAAGGCCTGTGCATTACCAAAACTAAATGCTAATAAAGCGACAATTAATACAATATTTTTCATTTTTTTTATTTTAATAAATCAGGGCAAATATACAAATAGAATTCTAATCTACGTGAGATTATTCGTCTAAAGACTTGGTGTTTGTAATGGCTTTTTCGTTTTTATAATCAATCCATTTTTGCCCTTTTAGGCGTCGCATAAGATTATCAAAATGGCGCATTATTACAATATTATAAATGGCTTTGCCTAAGTTTTTAGGATTTCTAGCAATAGCACGTAAGCTCATAGAAAAACCAGGTGTTATATACCTCATGTAATGCCAATAACCTTCTGGCATGTATAAAACATCACCATGATTGAGTTGGCAGACCCAACCTTTAGCTTTTTTTAATGCAGGCCACTTTTCTAGATCCGGATTATTAAAATCTATATCTTCTCTAGTAATTAAAGCATGTGGCACCTTATAAAGGTATTTAGTTTGTTTTTGATCAAATAAAATACATTCTTTTTTACCGTTAAAATGAAAATGAAAAATGTTAGCCAAATCTATATCGTAATGCATAAAGGTGTGCGAATCTGTACCACCAAAAAACAACATTGGTAATGTTTTCATTAACCGAAGTCCAAAATCTGGGTAGCTAAAGTCCTTTTGTAATTGTGGCACTTCTTTTAAGATATTCCAAAGGAAGATGCGATATTTGGTAGGTTCACGCTGCAGTAAATCTACATAATCGCTCATTTTCATTTCGGCATGCGCTTGGTTAAAACCATCTTTATAATCTACAGGTCTGTCGTCGTAAAGTGGCACCGTAATATCGCCTGCAATATCTTTTATATAATCTAAATTCCACTTAGTGTACGCAGGCCAATCTGTTATAGCATGTTCTATAACCACAGGTTTTTGTGGTTTAAAATAGAGGTTTAAAAAGTCGTCCTTCGTGATTGTTTTTACACGAGGAATTGCTGTAAGATTGTGTTTCAAAAATTAAATGAATTTAGCTTCAAATTTAAAGAAATGAAAATAAATGTCCTTTTTCAAGTGTTAAAATTGTAGGAAGCTTATTATGATTTCAAGTTAAAGAACCTAGTTATCTAATTTAAATTTATCAGAATTTGAAACGATTAGTAAATAAGGAATACCAATCATTAAGGCACCAAAAAAGAAATACTCTTCTAGTTTAGGCTTGTCTAATCCATAACTTAAAGCTAAACCTATAAGCATAATTACAGCCATACCAAACATGGCATTTCTGAATACAGTGGCAATGCCTTCTATATCATAGTTCTCTTTTTTTTCAGTAGACATGGTATTATAACTAGCTATTAAAAAGTACATTTTACCGTACTTAATCAATGCCCCTAAAACAATAAACAAGATTATAATAAACAACATAGGTTTTGATTTTAATTATAACCATTTGGTCTCTCTAGATGTGGCATCTAACACATCTATTTGTAAAACTGAAGCAATTTGTTTAGCTTTTGTAAAGGCTTCGTCTACGTCTTTTGTATCGTAAATCTCTATTTTCTGATTGGTATTATAAAACAAATTTACTTTAACAATAGCACTAGAGACATTAGCACTAGCACTTGCAGCCCAAACGGTTGTAGTTTCTGTGGTTTTAAAAACAGATACATAGTCTATGTCTGGAAGCGGTTGCCATTTGCCAAACGATAAGCCAAAAAAAGATTTTGTGCGTCTATAAGTGTTTTGTTTAAAATTTAGTTCAACACCATCTTGTATTAGTAAATAGATACCTGTAAAAAGTGGAACTAAGCCTTTAATATCATCAAATAAGGTAATAAGACCAACAATTAGAGCAACAAAGCCCAAAATCAGCTGCCACAGTAAATTTTTTCGTTTAAATTTAAATATGTTCATAGTTGATATTTAAGGTTAAAAAAAAGTCCATTCTGTTAAAAATGGACTTTTATGAGTTTTAGTAGGTCTTAAGATTTTTCAATTTTAGCATCTTCAGCTTCAATCTCTTTTTTGTCTTTTCCTTTTAAATACTCTGGTAAATCCATACCAGCCATATTAAACATATCTTGTAAAGGAGGTACTGATTTGTACATACCAGATAAGAAATTAGCCGTAGATGATTTGCCGTCTTCGCTACCAGAACCACCATCCCAAACAGTTACTTTATCGATTTTAATATTCTTAATGGCTTCGGCTTGTGCTTGTACTAGTTCTGGTAATTTATCTGCAATTAATAATAATACTGCATCTCTACTATTGTTACCAGCTGCTTTTACAATCTGCTCCATACCAGCTGCTTGTTTGGTTAAGATTTCAAACTGCCCTTGTGCTTCGGCCTGTGCTTTAAATAATATCGCATCGGCTTCACCTTTGGCTTTACGTCTAATACGCTCAGCTTCTGCTTCAGCATCAATTTCAGCCTTTTGTTTATCAATTTCAGCAGGTACAATAATATCTGCCATTTGCGAAGAACGCTCACGATCTGCTCTGGCTGTTTCGGCTTCTTGCTCTGCCGCATAAGACTCCTCTAAGGCTTTTGCAGCCTGTACTTTCTCTGCAGCTATTGCTACACGTTCTGCTTCTGCTTCTCTTTGACGACGTAACGAATCTGAATTTGCTACGGAAATTTTAGCAGTATTTTCTCCTTCTACAGCTTGTGCATTAGCTGCAGCGACTTGTGTACGCTCGTCTTGTTTGGCATTAGCCTCACCAATAGAACCATCTCTAGTTTTTTCTGCAACCGATTTACGTGCTGCGTTAATAGCATGTGCTGCAGCTTCCTTACCAAGGGCTTCAATATAACCAGACTCGTCAACGATATCTGTAATGTTTACGTTGATGAGTTTTAAACCAACTTTCTTTAATTCTGTTTCAACCGATTGCGAGATGTTAGTTAAAAACTTATCGCGATCGTTGTTAATTTCTTCAATATCCATAGAAGCCACTACCAAACGTAATTGACCAAAAATAATTTCTTTCGCTAATTCTTGAACATCTTGTGCGCCTAAACCTAATAAACGTTCTGCAGCATTTTGCATTACACCTGGTTCTGTAGAAACACCAATGGTAAAACGAGAAGGCACATTAACACGGATGTTTTGTTTAGATAAGGCATTAATTAAGTTAACCTCAATAGAAATAGGTGTTAAATCTAAAAATTCATAATCTTGAATCACAGGAATAATAAAGGCAGCTCCACCATGTATACATTTAGCCGATTGGCCGCCTCCAACTTTTCCGTAGACTACTAAAATCCGATCCGATGGACAACGTTTGTAGCGTTTTATTAAAATAATTAAAGTCAGTACAATAAATAAGACCACAAAAATGGCAAGCATTGGCACACCTAAGCTGCCTACGTTAAAATTTTCTTGAATGGTTAGTAATGTCATAGTTTTTAAATTTGAAGGTTTGTGTTATTAGTTAGATATTTTCTTTTGAGTGTTTCCGCTCAATAAAGGTTCAGGTTGTGCTATTGAAGGCTCAATTGGTTTGCGTGTTTGGTCAACTATCAAAATACCGTTAGAGGTCACATCAACGACTTTAATTATGGTTCCTGTTTTTAATGGTGTTAAAGCATCGGTTAAAGCATCTAATTCTCTCATGGTACCTTGTACACTAACACTTACTTTTCCCATTTTAGAACGGTCTGCCCCAATGGTTAAATACACTTCACCAACCGCATCAATAGCATTTTTATAATTTAAAGTACCACTATCAGTTAGTTTACTAATAAAGTAGAAGAGTGTTGCCATAATGACCATCATTAATAGACCACAAATTGTGGAAACTATAATGGTTAATGGTGTAGAAAGGCCAGCATCTATACAGGCAATGCCGCTCCAACCAAAAATGGTAAAAAAGCCAACGAGGTTTTTAAAGGAAATAAACTGAAAGCCAGCTTCTATATCTGCATCAATATCATCAGCATCGCCTCCTGTAAACGCCATAATCATAACCACAGTAAAGACAAGAGAACCAATGATAGCTGTTAACCAATATATTTTGGAAAGTAATTCTAAATTTGAAAACCAGTCTGCCATAATTCTAGGGTTTAATTTGAGTTAATAAAGATACAACCATAATACGTTTTTAGGCCTATTATTTTGAAAGTAAATTAGTCACAAAAAGCCCACCAAAAAAGACACAGAATGTCCTGGTTATTTGTAAATCTTGTATTGGATACGTATTTATCCAATATTAGGAATGTAAAATGTATATGATGGTTATTTGTAGTGTGGTTGTTTTAATGCTTTTGAAGCTTCATAAAAGATTAAATCTTAACCACTTTCAAGATATAAGTAGCAGATGAATGAATTTTGTTACAGTTTTTTTGAGAAATATTTTTTAGAATCAGTTTGTCATTCCTGCAAAGACATTTTGAAGAATATGTTTGCCAAGTTGAGTTGACATTACTTCTAAAGTGACCATATACAATTTATAAGGCGCTCTATTTGTCATTCCAGTGCTTTGTCATTCCTGCGCAGGCAGGAGTCTACTGCTTATCCTTAATTATGTATGTGATATTACTTTTATATAATTACTCGTTGTTAGAATTATAGGAATTGTTTATGCTGTATTATATAATTGTGGATTCCTGCCTACGCAGTAATGACAAAAATTGTAGTCATGACTACTTGAATGCAAACTGAAATTCTCTGCGATAAATGCCTGTTTTATTGTTGAAAACAAGTCCAGTCTTTAGATAAATCTTTCCAGATAGGATTTTCTTCTTCAATAAGATTTATTTTCCATTGACGTTTCCATTTTTTCATATTCTTTTCTCTCTTAATGGCATCATTAACATACTGGTAGGTTTCAAAATATATTAATCTATTTAAACCATATTTTTTAGTAAAACCTTCGATTAACTTGTTTTTGTGCTCAAACATTCTGCGTTCTAAATCATTGGTAACACCAATATACAAAGTGCCATTATATTTGTTGGATAGTATGTACAGGTAATATTGATGTACGTTTTTATGCATATTATTATTGATGCATTTTAGATGAGTCTTTTTTAACTTGAGCGTTTATCTCTTTTTTAGGGTTAAAAAAGTTTTGATTTGAATAAAGATATAAATTGTTTTTAAGTTTTGAAAAAGAGCAGATTATTTTCTGTCTGTCATTCCTGCGCAGGCAGGAATCTACTGCTTATCCTTAATTATGTATGTGATATTACTTTTATATAATTACTCGTTGTTAGAATTATAGGAATTGTTTATGCTGTATTATATAATTGTGGATTCCTGCCTACGCAGGAATGACAAAAAGAGTAGTAATGGCAATATAAATTAGAATGACATTAATTATTTAAACGTATATCGCAAGCCAAACAACACATTACTTGGTGGCATTGGTGTAAAACCAGATTCAATATAATCCGCATCAAAAATGTTGCTTGCTGTTATTGATAATTCCACTTGTTTTAATGCCATTACAAGAGACGCATCCCAAACGTTGTAAGTTTGTCCTGTGGTACGTTCGGCGTATTTGTAAACAATATTCTGACTGATGTTTTTAAATAATTTTGTACTTAATCGTGTTGTAAAATGATGTTTTAAGGTATTTAGTGAGTAACGCGATAATTCTGGGTTTTGGTCTAAAATATCATCTTCTAAAAAGCTATAACCAATGGCTAAAGTTTGGTTGAAGTTATTCAACTTAAAATTATAAGCGGCATCAAATTCAAATCCTTTAGTGTTGACTTCGGCAATATTTGTTGCTGTAAAGGATTCTTCATCTGTATTTTGCCTTATATAATCAATTAGATTCTTTGCATCTCTGTTAAAAGCCGCTAAGGTTACTGAGAATTTTGGTGTTATATATTTTAGTCCTACTTCTTGCGCTAAGGCTTCTTCTGGTTCTAAATCAGGATTTCCAATACTTCCGCCACCATTATAATACAAATCAGTGTAAGTTGGTATTCTGTAGGTGTAACCCACATTTCCGTAGGCTTTTAAGTTATTAGTAATATCATAACCAATGTCTAAACCAGGAAAGGCATTAAATTTAAAATCGGAATAATACGTCATTGCCACACCAGGTGTAATGTCTAATCGGTTATCTGCAAGTTCAAATCTATGTTCTAAGAAAACGGTTGCCATAAAACGATTACGATTACCTAAGTTATTGCTTCGTAAGTATACTTTAGACATATCAACACCAAAACCAGTCTCGCCTAATTCAGATGTGTAGGATGCATTAGCTTCTGCACCAATTTTATTAGAAATATGGAAGTTTCTAAAAAAATTAGGATCGTCACGTTGTAGTAAGAACATATCTTGATTACGTTTCCAGTAGACACGCGGTTGAATTTTTAGTCTTTCAGATTTAAATTTAGTTGTTAAAGCAATTAAACTATTTTGTGTTTCTTCATATTCATTAAAACCCCAACTAGATGGTGTGTAGAAATTTTCAGCACCAAAATTCTTTTCAAAAAACGTTGCTATCATTTCAATAGGTTGTGCTTTTTTGTTAAACACACTCTTTAAGAAATAGTTAGAATTGTCGTAATCTGTATTATACCGATAGCCTTCTGACGTCATTTTCCCAGCATGAAAAATATGTGTTGAGTTTTCTAAATTAGAACCAACTGTTACCGAACCGTTAAGCTGACCAAAAGAACCCGCTTCAACATTTACAGAAACAGCATTGTTTACCTTAGATTTTGTAACAATATTAATAGCACCATTAAAAGCATTTTGCCCAAATACTCTAGCAGCAGGCCCTTTAATAATTTCAATACGCTCAATAACTTCTAGAGGTAAAGCCGCATTCATGGTATGATGACCAGTTTGTGCATCGTCCATTTTTATACCATCAATTAATAGAAGTGTTTGGTCAAAACCACCACCTCTAATAAATAAATCGGCCTGACTTCCGCCTGTGCCACGTCTTCTAATATCTACACCAGCTACTTGTTGTAGTAAATCTGCCACGTTGGTTGCAGAGCTATTTTTAATATCAGTTGCAGTAATAAGATTAATTGTTCTAGAATTTTCTTTGAATGGTAAGTCTATACGTGTAGAGGTTACTACAACTTCACTTAAAGAATCCGTTTTAATTTCTGGTTGCTCGTTTTGTGCGTTTAACTGAAAGGCATTAAAAGCTAAAACTATAAAAAGTAAGATTAATTTTTTCATCTCTATATGTTTTGCAATACACATTGTTGCATCATTTAATTTTATAATGCAAAAGTCGTAACTTTCCGGACGATTAAACTAGTCCAGTTTTAAAACAATGAATAGTCCGGTTATTGATATATTAAGTCAGCTTGTAACTTTCGATAAAACTAAAGTGCAACCTGTTTATATGCAAGTAGCACAGAAAGTGATAAATGCTATACAACGTGGCTATTTAGAAAAAGGGACTCAATTACCAGGAACACGTGTATTAAGTCAGTTATTAAAGGTGCATAGAAATACTGCAGTTGCGGTTTATGATGAATTGGCATCACAAGGTTGGGTAGATATTGTAGCTAATAAAGGTACATTTGTTTTAATTCCGGAAGTGTTAGACACCAAAATTAAAGCAGCAACACAGCATATTCATAAAGCATATGCGTATCCAAAAGTTGCTGGTTTTCCGTTTCAGCAATCGTTTCATTTATCATCTACCTCAGAAGAAACTGAAGCAAAATATACTATTAGTGATGGTAAACCCGATTTGAGATTACATCCTGTGTATCAATTTTCTAGATGGTATAGTGCAGCCATGAAACGCAAACCACTTATTAATAAGTGGAATAGAACGAGTGCGCTAATCCCTTCTGTTTTTAGCCTACAACTCTGTAATTATCTAAACGCAACACGTGGATTTCATATAAAACCTAACAATTTATTGAATACACGTAGCACAGAAATGAGCTTATATATTGTATCTAGACTCATCATTAAGCAAAATGATTTGGTCTTAGTTGGACAGTTGAGTAATTATGCGGCAAATATGATTTTTCAGCAAGCAGGTGCTACCATTAGAACGATTCCGGTAGATGACAAAGGCTTAGATGTTGATTACATAAAAACTCATTTTTTAGCCGGAAGCATTCGCTGTTTATACATTTGTGCCAATAGAGATTATCCAACAACAGTAACACTCAGTGCCAACCGACGATTAGAATTATTGCAACTCGCAAAAGTCTATGGCTTTGCCATTATTGAAGATGATTACGATTACGATTTTCAGTTTACAGGTTCAGCCATGTTACCTATGGCGAGTGCAGACGTTAGTGGTATGGTTATTTATTTGGGTAAGTTAGGACAGTCATTATTTCCAAGTTTTCATACAGGTTTTGTGGTAGCACCAGAAAATTTAATTACAGAAGCTAAAAACTATTTGCAATTATTAGATAAGCAAGGCGATTTAATACAAGAACAAATGCTAGCCGAATTAATTTCTGAAGGCGAAATATACCGATTAAAGAAAAAGAATATTGTCACTTACAAACAACGTCTCGATTGCTTATGTCGTTTTTTGAAGGTACATTTTGATGAAATTATTACTTGGGAAAAACCTTCAGGTGGATTAGCGTTATGGTTACAATTTACAGAAACTATATCCTTAGTTAAATTAGCCGAAGAAGCCGAAAAATTAGATTTATTTCTGCCAAAAACTATTTTGTATCAAGATAAAAATACCTGTGCCATTCGTTTAGGTTTTGGTCATTTAAATGAAGAAGAACTCGAGATTGTTATAAAAAAACTAAAACAAGCTTACACTACGACGCTTAATTTTTAATAGGAAATTCAGTATTACAATCTTCACATTTGTATTGATAACGTGTGCTAAAAGGTAAGGTTCCGGTAATAAAACCAATTAGAAAAGACAGTAAAGATTTTAAATTAGTGATGGTGGTGTACATTTCAATATGTTTGCCTTTACAGTTTGGGCAAACAATAGGATTGCCATCATCATTTACAGAATAGGCTTTAATGGATTGTAAAATAGCTCTCGCTTTTTCTTCATCTTTAGCCAATACTTTTAGTTTTACACCACCAATGGCTTGGCTAACCAAAGGGTCTGTGTCTATGGTTAAATTATCTCTAAGAAAAACGTCTATACCATCGGCTTCTAAGCGACCTTTGGCAATTTGAGCTTCTGTAGAATAGGGAAATTTTGCTATGGTAACGAATGTTTCTTGCATTTGAAATGTCTAGTAGTTTTCCTTAGTGTTGAACTTGTTTCAGTCTCTAAGCTTGTAGGTCTAAAAATGAATTACTCGATTGAGCCTTTAGCCATCGTGGTTTTCCAGTTGTCTTTATCAACCCATTTAAAGTTATTGGGTTCTGTGGCATCTAATAAATCTATGTTTAATTGTTCTGAAAGGTCAAAACCGATGAGAAAGGCTTCTTTATAATCGTGTTCTTCGTAGAGTTCAAAATGTTTATTGTTGTCGTACCAAAGATTGACTTCAAAAATATATTCGCCACCAATTGTGGGTTGATGAAAAACAGAAACATATTGATAATTTTTATGGTTTGCCAAGAACCAAATTTTAAAGGACCTATATTGTATGTAGGTCTAAATCTTGAATTTTCAATATCTATATGAATGCTTTTTGTTAAGGTAAATGCAATGCCAATGGATACTAAATATATACTTGGTTCAATGCCATATATAAATTTTATGAATCCCTTTTCATTAAATTCTATGTTGTATAATGCAAAAAGTAAGATTAGTGTGGCAATAGAAAAGAATAATGCAGCAATAGGAATTTGCCAAATAGGTCTTGGACTTTCTGAAATGATGATGTTGGGTTTCATGTTCTCAAATATATAAAAAAAGACTTGTCAGGTTTTCAAAATCTTACAGGTCTAACGCTAATAATCAACGTCGTCGATTTGCTAACAAAGGTGGTGGCTCGCCATTAAACGGATTAAAACGGCTAATGGTTTTGGCGTCCATACCGGCAGCACTCATTACAGCTCTGTCGCCATAACGTTCGCGTATTTTGTCCATAGCATTGCTGAGGTTAAGGCGCATTTCGTTGTCTTCAAATAAATTTATTTGGTGTCCACCCTCTACCAAATGACTAAATTTTACACCAATCAGTCGTACTAAAAGCCTACGATGGTATAGTTTTTTGAATAAATCTAATACCACAGGAATTATAGTGTGGTCCATGGCACTATAAGGAATCCGTTGTTGTTGCGTGTACGTTTGAAAATCGGAATACCGAATCTTAAACATCACACAAGCTGTTAATTTATTGCCTCGTCGTAATTGATAGGCTAAATTCTCTGCCATAGCAATAACCATCCCTTTCAGCTTCGCAACATCTGTAGTATCTTGATTAAACGTACGTTCCGTAGAAATAGATTTACGCTCGTGATACTGCACTACTGGCGAATTGTCTATACCATTGGCTTTTTTCCAAATCACAAGTCCGTTTTTGCCCAATACTTTATGCATCAATTCCATGGGCATATCTTGTATGGTTTGTATGCGTTTTACACCCAAATCGCACAAGGCTTTATATGTAACATTACCAACCATCGGAATTTTTTTAACCGAAAGTGGTGCTAAAAAGGGTTTTTCGGTACCAGAGAGAATGCGTATTTCATTATTAGGTTTGGCTTCGCCTGTGGCAATTTTAGATACCGTTTTATTAAGCGATAAGCCAAAAGAAATCGGTAAACCTGTTTCTTTAATAATTTTTTGACGCAGTTCTGAAGCTAGTTTATGGCAACCAAAGAATTTATCCATTCCGGTAAGGTCTATGTAAAACTCATCTATTGATGTTTTTTCGTAAAGTGGCACACTCTCTTTTATAACATCAGTAACCATGTTGGAAAATTTGGTGTAAATACCAGAGTTGCCTCTAAGCACAATCGCTTCCGGACACAATTGTCTTGCCATACGCATTGGCATGGCAGAATGAATGCCGAATTTTCGGGCTTCATAGCTACAAGAAGCCACCACACCTCTGTCGCTTGTGCCACCAATAAGTATAGGTTTGCCGTTAAGACTACTATCTATATGTCTTTCGCAAGACACAAAAAAAGTGTCTAAATCCATATGTACGATGCTGCGGTTTTTGTTCATTTTTTAATTTGGGTTTTATGCGAGGTTTAGAAACACCCCTAAAGTCCCCTCAAGGGGACAATTAATAAAAAAAATCTTTTAGATTTTTTTATTTGCAACAGTGAGACTGTCCCCTTGAGGATTATCGAAATAAAAGCGAATGCTTTTGTTGAAGATACCGAGCGAAGCTCTTTAGGGGTGTAAAATCCAACTAACAATTCGTGGTTCACGTCAGTTCGAATGGTCATTTTTGTAGCTAAAGCGGAAAAAATGGTTGTATCGAGAACCTTATAATTAATGAAAGCTTCTCGATACAAATTTGCTCGTGCCTCACAAATTCACTCGAAGTGACGAAATACTGTTTTTTAAAATTATTTAACTGATGGCTCTTTTTAAATCGGTAAAACTTCGTTTATTCTGAAACGTAGGATTTAAAGATTTTACTGCATAACGAGGGTCTTCAATAATGGCTAAGCGTTCCATTTTTGAAACTTCAATTGTTACACAATCAAACTCAACCATTACTTTACCTATAATGCTATAAATTCCTTTACCTCTAAACGGATATTTGGCTGCAATAGGCGGAAAGTGAACGGTGTCTAAAAAATCGCCATCGCGATCCAAAAAGGTTCCAAAATGCATTATTTTTCCATTGGCTGTTTTAGTGTTTTTTGTGGTTATTAAATAGCCTTCAATAATAATCAACTTATTTTCAAGCTTTATAAGGTGTTTGGCTCTTAAGTTACTAATCGAAGGTTTTTCTAGTAAAAAGAAAGGATTACAAAGTGAAAAACCGAGTAATTCAATAGAATCGAAAGCGTTTTCAAGGTCTGTACTTGGCAATTCTGGTGTATTATAGTTAATTCGTTGGGTTTTAAATAGTGTAATGACGTCGTCTTGAATTACGGTTTTACTAATCTTTAAATGGGCTTCCCAGAGCAATTCGCGTTTATTGATATTTGTAAATCTAAAGGCGTTGATTTTTATTAAAATAGATATCTGCTCAATAGAAATGGGTACACGCTCAATAAAATCATCTAAGGACTGAAACGTCCCGTTTTTTTCACGTTCATTAAGTATACGATGGATGGTTTTAGATTCTAGAGACTGCAAAAACATAAAGCCTAAATAAATGGTTGTTCCTTTTATAATAGCTTGGTTAAACGAACGATTAATACATGGTGCTTCAATGGTTGCATTGTGCATTCTTGCTTCGTGGACGTAGAGTTCTGTACTGTAAAATCCGCCAAAATTATTGATGGTCGCCGTCATGTATTCCAACGGATAATAGGCTTTTAAAAACAAACTTTGGTAGCTTTCTACAGCATAAGAAGCAGAATGCCCTTTGGCAAACGCATAACCTGCAAAACTTTCTATTTGTCGCCAAACGTCTGCCACTAAGGCTTCAGGCTTCCCATCTTTTATACAATTGTCGAAGAATTTTTGCTTCACTTTTAAAAACTCATCTCGTGAGCGGAATTTTCCAGACATACCACGACGCAACATGTCAGATTCGCCTAAATCTAATCCGCCAAAAAGGTGTGCTACTTTTATCACATCTTCTTGGTACACCATAATTCCGTAAGTTTCTGGCATAATTTTCTGCAAAACAGGATGTGCTTCTTTTCGTTTTTCGGGATAACGATAACGCAGAATATATTCGCGCATCATACCACTTTTGGCTACACCAGGTCTAATGATAGAACTCGCAGCAACCAAGCCCAAATAATTATCGACTTGCAATTTTTTTAAGAGCATACGCATAGCTGGCGATTCTACATAAAAACAACCAATGGCTTTAGCGTTTCTGAGTAAATCTTTTATGCGTTCGTCTTTTTTAAACCCTTTAATATCATGGATGTCAATAGGTGGTTGTTCCGTATAATTGGCATCAATAATTTCTACAGCTTCCTTTATTTTTCCTAAGCCACGCTGACTTAAAATATCGAATTTATACAAGCCAATATCTTCGGCAACTACCATATCAAATTGTGTGGTAGCAAATCCTTTTGGTGGCATAAATGTGGCGCAATAGTAATGAATAGGTTGTTCTGAAATTAAAATACCACCAGCATGAATCCCTAAATAATTAGGAAACCCTTGAATGTAGGTTGCGTATTTAATAACCAATTGCGAGAGTTTATCGAGTTGGTTAAGCTTATATTTTCCTCGGGTTAATTTGTCCATTTCTGCCTTTGGTAAGCCAAAAACTTTCCCTAATTCGCGTACAGAAGCCTTAAATTTAAAGGTATTATAAACCGCAATAAGCGCTGTATGTTTAAAGGTTTTGAAAATATAATTGGTAATATCATCTCTATCGCGCCAAGAAAAATCGAGGTCAAAATCGGGTGGATTCTGGCGAAATAAATTAATAAAACGCTCAAAATATAAGTCGAGCTCAATTGGGTCTACATCTGTAATCCGTAATAAATACGCAATAATACTATTGGCACCACTACCACGACCAACATAGTAATAATCTTTGCTGCGTGCGTATTTTAAGATTTTCCAATTGATTAGAAAATAAGACACAAAGTTTTGTTGTTTTATAATGTTAAGTTCTTTTTCAATGCGGTCGTACACTTTTTGTTCTACATCAGTGCCATAACGATAGGGAATGCCATCGTAAGTCAATTGTTTTAACAGTTGGTAATCTGAAGTTTCATTGTCTGTGAGGCACTTTTGGTTTTTAGGCGCTACGTTTTCAAAATTAAAATCGGTTTTACAGCGTTGTAACAGTTGTTCGGTATTACTAATTAGTTTTGGGAATTCGGCATAAGTTTCACACAATTCATTGTAAGGTAACATCACGTCGTTTTCGCTGCCTTCTTCAGACTTTGGTAGTTTACTCAACAGTGTATTATTATCAATAGCACGTAACAAACGATGCGTGTTAAATCCTTTTTTATTTTGAAAGGAAACCGTTTTTAAAACCACAAGTTTATGTTTGAATTGATTCCATTTTGAAAATTTAAGCCGATTAAGATTTTGAGGTGTAATACCTAAAAACTCATTTGGTTTTAATTCGAAATCTTTTCCGGATTGATACGGATAAATCACGAAACTATCTTGTATCGCTTCATCTGGTCGTTCAGGAATTTGTAAGTCTGAATTATGAAGAAATTTTGAGAGGTAGTTATTGATACTGTGAAAGCCATTATTGTTTTTAGCAATAAGAATAAACTGTTGTTTGGCGCGGTTTCTAAAATCTACACCAAGGACCGATTTTATTTTGTATTTTTTAGATAAACGCATCACATCTAAGCAAGCCGATGTGCTGTTAATATCTGTTAATGCAAGGGTTTGTACGCCATTTTCTGAAGCAATAGCGAGTAATTGTTCTGGTTTTATGGTGCCATAACGAAGACTAAAATAAGTGTGACAATTTAAATACATAATAAAAAAAGCTAGATTGTAAAATTAGCTACTATATGTAGTTTTTGTTGCTTATATTTGTAGTAATATTTAAAATAGTGAATAGTGAATAGTGAATAGTGAATAGTGATTAGAGATTAGTGATTGATGAAGGTAGAAGAGAATATGAATTGTAGGGGCTTGCACTGTTAGTATGGCACTTAAAAAAAATGATTAATAAAAATAAAATTATAAATGAAACCCATTCAGGCCAACATAAAACATTTACGCGCGCTTAGAAAGCTGTCTCAAGAGCGTTTTGCAGACGAACTTAATTGGACACGCTCCGTTGTGGGTTCTTACGAAGAAGGGCGTTCTGAGCCACCAATAGACCGTTTAATAGACTTATCTAATTTTTTTGATATTCCTATTGATATTTTGGTAAAAAACGATTTGCGTAAAGCAAAAGATACCTCGTTTATAGAAGTAGGAAATAAGCGTGTGTTGTTTCCGGTAACGGTTAGCGAAAACAATGAAGATTTAATTGAAATTATACCAGCAAAGGCCTCTGCAGGTTATTTATCTGGTTATGATGACCCAGAGTATATAGAGCAACTTCAAAAAATTAAATTACCATTTTTACCAACAGGTACACACAGAGCATTTCCTATTAAAGGCGATTCTATGCTGCCTGTAAAAGATGGATCGTTTATAGTAGCGAAGTTTGTAGATGATATTACAGATGTTAAAAGCGGACGTACATATATTGTACTAACCAAAGATGATGGTTTAGTTTATAAACGGGTTTATATACCTGAAGGTGATACTACGAATTTGTTATTGAGTTCAGATAATAAAGCATATCAACCGTATTTGGTTAAGCGTGAAAATATATTAGAAATTTGGGAGTTTACCTGCTGCATCAACACTCAAGAGTATGATGAAAAGGAATTGAAGTTAAGTAGCATTATGATGTTGTTTCAGGAGTTGAAAGTAGAGTTAGAGGCTGTGAAGCAGATGTAGATAATTTCAAATAAGACCGCTTTGCTATTAGAACAAAGACTAATGATTTGCGGAAATTACCGAATTAAACATAAAAAAGCGCGAAATATGTATTTCGCGCTTTTATAATTTATATACTGATTGAATTAATCGGCTAAAATAATTAGCTTATTATCTTTCATTTCAAGTGTTCCAGAATTGATAGCTAACCAAACGCCTTTATCAGATTTAGTGAACTTTTCTTCAACCTCTTTTTCAAGAGTAATAGAACCAGCAACTTTTACATGTCCTTCCTTAAGAATAGAGACAATAGGCGCGTGGTTAGTTAACATTTCAAACTCACCATTTACACCAGGAACTGTTACTGAAGTAACTTCTCCGCTAAATAATGTAGCTTCTGGTGATACAATTTCTAAATACATAGTAAAACTTGTTTTACTACCCTGAATTTAGTTCAGGGTCTTTTTAATTTTTATTCTGGTTCTTTTGAGAATACTGAAATAAGTTCAGCTCTTGCTTTGGCTTAAGCTTCGGCAAGCATTTTCTCTCCTGCTTCAATAGCTTCTTCAATAGAACCTTTAAGGTTAAATGCCGCTTCTGGTAAGTGATCTAATTCACCATCCATAATTTGGTTAAACCCTTTAATCGTTTCTTTAATGTCTACTAATACACCAGGAATACCTGTAAATTGCTCAGCTACATGGAAAGGCTGTGATAAGAAACGTTGTACACGTCTTGCTCTACCTACGGCTAATTTATCTTCTTCAGATAATTCTTCCATACCTAAGATGGCAATAATATCTTGTAATTCTTTATAACGTTGTAATAACTCTTTTACTCTTTGCGCACAGTTATAGTGATCATCTCCTAAGATATCTGCAGTTAAAATACGAGATGTAGAATCTAATGGGTCTACAGCAGGATAAATACCAAGCTCTGCAATTTTACGAGATAATACTGTTGTTGCATCTAAGTGCGCAAACGTTGTTGCTGGAGCAGGATCCGTTAAATCATCCGCAGGTACGTAAACCGCTTGTACAGATGTAATAGACCCTCTTTTTGTTGATGTAATACGCTCTTGCATTGCACCCATTTCTGTTGCTAATGTTGGTTGGTAACCTACCGCAGAAGGCATACGACCTAATAATGCAGACACCTCAGAACCAGCTTGTGTAAAACGGAAGATATTATCTACGAAAAATAATACATCTTTACCTTGCCCTTCACCAGCACCATCACGGAAATATTCTGCTATAGTTAATCCTGAAAGTGCCACACGAGCACGAGCTCCAGGAGGCTCATTCATTTGTCCGAATACAAAAGTTGCTTTAGAATCTTTCATAGCTGATTTATCAACCTTTTGTAGATCCCATCCACCTTCTTCCATAGAATGCATAAAATCATCACCATATTTGATAATTCCTGACTCTAACATTTCACGCAATAAATCGTTTCCTTCACGTGTTCTTTCACCAACACCTGCAAATACAGAAAGTCCACCGTGACCTTTTGCAATATTGTTAATCAACTCTTGAATTAATACTGTTTTACCAACACCAGCACCACCAAATAAACCAATTTTACCACCTTTTGCGTATGGCTCAATTAAATCGATTACTTTAATACCAGTAAATAAAACTTCAGTAGATGTTGATAAATCCTCAAATTTAGGCGCTTGTCTGTGAATAGGTAAACCTGCTTCACCAGCTTTAGGTAAATCACCTAATCCATCAATGGCATCACCAATTACATTAAAAAGACGTCCGTAAACATCATCACCAATTGGCATTTGAATTGGAGCACCAGTTGAATGAACTTCTGTTCCTCTACTTAAACCATCTGAAGAATCCATAGCAATAGTACGTACAGTATCTTCACCAATGTGAGATTGTACTTCTAATACTAATTTTGAACCATCTTGGTTGTTAATTTCTAACGAATCATAAATCTTTGGAAGCTCTGAACCAGCAGCGAATTCTACATCGATAACTGGACCTACGATTTGTGCAACTTTACCTGTAACTTTTGACATTACTTATATGTTTTTGTTTTGCAATAGTTTAAATGTGAAAAAACAGTTAACTCCATCTAGTAGAGTGCATGCGTTTTTTGCGCTGCAAAGATATGAGTTTTAATTTAAATACCACATCAATTTTTTTGCTTTTTTAAACATAGAAAACGCTCCCAATAGGAGAGCGTTTTTATAAATATATTTAATTTGAATTTACTGTAATGTTGGTGGGTAATTTGTAGGATATTCACCAGCATCAATTAAATTACCTGATGCTTCAAAATTAGAACCATAAGTTAAATCTATAGCTTTCATCATTTCATTTGCCATTAAAGCATAACCTCTAGATGTTAAATGTACACCATCTAAACTAATTAATCCTCCTGTAACTAGGTCTGTAGTTAGAATAAAGTTACCTGATTGAAAACCAGTGGTTGATGCTTGCTGTAAAATAGATTTAAAATCTACCAAAGCTAAGCCTTTAGTTGCAGCTATTGCTTCAATTGTAGTATTGTAAGCATCTGTTGCTGTTTGTATTGCTAATTGTTCGCTTGGAATTAATACCCATTTATCTTCTAAAGGAAGCGTAATACCTTCCGTTGCAAACTGAGCAGCAAGAGCTGTTGGTAAACCTTGTAATTCTAAAGCGCTAGCATAATCTTCATTTACAGTGCCTATTACAGAACTACTAGGTAAAACAAATAAATCATCTTCAGTAGCTTGCCTTGATTGTCCGTAACTATTACCTAATAAACTAGCAACTAGTGGTGCGGCTTCTGCCGGTAATCCAAATTGTGCAATAAAAGCAGGAAACGTAGGGCTAGCAACTAAAGTTTCTGTAATTATTGAAGAAATATCTGTAAGAGTTTCGTCTTTTATAACAACAGGACTTGCAGCAGTTTCAGAGAATACAATAGCTCTACTAGAATCTACAGCATTAAAAATTGGATTTAAAGCACCAAAAATTGAATTTAATAATGGTATTTGTGGGCCAAAGGCGTCGTCTGTTGGATCCAAAGGATTGTATGGTACCGTTGTAAAATGAGCTAAAGATGTAATATAAGGTAGATTTGCAATAACTCCTTTTGCACCATTAGCTGTTAATGCATCTACACTTGCACTAAATGACGCAGCAAATACATTAGGGTCTGTAATATCATAACTTCCATAAGTTGAAGGGTCTAAATTTCCTGTTTGGTCAACTCCAATTCCTCCTGAAGTTGCATAACCTAACACGTCATTTCCTCCAATTTCCGAAAGGGTAAAAAATGTTGGGTTTTGGGCTACTGCATCTCCTAAAACTGTTGCGGCAGCTGAGGATGCCATTCTTCCGAAATATGGATTTAATGTACCGTATCCTGCAATACCGAGATGAAAACTTTTAGCACCAGGAATTCCATAATTATTAAAATTACCTGTTAATACATCAGTAACTTGTGTTGTTGGTGTTGCAGGAAGGGTTGCAGGACCGCTTCCATCAAAGTATAATCTTGGATCAGATACTACTGTTGTACCTAAAACAAATCCTCCAATATTATCATTCATTAAAGGTTGTGTAAAATCACCGCCACCTACTAACGCAAATTTTTGTGATAATAAATTTGGAAATGAACTTTCTTGACCTGCAATAAACAATGCGTTATCTGTAAAGCCTCCAGAAAAAGATGCACCTACAGCAATATATGTTGAGAAATCTGCCGAACCAGCTGTTAGTTCTGGATAAATAACTTCTTCTGTAGGATTATCTAATTGATCTTCGAAATCTGCTTCATCATTACATGCTGTAAACCCTAAAAGGACAGCTGATAATAATATATATTTTATATTTTTCATTATGCTAATTTTATAAGTTATTAATTGTCCAAGACACGTAGTACATTGATCCTATGTAACCAGATCCAAATACAGTGAAGTATTCTTGTCCACCAATGTTAGTACCACCTATTTTTACTATAGATTTTAACTTTGGAATTTTGTAATTAACCTGTGCATCAAATGTGTGGAATTCTGGTACAATACCATCACCAAAAGTTGCTTCCCAGAAATAGTCATCACTAAATTTATAGGCAACATTAAATCCAAAGTTTTTGAATAATTCTGTATTACCAAAATGCGCTTTAAACTTATGCTCAGGTGTATTAAAGTATGTTTCAAAATTAGGATTTGCAGCTTGATCGAAATCTTGCTTAGTAAATGTGTAACTACCTCCTAGATCAAAATCTCCGAATATTTTTGTTGATAACCCTAAAGATGCACCATAAGAATTAACATCTACATCTGAGTTGGTATATGTACTATACGTTACAAAATCACTATTTGCAATCGCAGCAATTGCTGTTCCGTCGGTTACAGAACCGTATAATGGTGCTATAACTACTTCTGAAGAAATGAAATCTTGATATTTGTTGTAATAAGTACTAAAATCAACAGTTAGCTTATTAAATTTACCTCTATAACCAACTTCAAAAGATGTTACTTTTTCAGGTGAAACTAAATCTGGATTAGCAATTTCTAATACCGTAGGGTCACCAGTTTCTGACAATTCTTGAACCGAAGTTGCTGAATAAGAATTATTATATGCTGCAGCACCTGTTTGTGTATACGTATTACCATCGTTTCCGGTGTAATCTCTAGAATAACGATCTAAATTATCTGGAGCACTACCAACTAAAATTGCTCTACCTGCATCTAATCCTATAAATAAATCTTGAGTGGTAGGATTTCTAAACCCTGTTTGGGCAGAGGCTCTTATGTTATGGTTTTCATTTAGTGTTAAACCTAACGATAATCTAGGAGAAACAAATCCATCAAAAAATTCTGATTTGTCATAACGAGCAGAAGCTGTAACTTTTAAAGCCATCATATCGTTTAATTCTACATTCTTTTGAAGTTGGGTGTAAAAACCGTATTCGTTGTATTTAATTGGACCATCGAAATCTGTATAAATTGATCCTAATGAATTAAGATCGTATTGTCTAAATGAACCTCCAACTTGAATATCTGCAAAATCGATTAGATGACTAAAGTTGTAGTTACCATCTGCATGGTAATATTTAGATTGATCTTGAAATTTTGAACCAGTGGCTAAATCTGGATCTTTAATAATTCTATCAAAAGCATTATTAAATTCTTCAGAACCTGGCTCAAATCGTCCAGTTTCTGCTGCTGCTCTTGCTGCGGCATGCGCTTGTTCATCTGTAGCACCACCACCAAGGGTTGCAGCTACATAGGTGTTGATGTAATCTCCAAACCATTCTTCATCACTTTTCCAAGATCTGTTAATATTGATACCAGTGAATACCATATCATAAGAGTCACCAGCTCTATCAGCTACAACATAACCTCTTAAGAAGTAATTATCATTTTTTACTTCTAATTTATGTTGTTGTTGAAAAAAACCGTCAATATTATATCGGTTTGTACCTTGGTAGATTGTTGTACCAGTACCTACTTTACCAACATATTGTATTTCGAAATTACTACCATCAATAGGTCGGAAATATAATCCCCAATCTGCTTTTACGCTCTCGGCTTTATGTTCTGTTAAATCACGTTCATTATAACCTGTTCTACTTACAAAAACATCTGGTACAATTCCGGTTCCACCTGCTAAATCATTTAAATTGGCAGAAACTTCATCACCATAAACATTGATACCATTATAGTTTAGGTTAGTAGCTCTTGTACCTCCAAACGTATCGCTATCTACCTCACTTGTAGCCGCCCAATCTGTTCCGTGTAGGTAGCCGAAGTTAACTTTAGCGGCAAATTTATCACTAAATTTATAAGCCATTCGTATACCTAAATCCGTATACTCGTTATCTCCAGCAGCCTTTTGAGACGTTATACCTTTTTTAACAAAAGCACTAATACCTTGGTGATCAAATGGATTTTTACTTTGCATAAAAAGAATACCATTAAATGCATTTGCACCATAAAGTGCAGAAGAGGCTCCAGGAAGTAATTCTACACTTTGAACATCAGTTTCAATCATACCAACTAAGTTTCCTATTGGGAAGTTTAGAGCTGGAGTTGAATTATCCATACCATCTACTAATTGCATAAAGCGTGTATTAGCAGTGGTTGCGAAACCTCTTGTGTTAACCGATTTAAATGTTAAACTACTTGTATTAACATCCACACCTTTAAGGTTTTCTAATCCAGCATAGAAATCTGCGGAAGCAGTATTTTTAATTTCTTTTAAACCAAATCGTTCTACTGTAACCGGAGATTCAAAAATACGTTCTGGAGTACGTGATGCTGAAATAACTACTTCATCTAGTTCATTTCCTTCAGATAATGTGATTTCAAGAGTTTGATTGTTACTGGTAATCTCTATTGTTTGAGATTCGAATCCAGCATAACTTATTTGAATTGAAAAAGGAGGGACTTCAGATACTGTTAAAGTAAAGTTTCCATCAAAATCCGTTACTGTGCCCGTACTTGTACCAAGTAGTACAATATTTGCGCCAGGTAAGGGAAGCCCAGTATTGTCATTAATTTTACCTTTTACTGTGGTTTGGGCAAAAGATACCACACAAAAAAGCATTGTGAAAAGCTTTAAGATTGTCTTCATTTTCGAATATTAGTTAATTTATTAGACGAGCAATTTAATTAAATATATGGTAATTTGGTAAGAAATCTGTAAAAAAGTATGCGTGCATAACAAAATATTGAAAAATAAACGCCTTAAAATTGCATATTTCACAATCTTAAGACGTTTAAATAAACCTCTTAAAGTATAGTTTCAGTTACTCTACTGTCACTGATTTTGCTAAATTTCTTGGTTGATCTACATTTTTATTAAGCATTACAGCAATATGGTAAGATAATAGTTGTAATGGTATTGTAGTAAGAAGTGGTGTTAAACATTCTATAGTTTCTGGTACTTCAATCACATGGTCGGCTAATTCTTTAACACTAACATCTCCTTTAGTAACTATACCAATAATTCTACCTTTTCTAGATTTTATTTCTTGAATGTTACTAACCACTTTTTCATAATGCCCTTTTTTAGTAGCAATTACAATAATTGGCATTTGCTCATCTATTAATGCTATTGGTCCATGTTTCATTTCTGCAGCAGGATAACCTTCTGCATGTATATAGGATATTTCTTTTAGTTTTAAAGCACCTTCTAAGGCAACAGGGAAATTAAATCCACGTCCTAAATACAAGCAGTTTTTTGAATCTTTATAGATATCTGCAACGGTTTTAACGTAAGCATCTGATTGCAACGCTTCTTCAACCTTACCAGGTATAGTTTCTAACTCAATGAGGTGATGTCTAAACTCTGAGCTAGACATTGTTCCTTTAGCTCTAGCTAAACGTAATGCCATTAAAGTTAATACGGTTATTTGTGTGGTAAATGCTTTAGTAGATGCTACACCAATTTCTGGTCCGGCATGGGTATAAGCACCTGCATCAGATTCTCTTGCAATTGACGAACCTACAACATTACAAACACCAAAAACAAAAGCGCCTTTAGATTTAGCTAATTTTATTGCGGCTAATGTGTCTGCTGTTTCTCCAGACTGTGAGATTGCTATAACAATATCTTTTTCAGTTATTACAGGATTTCTATATCTAAATTCTGAGGCATATTCTACTTCAACAGGTATTCTTGCTAAATCTTCAAAAATATATTCAGCAACTAGTCCTGCGTGCCAAGAGGTTCCACAAGCTACGACTATAATTCTATCTGCTGCTAAGAATTTTTTCATATTGTCTTCAACACCAGCTAATTTAATTACAGCCTCGTTACTTAATAGACGACCTCTAAAAGTGTCTAAAATGGCGCTTGGTTGTTCATAAATTTCTTTTAGCATAAAGTGATCGTAACCACCTTTTTCAATTTGCTCTAAATTAAGTTGAAGCTCTTGCATGTAAGGGTCAACTAAGGCATCAGTCTTAATTTTTCTAATTTTTATGTCTTTACCTCTACGAAGAATAGCCATTTGTTCATCTTCTAAATAAATGGCATTTTTTGTAAATTCTATAAACGGAGAAGCGTCACTTGCAATAAAATATTCATCTTCACCAATTCCAATAGCTAATGGGCTACCTAATTTGGCGACAACAATTTCATTAGGTTTATTTTTATCAAAAACAGCAATAGCATAGGCACCAACAACTTGGTTTAGCGCTATTTGTACAGCTTTACCAAGTTTTAGGTTTTCATTTTTCTTTACGTCTTCAATGAGATTAATTAAAACTTCAGTATCAGTATCTGATTTGAAAGTGTAACCACGGTTTATTAATTCTTTTTTTAATGAATCATAATTTTCAATAATACCGTTATGAATGATAACTAAATCTCCAGAGTTGGAGTAATGTGGATGAGAATTTACATCGTTAGGGACTCCGTGCGTTGCCCAACGCGTATGGCCAATTCCTAAAGTCCCAGATGTAGAAATTTCATTTTCTAATTTTTCTTTAAGGTCTGCAACTTTTCCTTTGGTTTTAGAAAGCTTAATAGATTCGCCATCGTATAAAGCAATACCAGCACTATCATAGCCACGGTATTCTAGTCTTTGAAGTCCTTTTATAATAATGGGATAAGCCTCTCTATGGCCTATATATCCAACAATTCCACACATAGGTTATTTTTATTAATTTGGTTTAATCACAATCTTGACCTTCTGGGCAACAATTTTCACCATTAATGCAAGTGTAATATATTTCTAAATAAACTTTTTTACTTTCTTCACTGGTACTATTACCATGTAAAATAATTCCTCTTGGAGAAACCGTTGAACTTGCGGGTACTTTAAAATCAATATCTGAATCGGTTTGAACTTTTCGTTGTGTATATAAATCTTCTATATTCACATTTAACGAAACGGCTAAACCTAACTCAACATTTGTAGAGTCTCTAATTAATAAATTATTAATATGTTCAGTTATTCTAAATTTATATTTAACTCCAGCACTTGTTGGGTCGTCTTCATCTTCACGCTCTAATGGTCCAAGATGGTTTATCTTTGAAAACGAAGGTAAGCCATTATTGGTGCCATCTAAATAATAATCTACCAACGGTATATTATTATCTATGTCATACAAGAATAGGCGATTAGGTTCGTTAACTGGGTTGGAAACTTGGTCTACATAAAAAACAAGATTAGCTTCATTTATTAGTCGTTTGGAGCTTTCAAAAGTTCCGTCAGAAGGATCTAGGTTTACAAATTCACTTCTAAAATGGTCAAAATTGGTAATGCCTGCATCTTCATCATAGAAGCCTTCGAACAATTTTATTGCGGCTATTGCCCCTTCACCACCTTTTAAATAAATTTTACTATCACCCAATTCTGCATCACCTTCATTTATTGGTTGTAGGTATTCATTATCAAAAAAGTTTATTTTATTTGGACTAAAATTCAGTACATAAGTACCTGTATTTATGGTCTCTTCTTCTTCACCATCGTCTCCAGTTGTTGTGGTGATGTTTTTATAGTAGATTGTAACATTTGCATCGGTACTACCAGTGTTTAGAAGTAAAAAACTACCATCATTTGCACTATTAGGTTCTGCTTTAAAATATAAGCCTCTAAAATATTCCGCAAAATTATTTTGACTACTTAAAACAGCGTTATCTTCCATATCTAAAATTTTAGATTGCCAATACGTAGGGTCAAGTCTTAGTCTAATACCCGGAGCTTGTCTTTCGATTACCTGAGGTAAATCGTCTTCATCGTCTTCGTTATCTTCTTCTTCTAATATAAATACGTCACTATTTATAGTAACTTCGTTATTTGTTCCATTATAATAAGAGGTTTGAGGCTCATCTAAAAAAACGAATTCATGACCTTCTAAATTAGAAATAGCCTCAGACGTAGATGCTGTTTTATTAGAAAAATAAATTTGATTATCGTTAAAATCACCAGTTGGGTCAAAATCTCTAATAAAATAGTTGTTTTCAAATATTCTTAATCTAAGGTTTTCATAATTTTCAGATTTAGGTAAGATGGAATCGATTTCATAAATGATATTACCGTCGTCATCAAAATCTGATGCTGTACTGTAAAATGGAATGGTAACAACAACAGAATCTATGCTAGCATTATCTCCAAATGTTGGGTCTAATGTGCTTGGAGTTAATTGGGTTACAAAACTAGCCGTAGTTCTTCCATAAATATCATCGTAAATTCCTAAGGTGCTTAAATTTAAACCAAAATCATTGGATTGTACGGGATTAATAGGTTTAGTGTATGTTATTATTTCATTAGTGTTAGATTCAATTCTAAAACTTGTAGCATTATCAGGATTTATAACATCAGATTCAATGGTAGAAAAATCATGATCACAAGCTATAAATGCTAATATTATTAGGCCAAACGATATTATCTTTAAGATAAAATTATTCTTTTTCATAAAATATATTAACTGTTAAGTACAGTATTGGTGTAAAAATCGGTGTATGGATCTGCAAATTCTTCAATAGAAAAATAATCTAATACTGGTTTTGTTAAATCGTTTATATAAGATTCTAATTCTGCTGGTAATTCTTTAGATCCCTTTATTATAGCATCAGAATTATCTATTGCAATTTTCATTAGGTTATTATAGTCTGGTTCCTTTAATAATTTGGATGCTTCTGCATCAATACCGTCAAAATTAACTTTATCTATCATAGTATTATCTAACGTACCTTCAAAACTTTGATTGTATACAGAGGTTACAATTTTACTTTCTGTAAATAGTGGTTCTGTTTTGTAAAACTCTTTTAAGTATAAAGGTAATAGCGAAGCTAACCAGCCATTAACGTGTATAATGTCTGGAGCCCAGTTTAATTTTTTAACAGTTTCTATTACACCTTTTGCAAAGAAAATGGCGCGTTCATCATTATCTGAAAACAATTTACCATCTTCATCAGTTAAAGTTGCTTTCCTTTTAAAATAATCTTCATTGTCAATGAAGTAGACTTGAATGCGTTCTTTTGGTATGGATGCTACTTTAATAATTAACGGCATATCCAAATCGTTAATTACTAAATTAATACCAGAAAGCCTTATTACTTCGTGTAATTGGTGTCTTCTTTCGTTGATATTACCAAAGCGAGGCATAAATATTCTTATCTGACCTCCTTGTTTGTTTACCATTCGAGGTGCTTCAAAAGACATTGAAGAAATCTCTGTTTCTGGTAAATATGGAACGACTTCAGAGGACACATATAATATTCGTTTATCTTTCATAAATCTGCTGCTTTTGAAAATTGAGAGTAAAAAACATGCAAAATTACAAAATTTTGGGCAGATTGCTAGTATTATATTATGTTTGCACGCATTAATTTTTAGTGGTCGTAGTGAAAAATTTCGAAAATAAATCTGATTTATCAGAATATCTAAATAGTCTAAGAGCTCATATTGGTACTATTGGCTTTGTTCCAACTATGGGAGCACTCCATAAAGGGCATTTATCTTTGGTAAAAAAAGCACTAGATGAAAATGATTATGTTGTTGTAAGTATTTTTGTAAACCCAACTCAATTTGATAATGAAGAGGATTTAATAAAATACCCAAGGACATTAGATAAAGATGTGACCTTGCTAAAAACGGTTAATAAAGATAGGATTATCGTTTATGCGCCTAGTGTGGAGGATATTTACAATACAAATGTTAGATCTAATTCATTTAGTTTTGATGGTTTAGAGTTTGAAATGGAAGGTGCTTTTAGAGATGGGCATTTTGATGGTGTTGGTACTATTGTTAAACGTTTATTTGAAATTGTAGAACCAACAAAAGCTTATTTTGGAGAAAAAGATTTTCAGCAATTACAAATTATTAGAAAACTTGTAGAACTGTACCAATTGCCAGTTAAAGTAATAGGTTGTCCTATACATAGAGCTACAGACGGTCTAGCAATGAGTTCTAGAAATACGAGGTTAACAAAAGCCCAAAGAGAAATGGCGCCATTTATTTATAAAACATTAGTAAATGCCAAAATAATGTTTGGCACAAAAAGTGCTAAATACGTAACAGAGTGGGTTGAAAAGCAATTTAGTAAACAGCCGCTATTAAAGTTAGAATACTTTATTATTGCTGATATAATTACGCTGAAACCTATAAAAAGAAAATCAAAAAAGAAATCATATAGAGCTTTTGTGGCTGTATATGCGGGCGATATAAGACTTATTGATAATATCGCATTAAATTAATTATCTTTGCCATATGCAAATACAAGTAGTAAAATCGAAAATTCACCGTGTAAAGGTTACAGGTGCTGCATTAAATTATATTGGTAGTATTACTATTGATGAGGATTTAATGGATGCTGCAAATATTATTCAGGGTGAAAAAGTTCAGATTGTTAATAATGACAATGGAGAACGTTTAGAAACCTATTGTATACCAGGTCCTAGAAAAAGTGGAGAAATAACTCTAAACGGTGCAGCAGCAAGAAAAGTTGCTATTGGTGATACCTTAATTTTAATTACTTATGCGTTTATGGATATTGAAGACGCTAAAGTATTTAAGCCATCACTGGTGTTTCCTGATGAAGCTACAAATCTTCTAAATTAGAAAGTTGAGTAAGCTTAAATCTATCCTAAAAGTTGTTTTACCTCTTCTCTTAGGTATTGGTTTGGTATGGTATTCCTTATCTAAAATTTCAATTTCATTATTAATTAAGTATTTTAGAGATGCTGATTATAGTTGGATAATTCTTGGTGTTTTTCTTGGTTTACTGAGTCATGCATCAAGAGCATATCGTTGGCTTTTTATGGCAGAACCACTTGGTTATAAACCAAAGTTTTTAAATAGTTTTATGTCTGTGTATTCGGCATATCTTATAAATTTAACAATACCAAGAGCTGGAGAAATTGCCAGAGCAACCATTATTTCTAACTACGAAGAACTCCCTTTTGATAAAGGTTTTGGTAGTATTGTTGCAGAACGTGTTGCAGATACAATTATGTTATTTCTAATTGTAGCTATTGCATTTTTTTTAGAATTTCAATTTATATACGAGTTCTTTTCATCAAAATTTAATTTTTTAACGTTAATAATAGGTGGAATTGTTCTGGTTATTGTAGCCATAGCTTTATTACTGTTTTTTAGAAAAAGTAATTCAAAGTTGGCAATAAAAGTGAAATCGTTTTTATCTGGGATAATAGAAGGTGTGTTAAGTATTTTTAACATGAAAAAGAAATGGGCATTTATTGGCCATACCATTTTTATTTGGGTTATGTATGTGCTAATGTTTTACATCACTACTTTTGCCCTCCCGGAATTGCATAATATTTCACTGGCCGCTGTACTTATTGGTTTTATATTGGCTAGTTTTAGTATAGCCGCAACAAATGGTGGTATAGGCTCTTTTCCAGAAGCAGTGGTAATTGCCTTTTCTTTGTTTGGTATGGCAACAGAACCAAGTAGAGCTTTTGGTTGGATAATGTGGTCTACACAAACATTAGTTATTATTGTGGTAGGTGGTTTATCCTTGCTATATTTACCTGTATATAATAGGAAGAAAAGCTCAGTATAGAAATATTTATTAAATTGCTATAATTATTTACAACAAACATGAAGAATTTTTATTTCCTTCTTTTAGTGCTATTTTTTGCAACAAACTTGAATGCACAAGCAATATATAAAACTCTTAATTCTTATAAGCTAGGGGCTGATCGAGAGTTAAAAATTCAGTTACCTAGAAACTATAACCCAGAAGAAAAGCGTAATTACCCATTAATTATTGTTTTAGATGGTGATTACTTATTTGAGCCAATTGCTGGTAATATAGATTATCAGTCCTATTGGGAAGATATACCAGATTGCATAGTTGTTGGCGTAAAACAAGGAGATTCTAGAGAAGATGATTTGTTATATGACGAGGAGACTTATTTTCCTAAAGAACAAAGTGCGGCTTTTTATGAATTTATATCTTCAGAATTATTGCCATACATTGAAGGAGAATATAAAGCATCTAATTTTAGAATTATAGTTGGGCACGATCTCAGTGCAAATTTTATTAATTATTACTTATTTAAGGATAAACCAATATTTAGAGCTTTTATTGCATTAAGTCCAGATTTTGCCCCAGAGATGACTACTAGGTTACATCAGCGATTAAAAATTTTAGATCAAGAAACATTTTATTATTTGGCTACTGGAGATGCTGATGTAAAGGCCTTGAGGACTTCAATAATTAAAAGCGACTCATTAATTTCTTCTATAGAAAATGAAAAAGTGCTTTATAAATTTGATGATTTTGATGATGCAAATCATTATGGCTTAGTAGGACAAGGAATTCCCAAAGCATTAAACCAAATTTTTGGGCTTTTTAAACCCATAAATGCCAGAGAATATAAGGAGAAAGTACTGACTTACGAGGAATCGCCTTACGATTACCTTATAAAAAAATACCAAGACATCGAATATTTTTACGGTTTTGAAAAAAAACTTATTGAGAATGATATTAGAGCAATTGCAGCAGCAAGTAATAAAAAAGATGACTTCTATTCTTTAGAAAAGTTAACAAAATTAGTGAAGAAAGTTTTCCCTGAATCTATGTTAAGTGCCTATTATTCAGGTATGTTATATGAAAAAGAAGGGAATTATAGAAAAGCTTTAATTCAATATAAATCGGGTTTATTATTACAGCCTTCTCAATTTATTGATAAGGAAATTATGCTCGAAAAAATGTACGATACTCAAGAAGCATTAAACGATTAAGTGCATTTCATCGAAAAAAATTGACTATTTAACGATAATTGACTATGTTTGGAGTCCCAAAACTAAACCTACTCAATTATGAGAAAAGCTATTTTAATAGTATTTACATGTTTTATTTGTTCGTTAACATATGCGCAAATATCTTACGAAGAAATTTCGTCTTCTAGATTAAATTCTAAACGTCAACTAAAAATTAAGCTTCCTGTAAATTATGATGCAGAAGCAGATATTAAGTATCCTTTAATCATTGTTTTTGATGCCGATTATTTATTTGAGCCCGTAACTGGTCAGGTAGATTTTCAGACCCATTTTGATGATATGCCAAGCTCAATCGTTGTTGGTATTATGCAAGGTGAAGAGCGTGTTTATGATAGTTATTATGAGCCGCAAACAGGATTACCTACCGAGTCTGGCATAAGATTTCACGAGTTTATTTCAGACGAATTATTACCGTATTTAGATGATAAGTACAACACAAGTAACTTTAGAGTGGCTGTTGGCCATGATATTATGGGTAATTTTATAAACTCGTATTTATTTAAAGAAGATTTAGAATTTCAGGCTTACGTATGTATTAGTCCGGATTTTGTTGGGTCTTTAAGAAACTTTGTTTCTAAACGTTTGGCACTTTATAAGACAGATGTGTTTTATTACATGGCTACTGCAGAAAAAGATATTCCACAAATCCGTCAAAATATACTATCAACCAATGAGCAAATAAAAACGGTAGAAAACAAATATCTAACTTATTATTTTGATGATTTTGATGGAGAAACGCATTACACGCTTGTAACTGGTGCAATTTCTAAATCATTTGATAAGATTTTTTCTATATATAACCCGCTTCGTGAAAAAGAATTGGAAGAAAAAGTGCTGCCATATGAAGGAACTTTAGATGAATATTTGGTAAATAGATATAAGAGAATAGAAAAACTATTTGGTATTACAAAGGAAATAAGTGAGGAAGAGTTAGAAAAAGTAGCTAAAGTTGCCGAGAAAAGAGAGGATTTCAAATCTTTATTTAAATTAGGGCTTTTAGCTAATAAATTGCATCCAGAGACTTTATTGGGTACATTCTACTTAGCACAATCTGCAGAAAAATTAGGAAAAACTAAGAAAGCTAAAAAACTATATGAAGAAGCTTTAACATTAAATGATGTTAGCCATGTAGATAGAGATTTTATTTTTTCTAAAATAGATGAACTTAATTTATCATTAGTAGATACAGATGATGAAGAGATAGAAGAAAAGGTAGACGAGATAGACGATGAAGAGAAGTAACAAGCATAAGAATTCAACAGATTACTTTTTCGAATATATTTTTAAGAAATCAAAGGATTTTTTAATGTCTAATCTGCCGTTAAAATTATCTACAATAAAAATTTTAGCAATTATGTCGTGGTTTAAAGATGTTAACTAAATTAATATTTGTTGGTTTAAAAAGTTAAATCTTATGATATAAATATATACATAGACCCAAACATGTCGTTGAAAGAAATTCTTTAATTTAGCTATTTTAAAAATTGATAATCCTAATCTAATATTTAGGTTTATAAAACTAGAACATGGCTAAAGTTAAAACAACTTTTTTTTGTCAGAATTGTGGAAGTCAGTATGCCAAATGGCAAGGGCAATGCATGTCTTGTAAAGAATGGAATACCATTGCAGAAGAAGTAATTCAGAAACCAGAAAAAAGCGATTGGAAAACACCAAAAGCAACAACTAAACGCGTATCAAAACCATTATTAATTAATGAAATTGATACGTCTCAAGAAGCGCGTTTAGATATGGAGGATGGTGAGTTTAACCGTGTTCTTGGTGGCGGAATGGTTAATGGATCTTTAACCTTATTGGGTGGCGAACCAGGTATTGGAAAAAGTACACTTTTGCTTCAAATCGCCTTAAAATTACAATATAAAACACTTTATGTTTCTGGAGAAGAAAGTCAGAAGCAGATAAGAATGCGTGCGGAACGTATTAATCCTAATAGCAATAATTGTTACATTCTTACAGAAACCAAAACTCAAAATATATTTAAACAGATTGAAGCTTTAGAGCCAGATATTGTTGTAATAGATTCAATACAAACGTTGCATAGTGATTATATTGAATCATCTGCTGGTAGCATTTCTCAAATAAAAGAGTGTACAACCGAGCTAATAAAATTCGCAAAAGAAACCTCTACACCAGTGCTATTAATTGGCCATATAACAAAAGATGGGAATATTGCAGGTCCAAAAATTTTAGAACATATGGTAGATACTGTTTTGCAGTTTGAAGGTGATCGAAATCATGTATTCAGAATTTTAAGAGCTAATAAAAACCGATTTGGCTCTACTAATGAACTTGGTATTTACGAAATGCATGGCAAAGGATTACGAGAGGTTTCTAATCCGTCTGAGATTTTAATTTCGGAAAAAGACGGCGAGCTTTCTGGTAATGCAGTGGCAGCAACTATTGAAGGTTTAAGACCTTTAATGATTGAAGTACAAGCTTTGGTAAGTACAGCGGTTTATGGTACGCCACAACGATCTGCAACAGGTTTTAATGCAAAGCGCTTAAATATGTTATTGGCGGTTTTAGAGAAACGCGCAGGTTTCCGATTGGGCGCAAAAGATGTATTTTTGAATATAACAGGAGGCATCACAGTAGATGATCCTGCAATAGATTTGGCTGTTGTTGCGGCTATTTTATCCTCAAATGAAGATGTCGCTTTAGAAAGCGACTATTGTTTTGCAGCAGAAGTTGGCTTGTCTGGTGAGATTAGACCAGTACAACGTGTTGAACAGAGAATATTGGAAGCAGAAAAACTAGGATTTGCTGTTATTTTTATTTCAAAATATTGTAAGATAACGTTAAAAACCTCGTCTATTAAAGTGAAATTTATTTCAAAGATTGAGGATTTGGTTAATGAATTAGTTTAATTTGTAAGAATTTATTTGCAAATAAAAACGTTTTATCGTATTAAATTGTTTTTTGACCGCGATTTTTTTTAAAAATCATTTTTAAATCCTATCCTTGTATTGTAAAAACAACAGATAACTGCCCCCTCAAGTCTATCTAAATTTATGCTATTGGTTTATGAAAACTTATACTCTGTCTGTTAATAGAAACAATTTTCTTTTGTTTCTGAGTCTTTTGGTTTATTCTTCCTTATTGTTTGGTCAGTATTGTACGCCAACCAATATTAATAATTATAATATTTATTACATTTCTGAAGTTTCACTTGGCACAATGAATAATGCTAGTAGTGGTACTACTGGAGGTTATGGATATTATTCTAGCGCTTCAAATATAAATGTTAACGCTGGTGAAACATTGACAGGTACCGTCAAAGTTGTTCTCAATGGATGGAATACTAATATTCATACATTAGCGGTATGGGCCAACTTTAATGTAAATGATGATGAGGATTTTGAAGATGTTGGCGAAGAATATATAATTACTTTTCAAGATTCTAACAATACAGGAGGTACAAAAGTAGTTGAAGTACCAGTAAGTATAGCCATACCTTCAAATGCACAAACAGGACTTTCTCGTATAAGGATAGGTTTAAGAGATGGTACAGAAGCAGGTTATTCGTCTTGTAATTATAATTATAAATCTGGCGAAATTGAAGATTATAACTTAAACATTAGTTCTGGTACTAGTGGAGGAACTTCGCCAGGATTAATAGTGCCTGAATATTGTGATCCGGCTAATATTGGCTCATACAATGTAATGTACATTTCAAACATAAACATTGGCGCTATTAATAACGCATCGACAGGAACTACTGGCGGTTATACAGACTACTCAACAAGCGTACCTGCAGAGGATGTCGCTATCGGTGAAACATTAACAGGAACAGTAAGTGTAACGCTTAATGGCTGGAATACAAATACAAATACGGTTGCTGTATGGGTTAATCTAAATGAAAACACAGATGATGATTTTGAAGATGCAGGAGAGCAATTTTTATTTACGTTTCAAGATAGTAATAATGTAGGAGGTACTAAGGTGGTAGATGTTCCGATTAGTATTTTTGTTCCTAATGGTACAGATCAAGCTCTTTCAATACTTCGTGTAGGTGTTAGAGGAGGGTCGGATACTAGTTTTAATTCTTGTGATTTTGGATACACTAATGGAGAAGTAGAGGACTATTTAATAAATTTAGGAAGTAGTACACCAGAACAAGATATTGCATTATATGGTAATTCACAGTCAATAGCTTATGGATCTACAACAACTACAGAAGCAAACTTTACTAATTTTGGTGTTAAAGATATTAGTTCTGGCGTATATTCTCAGATTTTCGAAATTACAAATGATGGTATTTTAGACCTTACATTAACAGCACCTTTTGTTAGCCTTTCAGGTGATTCTGAATTTTCTATAATAAGTTTTCCAGATGTATCAAACTTAGTTTTGTCTCCAGGCGAAACTACTACATTTACTATAGGATTTGATCCTAGTACTGAAGATAGTTTTTCTGCAACATTAAGTGTTTATTCAGATGATCCAGATGAATCTGTATTTTCATTTTTAATAGAAGGTGATGGCGCGCAATTATATGCAGATACAGATGGTGATGGTATTGCGGATATTTATGATTTAGATGATGATAATGATGGATTATCAGATTCGTATGAAGCATCTTTATGTATTTCGAGATCAGTTGCAAACCAAACATATGTTTATTTCCTTAATGAAACTTTTGGTACTGGTACAAGCCGAACAGAAATAAATGGTCAGTATGTTGGGGCAACAACAGATTATTGTTTTGAAAATGGAACGGGTTCTAATTGCCCTGACCCAAGTAATTATCACAACCCAAGTGTTAATGATGGAGATTATACCGTGTCATATACAATACATAATAATAATGGTAATACTAATGATGATTTAGCAATATGGGCAGAAAGCGATTGGTCTACTGGAGCAGATCATACGCCAGGTGATACAAATGGTAGAATGGCTGTTTTTAATGCAAATGAAGATCCAAGTGTTTTTTATAGTCAAGAAATAATTGGTGCAACACCAAATGTAGATATTGAATTTGGTTTTTACGTTGTTAATTTAGATAAAACCGAACGTATAAATCCAATAATTAGAATAACAGTTTATGATAATTCTGGTAATGTTATAGCTAGTGAACTTTCAAATGAAGTACCTCATTCTGATGGGAATTTAGAAGGTGATTGGCATCTAATAGCACTTTCTGCGTTTCAAACTTCTGAAACAGATTTCACAATAGAATTAAGAAATGAAAATATTGGTGGTTTGGGTAATGACTTAGCCATTGATGATATTTATGTTAGACAATTACTTTGTGATTTAGATGGTGATGGTGTTGCAGATGTTTTAGATTTAGATAACGATAATGATGGAATTCCTAATGTGGTGGAACTTGGTTTAATTGACGATAATTTTGATGCTACAGTGTTTGGAGATTCAACCAATCCTTGGGTAGATATAAACGGCAACGGAATGCATGATGCTTATGAAAATGTTACACCACTAGATACAGATGGAGATGGTGTTCCAGATTTTATAGACTTAGATAGTGACAATGATGGAATTTTTGATAGTTTAGAAAATGATGGTTTTGGAGATATAGATATTACTGGTGATGGTTTAGGAGATGGTTCAGATTATCAAGACACTATAGAGAATATTCTTAATGACGATCAAGATGGAGATGGTATTCTCTCTCTAATTGATGACAACGATGATGATAGTGATACAGAAACTTCTAGTGATCATGGTACATTTAGTTATAGTTTACCCGTTGACTCAGATGGAGATGGGCTTCCAGATTATTTAGATATAGATAGTAACGATGCTAGTAATGATATTACTAATGGTAGTGATATAGATAGTGTATTAATATTCTCTGATTATGATAGTAATAATGATGGGATTGTCGATGGTTCAAATGATTTAGATGGAGATGGACTATTAGATACTTTTGATACAGATAATAATTTATTTGGTTCACCAAGAGATTTTGATGACTCATTTAGTTTGTATTTTGATGGACGAAATGACTATATCGAAGAATCTACCAACATTATACATGGGTTAAATAAAGTTACCCAAATGGCATGGGTAAAGTTAGATTCAGATTTTAATATAGCAGGAGCATTAATTGGTCAAACACATTATTGGCTATATATTGATAATAGTAGAAGGTTAAGAGTAGAGATTAATGGAACTACTATTAATGTTGGTTCTAGTAATAAAATAAATTTAAATGAGTGGGCACATGTTACAGCTGTATATGACGGACAGGCACTAGATAATAATCTCAGTTTGTATATCAATGGAGAACTTGTTTTAAGTTCAGATTCAGTTACAGGACCTATATTAACCGATGTCAATAATGAAGCTTACAGAATAGGTAGAAAGCCATATAATTCAGGAAATCAAGTTTATTTTAAAGGAGAAATTGATGAAGTAAGAGTGTTTAACACTAATCTTACAGAAGAAGAAATTCAACGTATTGTTTACCAAGAATTAGATGAAACTGAAAATTTTAACCAAGGAAAAATAATACCAAAAGATATATCCTCAAACAATATTGGTTCTAACCTTATTAGATATTATAAAATGGACGTGTTTAAAGATGATGTCACTGATGATAAAGTTACATCTTCAATAGATTTATCTGCAGGTGCAAGATTGTATAATATTAAGCATATATATCCTCAAACAGCACCATTACCTTATGTTTCTAGTCAAGATGGTAATTGGTCAAATCAATCAACATGGTTACATGGAGATGTTTGGGATATAGAGGATGTAGATTCTAACAAAGATTGGTCAATTGTACAAATAAATAGTAATGTAGAAACAACGGATTCTCATACCAATTTGGGTTTATTAATAAATTCAAATAATGAATTAAAAGTGGTTAATGATAATTTTATAGAAAATAATTGGTATTTAGAACTTAATGGTGCGTTAGATTTAACATCAGATTCTCAGTTAGTACAAACAGAATTTAGTGATTTAGTTACTTCTATTAATGGTAGGATTTTAAGACGTCAAGAAGGTACAGCTAATAAATATTGGTATAATTATTGGGCTTCTCCAATTGGAGAAATGGGCCAGACAGCCCTAATAGATAACAATACAAGTGCTAATAATATTGCAAATTCAACATATAGTCTCAATATGTTAAAATTTGATGAGACTAATAATGTTGAATTCACCCACCAATACGATGAGCAAGACAAGGTTAGCAGATATTGGTTACATACCTATAAAAATGGTTTAAATTATTACGATTATGAGTCAATTAATGAAAATACAATTTTACAACCTGGTGTAGGATATACGCAAAAAGGAACCGGAACATCATCTAATAGCCAGCAATATTTATTTGAAGGAAAACCAAATAATGGTACCATTTTAGTTAATGTTACAGATGTAGGAGGCAATGGTTCTGTACCTACTGTTTCTAAGACAGATTACTTATTAGGTAATCCATATCCTTCAGCAATAGATATTCATGAGTTTATAGATGATAATGTTGGCATTATTGATGGGACATTAAATTTATGGCAACAATGGAGTGGAGACTCTCATATTTTAAATGAATATAATGGAGGTTATGCCCAGGTTAATAAAACAGGCTCAGTTAGAGCTTATCAATTTGTAGGTCTTGAGGGAGATAACAATGGAAGTCAAGACGGAACAAAAATACCAACAAGATATTTGTCAGTGGGACAAGGTTTTATGGCAGAGATAGTTTCTACTGGTAATGTAACTTTTAAAAACAGCCAAAGATTATTTATTAAAGAAGTTGATGCAGATGGTACTTATGATAATGGTTCTGTTTTCTTTAGGGGAACCGTAGCCGATGAAGAAGAGGTCAATTCAAAAAGTTATATTTCAGAAGAAAATTTAATGCAAAAGATTAGATTAGAATTTAATTCAGTTGACGGACCTTCAACTAAAAGAGAATTACTTCTTGGATTTAGCGAAGCTACAAGTGATCAATACGATTATGGTTATGAAGCTAAAAATGTTGCTGAAAACGAGGATGATCTCAGCTTAATTTTAGCAAATGAGTTAATGACAATCCAAGCTTATGCACCAATAAATGAAGATAAAGTAATTCCTTTAAGCTTAAAAACTTCAGGAACTTATAATTATACATTAGAAGCTACTGAAATTGAAGATATATCTGAAGATCAAGAAATTTATGTAAAAGATAATTTAACTGGAGAATACTTCGATTTAAGAAATGGATTGCCTTTTCAATTTTCATCAGAGCATGGTGATTTTGATGATAGATTAGAAATAGTTTTTAAAAATAGTTCTGAAACTCTTTCTCAATCAGACGAGATAATATCATCGTTAGATTTTTATTATGCTATTGGTCGCAACAAAATTGTAGTATTAAACCCATATAATATTGATATAACTGGCATAGAAGTATTTAATACATTAGGGCAATCGGTGTATTCTTTTCAAGAATATCTAGATGGTTCTTACAAAGAGTATGATATTCCTAAAACAAGTGCTGGTATATATCTTGTTAAGCTTACTTCTACTAATGGAGAACTAACAAAAAAAATAATTATAAAATAAAATAAAGGATATTGAATCATTTTCAATATCCTTTATTTGTATTCAATTTTTGTGTAACAACGTATCTGCTTAGTGTTATGCTATTCATTTAAATAAATCTTTCTAGTTTTCTAGTCTAAATTTTAATAGTCTTTTTTCCTCAAAATTCATTATTTTCGCACCTCGAAAAGAAAACAGAATAATGAGTACAAAGTTCCCTGAATATAAAGGACTTAACTTGCCAAAGGTTGCGGAAGATATCGGTAACTATTGGGAAGCTAACAACATCTTCGATAAAAGTGTAACTACAAGAGAAGGAAAACCACCTTTTGTGTTTTTTGAAGGACCACCTTCAGCCAACGGACTACCTGGTGTGCACCACGTTTTAGCTCGTGCTATTAAAGATATTTTTCCACGTTATAAAACCATGAAAGGTTTTCAGGTAAAACGTAAAGCGGGTTGGGATACACACGGTTTACCGGTAGAACTTGGTGTAGAGAAAGAACTTGGTATTACCAAAGAAGATATTGGTAAAAAAATCACAGTAGAAGAGTATAACGAAGCTTGTAAAAAAGCCGTAATGCGTTATACTGATATTTGGAATGACCTTACACAGAAAATGGGTTATTGGGTAGATATGGACAATCCATATATTACGTACAAATCTAAATACATGGAATCAGTTTGGTGGTTGCTAAAACAGATTTACGAAAAAGATTTAATATACAAAGGTTATACCATTCAGCCCTATTCGCCAAAAGCAGGAACAGGATTAAGTTCTCATGAGTTGAACCAACCAGGAACGTACCAAGATGTTACTGATACAACGGTTGTGGCACAGTTTAAGGCTAATGCAGAGTCGTTACCAGATTTTCTTCAAAATGAAGGCGATATTTTCTTTTTAGCTTGGACAACAACACCTTGGACCTTGCCAAGTAATACCGCATTAACGGTTGGGCCAAAGATTGAATATGTCTTAGTGGAAACCTATAATCAATACACCTTTAAACCTATGAATGTGGTGTTGGCTAAAAATTTAGTCAATAAACAATTCGATGGAAAATATAAACGTGTTGAAACTAAACCAGAATTAATTGAGTACAAAGAAGGTGATAAAAAGATACCTTACTTTGTAGTAAAAGATTTTGTGGGTAAAGATTTAGTTGGCATCACATACGAACAATTATTACCATACGCCTTACCAAACGATAATCCTGAAAACGCCTTCAGAGTCATTTCTGGAGATTTTGTAACGGTCGAGGACGGAACGGGTATTGTACACACCGCACCAACGTTTGGGGCAGATGATGCCATGGTAGCTAAGCAAGCTACACCAGAAGTACCACCAATGTTGGTAAAAGATGAGAATGGTAATTTAGTACCATTAGTAGATTTACAAGGAAAATTCAGACCAGAATTAGGAGAATTTGCTGGTAAATACGTAAAGAATGAATATTATGATGATGGCGAAGCACCAGAACGTTCTATAGATGTTGAGCTTGCCATTAAATTAAAAACAGAAAACAAAGCCTTTAAGGTTGAAAAATATAAGCACAGTTATCCAAATTGTTGGAGAACTGATAAGCCAATTTTATATTACCCATTAGATTCTTGGTTTATTAAAATCCCAGATGTAAAAGGTAGAATGCATGAGCTAAATACCACAATTAACTGGAAACCTAAATCTACAGGAGAAGGGCGTTTTGGTAATTGGTTAGCAAATGCAAACGATTGGAATTTATCACGTTCGCGTTTTTGGGGAATTCCATTACCAATCTGGAGAACCGAAGACGGAAAAGAACAATTATGTATAGGTTCTGTTGCCGAATTAAAAGAGGAAATAGCAAAATCTGTTGAAGCAGGCATAATGTCTGAAGATATTTTTGCTGACTTTGAAGTGGGTAACATGTCTGAAGCCAATTATGAAACCATCGATTTACATAAAAATGTAGTGGATAAAATCGTATTAGTTTCAGCATCAGGTCAACCAATGACACGCGAAAGCGATTTAATTGATGTTTGGTTCGACTCTGGTTCTATGCCTTATGCACAGTGGCATTACCCATTTGAAAACAAGGATTTTATTGATAAAAACGAAGCCTTTCCTGCAGATTTTATTGCAGAAGGTGTAGACCAAACGCGTGGTTGGTTTTATACGCTTCATGCTATCGGAACTATGGTTTTCGATTCTGTGGCTTACAAAAATGTTGTGTCTAACGGATTAGTTTTAGATAAAAACGGCCAAAAAATGTCTAAGCGTTTAGGTAATGCTGTTGACCCTTTTGAAACCTTATCTAAATATGGTGCAGATGCCACACGTTGGTATATGATTAGTAATGCCAACCCTTGGGATAACTTAAAATTTGATAGTGAAGGCATTGCTGAGGTAAGTAGAAAATTCTTCGGAACGCTTTATAATACCTATTCATTCTTCACGCTTTATACCAATATTGATGGTTTTAATTACAGTGAATCAGATATTGCTTTAGAAGAACGACCAGAAATAGACCGTTGGATTCTTTCAGAATTAAATACCTTAATACAAAAAGTAGATGAGTATTATGCAGAGTACGAACCAACAAAAGCTGCGAGAGCCATTTCAGACTTTACTCAAGATTATTTAAGTAACTGGTACGTACGTTTAAGCAGAAGACGTTTCTGGAAAGGCGATTACCAAACAGATAAGATTTCGGCATATCAAACGCTTTATACCTGTATGGAAACCATTGCTAAGTTAGGCGCACCAATTGCACCTTTCTTTATGGACCGTTTGTATTTAGATTTAAATGCAGTGACTAAAAAAGAAACGTTTGAGAGTGTGCATTTAGCAGATTTCCCTGTTGCAGATACCACTATTATAGATAAGGTATTAGAACGAAAAATGGAAAGTGCGCAAACTATCTGTTCACTAGTATTATCGTTGAGGGCTAAGGAGAAGATTAAAGTTCGTCAGCCGTTACAAAAAATTATGATTCCTGTTGATAATCAACAACAAACGGAAGAAATTAAGGCGGTTTCAGATTTAATTAAACACGAAGTAAATATAAAAGACGTTGAACTTTTAGAAGACGCTTCAGATATCTTAGTAAAACAAATAAAACCAAATTTTAAGGCTTTAGGCCCTAAGTTTGGAAAAGAAATGAAGCTAATTTCTAGCGTAATTAATGCCTTTACTGCAGATGATATTAAAAATATCGAGCAAAATGGAAATATTGATGTTGAAATTAACGGAAAAAATATTATTTTGGGACTTGATGATGTGGAGATTACATCGCAAGATATTGAAGGATGGCTTGTTGCTAACGAAGGTGCATTAACTGTGGCTTTAGATGTTACAATTAATGAAGATTTACGTAAAGAAGGGATTGCTCGTGAGCTCGTAAACCGTATTCAAAACTTACGTAAAGATTCAGGATTTGAAGTTACAGACAGAATTGACGTACAACTTCAGAATGATCCGCAACTAGCAGCAGCAATTGTTTCAAATGAAGCGTATATTAAATCAGAAACATTGACGGAAGATTTAAAAATTATGGACACTGTAAACAATGGTATAGAAATTGCTTTTGATGACGTAAATACCAAATTGTTTATTAAAAAACATTAAAAAAATATGGCAACAGATACAACAAACAGATATTCTGATAAGGATTTAGAAGAATTTAAAGCGATAGTTAAAGACAAAATTCAAAAAGCTGAGCACGATTTGCAATTAATTAAAAGTGCTTATATGAATGATTTTGATAATGGAACTGATGATACTTCGCCAACTTTTAAAGCGTTTGAAGAAGGAAGTGCAACGATGAGTAAAGAAGCAAACTCGGCTTTGGCTATTCGTCAAGAAAAGTTTATTAGAGACTTAAAAAATGCACTAATCCGTATTGAAAATAAAACGTATGGTGTTTGTCGCGTTACTGGTAAATTAATTAAAAAAGAGCGTTTAAAATTAGTACCTCATGCTACCTTAAGTATTGAAGCTAAAAACATGCAGTAACATTCCTGCGAACGCAGGAATCTCATTAAATTGAGATTCTATTTTGATAAGAAAACAAATCATAAAGCCATGGACTATTAATTTCATGGCTTTTTTTGTGCTTTTTGTTTTGAGTATAACAACTGTAGATGCTCAGAATATTATAGAAAAGATAGTACAATTAGATGATATTACATCAATTGCTATTAACGGAAATGATATATTTAATATTTCCGTTTCAACTTCAAAAACAGATAAAATTAAAATTGCTTCAACTTTAGATGGTGAGTACCAAAACGATTTTCAGATTGTTGTACATGAAGAAAAATCTACTTTAAAGCTAAGCTTAGAGCACGTATCCTTAGAAGAAATACCAGATGATAAACGTAACGCGCATAAAGTCATTGCAGCCACATTGCATATTGAAATTCCAGAATCTCTTAACGTAAATATTCTTAGTGATATTGGTTCTGTTAACTTATTAGGCACTTTTAATGTGCTAAATGTTGAATTATTACGAGGACAACTCAATATAAAAGGAAAAGTTAAAACAGCAACTGTAAATACGTTAGACGGAAATATTCACGTTATTACTAATAGTGCAACAATTGAAGCAAATTCTAATCATGGAGAAATAGAATTAGATGAATTTTCTAATACAATTTCTATTTGGAGATTGACTTCAATTCATGGTGATATTAAAGTAATAAATAGCTAATTATATATGAGAAACTTAATATTAACTTTTTTATTAATTCTAATTAGTTTCTCAACAAATGCCCAAGCCAACGATACCGAAGCCGCCTTATATAATGTAGGTTTTGGAGCTGAGTTTGGTACTGTAGGAGCAATAATCAATAAATCTCCAGATGAGCCTTTAGGTAAAGTGATTAAAAAATCGTTGTGGCAAGGTGCATTAGGTGGTTATATCACTTTTGAAAGTAAACGGATTTTAAGAGAAGCGAGAAGCAAGAGCAATGGGAATATTTTTGGGCTGCAAAATTGGTAAACTCGGCAGGCACTTCTATTAAAGAAAATGCAGCTCTAAACAAAAATTTTTACGACAGATGGCATTTAAATATTGGTTTTAGTAGACTAGAATTTAATACAAAAGACAAGTTCTCTGTAAAATATAAATTGATGCCAGTAGCATTTGTTTATAATGTATATGCTCTTTTTCGATATAAATTTGAATTAAAGCATAGTTTGCGTGTAGGCGAGTTTGTTTATTCAATTAATCGAAGATTAGAAAATAGTAATTATGATGAAATTGTGGCTTCTTCTACGGCTGGCTATATGATTTTTCTATTTTTAACACTTACCTTAATAAGCCATTAACAAAATGGTCAGCAAAAAACAAGTCAGTTAATTGGATAAATGAACACCTTTATACAGAATATCATTATTTAATTTTAAGACCACTTTATATATTTGAGACAAATAATGCTAATAGGTATTTTGATAATTTCTTTGAGCATGAGGCTGGTTATTTTGGTGGGAATTTAAATTAGTTATAAATATAATCCTATTTTTGTTTTTCAAATTTTTTAGATGTCTTTAAAAAAAGCCTCAATACTCATACTCATAATACTTCTGATTGATCAAATCAGTAAAATTTACATAAAAACTCATTTTCAGTTGGGTGAAGATGTTACTGTTTTTTCTTGGTTTCATATTACATTTATAGAAAATGATGGTATGGCTTGGGGAACAAAATTGAGTGATTTCACAACCTTAATTTCAGACCGTTCTGCAAAGCTTATTTTAACTTTATTTAGAATTATTGCGGTTACAGGTATTGCCTTTTGGTTACTAGATGTTATTAAAAAGCAAAAATCTAAAACGTTAATATTTGCAATCTCTATAATATTTGCTGGTGCTTTAGGTAATATTATAGATTCTGTGGTTTATGGTGTGTTGTTCAGTGATAGCATAATGCAAGTGGCTACATTTTTACCAGAAGGAGGTGGTTATGAAAAGGTTTTTCATGGTAATGTAGTAGACATGTTACATTTTCCACTGTGGAGAGGTGTGTTGCCAGAATGGTTACCATTAGTTGGAGGTAAGATGTTTTCGTTCTTTGACCCTGTTTTTAACGTAGCAGATGTTGCTATAAGTACAGGTATTGGAATACTTATAGTATTTAATAAAAAAGCCTTTAAATAAAAAAGAGGTTATGCTGTTTTGTTAAATACAGCTTCTAACTCATCAATTTTTACGGGTTTAATAAGGTAGTTTTGCACAGAAGATAAAGATTTTGCTTTCTCTATATCTATTGCATTTATAGAAGAACTAACAACGTATAGTGTTATTGGGCTATTAAATTTATTCTTAATTTTTGTAAATCGTTCTAGAAATTCCCAACCATCCATTACTGGCATATTAAGGTCAAGTAGAATAACCTCAGGTAATTGTTCTTTATCAAAATTTTGAAGTAATGTTTCAAAATAATCTATACCTTCTTTACCGTCTTTAAAGATAAGAAGATGGTCACAGAGTTTTTTAGTTTCTATAATTCTTCTTACTAGGTTAACATAGATTTTATCGTCATCTATAATACAGGCTAGTTTTATTTTTTTATTCATTATAATTAAAATTTTATTGTGAAAGTTGTACCAATATTGGGTTCACTTTCTGCAAATATCTCACCATTTAAAGATTCAATTTGGTTTTTTGTTATAAACAAACCAATGCCTCTTGCGTCTGCATTATAGTGAAATGTTTTATACATTCCAAAAAGTTTGTCGCCAAATTTATCCATATCTATACCAGAGCCATTATCTGAGATTTTTAATACAACCCTATCATGGTTTTTAAAATCTCTAGTAGTACTGATATTAATTATTGGATTTCGGTCTTTATGCTTGTATTTAATAGCATTGGTAATTAAATTTAAAAAAATACTATCTAAATAAGCCGGAATATATTTAATACATTTTGCTTTACTAAAATCTGAATTTATAATGACGTTATTGTTTTCTATGATTTGATTAACCGAAGTTTTAACCTGTTCTAAAGTATCTTCAAAATTAACTGTAACCCTAAGCTGATTAGAATTGGTTTGTATAGAAACTACTTCGTTTAAATGTTCTATGGTGGTATTTAAACTCTCGGATACATGAGATATGTTATCTAGAAGTTCTAGTTTTTCTTGTAGAGTGTCTAAGTCGTTTATAAGCTGTACTATTAAGGTTAAATTACTAGAGTGCGACCTTAAGTTATGAGAAACGATATGAGCAAAATTGAATAATCTAGAGTTTTGTGATGCTACAATTTCTGAAGCTTTTTCTAAATTTATTTCTTTTTGAATGATGTAGTCTATATCTTGAAAAATACCACGTACGCCAATAATTTTTTCGTCCTTATTATACACAGGTTTGCCAATGGCTCTAGCCCAAAATTTCCTTTTGTTTGCGGTTAACATTAATACTTCAGTATCAAAAGCAATGCCTGAAAGTGCACATTCTGAAAACGTATTAGCTATAAAAGCATGATGCTCTTCTGCAAATAAAGACATAGCTGTTTTTAGCGATGGCATAAAATCAGATGAATATTCTAATAGATTTCTAGTAATATCATCCCAGTAACTTTTCTTATTTTCATAATCTATATACCAACTTCCTGTAGAGGTGAGAAGGGCAGATTCGCGATAGTTAAAGTTATCGTCCTCCAAATTTTCGTTAGGTATAAAATGCCTCTTAAGGTTAGATTCCATCGTGCTATAGTAAGTTAGAACTCAGATTTTGGGGTCAATATGAATACTTGAGGTTGCAAGATATGAAAAATTTACAGTTTATCTGCATTATATGTACTTTAACGATGATTATTTTTAACTAAATTGATAAACTTTTTCAGTGGTAACACAAAAGTCTAATTGTATATCGTTTATTGAGGTATCTATAATTTCAGTTTCGGGTTCAAAAAAGGATAAACCAATTTTTATGGTTTCGGGTTTACATGCTTCTAAAAAACGATCATAAAATCCTTTGCCATAGCCAACTCTATGACCTTTACTATCAAAAGCTAAAAGAGGAATAAAAACAACTTCTAATTGCTTAGATTGAATTTCTATACCATCTACTGGTTCTGGTATATTGTAGCTGTTTTTTTTAATTGATGTATTGTCGGTAAGTAAAAAATGAGACATGCTATAATCTTCAAAATTACTTTTAGAAATAACAATGTGCTTGTCTTTTCCGGCTAAAATATTTAAGATATAATCCGTGTTAATTTCCTTTTGTTCTTCTATAGTTAAAAAGATGTGGTAAAAATCCTTATTCCAAATGTCTAGAGATAATAACTGATTGGCAATGGTTAAGCTATAATCATCAATTTGGTGTTCCGTTAACGCTTGCCTTAAAGCTTTATATTTCTTTCTTAGGTCTGCTTTTGTCACTGTTTTACTTTTGTAGAGATATGAAAAATGGCATCACCTTGATAAATAATAGGTGATTCATTAATATTAATTATATAACCGTCGTTTGGCGCTTTTACAAAGTGATTAAAACTTCCGTAAGGGTCAGTTATATTGCCTATATCATCACCTTTTTTTACTTTAGAGTTAATTGTAATTGTGGCTTTAAACATACCAGAATATTTAGCTCTTATCCATTTGCTTTCTAAAAGATGAATACAGTCTTGTTTTGGCTGCGATACTTTAAATTTTCTGTTCAGCATACCAAGATGATTTAAAACACGTTTGGTACCATTAACGGCTGTATTTGTAATGGTATTATCAATACTGGCTGATTTTCCACCTTCAAATAATAACGTAGGTATGCCTAATTTATGGCATGTGTTTCTAAACGATTTATTTAGATTTTTGGAGTAAAAAACAAATGGAGCTCCAAATACATTAGCGAGCTCGTCTAGTGTTTTTTCGTTCTTTATAATTCTAATTTGCGCCGCATTGTAACGGTCTGCACCACCTGTATGAAAATCTAAAACCAAATTAGCGTGTGGTAATATTTCTGTTACCAATTTAAACGCAACTCTACTTGCTAATGAGCCGCCTCTAATACCAGGGAAAACACGGTTTAAATCGCGACCGTCTGGAAATTCACGATTCATATTTAAAAACCCAAATACATTGATAACTGGGACACAAATAATGGTTCCTCTTTTAGGTTTGTTAATGCCTTTAGAGATAATTTGGCGTACAATTTCTACACCATTAACTTCGTCACCATGTATGCCAGCTGTTATTAAAACGGTTGGCCCAGGTTTTTTAGAGCGCTCAATTATTACAGGGACATCAATGGTGTTTTGAGTGTGTAGTTTTGCTACATTAAAACTAACCTGTGCGCTTTCTCCTAATGCAACCTCTTTACCTAAAATATGTAAAACGTCTTTTTCGCTCATAATAAAATTGTAATATAAACTAGAATTTATTACTTACTACGTTCAATAAAAGTAATAATTGCTCTGGCTATATTTTTTTCTGTAGCAGCTTCAATACCTTCTAGTCCAGGTGTTGAATTCACTTCTAGTAACAATGGTCCGCGTTCAGATTGTAGCATGTCTACTCCACAAACTGGGAGTTTTAAAACTTTGGCAGCATTCATGGCTAATTTAAGTTCGTCTGAATTTAATTTTATAATGTTGGCAGAACCACCTCTGTGCAAGTTAGATCTAAACTCGCCTTCTTTACCTTGGCGTTTCATGGCACCAACCACTTTACCATCTACCACCAATGCTCTTAAATCTGCACCTTTTGCTTCTTTTATAAATTCTTGTACAATAACTCTTGCTTGCAAACCATTAAAAGCTTCTAAAACGGATTCGGCTGCGTTTTTACTTTCTGCTAATACAACGCCAAGTCCTTGTGTGCCTTCTAGTAACTTAATAATTACAGGTGTTCCGCCAACGTGCTCAATAACTTCTTCTACATCTCTAGAATAATTTGTAAAAACAGTTTTTGGCATACCAATTCCGGCTTTACTTAACCGTTGTAAACTTTTTAGTTTATCTCTAGATCTTAAAATAGCCTCAGAAGAAGCAATTGTAAATACACCCATTTCTTCAAACTGCCTTACAACTGCACAACCATAAAACGTTACAGAAGCTCCAATTCTTGGTATAATGGCATCAACATAATCTAAATAACGATCTTTATAATAGATAGATGGTTTTTCTTTTTCTATTATAATATCACATTTTAGAGGGTCAATAATCTCTACAAAATGGTTTCGTTTTTCAGCCTCTTCAACAAGCCGTCTTGTTGAGTAAAGTTCTGGATTTCTAGAAAGAATTACTATGTTCATTTAACTTTAGTTTGTTTAAAGGATTGGTTATCTAAATCTACATCAACTAAAAATTTGTTTTTTAAAAATTGGCGACCTATTAATACTGGAAACCTCATGTCTTCTCTAGTGCTTAAAGTTAAGTTAATCTTATAGCTTTTTCCAAAGAAAATAACGGTTGTTTTAATTTTATAGCGGTTTTCTTTATGCCCGTTACTACTTTTTACATCAGTATACGTATAGGTGTTAAAAACTACTTCTTCACTTTTAAAATTAGGATGTTCTTTACTGTAAAAAATACAATACAATTTGCCATCAACTTCTCTAATTTTTGAGCAGTGAATGGCAGACGTATAAGCGCCTGTGTCTATTTTAACATCAATGGTGTTAAGTTTTAATTCGGGAAAATCTACTTTATCTACACGTCCCAAAATTTTTTTTATCATCAGCATAATTTTTAAAAAGAGGCGAAAGATAGGATAAGTTTAAATACTTGTAACTTTAAATTTAGAACTTTTATTTACCTTTGGTTATATGCCAGAATCTCCCTTAGAAATACAAATAAAAACCTTACCACATCAACCTGGTGTTTATCAATATTTTGATGTTGATGAGCGTTTAATCTATGTAGGTAAAGCTAAAGATATAAAAAAGCGAGTTAGCAGTTACTTTAATAAGCATCACGATTATGGTAAAACCCGTGTATTAGTTAAAAACATTGCCTCTGTAAAACATATTGTAGTAGAAACCGAAAACGATGCTTTGCTTTTAGAAAATAATCTTATAAAAAAGTATAAGCCAAAATACAATGTTCTACTAAAAGATGATAAATCGTATCCTTGGATTTGTATTAAAAAGGAACGGTTTCCTAGAGTGTTTCCAACAAGACGGGTTATAAAAGATGGTTCAGAGTATTTTGGGCCTTACACAAGTATGAAAACCGTAAAAACACTTTTAGGCTTAATAAAAGGGTTGTACCAATTACGGACTTGTAACTATGATTTGTCTGAATCTAAAATTGAAGCAGGTAAGTATAAAGTCTGTTTAGAATATCATTTAGGAAATTGTAAAGGTGCTTGTGAAGGCTATGAAACGGAAGAAGAATACCAAGCAAATATTATAGCTATTAGAGAAATTTTAAAAGGAAATTTTAAAGATTCATTACAACAATTTAAAATTCAGATGCGTCAGCATGCCGAAGCAATGCAGTTTGAAGATGCTCAAAAAATAAAAGAAAAACTTGAAGTTTTAGAAAACTACCAAGCTAAATCTACTATTGTAAACCCTAAAATTAGCAATGTAGATGTGTTTTCTATTGTAAGTGATGAAACTTATGCTTATGTTAATTTTTTACAGCTTAGTTACGGTTCAATAATAAGGTCGCATACGCTAGAATTAAAGAAGAAATTACAAGAATCTGATACTGATTTATTAGAGCTAGCAATTATAGAAATTAGGCAGCGTTTTAATTCTACTTCAAAGGAAATTTACGTGCCTTTTAAAGTAAATTTAGGAAATGACTTAAAGATAACAGTGCCGAAACTTGGCGATAAAAAAAGTATCCTAGATTTATCAATTAGAAATGCGAAGTATTTTAGAATGGATAAATTTAAACAGGTAAAACTTGTAGATCCAGATAGGCATGCTAATAGAATTATGGCACAGATGAAAGCAGATTTGCGTTTGTCTGAAGAGCCAAGACATATTGAGTGTTTTGATAATTCTAATATACAAGGTACAAACCCAGTCGCTGCGTGTGTAGTGTTTAAAAACGGAAAACCGAGTAAAAAAGATTATCGCCATTTTAATATAAAAACGGTTGAAGGTCCAGATGATTTTGCATCTATGGAAGAAGTGGTTTATAGACGTTACAAACGTTTGCTTGAAGAAGCGCAGCCCTTACCACAACTTATTATTATAGATGGAGGAAAAGGTCAGTTATCTTCTGCGTTAAAAAGTTTAGATGTTTTAGGATTACGAGGAAAAATCGCTATTATTGGTATAGCTAAGCGTTTAGAGGAGTTGTTTTATCCAGAAGATCCAATTCCGTTATATTTAGATAAGAAAAGTGAAACCTTAAAAATAATACAACAATTAAGAAATGAAGCCCATCGTTTTGGTATAGAACATCATAGAAATAGAAGAAGTAAAGGTGCTTTAACAACTGAGTTAGAAAATATTTCTGGTGTTGGAGAGCAAACCATTGTAGATTTAATGAAACAGTTTAAAACCGTAAAACGGATTGCTAATGCAAAATTAGACGAACTCGAGGCTGTTGTAGGTGTTTCTAGAGCTAATAAAGTTTATAATTATTATCATAAGGAATAGAACAATTCATTTGTTTATAGCTAATGCATAAAAAATACATCATATTATTCCTGTTTTTTGCAGTTTTTTCGCATGTAAAGGCTCAAGACACTTTAGTAAAAAAAGAACCTAAGGTTGGCTTAGTGTTGAGTGGAGGAGGTGCTAAAGGATTTGCACATATTGGTGTGTTAAAAGTCATAGATAGTTTAGGTCTAAAAGTAGATTATGTTGCAGGTACAAGTATGGGAGCTATTATTGGGTCTTTATATGCTTCTGGTTATTCTGGTAAACAATTAGAAGAATTATTTGAATCTCAAAATTTCGAAGAGTTAATTAATGACGCCTTCCCTAGACGTGCAAAGTCTTTTTACGAACGCGAAAACGCAGATAAATATGCTGTAACCTTACCTTTTAATAATTTTAAAGTTAGTTTGCCTTCTGCATTATCTAGAGGTCAAAACGTTTATAATTTATTATATCACCTTATGCTACCAGTTGATACTACTGAGGATTTTAGCAAATTACCAATTCCGTTCTTTTGTATTGCTACAGATATAGAAACAGGTGAATCATTGGTACTTGAGGAAGGTAGATTAGCAGAAGCAGTCTCGGCAAGTGCAGCATTACCTTCATTATTTCAGCCAGTGGTAATAGACGATAGAATTCTTGTAGATGGTGGAGTAACCAATAATTTTCCAGTAGAAGAGTTGCGAGCAAAAGGTATGGATATTATAATTGGTGTTGATGTGCAAGATGGATTAAAGGATAGAAAATTACTAAAATCGGCTCCAGATATATTGTTTCAGATTAGTAATTTTAGAACAATAAACGCTATGAGAGTTAAATCTAAGTTAGCAGATGTTATTGTAAAGCCAGATATTAGAAATTACTCAGTAATCTCATTTAATGAAGGCGAAAATATTATTAGTAATGGTGAGAAAGCGGCAAGAGTACAACTTGTAAAGTTACAAGAGGTTAAAAAGCAACAAAGAGCAACAAGAACTCATAATAAAATACCAATTTTAGATAGTCTTAAAATAGATGCTGTTAGGTTAGAAGGAAACGAGCGTTATACAAGGTCTTATTTAATAGGTAAACTAAAACTAAAAGGCGACGGAAAGATAAGCTATAAAGATTTTAAACTAGGCATTAATAGTCTAGTTGCAACTAATAATTTTGACACCTTTAGATATCATTTAACACCTACAGAAAATGAAGGAGAATATAATTTTTCAGGAAAAGTTGTGGAGTCAGAAACCTCTATGTTGTTGCGATTAGGAATACATTTTGATGAACTTTATAAAAGTGCCATTCTAACTAACCTAACAAAAAATAAGTTGCTTTTTAATAATGATATCGCTTCTTTAGATATAATTTTAGGTGATAATTCTAGGTATAATTTCGACTATTTTATAGATAAAGGGTATTATATAAGTTTGGGCGCTAAATCCAAGTACAGTCAATTTACTAAGAGTATTAGTCCTTCATTGGCCTTAGAAGAATCATCGCCATTATTAGCAGATGTAAATAAGCTAGAAGCAAAAGTATCAGATTTTACCAATCAGCTTTATATGCAAACCATTTTTCAGAAAGATTTTGCTTTAAGATTGGGAGGTGAGCATCGTCGTTTTAAAATAACATCTGAGACCATTACAGAAGACGAACAATCTGATGAATTTACTTTTGATAATACTAATTATTTTAGTGTTTATGGTAATTTAATTTATGATGATTTTGATAATGCGTATTTTCCTAAAAGTGGATTTTATGTAAATGCAGATTTTCACCTTTATTTAAATGCAACTGGTTTTAATAAAGATTTTAATGAGTTTTCTATTGCAAAAGCAGATTTTGGTTATGCTTTTAGTTTTAACGATAAATTAGCTTTAAAAACAGAAGCAAATGGCGGTTTTAAAATAGGAAGTAAATCTACCAATACTTTAGATTTTGCTTTTGGAGGTTATGGCGCTAATTTTTTAAGTAATTTTTATTCGTTTTATGGTTATGATTTCATCTCAATTACAGGAAACAGTTTTGTAAAATCTACCTTTACCTTAGATTACGAATTTCATAAAGGGCATCATATCCTTGGTGCAGCTAATTTTGCTAACATTGATGATGACTTGTTTGAAACAGGTGATTTTTTCTCCTCACCAGATTATACAGGTTATGCTTTGGGATATTCGCTCGAAACATTTATTGGGCCATTAGAAGGTAAATTTTCGTATTCTCCGGAATCTGGAAATAGTTATTGGTATTTTAATCTTGGATTTTGGTTTTAGAAAGACGGAGTTTTTGCAATACTAAAGGTGTTTCAGAATTTCAAATAATTTTTCGATATTTGTAGAACATGAAACCATTCTGGCAAAACATAAAACTACACTTACACTTCCTTATTAAAAGGAATCCAGAATGACATTTATGTCATACTGAACTAGTTTCAGTATCTTTTTAAATAATTTTTACCATTTTTTGTACCTTTAGATATAGTCTATAGTTAACTGAAAATTACATCAGTTAATTATAAGTCAACTTTGAACTTAAAACAAAAAGCAAATGCCATTCTATCATAAATTAGGGAAAATTCCACCAAAACGCCACACACAGTTTATAAAACCAAACGGCGATTTTTATTACGAGCAATTGTTTGGTACCATTGGTTTTGATGGTATGTCTACCAACAGTTACCATGAGCAACGCCCAACACAAGTAAAAGATATAAAAAAACAATATAGTGTTGCACCTAAAATTGCGAAAGCAAACAATATGCAATCCTATCGCTTACATGGTTTTAAAACAAAGCCAGAAAACGATTACTTAGAGAGTAGAAAAATTGTGCTCACTAACAGTGATTGCCATATTATTTTGGCTGCACCAAAAGAATCTACACGAGATTATTTTTATAAAAACACAGATGCAGACGAATTAATTTTTATTCATAAAGGTACTGGGAAATTAAGAACACACTTAGGAAACTTAGATTTTAAATATGGCGATTATTTATTAGTGCCAAGAGGTGTCATTTATAAACTAGATTTTGATACGGAAGACAACCGACTTTTTATTGTAGAATCTCGCAGACCAATTTACACACCAAAACGCTATAGAAATTGGTTTGGTCAGTTGTTAGAACATTCACCATTTTGTGAGCGCGATTTACGTCAGCCACAAGAGTTAGAAACGTATAACCAATCTGGTGACTTTTTAATTAAAATAAAGAAACAAGGCGATATTTTTGATATGGTTTATGCCTCGCATCCTTTTGATGTTGTAGGTTACGACGGTTATAATTATCCTTATGCCTTTTCAATTCATGATTTTGAACCTATAACAGGACGCGTACATCAGCCACCACCTGTGCATCAAACTTTTGAAACCGATGCCTTTGTGGTCTGTAGCTTTGTACCAAGATTATATGATTATCATCCATTAGCTGTACCAGCACCTTATAACCATAGTAATATAGATAGTGATGAGGTATTGTATTATGTGGATGGTGATTTTATGAGTAGAAATGATATTGCTGCAGGTCATATTTCTTTGCATCCTGCAGGTATTCCGCATGGTCCACATCCTGGAGCTATGGAGCGTAGTATTGGTAAAGTAAAAACAGATGAGCTGGCTGTTATGGTAGATACTTTTAAACCATTAAAAGTTACAGAAGAGGCTATGAAAATTGCAGATGAGGATTATTATAAATCTTGGTTAGAGCATTAAAAGAAATTAAATGAATAGAAATAAATTATCCGCAGATCCATTATCTCTTGTTTTAGGTGTATTGGCTTTGATTATTGGTTTGGTTGGTTGCTGCTGTTATGGTGTTACTGCAATTGTTCCATTAATAATGGCAATAATTGGGTTAGTAACGGCTAATAAAAGTATTAGAGATTTTCATAATAATCCTGAAGCTTATGAACCGCAGTCATTAAGTAATGTTAATACGGCAAAAGTCTTAAATATAATAGCGATTATTTTAAACGGAATAATTTTTCTGGTTGCGTTTGCAGCATTAATTTTTTATGGAACTATAATATCCTCAGCAGTGTTAGATGGTATTAGAAATGGAAATTTTGAAGCAGATGAGTTTTATTACGAATACGAAACAGATAGTTCAGATGTTTGGGAGGAAGACGATTATATTATAGAGTCAGAACTAGATTCAATTTAATAGGTTAAAAACAATTATAAAATTTTTAAAGAAGCATATAATTTTTAAATATAAAATTATGACTAAAGAAATAGAAAACGTTAACTACGGACTAGAAAAAATATTTGAAGACGCTCAAGATTTCTTACCGCTTTTAGGTACAGATTATGTTGAGTTTTATGTTGGTAATGCCAAGCAAGCAGCACATTTTTATAAAACAGCATTTGGTTTTCAGTCGTATGCTTATAAAGGTTTAGAGACAGGTTCTACGGATTCGGTAAGCTATGTTTTAAAGCAAGATAAAATCCGTTTAGTGCTTACAACACCATTACATAGTAAATCTGAAATTAATAACCATATTGTAAAACATGGCGATGGCGTAAAAGTGGTTGCGCTTTGGGTAGAAGATGCTCGCAAATCTTACGAAGAAACTACAAAAAGAGGTGCAAAGTCGTACATGGAACCTACTGTAGAAAAAGACGAATTTGGTGAAGTGGTACGAGCAGGAATTTACACTTATGGAGAAACGGTTCATATGTTTGTAGAGCGCAAAAACTATACAGGAACTTTTATGCCAGGTTTTGTAGCGTGGAAAAGTGATTACAATCCAGAACCAGCAGGTCTAAAATATATAGACCATATGGTAGGTAATGTAGGTTGGGGAGAAATGAACACTTGGGTAAAATGGTATGAAGATGTTATGGGCTTTGTTAATTTCTTGTCTTTTGATGATAAACAGATTCATACAGAATACTCAGCATTGATGAGTAAAGTAATGAGTAACGGAAATGGTAGAATTAAATTCCCTATCAATGAGCCAGCAGAAGGAAAAAAGCGTTCTCAAATAGAAGAATATTTAGATTTTTACGAAGGCGCAGGCGTGCAGCATATTGCAGTAGCAACCGATGATATTATCACAACCGTTTCTAAATTAAAATCTCGTGGTGTAGAATTTTTATCAACACCTCCAGAGGAATATTACAGGGCTGTTCCTGGTCGTTTAGAAGAACACAGCCATGCATTACGTGAGGATATCGAAACCTTAAAAAGTTTAGGTATTATGATAGATGCAGATGAAGAAGGGTATCTACTACAGATATTTACAAAACCAGTAGAAGACAGACCAACCTTGTTTTTTGAAATAATACAAAGAATGGGAGCACGCGGATTTGGTGCAGGTAATTTTAAAGCTCTTTTTGAGTCAATTGAGCGCGAACAAGCTAAAAGAGGGACGCTTTAGTCTGATTTTTAATGTTTTATTAGATTTGGAATAGTAATTGTATTTAAGATAATTGTAACATTAAAAATGAGTTACATTAACTATATTTACAAACTAGGAATTATGAAACATTTATTTACAATAATATTATTCTTTGTTGGCATTGAAGCTACTAATGTAGAAAAGCAATCAGCGTTTCAAGATGGTGAGTGGTTTAAATTTGAAATGAGTTACAGTGGTTTTTTAAAAGCTGGCAATGCTACACTGGCGGTTAAAGAATCTAATTTAGATGGTAAAGAAGTATTTCATGTGGTTGGTAAAGGATGGACAACAGGCGCCATTAAATGGTTTTTTAAAGTAAAAGATCGCTATGAAAGCTATTTTGATAAAGAAACCGGAGTGCCATATAAATTTATTAGAAAAATAGATGAAGGAGGCCATACAAAAGATATTGAAATTACCTTTGATCACAACAACCAAAAAGCCAAAGTACATAATAAAAAACACAAAAAAGTTATTACAGTAGCCACTGAAAAAGATGTGCAAGATATGGTGTCTATGTACTATCATTTGAGAAATAAGATTGATATAGCATCTTTAACGAAAGGTGATGAAATAAAAACCAACATGTTTTTTGATGAAGAAAACTATGGTTTTAAACTTAAATATTTAGGAGAGGAAACTATTAAAACTGAATTTGGTAAGGTAAAAACCCTAAAGTTTAGACCATATGTAATGGCAGGTCGTGTATTTAAGGAAGAGGAAAGTTTAACATTATGGGTAAGTGCAGATAAAAATAAAATTCCGTTAAAAGTAAAAGCAGATTTAGCTGTTGGTTCTTTACGTGCAGACCTAGTTGCTTTTAAAGGATTAAAGCACTCCTTCAAAATAGAGATTTAAGATTATTAGTATATGGCAGAACAAGCTAATTACGATGACATTATAAAAGAGCTTCAAGAGAAGTATACAAAAATAGATCAAGATACTGATGACCATTTATACGGCTTGCTTTACAGCAAGCCGATTACGTATTGGGATTATATACAAACAGACGCATTATTAAATTTACAAATTCAGAGAACTACACTTCCAGATGAAATGGTATTTATTGCCTATCATCAAATTAACGAGTTAATTTTTAAAATGATACTATGGGAAATTTCTCAAGTAGCAGAAAAAGAAGATATAGAGGTAACTTTTTTCGAAAGTAAACTCATGCGCATTAGTCGCTATTTCGATATGTTATCTACCTCTTTCAATATTATGAGAGAAGGTATGGAAGTAGAGCAGTATATGAAATTTAGATACACACTAACACCAGCTAGTGGTTTTCAAAGTGCTCAATATAGGTTAATTGAATTTGCATCTACAGAGCTGATAAACCTTATAGACTATAGATTTAGAAAAGATATAGACAGAGATACGCCATTTACACATGCTTTTGAACATTTGTATTGGCAAGCAGCAGGAAAAGATCATAAAACAGGAAAAAAATCAACACTTTTAATTAATTTTGAAAAACGTTATAAAGATGAGTTTTTAAGGTTTATGAAAAACTACAACACTAAAAATCTTTGGACACGTTTTAAAGAACTACCTGAAGAAGACCAAAAAGACAAAGAGCTTATCAGTGCAATGAGACATTACGATTATACAGTAAATGTATCGTGGGTAATGGCACATTATAACGCGGCAGTTCACTACATAGAAAGTGGTATAGGAGATGGTGAAGCAACAGGCGGAAGTGATTGGAAAAAATATATGCATCCAAAATATCAGAAACGAATTTTCTTTCCTGAATTATGGAGTGCAGAGGAAATTAAAAATTGGGGAAATAATTTATAATTAGCTAAATTAATGCGTTTAAACACACTTGTAATAATAGCAATTGGCGCTATTAGTATTTTTGCATGTAAAGAGGATAATTCAGCCGAAATAGAATATAATAAGAATCTTGCTGAAATTGTTGAAGAGGAAAAGATTCTAGAATTTGGGTTTGACCGTAAAAACTATGAATTTAAACGCGATACCATAAAAAATGGTGATACGTTTGGTGTAATTTTAGAACGAAACAATATTGGGTATCCTGATATTTTTCAAATTGCTGAAAAAGCAAAAGATACGTTTGATATAAGAAAACTTCAAGTAGGTAAACCGTATACTTTACTTTATGCTAAAAAGAATAAAAAAGACAGCATACAGAAACCGACTACCTTTATATATCAAAACAATTTAGAAGATTATGTGGTTATTGATTTTAGAGACTCTATACAGGCATATAAGAGTAAAAAACCTGTAAAATATGTTGAAAAAACAGCTACTGGTGTTATAGAGAGTAGTATTTCTTCAACCCTAGAAGAAAAAGGTTTAAGTCAGAAATTAGCCTATAAAATGGCAGATGAAATATACGCTTGGACCATTGATTTTAGAAGATTACAAAAAGGAGATCGCTTTAAAGTGATTTACACAGATAAATACATTGATGATACTATTTATGCAGGTATTGAAAATGTAAAAGCTGCATATTTTGAACATAATGGAGATTCATTATACGCTTTTGAGTATGAGACTGATCCCGAAAAAGGAATTATAGATTATTTTAATGAAGAAGCCAAGAATTTAAGACGTGCGTTTTTAAAGGCACCTGTTAAATTTAGTAGAATCTCATCAAGATATAATTTAAAGAGAAGAATAGCCTATTACGGTAATAAAGTAAGACCACATAAAGGAACTGATTTTGCGGCACCAATTGGCACACCTATAATGGCAACGGCAAACGGAACCGTTGTAGAATCTACTAGAAGAGGAGGTAATGGAAAATATGTTAAAATTAGGCATAACGATACATACTCAACGCAATACCTTCACATGAGTAGACAAGCTGTTAAAAAAGGAGAGTTTGTAAAACAAGGTGATATAATCGGTTACATTGGTATGACAGGTAATACTGGTGGGCCACATGTGTGTTATCGATTCTGGAAAAACGGAAAACAAGTGGATCCATTTAAACAAAAATTACCAGAGGCAAAACCTATTTCAGACAGTTTAAAGTTAGAATATTTAGAATTTATAAAGCCAATAAAACAAAGATTGGACGATATCTTTTTCTTAGAGGCTGAACCAAAAATAAAAGAAAATACAATAACTGAAGATCCAATTTTATAACAACAATAATGGCATTAAAATCTACTAACCCAACTACAACAGACGCTTGGAAAAAATTACAAGCACACTTTGAAATTATTAAGTCTAAACATTTAAAAGAGATGTTTAAATCTGATGCCAAAAGGGCAAACGATTTAACATTAAAGTGGGACGATTTTTATGTAGATTTTTCTAAAAATAGAGTTACAAAAGAAACTATAGATTTATTAATTGAATTAGCAAATGAACTTGATTTAAAAGATGCTATTTCTAAATATTTTGATGGCGATATTATAAATGCTACAGAAGGACGAGCTGTTTTACATACTGCTTTACGAGCACCAAAAGAGGCTGTGGTTTTGGTAGATGGTGAAAATGTGATACCAGAAGTACACGCTGTAAAGAAAAAAATAGAAGAATTTACAAATGCTGTGGTTAGTGGAACTCATAAGGGGTATTCTGGCAAGGCAATTACTGATGTTGTAAATATTGGCATTGGTGGTTCTGACCTTGGACCTGCAATGGTAGTAGACTCGCTTCAATTTTATAAAAACCAACTCAATACACATTTTGTTAGCAATGTAGATGGTGATCATTATAAAGAAGTGATTAAGGATTTAAATCCAGAAACCACTTTGTTTGTAATTGTATCAAAAACCTTTACAACTCAAGAAACCTTATCTAATGCTAATTCTATTAGAACTTGGTTTTTAGAGTCCCAACCAAAAGAAGCCGTGGCAAGTCATTTTGTGGCTGTATCTACAAATATTGAAAGTGTAAAGAACTTTGGTATTGATGAAGCAAATATTTTTCCTATGAAAGATTGGGTTGGTGGTCGTTTCTCATTGTGGAGCGCTGTAGGTTTATCTATAAGTTTAGCGTTAGGTTATGAGCATTTTGAAAGCTTGTTAGATGGTGCACACAAAATGGATGAGCATTTTAAATCTACTGATTTTAATGAAAACATTCCTGTAATTGCGGCTTTACTAACGGTTTGGTATAATAATTTCTTCGAGTCAGAAAGTGAAGCTATTATTCCTTACACACAATATTTAAATCAGTTTGCAACATACCTTCAACAAGGTATTATGGAAAGTAATGGTAAAAGTGTAGATAGAGAAGGTAATAAGGTAAATTACCAAACAGGTACCATAATTTGGGGAGAACCAGGAACTAATTCTCAACATGCATTCTTTCAGTTAATTCACCAAGGGACAAAATTAATACCAACAGATTTTATTGGTTATGTTGAATCGTTGCATGGTAATAAAGATCATCACAATAAGTTAATGTCTAATTATTTTGCTCAAACAGAAGCTTTAATGAATGGTAAAACAGAAGAAGAAGTTTTAGCAGAGTTAAATGAGCAGTCTATTTCAGAAGAAGAAATAAAACAGTTATTAGCTTTTAAGGTGTTTGAAGGTAATAAACCAACAACCTCATTATTAATTCAAAAGTTAACTCCAGAGAGTTTAGGGAAGTTAATTGCTATGTATGAGCATAAGATTTTTGTACAAGGAATCGTTTGGAATATTTACAGTTATGATCAATTTGGGGTAGAGCTTGGTAAACAATTAGCTAAAACGATCTTAACGGAACTTAATTCTGGTAGTTTATCAGTAACCCATGACGCATCGACCAAAAATTTATTAGCATATTTTAGGGAAAATTGTTAAAAATTGTTAAAAACATTTAATAAAATCTACTATGCATGCATAAAATTTAAGGATATTATAATTAATTTCGTTTTGCAGAATTGTTAACATTAAGTTAATATACTAGCCCAAGTAGCTATGTAATTTTGCCACAATTATAAAACCAATTAACTTAAATTTTATATGAAAAAATTTAGTCATTTTTTATGTTTTGTTGTACTAACATGTTTGTCAACATTTGCATATGCCCAAACCACTATAACGGGTAAAATAATTGATAGTGACATGAACTCACCACTTCCTGGTGCTAATGTATTAGTTAAAGGAACTTCAAATGGTGCTACAACAGATTTTGATGGTGATTTTACTTTAAAAACTGATGTAAAGTCAGGAGAAGTGGTAATCTCTTATGTAGGTTTTATTTCTCAAACTATTGCTTTTAGTGGAAATACTGATTTGGGAACAATCACATTACAATCTAGCGATTTAGGTTTAGATGAGGTTCAGATTATTGCTTCTGTTGCAGTTGATAGAAAAACACCTGTTGCTGTTTCAACGGTAAAAGCTGCAGATATTGCTTTAAAATTGGGTACTCAAGAATTTCCGGAGGTTTTAAAATCTACACCAGGTGTATATGCTACCAAATCAGGTGGTGGATATGGTGATGGTCGAATTAATTTACGTGGATTTAGTTCAGAGAATGTTGCTGTAATGATAAATGGTGTTCCTGTTAATGATATGGAGAATGGTGCTGTTTATTGGAGTAACTGGGCTGGTTTAGGTGATGTAACAAGTTCTATGCAGGTTCAAAGAGGTCTAGGTGCGGCTAAAGTAGCGGTTCCTTCTGTTGGTGGTACTATTAACATTTTAACAAAAACTACAGATGTAGAAGAAGGTGGAAATGTTATGGCTTCTATAGGTAACGATGGTTACAGAAAATATGGAGTAACTTATTCTACTGGCTTAATGGAAAATGGTTTTGCAGCTACAGTTTCTGCAGCAAAAACGGATGGAGATGGTTATGTAAAAGGTACTTCTTTTAATGCCGTATCATATTTTCTTAATGTTTCTAAAGAAATAAATGATCAACATAAGTTGTCTTTCACTGCTTTTGGTGCAAAACAACGTCACGGACAAAGACAAAATAGACAATTAATTGAGACGTATAGAGAAAGTGAAGATGGAATTAAATATAACCAGGATTGGGGTTATAAAAATGGACAAGTAACATCTATTGAAGATAACTTTTATCATAAACCACAGATTTCATTAAATCATTATTGGAATTTAAGTGATAATACAACTATATCCACTGCAGCTTATGCTTCATTTGGTTCTGGTGGAGGTGGAGGAACTCTTGGTAGTGATGCTGAGACTCCAGGTTTCGAAGGAGATGCAAGGTATAAGTTTACAAGTGCTGATTACCGTATTGGAGAATATGGTCCTTTAGATTTTGATAGAATTGTTGAAGAAAACATTGCTCATGGAGCTAATGGTTCTAGTGCTGCTTTAAGAGCTTCAAGAAATGATCACAATTGGTATGGTGTTTTATCAACATTAAAATCAGATTTATCAGATGATTTAGTTTTTCTAGGTGGATTAGATTTTAGAAACTATAAAGGGATTCACTTTAGAGAAGTTACAGATTTATTAGGTGGTCAATTTATTATTAATGAAGATAATGTTAACAATCCTTCAGGTGTATCTAAGGTTGGAGATAAAGTTTCTTACTATAACGATGGATTAGTAGGCTGGTTAGGAGCTTTTGCTCAAGTTGAGTATGATGTAAATGAAGATTTTAATACATTCGTTTCTTTGTCGGCTTCAAATACTTCATATAAGAGAGTTGATTATTTCCAATATACACCAGATGATCCTTTAAGAGAGACAGATCGTTATAACTTTTTTGGATTTGGTGCTAAAGGTGGTGCAAACTACAGGTTAACAGAAAATCATAATGTGTTTGCTAACGTAGGGTATTTTGAAAAGGCTCCAGATTTTGATGCTGTTTTTCCTAATTATAATAATGAGGAAATAAATGGAGATGCTGAAAATCAAAAGATTTTAAGTTTTGAATTAGGTTATGGATTTAGAGGTGATAAATTGTCTGCTAATGTTAACTTATATAGAACGACTTGGAGAGATAGAACCGAAACAATTCCTTTTCAGTTAAATGAGGATGAAACAGGTTTTGCTAACATTTTAGGTATTAATGCAATTCACCAAGGTATAGAAGTTGATTTTGTTTATAGAGCAACAGATAAATTAAACATTACAGGTATGGTATCTTTAGGAGATTGGAGATGGGAAGATGATGTAACTGATGTTCAGATATTAAATGAAGAACAAGAAGTTGTTGAAACGTTAGATGTTTATATTGCTGACCTTCACGTAGGTGATGCAGCCCAAACTACTTTAGCACTTGGAGCAACTTATAAATTTACTGACAAAACAAGATTTACAGTAGATTATAATTACTTTGATAATCTTTATGCAGATTTTGATCCAAGTGATCGTAACGATCCTGATTTTAGAGAAGATGCTTGGAAAGTGCCTGCTTATGGAGTTTTTGATACTGCATTTACTCATGGTTTCAAATTAGGAAGTTTTGATGCTTCTTTAACTGCTAGATTAAATAATGTATTTAATACTACTTATATCGCTGATGCACTAGATGGTACAGGTTCTACTGCTCAGACTGCACTAGTATATTATGGTTTTGGAAGAACTTTTAGTTTCGGAACAACAATTAAATTTTAAAAAAAAGTAATATGAAAAAAGTTATTTATTTATTAGCCTTTATAGGTATGGCTTTTGTGGGTTGTAATCCCGTAGAAGATATTCATAATGAAATTGACTCACAAGATGACTCTGTTGTAGGAGAGGCGGAATATACCTTGACTGACGATGATTATGATGCTTTAGGATTGATATATGGAACCTTTGATTCAGAGCAACAAGCTAAGGATTCTATACCACAATTATTGGAAGATTTATATCCTTTTTGGGGTAATGGATCATCGGTTTTAGTTGGTTATGACCTATATCTTGGAAGTTCTGACGGTGTTAACGATTTTGTTTATGCTGACACATATTCTTTAGGTCTACAAGATTACCCTCAAGGTTCTCTAAATGCCATAGCATTTTATCCTAATGAAAACCCTTCTGATTATATTCCTAATATACTGGCTTCAGAAATTGTTAACCCTACTGAGGGACAAATAGTACTCGCTTCTTATAAACAATATACAGAAGAACCGGTTGAAGGTATTGCAAATATTTACGAAGCAGACTTCGTTGCAGCAGGAACGCTTTTAGATTATACAGCGATTAGTGTTGTTGGTGATCAAGTTTGGGAAGGTTCAAGTTATGGAGCTAAAATGAGTGGATATGCAGATTCGAGTAGTAATATAAATGAAGATTGGTTAATTTCTGCTGAGATTGATTTAACTGGTCAAGTTAATCCGTTATTTCAAGTAACCCAGGTTTTAAATTATGCGAATGAATTAGATTATTACAATATTTATGTGTCTACAGATTTTACTGGAGATGTGACAACGGCAACATGGGATATAATTGATGTGAATCCTGTTCCTGCTGGTGATAGTTGGACTGCGGTTACATCTGATGACTATAGTTTTTCTGCTTACGAAGGAGAAACTATACATATTGCCTTTAAATATGAATCTGACTTAAATGTTAGTGGTACTTGGGAAATTGAGTTGGCTACTATTAAAGTTGCTGGTGTTGAGGGAGAAACTGTTGACACAGAAGTATATTATACTTATACTGATGGAGAATGGGTATTGTCTGAAGGTGTATATATTTTAAGTGAAGAAGATTTTGAATCAATGGGGTTAAGTAATTTTGGTAGTTCTATTCCTGCTGATAATTATTTACCTACTTTTTTAAGTATTAAATATCCTTTTGCTCAAGAAGAAGATGAATTGATTGTTATTTATAAGTATGTATCAAGTAGTAGTGGTGCTCAATTAAGAGGTAATTTGTATTCTGTAGTAGGAGGTGAATGGACAGGATATGAGTCTACTATTTCTACAACCTTACAATTTGGAAAAGAAGATGGAATATGGGTGCCAGATAACACTATTAGATATACTGTAATAAGTTCTGATTATAGTTTAGTTGCTTCAACATTATTAACCGAGCCTGGTTTTGAATCTGCAGCAAGCAATTTAGATAGTTATGGAAACTTTAATAGAACTACTGGTAGCTCTGGTTGGACTGATGCTCAAATGAAAACGGCAATGGGTGTTATACTAGATAATTTAGATCCTAATGCGGAAGAAGGGCAAAAATATATTGTTACTGTTGATATTTATAATGGTGCTAGCGGTACTGAAGACTTTGCTGTAATTAAAACAGATGGTGTTTGGGAATGGCAAAATCCAGAAGATTACGACGAGTAAATTAGAATATTTTCTGAAACAAAAAATGCCACTGAATTTCAGTGGCATTTTTTATTGTTTTAAACTTATTTTACTCCTTCCATTTAACACTTTCCATAATATGTTTAATATCCTTTTTTAAATACTCTGAAGCAGGATATATAGAATCATAATTTGGTTTTGCATAGAAGTACAAAGAACCGCTTAAAAAGTGTTTAATGCTATCTGTAACGTAGAATTGTGATTGCGATGCGGCATCACCTCCAATTTCGTATAACATACCGTAAACTTTGTTTTCTTTATTTTCAAAATCTTTATAAGAAATTTCATCTGCCTTAATGGTATGTTTTTGTGTGAGGTTTTGAGCATCACGCAGCAGGCTATCTAAATTTCCGTTTTTAATTTCTTTATAGGTTAAATAAATAGTGGCTTTTAAAGCAGGATATTTAAGATCTACACCATTGGAGGATGACGTAGATTTTACGCTACTAATGGGATTTGCCAATTCATTTTTTTCAAACGTAAATGGTAATGGCACTAAGGCTTCTTTATATTTAGCAGTTGGGTACTCTAATCTTAAATAACCTTTTGGTTTAGGTAATGGGTCGTTACCACAACTTAGCATTAATAAGCTTAATAAAGGTAGTGTTAATCGTTTCATTGGTTTAATATTTATAAGCATATAAAATTTTCTATTATTAAGTCTTAGAAAATAGGTTATATGTTTTTTCCGCTCTCGTTAATCTAACAAGGTAAGTTTTATTTGTTTTATTCGCTTTCGTTCTAAAGATTCTATAGTAAAATCGTAGTTTCTAAAATTTATTTTACTTCCTATTCTAGGGAAACCACCTGAAATTTCTAATACAAATCCTGCTAAGGTTTCGGCTTCCCCTTTTTTACTTTCAAAATATTCAATATCTTCAGTAATACCGACTATTTTGTAAACATCTTTTAAGGGAGTTTTACCTTCAAAACTAAAGTTTTTGTTATCTAATTTAGTGTATATTAAATCGTCGTCATCATATTCATCACTAATATCGCCAACAATTTCTTCAATAATATCTTCTAATGATACTAAACCAGAAGTGCCTCCATATTCGTCTACAACTACAGCTAAATGAACTTTCTTAGTTTGAAACTCTACCATTAAATCGTCTAATTTTTTGTTTTCAGGTACAAAGAAGGGTTCACGAAGTAAGGTGGTCCAATCAAATTGTTTCTTGTTAAGATGTGGTAATAAATCTTTTACATAAAGTACGCCATTAATTGAATCTATACTTTCATTATAAACAGGGATTCTAGAATAGCCATTATCTATAATTTCTTTAATTATTATTTCAAAAGGTGTGTCAATACTTAAAGCAAATAAGTCCATTCTTGGTCTCATAACTTGTTTGGTATCTGTGTTACCAAAGGAAACTATGCCTTGTAATATTTTCTGTTCTTCTTGTGTGGTGTCTTCTTGGTTGGTTAATTCTAACGCTTGTGATAATTGGTCTACACTAAGATTAGAGCGTTGTTTACCAAAATTATTCTGAATTAAAATAGTTACGTAACGCATTGGAAGACTTATTGGAGATAGCAAAATATCTAAAGTCTTTAATGGCCTAGACATAAACGAGGAGAATTTTACACTATTTCTATTGGCATAAATTTTAGGAATAATTTCACCAAAAAGTAAGATTAAAAATGTTGCTGAAACCACTTCAATTAAAAACCTTAATAATGAATTTGTAATATCATTAAATAAAGTTTCACCGATATACGCAAAGAGCAGTACTACGGCAATATTTATAAAATTATTAGCTACTAAAATGGTGGCTAATAGCTTTTTAGGTCGTTCTAGGAGCTGCGCAATAACTTGCATTGCAGGTGATTGATTCTCTAAACCTTCATTTAGATCAGACTTAGTAAGCGAAAACAAAGCAACTTCTGCTCCTGAGATTAAAGCAGAACAAATTAATAAGACCACAAGTAATACAACACTCCAAATAAACGAGGCATTGATGGCTAAAAAAGTTATGAATAAAACCGTGGGTTCTGGGTCCAAGATAATGTTTGTTTAATATTAAAAAGGTAAATCATCATCGACTTCTGGTTCCGTGTTGGTTGGCGCAGAAGATTGTGGCTTAGGATTAGAGCTGGGCATTGTAGGCTTTTGTACTTGTTGCTCTGTTTTGGGTGTTAAAAAGGTAAACTCATCACATTGTATTTCTGTAGAATAACGTTCCATACCTTTATCATCTGTCCATTTTCTAGTTTTAATACGGCCTTCAATATATACTTTATCTCCTTTAGAAAGATATTTTTCACAGATTTCAGCAGCTTTATTTCTTACTACAATATTATGCCATTCCGTATTTGTGATACGTTCATTGGTTTGTTTACTAACATAAGACTCACTTGTAGCTATAGGAAAACGACCAACACAATTTTTATCGTCAAAATAATGCATTTTTACTTCGTCGCCTAAGTTTCCGATAAGCATCACTTTATTTAAGGTTCCAGCCATAATATTTAAATTTAATATACAAAGTTACTCATTTGTACAACACTAATTTAAAAGTACTAAAAAAATGTGATTTCTTTAAGTTTCTAAAATTTGAAATTTTCTATAAACGTACTAATAAGCACTGGCGAAGGATATTTTGTAAGAGCATCTATTGAAATGGCTTCTTTAGAAAGCCTGTCCACTTCTATAATCCAGAATTTAGTATATAAGTGCTGGTGAGATAATTTGTGCACAATATCAGTTTCATTATATAAAGCGTAATCTTTAATATAAGTATTAGATAAAACATTTTTAATATCTAAAAGTTGAAATTCTTCTAAAGAAAGGCTCTTCTCTGTTTCAATCAGTGGAAACTGGTAAAGATTTTGCCAAATACCTTTATGCGTTCGTTTTTGAAAAAGCGTCTTATTAGAAGAATCTATACAAACTAAAAAGTTGAAATATTTAGTGGACACTTTGGTTTTTTTTACTTTAACAGGGAGTGAGTCAATTGATTTTTTTTGAAGAGCGACACAACTTTTACACAATGGACAACTATGGCAATTAGGATTTTTAGGCTTGCATTGTAATGCTCCAAACTCCATAATAGCTTGGTTGTAAATATCTGGTTGTTTTGTGTCTATTAGGTTAGAAGCTAATTTTTTAAATTCTTTAATGCCTACAGTTGAATTAATAGGTGTCTTAATACCAAAATATCGAGATAGTACTCTGTACACATTACCATCAACCACAGCGGCAACTTCATTAAATGCAATAGAAGAAATAGCACTAGCCGTATAATCACCCACACCTTTAAGTTTTAAGAGGTCTTTGTAAGTATTAGGAAAAACACCATTAAATTCATTTACTATATGTTTTGCAGTTGTATGAAGGTTTCTTGCTCTAGAGTAATAACCTAGCCCTTGCCATAATTTTAAAACTTCTGTTTCAGAAGCTGTAGCAAGATCAAATATTGTTGGAAAATTAGAGGTAAAAGCCTCGTAATACGGTAGACCTTGTTTTACTTGTGTTTGTTGTAAAATAATTTCTGAGAGCCAAATGTTGTAAGGATTTTTGGTTTTACGCCAAGGCAAATCCCTCTTATGTGCTGAATACCAATTAATTAATGTATATTTGAAGTCCATTTAGTTTAAAAAGTGTTGAGGCAAAATTAAATCTTTAGAACGTTAAAATTTAATTAATTACGTTTGAAATATTGAAATTAAATTACTTATATTTGCCAACCCTTAGAATTTAATAGTAACCCTAAAACTAATAATAATGACAAAAGCCGATTTGGTAGCAAAAATATCTGATAAGTTAGGTATTGAAAAAGGTGACGTTCAAGCAACTGTTGAAACCTTTATGGAAGAAGTAAAAACATCTTTAGAAAGTGGAGATAATGTTTATTTAAGAGGTTTCGGAAGTTTCATCATTAAAACAAGAGCTGAAAAAACAGGTCGTAATATTTCAAAAAATACTACAATAAAAATTCCAGCTCACAACATACCTGCATTTAAACCTGCAAAAGTATTTTTAGAAGGTGTTAAATCTAATGTTGAAGTGAACTAATAAAGCATTTAAAACAAAATATTAATTAAAAAGCATTATTTATTATGCCAAGTGGTAAAAAAAGAAAAAGACACAAGGTAGCGACGCACAAGCGTAAAAAACGTAGACGCGCTAATCGTCACAAGAAAAAATAAATTGAAAAAAGTAGTTTTTAAACTACTTTTTTCAGTTTTAATGAAACGTTCTTTGATATAGAATTTTCAGCATTTAATAGAGTGCTGTTGATTTGTTGGAATCCCGATGTTTTTTCGGGACCTGTGTCAAAAAATTTAGTAAACTCCATCTATCTCAATTAAGAGTTAGATATAAATTAACATTATGAACAAGGAATTAATCGTAAGATCGAGTTCAGATATTGTTGATTTTGCTTTATTAAAAGATGGAAAACTTATTGAATTGCATAAAGACGAAGAGGATAACAACTTTTCAGTTGGTGATATTTTTATTGCCAAAATACGTAAGGTTATTCCTGGTTTAAACGCTGCGTTTGTTAACGTTGGCTATGAGAAAGATGGTTTTTTACACTATCATGATCTAGGACCACAATTGCCTTCACTTTTAAAATTCATTAAGCGTGTAAGCACAGGGAAGCTTAAGGATTATACCCTTAAGGATTTTCCTATGGAGAAAGATTTAGACAAAAATGGTAGCATAGCAAATGCTATTAAATCTAATCAATCTTTATTAGTACAAGTAGTAAAAGAGCCAATCTCTACAAAAGGGCCACGCATTAGTTCAGAATTATCTATTGCTGGTAGATACATTGTCTTGGTACCTTTTTCAAATCGTATTTCAATTTCGCAAAAAATTGATTCGCAAGAAGAAAAAGACCGTTTAAAAAGACTGGTAAAAAGTATTACACCTAAGGGATTTGGCGTTATTATACGTACAGTAGCAGAAGGCAAAAAAGTTGCCGAGCTAGATAGTGATTTACAAAACTTGCTGGATCGATGGACAGCAATGTGTAAAAAATTGTATAAAGCACATCACCCAACCAAAGTACTGGGAGAAATGAACAAAGCATCCTCAATTCTGAGAGATATTTTTAATGATTCATTTTCTGGTATAGTTGTAGACGATGAAGCATTGTACTTACAAGTAAAAGATTATGTGCAGCAAATTGCACCAAACAAAGAGTCTATAGTTAAATACTATAAAAATGGTGTTCCTATTTTTGAAAAATTTGGTATTGAACGCCAAATAAAAACATCATTTGGACGAACCGTATCTATGGCAAAAGGTGCCTACTTGGTAATAGAACATACCGAAGCCCTTCATGTTGTAGATGTAAACAGTGGTAATCGCTCTAACAAAGAGAAGAACCAAGAAGACACTGCCTTAGAAGTCAATATGATTTCTGCGCAAGAAATTGCTCGCCAATTACGATTACGTGATATGGGAGGAATTATTGTTGTTGATTTCATAGATATGGGCAAAGCAGAAAACAGAAAGAAGCTTTATAATTATCTTAGAGATGAGATGAAAGATGATAAAGCAAAGCACAAAATATTGCCGCCGAGTAAGTTTGGATTAGTGCAAATAACCAGACAACGCGTTAGGCCAGAGCGTAATATTAAAACGAAAGAAGAAAATCCTAACCTCATAGGAGGCGATGAAATTGAAGCACCGATTAAGGTGATAGAACGAATTAATCAAGACCTAGAGCGCATTTTCAAAAAAGACTATAAAAAGGTAACACTTAATACACACCCTTTTATAGCAGCCTTTTTAACCAAAGGGTTTCCATCAGTACGTTCAAAGTGGTTTGTTGAACACAAAAAATGGGTAAAAGTTTTACCTAGAGATGCTTACACATATCTTGAATACCATTTTTACGATAAAAATGGTAACAAAATCAAATAATATCTATTAGAAAAGCCCAATTGAGAAATCAATTGGGCTTTTTATTTTTTAAGGTTTAGAAATTCTTAATCTCTAGACATAAATATTCTTAAGATGTACCAAAATAATAACATTAAAGAGGCAAACAGTCCTAATGCAGCTGGTATATAATCTTCCATACCATAAGTTTTAACTAAGTTAGAGGTTTGGTATAATATAGAACCACCAGCAAGTAAACACATTGCTACGGAGAACCATAATCCTAAATTAAATCCGAATAAAGCACCAGCTATAATTAAACCAATTGCAATAAAGAATCCTATTGTTAAACCTGTTTTTAAGAATGAAAAATCTTTTTTAGTTAATAATACTGTGGCAGATAAGCCAGAAAATAGAGCTAATGTAACTATTGATGCTTGGTACAATAATTCTAAACCAGAATCCATATATACAGCAGCAATATAAAGCATAGGTATAAAAATTAAAGCTTCAAAAAATATATAAATACCATAGGCTAAATATTGCATATTTTTATCTGTTGTGCGCATAGCCATACTTTCTGCATAGTTTGTAGCAAGCATAAATCCGCCGAGCATAATTAACCATTTGTAGCCTTCGGTCATAGATAGCATAAAGTCAACGATGGTTTCACTTTGTAATAATAAATATTCAAACAAAACAAAAACAAGCACGCCTCCTGCAACATGTGCATAAGTTTTTTTGTAGAACGCAACACGTTCTGCTTCAGATAGATTACCGATTAATACTTTTTGAGGTAAGTGGTTTGGGATTTGATTTTCCATAGAAATTAAATAAGATTAGTTGTATAAATGTAGTTGAATTCAGACTTTAAAACAAAATAAAAGCCTTGAAATTCAAAGCTTTTATTATTAGGTAACTATAAAATGTATCTTACTTATATATCAAATTTTATCTTCTGTTTAGAAATATGCTTACAAAATATAATAAGGTTGCTAATGACCCTAATGCGGCAACTAAATAAGTTCTTGCAGCCCATTTTAACGCGTCTTTTGCACCTGCATGTTCTTCTCTGGTTACCATATTTTTGTTTTCTAGCCAAGCCAAAGCTCTATTACTAGCATCGTATTCTACAGGAAGTGTAATGAAAGTGAAAAGTGTAGTTACGGCAAATAAAATAATTCCCAGAAGTAGTATAGAACTACCAAATGAGCTTGTTGCAGACAAAACTAAACCAGCCATAATAACAATATTAGATAGCTTACTACTAATACTAACAGCTGGTACAATTTTAGAACGCATTGTTAACCAACTATACGCTGTTGCATGTTGTACAGCATGGCCAACTTCGTGAGCAGCAACGGCAGCAGCAGCAGCATTTCGCTGGTTATATACAACCTCACTGAGGTTTACCGTTTTATTTGCGGGATTGTAATGGTCTGTTAATTGACCAGGTGTTGAAATTACTTCTACATCATATATGCCATTGTCTGCAAGCATTTTTTCCGCAATTTCTCTTCCGCTTAATCCATTTCTTAGATGAAGTTTTGAGTAATGCTCAAATTTGCTTTTTAACTTTCTGCTTACAAAAGAACTTACTAAAAAGATAACTCCTGCAATAATATAATATCCCATCATAATTTAAATCGAATTTTGATTTTACAATTGTAAATATAACAAATAGTAAGCCAAATTTTGGTTAAGCAAAATTGTCAGTAAAATTATGACAGGTTTTTTTTATATAGCATCTACAGACCAGTTAAAAGCTTCAGCTATTTCTTCGTAGACTATTTTGCCATTAACAATATTTAAACCTTTAGCCAATGTTGGGTCTTTTTCACAAGCTTTTTCCCATCCTTGGTTTGCTAATCTAATTACGTATGGTAACGTAACATTTGTTAAAGCAAGCGTTGAAGTATATGGTACTGCACCTGGCATATTAGCTACACAATAGTGTACTACATCATCAATGATATAGGTTGGGTTCTCGTGTGTTGTGGCTTTTGTAGTTTCCATACAACCACCTTGGTCTACAGCGACATCTACTAATACAGTACCTGGTCTCATATCCTTAAGCATATCTCTGCTTATTAATTTTGGTGCCTTTGCGCCTTTTAGTAAAACACCTCCAACAATTAAATCGTGATCTTTAATTCGTTTTCTAATATTATATTCGCTAGAGAATTCTGTAACAACATGGCTAGGCATAACATCGTTAACATATCTTAATTGTTTCATGTTAATATCCATTATAGTAACATGTGCTCCTAAACCAGCCGCCATTTTAGCCGCTTGGATACCTACTACACCAGCGCCCAAAACTAAAACGCGTCCTGGAGGAACGCCAGGAACTCCACCTAATAATACACCACGACCTTTTATAGGTTTTTCTAAATATTTGGCACCTTGTTGTATGGCCATTCTTCCGGCAACTTCAGACATTGGTGTTAATAATGGTAAAGAGCCATCTTTATCTTCTACAGTTTCATAAGCAATACAAACCGCTTTACTTTTTAACATTGCTTTAGTTAAAGGCTCACTAGATGCAAAGTGAAAATACGTAAATACAACATGGTGTGATTGTATCAATGGATACTCTTGTTCAATTGGCTCCTTTACTTTAACAATCATGTCACTAGAGGCATAGACTTCTTCAATTGTATCTAATACAATTGCGCCAGCGTCTATATAATCTAAATCTGAAAATCCACTGCCAAAACCAGCTTCTTTTTGTACGTAAACAACATGTTTGTTTTTAGTTAATTCAAAAACTCCAGCTGGTGTCATACCAACTCGGTTTTCATTGTTTTTAATTTCCTTTGGAATACCGATTTGCATATTATGTAGATTTTGATATTAATAGCTTGTCGAAAATTACTATTAAAAAAGTTGTTGTTCCAAATTTGAAGCGCAATTTGAAATGATTTTTACGGAATTAATATATTACTGTTAATATTTTGAAAACTTCCAAAAAGAGTATTGGTTTACAGTGCAATATGATATTCGATGAATGTTTGATACTTTCGATAACCTGAAATACCTTTAAAGTAACATCATTAAAATTTGATAATAATGGTTCTTATTTTAAGAAATATAGTTAAACTAAAAAGCAATGTAACTAATCTTTACTCCGTGTAATTGCAGTTTTAATAACGTGGTTATTTCTAAAAAATAGCGTAAACTGTTTAATGTCTCCATTTTTAAATTTTCCGCGAACACCAACATAATAGTTAAATTGGTCTGCGTCTTTATAATTAGATTCTTTAGGGTAGCCTAATTGTTGTATAACCTCTCTTTTTGTATCATTAATAAAGAGATTTCTGTCTATAATATCATCTATCATTTCATAACGGTTCATAGGACTTTGTTTCCAGCGTTCTTCTGAAAAACGGTCTTCAAAAAAATAATGTAATGATGTGGCGATTACAAATGATACAAAAAAAATTAAACCAATTTGATTCACTTGATTATTTCTATAATCAAAATATTCCCATATAGCTTTTGGTTTCTTTTTGGATGAATTTGTTTTAACTGTAGGTTTGTCCAATAACATAAATTTGTGTGGCCTATGCTAGGAGCAAATTAATGATTTAAATGCATATGTAAGGCATTTGGAATTACTAGAATAGAATTACATCAAAAAATAACCCTTTCGATAAACATTATCAAAAGGGTTATTTTAAATAATTAATTTAATAGTTACCCAACAATATTTACAATTTTGCCAGGCACTACAATTATCTTTTTAGGTGTTTTGCCATCTAATTGCGCTATGGTTTTCTCGTGAGCCATAACGGTTTTTTCAATCTCGTCTTTAGGCATATCCATTGGTAACTCTAAGGTAAAACGCATTTTACCATTAAAAGAAATAGGATATTTTTTACTACTTTCTACTAAGTGACTCGCTTCAAATTTTGGAAAATCTACAGTTGATATAGAACCTTCATGTCCTAATTGTTCCCATAATTCTTCAGCAATATGTGGTGCGTAAGGCGAAATTAAAACCAATAAAGGTTCAAGAATTTCTTTACTTGTACACTTCTGGGCAGTCAACTCATTTACAGCAATCATAAATGTAGAAACAGAGGTGTTAAAAGAGAAATTCTCAATATCTTCTTCTACTTTCTTTATGGTTTTGTGTAAGGTTTTTAAGTTGTCTTTGCTTGGTTCAGTATCTGTTACTTTTAAACCATTTTCATTGACAAACAGTTTCCAAAGTTTTTTTAGGAAACCGTGAACACCTGTAATACCAGCTGTATTCCAAGGTTTGTATTGTTCTAATGGACCAAGAAACATTTCGTATAAACGTAAACTGTCTGCGCCATAATCTACTACAATATCATCAGGATTAACAACATTGTATTTTGATTTGGACATTTTTTCGACGTCGCGACCAACTTTATAAACTCCTTCTTCAAGAATAAATTCAGCATCAGCATAATCTTCTCCAAATTCAGAATCATTTTTTAACCCTTCAATATCTAATTCATCTGAAGCATTAACGTATTTAACTTTAACATGAATAGGAAGAACATTTTTTCCTTCAATTAATCCTTTAGAGACATAGGTGTTTGTGTTTTCTTCTCTATATAAAAAAGCACTAGTCCCCAAAATCATACCTTGGTTTATCAACTTTTTAAAAGGCTCTTCAACATTTACAAAACCTCTATCTTTCAATAATTTTACCCAAAAACGAGAGTAGAGTAAGTGACCTGTTGCATGTTCGCTACCACCAATGTATAAATCTACATTTTCCCAATACTTCAAAGCTTCTTCACTTGCAAACACTCCATCTCTATTGGCAGCCTCTTCCATATAACGGAAGAAATACCAAGAACTTCCTGCCCAACCAGGCATGGTGTTTAGTTCTAGTGGATGAATAGTTTCGTTATCAATTAACTCGTTACTTACTACTTTACACTTTTCTGTATCCCAAGCCCAAACGTCTGCACGTCCTAAAGGTGGTTCGCCTTCTTCGGTTGGTAAATATTTTTCTACTTCTGGTAATTTAATTGGTAAATGCTCAGCTTCTATCATTTGAGGCATACCATTTACATAATACACTGGGAAAGGTTCGCCCCAATAGCGTTGACGAGAAAATACAGCATCTCGTAATCGGTAATTGGTTTTTCCTTCACCTTGACCTAATTGCTCTAGTTCATAAATAGCGCGTTTAGATGCTTTTTTATAGTTCATGCCATTAAGGAAATCACTATTGGCAATTTTTACATTGTCTTTAGAGGTAAAAGCCTCCTCTAATTCCTCCGAAGGAGGAGAATTTTCACTTGAACCTTTTATACTTGATAAATCAAAAATATTAGGAATTGGAATTCCGAAGTGCTTTGCAAAATCAAAATCGCGTTGGTCGCCACAAGGTACAGCCATTACAGCACCTGTTCCGTAGCTTGCTAAAACGTAATCACCAATCCAGATTGGAATTGGTTCTTTTGTAAATGGATGTTCTGCATAAGCACCTGTAAACACACCAGTAATGGTTTTTACATCTGCCATACGATCGCGTTCGCTTCGTTTTGCTGTTTTTTCTATGTAAGCTTCAACGTCTGCTTTTTGTTCTGCTGTTGTTATTTTTGATACTAGCTCGTGTTCTGGTGCAAGTGTCATAAAGGACACACCAAAAATGGTATCTGGTCTTGTAGTGAAAACGTCAATGACGTCATCGTGTCCGTTTACATTAAAAGATACCGAAGCTCCAACCGATTTTCCTATCCAGTTTTTCTGAATGTCTTTTAAAGCATCTGTCCAATCAATCGTATCTAAACCTTGCAACAAACGTTCGGCATAAGCCGAAATTCGCATGCTCCATTGGGTCATTTTTTTACGTACCACAGGATGTCCTCCTCGTTCTGAAACACCGTTTACAATTTCGTCATTAGCTAAAACGGTTCCTAAAGCCGGACACCAGTTGACTTCGGTTTCTGCTAAATAGGTTAATCTGTATTTTAATAGAATTTCTTGTTTTTCAACTTCTGAAAAAGCGTTCCATTCTTCAGCAGTAAAAATTTCAATATCATCATCGCAAGCTGCATTTACAGTTGCATTTCCTTCCGCTTCAAATTTTGAAACTAAGGTTTTTATTTCTTCAGCTTTATTAGAGTCATTATTATACCAAGATTCAAATAACTGAATAAAAATCCACTGTGTCCATTTGTAATATTCAGGATTAGAAGTTCTTACTTCTCGGCTCCAATCAAAAGAAAAACCAATTTGGTCTAACTGACGACGATACGTTTTTATATTGGCTTCTGTTGTTACTGCTGGATGCTGACCTGTTTGTATAGCATACTGTTCTGCAGGTAGCCCAAAACTATCGTAACCTTGAGGATGTAAAACGTTAAAACCTTTGTGGCGTTTATAACGTGCGTAGATATCACTGGCAATATAGCCTAAGGGATGACCAACATGTAAACCTGCACCAGAAGGATAAGGAAACATATCTAATACGTAGTATTTTGGTTTGTCGCTTGTATTTGAAGCTTTAAACGTTTGGTTTTTTGCCCAATAGTCTTGCCACTTTTTTTCTATAGAATTAAAATCGTACATCATTATTTTTTTCGCCTTGTATTGATGTCGCAAATTTAAACTTATTGACTGATAATTAAAGGCCGAAGCGTAAAAATTATAGCTCATTAGCTATCAAAATTATAGAGATTATTACTTGCGTCGCTATAATATTTATTAATTTCGTGGTACATTATTTTAGCACCTAAAAAATGAGTGAAAATTTTGAATCAATTCTTTTAGAACATGAGGGTTTAAACAAGCTTATCACAGAAAAAGACCTTAATACGTTTGTTAAATTTCCGTCTTTTGATACGTTTAGTACAGCATTTATTGATTGGTTAAGCCCAAAATATTATGAAGCTTTTGTTGAAATATACACTACGCATTTAGGTACTAAGAAAGAGGCAAAGGTTGTTAAGCTAATTAATTCCACGTGGTTTTGTAATGCAGAAACTACAGATCGTATTGTAGAGTTTTTATCTGAGCGTTTAGACACAACTGTAGAATTATCTAAACAATTAAATAAAAAAATTACAGGAAATAAAAATCTAGAAGATATAATTAGTGTTAGCAGTTCAATGGTGAATGATGTATTAAACTATGTTAATAAAGCCATTTTCGAAAAAAATCATCCAGAAATTGCAGACAAGAAGAATGAAATTTTAGATAATAGCTTGGCAGTTTGCGAAGAGCTAAAACAATATAAAGCATCTAGCGAGGTAGAATTTACGATGTTTAATGGTATTTTAGACCGATTAAAAAGTATTAAACTAAATGAAGCACAATCTGTGCGTTACCAAGCTTGTGTTAATAAATCGAAATCATCGTCTAATAAATACTTAATAGTAACCGTTATACTCGTGATTCTTTTTATTGTTAGAATGATTGTACGGTTTGCAAATTAAATAAATAATATTTTACAGAATTAATATATGGCATCATCTTTTGATAAATACCAAAAACGTAAACTGATATCTTCTTATGTATCTGTAGTGATTAGTATTGCTTTGGTTTTGTTTCTTTTAGGCTGTTTAGGGCTTTTAGTAATTAACTCTAAAAAAGTAGCTGATCACTTTAAAGAGCAAGTGGTTATGACAATTTATCTCAATGATACGGCGAAAGAAGTAGAGGTTAATCAGTTAAAAAAGAGTTTGGCAATGGCAGATTATACCAAAGAAGCACTTTATGTTTCTAAGGAAGAAGCTGCTGAGTTTATGAAAGCAGAAACAGGCGAAGATTTTATGGATTTTGTGGGTTATAATCCGCTTAAAAATTCAATAGATGTGCATTTAAAAGCCGATTTTGTAACCACAGAACAATTAACAGAAATCACAGATAGCTTATCTAATAAAGCCTTTATAGAAGAAATTAGATACGATAATGATTTGGTAGAATTAATGAACGATAATGTTAAGAAAATTACCTTTTGGGTCTTAATAATTAGTGGGTTGTTTACATTGATTGCCGTGTTATTAATAAATAGTTCTATTCGTTTAGCAGTGTATTCTAAACGATTTATCATTAAAACCATGCAAATGGTTGGCGCAACAAAACGTTTTATACGTAGACCATTTGTTTGGAAAAGTGTACAACTAGGCATTATTGGTGCATTAGTGGCTTTAGCAGGTATGGCAGTGGTTTTATACTATTTAGATATTACATTTCCAGAATTAGAATTATTAAAAAATACCGTTTTAATTGTTGCATTGTTCATTGGGATTTTTCTTTTAGGAATTGTTATTACCTGGATTAGTACTTTTATTGCAACGCAACGTTTCTTAAACTTAAAGACGGATCAGTTGTATTATTAAGTGTTAGGAAAATACTAATGAAAACTTTTATTTATAAAAATTCTGTTACTTTGCAAACAACAAAAGCCTAGCTGAAAAGATTATGGGAGAGCAAAAAAGAAAAGAAGAATCTAAGTCCGAATTTATATTCGGGAAAAAAAACTATAAATTCTTATTTATTGGTTTAGCATTTATTGTTGTTGGGTTTATCCTTATGTCTGGCGGCGGAAGTGACGACCCAAATGTTTTTGACGAGTCGATTTATAGCTGGAGACGCATACGTTTAGCACCAACTTTAGTTCTTATAGGTTTTGGTATTCAGGTTTATGCTATTCTTTTAAATCCAAATAAGGAACCCAAGAAATAATTCGCTTTTTATTCACTTTTAGCATGTAGTTTTCTGATAATTGATACATTTGTCTCATGGAAATTATAGATGCAATTATTTTAGGAATTATTCAAGGGCTTACAGAGTTCTTACCTGTTTCCTCAAGTGGTCACTTAGAACTAGGAAAAGCAATTCTTGGTGACAATTCTGTACCAAAAGAAAGTTTATTATTTACAGTAGTACTTCATTTTGCAACGGCTTTAAGTACCATTGTTATTTTTAGAAAAGATATTCTTTTAATTATTAAAGGAGTTTTGAAATTTGAATGGAATGAAGATTTACAATTTGTTTCAAAAATTGCGTTGTCTATGATTCCTGCCGTAATTGTTGGTGTTTTTTTTGAAGAACAATTAGAGCAACTCTTTAATGGTAATATTTTACTTGTTGGTTGCATGTTAATTATTACCGCAGTTTTATTGTATTTGGCAGACAAAGCTAAGGATACTCAAAAGAAAGTTTCGTTTTCTAATGCATTTGTTATTGGTATATCGCAAGCCGTTGCTATGTTACCAGGAATTTCGCGTTCTGGTGCTACAATTTCTACTTCTGTAATTTTGGGTAATGATAAAACAAAAGCAGCTCGTTTTTCATTTTTAATGGTGGTGCCTTTAATTTTTGGTAAAATAGCAAAAGACTTGTTAGGAGGCGAATTAACCTATGATAGTTCTAATTTTACAGCTTTAAGCGTTGGGTTTATAGCAGCGTTTGTAGCAGGTTTATTTGCGTGTACATGGATGATTGCTTTAGTTAAAAAGAGTAAATTGTCTTACTTCGCAATTTATTGTTTAATCGTTGGTATTGTTGCCATCATATGGTCTTTAATGTAATGCAGACCAAAGAAGACTTTTTAGCCGGACAAGTTTTATTAATTGATAAACCTTTAACATGGACATCGTTTCAAGCCGTAAATAAATTGCGTTGGGAGATTCGTCAAGCTTTTAATATTAAAAAAATTAAAGTTGGTCATGCAGGTACGTTAGATCCACTTGCAACAGGTTTGTTGGTGATTTGTACAGGGAAAATGACCAAGCAGATTAACATTTTTCAAGGTCAAGAAAAAGAGTATACAGGGACGTTTACTTTAGGCGCAACTACACCTTCTTTTGATTTAGAATCAGAGATTAACCAAACGTTTCCTACGGAACATATTACGGATGAATTGATCCACGCAACCACAGAACAATTTATTGGTAAAATAGAGCAATTTCCACCTGTGTTTTCTGCAATAAAAAAAGATGGCAAACGTTTGTATGAATTTGCTAGAGCAGGAGAAGCGGTTGAAATTAAACCGAGACAAGTTGAAATTACTGAGTTTGAAATTACTAAAATAGATCAGCTAGAATTGCATTTTAGAGTGGTTTGTAGCAAAGGTACTTACATTAGGTCATTGGCTAATGATTTTGGAAAAGCGCTAAATTCTGGGGCACATTTATCTTCTTTACGTCGTACAAGAATAGGTGATTTTAAAGTTGAAAATGGTTTAACACCTGAAGAATTTATGGCTAGTTTGCCTTCTATAGATTGATTTGATTTTGTTTTTTATATTGGTATTTCAACTATTTCGTTATTATATTCGTATATACATTCAACACCAATTTTATTCTATTGAGTTTCATTGAAAAACATAAGGCACTAATTATTACATTTCTTCTTTCGAGTACTATAGTGCTTCTATTGTTTAGTGCAGAACTAAAATTAAAAGGAAAACTTATTAGTGAAAGTTATTATCTGTTAGAACCAGAACCAGAGAAGACAATAGAAGAGCTTAAACAATTAGAAGATTTAAATGCAGAATCTACCAATAAAGCATTTAACGAAGATCAAGAGTATAAAGAAATGATGCGTAACTTTAAATCTGTTAGTGCAAATGATTTTGAGCGTACTACAAAAGCAATTGAAGAAGCTAAAGCCAGTAAAATAGATAATCAAATTAACGAAGAGAATACTATAAAATCTTATGCTAATGGTGGAGACTACGCTTTAAATACATCCGAAACTGCATCATATAAAGAACTGCAAGAAGAGCTTAAACAACGTTTAAAAAATAAAAAGCTAGCAGATGAGCATGCTAAAAATAAAGGAACTTTAACTTATTCATTAAAAGGTAGAACTTTAGCGCATTACGAAATTCCCCGTTACCTCTGTGAAATTGGAGGTAAAATAGTAGTAAATATTAAAGTCAATGCCTCTGGTGATGTTTATGATGCTTACGTCAATGGTTCATCTAATTCTAACAACAAATGCTTAGTTGAACATGCTTTAGACTACGCAAAGTCTGTAGCATTTGATGCTTCAACTAAAAAAGACCAAATAGGCACAATAACTTTTATGTTTAAGGGGAAGTAAAGTAAGAAGTATAAACACAAAAGTTAATGTGGCCCTATTGATTATAACAATCTTAATAAAGCTAATTAGTTTACCCTAATAAATTAACTAAATCTTCAATTATAGATTGTCCTTTATCTTTATTGTACCATCGTTGTAATTCTTCTTTAAACTCTGGTGTAATTGTACCATGTTCTTCTTTATAAGCCTTAACCATGTTAGTAGCTATAGTTGGTCTAGGTCCAAAAGTGTTTAAAACTTCATTGGTTTTAGAATCTAACATAATTAATTTTGGTACTGCTTTTCCGCCGTTAGTTAAAAACTGGTTCATTAAAGCGTCGTTTTCATCTCTAAGTACCACTTTATAATCAATATTATCATTAAGCTCAGCGGCTTTATTAATAATAGGCATTATGTGTGCAGCATCTCCACACCAACTTTCAGAAATGACTAACCATGTTACTTTTTTATTGAAACTTTCAATTTTAGTTTTTAAGTTTTCGGCTACTTTTCCGGTTTTATCCCAACGTCTCATACGTCTATCGTTAAGCTGTGTGTAATTTACCATGGCATCCGATTTATCGTTTCCGGTAGTGGAATTTTCTTCAACTAAGTTAATAACCAGTGCTCTAAATTCAGCATAAGTCATACTATTTTTTAGACTTTCTGAAATAATATCTTTTACTGTAAGTGTGTCTGTTTCCATAAAACAAAAATAAGGTTCTGTTGCTATTTTTTATGCAACAGTTGTTACATTAGTAGCACTAAATAAAATTCCTTACATATGAATAAAAACAGATGTGGCTGGTGTGCCGGAAATGCATTATATGAAGCTTACCATGATCAAGAATGGGCAGTACCAGTTTTTGATGACGCCACGCTGTTTGAATTTTTAATTCTTGAAACGTTTCAGGCTGGTTTAAGTTGGATAACAATTTTAAAAAAACGCGATAATTTTAGAAAAGCATTCGATTTTTTCGACTATAAAAAAATAGCTAATTATGATACTTCTAAAGTAGAAGTATTGTTGCAAGATCCAGGAATTGTTAGAAATAAATTAAAAGTAAATGCAACCATTACTAACGCACAAGCGTTTATGAAACTGCAGGAAGAATTTGAGTCGTTTTCTAAATATATTTGGAATTTTGTAGATGGAAAACCTATTAAAAATAAGGTTGAAAATTATAAAAATGCACCAGCAAACACACCTCTAAGTGATACTATTAGTAAAGATTTAAAAAAGCGTGGTTTTAAATTTGTAGGTTCTACTGTAATTTATGCTTTTATGCAAGCTACAGGTATAGTAAATGATCACGAAACATCTTGTTTTAGATATAATCAAGTTTAATTACAGATATGATAAAAAAGCTTCTCTTGCTATATGTTTTGCGCCTAAACTTTCTAAATGTTTAGTATGTAATTGGCAGTCTATTAGCTTATAGTTAGAGTTGTTAATAAAAGTGATAAAGCCCACTTTACTTGCATTACTCACTTTAGTAAACATACTTTCACCACAAAAAACGGTATCGTTAATAGCAATGCCATACAAACCACCAACGAGTTCTTGGTTTTGCCAAACTTCTATAGATTTTGCAAAACCAAGCAGGTGTAATTTGCAGTAGGCCTCAATCATACCATCACTAATCCAAGTGCCATCTTGGTCTGTACGTTTTGCTAATGCACAATTTTCTATAACAGCTTTAAAAGCTTTGTTTTCTGTGACTTTAAAATCCCCTTTTCTTAAGACTTGTTTCATGCTTTTAGAAATTTTTATGTCCTCAGGAAACAGAACAAATCTGGGGTCTGGTGACCACCATAAAATGGGTTCTTCATCTTGAAACCATGGAAATATCCCATTTGCATAGGCATGGAGTAGGCGTTGAGGTGATAAGTCGCCACCAATAGCTAAAAGACCTTCTGCAGTAGCCTTAGATACATCCGGAAATTCAATTGCTTTGGTTAAATAGTGCATTAAGAATAAAAGGGGTTAACTTACTATTGCTGTTAAATTAACGCTTTAACTTTGATAGTAACAGATTTTTTTTCATATTTGAATTGACCTTTGTGAATTAAATTTTTGTTCATCATTGCTTTTTTTTTTTAATTTATTTGGAGAGGTCAAACCTAAAACCACAATACTAAGTCCTGATTAACCACCAGGACTTTTTTAGTTTTATAAACTGATAGACATAAAAAAGACTTGCCTTAAAAATAAAGCAAGTCCATCTTTATAGTATCTAACTAACGATTTAGAATGGTAAATCGTCGTTGTCATCTTCTTTTAAGTCACTAACAGGTTCAAAAGCTTCTGTTGGTGGAACAGGAGGCATGTCTCCGCCTGCTGCTGGTTGTAGAGCCTCAATTCTCCATCCTTGTATAGAGTTAAAATATTTAGTTTCACCTTGTGGGTTTACCCATTCTCTACCTCTTAAATTTATGTTTATTTTTACTTGTTGACCTACCTTATAATTATTTAATAAGTCTGTTTTATCTTGAACAAACTCCACCATAATATGCTGTGGGTATTGCTCTTCTGTTGTGACTACAATCTCTCTTTTTCTAAACCCATTACTTCCAAAAGTTTGAGTCTCTCCTATCATTTTAACACGTCCTTGTACTTCCATTTTTGCTTAATCTATTATTTAAATAATTCTTTTTTATTTCAGGCTACGAAAGTAATAACTTCCAAGCACTTTTTACGTCTCCATAGCTCAAATAATTTTGAGCTAATTTATGTTTTTCTCTGTGAGATGCTGTTTTAATATCCGGATAACGTTCCGAAATATCTTCAACAAATTGCTCTACTTCGTCTTTATTTGGTAAGGCTTCAACATTGCCAAGCATACCAAGATTATTACCAGTTAAAATCATGCTATTTCTTACATGTTCTGGCATATTATCTACACCAATTCCCATGGTTTGTAATGGTTTTGGGATTTCAAAAAATCCTTTTTTAGCTCTACTATAATAACTTCCGCCTGCTCTAGCCACTAGATCTAATGCTTCTTGGTTAATGGTATTGTCTTCATTTAAAACCTCTTCTGTAATATGAAGTTTTACCACTTCGCAAATTACTAAATTACCTGCGCCACCTTCAGTTCCTAATGTAACAATCTCATTGACTTTACATTCTAACTGTATTGGAGATTCAGCCACTCTAAATGGCTTAACAATATCCGATGCTACCATTGTTAAACCTGCTTTTTCAAATTCATTTGTTTCTGCAGGATATTCTGTACTTGTTAGTGACATTTGCTGAACAATGTCATAATTTACCACATTAATAACAACCTCTTTTGTAGCTTCTACATTTTTTAAAGTGTGTTTTATTGTATTGTCTCTAACGCGTCTGGCCGGAGAAAATATTAATATTGGCGGATTAGCACTAAAGACATTAAAAAAACTAAATGGCGATAAATTAGGATTGTCATTAACATCCATTGTACTTGCAAAAGCAATTGGTCTTGGAGCAACAGCACTTAATAGATAACTATGTAAAACGCCTGTTGAAAGATCTTTTGGGTTAAATGATATCATGTATTTAGCTGGTTTTCAACAAATATAATTTAATTGGTTTGGCAACGAAAGTGTTTTATAAACATTAACGTACAATATTATTAACAGTTTTGCATTATATTTAGAATAGATAAAAACGAATTAATGACTTTTAGCTTAAATAGAAATATAATCCGTTGGGTTATTATAGCGTCTTCTTTTATAATCATCTCTCTTATTCTATGGAATACGTATACGTTTTTTCAAAATTTTAAAGCCGAAGAACGTTCTAAAATGAAAACATGGTCTGTTGCGCAGATTGATCTAAATAGTATGGATAATCTAGATACAGACGTTAACCCTGTGACATCTCACGTTGTAACAGAAACCATTATTAGTACACCAGTTATTGTATTAGATGAAAATGGTTCTGTTAACTTTTCTAGAAATATAGATAGCTTAACAATAGCAAATCCAAAGAAATTAGAAGCCCTTATTCGGCAATATGAAAGTGAAAATCACCCTATTCCTGTAAAAATAGGAAAGAAGGTGAAACAAACTATGTATTATGGCAATTCACCACTTTTAAATAAATTAAAATTTTATCCATTGGCATTATTGCTTATAATTTTGCTATTTGGAGCAGTGGTTTATTTCTTTTACAGAAGCTCCAAAATTGCAGAACAAAATAAGCTTTGGACTGGTATGGCCAAAGAAACAGCCCATCAAATTGGTACTCCGCTTTCTTCTTTGGTTGGGTGGACGGAAATTTTAAAAACCGAAAATGTAAATTCAGAATACATTGTTGAGATTGAAAAAGATATAGATAGACTGCAAACCATTACAGATCGCTTTAGTAAAATTGGTTCTGTACCAACCCTTAAAACCAAAGATATTGTTGCAGTAACTAAGTCGTCTTATGAGTATTTAAAATCGCGTTCATCAAAACTTATTAAATTTGAAATTGTAATTCCCGATAGAGAAATTTACGTAAATTTAAACGAACAACTCTTTAGCTGGACTATAGAGAATTTGGTAAAAAATGCTATTGATGCCATGAAAGGTAAAGGCGATTTAAAGCTAGAACTAAACCAGGTTGAAAGACAGGTTTTTATTAATATTACAGATACTGGTAAAGGAATTCCTAAATCATCTTACACTAAAATTTTTGAACCAGGTTATACAACAAAAAAACGAGGTTGGGGACTTGGACTGTCTTTAGCTAAGCGTATTGTTAATGATTATCATAAAGGAAAAATAAAAGTACTAACTTCTGAAATAGGAAAAGGAACAACCATTCAGATTATGTTGAAGCAGGCCTAATTTTTGAATTTTTATAATTAAGAAATTTAGCTTAAAGTTTGATAATCAAAAATTTACTTTAAATTTGGGTATGAGTTCATCACAATTTCAACTTATTAAAGAAGCAAGGTTAAAAAATAATTGTCCGGAATGTTATTCTAATGATAGTTTAGAACTTACAATAAAACAAAAATTATCAGAAACACAATTTTATAAATCAATTACCAACGAAATTGTCAGTGATATTAATTGTCTTAATTGTGAGCTTCAAATTTTTCCGGTACGTTGGACAGATGATATAGAACAAGTAGTTAACTATCACAAAAGGGGATTAAATCTTAAAACAAAATCGGTAGCCTTAAAGCCAATTTCTTGGGGAATAATTACGTTTTTTACTGTGATTATTATTGCAACAATCTTATTCGCAACAGGTGTTTTGGTTCTGTAATTATAAATAAGACGCTATTTTATCTGCAATAGCTTTAAATTCTTCTGGATCTAATTTTTGTTTGTTAGAAAAACGTGCATCATCCATAGAGTGTAAAGGAATTAAATGTACATGCGTGTGTGGTACTTCTAAACCAATAACAGACATGCCTATTCGTTCGCAAGGCACTGCTTTTTCAAGAGCAATTGCCACTTTTCTAGAAAATTGCATTAAACCAAGATATAAATCTTCATCTAAATCAAAAATTTTATCAACCTCTTTTTTAGGGATGCAAAGTGTATGACCTTTAGAATTAGGGTTAATATCTAAAAATGCAAAAAAATCTTGAGTTTCAGCAACTTTGTAAGACGGTATTTCTCCAGATATTATTTTAGTAAAAAGTGTTGCCATAGTTTTGGTTATTATGTCTTTTATAAAGATAAAAAGATTCCTGTAAATAGGAATCTTTTTAAGTTATTACTGTTTTAAAAGCAGGTAATCTGTACTGTTTTATCTCGAAATTTCTAAAATATCAAATTTCATAATACCACTAGGTACTTGTATTTCTGCAACATCACCAACAGATTTACCTAGTAAACCTTTACCTATTGGAGAATTAATAGAAATTTTACCAGAGGCTAAATCTGCTTCACTTTCTGCAACCAACGTATAGGTCATTTCCATACCGTTCATTTGGTTTTTTATTTTTACAATAGATAATGCCAACACTTTAGAGGTGTCTAATTGAGACTCGTCAATAACTCGTGCTCCAGACAGAATTTCTTCCATTTTAGAAATTTTCATCTCTAACATACCTTGTGCTTCTTTTGCAGCATCGTATTCTGCATTTTCACTTAAATCACCTTTGTCTCTTGCCTCTGCAATAGCTTGAGAAGCTTTAGGACGCTCTATATCCTTAAGTTGGTTTAACTCTTCTCTTAATTTTTTTAAACCTTCAGCTGTGTAATAAGATACTTTACTCATAATTCCTTCGTTTATAGTCTAAGATGCTGAAATACAATCAGCATAAAAAAAATCTCGCGCTAACGAGATTACTATACAAATATATAAAATATTTACGGCATAGTTCAAATAATTGTAAATTGCCTTATTAAAATTAAAAATGAAAAAAATACTCTTAGCCCTTAGTTGTATTGTAATTTTTGGATGTAGTAATACAGATGATAATAACAATTGTAATTTTTTATTAGATGTAGGTGTAAACCTAACTGTTAATACTAATTTCCCACAATTTAGCCAATTACAATTTACAGGAAACTCTGTTTATGTGTCTGGATACGGAAATAAAGGTATTTGGTTGTATAGAGCTAGTTCTGCAATATTATATGCTTGGGATGCTGCAGATCCAGGGGTAATACCTTCTTCTTGTTCTACATTAACAGATTCTGGTATTGGTGATATTGTTGTAAGTGGCTGTGATGAAGCTAATCAATTTAGTTTAGCGACTGGTCTAGGATTGAGTGATAATTCTCACTCCTGTACGTTGTTGCCGTACAGGGTTGAGAATATCGGTAATAATACGTATTTGGTAAGTAATTAAAATTTTAACGTTAAACCTGCCAAAAAGTTTGTTGTGGCTTGTGGATAAAAACCTGCGCCTTCTATGGTGGTTACGCTATTTGGGTCAGACCACGTATCATCATAAGTGTAATAATACCCATTAGATATGTATTCTACATTAAATATATTATTAACTAAAGCAGAAAACACTACTTCTTTAAAAACAGAGTTTGTTTTTAAGGTATAATTAATGTTAAAATCATTGATGAAAAAACTATCTAATTTTGAAGTTTCAGCTTCTGTGTTAGCCATAAATTGTTCACCAACAAATTTACTTAACAATGACATTTGAAGGTTTTTTATAGGTTGAAAAACTATGGCATTAGCAGCAACTATATCTGGTGAGAACGAAATGTCTGTTTTTCCTAAATTCTGTAATTCGCCATCAAAATCAATTATAGTTTCTTCGTTCTTATTAGTGCTTAGGGTTACGTTAGGTTGCAAAGTTAATTTTGAAGTTACTGGTATTATAGCTTCTAGTTCTAAACCTAAACGGTAACTTTTACCACTATTGGTTCTTATTGGGTTACCAACATCATCTAACTGACCAGAAAGAACTAATTGTTCATTATATAACATGTAATACGCATTGGCATTAAAGGTGAAATTACCTTTGTTGTGTCTCCATCCTAATTCAAAATCATTGAGTTGTTCTGGCTCTATGTTTTCGTTACTTTCAAAGTCAGTTCTATTTGGTTCTCTATTGGCTCTGGCATAAGAAAAATATAGATTGTTTTCGTTATTTAATTGGTAAGTAATTCCGGCTTTTGGATTAAAGAATGTAAAGTCTTTATCTACAGCAAATTCTACTAAATCTGAGGTTGTACCTGTAGTTTTGTAGGTTACATTTCTCAATTGTAAATCACCATACAGACTTATTTTTTCATTAAGCTTATAGTTTGCTTTTGTAAAAACTGAAAAATCATTTTTTCTGCTATTTCCGTCATAATAACGATCTCTAATTTCAGTTTGACTTGCAAATTCTGCCCAAATCACTTCACCAAAATGGTCACCATCATAATGACTGTAAGATCCACCTAAAATTAAATTGATGTTATCGTTTGTGTAATTTACATTGGCATTTAAAACGTAAAAATCATTATCTAACCAACGTCTTCTAATTAAATCCGTTTGATCAATTATTTCGCCATTAAAATCTAATGGTTCAAAACCGTAATCAGCAAAATCTTCGCCTTCTTTATATTGTTCAAAATAACCGCTTCCTTTGGTGTAGTTTAGTCCAAGCGTGGTAGACCATTGGTTGCTGTAACGTTGATTCCAATGTAATTGATAATGGTCTTGCCCATAATTATCTACTTCGTTATCATAGGTATAATAGTTATATCTTCTGTCTGAATTTCTAAGGTTTTCAGCTTCAGCTTCACTTAAATAGTTTTCGGCTATAAATGCTTCAATACCTGCTTCGTCTCCATTGATTCTTGCTAAAGGTGTTCCGTACCAAGCTTGGTAAGTCACTTCTTCTCCGCCAAAAGTGATTGCTTTTATTAAGGTATTATCATCTATATAAGAGCCTTGTAAAAAATAAGATTTTAAATCTGAAGACGCGCGATCAATATAACCATCTGAAGCAATATTAGATAAACGACCTGCAATTTCAAAGTGATTATTCATTAAACCTGTACTGAATTTTACGGTATGCTTTCTGGTGTTGTAACTACCAAAAGAATTAGAAATCTCACCTGAAGCATTTTTAGAAACTGCATCTGTTAATAGGTTAATACTTGCTCCAAATGCACCAGAACCATTAGTAGATGTACCAACACCACGCTGTAATTGTAAACTTTCTGTTGATGACGCAAAATCACCTAAATTAACCCAAAACGTCCCTAAAGATTCAGCATCATTGTACGGAATTCCGTTGATAGTTACATTGGTAGATTGTGAGCTAATACCTCTAACTCTAATCCCAGTGTAACCTACACCTGCACCTGCATCTGTTGTAGTTACTACTGATGGTAAAAAGTTAAGCAATATAGGGATGTCTTGACCTAAATTACGTTTTGCTAAATCTTCTTTGCTGACATTACTGTGTGTAATTGGCGCTTTAGCATCTACTCGTACTGCTTTTACTAAGACTTCATCTAGTTTTTCTACTTTAGTAGAGTCTTGTAGTGGTTTGTTTTGTTGCGCTGTAGCGCTGACTGATAACACTAAGAGTGTTAAAAAAAGAAATAAATTTTTCATTACGATTGTTTAAAATCGAATAAAAAGAGGTAATTATTCTTTATTATTAATAATTAAATGTTTTGAGCTAGAGGTATAAGCAAAGCTAAAAAATGCCTTTTTCTTTTGAAATTTATTCGTTGTATACAAAACAAGAATAAACTAGAAGTAGAAAAATAAACATTGATAACTGTTGCGTTTACCAAAAACAATATTCTATTGTTTTCTTTACGCTCGTTTCCTAAACAGCATTACCTGTTCTAGGTTCAATGGGTATGATCTCAGCCGCAAATAGGCACCCCTTTTTTGAGAACGCGGCAAAGATATAACAGAATTACGATTTATGAATTACGATTTTTGATTTTTTTTGATTTATTCAAGTTGAGGTGGTTTCCTATTTGCCTTTTTATCTGCATTAATACGTTTATCTTTTAAGCGTTTCTTTTTTGCACTTCTTGGCACGTTTGTGGCAATACGTATTTTATCTTCTTTTAAGCCCTCTTCAATTAGTTCTAAAAACCTTTGTGTTACCAAAGCTTTGTTTCTAAACTGACTTCTGCTTTCAGAACATGCTAATATTAAAATGCCATCTTTGGTTAAGCGATTATTTAAGAATTCTGAAAGTTTTTCACGTTCTTCTGTAGTGATCGCATTAGAATTTTTAAGGTCAAAATACAATTCGGCTTTAGAGGATACTTTATTAACGTGTTGTCCTCCGCTTCCTGAGCTTCGTACATATTTATAGGTTAATTCAGATTTAAGTAATCTAATGTCCACTATTCTTTAATTTGATGTGGGGCTTTTAGCAAATCATTTACCGTTTTAACAGGATTAAAAGTTATAATTGGTACTTCAACAAAAATGGTAGTCCAATCTGCCATACTTCCATTCCAAAGTCCAGGTAATTCTAAAGCTTTTAAGTCTTTACCGTTTTTAGTTTTTTGAGTAATAAAAGCAGCGTTGTGGTCTACGTAATTTTCTAAATCAAATTTTTCGCCCTTGTAGTTTTTTACACCACAAACTAAGTCTACAGGATTAAAATGGGTTGCGTTTTTAAGTATATCTGCTTGTTGTGGGTTATCTAAGTCGATTTGTGCAGATTCTACAATTTGAAGCGATTGATTAGATTTTTCATCCTTAACCCAAAATGGTCCTCCTCCTGGTTCGCCTTCGTTTTTAACCATACCACAGATACGGATTGGACGATTTAATTTTTCTTGTAAATATTCAATTTTATATTGATTGGTATACTTTTTATACTCATCTGATATTTTAATGTTTAAACTAGATGTTAAAAATTCCTCAATAGATTTAAATGTAGCTTCAGAAATAGTAGCAGTATCTAAAATGTGTAAATACTCAAAAGTTTTAGTTTGTAATTTAATAAGTATACCAGCTAATACTTTTTTGTATTTCGCAATTTCTTCTTTGTATTTGTAGACAACTACGTTATCTATGTTTTTTATAAAAATGATGTCAGAATTTAAGGCATTTAGGTTTTTTAATAAAGCACCATGACCAGATGGTCTAAATAAAATTGAGCCATCTGCTTCTTTAAACGGTTGGTTGTCTAAAGTTACAGCAATGGTGTCTGTAGATTGTTGTTGGTAAGAGAATGAAATATCAAAGTTGACACCTGTATTTTCCTCAACATCTTTCTGTATTTTGTGAAACTCTTGGGTAAATTTATCTTTATGTGTCTCTGAAATCGTAAAGTGAAGTTTGGCTAAACCTTTACTAGAGGCATATAATGCGGCTTCGTACAGGTGTTCTTCAAAAGCCGTAGAAACATGATCTTTTTTGTATTCATGAAATGGTAATAAACCTTTTGGTTGATTTCCAAAACTCAATTCGTTTTCATCTAACATAGTTTTAGCAAAGTGCCAAACTTGTTCGTGTTTAGGTAATGACTTAAAATCAATACCTTTAGATGTAAGTAATTCTAAAATCTGATTGTAAAACGGAAACTTTTCCATACCAACCATAAATAAAGGTAACTCCTTTATTTTGTTTTTATTGATGTAAGAATTAAGAGATTCTTCGTTTGCATTATATGCACTTACAAATTGAAATAAAAACTTAAACATTCTAGTAGCTGCGCCAGAAGCAGGTACAAATTTTAGCAAGGATTTATTGTCCTTTTCAGTATCAAATTCGCTGAGGAAATTTTTTATGTTTTCTTCGTTTAAAGAAATGATACCGTTATTAATCGTAGCAGCTTCAGAAATATTAGTAAACGGAATTCCTGTTTTAAAAAGTTGAATTTGGGCTTTTACTTTTTCAGCATTTAAGCCTTTAGATTCTATTTGTTTGATATCTGTTTCTGTAAATTTCATGTGTTGTTCTCTAAATAGTTTATCAATATGTTTAGTTGCTAATGCTAAACGTTCCTTTTTACTTCCTTTTAAAATAACGTAAGGTTTATTGTAGGTTTTTAAAGCATTTTCAAAAGCCTTAAACATTAGTTCTCTTTCTTCAGGTTTATCTCTAAGGTCATCAGCTTCCCACGGCGTGTCAATATAAGTTAAAAAATATAAGTCATAAAAATTTTCTAGAGCATGTGTCTCTAAAATTGGGTCACATGTACCTTTGTAATACACTTCGCTATATACTTTAGTTTCAAGTAAATTGGTGTCGCAAATTAAAACGGAATCTGTTTGCTGTGCCAAGTGATTTTCAAGTTTCATTTGTCCTATGGCGATAGGAAGCAAATCTTTGGGTTCACAGGTTTTACGTTGGTTATTCCATTTATTTTGAAGATATTCTCTGGCATATTCAGGTACCCAAACAGAATTATAATACCTAGCTAATTGACGAGACAAGGTTGTTTTTCCTGTTGATTCTGGGCCAAATAGCACTACTTTTAAGCAGTTACTTGGCTGTTGTTTAAGTTTTTCTTCCATGCTAAATATCCAAATATGGCTATTACTGTGAATCCTAGATATTGGAAACTTGTAAATGTAAATCCTTTATAAAAGTATAGAGGAATTGAGATGAGGTCACCAATTATCCAATATATCCAATTTTCTATTTTTCGTTTTGCCATTAACCACATGCCTACAAAAAAGGTAGCTGTAGTAATGGTATCAACGTAGGCAACCCAACCTGTCCATTTATCAAAGCTTTTGTAAACAACAAAGACAAAAATTAGCGTTGCTATAAATATAGCTACGCTTAATTGTTTTTCTTTGGTAGTGGTTGTAGATATTGGAGTTTCATGCTTTGCGTCTACTTTTCTGGTCCAGACGTACCAACCAAATACACTCATTATAAAATAATAGGCATTTATCATCATGTCTCCTAAAAGTTGCCATTTTAATAATAGATACACAAAAATACAGGTGCTAATCATACCTGTAGGGAACACTAAAATGTTGTTTTTTTTAGAAAACCATACGGAAAGAAAACCGAAAATTACGGCCACAATTTCTAATATAATATCAGAGGTTTGATATTCGGCATACTGACCGAAAAAGAAATCAAAAATGTGGTTCATAATCACTTCTATTGGTTTTAACTACTTTCATGGTTAATACCGAAATATCGGCAGCTGCAAAAGAACGTTTTATTTCCTGATTTAAAAAAGGCATTAGTTCATCATAGTTACCAAATATCTGCGTACTTAATGGGTTTTCTAGTACTTTAAATTTAGAATTACGTAGTGCTTTTATAAAGTTAATTACGTGTATTTCGTAATCATTTTGTAAAGGTGAAAGTGTTAGGTCTACTGATATTTCCATGGTTGATTTCCGTTAATTCGGACTTTTAATTAATTTTCTATTTATATGATGCTAAATCAAGTTTATAGTCACAATTTACTTCTGTAAATGATTAAAAAATGCTTCATCTTTTTCAAAAGCTGTTCCAATAACAATTACATCCGCACCTGCTTTGTAAGCTAATTCTATTTCGGTTTTTGTTCTTATGCCTCCACCAACAATTAAAGGAATGGATAATTGTTTTTTTACAGCTGAAATAATTTTAGGTTCAATAGCATGTGTTGCACCACTGCCAGCTTCGAGATACATAAGTTTCATACCTAATAATTCTCCTGCTTTTGCTGTGTCTGCGATGTGTTGAATTTTGTCTCTCTCTAAAGGTTTTGTCTGGCTTACGCGTTCTACCGCAGTTTGTTTTCCATTTTCAATGAGTATATACCCTGTAGATATGACTTCTAAATCCGAATCTTTTAATTTTGAAACGGCTTCAACATGTTTTCCAATAAGATACTCTGGATTTCTTCCTGAAATTAACGACAAAAATAAAATACCATCTGCTTTATTTGTTATTTGGGTCACGTCACCAGGAAATAAAACTACAGGTAATAAGGTGTGTTTTTTTATTTCTATAACTAGAGCTTCAGTTAATCCTTCGTTAACTTCGCTTCCGCCAACAAAAATGTGTGTGGCAATTGATTGATTTACTTTAGAGATAAAACTTGAAACATTTGAGAGCTTCATCTTATCAGGATCAATTAATACAGCTAAAAGTTTCTCGTTTTTTGCTATAGATGCGCTTATATTTTGATAGATGTTTTTCATTATGGAACGACGTATGCACACATAAATTCATCAAATTCAAAAAAGGCAGTGTTATATCTGTATTTTTTATTATTGTAATCAATCCAAGCTACAGTTTTACCATCTTCCATCATAAACGGAATCACTAAAAAATGCTTATTAAATAGCATTCCTGGTGTTGCAAAAAGTTTATATAAGGATTCTTTAATTCCCCAAATTATGGTAAGTCGGTTAATGTAATCTTTGTCTGTGGGTTTTAAATAATTAAACTCATAATCCACAAATTTATGAGCAATTTTAGTGATTTTATCTCGGCGTTTTTCAATATCAATACCAACTTCTTTATCACTCACTATAACACCAGAGAACGTAAACGAATGCGTAATAGAAATATGTTTACCGTCATTAAGATGAGGTTTTCCGTTTTCATCATAAAACAAATCTTGATCGGTATAACCAAATTCTCTAAGTAAATGCCTTACACTTAAAAAACCACGTTGGTGTAATTCGCTTTTCATGCCTAAAACACGTTTTAAACTTTCTGGTTTTAAATCTAATGGTTGCATCAACGCGTCGTAAGATTCGTCAATCTTCCAGATTTTAACAGTAGTTTGTGAGTTTACACTAATGGTTTTGTACAGTGGCATTTAGTATTGTTAATGTTATTGATTATCTTTGCGCAGCCTTAGCTAGACATGGCGATTTTAGATAAGCGAATTTAACCATTTAAGCGCTAAAGCCAAAGGTGTTTTAGAATATAAAAAAACAAAGAAAAAGATATGAGTACAAAAACGATTCCTTACGTGCCAAACAAGGTGAAAGACATGTCGCTTGCGGCTTGGGGAAGAAAAGAAATTAATTTAGCCGAAGCAGAGATGCCAGGTTTAATGAGTTTACGTGAAGAATATAAAGACGAGCAACCATTAAAAGGTGCTCGTATTGCAGGTTGTTTACATATGACTATTCAAACTGCGGTTTTAATTGAAACATTACAAGCTTTAGGTGCAGAAGTAACTTGGAGTTCTTGTAACATTTTCTCAACACAAGATCAAGCAGCTGCGGCCATTGCGGCGGCAGGAACTGCGGTGTACGCATGGAAAGACATGACGGAAGAAGAGTTTGATTGGTGTATTGAGCAAACCCTTTTCTTTGGTGAGGATAGAAAACCATTAAACATGATTTTAGATGATGGTGGCGATTTAACTAATATGGTTTTAGATAAATACCCAGAATTAGCTGAAGGCATCAACGGTTTATCTGAAGAAACTACAACTGGTGTTCACAGACTTTACGAGCGTGTAAAAAATGGAACTTTACCAATGCCAGCAATTAACGTAAATGATTCGGTTACAAAATCTAAATTTGATAATAAATATGGTTGTAAAGAATCTGCAGTAGATGCCATCCGTAGAGCAACCGATGTTATGTTAGCAGGAAAACGTGTAACGGTTTGTGGTTATGGTGATGTAGGTAAAGGTACAGCAGCTTCCTTTAAAGGTGCTGGTTCTATTGTAACGGTTACTGAAATTGACCCAATTTGTGCATTACAAGCTGCAATGGATGGTTTTGAAGTGAAGAAATTAGAAACTGTAGTTGGTAATAGCGATATCATTATTACAACAACAGGAAATAAAGATATCGTTAGAGCTGAGCATTTTGAAGCTATGAAAGACAAAACCATAGTTTGTAATATAGGACACTTTGATAACGAAATTCAAATGGCTTGGTTAAACGAAAACTATGGAGATACTAAAGATACTATTAAGCCACAAGTTGATAAGTATACGATTAACGGAAAAGAAATTATTATTCTTGCTGAAGGTCGTTTAGTAAACTTAGGTTGTGCAACTGGTCACCCAAGTTTTGTGATGAGTAACTCATTTACAAACCAAACCTTAGCACAAATTGAACTTTGGAATAACAAAGAAGCTTACGGAAATGATGTGTATATGTTGCCTAAGCATTTAGATGAAAAAGTAGCAAAATTACACTTAGCTAAAATTGGTGTTGAGTTAACTGAACTTAAAGATTACCAAGCAGAATATATAGGTGTAACGGTTGAAGGTCCTTATAAGCCTGAGCACTATCGTTATTAATATCATTCCTGCGAAGGTAGGTGAAACGTAATTATAAATTAAACCCTTGCAGAAATGTGAGGGTTTTTTGTTGGTGTACAATTGAAACCAAAAAAGGAACAATAATGTCACTTCGAGTGATTTGAGTGTAACGAGCAAATAGTATCGAGAAGCCAATGAGTAAAATTATACATGATATTTCTAGAAAGGTTCTCGATACAAAATTGCAGAAAGAGCAATTTCACTCGAACTGACGACTAAGTTTCAATTGTACTTTAGATTTAGTTATAAACCAAAACGTCACTTCGAGTGATTTGAGAGGCACCAGCATATTGTATCGAGAAGTTTCTATATTTAGAACATGAAACAATCTTATGTATATATTTTAAAATGTTCAGATGAAAGTTATTACACAGGAATAACTTCAAATCTCACAAAAAGATTACATGAACACAAAACAGGAAAACATAAGGAGAGTTACACATATAATCGAAGACCATTAACTTTAGTGTTCTATGCGGAATTTACTGATATTACATTAGCTATTCAGACAGAAAAACAAATTAAGAAATGGTCGAGGGCGAAAAAAGAAGCATTAATAAATGAAGAATTTGATAAGCTTCCGAATTTAGCAAAAAAGAAGTTTTAAAGGTTCTCGATACAAAATTGCAGAAAGAGCAATTTCACTCGAACTGACGACATTACAACAATTGAAACCTTATATTAAATATGAATCCACCACGTCCCTTCGAGTGATTTGTGAGGTACGAACAAATTGTATCGAGAAGCTATTAAGTTGAAATTATTCTGAATATTTCTAGAAAGGTTCTCGATACAAAATTGCAGAAAGGGCAATTTCACTCGAACAGACGACTGAGTTTCAATTATCCTTTAAGTTTTATACTAACCTATAACGTCACTTCGAGTGGTTTGTGAGGCACGAGCAAATTGTATCGAGAAGCTAAAACACCAAATGCATAAAGACCTCAAAGTTTTAAAAAACAATGAGGTCTTATATTATTAACGCAGTAAGTGAAATTTAGTAACTATCAATTAGCCAATTAAACCAACAACTAACCACGCTTAGTACGTTTTTTCTTCTTTTTCTTAGATTTAGGACCATCCTTTTTAGGATGAACCAAAGTCATTTCATCAATTAAGTGCGTTGCACCAGCATATTTATCAACTATAAAAAGTACGTAGCGTAAATCTACCATAATGTTACGGCAGATTTCTGGGTCGTAATTCATGTCGCTCATAGTACCTTCCCAAACACGGTCAAAGTTTAAGCCGACTAAATTTCCTTCGGCATCAATAGCAGGACTCCCAGAATTTCCACCAGTGGTATGGTTTGTTCCTAAAAAGCAAACTGGGACTTTTCCATTTTTATCAGCATACTTACCGTAATCTTTAGCGTTGTATAAATCTCGTAATTTTTGTGGTACATCAAACTCGTAATCGCCAGGAATGTATTTTTCAATAACACCATCTAAATAACTTACTGGATTATAATAAACCGCATCTCTTGGCGAATAGCCTCTTACTTGTCCGTAAGTGACACGAAGTGTGCTATTAGCATCTGGGAAATAACGTGCGTTTGGTAATGCTTCCATTAATGCTGTCATATATTTAGTTTGTAAGGCTGTAATTGGTTCGTTTTTTTGTTGGTATTCAGGATTTAGTGTGTTAAAAAACTCATCAATAATTGGTTTTGCATACTCATAAGCAGCATCATTGTTTAAGTTTTTTATAACCGTTTCTGCATCGCCTTCAAGCAAGCTTAAAGCAGAATCTAAATTAGTAAAAGCTGTTTTGTCATAGATAGACGCATCAACGTCTTTACCATATAAAGGCATCACATTGAGGTAAACCCCTTTGTCTAATTCTGCATTATAATTTTTATGAATACCTTGTAATTGACCAGTTAACACTTCTTTTCCTCTTTCTAAATTTTCTGGGTTAGCAACTAAAGCTTGTTCAACTTGGTAAGCTCTAAAGGTCATTTGCATTAATTCATTGGTTACTAAAAAGACTTCAATAAAGTTTCTACGTTTTATATTAATTGGTGCGAAGTCTTTGTACAGTCTATCAAATTCCGGAAGGATATTTCCATATTTATCCTCTAGCCCTTTTTCTTTCAAGGCTTTTGTAAATGTAGCTTCAAATTCTTTACGTTTTTCAACCGCATTACTTTTTTTAATTCCTAAATTCTCGCCAATCCATTTTTTCCAAGCGTTAGCAATTCTGGCTTGTTTAGAGGCATATTTAATTCTTATGTCATCGCTTTCTTTCATTTTTTGGTCAATGACTTTTAAAGCCGCTTCTCTAATCGCAATATTTGTAGGATTAAATTCTTTGGTAATATGCTCAATGGCAACAGCAGGTAGATACTCGCTTGTTGTACCTGGAAAACCAAAAACCATTGTAAAATCCCCTTCTTCCACACCATCTAAAGATATTGGTAAGTAATGCTTTGGTTTATATGGCTTGTTGTCTTTGCTATATTTTGCTGGTCTATTATTAGCATCTGCATAAATACGAAACATAGAAAAATCGCCAGTATGTCTAGGAAAAACCCAGTTGTCTGTGTCACTTCCAAATTTACCAATACTGCTTGGTGGTGCACCAACTAAACGAATATCTTCAAAACGTTCGGTTACAAAAAGGAAGTATTGATTGCCTTCATAAAATGCTTTTGTCTTTACGTCTTGCCAAGCTTCTTTTGGCCAAGTTTTTAAAGCTGCGTTTGTGTTTTTTGAGATTAATGATTGTTTTTCAGATTCGGTCATTGTATCAGTTATTCCTTTTAAAGCAACATCGGTTACATCGTGAATACTGACAATAAATTCAATAAATAAACCTTTGTTTGGTAATTCGTCTTCTAGAGACATGGCCCAAAACCCATCTTTTAAATAATCGTTTTCTAGAGATGAATGCGATTGAATTTGTCCAAAACCACAATGATGATTGGTTAATACCAAACCTTGGTTTGAAATCACTTCACTTGTGCAACCACCATTAAAATGACCAATGGCATCCTTTAAGCTAGAATTGTTAACATCGTAAATATCTTGAGCCGTTAATTTACTGCCCAAACTTTGCATTTCAGTTTCGTTCATGCCTTCTAAAAGAGAAGGAATCCACATACCACCTTGTTGGGCAGACACTTGAAAAACAATAAATAGAAATAAAATTTTTATAAAGCGCATAACCTATATTTTATTAGTTTTTGTAAAGATAGAAAAGCTTGTTTTATATCTTTAAGATTTTCATATTTAAAGCATGTTTATGAATCATCAATCAAAATTACCAAACGTTGGCACCACAATATTTACTGTAATGAGTGCTTTGGCTAACGAGTATAATGCCATTAACTTATCGCAAGGTTTTCCTAATTATCCCAGTTCTCAAAAATTGAATGATTTGGTCACTAATGCTATGACTAATGGTTATAATCAATATGCACCAATGGCAGGCAATTTAGATTTGCGTTTGGCCGTTGCTCATAAATATGAGTTGCTGTATAAAAGCACCTATCATCCAGAAAAAGAAATCACAATTACAGCAGGTGCAACACAAGCTATTTACACTATAATTTCTGCATTTGTAAGACCAAATGACGAAGTCATTATTTTTAAACCTGCCTACGATTGTTACCAACCTGCGATAGAACTAAATGGTGGAAAAACGATTCCTATTCAATTATATGCGCCAAATTATAATGTGAATTGGGATGAGGTGGCTTCAAAAATTACCTCTAAAACAAAAATGATAATTATAAACTCACCTCATAATCCTAGTGGCACCATTTGGTCTAAGGACGATTTGCTTCAACTTCAAAAGTTAACAAAGGATACAAATATTATTGTGTTAAGTGATGAGGTCTACGAGCATATTGTATTTGATGATGCACAACACCAAAGTGCATGTTTATTTACAGGTTTAAAACAACGCAGTTTTATAACCGCTTCTTTTGGAAAGACCTTTCACAACACAGGTTGGAAGATTGGGTATTGCTGCGCTCCAGACTATTTAATGGAAGAATTTAGAAAAGTGCATCAGTTTAATGTGTTTTCTGTAAATCATCCTGCACAAAAAGGCATTGCAGATTACATGCAAGATGAAGAAACCTATTTGGGTCTCAACACCTTTTTTCAGCGGAAGCGCGATTTGTTTTTAAGTTTAATTTCAGAATCTCGTTTTAAGTTTCAACCGTCTAAAGGGACTTATTTTCAAGTTTTAGATTATTCTGAAATCGCAGATGAATATGATGTAGATTTTGCGAAGCGACTCACCAAAGACTATAAAATTGCGTCTATTCCTTTATCTGTTTTTAACGAAAATAACAAAGATGATAAAGTGTTGCGATTTTGTTTTGCTAAAACAGACAAAACATTAGTGGATGCAGCAGAGATATTATGTAAAATTTAATAAAATAACCTGTTACCTTTCATTTATTTTTGTGTCTTAATACTGAACAATAAAAACAAATACAATGAAATATTATATCATCTTATTATTCTTAAGTTTATCACTAACAACATTTGCGCAAGAGGTAACTAAAGAAGGAAAAGTTTACGAAGTTAAAAACGAAAAAATCTTTTTAGAAGGTGTTGACGTTACTGAAACTTTAAAGTTAGAAGAAAGAACGTTGATTTTTAAAGAAGCAGCTTTAATTTCAGACAAAATGAAGTTAGCAGAAGAAGCAAAGCTAAAAGCTGAACAAGAGAAAAAGGAAGCTGAGAAAGTAAAAAAGGAAGAAGAGAAGGCTAAAAAACAAGCAGAAAAGCTTAAAAAAGAAGAAGAAAAGGCTTTGGAAGAAAAAGAAGAATTAGCTGAAAAGTTAGAAAAAGAGAATAAAAAAGCCGAGAAAGCTCAGAAAAAAGCCGAAAAAGAACAAAAAAAGGCAGAAAAGGCCATAAAAAAAGAAGAGAAGCTACAAAGTAATTTTGAGAAGGCAGAAAGTAATCTTGAAAAAGCACAAAAGAAATACGAGAAGCTAAAAAGAAAAGGTAAGTTATCTCCAGTTGATGAAAATAAATGGATGGATAAAATAGAAAAATTAACTGAAAAGGTAACTAAAGCCAAACGTAAATTGTAATTAAAAATCTACCTTAACCTGCTTACTGGCAAGCTGAGTTGTAAACACAAATAAGTTTATAATTTAGCTTGTTTTTTTATGTTCTATTCTAATATCAAATTTGTATTTTTAAATTATGAATACAGATTTAAAAGTAGCCATGATTCAAACCGATTTGGTTTGGGAAAATCCAACAGAGAATAGGCGAGTCTTAAATGATAAGCTAGATGCTATTTCTACCGATATTGACCTCATTATTTTGCCAGAAATGTTTACTTCTGGTTTTACAATGAATCCAGAAACTGTAGCAGAAACTATGGACGGTAAAACCATAGTTTGGCTCAAAGAAAAAGCAACAGCGAAGCAAGCGGCAATTATGGGAAGTTTGGTTGTAAAGGAAGGCAACCACTACTATAATCGTATGGTTTGTGTAGAACCTTCAGGTAAAATTACAACTTACAATAAACGTCATAGCTTCACTTTAGCAGGCGAACATAAAGTTTATACAGCCGGAACAGAAAAAGTAATTTTTGAATACAAAGGTTGGAAAATTTGTCCATTGGTTTGTTATGATCTACGGTTCCCAGTTTGGGCAAGAAATACAGAAGATTACGACCTTTTAATTTACGTTGCTAATTGGCCAAAAGTAAGAATTGATGCTTGGGATGCTTTACTAAAAGCCAGAGCTATTGAAAACATGACGTATTGTATAGGTGTTAATAGAGTAGGATTAGATGGTAATGATTATGAATATTCTGGGCATTCAGCAGCCTATGATGTATTAGGAAAACGACTAAATCATCTATCTGAAAATACAGATACCATAGAAATTGTACTATTAGAAAAAAGTACTATTAAAAAGTACAGAGAAAAATTAAACTTTCTGAATGATAGAGATATGTTTAGTCTGAAAGGGTAAATTCTATAATTAAATCAAAGTTAGATCTTACCTCTTGCTCTTCAGGATAATAACTGGTACGTTCTGGTTGTATGCCTAATAAATAATTTCCTGTATCGTATTTTTCATTATTGTTAGCATCAAAAATAGCTCTAATCATATACTTACCTGTTACCAAATTGGTAAAGTCTACAACTGGAGATTCTTTAGCATATTGCTCATACTTAATATCTCCACTAGTACTTACTAACTGAACAATTAAAGGAAGTTTAGCATTTCTAAGATTTACTCTTATATTTCCGTATTCAGATTTTAATTTGGTTCTAACAGAATAACTTAACGTATCTAGATTAGTGCCATCGTAGAAATCAGTAAAGGCGCCAGGCAGAAATTTGAAATTGTATTTTTGGTCTTCTCCTTTTTTAATTGGAAACTTATAAGTGTTGTAGATAGAATCGTATTTAACCTTAATTGGTATATTAATAGAATCTTTATCTATAATTGAAATCTTAGTTGTGTCTATTTTAGAAAACGGAATGTTACCTTCAATGGCAAAATCTTCTTCATATTTAATAACACCATTTATTAGAGATTTAAGGGTTAAAGAATCACTCTTTATAGTTCTAAAACGATGTTTAAATGTGTCAATTTGTTTACCATTGGTAACAGTGAAAAATGTTGTGTCTACATCAAATTTTGGCTTATACCAATAGTATAGTGTATCGGTTTTTCTGTCTTTAGTAATCCGTGTTTTAAAACCTTCGGGTTTGTTTTCAAGGACCTTAATCTTTATGTCTTCATAATTTCCTTCGTACGGAAATATTATTCTAGATTCACCGTCATGTATAGGTTTTATGGCTTTAAAATTAATCTCTTCATTAAATAGCTTTAATTTATAGGTCGAATCTGTTGGTACCGTAATAAACCCTTCATGAAAACCAATTTTATCTGTCTTTTGATTAAATAAATAGTTAGAATTCTGATCCTTTAAGGCAATCATTTTGTAGGTACCTGCTTTAATATTATCTATACTAAAAGAGGTGACACTATCTAAGGTATTTGTAATATATCTTGGTTTTTCTTTGTAAACTAGAGAATCTGTATATGTAGAGTCTTTTTCGTATAGCATTACAGAAACAAAGGTGTCTGGTTCGTTAAGCAAAGCATCTTCTACATATCCTTTAACAGAGAGAGAATCTATTACATCTCCTGTTGAAAATACATAGCGATAATAAGGATAAGGGTTTCCTTCATTATTATCAACTATACTTTCTCCAAAATTAAGTGCGTAGGTTGTATTTGGTTTTAGTGTATCTACAATTTTAATAGAAACTATTTTACTTGCAATACTTGTAGGTGTAATAGTAGGTTGCGTATCCATTGGTGGCGAAATAATAAGTTGTTTACTTAAATCGTTGATTTTTACATACTCATTAAATCGTATGGTTATTTCATTGCCTTTAAAATTGGTAGAAAAATTTTCTGGTGTGGTTTGCAATATTATAGGTGGCTCAACGTCTTTTTCTCCTCCAGTTGGTGTACCACGATTAGCACAATTTGCTAGTGTTATTGCAATTAAAATAAAACTTAAAATTCGCATTAAAGGTAAACGCATATATTCAAAACTATTTAGCACAAAGAAACAATTTAATTTATAGAGAAACGAAAAAATTAATCTGCAATTGCCATCGTAACAACACTTAACTTAATTTTATTAATTTTTAACAATACGGTAGCGCAAGCTTCAATGGTTGCACCTGTCGTAATAATATCATCTACAAGTAAAATATGTTTACCTGCTAATTGTTGTTGGTCTGAAATATTAAATAAAGCACCATCATCATTCCAGCGTTTTAATCGTCCTTTAAAAACTTGTGTCTTTGTTGGCTTCGTTTTTATTAAAACAGAATCGTTATAAGTTGCATTGAGAGCTATGGCGATTTCTTTTCCAAATTTGGCTACTTGGTTATAACCGCGTTCTCGCATTTTAGTTTTGTATAGTGGTACAGGCACAATAACATCGATGTTTTTATAATCCTCTAATGTTGCTAATTCAGTACCAAACCATTTTCCTAAAAAAGCACCAATATCTTCATGGCCTCTATATTTTAAATTATGAAGAATTTGCTGTACAATTCCTTTTTTAGAAAAGTGTAAAAGTGCTGACGCATTTTCTAGTTTTACGCGTCCATAAAGTACTTTTTTTACAACTTCCTTATTGTTAAAATGATAGTTAGTAACGGGTAAGTGATGTCTGCAACTGGTGCATAAAGTAGTCTCATTATCAGTTAAAGCACTGTTACATGCCTCGCAAACCATAGGAAAAATCAAGTTTAACAAGTTTTTCATCACTTAATCGATTAAAACAATAGTGGTTTATAAATAATTATAATTTCGCATTAAATTAACAAAAAATTAATGATAGTTAACCCTCAATTATTTAACTACAGATTAATTATAAGTTCTTTATTGGTGGTTTTAACTGTTTTAGGTATTTACAGCTATAGTGAATACAAGTCTAATGAATCCTACAAGGCTTTTTTAAAACAAGAAAAAGTATTAATAGAATCTGAGTTGTCAGAACTTTTATCGAGTTATGATGATTTAAGTAAAGATTATAATCTTATCGCTTCTCAGCTCCTAGAAGCAAAATTAGAAACTAAGAATGCCTTAGATTCTTTGAGATTATTAAATAGTGATTTATCTATTATCACAAAATTTAAAGAGCAACTTATAGTTTTAAAGTCTAAAAGCAAGGTGCTACTAAGTACCATAGATTCTTTGAATTCTGCAAATATTAAATTGCAGTCTGAAAATTTATATGCTTTAAACACTATAAAGAAGAATACGCAAGAAATTAATTCTCTAGAAGTTATAAATAATAATTTAGTTGCTACTAATGATTCTCTTAATATATCATTAGATAAAGCATCTGTACTAAAGGTAAGTAATATAATTGCCCAATCTTTTAAAATTAAAGCGGGTAAAAAAAGATTAACCACGCGAGCAAAACGAGCAAATGCTATTGATGTGTGTTTAACTCTTAATGAAAACCCATTAGCCGCTAAAGGCAAAAAGGATATTTATGTACAAATTGTAGGGCCAGATGGTAATGTGGTTTCAGATAAAGGCGAAGTTCAATTTGGAGATTCATCATTACTTTATAGCCAAAAAGAGATTATTGAATATAAAAATGAAAATTTAGAGATCTGTACAGAGATTGTAACAGAAAACAATGAAAAAACATTTGATGAAGGTTACTATTTTATTAATGTTTTTCTAAGAAATAAAAAGTTAGGAAGTACAAGTATTCGATTAAATTAAAATAAGATAATAATTAACGATATAATTTTTAAAAAAACCGTTCTGTTAATCAGAGCGGTTTTCTATTTTTGCAACATTATGGCAAACGAAGATCAATTTAAAAAAGTAATCTCTCACGCAAAGGAGTATGGTTACGTATTTCAGAGTAGTGAAATCTACGATGGACTAAGCGCAGTATACGATTATGCTCAAAACGGAGCAGAATTAAAGAAAAATATTAGAGACTATTGGTGGAAAGCCATGGTACAAATGCACGATAATATTGTTGGTATAGATGCTGCAATATTAATGCATCCAACCACATGGAAAGCTTCAGGACACGTTGATGCTTTTAATGATCCATTAATAGACAATAAAGATTCTAAAAAACGTTATAGAGCAGATGTTTTAGTAGAGGAATTTAGAGAGAAAATTCAGCAAAAAATAGATAAAGATATTACCAAAGCAGCAAAACGTTTTGGCGATGCTTTTGATGAAAAAGAATTTAGAGCGACTAATGGTAATGTACTGCGTCGTCAAAAACAGATCGATGAAATTTCTACTAAATTAGCAAAAGTACAAGAGGAAAATGATCTTGAAGGATTTAGGCAGCTCATTTTAGATTTAGGTATAGTTTGCCCAGTATCTGGCAGTAAAAACTGGACAGAGGTCAAGCAGTTTAACCTTATGTTTGGTACTAAACTTGGTGCTTCTGCAGAATCTGCGATGGATTTATATTTAAGACCAGAAACAGCGCAAGGAATTTTTGTAAACTTCTTAAACGTGCAGAAAACAGGACGTATGAAGATTCCTTTTGGTATTGCACAAACTGGTAAAGCATTTAGAAACGAGATTGTTGCAAGACAATTTATTTTTAGAATGCGAGAGTTTGAACAAATGGAAATGCAGTTTTTTATTAAACCAGGCACTCAAAAAGAATGGTTTGAATACTGGAAAGAAACACGTTTAAAGTGGCATAAATCCCTTGGTTTAGGTGAAGAAAATTACCGTTTCCATGATCATGATAAATTAGCGCATTATGCAGATGCTGCTACAGATATAGAATTTAATTTTCCGTTTGGATTTAAAGAATTAGAAGGCATACACTCGCGTACGGATTTCGATTTAAAACAACACGAAGAATACTCTGGTAAAAAATTACAGTATTTTGACCATGAAGATAATGCCAATTATACACCTTACGTTTTAGAAACGTCTATTGGTTTAGATAGAATGTTTTTAGCGGTATTTTCTAATGCTTTAGTTGAAGAAGAATTAGAAAACAATACAACAAGAACCGTTTTAAAATTACCAGCAGTTTTAGCGCCTACAAAAGCAGCTATTTTACCTTTGGTTAAGAAAGATGGCTTACCAGATGTTGCTAAGAAAATTGTTGAAGATTTAAAGTGGGATTTCAATGTTACTTACGATGAAAAAGATGCTGTAGGAAGACGTTACAGAAGACAAGATGCCAACGGAACCCCATTTTGTATCACCGTAGATCATGATACATTAGAAGACAATTCGGTTACTATACGTCATAGAGATACTATGGAACAAAAACGTGTTAAAATTGAAGATTTAAAAGCTATTATAAAAGCTGAGGTTGATGTTAAGCATTGGCTGCAGAAAATGTAATAACTAATTCCTGCGAAAGCTGGAATCTCATTATAAAAACGCCCAAACAATTAAGTTTGGGCGTTTTTTTTCAATTAAGTCGCTTTAATTTACGTGATAATATTATTCTGAATCACTAAGTAGCATGCCTAATCCTTCAATTAATATTTGTTTGTTTTTTAGGTCTTCAGGATTTAAAATTTCTACGGCATCTTCAGAAGTTCTACCAATGTTTAATTCTATTTTTTCAAGATAAATTGTATTGTCTTTTTCTTCAACTAAGACTAAAACATAGCTACCATCTTCTAATGTTATTAGAGCTTCTTTGGGTAATCCCATTTTTCTGGCACTTTCAGAAATAATTTCAGCTTCTACAAACATCCCAACAATAAAATTATCTTTTTCGTTATCTACATGGCCATGAACTTGTACTTGTCTATTCTTATCATTAATAGTGGTTCCAACCAAATGCACTTCAGCACCAAAAGTTTCATTAGACGCTTCAGGAATTTTAAAGCGTATTTTTTGACCTTTCTTAACTTTCATAATGTCTTTTTCAAAAACCGATAATTCTAAATGAATGTGGTCTGTATCTACAATTTCCATAATCACATCGCTTGGCGACACAAAGCTTCCGTTGCTCACATTTACTTTAGTGACATAGCCTTCAATTGGTGCATATAAATTAATGCTCGATGAGATTTGTCCTTGTTCTACGCGTTTTGGACTAATATTCATCATCTGTAACTTTTTACGTAACCCGTTGTAATGTGCCAAATTGCTTTTGTATAAGCTTTCTGCTTTTAAATAATTTTTTTCTGAAGTAATTTCTTCATCAAACAAGGTTTTTTGCCTGTTGAATTCAGATTTTAAGTAATTTAATTGCTCGGCAACTTCGAGATAATTTTGTTGGATTTCAACATATTCCGGATTTTGAAGCGTTACCAAAAGCTCTCCTTTTTTTACTTGGTCACCTATTAATAAAGGTGTTTTTGTAATGTAACCTCCAATAAAAGTAGACACACTCGATTTGTTTTGAGGTGGCACATCTATCATGCCATTGACTTTTATACTTTCACTAAAATCGAATTCACTTAAAGTGCCAAAAACCATTTTTTCACTTTCAAATTGCGTTTTAGTAACGGTTATGTCATTAGAATCTGTTTCTGTTTTTACAACCTCTGTATCGTTAGTTTTGTCGTTTCCACAAGCTGTAATAACTAATGTAAAAAGCAGTATATATAGGTTTTTCATGATTAATATATGTTTAAAATAAGGTTGTTAATATTGATGACCGTTTGGTTATAAGCGTTTAAATTATCTAAATTAGTGAGTTCAATAGCTGTAGCAGTTTCTATGCTTTGGATGTATTGAAAAAAGTCAATTTCGCCTTCTTTAAAAGTTCTGTTTGCCGTTTTTATAATCTCATCTTTTAAATGTTTGCCTTGTGTGTCGTAATAATTAATGGCTTCTTCGTATTTATTTAATGTGGTTAAAAGCGATTTATATTCTGAATTTAACTGCACTTCATAATCTTGTTTTTGTTCAGATATGATTTCTTTTGCAATTTTAGATGCTTTGATTTTTGAAGAATTGCCAAAGAATAGCAACGGAATTTTTAGTCCGACTTGATAACCTTTTATATTAGAATTTAATTGGTCGTTTGTACCTTGAAAATATTCAAAATTAAGGTCTGGTAGTAAATTCTGTTTTTCAGATTGGTAAACAGCATTTTGATAATTTTTAGCATTTTCAAAATAGAGTAGACCAGAATTATTTTGCATCGAAGGACTGTTCAGTTCTAATTTTTCTAACTTTTGGTCAACAATTTCCAAGCTATCAACTTGAACAATAGCTTTTAATTGCTCTTTTGAAAATTCAACATCTTGCAATGCTTGTTTATATAAGGTTTGAAGCTGTTTTTGTTTAGATTCTGCTGAAATTTTTTCGAGATAATTGGTTTCACCGAGTTCAAAACGTCGTGCTGCTTTTTTAGCAAAATCTTGATACAAACTATCTAAAAACCGATACGTTTCTGCTTTTTGTTTGACATAGATTAGTTGATAATAACTAGCGTAAATGGTCTTTTTAACTTGCTGAAATTGCATATTGTATTTAGACTCTTCTAAATGCATCATGGCTTTGTTCACTTTCTTTTTAGCAAAATAAACGGTCGGAAATCTGAAATCTTGAGCAATACCAAATACTTTTAAAGGTTCATTATTAATCGCTAAATTATTCTCATCGTAATTATAATACAAGGCTGTTTTATCAAAACTAAAAGCACTTCCAACAGAAGCATCACTTTTTTCAATTTGTAAATTGGATGCTTTTAAACTCGCATTGTTTTCAATGGCTAATTCTAAAGTTTGTTCTACAGTCAAAGGTGTCTGTGCATTTGTGCTCAACATAAAAAAGAATCCGATAATTGTTGCGATAACTGTTTTATTCATTTTAAGTTCTTTTTTTTCTTCAAACCATGCATATAATACAGGTAAAACAATGAGTGTTAATACGGTCGCTGTGAATAAACCACCAATAACTACTGTAGCTAAAGGTCGTTGTACTTCTGCACCTGCATTGGTAGAAATTGCCATAGGTAAAAATCCTATTGCAGCAGCCATTGCAGTTAATAAGACTGGTCTAAGTCGGTCTGTAGCACCATGTATTATACGTTCTTTAATATCATTAGTGCCTTGTGCTTTGAGTTCGTTAAAATGCTCAATGAGTACAATTCCGTTAAGTACCGCAATCCCAAAAAGTGCAATAAAACCAATACCTGCAGAAATACTGAAAGGTAAATCGCGCAACCACAATAATAAAATGCCACCAACGGCTGAAAGTGGAATCGCAGAATAAACCAATAAAGCTTCTTTAACAGAATTAAATGCAAAGTAGAGCAGTACAAAAATTAAGACTAATGCAATAGGAACTGCTACAGTTAAACGCGCTTTAGCACTTTGTAAATTCTCAAATTGTCCACCATAGGTAATATTATAGCCAACAGGTAATTTTAGTTGATTATCAATTATAGCTCTTACATCATCTACAACGGATTGCAAATCTCTATTTCTCACGTTTATACCAACTACAATGCGTCGTTTGGTATCGTCTCTAGAAATTTTTGCAGGACCAGTAGTATATTTTATATCTGCTAATTCGCTCAGTGGAATTTTAGTTCCACTAGGTGTATCGATATATAAATTTTGAAGGCTTTCAAGGTTCTGACGATTTTTTTGATCTAAACGAATTACTAAATCAAATCGTTTTTCGCCTTCAAAGACATTACCAACAGTTCCTCCGGCAAATCCCATGGAAATTAATTGATTGACATCGGCTATATTTAGACCATAACGTGCAATTTTACTTCGGTTGAAGTTGACGCTCATTTGCGGTAAACCTTCAACCTTTTCAATAATAATATCTGAAGCACCATCTACATTTTGAATTAATCCTTTTACTTCATCAGCTTTATTTGCTAATACAGATAAGTCTTCACCAAAAATTTTAATGGCAACATCTGCTCTTACACCTGTAATTAGTTCATTAAAGCGCATTTCTATAGGTTGGGTGAATTCTACTTCCATACCTGGAATTATAGTCAACGCTTTTTTAAATTTATCTGCTAATTCATCTTTGCTACTTGCCGAAACCCATTCCTTTTTGGGTTTTAATTTTATAATAACATCACTTTCTTCCATAGACATTGGGTCTGTAGGTACTTCAGCAGCACCAATTCTACTCACTACTTGGTCTACTTCAGGAAAATTATCTAATAGTACTTGCTCAATTTTAGTGGTGATTTCAATGGTTTTACCAAGTGAAGTTCCTGTTTTTAAAACAGGTTGAATTACAAAATCACCTTCGTCTAAAGTCGGTACAAATTCGCCACCCATTGTGCTAAATACATAAAAGCTAGAAGCTAATAATAAGGTGGCTAAACCAATTACTATTTTTTTGTGATGCAGAGCCCAATTAATAGCAGGTTTGTACCAAGAATTTAAGGTTTTCATTAATCTAACAGAGATATTCTTATCACTTGGTTTATTAGGTTTTAAAAATTGCGAAGCCACTACAGGAACGTAAGTTAAACACAGTAACATAGCGCCAATTAAAGCAAAGCTAAAAGTGAGTGCCATTGGTCTAAACATTTTACCTTCAACACCACTTAAAGATAAGATGGGAATGAAAACGATTAGAATGATTAATTGCCCAAAAATGGCAGAATTCATCATTTTTGAGGCGCTTTTTAGCGTAATTGTATCAATTTCGTCTTGTTTTGCTTCTTTTGTGAGTGCTTTGAGGTTTGCGCTTTGGGTAATAATTTTGAACGCAATAAACTCTACAATGATGACGGCTCCATCTATAATAATTCCGAAATCGATAGCACCAAGGCTCATTAAATTGGCATCCACACCAAAAATATTCATTAAGGAAATAGCGAATAATAAACTCAACGGAATTACAGAAGCGACTACTAATCCAGAACGTAAATTACCTAATAATAAAACCACAACAAAGATGACGATGAGTGAGCCTAAAATTAAGTTCTCAGTGACTGTAAATGTGGTTTTGTTTATAAGTTCACTACGTTCTAAAAAACCATTAATATATACACCTTCTGGTAGACTACTTTCAATGGAATTGACGCGTTCTTTTACAGCATCAATAATGGCTTTAGAATTTCCATCTTTAAGCATCATTATTTGGCCTAGCACTTTTTCTCCTTGTCCATTTCCGGTGATGGCACCAAAACGTGTTGCACTGCCAAAACCTACTTCTGCAATGTCTTTTATATAAATTGGTGTGCCTTCATTTTTAACGACAATATTACCAACATCCTCAAGCGATTTTACCAAGCCTTCACCTCTTATAAAAAAGGCTTTGTCTGTTTTTTCAATATAGCCACCACCTGCAACACTGTTGTTTTTTTCTAAAGCCTCGTATATTTCCGAAACCGAAATATTCATGGCATTTAGTTTGTTTGGATTGATGGCAACTTCATATTGCTTTAAAAATCCGCCCCAAGTATTGACTTCTACCACACCAGGAATTCCTGATAGTTGTCGCTTAACAATCCAATCTTGTACAGTTCTGAGTTCTGTTGGTGAGTAACGGTCTTCATAACCAGGTTTTACATCTAAAATGTACTGGTATATTTCGCCTAAACCTGTAGTAATTGGTCCCATTTCAGGGCTACCAAAACCTTCTGGGATTTTCTCAGACGCTGACTTTATTTTCTCGGCAATTAATTGTCTTGGTAGATAAGTTCCCATATCGTCTTCAAAAACAATTGTAACTACAGATAAACCAAATTTAGATACAGACCGAATTTCTTCAACACCAGGTAAATTTGCCATTTCCAATTCTACAGGATAGGTAATAAATTGTTCTACATCTTGCGTAGACAAATTGCGAGATGTTGTTATGACTTGGACTTGATTATTGGTGATATCCGGAACCGCTCCAATAGGAATTTGGGTTAAGGAAAAAATACCGAAACCAATAAAAAAGGCTGTAAATAGAAAAATAATTAGCTTATTTTTTAAGCTAAATTTGATGATGTATTCTAACATAATTCAAAAAATTAAGAAATAATGAATGCCTGTTTTTATAACAAAACAGTATTATATCTAAAGTGAATTATGCGTGTTTGGGTGGATGGAAAAAAGTTGGTTTTTCGAAGCTAGAAAAGGTGTCTTCGTAATGAAAATTAAATGGAATACTGATGTGTTCTCGTTCCTTTAGTTTAAAAGCAATTGTGAAATTTATAAAAGGTGTATTTATATGAGAACATATTTGTTGGGCATCTTTAAAAGGTAAATCTTCATGTTCTTTGTGCTCGTCTTGGTGCACTTCTTGTTTATCACCATAATGTTGTACTAGAAATTCAAGAAAATTATCGCCATATTTTTCTTTGTGATAGTTCGCATGTTCCATTAGGGCACTGAACTTAGAAAAATCTTCTAAGCCAATATTGAAACTTTGAATAAGAATCAACAATGAGAACGAAAAAGCTATCACTTTACCCATAATGCTCACTAAGATACAAATTTTGGAAATAACAATAAGTGATAAAGGTTACATAGATTAGAAATAAGCCTTCAACTGAACCGTTCCTGTATGAATGGTTTTAGAAGTTTCAGATTTTCTTCCGAAGTAAGTTAAATTTAAATCTAAATATTTGGTTAGTTTTTTCTGAGCTAATAAACTCCAAGTATAATTTTTACCAGCTTGTAAACCTTCTAACATTTGGTAACCAACAGGTGTGTTAGTATCGCCTTCAAATTCATTTTCAAATAAGTTGAATTCGCCTGTTAGCCCAATTTTTTGTGCGTTGTTATAGGTAAAAGAGAAGCCATAATTATTCTGTGCTAAGGTTTCAAAACTTTCTAATGTATTTTCTTTTGAGGTATATTGATAAAAAATATCAAATTGAGCATTTTCACTAAATAAATAGCTCAATTTGGGTTTAAATTGATAATTGTCTAAAGTATAATTTCTGGTGGTATAATTTTCGCTTCGGCTTTCTTCTGTTCCCACGTTAGCTAACGTATTAAATAACCAATTTGTGTTGAATTTGTGTATAAAATTAAGCTGATGGCTGTTAGTTTCATTTTGTTGTAAACCTATTGAGAGTAAATTTCTACTTTTATTACTTAAATAAGTGTAAGATGTGGTATATCGTTGTTTTCCTCTATTAAAAAATAATACATTTCTTATGCTATAATTAAGTGAAACGTAGTCTTCAGTATCAATATCATCTTTTAAAGCTTCAAACGGATTAAGGTTAAAAGAATTATCGGTTTTAAATTTTTTACTATCTACAATAAAAGAAGTTTGATTGTAAAAATGCGACCAAAATACTTTCGTTTTACTTTTTGAAACACTCCAAGATTGCGGATTAATGGTAAGGGTTTGTCCAAAACTATTTTGATGTGTTTGTACATAAACTTGGTTGGGTAATAATACTCTAATGTAATTGCCTTGGTCTGTAAATTGAGCAATTTCAAACTCATTTAGTTCTTGTATGCTATTGTCATTATAGTCAATCCACGTGTAAGCACCTTGTCCTGATTCTACTTCAACATAAGTAAAATCTTGCTGTGCTGTGGTACCAGAATTGGTTTCAAAATTAGTATTAGCTATGATGAGGTTTTTAAATAATTTCTGGTTGTAAATTAATCTGCTATTTAAACTTTGCTCGTCTTCTTGGCTATTATCATCGTATTTTAAATCTCTATAATTGGCATACAACTGAAGCGTTGTATTTTTATTCTGAATTAATCTCGATTTTAAATAGTATGTATTAGAATGGTTAACTCGTTGCAGACTATTGTTTCTTAAACTATCATTAACACGGTTTATATAGCCTATTTCTGCATAAACTTTAGTGCTATCTCCTATGCCAACAAAAGCTTCGTAAGCATTGAATTTCTGACTTAGTGCTGTAAGACTATCACTAGTAATTGCTCGTTGTTCATTTTTTTCTGTGCTATATTTTAAACCTATCCATTTATTGTTTTTTCCATATACTAAACGATTAAAAGACCTTAAAAAAGTAGACCGATTTATGGTACTTTGATTATTTAAATAACTAGAATTAGAATATATGGTAAAATCACCCATATTTAAATCCGTAGCAATACTATGTCTGTTTCCGTTGAAGTTTTCAGAATAATTTAGATGCTCAAAATTATAAGAAGCAACACCTTTTTTAGAATGCGATAAGCGTAAACCAGATGTAAATAATAATTGATTGCCATAATCTGTTTCATCACTACTTTCCGTGGTGTCGAGATTCCAATCTCTGTTAAATTCTGCTCTATATAGACGTTGTATAGAGTTGAAGTTTTTCTGAATATAATCGGCATCAACGGTTGCAGATAAGTTCCATAGGCTATCAGATTGTTTTAGATTTTGTTTTAAGGTGAATTTAGCCGCATAACCGTCATTATTAGCGTCGTCTATATTTGAAAATAGATTTTCATCTTTTTTACTGCCTGCAAATTCAAAAAAGACATCTGTTTTTTTAGAAGGTTTATAGGCACCATTAATCACAGCCATTTGTAAGCGTTCTGGTGCTATAAGTTGCGTTATAGGTTCGTAATTTCCTTGCGGAACTCCAGAAACTGGTGCTATATATTGGTAGATGTTATCAATGGCATCACTATTACTTAATATGTAATTCCCCTCATTGTCCCCAACTAATGTAAAACTTACGCTGTAAAGTTCGTCTTCTTCGTTTGTAGAAAACACGTAGATTTCTTCAGTACCAACTAGTTCTTTTTTGTAAAGAATTCTGTTTTCAGAATATGTGGTTGCAGTGGCAGAAGGTGCAATCATTAAATCTACATCATCACCTGCGGCAGCTAAAATTTGTGTTTGTTCTGTGGAGAGATTCTGTTGTAAGGGTTGGTTTTTAGCATCGCTTTCAGAATATACAGAAACATTTAATTTTAATTTTTCGGCTGTATAATTTGCACCTCCATAAACTGTAAACCTAGAGTAATTACGTTCGCTAAACTGGTAATCTACCGTTATCCGCATTTCTGAAGTTATAGGAAATGTAGAATTAAAAATAATTTCTCCTGCATTATAATCTATTATATAATCGTTGTTTTCGCCACGCTCTAAAGGCAAACCATTAACGTAAACGGTTTCGCTACCAGAGACAACAAGAACATATAACTCATCATTAGAACCACTAAGCTTATAAGGCCCTTGGTTACCTTCTTGTGCTGTAAATTGTGTAGTTGTAAATTGTCCTCTCACCAAAGCACCAGAAGCATAAACTGAGGTCTTGTCACTTAATTTAGCGTTAACCAATAACCCTTGTACACGCTTAGAGAAATTGGCAAAATAACTGTTGGTGTCTACTAAATCTATATCACCTGCTCTAATGTTCCAATCCTCACTAAATAGTTCAATAAAAACTTGGTCAAACTCATCTAAGCGTTGTGAGTAGCCATTTTCTTGCAAGGGTATATTTGCATCTTGAATAGAAGCTCTCAGTGAAACTTTATCACTTAATTTACCAGAGATTTGTAAGTCTAACTCACTATTTAAAACCGAGTTTTGATTATTACCTATGGTAATTCCTCTAGATATGCTTCCGGACGTTGTTAACCCATCAAAAGGTGTATACGTATTGTTTTTAGTGGTGTTTTTAAGTTGATAAAGTGGCTGAGATTGAGACGAACGATTAACAATAATACTTTTATCTAACTGTTTATACACTTTAGTAAGAAAAAGTGGATACCGCAGATATTCAATTTGAATAGTGTCAATTTCTGTAGGTTGTTTAAAACGTAAAATTGCTGTTGTAAAATTAACTGTATATAAAGTTGAATCTATAATTTTATTAGTTTTTACTTTAAATCTCGATGGGTTAATGCTTATAGAATCTATCTTAATTGAATCTGTAACCGCTACTTTTTTAACTCTATAGTTGCCTTCTTGTTCTTGAGAAAAACCCAAAAAAGAAATGATAAGTAATATAAAAAGTAACGAATTCTTCATGTAGTGTAATAACTGCGGAATACTTAAATTATTTTATCGTTAAAAGCAGTATAAATTTATAGGGTAAAAGTACAGTATTATTTAATTTAGCATTTCACGGATTGTTTAAATTAAAAAGAGATTTCTACTAAGGTAGAAAATGGGTATGAAAATAGTTTCTTACAACGTTAACGGAATTAGAGCAGCTTTAAAAAAAGGGTTTATAGAATGGTTAGTAGCAACAGATGCAGATGTGGTATGTTTACAAGAAATTAAAGCCATGGAAGAACAATTAGACCTAAGCTTATTTACAGAAGCTGGTTATGAGTACAATTATTGGTTTAGTGCACAGAAAAAAGGTTACAGTGGTGTTGCAGTTTTATGTAAAACAAAGCCAAATCATATAGAATTTGGCACAGGGATTGAGTCTATGGATTACGAGGGTAGAAATATACGTGTAGATTACAATGAGGTATCTATAATGAGTATGTATTTACCATCTGGTACTAATGCAGCAAGATTATCTCATAAGTTTGAATATATGGATTTAATTCATGACTATTTGAACGAATTGCAAAAGGAAAAACCAAATTTAGTAGTTTGTGGTGATTATAATATTTGCCATGAGGAAATAGATATCCACAACCCAAAGATGAAAGGCGTTTCTGGGTTTTTACCAGAAGAACGTGAGTGGTTGGGTAATTTTATAGACAGCGGATTTACCGATAGTTTTAGATACTTGCACCCAGAACGTCAGGAATATTCTTGGTGGAGTTACAGAGCAAACTCTAGAGCTAATAATAAAGGTTGGCGCTTAGATTATGCTATGGTAAGTTCGCCTTTACAAGAAAAAATTAAGCGTAGTGTTATATTAACAGAAGCGGTACATAGTGACCATTGTCCGATTTTATTAGAATTAGACGTCTAGTTTGCCATATTTTATAAGTAAATAATACATGCTGCACAGCGTTCAGTACAAACAAATTAATAACGAATTATGATCAAAAGAATTTCAATACTAGCATTAACCATCACATTGTTTTCATCTTGTGTATCTAAGCAAATTTATACAGACCTTGAAGATAAATATGCGGATTTAAAAAAGGAAAATAGAACGCTTACAGATGAGATGGCAGAATTAGAAAAAGAAAAAACGAAGGTTTCTAATGACTTAAATGAATTACAATCTGCTTATGAATCTGCTATTTCCGAAAGAGATAAATTGCAAGCAGATTATGCAGCTGCAAAAACAAATCTTGAAACCTTAAAAGCGTCTTATAAAGCTCTAGAAGAAAATAGTTCTGCTTCTATTGCTAAAAATTCTCAAAAAAACAGAGAGCTTTTAGCTCAATTAGAAGCTAAAGAGCAAGCGCTTGCAATGGAAAACGAACGACTAAATACGTTAAAGAAAGAATTAGAAAGCCGTTCGCAACGTGTAGCAGAATTAGAAAATGTAATTGCATCAAAGGATGCTGCGATGAATAATTTAAAGGACGCTATTTCTAAAGCATTAACTAATTTTGAAGGTAAAGGATTAACTGTAGAACAACGTAACGGAAAGGTTTACATTTCTATGGAAAATAAGTTATTGTTTGAGTCTGGGAGCTGGTATGTTGGTGCTCAAGGAAAGCAAGCTGTAAAGCAATTAGGAAACGTATTGGCTGAAAACCCAGAAATTTCAGTGTTAATTGAAGGTCATACAGACAATGTACCGTATAAAGGGAACGAGCAATTAAGTGGAAACTGGGATTTGTCTGCAAAGCGCGCTACAGCAATTGTAAATATCCTTAGAGAAAATGAAGCTATTAATCCTGAAAATTTAACAGCAGCAGGTCGAGGTGAATTTGCACCAATTGCATCAAACGAAACAACTGCAGGAAAAGCAAAGAATAGAAGAATTGAGGTGATTTTAACCCCTAAATTAGATGAGATTTCTAAGTTGTTGAATGAGATTTAATCAAAATCATCATTGCTAGTTGTTGTTGCTATGCAGCAATCTTTGTGAATTTAAATTAAAAGATTTCCAATTTATTTTAAACGCTATGAAGTATACTAAATTACCAAATACAGATATAAAAGTTAGTAAAATATGCCTTGGTACTATGACTTGGGGAAACCAAAACACCCAAAATGAAGGTTTTGCCCAAATGGATTTTGCATTAGATAAAGGTGTAAATTTCTTTGATTGTGCAGAATTATATCCTGTACCTGCCACAAAAGAAACTTACGGTGAAACTGAACGTATTATTGGTAATTGGTTTGCTAAAACAGGACATAGAGATAAGGTAGTTTTAGCATCTAAAATTGCAGGAACAGGTGATTATACTGCTCATATTAGAACTAATGGTTTTAGTAAAGAAGCATTAAATGAAGCTGTAAATAATAGCTTAAAACGTTTGCAAACAGATTATATAGACCTTTACCAGTTGCATTGGCCAGAACGTGATACTAATTACTTTGGCGTTAGAGATTATAAGCATAATACAGCAGACAAATGGGAAGATAATTTTAATGAAATTCTTTTCAATTTAGATGAAATTATCAAATCAGGAAAAATAAGACAAGTTGGTATTTCTAATGAAAAAGCTTGGGGAACAATGCGCTATTTAGAAGAATCTAAAAAGCACAATTTACCAAAAATGATTACCATTCAAAATGCATATTCATTAATTAATAGAGTGTTTGAAGGTGATTTGGCAGAGGTAGCTTATAGAGAAAATGTTGGTCTGTTAGCGTATTCGCCAATGGCATTTGGTGTTTTGTCTGGTAAATATGTAAAAGGAATTGATGCTGAAAATGCAAGGTTGAATTTATTTCCTCGTTTTTCAAGATATAGTAGTAAGCAATCTACTGAAGCGACAAAACGTTATCTTAAAATTGCAGAAGATAATAATATGTCTCTGGCACAGATGGCTTTAGCTTTTGTAAACGAAAGACCTTTTTTAACTAGTAATATTATTGGTGCAACAAGTATAGAGCAGTTAGAAGAAAATATTGATAGTATTAATATGTCGTTATCAGATGAGGTTATGAAAGCTATAGATACTGTGCATGCAGAGATTCCAAATCCTGCGCCTTAAAACTACTTTAGCTTCGATGAGATTTCTGCTTTCTGAGGAATTTATATCTTAATTTGACGATTAATTTGCTGTTGTAAAGAGATAAATGTTTCTGTTCTAGAAACCCCTTTTATACTTTGTATTTCAGAATTAAGGACATGCATTAAATGCTCATTATCCTTGGTTAGAATTTTAATAAAAATAGACCAGTTCCCTGTGGTATAATGACATTCAATCACTTCTGGTATTTTTTGTAATTGTTTAACCGCTTCAGGATTACTAATAGCTTTATCTAAATACACACCAACAAAGGCCATTGTGGTATAACCTAAGACCTTTGGGTTAATTATAAATTTAGAACCAGCTAAGAGTCCAGATTTTTCTAACTTCTTTAAACGTTGATGAATGGCAGCACCAGAAATGCCTACATGACGTGCAATTTCTAAAATGGGTGTTCTAGCATCTTCCATTAATGCACGTAGTATTTTTTTATCAATACCATCAATGTATATTCCGTTATCATTAACTTTCATGCGTCTTCTTTTGTTTTCAAATTGAAAGTTAAAAATAAGAATTCAATTACAAATTGAAAACACAAAAATTTTCGATATTTTTTAATTTTCGTATTCTAATTCTGTAAAAGAACCTATAAAAGTTGTACTGTCGCTATTATCAGTAGTGCTTGCAGAAATATCAAAAGTTCCAGAAACTAGTCGTATTCCTGATTCGGTTGGGTGATTTCTATTTTCAGTAATAGTAACGTTTCCTGATGTAGAATAATAACTTTTTTGCGTACTAGCTTGCCTTATTAAAACATAAGTTCTGTAGTTATTAGAATCTGTGTCTCCCATAATTTTTACAGTGTCAGAACTAAAACCTCCTGTACTATTTAAAAACAGTGTTATTTGGTCTCCAGTTGTATCTGCTGCATTTATACTCATTGTACTATTAGTTTCAGAGTAAGTTATTTCATAAATACCATCCGTATAGGTGTAGTTATTGTAGGTTCCGCCATCAATGGTTGCATTAATTCCGGGATTCTCGTTTAGTGGTTCATTACTACCTCCACTATCATCTGAGCTACAAGATAACATAAGAAGTGAAAAAATAAAGATTTGAGTTAAGCGTAGGTTTTTCATTTGGTATTAATTTGGGGTTAATAACAGTTTGATTATTAGTAAATTGCGAGGGCAATATACAATTTATTTTAAAATGGTGTGTTTTGTATTATTTATAGCATAATGTGTAGCATTATATATTGAGAGGATTGTAACCTAAATAAGGTACATCATGTTCTTTGAAAATAATATCATAATCCTCTAACTCTTTTAGTATTGGTGTATACACTTCTTTGGTAATTGGTATTTGTACGCCAGGTGTTTTTATTTTTCCGTTTAAAATTGCTAATGTCGCTATTGCTACTGGTAAGCCTACTGTTTTAGCCATTGCTGTATAGGTTTGGTCTTTGCCAAGTGTTACCATTGTAGCATCTATTTGGTGTTTTTCACCATTAAGTTCATACCCAAATTTATGATACATTACAATCATATCTTTATCTTCTGGGCTAAGCGTCCAACTATCCATTAAAATTTTCTGAAGTATTTGTGCAGGTGTCGCTTTGTCTAGTTCTACCATTTTTTCAGCATTAAAAATATCGAGTTCTAAAAATTTATCCCAAACAATATCATCTTGGTCTATTTTTAAGGCATGTCTAAATTTAAGTTCAACGGAATCTGTTGGACTGTAGGGTAAAAATGAATTCACAAAATCACGATAGCTCATGTTAATACTATCATCTATTGTGTAGCTATCATCAGTCATTCCTAGCTGTACAAAGACGTGCCAAGCTCTACTAAAACCTACACGTCTCATGGTGCCACGGTAAAGTGTTTTAACATGGTCTAAACCATATACATGTTGATATTTTAAAGAATCTCTATTGGCATAGGCTTCAAAACGACCGTAATGGTCTACATCTAAAAATTCAGTTCTTCTAAATAATCTATGATAAGGAATATACTTAAATTGATTTTCTTGTAAAAATTTTGCTGCACCACCTTGGCCTGCAACAACCACATTTCTTGGATTCCATGTAAATTTATAATTCCATAAATTGTTATCACTTTCTGGTGCAACTAAACCACCTGTAAAAGATTCAAACAAAATCATTTTTCCACCTTTATCTCTAATATTGTCAATAACTTGCATAGCACTCATGTGGTCAATACCTGGGTCTACGCCAATTTCATTCATAAAAATGAGGTTACTGGTTTTAGCATCTTCATTTAGAGCTTGCATTTCGTCACTAACGTACGAGGCAGTTACCATATGTTTTTTGTAAGTAATACAATCTTTAGCAACTTCTATATGAAAACGTGCAGGTAGCATAGAAACTACAATATCTGCATCTTTTACAGCTTCTACGCGAGATGCTTTATTAAAAACATTGAGATGAATTACTTTGGTATTAGGATGCGAACCAACCAATTTTTTAGCGTTATCTATATTAAGGTCACCAACGGTAATTTGTAGTTGTTCTGATTCTGATTTATCAAGTAAATATTTTATAAGAAAAGAACAGGATTTACCTGCTCCAATGATTAAAATCTTTCGCATTATAACTAATTTTGTAGTACACGAATGTAAGAAATACTAAAGGTATTTTAGACCAAAATAATACTAATTATGAATAAAAGACTATTAATTACTGGATCAATACTTGGAATTTTAAGTATTATTTTAGGTGCTTTTGCGGCCCATGGCTTAGCTAAATTAATTGATGCTGATGCTATTAAAACTTTTGAAACTGGAGTGCGATATCAAATCTATCATGCCTTTTTTCTGTTAATTTTAGGAGGCACTTCTTTTGTAAATTTAAAATTTAAAAAGACTATTTTTTATTTAGTAGTTTTTGGAGTACTCTTTTTCTCTGGATCTATTTATGGTTTGGCGACCAATGCACTATCTGGTTTTGATTTTAAAACTATTGGATTTATAACACCAGTTGGTGGATTACTTTTAATTGTGGCTTGGACTGTTATGATAATAGGAATTGTTAAAAATAAAGTGGATTAATGAACATGAAGCGAGCTGTTTCAAAATAAAATTTTAGTTTTGCAGAACTAAATAACAAATAATATTATGGCAAACCATACTCAATTTACGAAAACGATTTCGTTAGAACAATATGGAATTAAAAATGCAAAGGTTAATTATCAATTATCTTCAAATGAACTTCATGATGAGACAATTGCTAAAGGACAAGGTGTAGAGTCTTCAGCTGGTGCAATTGCAGTTAATACTGGTGAGTTTACTGGTCGTTCTCCAATGGATAGATTTATCGTAAAAGATGCTATTACGGAAGATAAGGTTTGGTGGGGAAATATTAATATTCCTTTTGATAGTGATAAGTTTGAAAAGCTTTACCATAAAGTAACAAATTACCTATCTGAAAAAGAGCTTTATGTAAGAGATAGTTATGCTTGTGCGGATAAAAATTATAAGTTAAATATTAGAGTCGTTAATGAGTATCCTTGGAGTAATATGTTTGCATATAACATGTTTTTGCGCCCAACGGAATCTGAATTAGAAAACTTTTCTCCAGAATGGATGGTTATTAACGCTCCAGGGTTTATGGCTGATCCAGAAGTAGATGGAACACGTCAACACAACTTTGCCATTTTAGATTTTACAAGAAAAATTGCTTTGATAGGTGGAACGGGTTATACAGGCGAAATTAAGAAAGGTATTTTTTCTGCTTTAAATTTTATTCTTCCTGTTTATAAAGAAACATTGCCAATGCATTGTAGTGCTAATGTAGGTAAAGATGGCGATACGGCTATTTTCTTTGGATTATCTGGTACAGGAAAAACAACACTTTCTACAGATCCAAATCGAAGTTTAATAGGAGATGATGAGCATGGTTGGACTAAAGAAAATACAGTTTTTAATTTTGAAGGTGGTTGTTACGCTAAAGTAATTAACCTATCTCAAGAACAAGAACCCGAGATTTTTGCAGCTATAAAAAAAGGTGCAATACTTGAAAATGTAATAATGGATGATAATGGCAATGTAGATTTTGCAGATACATCTATTACTCAGAATACGCGTGTAAGCTATCCAATACACCATATAGAAAATATTAAAAAACCGTCTATTGGTAAAAATCCCAAGAATATATTTTTCTTAACAGCAGATGCATTTGGTGTATTGCCTCCAATTTCTAAATTAACACCAAGTCAAGCTGCCTATCATTTTATATCTGGATATACGGCTAAAGTGGCAGGTACAGAAGCAGGAGTTGTAGAACCAGTACCAAGTTTTTCAGCTTGTTTTGGAGCTCCTTTTATGCCATTGCACCCAACAGAATATGCAGAAATGCTAAGTAAAAAAATGTTAGAGGCAGGTGTAAATGTTTGGTTGGTTAATACAGGGTGGACAGGTGGCCCTTATGGTGTTGGTACACGTATGAAATTAAAGTACACACGTGCTATGATTAATGCGGCCTTAAGCGGAGTTTTAAAAGATTATACGTATGAAGATTATCATATCCATTCGGTATTTGGAGTTGCACAACCTAGAACTTGTCCTGGAGTACCAACAGAGGTATTAAGTCCTAGAGCAACTTGGAATGATGACGAGGCATATTATAAAATGGCTTTTAAACTATCTAACGCTTTTAGAGAAAACTTTAAAAAGTTTGAATCTTATGCTTCAGAAGAAGTTAGAAGAGGAGGTCCACAGCGTTATGCGTTTTAACATAAGTTATAAAACCAAAAAAGCGATTCTAATCTTAGAATCGCTTTTTTTATGTTTTAATCTTATTCGTTTATCTCTATTTTCCTTTATTTACAGAATCAATATATTTCTGTAAAGCCATGGTCATAGATGGTGTTTCTGGTGTAGGTGCAGATATGTCTACACGTAATCCTTTTTCCTTCACAGCTTTTACTGTAGTATTACCAAAGACAGCAATACGTGTTTCATTTTGTTTAAAATCTGGGAAATTATGAAATAAAGATTCTATCCCAGAAGGGCTAAAGAATACCAAAATATCATAGGTTACATCAGACAAATCAGATAAATCACTGATTACTGTTTTATAGAAAGTTGCTTGTTTCCATTTTACACCTAACTCATCTAAAGTTTCGGGTATAATAGGTTTAACTTTATCTGTTGTAGGTAATAAGAAAGATTCCTCTTTATACTTTTTAAATAATGGAATTAAATCTGCAAAAGTTCGTTTCCCTACATAAATTTTACGCTTTCTATATACCACGTATTTTTGTAAATAGTAAGCAACAGCCTCAGATTGACAAAAATATTTCATAGAATCTGGTACTTTAAAGCGCATTTCGTCTGCAACTCTAAAAAAGTGATCAACAGAGTTTCTACTTGTAAGTATAATGGCTGTAATTTTACTAAGATCAACTTTTTGCTGTCTTATATCTTTAGAAGAAACGCCTTCAACATGAATAAAGGGTCTAAAGTCTACCTTAACTTTTTGCTTCTCTTGCAAATCAAAGTACGGAGAGTTTTCTACTTTAGGCTCTGGTTGTGATACTAAAATTGTTTTCACTTTCATACGTAAACCTTGTGTTTTTTAACCGTTATACTCTCTAATGACCTTATATAAAAGTACATAAGGCCCAATTTCGAGAGCGCAAAGATACAATAAAAAATAGAAAAAATTAGGATTAATTAGTTTTTGATAGGTTTTAATAGAGTTAAAAAAACCAATGAGATTAATAATACATACCAAAGAAAACGCTATAATGATTGTTATATCCGTATAAATAGTAGTGTATAAAAGAAACAGGTTGGCTATTAAAAACACAATGCCAGATAAATTTTTGAAGGTTGTTTTCTGAAATAAATAGCCATCTATTACACTATCTATTTCAAAAAGGCTTCCTAATAATCTTTCTATTAATGTTTTTATTATTATTAGGCTAAACACTGTAAATAGTAGCTTTAGAAAGTTAATTAAATCGAAATCTATCGGTGTTACAAACGTAGAGTAAAAGAAAAATATAAAGATACTTAAAGATAAACAGAGGTTTATAAATAAAAAACTATCAAATTGATCAACAAACTTTTGGTCTTTACTATAAATTTTTAAATACTTAGAATTACCAAGCACGTATATAAAATCTTTAAACCTTAAGGTATTTAAAATTTTAGCCAATGCAATTGCGCATAGCCCAATAATGGTAAATACGGTAAACCAATCGTAAGTAATATAGTTTCGCATGTTGCTAAATTATAAAGATTAATGAGCAAAACCAATTTAATTATAAGTCAGTTTTTACCTAGTGAATATGTTTGTAATAATAGCACTTTCTATAAATCAATGATTGTAAATTTATTTGAGAGAAGTAAAAAAGGTCTCTATAGAAAACGTTAATTTGAAACGTTAGTTCATTAAAAACTCTATTTTTGCTAAAATTCTAAACGTATTTTAAAGCGTAATTAAAAGTGATTTAATGTCAGACGCAATTGTCATAATTCCTACATATAACGAGATTGAAAATATAGAATCAATCATTAGAGTTGTTTTTTCTCAAGAAAAAGAGTTTCATGTGTTAATAGTTGATGATAATTCTCCAGATGGAACAGGTGATTTAGTTAAAAGGCTTCAACAAGAATATAAAAATAAGTTATTCTTACTAGAGCGAAAGCAAAAAAGTGGATTAGGAACAGCATATATAGCAGGTTTTAAATGGGCTTTAGAAAAATCATATCAATTTGTTTTTGAAATGGATGCTGATTTTTCACATAATCCAATGGACTTAGAAAAATTATATAAAGCCTGTGCAATAGATGGTGCTGATATTTCAGTAGGATCTAGATATGTAAAAGGTATTACTGTAGTAAATTGGCCTTTGTCTCGTATTTTATTGTCTTATGGTGCTTCTCGTTACGTAAGGTTAATAACACGTATGAAAGTTAAAGATTCTACAGCAGGTTTTGTGTGTTATAAAAGAAAAGTCTTAGAAACTATTAATCTAGAGAAAATTAAATTTATAGGTTATGCATTTCAGATAGAAATGAAATTTAAAGCGCATAAAAAAGGTTTTAAAATTGTTGAAATACCAGTTATCTTTAAGGATAGAACAAAAGGACATTCTAAAATGAGTGGAAGTATTATTTCTGAAGCTATTTTTGGTGTCATTAATTTAAAAATGAAAAGTTTATTTGCTAAATAGAATAATATGAATCGGCAAACACTAATAAAAAACGCAAAAATTGTCAACGAAGGTAAGGTTGTAGAAGGCGATATTCTTATTGAAGACAAAATTATAAAACAAATAGATTCATCTATTAGCGTAAAGTCTGCAGATGTAATTGTTGTAGATGCTGAAGGTAGCTTTGTAATACCTGGTATGATTGACGATCAGGTACATTTTAGAGAACCAGGTTTAACGCATAAAGCTAATATTGAAACCGAATCTAAAGCAGCTTTGGCAGGTGGTATTACCTCCTTTATTGAGATGCCAAATACCAATCCACAAACCACAACCGTAGAAAAATTAGAAGAGAAATTTGCTATTGCAGCAGAAACATCTCATGCTAATTATTCATTTATGTTTGGTGGTACAAATGATAATTTGGATGAAATTTTAAAAGTAGATCCAAAAACTGTAGCAGGTTTAAAATTATTTTTAGGTTCTTCTACTGGAAATATGTTGGTAGATGACCCAAAAGTGATTGAAAAAATATTTTCTAGTACAGATATGGTCATTTCCGTGCATTGTGAAGATGAAGCCACTATAAAAGCAAATTTAGCTAAGTACAAAGAGGAATATGGTGATGATATTCCTATAGAAAAGCATCCAATAATTAGAAGTGAAGAGGCATGTTATATTTCGTCATCTAAGGCGATTGAATTAGCAAAGAAAACAGGAGCGAGATTGCATGTTTTTCATCTTTCTACAGGTAAGGAAACTAATTTGTTTTCTAATAAAACACCTTTAAAAGATAAAAAAATAACAGCAGAGGTTTGTGTACATCATTTATGGTTTTCTGATGAGGATTATGCTAAAAAAGGTAGTCATATTAAGTGGAATCCTGCTGTGAAAACAGCGCAAGATAGAAATCAATTATGGAAAGCGTTGTTAGAGGATAAAATAGACGTAATCGCAACGGATCATGCTCCACATACTTTAGAAGAAAAAAGTAATGTTTATACAAAAGCACCCTCTGGAGGACCACTTGTTCAGCATGCTTTGGTAGCTTTATTTGAAGCACATCATCAAGGTAAAATTTCGGTAGAAAAACTTGTTGAAAAGGCTTGTCATAATCCAGCAATATTATTTAATGTTGAAAAAAGAGGCTATGTAAAAGAAGGCTATTATGCAGATTTGGTTATTGTAGACCCTCAAAACCCATGGACAGTTAATAAGAATAATATTTTATATAAATGCGGATGGTCACCTTTTGAAGGCAATACTTTTAAAAGTAGAATAACGCATACTTTTGTTAACGGTAAGTTGGCCTATCATAATTTTAAAGTTTTAGATGTAAAAGCTGGTGAACGATTAACCTTTAATAGATAATATGTTAAAATATTTTATAGCATTAGTAGTAATTGGTGTATTAGCATTAGCTTGTGAAAACATTGAGAAACCTAATAAGCCTGATAATTTAATACCAGAATCACAAATGGCTGACCTTTTGTACGATGTTTACGTTGTTAATTCAGCAAAAGGTGTCAATAGAAAAGCATTAGAAGTGAATGGAATTATACCTCAGGATTACATTCTTTCAAAACATAATATAGACAGTGCGCAATTTGCCGAAAGTAATAAGTATTACAGTTTTAATACCGAAAATTACAAGAAAATTGTTACTAGTGTTAAAGAACGATTAGAAAAGGAAAAGCAGGTGTTTGAAGATGAAAGAAAAGCAGAGAAGGAAGCGCAAAAAGTACAAAGGGATTCAGTAAAGAAGAAAAAGCGTGCAAATCCAACTAAGGAAATTAAAAAAGTACCTGTTTTTAATAAAGATTAAGAGTTTAAATCTTTGAGATATAAATTACTTACGGTCTCAATAGTTTTTTCAATGGGTTTAAAATTAAATTCTAAGGTGTTTTCTAACTTTGAAGCATCATATTTTCTAACACTTAGTAAAGCATTAGAAGCTTGTTTTGTTAAGGCTCTAGGTTGGCCTAATACTTTAGATTTTAACCAATCTACTCGCCAAATACTATTTACTAACCAAGGTTTAGCCTCTTTTTTGGGCGGTTTAATTTGTAATACTTTAGCCGTTTTTATAAAAAAGTCTTTATAACTGAGGTTGTGAGATACTAAAATAAAACGTTCATTTTTTATTTTACTTTGCATTAATTGCTCCATAACATTAACAACATCCCAAACATCAACAAATCCAGTTACACCATTGGTGTAATAAGAAAGTCCATCTTTAACTCTTTTAAATAAATTACCACTACTGTTACCAGACCAGAAACCAGCACCTAAAATTATACCTGGATTTACAATTACAGTATCTAAACCTTCTTGCGTACCTCGCCAAACTTCAAGCTCTGCACCATATTTTGTAATCGCATAAATACTATTGTCATTTTCTGCATTCCACTCAGTTTTCTCGTCTATTAATTTTTCAGAATTTGTATGATGCCCAATAGTTGCAATAGAACTAACATAGCATAGTTTTGTAATGTTAAAAGCAATACAAAGATTAATAATGTTGGCCGTACCTTCAATATTAATTTTTCTTAAGAGTTTATACGCTTTAGGTTGAAAAGATACAAATGCAGCACAATGGTAGACATGCGTAATATTTTTAAATGCCGCTTCAAGTTGAGGTATATTATTGAGGTCTGCTTTTACCCATTCAATTTTGTTAAAAAGAGTTACGTAGTCTTCAGAATAATAAGAAAACACTTTTTGAACTTTTTTTAAAGTATCGTCACTTCTATAAATAGCGCGTAAAGCGTCATTTTTTTTCAATAATTGAAAAAGTAAATGCGAGCCAACCAAACCTGTTCCTCCTGTTACTAAAATCATTAGGCGAAAATACAAATCTTAAGCTAAATTTGATGTAATAATGTTGTTAATAAGTGATACAAGTAGATTCTAAATTGAGTGAAATTTGTCTTTTGTCTTTAGCAGCGGAAACCTATCTTTGTGCCATTAAAATTTGAAACTAAATAACAATGGCAAATAAGTTTGTAGAAGAATTACGTTGGAGAGGAATGGTACATGATATCATGCCAGGAACAGAAGAGCAATTAGATAAGGAAATGACCACAGCTTATATTGGGTTTGATCCTACTTCAGACTCCTTGCATATTGGTAGTTTAGTGCCAATTATTCTGTTAGTACATTTAGAAAGAGCAGGCCATAAACCAGTAGCTCTGGTTGGTGGAGCAACAGGGATGATTGGTGATCCTTCTGGTAAAAGTGATGAAAGAAATTTATTAGACGAAGTAGCATTGGCGCATAATGTTGCTGGTATAAAAGGTGTATTGTCTCGTTTTTTGGATTTTAATTCCTCAGAAAAAAATGCACCAGTTTTAGTTAATAACTACGACTGGATGAAGGATTTTAGTTTTATTGATTTTGCAAGAGATGTCGGTAAACGTATCACTGTAAATTACATGATGGCCAAAGATTCTGTAAAAAAACGGTTAAGTGGTGATGAAGGGAGTGTAGGTATGTCTTTTACTGAGTTTACGTATCAATTAATACAAGGTTATGATTTTCATTATTTGTACAAAACCATGGGTTGTAAATTACAAATGGGAGGAAGTGATCAATGGGGAAATATTACAACAGGTACAGAATTAGTTAGACGCATGCATGATGGAGAAGACCAAGCAAAAGCCTATGCTATGACTTGTCCGTTAATTACCAAAGCAGATGGTTCTAAATTTGGAAAATCTGAAGGCGGAAACGTTTGGTTAGATCCAGATAAAACAAGTGTCTATAAATTTTACCAGTTTTGGTTAAACACCACTGATGCAGATGCAGAAAAATACATTAAGATTTTTACATTTTTAGATAAAGAAACTATTGAAAGCTTAATTGCAGAGCATAACGAAAATCCTGGTTTTAGAGCATTGCAGAAACGTTTAGCAGAAGAGGTAACTGTTTTTGTACACAGTAGAGAAGATTATGATAATGCAGTAAAAGCTTCTAAAATATTGTTTAGTAAAGATTTTAAAAATGAAATTAAGCAATTACCAGAAACTTTATTTCTAGATGTTTTTGAAGGTGTAAAGCAGGCTGAAATATCTGAGTCAGAATTTAAAGAAGGAATAGATATGATTGGTGCTTTAGCTGCTAAAACTAAGTTCTTAAATTCTAATGGAGATGCAAGACGAGCACTAAAAGAAAATGCCGTTGCAGTAAATAAAGAAAAAGTAAAGGAAGATTATATATTATCTTCTGAAGATTTAATACACGATAAATATATTATTATAAGTAGAGGAAAGAAAACAAATTTTCTTTTAAAAGTAGTTTAAGACTAACTTTAATCACAATCTAAGACCTCATTGTTTTGTTATAAGTGAGGTCTTTTTTTATCTTTAAATTCTCAAGTAAAAGTTTTTAAATATATATGAAACAGGCACAACAAATTGCTAGTAGGATTAAAGAAGTGTTTCTAAACGGTACATGGATTGCTAATACTAATTATAAAAATGAATTAGTTAATTTAGATTATGAAATAGCCAATAAAAAAATAGATACTCTAAATTCTATTTCTGTTTTAGCACAGCATATTCATTATTATGTTGCAGGGATTCTAAATGTTTATATCAATAATACATTAGAAATAAGAGATAAGTTTAGTTTTGATTTTCCACCAATTGACTCACAACAAGCTTGGGACGCCTTTTTAACTCGTTTTTGGCAAGATACACAGGTTCTTATTACTTATATTGAAGATATGTCTGATAAGGATTTAAATCAAGAATTTGTTGATGAAAAATACGGAACATACACTCGTAATTTAAATGGAATGCTAGAACATAGTTATTACCATTTAGGACAGATAGTATTGATTAAAAAATTAATTGCTAAATTGTAATTGAAGAAAAAAATGCCCAAAATAAAATTTTGGGCACAATCTAACCAATCAATCAACTATAGAAAATCTTCCTTTTTCATAGCAATTGTTCAGTCGTATGTAAGTTTAAGTCCTTACAAAAAAATAAAATAATTTTAAAGTGCCATTAAATTGCAGCCTCTAATGTCTGAATTATCAAATCGGCCTAAAATTTCAAACAGACCGTTATCGTAGACTTTTCCGAGATCTTGAGTGGCTATAAATGAACAAGAATTGATGTTTGCCAAATCAATAACATTAATGCCACCTGTTTTGTTAGGCTGCTGTATGGTAAGTGCATCTTCAGTATCTCGTGTTAAGATTTTCATCCAAGGTGGACATTCAAAAACACCATGACCTTTAGAATAGGCTTGACTTAACAATTCAGTCATACCATACTCACTATGGATATGATTAACATTAAATCCATTCTGAAGAATTTGATGCAACTCTTGCCTTATAATTTCTTTTCGTCTGCCTTTCATGCCACCAGTTTCCATTATTGTGGTGTGTTTTAAACTTAATTGATACGTTTCAACTAAATCCAATAATGCAAATGAGACACCAATTAGTAATGTTTTTTGTTGTTTTGCTTCAAGTGATTTTAAGGTGTTTGCTAAATCTTCAAGATTATTGAGGTAAAAGCCACTTTCCGTTTTATTAGATTTTTCAATTAAATCATTAACCATATAAATAAGTGAAGAACCATCGCGTTCTAAATAAGAAGGTAATAAGGCTAAAACAACATAGTCCTCAATATTTCCATAGAAGTGGTTAAACGCTTTTAAATAACTGTCCTCGTAAAGTTTTAAATCTGTAACTAAATGTTTACTAGTAATGCTTCCTGTTGTACCAGAACTTGAGAATGTTTTTTCAATAGGATTAGAAGTACTAACAATATCCCTAGTTTTAAAAAACTGAATCGGTAAAAAAGGAATATCAGAAACTTGTTTTACATCAGAAGGATGTTTGTAAAGTAAATCGCAAAAGGAACGATATACTTTGTTATTCTCAAACTGAAACTTGAATACTTTTAAGGCCAATGCTTCAAAATCGGCATCAGTTTTTATGTTAAAAATAGCGTCCTTTAATTTCATAATGCAAAAATATGCAAAGAAGTGATTTAAACTTTTTCTTTTAGTTATAATTTAAACTTGTTAAAATAAGCACATAAAAAAAGCGTAACTCTAAAGTTGAGTTACGCTCTTAGTATGTAATAAGAATTAAGCTTAATTGATTACTAATTTTTTAGTAGTAGAAGCGTTATTCTGAGTTATTTTTACAATGTAAACACCAGACTTTAAGTTAGAAACGTTTAACGTGTTGTTTGTTATTGTTTCGCTAATCACTTGTTTTCCTAAAACGTCGTAAACTTTGATGTTTATATCAGCACTATTTGTTGAAGAAATATTTACAAATCCTGTGTTTGTTGGGTTTGGAAATATAGAGAATTGATTTTTATTGTTATCCACTACAGATAATGATTGAGGTGTAACCTCGGCCCAAGTTGTAGCAATTCTTATTTCATCTATGATTAATGCTGGAGTTTCTGCTGTGGAATCTTGTCTTAATGCAAATGAATCAATCAATGCGCTAGGACTACTGTCAGTGTCAGTAATTAAAGCTGTTGGTTCAGAACCACCGAAATTAGCGCTTTCTGGATTTATCCAGCCATTTACCTCACCATTATCGATGTTATAACTCATTACCACAAAAACGTTATCACCTACATTGTAATTTGTTGTAGTAAATGATGAAACCATACTACCATTTGTTATAGCCATACCATATGTTGTTCCAACAGGGTTTGTATCTGGTCTAACCCAAACTCTAGCATCAAATGCGCCGAGTATAGCAATATAGCCTCCATCATTTAGATCTGTAACATTTGATAAATCAGTTATATTTAAAATAAATGAAACATATACTTTACCAGAGGTTATTGCTGTGAATTCTACTTCAGAATCAATTGCTCCACCTTCTAAATATACTGAGTTTCCTGAAGATGCCGCTAAATCTAAATAAGATAAATTCCCTGATACAATATCAATTGGGTTTGTTGTTCCACTGTAGTTATACCAATTTGGTTGGTCTCCTAAGTCGGCACCAACTGTGTAATCAAAGCCTTCGTATATAGGGAGTGTTAATGTTGGGTCGCAAGTAGGAGAGGTAATTGTAGTATTTATATCGCAGATTGCGCCATCTACTATAGATAATAAAACATCTGTACCTTCTGCAATTCCCGTTATAGTTATAGTACCAGAAACGTCATTGGTAGGGTTTCCAGAGGATAAATCAACCGTGCCAGAATCAGATGATACAGTATAAGTTGCTGTACCTCCACCAGTAAAATCAATAGTTGCAGTATATGTATCAGTTCCAAGTGTAAAGGCGTCACAGGTTGTTGTGATGGTAGTTAATGCTAAGGAACAGGTTACTGTTCCCCATGCACCTGGATCAAAATCTGTAGGTGCTGTTCTTGGGGAATTTAAGTGAGAAGTACAACCTGTTATGGCAGAATCTGCCCATATGTTCCACTCTGCTTCATTAAATGTGGTACTACCAGAGGTTACAGAAGTTAATCGTTCTGCTCTACCATCTTCATATTCTGCACAGGTACCAGTGTTATCTGTATTTATATCTGTAGTGAAATCATAAACACCCCAAAAATCTACTAAAGTATCTGTTCCGTCAATTAATGCTAAGTCGTCATCACCATTACTTCCAGCTACACCGTTTTGTACAGCATCTAATTGGTCTGGTGCAAAGCCATATACATTTACAAATGTACCAGGAACTTCATAATCATATGCTATGATATAAAAACCTCCAGCAGGTATAACACCTGTTAAGTCTAAAGTTGTATTAACACCAGAATTACCGTTTAAATATTTGTCTATTTGCCAGCCATTACCTTCTGTGAAATCAACATCAGTAGTTCCTGCATTGTGTAATTCAATGTAGCGTGCTGCTAGATTATTATTTGGGTCTGCAATTTCCGTTATAAAAACCTGTGAAAAGGATAAAAGGCTTGTTAGGCAGAATAAAAATAAAAAGTAAATTTTCTTCATAATAAAATTAATATAATGGATTAAGCTACAAATATAGAAACAAATATGTTCTTCATTGAAATTATATACATTATCAACATTACCAAAGATTTCAATTAGATAAAAGCATTAGCAAGTGGTTAAATTTTGTCATAAAAAAAGCGTAACTCAATTTTAGAGTTACGCTTTTATATGTAAAAACAGTTATGCTTAGTTAATTACTAATTTCTTAGTAGTAGAAGCGTTATTCTGAGTTATTTTTACAATGTAAACACCAGACTTTAAGTTAGAAACGTTTAACGTGTTGTTAGATAATGTTTCATTTTTAACTTGCTTACCTAAGATATCAAAAACTTGTACAGAAATAGCATCACTATTTGTTGAAGAAATTGAAACGAAACCAGTATTAGTTGGGTTAGGGTATAAGCTAAACGCAGTATCGTTGAAATTGTTTACACTTAAAGCAGCAGCAACATCGCTGGCATACCTTGGGAAAATTTGATATGTACCATTGTATTCAGTACCTAATCCCATAATACTAGAAACTGTTGTTGGTATTGCGCTACCAATTAAATCTTCATCTGCAAATGTTACTCTACAAACTGTTACATCTGTTCCGTCTGCAACACTATAGTTAGTATTGTCTGCAAATACACCAGTATCTTGAAATGTAACATTGTTTAAAGTTATTAGCATACCTTCATAGGCTTCACCATTGTTAATTAATTCAGATGCACTAACGATTATTTGTGGTAATACATTACCAGTAGAAGAAGCTGCAGCTACATTTTCCGTAGGTACAAACTCTAATAAACCGTTGTAATCAACAAGCGTCCCTTTTAAACCAGTAATTCCGTCTCCGGCAACAAATGCAGTTGTTAAAATACCTGAAGGATCATCAATTAAAACACCAGCACCAGCATCTTGTATAAATCTTTGGTTTCTGGTGTTGTCTGTAACTACGTAAGATACTATAGCTTCACCTGTTAATTCATAAGTGATAGCAGGATCAATTGTACTTGCTCTTAAAGCTGTAATATCAGCAACTTGAACAGTAGAAGAAGGGTTTGCAACACTAAAATCTATTGTGCTAGTGCTAATACTTGTTGTTCCATCCATTAAATCGGCTGTTACAGTGTAAGCCTCTCCATCTGTAGTGGCAATTGAGAAAGGACTTGTAGCATTTGCTGTTTCAGTACCGTTTACTGTAATCGTTACACTTTCTCCACCTACTAAATTAGCCGTTGAGAAAACTACGTCTACAGAAGTTGTACCAGCATCAAAAATATCATTATCTGCAGGACTAGTAATTACAACATTTGGTGTTGTAGCTTCTACAATTTGAATATTATCTATGTAAAATAAAGAAGACTGTGTTCCTGCGGTCCAATTTGCAGAGATATCATAAAATCGAATTCCAAATTCAAAAACTTCATCTGCTGTAGGTGTATATTCAAAAGAAATAGTCTGCCATTGGTTTAAAAGGGTTTCATCAGAATACACTGAAGGATTAAAACCACTACCATTAAAAATTCTTGCTCTAGCTTCATCATTTGTAGCGTATACGTCTAAACTCATTACATATGTTACACCTCCAGTTAAAGATACAGTTTGTCTTATGTCAGTATCACCCTGACTTTGCGTTAAAACATTTACACTGGCTGAAGATGCTCCTTCAGAAACATACGTTGCATTAGTGTTTTCTGTTAAGTCAGTTGTACTAAAATCAACAGTTGTGTAAGAATCCGGTACACCGGCCGTCCAGTTTTCAAAACCACCATTAACAGCAGCATTTTGACCGTACGAGACCAAACTCATTAAACAAAATAATAAAAAGTAAAATTTCTTCATAATTGAATTTTTATAAAAGTTAGGAAACAAATATAATAACTAAACCTTATTTTTAATAATCTATTCTGTTAATAGTTAATATGTTTACATTAAGTTAATATGGTTATTATCAGGTGCTTCTGACTAACAATGTTTTAAGTTTTTAATGTTAGGTAATTGTTATCAATTCACTATATTTAGATGGTTAATAGAGATATATTTTATATTTACATCCATTAAAACAAACAATTCCCATTGAAAAAGAAAGACATTAAAATACTATTGGTTGATGATGAACCAGATATTTTAGAAATTGTAGGATATAATTTATCTAACGAAGGATACCAGGTTATAAAAGGTGAAAACGGTGAAGAAGCGGTAGAATTGGCTAAAAAACATAAGCCACATTTAATAATATTAGATGTTATGATGCCAAAAATGGATGGTATAGAAGCTTGTGAACGCATTAGAGAGTTTCCAGAATTAAGTGAAACTGTTATAACATTTTTAACCGCAAGAGGAGAAGATTATTCTCAAGTAGCTGGTTTTGATGCTGGTGCAGATGATTATATTGCCAAACCAATTACACCTAAAGTATTAATTAGTAAAGTAAAGTCTTTATTAAGACGTTTTAAGCAATCTGAAATTGTAGCCGAGTCTATTGTAAAAATAGGTGATTTAGTGATTTTTAAAGAAGAATATAAAATTACATTGAACGGTAAAGAAATTACCTTACCTAGAAAGGAGTTTGAATTATTATCTTTGCTAGCAACTAAACCAGGAAAGGTGTTTAAACGCGATGAAATTTTAGATAGAGTCTGGGGAAATGAAGTTGTTGTAGGAGGAAGAACTATTGATGTTCATATTAGAAAACTTCGTGAGAAAATAGGCGATAAATCCTTTAAAACCGTTAAAGGTGTTGGTTACAAGTTTGTAGACTAATGCAAAAAAAAACCATTAAAAAATCCTATAAGTTCGCTTATAGAACAGCACTATACGTTACACTGTTTTCTTCAGTGCTTGTTGGCTTGTTTCTTTACTATTTTAAAGTAATTAATTGGCAATTTATTTTTTATCCTTTTTTGTGTTTTCCGCTATGTTTTGGTATTGTACAATATAGAGTAGAGCGATTTATCTATAAACGTGTTAAAAAGATTTACGACGATTTAACACTTTTAGAATCTACAAGTCTAAGACAAATGCCAATCACCACAGATATGGGAACTTTAACAAAAGAAATAGATAAATATGCTAAAAACAAGAAAATTGAAATAGAAACATTAAAGGTTAGAGAAGAATACCGAAAAGAATTTATTGGTAATGTTTCACACGAGTTAAAAACACCATTATTTACAGTACAAAGTTATTTACTTACACTAATTGATGGCGGTATTAATGATGAAAAAATAAGAGATAAATATTTAGCAAGAGCAAGCAAAGGTGTAGAAAGGCTTACCTACATCATTAAAGATTTAGACATGATTACTAAATTAGAAGTGGGTGATCTTAGTTTAACAAAAGAAAACTTTGACATAGTCAAATTGGTTCAAAACGTTTTTGATTTGTTTGAAATGAAAGCGGCTAAAAAGCAAATTACTTTAACTTTTGATATTAATTACTCTAAACCAATTATGGTACACGCTGATAAAGAGCGCATACAACAAGTTTTAACTAATCTTATTGTTAATTCTATTAAGTACGGAAGAGAAAAAGGAACTACTGAAGTAAGTATAGAAAATCTTATTAAAAATAAAGCGATAATTAGGGTAACCGATAACGGAGAAGGTATTGCAAAAGAAAATCTTCAACGTTTATTTGAACGTTTTTACCGTGTAGATAAAAGTGGTTCTCGTAAAGAAGGTGGTTCCGGTTTAGGCTTGTCTATTGTAAAGCATATTATTGAAGCTCATGAAGAAAAAATATATATAGAAAGCCAGTTAGACGTTGGTAGTGAGTTTTCTTTTACGCTAGAAAAGTCTGAATAATTTGTGGTAATTAAGCTCGTATTCTTCAAACTTAAAGCCACTGTAAGTATCCACATTTTTAAGTAAATTAATATCAAAATTATCTTGTTCGCAATAAGGTGTTATTCCTTCAGAATCTAATTTTTTAGCCAAATACTCTTGCTCAAATTGTCCTGGAGTTGGTATAAAGAACGCTTTCTTTTCAAGTTTAGCTAAATCCATTATGGTAGTATAGCCCGATCTACTGAGAATAAGTTCACTTTCATTAATTGCTGTTTCAAGCTGTTTACTCGCCATAAAATTGTAAGTAGTGATATTATTTATTACTTCCTTATGTTGTACCGCTTCAATTTTACCTTTTACAAAAAGTACATTTCCTTCAAATTTATTTAAATCGTTTAGTAACTTTTCTTCCAAAAATGTACGTTGTGGTTCTGGTCCAGAGAGTAAAACCAGCAATTTGTATTTAGTAACAGTATTTTGTTTTTTAAATCTGGTTAGAGGTCCTAAATATTTTATGGTAGCATCAAAATTATCAACATGACCAAGCCTGCCGCTTAAATTAGAAATTCCATTATGATCAGGAACCCAACATTCATCAAATTTTAAAATTATTTTCTGATGCATTTTACTGCTAAACCAGGTGGTGCTGCCACTTAATACGCGTAATTGGTGTGTAATAAAAACGGAAGGAATAGATTTATGCCTTACACCAAATCTATTATCTGAGATAATCCCAGAGATTCCCTCATTTACAATTAATTTAAAAACTGCTTTTTTTTCTTTTTTAATTGTTTTTAAAAGATGAGGAGAATCCTTAATTAATTTGGTTTTAAAGCCTTTAGCTTTTTTTGAATACGTAATATTATACGAAGGAAGTTCAAAAGCAGTTAAATTGGGAAATTCTTTTTTTAAAAGTTGAAGCGCAACACCATCACTTGCAATTACAGGTTCAAAATTATGTTCTATTAACGCATTAATAATAGGAATACAGCGCGTAGCATGACCCAATCCCCAATTTAATGGCGCAACTAAAATACGCTTTCGGGTGTTATCTAAATTTTGGTTCGTTGTTTTCAGTTTTTTAATGGATATTAATATATCATTAGCCAAAACAAAGGTAAACCTAATTTGTTTGCTTAATTTTACCGAATTATTATTAAATCATAAATTTAGTGGGAAGTAAAAATAAACTTAAACGCTTTAAAGAAAACGAAACTTTTCATAATGTCTATCAGCCAACTCGTGAAGAAATAGTTGATGCAACCTATAAATTAAAAGGTAATTGGAGAACGGATGTATTTAAAAATGAAAACCCAATTGTTCTAGAATTAGGTTGCGGAAAAGGTGAATATACTGTTGGTTTAGCTCAACGTTATCCTCATAAAAATTTTATAGGTATAGATATTAAAGGTGCAAGATTTTGGAGAGGCGCAAAAACAGCCATTGAACAAAACATAACTAATGCCGCTTTTTTAAGAACTCAAATAGAACTTGTAGATATGGTTTTTGCGGAGAATGAAGTTGATGAAATCTGGATTACCTTTCCTGATCCACAGATTAAATACCAGAGAACCAAGCATAGAATGACTAATTTAAAATTTTTAGAGCGATACAAGAAAATTTTAAAACCAGGTGGTTTAATGCATTTAAAAACTGATAGTGAGTTTATGCATGGCTATACTTTAGGGTTATTGCATGGTACAGGTCACGAGGTTTTATATGCTAATCACAACGTTTATAAGTTAGAAGGCAGCCCAGAAGATGTTACAGAAATTCAGACTTTTTATGAAAATCAGTATTTAGAGAAAGACAAAGCAATTACGTATATTAGATTTAAAATTAACTAAACTTGAGTATAACCGTAATTTTCTCTTTAGGCTTTATTGTTGCCTTAATTGGTGTAGTGCCACCAGGCTTACTGAATATGACAGCTGCAAGAATAAGCTTAAAAGAAGGTGCAGGTAGAGGTATTATGTTCTCTACAGGTGTTTGTATTGTAGTTTATATACAAACCTATCTTGCGGCAATTTTTGCCAGATATTTATCGCAAAACCAAGACGTCGTTGAGATTCTGCAACGTGTTGCATTTGTTATATTCGTTTTAATTACAATCTATTTTTTAGTTCTAGCTTCAAAACAAAAGGAGACAAAAAAGGAAACAGAAATAAAGAGTAAACACGGCCGTTTGTTACATGGCATGCTTTTGTCTGCACTAAATGTGTTTCCTATTCCTTATCAAGCCTATATGACAATTACCTTGGTGTCTTTTGGTTTTATGAATTTTGAAAAATTGAGCATCGTTACCTATGTTACAGGTGCCGTAACAGGTACATTTGCCATGCTTTATTTTTATATTTTCTTTTTTGATAAGATAAAGGATAAAAAATTTACATCTCAAAAAAGTATGAACCTAAGTATAGGTGTTATTACAGGTATTGTTGCACTAATTACACTCATTAACATTCTTAAAGAACTTTAAGATGAAGCCAGAAACATCAGGTTTTTTTGAAAAAGTTTACGATGTCGTAAGGCAAATTCCATATGGTAGAGTTACCAGTTATGGTGCAATTGCAAAATATTTAGGTGCCGCAAAAAGTGCTAGAATTGTAGGATATGCCATGAATGGTTCTCACGGAAAAAATGTACCAGCACACAGAGTGGTAAACCGAAAAGGGCTGTTAACAGGAAAACATCATTTTGAAGGAACCAACCTAATGCAACAATTATTAGAAAACGAAGGTATTGAGGTTATAGAGAATCAAATTCAAAATTTTGAAGCCTTATATTGGGATCCTGTTAAAGAATTATAGGCGATTTTTCAGCTTAATTTTGTCTCTATTACCAATCCAAATTCAACTATTGTACAATTCAATTTATCTGCTTCAAAATCTAAACTTTTAGCAGTATCTTTGTTTTTAGAATAAATCTTAATAAGAAATAATTGAGTCTAAATTCTAGCCTCCATTATTTCTGTTCTCATAATATATATGAAATTAGTAAAGCAAGATATACTTAACGCGCTAAAAACTATAACTGCACCTGGCGAAGGTGAAAACATGGTAGATAGTGGAGCAGTAACAAATGTAGTTACATTTGCCGATGAAGTAATTGTAGATATAACCATTAAAAACCCAAGTCTTCAGGCACGTAAAAGGACAGAAGTAGATATTTTACAAACCATTCATAAAAAAGTTTATGAAAAAGCCAAAATTAAGGTTAATGTAAAAGTTAAAGCTGCAGTTGCAGAACCAAAAAACGAAATAAAGGGAAAAGCAATTCCTGGTATTCAGAATATAGTTGCAGTTGCCTCTGGTAAAGGTGGTGTTGGTAAATCTACAGTAACCGCAAACTTAGCAGTTACTTTGGCAAAAATGGGGTTTAAAGTTGGCGTTTTAGATGCTGATATTTACGGACCATCTATTCCTATTATGTTCGATGTAGCCAATGAAAGACCATTGTCAGTAACTATAGACGGAAAATCTAAAATGAAACCTGTAGAAAACTATGGCATTAAAGTATTGTCTATTGGTTTTTTTACAAAACCCGATCAGGCAGTAATTTGGAGAGGACCAATGGCCTCTAAAGCATTAAACCAAATGATTTTTGATGCAGCTTGGGGAGAATTAGACTTTTTATTATTAGATCTTCCTCCAGGTACAGGAGATATCCATTTAAGTATTATGCAGGCTCTGCCAATTACAGGTGCTGTTGTGGTAAGCACACCGCAAAACGTTGCTCTTGCAGATGCTAAGAAAGGCGTGGCAATGTTTCAACAAGATAGTATCAATGTTCCTGTTTTAGGTATTATTGAAAACATGGCGTATTTTACACCAGCAGAATTACCTGATAATAAGTATTATATATTTGGTAAAGAGGGTGCAAAACATCTTGCCGAAGATTTAGATGTTCCGTTTTTAGGTGAAGTGCCATTAATACAAAGTATTAGAGAAGCAGGTGATGTAGGAAGACCAGCAGCAATGCAAACCGAAACACCAATAGAAGCAGCTTTTGAAGATATTACACGTAATGTTGTACAACAGGTAGTGGATAGAAACGAAGCATTACCAGCTACTGAAGCAATAAAAATTACAACAATGGCAGGATGCTCTGCAGTTAAAAAGAATTAAATGAATTCAGAAGATTTAAAATTAAATGTTGAAAAAGCATTAGACGAAATCCGTCCTTTTCTTCAAAGTGATGGTGGAGATATTAATTTATTGTCTATTGATGATGGTAAATTAGTAAAAGTACAACTTGTAGGTGCTTGCACCTCATGTAGTGTTAATCAAATGACACTAAAATCTGGTGTAGAAATGACCATTAAAAAATATGCTCCTCAAATAGAAGCGGTAATAAATGTAGAAAAGTAATGTGATATTTATTACATACTTATTAAAACTTCTGAGTTAATTTTGACTCCAATTTAGCATCTATGATTACAACAGATATTCTTATTATTGGCGCAGGTCCTACCGGACTTTTTACAGTTTTTGAAGCTGGATTATTAAAGTTAAAATGTCATTTAATTGATGCACTTCCGCAAGCAGGTGGTCAATGTACAGAGTTATATCCTAAAAAGCCTATTTATGATATTCCTGCATATCCAGAGATTCTTGCAGGTGATTTAACCGACAAACTTTTAGAGCAATGTAAACAGTTTGAGCCAGGTTTTACCTTAGGCGAGCGAGCAGAAACTATAGAAAAACAAGAAGATGGCAGTTTTATTGTAACAACAAATAAAGGAACAGAACATAAGGCTCCGGTAGTTGCAATTGCAGGTGGTTTAGGAAGTTTTGAGCCAAGAAAACCTTTACTAGATAATATTACAGACTTTGAAGATAAAGGCGTTGAGTATATGATTAAAGAACCTGAAATGTATCGCAATAAAAATGTGGTTATTGCAGGTGGAGGAGATTCAGCTTTAGATTGGAGTATTTTTTTAAGTGATATTGCAAAGAGTGTTACACTAATTCATAGAAGAAATGAATTTAGAGGGCATTTAGATTCTGTAGAAAAGGTACAAGAATTAAAAAATTTAGGTAAAATTAACCTAATTACACCTGCTGAAATAACAGCTATAAATGGTAATGAAAAAGTTGAAAGTGTTGAGGTAACTAAAAAAGACGAAAGTCCAATTTTAGTTAAAACCGATCATTTTATTCCCCTTTTTGGTTTATCTCCAAAACTAGGACCGATTGCAAATTGGGGATTAGAGATTGAGAAAAATGCCATTAAAGTAAACAATGCTTTAGATTACCAAACTAATATTCCTGGTATATACGCTATTGGAGATGTGAATACCTATCCAGGGAAGTTAAAGTTAATCCTTTGTGGTTTTCACGAAGCAACATTAATGTGTCAATCGGCATATCAGATTATTAATCCAGGGAAACGTTTTGTCTTAAAATATACTACGGTTGCAGGTGTTAATGGATTTGATGGTACACGAAAAGAAGCGCCAAAAGCTGTTGTAAAAGCAATAAACTAGTGGAGAATCTAGATATAAATATAACTATCATTGATAGAGATGGTGTAAAACATAACGTTGCAGCACCAACAGATATGGCAATGAATTTAATGGAGGTTGTGCGCTCTTATGAGTTAGCGCCAGAAGGTACAATTGGTGTTTGTGGAGGTATGGCAATGTGTGCGTCTTGCCAATGTTATGTTTTAAGCGATACTGAATTGCCAGAAATGCAAGATGATGAAGAAGCTATGCTTTCTGAAGCATTTGATGTAAAGGAAAATTCTAGGTTAGGATGCCAAATACAATTAACACCAGAAATGGAAGGTTTACAGGTGGAGTTGGCACCTGAGTCTTAAATTCATTTAAACACAGAAATCTCTTAGTGAATTAAGAATTATAAAGTTCAAAATTTATTCATTTTTAAAATTTGTAGCTTCAATAAATTCCAAAGCCTTTTTAAATCTATTTGATTTATGAAGTATGTCTCCTTTATTATTTACAACCAAATACGTTGGAAATAACTGTATTTCTAAATCTTTATATAGCGACTTATCGGAGCCAAACTGGTTGTAATTTACCCAGTTATGCTCATGGGTTTCTAAATAGGCTTTCCACTTACTTTTACTTCGGTCTATAGACATACCTATAACTTCAATGTTCTTGTTTTTAGTATAATCTGCATGTTTTGCAATCACCTGGTGGTCTTTAATGCACGGCGCACATTCTAAATATCAAAAGTCTAAAATATAAATCTTGTCATCTTCTAATGTTATTTTGGTTTGTTCACCAGTAGTTGTATTAAATGTATATTCTGAAAAATATATCGTCGATACAGTAGGTATTTCAGACTTCATGTTTATAAAACACATTAGAAAAAAAAGACTCATATTTAAATAGCTCATAGGATTTTTTCAATTTTAGAAATTACTGTTTTTCTTAATAGATTACTCCGTTTTATAATCCGCCAATTTTGTTGGACCTTCTAATAAAAAGCGGTCAATTTTTAAATTACCATCTTCTGAGGTGATTACCTGCCACTTAATTAAGGAGATGGCTCCGTTTTCAATTTCAAGACCTGTAATACTTCGTGGGTGCACACAACTACCATCATTAAAATAAGCGATATCTCCAGGTTCAGGGAAACGTGGCCGATGTGTGTGGCCTACAATTGTAATTAGATTTTTGTTTTCGGTTATCCAGTGTTTAGTTCGTTTTTCAATTTTAATAAGTTCGGTGTAATTTTTAGCTGGACTTGTAGGATCTGCGATTCCCATAACATTTAGTGGTTTCCATAAGATACGCACCATAAATCGACTCCATTTCCAGAATAGAAAATTCCACCAATCGGCTTGGTGTCCATGGGTTAAAAATAATTCTTGTTTGGTGTCCGCATGTTCTAAAACAATAGCCTCATTATAAGTTATTCCGCAAAATAAATCTTCGTTATTTCCAGTTTTTGGGTCAAAAAAAGTGGTGAGATGTTTTTCTACGTATTTTGGATCACGATACACCATATCGTGGTTTCCCCAAATCATGTGCAGTCTATCTTCATCATGAAACTGCTTCATCAGCATAAATACATTTTTGTGCGCGTAGAAAATAGATTGAAATGATAGGTTTTCCCATAACTCATCACCATCACCCAGTTCGCAGTAATCAAAACCTTCAGAATAATAATGTCTTAAGGCATGGTAATAAATATTTCTATTATTTGCAAAATCATCTGCAAAACTATTATCTCCTCTATGGCAATCGCTAAATAATATAAATTTAGAATTATCATTAAATGATATGCGTTTAGCATTTTTATATGCACGATCTAATCTGGTTTTTGAAGACATAAAGTAAATTTAAACAAAAAATGCTTCCTGTTTAGTGGAAGCATTTTTAATTTGAATAATGTTAATAATAAAAATTAGACTATCACATTATTTTTTATAAAGAGGATCTACACCAATAGTACCTACTAATTGATTTAAATAGTCTGGAGATTTAACATTGTCACATAACGCTTTAGTTGTTTTTAAACGTTCGTTTAATTGCATGTCTTCCACTAATATATCATTACGAGAATCGTTAATAAAAGCTTCTAAATATTTTATCTGAGAACTATAATACGCAATATCTTTTTCCTGTTTTAAAGCTAATCTTTCTTTATACCAATCTGCATTAACAACATATGATCTATCAAAATATTTTCTTAACTCTGGGTCGCTAATAGATTTACCTTCATAGTGTCCGTAAGCCATTATATTAAGAAGTATTTTTAGAGGCGGAATAGCGGCATCAATGCTACCATCTTCAAAATAGTTTAAGGCCACTTTTTGTTGTGCTTCAACTATATTATTAATACCGTCTACAAAATCTTCTAAATTCTGTAATTCTGGTTTCAGCATATGTTTATTAAATACAGCTGTAGGTTCATCAAATAGTCTATTTAGACATAATAGTGAGAATTTTTTAGTAATTCTATAACCTAATCTACTTGCAAGTACTTTTTCTCCGTTGTGCTCAAAATCTTCAAGTTTTTCTAAAGACCCATTGGCAATTAAATTTTTAGGATCTCTATCCTCTGGAGCCATTCTGGCCCAGATTTCTGGAATTAGTAAACTAATATCATGGTCAATTTTATTTTCTGCACCAACGTATCCTGCAGCTGTACTAAACCCATTAGATTCTGTTAAAATATGAGAAAGTAAGGCATTGTTTAAATCGGTAGTTGGCGTTAACATGTTAAATGGAGCCTTTGTTAAAGCGCCTTCTGATCCAGCACCTGTAGTAGATGGTGATTTACCGGTTAAACTACAAATAAAGTCCATAAATAATTCTGGAGTTTCTTGATAATGAATTGGATTATAAACGGCCAATGGTCTAATGCCAGCTTCTTTATCTGCAGGATTATTTCTTCTACCAGGTAGTACTGCGTTTACCACATGTATAACTGGGTCTTCTGGTTTTATTCTTCGGCATAAGCGTACACCAATATCAGATATATAAGTGGCTTCGGTTTCGTTATAGAATTTATTAGGCTCTAAATAACGTGGGTTTTTTGTAGGTTCACCATTAACAATCCTTGGATGAGATGGTAAAACAAATTGAACCTGGTCATCATCAGCGTCAATTATTTCTTTTATAAAATCTTTAACCGGTTGGGTGTACTTATCATAGTTTATGGTGTCTTCATAGATAGCAATAGCGTCTTCTTTAGTTAACAATTCATAGTTAGTTAAAAATCTACCATCTGTAATTATATCTAGTTCGGCTAGTTTATCATAACCTCTAACGATTGCTTCATCTGGTCTTTGAAATAGATGTGCTTCGCAATTGGTTAATACCTTTACACTTTTGTTTGAGTATTCTGGATTTAAGTTTTTAAATTGTTCTCGAGGCAAAGTAATAGAGGCCGTAATATCATCTTCCGTTTGAATTTTTTCACTTGCAGAAAAATCTGAACGTAATTTATTTAACATCCAATTACCTTCTTCATTAAATCCAATGCGCACATAACTACCAACAACAGGTGTGTGATTATAGATTAGTGACGTTCCTTTTGCACCATTTATATATTCTACAGACATCATGTCTTTCCAGTTAAGGTTAGCGCCATGTGCTTGTCTAAATAATCGTTTTACAAATAGCACTAAAGAACGTATATGTACTGGGATATTATTTAAAAATTCGTTAAACTCATCTGAGTTTTCATCGTTAGGAGTTAACAATTTTACAACAGAACCTAATGTTCTTTTTTCACTTAAAAAAGATCGAGATTTTGGTCTGTTAGGATCCTTAATTTTCCATCTGGTAGAATAGTCAAACTCTATAATTTCATCTGCTTTCTTAAAATCCTCGTCGATATTATGAATGTTGAATGCACTATAAGTAATTGCATTTTGCATAGATTTTGAAATCTCAGATTTACCACCACCAGAAACTGTACATGGTTTGTGGCAAAAAACGCCTTCTGGGTACGTTTCTACAATGCGCCATAAATCTATAGACTTATGTTTTTCTAATCTCAATTTGTTTCCTGATGGATGGATGTAAGTTTTAAACGGCGATAATGTTAATTTTTGTTCCTTACCTTTATAATTCCAAGTTATACTATTAGTAGCTGTATTAAAGTATGAGGATTCTGGAATATAAACGATGTTAGGATAATTTTTATCTACTGCGTAATTTTCTGGTTTAACGTCAATTCTGTCTCCAATTAAATTTTTAACGTCTTCAAAAGTATGATTTAAGCCATAATATGTAGCATAATCTTTACTGTCTACAGTTTCTCCCATAACACGTCTAGCATAAGCAATTGCACCACCAGCATGTTCTTCTTCTGCTAAACCATATAAGTTAGCAGAATAACTAATTTGTGTTTTTATTTCTTTTTTAGAATAGCCAAAATAATTGTCAGCAATTAATGTAACAACAACTCCTCTTTCGTCTCTACATGTAATTTTAAAAGCGCCACCGTCATTATAAAGTTCATTTTCATTAGTCCAGCACATGCCATCTTTTTTCTGGCGATCTGTAGCGTCATCAAAATGAGGTAGTCCTAAATCTTTCTTTTTAAGAGTTAAAAGTTGAGGTGCTAACACAATGCAACCTGTATGGCCTGTCCAGTGTTCTGGGTCTAATGCGGAATCATTATGTGCTAAATTTGGATCACCTGCATTGCCAAATATAGACTCAACAAAATCTAAATTACTTACTAATGATCCTGGTGCAAAAAAGCGAACTTCTAAAGATTTTTGAGATATTACTCCTTTAACTTCTGGGCATACAACAGGTCTTAACAACATAGAAACCATTGTTTCTGCTTTAGACTCTTGGTTTGCTGTAAAAGGAAGTGTTTTTAAGTCCTTTGAGGGATTAAAAGCAGCGTGTAAAAAATGAGCTAATACTACCTTTGGAACTTCCTTTTTATCTAAGGGAACAGGCAGCGTACCTTCTACAATATGAAAAGTTCCTTTTGTTGTTCTCTTGTCATGTAAAGGGTTGTTTAATATACCTTGCTTTAGTCGCTTAGAGGTAATTAATTCACTTTCAAAAGACGTGCCATCTGGTGGTAAACTGGCTTCTCTAGCTTGTCCTTTTCTAGATAATATTAAAGTATTGTTTGGAAGTACAAATGATTTGTCTATACTTACCTCCTTTAAATAGTCGTCTATAAAATTTTGAATTCTAGCATCTGCTGGGCAAAGATGGGTTGCTAATAGTCTAGATTTTTCTCGTAAACTTCTTATTAAACCTTGTGATAGTAATTCAAATTCTGAATCACAGAATTTTTCTTCGCTATCCTCTGCATCTTTAAAGATGGGTTGTCCTATTGAGGCTAATTGTAAATTGATGAATTGAATAAGCTCCTGTCGTGTATATTCCATGCTTGATAATATTAGTTCAATGCAAATTTAGAATACAACAGAATGAAAAAAGCTGTCAAAAATCAGTTAATGAAAAATAAAAAAGGCCTACATTAACCACGTAAGCCCTCAAATTGGAGTTTAATATTGTTTATTTAAAAGCATTTAAGCCTGTAATATCTAAACCTGTGATTAGTAAATGAATATCATGTGTACCTTCATAAGTTATTACACTTTCAAGGTTCATAGAATGACGCATAATAGAATATTCACCAGAAATTCCCATGCCACCAAGCATTTGTCTCGCTTCTCTTGCTATATTAATAGCCATTTCAACATTATTACGTTTTGCCATAGAAATTTGTGCAGACGTTGCTGTACCTGCCTCGCGCATTACACCTAGTCTCCAGGCTAGCAATTGTGCTTTTGTGATTTCCGTAATCATTTCGGCTAATTTTTTTTGTTGTAGCTGAAATTGTCCAATAGGTTTTCCAAACTGTAGACGTTCTTTACTGTAACGTAATGCAGTATCATAACAATCCATAGCTGCTCCAATGGCGCCCCAAGCAATACCAAAACGTGCCGAATCTAAACAACCCAATGGTGCGCCTAATCCAGATTTTTTAGGTAATAAATTTTCTTTGGGCACTTTTACGTTATCAAAAATTAGCTCGCCAGTTGCACTTGCTCTTAGTGACCATTTATTATGCGTTTCTGGTGTAGAAAAACCTTCCATACCACGTTCTACAATTAAACCGTGTATACGTCCTTCTTCATTTTTAGCCCATACTACGGCTATATTACAAAAAGGCGCATTAGAAATCCACATTTTTGCACCATTTAAAAGATAATGGTCACCCATATCTTTAAAATTTGTTACCATACCTCCAGGATTTGAACCATAATCTGGTTCTGTTAATCCAAATGAACCAATCCATTCGCCAGATGCTAATTTAGGCAAGTATTTTTGGCGTTGCTCTTCGTTTCCGTATTTCCATATAGGATACATTACTAAAGACGACTGTACCGAAGCCGTACTTCTTACGCCAGAATCGCCACGCTCTATTTCTTGCATTATTAAGCCATATGAAATTTGATCTAAACCAGCACCTCCATATTCTTCAGGTATGTAAGGGCCAAAAGCGCCTATTTCTGCCAAACCTTTAACAATTTGATTCGGGAATTCTGCTTTTTGAGCATATTCTTCAATTATGGGAGAGACATCACGTTTTACCCATTCTCTAGCAGCATCTCTAACTAATTTGTGCTCTTCTGTTAGTAATTCATCAAGATTATAATAATCTGGTGCTTCGAATAAATCTGGTTTCATTCTAATGTTGGTATTTATAGCTTCTAATTTTAAGAATTTATCAAAATAGAAGAGGTTATTTTATAACTTTAACAAAAATAACGAAATCGTATGCATTGCCCAACAATAGAATTACATTTTCAGATAAAAATCTTTGGTTAAATTTATGTAGTCTTCTGAGTATTGGTGACGTGAGGTTTCTATAATTAATTCTGAAGTTTCAATTTCAGTTTTTGTAAAAGAAAATTCTATTAAACTTCGTTTTATTTCTGAATTAGGATTGCCTTTAATATGAAGAATACGTTTAGGATGTAAACCAGATTCTAATGCTAATGCTGTAAATTTGATTTCTTCTTTTACAGGAATTACAACAGAAAACAAACCGTCTTTAGATAACAAATTGGCAACCGCAAAAATTAAATGCTCAAAAGGCATAGCATCATTAAAACGAGCTAAGTCTCTAGATGTGTTTTTAGTTTTATAATCCTCGGTATAAAATGGTGGATTACAAATAATTAAATCAAATTTATCATCTATTTCTTCAACAAATTCTAAAAGAGATGCATGATAACAAAAAAGACGATCTGCCCAAGGTGAGTTTTCAAAATTCTGAGCACATTGCTCAAAAGCAGCAGCATCTATTTCTATGGCTTCAATGTTCTGGGCAAAACTTCGTTGTGCAATCATTAAAGCTAAAATACCAGTTCCAGAACCAATATCTAGTACAGAAAAAGGATTATGTTTTATTGATGTCCATGCACCAAGTAAAACGCCATCTGTACCAATTTTCATAGCACATTGGTCTTGGTTAATTGAGAATTCTTTGAATTTAAACGGAAGTGAACTCATTATTCTTCTAGGTACAAATCTATCAATCCTTCGGGCGTATTAACTTCTATGGTTTTATTTTCTCGGTCTACTTTAACAATAAATTCATCATTCATAGGTATTAAGATTTCAACACCATCTCTGTCAATTTCAAATAAGGATTGCGCTGTAGAATCGTTAATTCCTGTGATAACACCTACATCTCCAAAGTTTTTATCTTTAATAGTAAAACCAATTACTTCATGAAAATAAAACTTATTACCTTCAAGCTTAGGTAATAATTCTAAGGGTAAATATAAATCTGATTTTAGTAATGCGTCTGCATCAGCTTCATCATTTACATCTTCAAATTTTAAACGCAGTAAATCTGATTTATGTAATTGCGAAGATTCTATAAAGAATGGTACTAAATTTCCTCTCAGGTCAATAAAAATGGCATCTAGATTATCGTACAAATTGGGTTCGTCAGTATCTAGTTTAGCTAATAGTTCTCCTTTAAAACTATATTTCTTAACTATTTTGCCTAAGTAAAAGCAGTCTTCTTTTTTCATTACAAATCTTGGATTTGTTGTTCTCGCCAAAGCGGTAAACTTATAATTGTTAATTCAATTCTTAATGTGAGCCTCATTTTTATGAAGATTATGACATGAAATCAATATGGAATTTTACATCATAAAAAAACCCAGACTGTTAAAGTCTGGGTTTAAAAGTATAAAAAATAATTTTTTATTCTTCCTCGTTAGAAGCTGTTTCTTCAGCTACTTCTTCTACAACAGGAGCTGCTGCAGCTATACGAGCTTCATTTACAGCTTTCTCAGCTTCTAATGCTTTAGCTTTTGCTTCTGCATCTGCTTTAGATAATCCTTCAGCTTTCGCTGCAATTTTTGCTGCTTTTTCTTCTAACCAAGCATTAAATTTTTCTTCTGCTTGCTCTTCAGTTAAAGCACCTTTTCTAACACCACCAGCTAAATGATTTTTTAACATAGCACCTTTATAAGATAAAATTGCTTTTGCTGTGTCAGTTGGTTGTGCGCCATTTTGTAACCATGTTACGGCACCATCAACGTCTAATTCAATAGTTGCAGGATTTGTGTTTGGGTTGTAAGCTCCTAATTTTTCAAGGTATTTACCATCTCTTTTTGCGCGAGAATCCGCTGCTACGATCCAGTAATAAGGTTTTCCTTTTTTACCGTGTCTTTGTAATCTAATTTTTACAGGCATAATAATTAATTAGTGAGGTTCTCGACCTCTGTTATTAATGAGGGCGCAAATATACTATAATTTTAGCAAATACAATATTTTAAATACATTTTAACTAAAAGAACCTCTTTTTAACTAAAAGAAAAAATCAATTTATGCTCTATATAAAAAAATATTATACATTTGGGTTTCTCGTTTCAACATTTTTGAATAAAGACCAATTTACACATGAAGAAAATAATCCTCTTATCTCTTGTTTTTTTAACCGTATTTAGCTGTGGTGATGAAGTAGAATTTAATTCACCTGCTTTTCAAGGTGATCGTGAAAACGAATTATGGCGAGCATCATCATTTTCTGCGTCGATTGATACTAATGGTTTTTTAACAATTACTGGTTCTAATAATTACGAAACTGTAAACCTTAATGTTCCTACGGTTTCGGAAAATACTTTTGTAGTAGGTGAGGTTGATTTAATGGAGGCTGAATATATTGATGCTTTTGGAGAAGTTTATTCTACTAATAATACACCCGATGAAAGTGTTTCAGTTTATCCAGAACTAGGAGAGATTGTTATTAGTGAAATAGATATGGTAAATAAAACATTTACAGGAACCTATAGGTTTTTGGCATTTGATGAGGATGGCTTAAGTTCTATTGGTTTTACAAATGGCATCTTTTATAAAGTACCTTTAATTTCTGGAGATATTCCTACAAACCCAATTGTTTGTGCAGATGTTGAAGATTTAGCTAGTGATGCGTTAATTGCATATGAGGCTACCTTTTCACCTAGTTTAGATTTTGTAAGTAGTGAAGATTTTGCAACAGCTTGTGCTAACTATATGGATGCATTATATACTCAGCAAGGTTATTGTGGTGATCCTGATGGAGCCATTCAAGCTTTAATTGATGAGTTGGGCGATTGTACTTTGCCTTGTGAATATGCAACTGCCAACGTAGAAGAAGCTCTTTCTCAATATTCAACAGCTACTATTGGTAATTTTAATGAAAAGTGTGCACAGTATGCCCAATACTTACAAGATGAAATTGATATTTGTGGTGATAGCGATGGTAGTCTACAAATAAAAATCGATGAATTAGATTGTGGTGATGATGATAGTGATAGTGTGCCAAATGTGTTTGAAGACTTTAACGGTAATGAGGATTTTGAAGATGATGATACAGATGGTGATGGTGTTCCTAATTATTTAGATAATGATGATGATGGTGATGGTGTTTTAACTGAATATGAAGCGGTTGATGAAGACGGAAATCCAGCTGATACAGATGGCGATGGCGACGTTGATTATTTAGATGATGATGATGATGGTGACGGTATTTTAACTATTTACGAAAATGCAGACCCAAATGGCGATGGAAATTTAGATGATGCAGTTGATACAGACGGTGATGGTGTGCCAGATTATTTAGATAATGATGATGATGGTGATGGTATTTTAACTATAGACGAAAATGCAGACCCAAATGGTGATGGAAATCCGGATGATGCAGTTGATGCAGATAGTGATGGTGTGCCAGACTATTTACAAGCTTAAAACAATGTTAAATATTTATAAAAAGCTTTACTCATTAGAGTAGGGCTTTTTTTTGTTAAAGACTTTTCAAACCTTTGTTAAAGATGTTAATTCATTCGCTATAGGCTTATATAATATGTATATTGAATTCACAAGATGTTAAACAATACGCATCAGAAAACAATGGTATTGAAATTAAAATGATAAAAGATAGAATGAAGTATTCAGAAGAAATTTCAAATAAGTTAAACGAATTATTAATTAAAAATTACGATGCCGAAAAAGGATATCTTAATGCTATTGATAATGTAGATAGCGACCGATTGAAAATGTATTTTAAGCGTAGAGCTTCAGAACGAAGTGATTTCGCTAAAGAATTAAGGCTAGAAATATTAAGGTATGGAGAAATACCGGAAGAAACAGGTAGTTTAAAAGGAACTTTACACCGTAACTGGATGAGTTTAAAATCTACATTCAGCTCAAACAATGAAGAGTCTATTTTAGAAGAGGCTATTAGAGGTGAAGAAGCAAGTATAGATGTGTATAATGATTTGTTGCAAGAACGACATTTACCACCATCTATCGATAGCTTATTAATTAAGCATAAAAATGCAATTCAAGCCGCTATTAATACAGAAAAAGTACACGAAGAATTAGTGTCATAAAACGCAATAGATTTAATTAAAAAAGTCAGCTTATTAGGCTGGCTTTTTTTATGTTTAAAACTCTTCATAAATTCATTGCAGATGAGTTAAAATTCTACGTAATTTTATATGCTATTTTATTTTGAAGCGCTGAACTTGCTTCAGTATCTGGTTTTTAGGTCGTTATAGAGCCTTAAGCCTTAAATTTTTAACGCAACAATATGTACTTAATATTCGATACAGAAACCACAGGATTACCAAAACGTTGGGATGCACCAATTACAGATACAGATAATTGGCCAAGATGTATACAAATTGCATGGCAATTGCATGATGGTATGGGTAATTGTATTGAGCATCAAGACTATTTGGTACAGCCAGAAGGTTTCAACATCCCTTATGATGCTGAGAAAATTCATGGTATTTCTACAGAATTAGCTCAAGAACAAGGTGTACCATTGGCAGAAGTTTTAGAGAAATTTAATATTGCTTTATCAAAAACTAAATTTGTGGTAGGGCAAAATGTTAAGTTCGATTTAAATATTATGGGTGCCGAATTTGTTCGTGAAAACGTTACAAATCCATTACAAGAATTACCTGTGTTAGATACTTGTACAGAGCACACAGCAGAATTATGTCAGATACCAGGAGGACGTTACGGAAAATTTAAATTACCAACCTTAACGGAATTACACGAGTATTTATTTAATCAACCATTTGCAGAAGCGCATAACGCCACTGCAGATGTTGAAGCGACCACACGTTGTTTTTTAGAGTTAATAAGACGTAAGCAGTATACCAAAGAACAGTTAGATGTTGAGCCAGATTATTTTGAAAACTACACACAAGAGAATCCTGCAGAGATTCAATTAATAGGTTTAAAACATGTTAATCTTAAACAGGAAAGTGCTAAAATCAATGCGCGACTTCAAAAAGAGCAAGCTGAATCTACACCAACAGTTTTAGATAAAGAAGCAGCCTCACAAATAAAAGATGTTGATTTTGCCCATTTGCATAACCACTCGCAATATTCCATTTTACAATCTACTATTAGTGTTAAGGATTTAGTAGCTGCAGCAGCTAGAGAAAATATGCCTGCCGTTGCTATGACGGACCATGGTAATATGATGGGTGCCTTTCACTTTGTAAGTGCGGTTTCTGGTCATAACAAAAAAGTAAAAGCGCAACATAAAGAAGCAGAAGAAGCTGGTTTAGAAAAGAAAGGTAAAATTATTAAACCAATTATAGGTTGTGAGTTTTTTGTGTGCGAAAACCATGCAGACAAAACCCGAAAAGACAATGGGTACCAAATTGTATTAATGGCCAAAAATAAAAATGGCTATCATAATTTGGCAAAATTATCCTCAGCAGCCTTTACAGACGGTTTTTATTATGTGCCTAGAGTAGATAAAAAACTCATTGAGCAATACAAAGAAGATTTAATTTGTTTAACGGGAAACCTTTATGGTGAAGTGCCAAGCAAGGTACTTAATGTTGGTGAAAACCAAGCAGAAGAAGCGTTGTTATGGTGGAAAGAAACATTTCAAGATGATTTATATATCGAAATCATGCGCCATAATCAAGAGGATGAAAACCGTGTGAATCCTGTGTTAATTCAGTTTTCAAAAAAGCATAATGTTAAGTTGGTGGCAACCAATAACACCTATTACGTTGACCAAGAAAATGCCAATGCGCACGATATTTTACTCTGTGTAAAAGATGGCGAAAAGCAAGCCACACCAATTGGACGTGGACGTGGTTACCGTTATGGTTTACCTAATCAGGAATACTATTTTAAGTCTTCAGAAGAGATGAAGGCGTTGTTTAGAGATGTGCCTGAAGCGATTGTAAATATTCAAGAAGTTGTTGATAAAATTGAACCTTATGAGTTAGCAAGAGATGTATTATTACCTGCTTTTGATATTCCTGAAGAATTCAAGCACAAAGAAGACGAAGTGGATGGCGGAAAACGAGGTGAAAATGCATTTTTAAGACATTTAACATACAAAGGTGCCAAGATTAGATATGGTGATATTACACCAGAAATAGAAGAACGTCTTGATTTTGAGTTAAACGTTATTGAAAAAACAGGGTATCCAGGTTACTTCTTAATTGTTGAAGATTTTATTCGCGAAGCCAGAAACATGGATGTTTCCGTTGGTCCTGGTCGTGGATCTGCAGCAGGTTCAGTGGTTGCTTATTGTTTATGGATTACCAATATAGACCCAATAAAATACGATTTACTTTTTGAGCGTTTCTTAAATCCGGATCGTGTAAGTATGCCAGATATCGATATTGATTTTGATGATGAAGGTAGAGGTCGTGTTATGGATTATGTCATTGAAAAATATGGTGCTAACCAAGTTGCGCAGATTATTACTTACGGAACAATGGCAGCTAAATCCTCTATCAGAGATACAGCCAGAGTTTTAGATTTACCATTAAATGAAGCGGATCGTATAGCAAAATTAATTCCGTTAATGTCTAAACTCGGAAAGATTTTTGGTTTAGATGAAAAGGAACTTGCTAAAAAATTTAGAGCCGAGGATTTAGAAAAAATTAATGAACTATTAAATATTTCAGATGGTGACGACTTACAAGCCGAAACTATTAACCAAGCCAGAATTTTAGAAGGTTCGGTAAGAAATACTGGTATCCATGCGTGTGGTGTAATTATTACGCCAGGTGATATTACTAATTATGTTCCGGTATCCTTGGCAAAGGATTCCGATTTATACGTGACCCAATTTGATAACTCAGTAGTAGAAAGTGCTGGTTTATTGAAGATGGATTTCTTAGGATTAAAAACCTTAACCTTAATTAAAGATACGGTTAAGATTGTAAAAGCGAGACATAATATTACTTTAGATCCAGAGAATTTTCCTTTAGATGATGTAAAAACCTATGAGTTATTTCAACGTGGAGAAACGGTTGGTGTGTTTCAATATGAATCGCCTGGGATGCAAAAACACATGAAGAATCTTAAACCTACGGTTTTCGATGATTTAATTGCTATGAATGCCTTGTATCGTCCTGGTCCAATGGAATATATTCCAAGCTTTATTGCGCGTAAACACGGTGATGAAGAGATTGTGTACGATTTGCCAGAAATGGAAGAATACCTCAAGGAAACTTATGGTATTACGGTTTACCAAGAGCAAGTAATGCTCCTGTCTCAAAAACTTGCAGATTTCACCAAAGGTGAAGCCGATGTTTTGAGAAAAGCGATGGGTAAAAAGCAAATTGCGGTTTTAGATAAAATGAAACCAAAATTTATTGAGCAAGCAGGAGCAAAAGGATTAGATAAAACCAAACTAGAAAAAATCTGGAAGGATTGGGAAGCCTTTGCAAGTTACGCCTTTAATAAATCGCACTCCACTTGTTATGCATGGATTGCATACCAAACAGCCTACTTAAAAGCGCATTATCCTGCAGAATATATGGCAGCCGTTTTATCTAATAACATGAATGATATTAAATCCGTAACCTTCTTTATGGAAGAGTGTAAACGGATGCGATTACCTGTGTTAGGACCAGATGTTAATGAAAGTTTTTACAAGTTTTCGGTAAACAAAGATAATGCGGTACGGTTTGGAATGGGAGCCATAAAAGGCGTTGGTCATGGTGCTGTACAAACCATTGTAGATAATAGAAAGGAAGGTGGGAACTACAAATCTATTTTTGATTTGGCTAAGCGGATTGATTTAAGAGCTGCAAATAAAAAGGCTTTTGAGGGTTTAGCTAATGCAGGTGGATTTGATTGCTGGCCAGAAACCCATAGAGCCCAATATTTCGCTCACGATGGTGATGGTATAACCTTTTTAGAGAAAGCTGTAAAATATGGAGCCAAACATCAGGAAAATGAAAATTCGGCTCAAGTAAGTTTGTTTGGTGAAGCTAGCGATGTACAAATTGCAGAACCAACTGTTCCACCATGCGAAGATTGGGGAACTATGGAAAAACTATCACGAGAACGCGACGTGGTTGGTATATACATATCGGGTCATCCTTTAGATGATTTTAAAACCGAAATGAAAACCTTTTGTAACGGAACTGTAGGCTTATTTAATGATTTAGAAGCTATTGTAAATAAAGAGGTGACTTTTGGTGGTGTAGTAACAGATGTGCAACATCGTGTGAGCAAACAAGGTAAAGGTTGGGCAATATTTACCATTGAAGACTACAGTGATAGTTTTGAATTTAGAATTTTTGGTGAAGACTACTTAAAGTTTAGACACTTTTTTGTTATTAATTCATTTGTGTATGTACGGGCTTTTGTTCGGGAAGGATGGGTAAACAGAGACACAGGTAAAAAAGGTGATCCAAGAATTCAGTTTAATAATTTTCAGTTATTGCATGATGTTATGGATACTTATGCTAAGAAGTTATCTATTCAGCTTAATATAAGGGATTTAGAGAGGGATAAGATTTCAGTTTTATACGATTTAATTAAGTTCCATGAAGGCAATCAAACTTTAAATTTTGTGGTGTATGATAATGCTGAAAAAATTAAAGTACAAATGCCAAGTAGAAAAAATAAAGTCAAAATTTCTCAAGAATTATTGAATAGTTTATCAGATAATAATGTGATGTATAAATTGAATTAAACAAAATCTTTAGTTAATATAAACGCTTTAAAATCATATTTATCTAAAACAAAAAGCAACTAATTAAAGTTGCTTTTTTATTACTATTTATTTTTAATTTAACATGTTCAAGTTATTTGGAAACAGCCAATTCATTACAGAATTTAACCAAGTCTTCAACGGTGTTTTTAAACTGTTTATTATTCACTTTTTCAACAAGTTCTGGGTGTCCTTCAGCTAATTTAGCAAGATTTTTATTAAACCCAAAAACATAAGATTTTGATAACGTAGATGTTCCTGTGTCACTATTTGGTGTTACAATTACAGGTTCTTCTTCCTTAAAAAGGTAAAGGTTAATAGTGTCAGATTCAACTAAAACCTTACATAATTTTTCTTGTGTAGCATTGAGTGCCTCTTTACTCGTAGTTGTTTCTTTAAAATCTATATTTTTATAATGTGTGCCATCAACAAAAAGGACTTCGTTTAGTTCTTTAGCACTTTTAACTTCTGTGCCAATTGGTGTGCCGTTATCTGCATATCTTACAATATTCATTTTATAGGCAATGTTTTTAATGTCTTTAGTATCCAAATCTACTAAAGTGGTATCATTAGTTTTAGACACTAAGTACGCTTTAATTAATTCTAAATTTAGAGATGAAGACACTTCTGGTTTTGTAATTGTAGGTTTTTCTACAATATGGCTTAAATCTTCAGTAAGGACTTCAAAGTGTCTAGTGTTTGTGTTGTTAGCGTTAAATCTTTCTATTAACTGGTCTGCTATTCTTATAAAATATTTACCATCAGATTTATCGTAGTCATTATCAATTAATTTTTGTGCATATATTTTAGTTTCTTCAGGCATGTCTAGATAATAGTACATTTTCGCCATGTTATAAAAACTCGCATATCTCATTTTTGCATCTTTCTTTTTTGTGCCATTATATTTAGAGACTAAGCTAGTAAAGTAATCCATAATTGGCGCTAATTCAGTTTTTAATTCATCTACTGATTCGTTAGATTTCATTTTAGAAAAAGCTGTTTTCATAGCTTCAAAAGCTTCTATATGTTTTTGGTATTCAGGATGTTTTTTCTTGCCTAAAATCCAAAAATGTTCACTCCTTTTATTAGTAATTTGATAGCCGTAAATAGTATTTAAATTATAATTTATAGAATTCAATATCGCTTTTTGGTGGTCAGATGAATATGTGTTTCTTAAGTTATTACGGTTGTTATTGTAATAATCTTGCGCAGCTCTATAGGTTTTAAAATCTCTACTTTGGTAGTTGTCTTTTTCTGAAAAGTCATTTTGATAATCGTTTTCAATATTTTCAGAATTACTAACTGCTATACTAGCTGATGACGTATAAGTAACATGAATTTTATATGTATAACTTGTAGAAACTACGTTGCCATCATCATCTTTTTTTTCGTGTTTGGTCTTTTTTATTTCAACATCGCCAACATTGGTTCCATTAAATCTATAATTAATATCTAAAGTTCCATTTTTATTAACTCTAGAAAAACCAGATAATGAAATTGCTCTTTTATTAGTAGAGAATGTTCGTTTTAGATTATTTAAAATTGGATGTGTTGGTAATTTTACATAAGATACATTAAAGTATTCTCTGTCTAAGTTTGCACCTTGAGAAAAAGACAACGCGTAGGTAAAGAGGATGAGAGTGAGTGTTAAAATGTTTTTCATGAGTAGGATTTTGTTCAATCAATTGATAAACAAATATATTCATAATTATTAATTGGACTAAAATCTATGTTTACAGGTGCTAATGGTTTGGTTGTCTATCAAATACATCAGGTGCTTAACCGGTAATTTGTTGTTAAATATTAATAATATCGTCATTCTATTGAATAAATAATGACGTTTTTTGGTTTTAGAACATTCGTTTAATGTTTACTGCGATTATATTTTTAAGAATGTAATAAGCCTAGAAAATGTATCTATAGTCAAATCCAATACGGTCATTGTAAGGTTTGCGGAATATTTTGACTAATTTTGTACTTCTATCAGTTGAGTGATAGTAAAAAAGGAAGTACAATACAAAATAATAAATATTATGGCATTAGAAATAACAGATGCAAACTTTGAAGAAACAGTATTAAAAAGTGATAAGCCTGTAATGGTTGATTTCTGGGCTGCTTGGTGTGGGCCATGTCGTATGGTTGGACCTATCATTGATGAAATCAGTACAGAATACGATGGTAAAGCTGTAGTTGGAAAAGTTGATGTTGATGCAAACCAAGAATTTGCAGCAAAATATGGTGTAAGAAACATCCCAACAGTTTTAATTTTCCAGAACGGAGAAGTTGTTGGTCGCCAAGTTGGTGTTGCGCCTAAAAATGCATATTCAGACGCAATTGACGCATTATTATAGTCTGAAAATAAAATTAGTTTCTAAAAGAAATGATAAAAGGTTTGCCAATATGGTGAACCTTTTTTAGTTTGGACGTGATTAGGTTTTTAGTTAGTAATCTTCAGTATTCAGTCACTAGTAATTTACATTGTTGTGTTAGAAGTAGTTTAAGTAATTGAAGGCTAATTTAAAAAACTAAAAAATAGTTTTTTTGTGCGTAACAAATAAACAAAATTAGCTAGTTCTTTCTTTTAAAGAAGGCTAAGTAGGACTTATGAATTTACAACAAGAACTAAATAAAACAGGTGGTTTTAAAAACCTAGAACTATTAGCAAAACAAGTAGTAGAAGGCTTCATTGCTGGTATGCATAAAAGTCCCTTTCATGGGTTTTCTGCCGAGTTTGCAGAACATAAGGTTTATAATCCGGGAGAAAGTACAAAGCATATAGATTGGAAACTATACGCAAGAACTGATCGTTTATATACCAAACGATATGACGAAGAAACTAATTTACGTTGCCACCTCATTGTAGATAACAGTACGTCTATGCATTATCCTGAAACGGCTGGTACTACATTAGATAATTTAAATAAAATTGCCTTTTCTGCTCTGGCAAGTGCATCGCTAATGCATATTCTTAAAAAGCAACGCGATGCGGTAGGTTTAAGTATTTACAGTGATACTTATGATTTTTATGCACCAGAGAAAGGTAGTGAGCGTCACCACCAAATGTTATTACATCAATTAAGTGAAGCTGTTGTTTCTAAACAAGATACCAAGACTACTGAAACGTATAAATATTTGCATCAAATTGCAGAAAAGATGCATCGTAGATCACTAATATTTTTGTTCACAGATATGTTTCAAACCTCCGAAGATGACGAAAAACTTTTTGAAGCACTCCGTCATTTAAAGCACAATAAGCATGAAGTGGTTTTATTTCATGTATTTGATAAGAAAAAAGAACTCTCTTTTGATTTTGACAATAGGCCAAAACGATTTATCGATGTTGAGACAGGAGACCACATTAATTTGTACGCAGATAACGTAAAAGAAACTTATGAAAATGCTGTAAAAGAATACTTTACTGACCTAAAAATTAAATGTGGACAATATAGAATTAAGTATGTTGAAGCCGATATTACTGCAGGTTTTGATAACATTTTAACGACTTATATGTTAGAGCGACAAAAATTTATTTAGATTTTTTTCAGTTTTTGTTTGTCAAATTAAAAATGCAGTGTATATTTGCACTCGCAATTAAGCAACGGTCTGGTAGTTCAGTTGGTTAGAATGTCGCCCTGTCACGGCGAAGGTCGCGGGTTCGAGTCCCGTCCAGACCGCTAAATGGGAAGTCAAAATCCCTCAAAACCTTGTAAATCCTATGATTTACAAGGTTTTATAATTTTAGGCCAATCATTTAATTTGATGTGATTTGCTTTTAATTGTTCACAAATCGTCAACATATCTTTTTTTGGAATAAAAATGTTGACAGATTATGTATCTTACTCATAATTAGTATAGTTGATTTGACTTTCGTCCATCGATGTTTAACCATTAAAGACGACAACCATGCGCACTTCATCAACATTTTCTATCCTGTTCTGGATATATGTAACCCGTAAAGTAAATAACAAAACCAATATCTATCTGAGATTGACCTTGAATGGTCAACGTGTCAACATAAGTCTAAAACGAAAAGTGGATGTTGACACTTGGAATTCGAAAACTCAGCGCGCAAGCGGTTCGGGAAAGATTGCAAAGAATCTTAACATATATCTTAATAATGTTCAGGCAAATATTTATAAGATTTACGAAGGTCTAAAGTCTGAAGAAACTCCATTTACCGTTGAGACTCTAAAAGAAAAATTTCTTGGAGAATCCAAAAAACATTTTTCATTCCAAAATCTTATTAATTATCACAACGAAAAGATGCGGCACAAGCTGCACAGAAATACATTAGGGCACTATAAAACTAGTCAACGTTATATGTTATCCTTTATCCTATCCGAGTATGGGAAAACCGATATCAATCTAAATACTTTAAATCACGAATTTATAATAGGCTTTGAAAGCTATTTAAGAAACTATATCCCAAAAACTGGTCAAAAGCCGATAGGGAATAACACAGCTATGAAGCATATTAAACGTTTAAGGCGAATGGTCACACTGGCGTATCGGATGGAATGGATGGAAAGAGACCCGTTCGTTAATTTTAAAGTTAAAATACAAAAGAAGGAGAGAGAATTCCTTACCGCTGATGAGTTAGAAAGTATTGAGAAACTACAATCTATAATCGAGAGACTGATAGTAGTTCGCGACATATTTATTTTCAGCTGTTATACTGGAATATCTTATAGTGATGTACAAAGTCTAACTAGTTCGAATATTGTTGTTGGAATCGACTCTAAACTTTGGATTATGGCAGATAGAGTTAAAACCGGCACCCCTTTTAAAATACCAATTCTCCCTAAAGCCCTAACTCTAATTGAAAAGTACAAAGACCATCCGAGAACTATAAATTGTGGAAGCCTTTTACCCAAACTATCGAATCAGAAATTAAATAGCTATCTAAAAGAAATCGCCGATTTATGTAGTATTAAAAAGAATTTGACCTTTCACATGGCTAGACATACTTTTGCAACTACGGTAACACTCAGTAATGGTGTACCCATTGAAACTGTATCAAAATTACTAGGGCATACAAAATTGGCCACTACTCAAATTTATGCAAGAGTTGTTGAGAAAAAGGTGAGTGAAGATATGGGTAAGCTAGAATTATTATTACTTGAAAAAAAATAATCCATGCAACCTGAAGAGTTACCTTTTTATTGATTTCTAATTTTAATCCAAATTAAAAAATTTCACAATTGTCCTACTTAAATTTATAATCGCCCCAATTTCCTGTTCAGATTGTAGCCTTTCCTACATTTTTAGGGAAGGCTACATTGATTTTGAAAACTACCTGACCAATGTCTGGCCAGTTGACCATCCGCGCGCAATTAGTAAAAAGACCATAATGAAGCACATCCAGCATCTACGCAAGATGATAACGCTTGCTTATCATTTAACTGTTACACTGGTATTAGCTATGTGGATATTATGAATCTTACCTCAAAAATGTGATAAAAGGTATTGACGGTGCTAACTGGATAGTTACTCAACACCAAAAGACCAAGTCCTCGGTAAAAGTACCACTGCTAACTAAAGCAGAACAAATCATTGAGAAATATGAAAATCGCCCGATGACAACAGTTACCTCGTCACTTTTAGCTATAATTACGAATGAAAAGTTGAATGCTCATCTTAAGGAGGTAGCCAATCATGTAGGTATAAATAAAAATCTAACCTTTTACATGGCACGGCACACCTTTGCAACTACAATTACACTTAGTAATGGAGTACCAATATAAACTGTATCGAAGCTTTTAGGTCATAGTAAATGCAACTACCCAGATTTATGCAAGAGTATTGAAGCATAAGGTAAGTTCGGATATGGCGGCATTAAAAAAAAAGCTCAAATTGCCAAAAGGGTCTGTAAATTAAACTCTGTCCGTTGATTCAATTCCTTTGGGGCTAGCCCCAAAGGAATTGGCGTTTAATTCCAGTGGTATCCGCTCCCCAAATTTAATATAAAGTTGTTGAACGCTAAGGCTCCAATTGTGCAAAGGGCTTGTCCATTTCTTCTCGATGTTTTTTGTTGCCAGATATACCAGTTTCAATAGGGCCATATCGTTCGTGAAGGCACCCTTGGTCTTGGTGACCTTGCGTACTTGGCGGTGGAACCCCTCCACGGCATTGGTGGTATAGATGATCTTCCTGATGGGCTCGGTGTACTGAAAGTACTGCGACAGTTGCTCCCAATTACGCTGCCAGCTCTCGATGACCACAGGGTATTTTCCTCCCCATTTTTCTTCCAGGCCCAATAGTCCGTCCTCGGCCACTTCCTTGCTCGTGGCCCGATAGACAAGTTTCAAATCGCGCATGAACTCCTTTTGATCTTTGGAGGCAACGTACTTCAACGAATTCCTTATCTGGTGTACGATGCAGAGCTGTACCTGTGCCTTGGGGAACACGCTCAATATCGCATCGGTAAGGCCCCTAAGGTTATCGGTACAGGCGATAAGGATATCCTTTAGGCCACGGTTTACCTGAAGCCAAAAGTTGGCGCCCTCGCTCTCGGATATGTACATGCCCAATATTTCCTTGTAGCCTTCTTTGTTGATACCGAGGATATTGTACAGGGCCTTGTGCTCGATCTTACCCTCCACTTTGACCTTGTAGTGCATGGCATCGAGCCATACGATACAGTACATCGGCTCTAATGGGCGGTTTTGCCATGCCTTTACATCAGGGATGATCTTATCGGTTATCTGGCTCAGAACGGTATGGGAGATATCGGTATCGTACATCTCCTTGATATGCGAAGAGATATCGCGGTAACTCATACCAAGGCCATAAAGGCCTATGATCTTGTCCGAAAGGTTATCGGCTAAAATAGTTTGTCGCTTTTTTACCAATTCCGGTTCAAAACTGCTTTGCCTGTCCTGGGGAGTTTCGATATCGAAAGTGCCAAAACCGCTTTTAATGGTCTTTTTGCCCTTGCCGTTGCGCTTATTGCCGACACTACGCTCCGAATCGTCCAAATGACCTTCCATCTCTGCATCAAGCGCCTTCTCGATTACATTTTTAAGCATCGGGGCAAAGGCCCTGTCCTTGCCGAAAAGGTTCTTGCCCGACATGAACTGGTCAAGTACCTTTTTCTCGAATTCTGTTTGTTCTTCTTTTCTCATAATCCTGTCTGAATAAAATTAATACTTAAATTTATTTCAGACAGAGTTCAGTTTACACCCTCTGCCAAAAATAGAAAACGACTCGAAAGCCATTTAAAATAAAATCTCTTACATTACAACGTGATTTCGGTAAATCTTTTCTTTACGCTTAAAAGGTACTATTTTGGCATTGGCGTTTCTTCAACTAAATTAGGAAGATTTTAACCTAAGCAGTTGTTTCGAGGAAAATACTTCAAACATAAACTATAAAATACTCCCTTTTTTTTTAAATGCACTCAATCTTTTTTTCTAAACAATTTACATAGCCTCTAGGTACTTTGTTCATAAGATAATTGTCAATTTATATTTTTCAATTTCAAATAATTTAGAATATTTCAAAAATATCCTATACTTTACCAAGATAAAAAGTTAATAAATTCTATGATCAATAAACGATATTGGATATTTCCCTGGTACATCGTCTATGGCTCTTCTTTTTTCATAGGGGTATTAGCTGCCGTACCCAAGATACTGAGGTCAAACTCTTCCCATTTCACTTTACTTTACATAGTGCCATCTGAAAGTTTTAGCGTCTTTTTGTCGGCATTATTAACTTCTCTAATGATATGGGCAGTAAACCTTTACATATTGAATAAAGGAGAAGAATTCCTGAGTTTATCGATAAGAATCATATTCAGCATTTTAGCCGGTGGCTTTGGTATGTCACTGGCTTATGGGGTGGTCGTTTATATTTTTCCTGATTACAACGCGACCGTTATGTTTTGGGTATTTCAGTTTAGGGGACTTCTTCTTAATATAGTTATCCTGACGATTATCTATTCCTTTATACAGTTTAATAAGGCACGTAAGTTTGAATTAGAAGCAGAGAGGCTACGATCGGAAAATCTGGGTGCCCAGCTTTCGTATTTAAAGGAACAGCTTAATCCTCATTTCTTTTTCAATAGCTTGAACATCCTTAAAAGTATGATTGAGCTCAAAAATCCACAGGCACCTGAACTGGTAATGAAGTTATCAGAATTCTATAGGTTTACACTACAACATCAAAAAGAGGATTATGTTCTTCTAGAGAAAGAGCTAGAAATTATGCAACTATATGCTTACATGCTCAATGCCCGTTTTGAAGAAGGTTTGCAAATAAAAAATAGTATCCCAGAGATGGCTTGCAAGGTATTAATACCACCATTTACGCTTCAAATATTGCTCGAAAATTGTATAAAACACAATACCATAACTCAAAATGAACCTGTAATTTTTGAATTATATATTGAAAATGAGTTTTTAGTAGTGAGAAATAATGTCATAAAAAAGCGTCAGACCATAATTTCAACTCAAACAGGCTTATACAATATAAAAAAACGCTATATGTTGTTAACAAATAAAACGATCGATGTGATCGCTTCCAGTGATCATTTCACAATTAAACTTCCTCTTATTTATGAAAATACTAATCATTGAAGATGAAATAAAGACTGCCCAACTTTTATATAACTATGCATTGGAGTTAAGACCAGACGCAGAGGTTTTGCCATTTGTTCATAAAATCGATGAAAGCATAAAGGTATTAACCAAGCAATCTGATATAGATATCATCTTTATGGATATACAACTGGCAGATGGCTCTTGCTTTGAAATATTTAAGGAAGTCCAGGTAAACTGTCCTGTAATTTTTTGTACTGCCTATGATGAGTACGCACTAAAAGCATTTGATGCTAATGGCATCGCTTACATATTAAAACCCTTTGATGAGAAAGCAATTGCAAAAGCGTTGAACAAGTATGATCAATTTTCAAAAAAAAATGACTTAGAAGTCTCTGTTTTGATGAAATTGAAAAATATAATTGCAAATGACTCAGTCTCAAAGCAGGTAAAAAGCTTTTTAGTCTTTCATAGAAATAGATATTTGCCAATAGAACTCGACCATATTGCATACTTCTATATAAGAAATGAATTAACTTATATCTACACCTACGATGAGAAGTCTTACTCAATAGATTTGACATTAAATACCATTGAAGATCAAGTAAGTCAAAATATTTTTTTCCGTGCTAACAGGCAGTTTCTTATTCATCACAAAGCTGTTAAAGAAATAGAAAATTATTTTGCACGTAAGCTTCTGGTAACCTTAAAAGTCGCCACACCAGAAAGAATCATTGTAAGCAAAGCAAAAGCAACAAAGTTTATACAGTGGATGCAATCATCTTAGAAATACCTTATTTCTAAGTTTATGCTTTTGGAAAACAAAGAGCGCAACTTCAACGAGGTTTCATAATACACCTGCCTAAATTGCCGCTTTAAGCCCTAATTTGCCAGTTTCATGTTATTGTTATAATGACGCTTCATTTGTTGTCTTATGTTTGCTGTATTATGGATACAAATAATGGAAGTGAGATTACTTTTGGTACCTTTTTAAGTGTCCTATTAGTAGCATTATTGTTTTCGGTACTACAAGGAGCAATGCTGTTTTCTATCATATCATGCGAAAACGATAATGTATTAATAGGCACTGGTACCAATGATGGCGATATGTCCAGAATTATACTTTACAAGAACGATGTAAAGTACTGTGCAACCATAAAATGGACCTCAATACTAAAAGATGGTGTAAAATGTGAAGTACACCAGAATGATATCCTAAAAGAAAGTGTTTTAAAAGGTGTAATAACACTTAAAGAGGTTTTTATACCAGATGAAGATTGACAAAAGGCTACATTTTCATAATTCATAATGCCCATTAAATTTAAGAACGAAAAAATAAAAAATGATGAATTTAACAAAGCTTATCTATTTAGGAGTATTCTTTATCCTATTTCTATCCAGTTCTAAGACTTACGGTCAACGTGTAATCGTAAAAAGACCTGCGCGCACAGTTGTAGTAGCACCATCACCCGCTTTTAGGGTCATAAGACCCTTTCCTGCACCGCGTGTGAGGGTTACTACGGTAGTTCCTTCTGGAGCAGTAATAATAACTTATGGGGGCATTCCCTATAGCTATTACGGCGGTGTTTATTACAGATATTATGGTGGACAATACATCATCGTTACACCACCAGTAGGAATGCAGGTCAACACTTTGCCTGTAGAGTTTGACAAAATCCTAGTTGATAAAACACTTTACTATTATGCAGATGGGGTTTTTTATCTTCCCATTGATAAGCAATATGAAATTGTTGATGCACCAATAGATGCCATAATCTATAGTCTGCCAAAGGAAACACAAAAGGTTTCCATCGACAATGTAACCTATTACAGCTATAATAAAACCCTATACCTAAAGATACAAACTCAGGGCGGTCGTGCTTACAAAGTTATGGGCACTGCGCCTGAAAATGCCGTGTCACAGCCTGAACAATATACGACTATTGAGGTTGATGACACGACTTATTATTTTTCAGAAGGTGTTTTTTATATTTTATTGGACGGACAATACAAAATAGTGGGACCGCCCAAAAATGCAATTGTTTGGGATTTGCCTCAAAATCTACAAGAGCTGGTCATTGATGACAAAACGTTGTATGCCTACAAAAATGTTTTGTATTCAAAAGTCGAAACAGATGCTAACGATACAGCCTATAAAATTATAGGAGAACTCTCGACAGATTGATTTGTGTAGTAATTGGCTTTCGTTAAAGCATAATATTTGGGTTTAAGATTGCCAGTCTTAAACTTTAATTAGCCCGTCTTGCGCTTTTTTATGCTGGAGGCATTAGCAATAAAGGTAATTTCAACAACTATTAATTCGAACTTATAAAAAGATGAATAAAAGAAAAATTAAAGATTTGTTTTTGATATGCTTCACATTCATGTTCAGCTATTCTGTGCTTGGACAAAAAGCAGATGATATTCTTGGCTTTTGGATTAGCGAGAATGCTGCCACAGGCTTTGAAATTTACAAATCCCAGAACAAATATTTTTCGAAAATTGTATGGCTTGCGCAACCTAATGTGAATGGCAAACCCAAACTGGATAAAAACAATGTAGATATTTCAAAAAGAGACAAACCTCTTTTAGGAACTATAATATTATCGGGACTGGTCTTTGATAAAGATGAATGGAATGACGGCACTATTTATAATGCTAAGGATGGCAAGACTTATAAAGTATATCTGCAATTAGATGGAAAAAACTTGAATGTTATTGGTTTTAAAGGAAGCAGATGGCTTAGCAAAATAAACACCTGGTATCCTGTTCAGGATAAATCTAAATTTCCTGAACGAGATGAATAAATGGTACAAGCTCGTTACTATAAGGAATACTTTTAAAAAGTATCTTATCATCTCGTTTTTACTTATCGTACATTTAGCAACTGCACAGTCTTTTGAGCCATTTGCTATACGTTATAGTCGGTTACCACAGGCTGGCGTAAATCAGGCAGATAATGATCAATATGAACTTGTAGAAAGAGAACCTTTGCAAGTCATTGATGTTAATTTGCGGTCACCTTTTGAAATTGGAGATAAAGGATTTCGATTAGGGCCTTTTTTGAATTATACCAAAGCGTTTCAAGAGGTAGATAACTGGGCCTTTACCGGTGATCGTCCTGCAGATGCCTCTCAATTCGGTATAGGTCTTGCTGCACTACTTCCTGTTAGTAAAAGAGTTTCTTTAGTCAGTATTTTAGGTGCAGACCAAGGCACCAACGATGGTGTTCCCTGGACGTGGGATAATAATTTGTATAAAGTTGGTTTGGGTTTTATTCTAAATATGGACAAAACAGAACGACCTTATCAAATGGGACTTACTTTAGTTTATACAGAATTACTTGGTTTTCCCATTCTAAATCTAATTTATAAACGAGAATTTTCAGATAAGTGGTCTGTAAATCTTGCACTTCCCAATTATGGTATCATTGATTATTCGTTAAGTGAAAACACAAAAATTAGATTTGAAGAACGTTTTTCGGTAGGTCGTTTCGCTCTAAGCGAAAATGAAAACAATATCGGTTCTTATAACATTTCCAGGGTAACACTATCTGCCGGTATTTTGCAGCATATCTCGGGCCCTGTATTTTTTCAGGGATCTGTAGGACTTACGATATGGAATCGTTCTGCCCTTTTTGACAATAGCAATGAACAACTAGACATGCTTAGATATGAAATACCTCAGCCAGCCGTGAATTTTGGAATTTTAGTCAATATCAATGCTAAGAATGAATAAGCTTAACTTGACCATTTGTGCTATTCTTTTAATAACTACAGTCCATAAAGTTATTGCACAATCTGATAACATTTTAGAAAACTACATAAAGATTGCTATTGAGTCAAATGTAGCATTAAAAAGAGAAACCCTAAATTTTGAACAAAGCCTTGAAGCTCTCAAAGAGGCTAAACGCTCATTTTATCCCACGGTATCCTTGAACGCGAATTTTCAAACAGCTGCAGGCCAAAATCTATTCGGATTACAAATACAGGATCAATTAGACGGGTTTCTTCGTAATCTTGATATGATCAACAATAGTCTGGAACAATTGGATGCACCCAATTACCCAGATTTGCCATCTTATCTCACAGGAAATGATCAGGGTCTAAACGATGCGCTCAATCAAAACCAGCAAACCTTCGTACGTTTAGCCATACCAGTTTATAACGCAGCAATTATTGAGAACCACAAAATCAAAAAAGAGCTGGTAACACTAAGTAAGTTGAGTCAAGAGTATTATAAAGATGAGTTGGTCAAAGAGGTGAAAACGACATATTATCACTGGTTACAAGCAGGAGAAATAGTAAAAGTCTTTGAGAACGCATTAGCACTAGCTAGTGAGAATGTTAGAACCAATCGTAGTTTACTCAACAATTCAAAAATCACAAAGGACGGGCTGCTATCTGCCGAAGCTCGTGAAGCAGAGGTAAATCAAGAACTCATCACTGCAAGAAAAAATCAACGTTTGGCACAGGCTTTCTTCAACTTCCTTCTTAATCGTGCTTATGATATGTCTATCAATCAAACTGAAATTGACGATGATATAATCAACCTTCAATCGCTATCATTCTACGAGCAACTGGCACTATCACAGCGAAGGGATCTTCAACAGATTATACAACTACAATCTGTAAGAGAGGCACAAATCGGACTAGAAAAAGCAACGATGAAACCTAGGGTTAATCTGGCTGTTGATGCTGGCTATCGTGGCAATGAATATGCGTTTACCACAGAAGATGATTTTGTAGCGGTAGGTGCACAATTGACTTGGAATGTATTTACATTTGGTAAAAGCAAAGCTAAAATTCAGCAAGCACAACTAGATCAAGAAATCGCAAAAACACTGGAAGAAGAACTTATTGAAAAAATAAAAATTGAAGTGGTGGAAGCATATCTGGAAGTTGAAGCTGCTTATGAACAATTAGCAGCAGCTCAAAAAGAAGTAAATGCTTCACAGGAGGAACTTAAGCTTGTGATGCGCAAGTTTGAGTTAGGCAGTGCCAATAGACTTGAAATAGAAAGTGCTGAAACTGATTTTCAAAATGCCCAGTTACGCGAGGTAGCGGCAAAATACAATGTTTTATCTCAAAAAGCTTCGCTCGAAAGAGCATCAAGCAGTTATAATTATGAAGAATAGCTTAAAATTTTCAGTAACGCTCTCCCTACTTGTGCTTGTGATAGCGTGTAAGAACGAGCAAGAACAAGAAAACACGAAAAAAATAAAAAGTGTTGCCACGGCCATTGCCGAAAGCGTAGATTACCAAAGAGAAGTTTTTGCAACAGGTAGGGTATCGTTAAGCAAAGAAGTAAAACTCAGTTTTAAAACTGGTGGTATCATTGCACAGGTATTTGTGGATGAAGGACAGAGGGTTCAGCCCGGTCAGACGCTGGCAAGATTAAAACTAGACGAAATAAAAGCACAGACAGACAATGCATCGCTGCAATACAACAAGGTACAACGCGACTTAGACCGCACCCAGGCACTATTTAAAGATTCGGTGGCGACCCTTGAGCAATTACAAAATGCTAAAACGCAGGTTCAAGCCGCAAGAAATTCGTTAGAATCTGCTGGGTTTAATCTTCGTTACTCTGAAATCAAGGCACCCTACAAAGGAATCGTGCTGACTAAGCTAGCGGATGAAAACGAGCTAGTAGGTTCAGGTAATCCAGTATTTTATTTTGGGGCTTTATCCAATACCAAACGTATAATTGTAAACCTAACTGCAAGGGAAATAGGAAAGATTGCCTTAGGCAATTCGGCTCGGGTTGTTTTTGATGCCCTGCCTGATCTCGTATTTAAGGGTAAAGTGACTGAGAAGAACGAAATTGCTGATATGCAGACTAACACTTTTTCTGTAGAGATTTCTCTTGATGATCCAGATGGTGTGTTGTATTCAGGTTTCGTAGGTAAGGCTTACATCGCTGTAGCCGGAGTCAAAACTGCGATAAAAATTCCTATTGATGCCCTAAAATATGCGCAGGGTGAACAAGCTGCTGTTTTCGTTTTGCGTAATGGGATAGCCCAGAAAAAAGACGTAAATGTTTTCACCATTGATGGAAAATACATTTTACTTAAAGACGGATTAGAAATTGGCGATGAGGTTATTACAGAAGGTGTGGGTTACATCAAGCAGGGAGATAGTCTTACTACAAGAACAAATAAACAAAACAGTGCGCAATGAATCTCCCTAAACTCGCCACTGAAAACAAAGAGGTTACCATTGTAGCTTTCCTTCTCATCTTGATAGTGGGATTGCAAGCTTACTTTGTAGTGCCTCAGTATGAAGATCCTATAGTTCAGCCGCCGGGCGGAATTATTGTAGCCATATATCCTGGTGCAACCCCTAGTGATATGGAAAGCCTAATTGTCGATCCACTTGAAGAGTCTCTTTATGAGCTGGAGGATGTCATTAAAATGGACGCTGAAATTCAAAGTGGTTTAGCTACAATTAACTTGGAGTTCGATTTTAGTACAGATACAGATGAGAAATTTGATGATATTCTTAGTCAGGTTAATGATGTAAAAGAATCGCTACCAGACGGGTTATACGATTTACGAGTGATGAAGAAATCGACCTCAGATGTAAATATCTACCAGATTATGTTGGTAGGAGAAAACACACCCTACAGGATGTTACAACAGGAGGCAGAGAAGTTAAAGGATGCCATAGAGTCTATAAACGGTCTAAAGGCAGTAGATATTGAAGCTTATCCGGAAAGACAAGTGCGTATCTCACTCGACCCTATTCAAATGAAGGCTTCTAATATTTCTATTAATGACTTAGAACAGGCCATTCAGAGCAGCAATGCAAACATACCTGCAGGAAGCCTGGATCTGGGAGGAAAACAGTTTAACGTACAGACCTCAGGATTTTATGAAGACCTCAAAGAAATCAAAAGGACAGTGGTAGGAACCTATCGTGGTCAAAATGTTTATCTGGAGGATATTGCTAGTGTAGATTATCAATATGAAGATGAACGCTATATAGCTCGTATTAATGGTAAGAAATCAATCATTATATCCATACAACAGAATGAAAATGAAAATGTGCATACCGTTTCTGAAGCTATTCGATCGCGCATTGATAAACTAATTTTTCCTACAGGTATAGAGCTTGTGTATGCTTTTGAGCAAACAGAGCAGGTAAAAGATAGTGTAAACAACTTTATTTCAAACCTTTTGCAGGGTATTCTTCTGGTAGGATTGATTATCTGGCTGGTGTTGGGGCAACGTCCTGCATTTCTTGTAATGGTCAGTATTCCGCTTTCAATATTTATGGCCATTGTGGTCATATATCAAATGGAACTGGGTCTGCAGCAAATATCCATTGCTGGTTTGATTATTGCTTTAGGTTTACTGGTAGATAATTCGATTGTTATTGTCGAAAACATTTCTCGCTATCTCAATGAAGGGCTTTCCCGTAAGGAGGCTGCGATAAGAGGTTGTTCAGAACTAGGTGGTGCTTTAATCAGTGCCACATTAACCACTTGCCTCGCGTTCATACCCATCATAACAATGCCGGACAAAACGGGCGAGTTCATACGTTCTATGCCTATTACGGTAGTTGCAACATTAGTAGCCTCACTCATCATAGCATTTACACTTACACCATTTGTAGCTTCTCGTATTTTTAAAGAAGGTACTGCTATTAAGACGACTTGGATTGCAAAAAAATTCAAAACATTTGCAAACGGTTCATATACGCAACTTCTAACGTGGGTCTTTAAGCGAAGGCCATTAGTTATAATTGGTACCATAATCACTTTTATCTGCGCTATTACAGTTTTTGTTCTTTACATTGATCAGAGTTTTTTTCCGAAGGCTCAAAAACCACAGTTCCGCATAACGGTGCGTCTGACACCCGGTAGCAATCTGGATGCAACAGATAAAGTGGTAAAACGCGTTGAGACTGTGCTTGATACCACAAGTTTAGTAGATTACTACGTAGCAAACGTGGGACATGGTAATCCAAGGATTTATTACAATGTCAATTCAGAAAATTTTCAATCCAATTTTTCGGAGATTTATGTGCGACTCAAACGTTATGAAGAGAAAGAGTTTGAAAGCTTCATACAGCATATGCGAAATACCTTTGATACCTTCGGTGAGGCGCAGATAGATGTCAAAGAATATTCTCAGGGCCCTAGTACGGGCGCCCCAATTGAAGTAAAGGTTTATGAAGATAACATTGAACGCCTTAAAACCCTCTCATTACAGGTAGAGGAGCGGCTGGCAAAACATCCTGCCATACTCAATTTATCAAATGAAATGGGACAGACCACCACAGATCTGAAGCTAGAGATTTATCGGGAAAAAGCCGCAATGCTTGGTGTTCCTCTTATTAATATAGACATTGCGATGCGTACTTTTATTGCAGGTCGACCTGTTTCAAAATATCGTGATGATGAAGGGAACGAAATGAACATCGTTTTGCGATACGACATCCGTCAAGCTGATTTCAGCTATGAGGATTTTGAGAAAATTCAGGTAGAATCACTCAGCGGTAGCTTTATTCCTCTTTTTAACTTGGCAAATTTAACTTTTATTGAAGCAGAGACTTCAAGGGAACATGCGATGGGAAATCGCACAGCAACGGTGAGTGCAGATTTAAAGGACGGTTACGCCATCAAGGAGGTAATTAAAGAATTATCTGCTGATCTTGATGAACTAGCTTGGGAAGAAAGCAGTTATGAGTTTGCAGGAGCCCTAGAAGATCAGCAATCTTCGTTTGGAGGGTTGCTAAGTGCCACTGGCTTTGCGCTTGGGCTGTGCTTTATGGTCTTGATTATTCAGTTCCGCTCGTTTACACAACCCTTGATTATTTTTACCGCCTTGCCATTTGGGGTAATAGGAGCAGTATTCCTAATGTTTATATTCAATGAGACTTTTTCTTTTATGGCTTTTGTAGGACTAATAAGTCTTATCGGTATCGCCATCAACAACTCTATCGTAATGGTCGAGTTCGCCAATCAACAATTAAGAGAAGGAACTACTATACGAGAAGCAGCTATAGAAGCTGGAAAAATTAGGCTAGTACCCATCGTTTCGACAACCTTGACTACTGTGCTCGGGATCATTCCTTTAACTGTTTTTGGGGGGGCATTATGGCGCCCAATCGGCCTAGTTATAATTGGAGGAATGATTTCTTCCACTATCCTCATATTACTTCTTTTGCCAATGATTTATGATTTCTTTACCAGTTCCAAAAGGACAAATTCAGAACTCGATAGGAGTGAAAATCAACAAGCAGATAACAATCTGAGTTTAGAATAAGCTGTATCAAGGTAAATGCCCAAATAAATCATATCAATCACAAAAAATTGTCTTTACAATTAAATAAAAGAAGTATGTCAGTGTCGCGTAAAATAGACAAAAGAGTAAGACCTGTTTTTATTAAGCAAGGTATAATTCTTAGCTTTTTCTGGGGATTATTTGGAATGCTCTATATCTACATTAGATACATAGGTCAGACCAGTGAGATTCGGGACACTTTTCCATATGTATTGCCTTTAAATAGTTCTGGACTTCTTCTCGTAGGTTTTTCCACTGGTTTTTTGATAGGCTTGTTTTTAGCTTTGATCAATGTATATTCCGGACACTATCTCTCAAAACTGTCTGTCTGGCAAGGTATTATATTTAATTTGGCGATGGTGTTTGTTGTATCTCTATTCTGCATAGGTTCAATTTTGCTCATAGCACTGCTCCTTAAAGGATTTGAATTTACCACAGTTTGGAGTATAACTATAAGTGTTATACTTTCCCATCACTTATTATCCATATTTGCTTTTATGCTGCCTTTGGGCGCCTTGTTCAATTTAGCCCGTGAAATATCCCTGAGGTTAGGGCCAAATCATTTTTGGAAAATCCTATCCGGATCTTACAGGAAACCTATTGAAGAAAACCGCGTATTTCTTTTTGTTGATTTGGCATCATCAACAAGTATCGCAGAGCACTTAAGCCATATACGATATAGTGAATTAATACAAGATTGTTTTGAAGAGCTCTCATTAATCGCTTTAGAATTTAATGGCAGTATTTATCAATTTGTAGGTGATGAAGCGGTCATAACCTGGTCTCTTGAAAAAGACCAGAAGGCAAGGAACAAGGCTGTAAAGCTGTTTTTTGCGTTTAGAAAAGCCTTAGAAAACAATACCTGCTATTTTTCAGAGAAATATAACGTTCAACCTGTATTTAGAGGTGCCGTGCATAGTGGTATGGTAACTATTGCAGAGATAGGTGTTTTTAAAAAGGAAATAGCCTATCACGGAGATGTACTTAACACCACTGCTCGCCTAATGCAAATTAGCAAAGAAAACAACAACAAACTAGCGATGACTACCATCGTAATGAATGGCCTTCCAGAGTGCAGTAAATCAGAATTTTTAGGAGAATATGTATTGAGAGGAAAAAACAGCAAAGTAACGGTGTATTTGCTGAAAGAGAGCAGTGAGGCAGCACCACAATAATTTTGGTACTACAATTATATTATATCTAAACCATCAATGAAAGAAAATAAGCTTTCAGAGAATATTCTAGCCAATCTATCAGCTTTTTTAATCATTTTTTTAGCTTTCGCGAAAACGAATTACACTCAAACCACCATTGAGGCATTTACCACCGCAGATAACCTAACGCTGAAAGGCTGGTTTTCAAACCCCTAACCGAGGATTACAAACTCATCATCTTCAGCTTAAACGAGACCATTGTCGGATACGATAACGAAGAAGCCTCTTTCGTATTCTAAAACGTTATTGCCCGTTTGGGAAGAAATGTTTGGCTAAATCTATTAATTATGACCCAAATGCACTTGAAAATCAGAAGAATCATAACTCGAGTATAGATGAGGGCAAGTAATTATTTGGCCACTACTCAAATTTATGCAAGAGTTGTTGAGAAAAAGGTGAGTGAAGATATGGGTAAACTAGAATTATTATTACTTGAAAAAAAATAATCCATGCAACCTGAAGAGTTACCTTTTTATTGATTTCTAATTTTAATCCAAATTAAAAAATTTCATAATTGTCCTACTTAAATTTATAATCGTCCCAATTTTTTGTTCAGATAAATAGTAATTTTGTGAGATTTGAATTTTATCACTTACAAAGAAAAATTATATGATTTCAAAGAGTATTTAGAACCAGACTTTATTAGAATACAATAAACTATAGATGAAAGACATACCCATTATACATAAAGCAAATGCCAAAGCGCGTTCAAATTTTAATATACGGAGTATGTCTGAAATTTTGAAAGGGAAAGATTTTAAAAGAGACTTGCACAGGCATGATTTTTTTGTGATTTTTTGCTTTAAAAAAGGTAATGGTTTTCAAGAGATAGATTTCAAAGAATATTCAATACAAAAAAATTCACTTTTCTTATTACGCCCTGGTCAAATCCATAAATTAAGGATTGATGCAAAAAGTGAAGGGTTTCTAATTCAGTTTGGACAAAACTTCTTTAGACCCCTAAAATCACATTTGTATAAAACATTACGCTTACAAGAAAATAAAGATTTCTACGTATTTGATAATAATGAATACGACGGTATCAATTATTTAGCTGAATGTATATACCAAGAACACAAGGACAAAAAAGCGGGCTACGTTGAAAGTATAAAAGCCTACTTTGAGCTACTTTTTATTCATCTTTTCAGAAAAATATCTTTAGATAAATTCCCCTCCAATCAAAGTACAAGCTACTATCAAGAAAAGTTGGAAGTGCTTTTATTTACTATTGAGTTGAAATTAGGTGAAATGAAACAAGTAAATGAATATGCCGAATACTTAAATCAGACCCCATATCAACTTAATAAGATTACTAAAATTACACTTGGCAAGACATTCTCAGAAGTTATTGCTGACAATATACTACTTGAAGCTAAACGCTACACATTGGGCACTTCTAACCAAATTAAGGAAATTGCGTATCATTTAGGGTATGATGATGTTTCTTATTTTATTCGTTTTTTCAAAAAGCATATTGGCCATACACCAGAAGAATTTAGGCAATTACATACTTCAAAAATTGATTCTCGGCTTTAAGAATAAAGTTTAAATTTTACAAAAGTACCATTAGACTAGAAACGAGTCCTACCTATTAGGCACGAGGCAAACTACATTTGTACTTTACAATTTAAGAGAGAAAATATCTTAATAGCCTCGGTTTATGAATACAAAAATAAAGCTTATTGCTTCACTAAAAATATGGGTGCTAATATATCCACTGCTAACACTTTTTCTTTATGTGTTTCAGGGCACATTGAGTTCTATTCCAGTCTATTTGCGTACGCTAATAATGACATTGGTTTTAGTCCCGTTGATTGTATTCGTTGGTTTACCCTTATTAGATAACATCATTGGTCTTTTTAAAAAGAATAAGAATAATTAATTCAACATCGGTGAATTAATTATTCAATTAAGGATTATAAAAATAGGTTTAAGAGGAATATTGTCATTGATATTTTACGGCAACTTTAACTCAATCAACCTACTTAAACCTCTCAAATTATGAACAATAAACATAAAGGAATTGGCAGACGAGAATTTGTTAAAAACAGCAGTTTAGCATTAATAAGTATTAGCCTGCCTTGGCAAAACTTGGAATTAATAAATCAAAAAAAAATGACAGACACAGAATTTGAAGTAATAATAGTTGGAGGGAGCTACTCCGGTTTGGCTACTGCAATGGCATTGGGACGAGCATTAAGAAAAGTACTTATTATTGATAGTGGAAAACCTTGTAACCGACAAACGCCACACTCTCACAATTTCATAACCCAAGATGGCAAAACACCTAAACAAATAAGTGACCTAGCTGCTGAACAAGTAAAAGCTTATCCAACGGTTCACTTTTTAGATGATTTGGTAACCGATGCGAAAAAATCTCTAAATAGTTTTTCGATAAGTACAGCCAATGGAGATAGTTTTACTGCTAAAAGATTAGTGTTTGCCACGGGCATTCACGATATAATGCCCGAGATTGAAGGATTCTCCGACTGCTGGGGTATTTCGGTATTGCATTGTCCATACTGTCACGGTTACGAAGTGCGAAAAAAAACAACAGGGATTTTAGGAAACGGAGATTTTGGTTTTGAGTTCTCGCGATTAATTTCGAACTGGACAGATAATTTAAGTCTGTACACAAATGGTGCTTCTACATTGTCAAAAGAAGAAACCGAGTTGTTGAAAAGTCGCAATATTAATATCGTTGAGACAAAAATTATCAGGTTTGAGCATATTGATGGCTATGTAAAGAATATTCATTTTCAAGATGGTTCTCAATTGGCAGTAGATGCAATATATGCTCGCTTACCATTTAAACAACATTGCACAGCACCTGAGAAGTTGGGTTGTAAGCTAAATGAAAAAGGCTATGTAGTTGTTGATGAAATGCAAAAAACAACAGTAGAAGGTGTCTATGCTTGTGGCGACAATACAACGAAAATGCGTACCGTTGCTAACGCAGTAGCAATGGGTACTAATGCCGGTATGATGCTTAACAAGGAATATGTACTTGAAAATTTTTAATCTTAATAAATTATGAAAATAATAGTAGTAGGTGCTTCCGGTACTATGGGAACTCATCTTGTTAAGGCTTGGAAGGATAAGCACGAACTTATTAAAGTAGGTTCTAATAGTGGAGATATCATTGCAGATATTACTTCCCCTGAAAGCATCAAATCAATGTATGAAAAAGTTGGAAGGTTTGATGCTCTAGTTTCAACCGCAGGTCCTACCTATGTAGGTCCTTGGAGTACCTTGACTGATGATACTTTTAGAAAAGGTTTAGAGGGCAAGTTGATGGGGCAAATCAATTTAGTGCTGATAGGTAAGGATTACGTAAAGCCCAAAAGCTCTTTTACTTTGATTGCTGGAGGACTTACTTATGAGCCGCAACAGAACTTTGCAAATGCCTCTGTTGCTAATGGAGGTATTGAAGCTTTTGTTAGGGCTGCCGCAATAGAATTTGAAAAGGACGTCCGTATCAATGCTGTAAGCCCTACAGTCATCGAAAACTCTCCACAATATTTTAAGTATTTCCCAGGTGAAATTCCTGTAACGATGAAGCAATTGGAATATGGTTTTGATAAATGTGTGTTCGGGGCAAATACAGGACAGGTCGTTAAACTCTATTAATAGTTAAGAATTATGGAAACACAAAAAGATAAAGAATACAAAGAATTTTGGGACAAACGATATTCGGAAAAGGTTTATTCCTATGGAAAACAACCAAACAATTTTTTCCAAAAATGGATAACAAAATTTAATCCAGGTAAAATCTTTTTACCTGCTGATGGAGAGGGGCGAAACGGGGTTTATGCTGCAACATTGGGATGGGAGGTTATTTCCAATGATTTAAGTATAGAGGCACAGAAAAAAGGGTTACAATTAGCCGATGAGAACAATGTCAGGATAGACTATATTATTGGTGATGTTGAGGAATTGGATTTACCTGAATCTTCTTTTGATGCCATAGCATTGATTTTTGCACATTTTTCATCTGATAAGATTCAATCTATACATCAAAAATTAACGACTTTGCTCAAACTAGATGGAATTGTCATCTTTGAAGCTTACAGCAAAAAACATTTTGATTACCGAGCTAAAAATCCCAAAGTTGGTGGTCCTAGAGATATGAATATGCTTTTTTCGGAAGATAACCTGCATCGAGATTTTCCGAATTATGATATTCTTTTGTTAGAAGAGGTAAAAACATTTCTTGATGAAGGTAAATATCATCAAGGTGAGGGCAGTGTTATGAGATTTATCGGGAAGAAAAACAGTTAACCCAAGTATTATTTGATTTCGTTCCGTCTAATTTGACACTAAATATGAATCATTTTATAAATATCCTTCCATGATAGAATAAGATATCGAGCAGTACTTAAAGTGTTTGTGGTTTATGAAAGATAGAATAGATAAAATACTTCTAAGTTATAAGTCTGAGATATCTGAAATTGGTCAAGACGTACCATTTTCTTATGCGAAGATTGAGACTGGAATCCATATCTCAAGAAAATATCTTCAAGAACTTCGTTTAGTATTAAGAAAAGGGAAATTCGGTAGTCCTAAAACTGAAATTAAGTTTTTTAAAAATCAAAAACCTTTTATTTATGGTCGCCTAAAGTTTTATTCAAAGCTCTATAAATACCATACCCATAAACCTCTCGGAACTAAAAAATCACAACGGATATTTATTGACAGTAAGATTGAAAAGCTACAAGATTACTATCAAAGGAATATTGATTTTGTGCAATATTACAGAGAAAATAGTACTCTTTTAGACGAATATTATTTTTTAAGAGGTAAAGACAATCCTGCATTGTTTTCAGACACGTCCCATTTTTACACAGACTCTGAATTTTCTACAAGTCACGATAACGCTGTTGCAAAAATAATTGCTTATGATTTGCTTTTGGTTTATTACGTTGAAGAGCTCAAAAATCTTAAAAAAAGTAGTGCTTCAGGGGAAGGTTTAAGAAAATATCTAAAGACAAATAACTTAAATTGGACAGCAAACAAAATTGATTTGGTAGAGCTAATTTATGCGTTGCATAGTAGTAGTACAATTAATAATGGTGCAATAGAAATAAGAGAGATAGCTCTTGCCTGTGAAAAGATTTTCAATATTGAATTAGGAAACTATTACCACACTTTTATAGAAATTAGAGCAAGAAAATCAAGCCCCACAAAATTCATCGATAAACTCAAGGAAGCTTTACAAAAGCGTATATTAGATTTAGATATCTAAAATACCATAGTTGCCCCCAAGGTGGGGATTTATATTTTGCGGCTTTTTTAATAAAATTTATCACTTTTTGTAGAATGTAAAAAACATTAAGTATTTCAAATCAAACTAATTTAACTCATTGAATATTAGTGGTTAAAATCACCCAACTTGGTTGCAACTATTGAATAAAACTCAATAAACATAACCAGATTTGCAGAACGAAAGTCAAATCAGGTCAGAGGCTATCAATTAAAATTTTTTGAATCTAGATAGCCTCTTTCTTTAAAATCGTTCTATTATGCCCACAAGTATTATTACTACGGATGACCTTCGAGAATTCAAAATCGAATTGCTCGACGACATTAAAAATCTTTTATCTAAACAAGCTACTGGCAAAATCAAGAAATATCTTAAATCTTCAGAAGTGATGGATATGCTTCAAATAAGTCCAGGAACATTACAGAATCTTCGCATCAATGGCACATTACCTTATACCAAAGTAGGCGGTCTTATTTTTTATGATGTAGATGAAATCCAAACGGTAATGGAAGCTAATCGTGTACACCATAAATTCGAATCTTAGCTTATGAACTACATAAAGCTCCTTAATGCGGCTTTTGAGAAGTTCTATTTTGATGACCGCCTAAATCCTACCCATATCAGTTTGTATATGGCACTGTTTCAAGAATGGAACAGTAGTCGTTTTTCAGATGAAATGTTCGTGAATAGAAGAGACCTAATGCGAGCCGCCAAAATTGGTTCAAAATCTACTTATCACAGATGTATTGTTGAGTTAAATGACTGGCAGTACCTATCTTATTTTCCATCCAATAATCCTTACAAAGGCAGTAAAATCAAGATGTCCATTATCGTAACAAGTGATGAACCACTAACGAGACAGTACAATCCCACATTAGAACAACTTGCTGAACAGTACTATCCCAGAGGTGTACCTCTTGAGGGACACCACCATCCCACAAATGAACAAGCATTGGTATCTACTACAAACAATATCAAACAAGAAAACAGTATAAAACAGCCAAAGGGCAGGCAGGCCGTTATTGATTTTTTTATTGAAAAGAATTTTGATTTAGGTGAAGCTGAAAAATTTTACAGCCACTATAATGAACGAGATTGGCGTACTGGCAATGGTGAGTCTATTAGAGATTGGCGCTCAGTGGCCATCAACTGGATGGACCGCACCGAATTTTTTGAAGCTGAAAACAGGCCAAACAAAAAACAACCGTCCCAAATCAAGGACAACTTGAGAACCACTAAAAACAAAGACTATGGACAACCCCTCTAAAATTACCGAAGGTGGTGTGGAATATTCGTTGGGAACATTTGATGGTAAAAGTGTTATTTATGATTTTCCAAAAATTCTGATTTACCTGAATGCCAAAGGAAAACTATTATTTGGCAAAAATTTCAAAATTTATGATGAAGACAAGGATATTCTACTGAAGCTCTGTTCTTATTTTATTAGGGATAAAGACAACTGTGCCACCTACGGAATTGACATTGAAAAAGGAATTTTACTTTCCGGACCAGTAGGTTGTGGAAAGACTAGTTTGATGAAACTTTTACGTCACATCGTCCCATTGCAACGACCTTACGAAATGATTCCCTGCCGGAATGTAACTTTTGGTTTTAACCATCTTGGTTTTAAAACTGTTGAGGAATATGGAAACACCAAATTCTATTGTTTTGATGATTTGGGTATTGAACCGGCTGGACGGTTTTATGGTAAAGACTTGAATGTAATGGGCGAAGTACTCTTATCCAGATATGAACTTTATCTCGATACCAAACACAAAATCAAAACTCACGCAACCACCAACTTAAATGCTGAAGAATTGGAAGAACGCTATGGCAATCGAGTTCGTAGCAGAATGCGAGAACTGTTTAATTTGATTGCCTTTGATAAAGGTGCTGGGGATAAGAGGAAGTGATATGGAAGTTAAACTAAAGGATTAATTACAACCAAAATTAAATTAGAAGAAGCGTTTAAATAGTGTTTCCTTTTCTGTATCTGAAAATTCAGCAATTATATAATCAGAAATATTAAACTCTAATTTACCATACCTGTCACTTAGCTCTTCGGTAAAATCAATTTCATCTTCATTAAAAGTCAGGATGTATTGAAAATTTTGCAGTTCGTTTGCCTTGTGATACATATAGTTCAATACGTTGAATATCGTTCTTTTAGAGATAGCGTGAAAAACTCCATCATGAATTAAAAAATCAGGCAAATTTCTTTGGTCCAATCTACTATTAAGAAAAGCCATTAAATCATAAGAAACTATTTTTAGACGTTCTTGCCCCAAAGCATCAGCCTTAGGAATTTGTATATTTATTGAAAAAGGAAGTTGATTTCTTTTGGATGTAGGGTTAATGGTAACGTCAAAATATGAGTTATCAAACTCTTCATCTAGATAAATTGCATTTTCTAATACATCCTGGAACAAAAGTCTTAATTCATTTAACTTTTTATCAACCTGATTGACATCATTTACTATATCACGTTTCAATTCGGAAATTATAATATCAGTATCCGCCATTATAGTCTCAATTTCGTCAATTTCTTTGATTATGGCTGTATTTCTTGTTAATAGCGTTTTTTCTTCAATCAATTTTTCATAAGTAGTTTCAATTCTATCTAAAGCTCCTTTTTCTTTAAGTAATGTAAATAATTGACTACGCTTTTTTTCGAGGATTTCAAGGTCGTTAAGTGCTGTATCAATAATTTTCGTTAGTTTCTTTTCTTCATCTAAAAGATACTTGTTTCTATTAGCTAAAAGTTGCTCCTTAAACGCTATTACTTCATCTAAGCTCTTTTTTACAAAGTTTCCGAATGTTGATAACGTTTCATTATAAAGTTTTTGTATCTTATCAATGTCGATATTTGAGACATCAGAATAAGAAGACTTTAGTTTGTCTAACTTCCTATTCGCTGTATGATATAAGGTGGATTTTTCATTAATCCTACCAATTACATCAGTTAGTTCTTCCTCAATATTTTTATGATTTTCTAGAAAATTATAATCTTTGAGACTTTTTTCAATTACTGATATCTGCTTCTCTATCTTTAATATTTCTGTGCGAAACTCTCTTACTTCTTTCCCAGTATCTGCTTTTATTTTATTTGTAAGTCCCTTTACCGTTTTATTTTTTTCTTCATAGTCTTTTGATACATCATTAAAATTTACTAGATTTTTGGTAGGCAGATTAAGTAAGTAAAAATTGTATAATGCCTTATCTCTAACATTGGCATTGTAAGATACAAAATTTAGTGGGTCTATTCTTTGCTGGTTTTGTAAATCATCTTTTACAAAAAACTCCATCAAAGTACCATATCTTTTCCCCTCAAAAAATACTTCATTGTTTTCAGTTGGAAAGAATATGCTTTCGAGTATTCTAGGCATTTCTGACTTTTCGTATTCTTCGAACTTATCTGGGCGATTACCCAAAAAAACCGTTTTAAGGTCAGAGAAGTATCTCTTTAAAAAATACTTCTTATTATTAATTTCAAATTCCAATGTCAAACTATGTTCCTCTTCTCTTAAAAAATCATATTTCTTTTTAGAAAATCTTTTTTCAGCCTTTCCACTTAAAAGAGTAAAATCAATTAGACGCACCAATGATGATTTTCCTATACCGTTTACACCTCTTGCTTCCTTATCCTCAGAGTATTTACCCAAAATGATATTTATTCCATTATGAAACGGAATAACGTCTATTAAATTAGTTTCTGAGTATAGTCTGATTAGCATTATTGAAATAAATTTAATTGCTCTTTACTGGTATCATTCTTAATCAACTTTATCTTGTATTCTTTCTTTTCGATACTTCCAACAGTATGTAAAAAGGTAACGGCATATAAAAAGAGGTCTGGTGTTCTATTTTTATCTACTTTCAAAAACTTATTCATAACATCATCAACCAAAACATACTTCTCATTAAAAGGGCTTTTGCTCATAATCCCTATAATTTCGGCTCCTAAAACCATTAAGTTGGTCCTCAAATTACTTTCTGGATGCGGTAAAATCATTCTTTATTTGTTTTCCTTCCTATTAAACATTGTTCGAACATATAGAGTAAAATTGTTCTAACATTTAATCTATAGCCGTCATCATCGAGATTACTATACTGTTTTGTGTATCCCTCTGTCAAACTATTTAATCTAGCTTTAAAATCGCCGCCAAGCTTATTGTAATCTTCAATTATCCTGCGCTTTATTAAATCTTTTTCATTATCCTCATACCCTGATAATATGTTAGAAATCGTTATGAAGTCTTTCATAACTAATATCATTTCGGAATTTACTCCGTCCCAATCTTCCTCATTAAAATTTAACTCAATTTTTTCTTTTGGTGGGGTTAAATCTGATTTATCGAATTGAATAGTGTCATCTCTATTTGAATCATCCAACAAATCTTGAATGATATCCAAGATATAATCTTGTCTGAAATATTCACCAATACCCAAAAAGGTAGCTAATTTTCGTCTTTGATTATTTGTAAAATCGTTTTCTATTATGTATAGAATTTGCTTTATTCCCTTAATAAAGGTATTCCCCTCAAGTTCCTCAATTAGACTTAATTGGTCTGGTGATACTTCATGATTTACAAGCATTTCCCAATTACAAAATTGCTCCTTCCAGTTATTTACATATTTAGGAAAATCTCCTTCTTTCTTATCGCTACCTAAAACTTTAAAAGTAAAATCGGACTTATTATATTTTTTGGGGGCATAACAAGCCAATATCTTTTTTTCAGTCAAGATTGTCCCATCATTTCCTTTATCCCGTGTACCGCGAATAGGAGTATAATTTTCTGCACCATATTTTAATAAGAACAATTCGTCAATAAACTCCTCAAAATTTGAGCCTTGTTTCGCTTCAATTTGAACTTTAAAAGCATTTTTGAGTAACTGTTCCATTCTATAAATCTAAATCAATATTTAATTCCCCTTCTAAGCCTTTTTCCACTATTTCTCTTAAGGTTTGAAGATTTATTTTGTTTCCTTGTTCCGTTTCAATCCTTGTAATATAAGCACGTTTTTTGCCTACCTTTTGAGCTAACTGTTCCTGAGTTAGATTTTTCTGCTCCCTTGCTTCTTTTAGCATTTCTCCAATGTTTTTACTAGATATTTTCATATTGAAACAATTAAAATTTTGAAAAAAAACAGCTTGACAAATGTAACTTAAAAGTTTCAATTGTTAAATTTTTTTCGGCATAGTATCCTAGGTAATTTATTTGAAAAGACGACTGCTTTTCTATAACTCTTTCTGAAAAACCTTAACTAGTTGTTTAAAAACAGTAAGAACTATCAATTTTATTATCCGAATTATTTCCTTATAAAAATTACTCAAAATCTATAGTTTAAAAAAATTAGCAATATTCAATAAAATAGCGAAAGAAATGGTGCTGATATTCTTTAGTTTTAATACGTAGTTAGCTTCATCCCCATTACTCAAAAACCCCAATTCCAGAAGTACAGCTGCACAATTATCTACAGTTTCTCTCAACACCTGAAAGTCCTCAAACTTCACACCACGACTCTCAAAACCCAATTCTTTTTTAAACGCTGCTTGAAACTGAAAAGCCAACCAAGTAGATTCATCTAGATACTTAGATTGTTTCTCTGACACATATACTTCAATACCTCTAGCATTGGGATTATCTGAATGATTACAATGCAAAGACAAAAACAAATCGGCATTCAGTGCCTTGGCCAGCTTCGTTCTGTCAGATAACGAAATGAGTGTATCGGTGTATCTGGTTAAGTAAATGTCCAAAGGCTTGTTCGATTCGTTATTTAGCTTCAAAATGGCATTTGCAATATTGAATACAACATCCTTTTCTTGGATGCCATTTACGCCTATCGCACCAGCATCTTTTCCACCGTGGCCAACATCAATTACGATTCGTTTTTGGGTACTCGTTTCTTGTCCAAAAATGATGCACATTTTTAGAAGCAAAAAGACAAAACTGACGTTTTTAAGCACGTTTTTCATTTTCAATTTTCGTGTTATCAACAACTTTCCTTCAAAAATTCATAGAATTTGATGCCAAATAATAACAATTAAATTCAATTGATTTCAAATAATATTTTATTCATAAATATTTGATTTTCAGTTATTTAAGTACAAATATATGTAAATTTCAGAAAGGGAAAATGAACAAAAAATCTAAACAGTTTTATTATGAAAAAATCAGTCTACTTAGCAACTTTTTTATCGTTGCTCTCAACATCACTTTTTGCTCAAATTGGGGGAATTGAAGATTCCGTTAATGATGTGGGCGATACCATACGTACCATATTCCCAATTTTACTTGGTGTCATCTTTCTAGTTGGATTCCTATTTAATGCGGGACATTTCTTTGGGGAAAACGCAGACCTAAAAAAAGGTATAACTAGAGTGCTTGTGTTTGTTTTGATTGCTGGCGCAGTAGTCGGCATCTTTACATATTTAATAGGCATCGTAGTATAAATGAACCCTCATCGAGGGCTTTATTATAAAAGCTGTATGAAGAAATTCGAAGTCTATAAAAACATTAGAAAAAGGGCGGTCATTTTTGGGCTGCCTATTTCCCTGTTCGCCCTAATGATGGTTTCCATTTTAGCTTCGCTGCTCATTATCATCTTTTCTTTCAGCTTCGGGATAATAATTGGCGTTCTCGTTTTTAATGCTGCCTTATATGTAGCCCTCACGAGAATAACACATAACCCACAATTATTTCAAATGGCTAAAGCCTTTCCAAGAATAATAAGTAACAAAAGAAATTCTGGATTCGATTATGAACAAGATTAATCTTTCGGCATATCAACCTATTGCGGATATTCAAGACAATATCATATTTGCCAATAATGGCAACGTTGTCCTATGCTATGAAGGAACATTGCCAGAAATTTATGCCCTATCCGAAAAGGATTTTGAAGATATACACGGTGCTTGGTTTCAGGCTTTGAAATCATTGCCAATTGGTACAGTAGTACAAAAACAGGATATCTACCTTAAAAAAACATATTCTTCAGAAGAACTTCCAAATACAACGTTTTTAGAAAAGGCGACACACGACCATTTCAAGGGTCGTAATTATATGGAACATCGTTGCTTTTTATTCTTTACGCTCACTAAGAACAAGGCTCTAAATAATTCAAAATATGTCAATCCTTTTCGTAAAGTTTCGAAAGGGATTGTTCAACAATTAGATGACAACGTTAAGAGCTTCATTGGCTCGGTTAGTGATTCGGTTTCCTTTATAAACAATAGCCGAAAAATGACCTTTGTCCCGCTTAAAGCGAAAGAAATACAACAATTAACCAATGGCTATTTCAACGGATTCAACGAAGGCTTTGATACGGATATCATATTAGATAAAAAAAGCGTCAATATAGGCGAAAACCATTTTGATGCCCTGGCTATCAATAGCGAACTGTGCTTTGGCGAAAGTGTACAGAGTAGCAAGACCAATGAGAAATTCACTTCTGACGATTTTGTGTTTCATCAAGGGTTTATTGATGGCTTAGGGCTTACGCTGAACGAAAACCACATCGTTAATCAAATCTTGTATTTGGATGACAAACAAAAGTGGCGCAAGCTGCTAGATAAGAAAGTTGAAGAACTTAATAAAAGTTCCAACTTCGGTTCACAGAACAAAGTGATACTTGGCAAAATTCAGCACATACTGGACCAAATTAATGCTGATGATAATGCTCGCATAATTCGAGGTCATTTAAGCATTGTCTATTGGGACAAGAACCCAGAAAATTTGAGTCGAATCGGTTCAAAAATCAAAACCGAGTTTAAGGAACTGGACATTATACCATATTACCCACGAGGCGAAGAACGCAAAAACTACATACTAAATAGTTACTGTTGTTTTTCTTCCAACTTTTCGAATAATGATTTATATGTAACGGATTTAAAACACGCCCTTTGTTTGTTCATTAATAACACCAACTATAATTCAGATGCTACCGGAATCATCTTCAATGACAGGGAACACAATGTTCCGGTTCTAAAAGATGTTTGGGACGAGCGTAAGAAACGAATCAAAGCACGAAACTTTGCCATTTTTGCCCCAACGGGCGAGGGTAAATCCTTTTTAGCCAATAACATTTTACGCCAGTATTTTGAAAGCGGTGTTCGATTGGTCATTATCGACCTTGGTGGTTCCTATACCAAGTTTGCCAAACTCTATCCTGAGAAATACACCGTGCTTCGGTATGAAAGTGGCAAAAATCTCGGTATCAATCCATTTTATATAAGTGATGTAAACGACCTCACACCTGAACGTTTGGAAGACTTATCAGTATTCTTGTTTGAATTGTTCGCTTCAGATTTAAAAGTGACCAAGGCACAATCAGTTTCGGTTAAAAAGATACTGTGCCACTATTATAATAACACTTCAGAAAATCATTCGCTGGATGGTTTTTACAATTTTATAGAGCGGAATCAGAAAGACCTTCTGAACACCCTAAAAATCCATCCCGACTATTTCAATGTTACGAGCTTTTTGCACGTAATGTCCGAATATGTCGGCGATGGTCTATATAGCTTCCTCTTTGAAGTAAGCGAAGACCTGACCTATAAAATCGAAGACAAACGATTGATTGTTTTTGAACTGGATGAAGTAAAGGATAACAAGGAAATCCTATCCGTAATGCTGAAGCTGATAAAATCGGCTATCCAAAGAACAATTTGGAAGAATCGTGCTGAAAAAGGCATCATCCTTTTCGATGAGTTTGCAAAGCAACTGAAGTTTGACAATGTATTGGAAAGTGTAGAATTCTACTACCAAGCTATCCGTAAACAAAATGGTGCGATTGGGATTATTCTTCAATCCATAAACCAGCTTCCCAATAACTCAACATCAGCTAGCATATTAGAGAATACGCAGGTCATTTACAGCCTTAACAACGAAAAAGGCTATGACGAATTGGTCAAAAGGCTCAACCTCTCAAGTCATGACTTGAACCAATTAAAGTCCATCAAAAATAATCTTTCCGGACCACGAAAGTACACCGAAATGTTTATCAAGATTGGGAAGGAAAGCAACATCTTTCGGCTTGAAGTTCCTAAAGAAGTCTATGCAGCTTATTTAACCGATGGCCAGGAAAATGAGGAAATAATGAAGCTCTACAATGAGCATCACGATATGGAAAAAGCAATAATTCAATTCACATGTAAAACATAATATTATGAAGACAAAAATCAAAACAATCTTGTTAGGGCTATTCTTAATGGTTGGCCTTTTATTGCCTAACGGTGCTACCGCTCAGGGGATGCCAGTTTATGACAATACCAACTTTATCAGTTTGGTAAAATCGCTTGTGGAATCGGCAAAACAGACCTCTCAACTTATCCAGTCCGTAAAGTTCTTGAAAGATGCGAAAGAGGCAATTGAGAAAGTGTCAAGTGTTGTGCAACAACTTAGGGCAGTTGAAGAAATAGCAGCTAACAATCAACGCCTTATCAATGTAATGCAAAACGATTTGCGGGATATTTTAAACTCGCCTTACATCAAACCAGAGGAAGTTACACGAGTTGCGGAATCATTTGATGCGATTGTTCAAAACTCTTTGGACACGGTTGAATTTATGGGCGAAATTTTATCTAGTGATAATCTAAAAATGTCCGATGCTGAACGTGCTGAAGTTTTAAAGCAGAAAGAAAAAGAATCTAAGGAAATGGTTTCAAATATTCAAACAAGAACGAAACGCTACAAGGATATTATATCCTTCAGAAAAATGCAGGACAAAATTAATAATAGAGAAACAGATTACTAATAATGACCGCAGCCATACTTTTAGGGATTGGACTGGAATACATTGATGCAGTATTTCAAACCATACAGAACAGTAGCTTTTCGCAATATACTATTGCAGGAATGAAAACGCTTGCTGTATTGTTCTTTCTGGTCAATATCCTAAAAAAATATAATGAAGGTATTGCGGATAAGGATGGTTATACTTGGGGATTAAGTCCGGGGGAATTGACCAAGAATTTTGCCATTGTACTTCTGGTTATATTTTCAACGCAGGTTTTAGGCTTTTTTGATGGCATCTTGGTTTCCATAGAAGCGCAATATCGTGGTACAGCACCAGCTTTATTGCCATTACAGATGCAGGATATTCCTATAGAAGAAGAAATAAATTTTTTAGAGGCCGCTCAAGCGGCAATGGCCTTATTATATGAAGCTCTTGTCACACCACTTTACGGATTCAAAATATTTGCATTTATCATTAGCCTTATCCTTTGGATTTTGGATTTGTTCATCTACCCGTTGTTTCTTGCTGAACGCTACTTTTTATTGGGTATAATGCAAGCCTTTTTCCCGCTGGTTATAAGTCTAGCAGTTTTTGAAAAATTCCGTTCGCTTGCTTACACATTTTTCAAGTTATATGCCGCGGTTTATATGTTGGTGCCTGCATTCTTTCTGGTTAATGTATTTGTAAACGCCCTCTATACTGAAATCAATACGAATTTCTGGACAAACCTTTTTGGGACAGATGTCGGCCAGGGCTTTTTTGCACCTGTGGTTCAGCTAGGGTCAGTTTGTTTCATTGTTTTTCTAAAGTTCAAATTATATAAACGCGCCACTTCGTTTACCCTCAGATTATTTACTGCCTAGGGCAGATTAAACATATAAATATGAAAACACCATATAAGAACATATACAACGTCTTAAAGTTGAACAGATTTATCGTGTTGGCAGTTGTCATTTTTGCGATGCTATCGAGCACCTTTTCACTTTGGATGGCTTTTAAGACGAATAAAGAAGCACTTAATAGTGCCTTTGCCATTAATACCGATGGCAGTATTATTCCGCTGAAGCTTGTTACCCAAAAAGAAAATTTCAAAGTAGAGGCATTGGCGCATTTGGACCTGTTCCACAACTACTTCTATAATATCGATGCCAGTAACTACGAACGGAATCTTGAAAAGGCGCTTTGGTTAGGCAATAGTTCTGTGGACAACTTGTATCGTCAGAAAAAAGCCGATGGTGTCTATAATCGATTGCTGCAATACTCACTTGTTCAAAAAGTACTAAGTATTGATTCACAAATCGAAGAACAAAACGGAACATACGTCTTTAGAACGATTACAGTATTTGAAATCAATAGAGGTTCAATAATTGACACCTACGAACTCGTTTCTAGTGGAAATTTAATTCCAGTTGATAGAAACTTTCCAAACAACCCACACGGCTTGTTGATTACGAACTATTTCGAGAACACCTTAAAAAAGATAAACGATGAAAGTTGAGCCGATAATCGGCATTTAAAAACCACAATTATGAAATTAGAAAAAAACAAAATAGTATTTGCTGCGGTATTGGCTGTGATTTTCATATTTCTCATTTCCTATTCAATGATGGTTATGGGCGATGACGAAAGTGAGAACGAAAACCTTGAACAGACCTTGGTTCCGGACTTGGATGAAAACCAAAAAGAATACGATTCCAAGCTTGATGCTATCAATGACCTAAAGGAAGTGCGCGAGAATAACGCACCCAGCATCTACGATGAAAAACTTTTGGATTCCACAGGTCTTTACAATCCGGATTTGCCGGAACTTGAAAAAGAACGCATTGTGGATAGTATATACAATGCAGGTAAAATTCAATACTCTGACAAGAAATACAGAAACTTAGGGCAAAAGAAAGTTGTGAAAAAGAGCGCACAACAAATCGATTCAGCCGAAATAAAACGAGAACAAAAAATTCAAGCCAAAGAATTAGGATTAGAACATCAATTATTCTTTGCTGCTTCGCCAAAACCAAATGAAGTTTCAATTATTGGTAATACAGATGAAATGATATATGTGGTTGTCGATGGCGACCAGGTTGTTAAAGCAAACACTAGATTGCGGATGCGTCTTACCAAATCAGCTACTATTAATGGTAAGTTGATGCCAAAGAATACACCAGTTTTTGGTTTTATAAGCTTTCAGCCAAATCGTGCTTTAATCGAAATTGAGAACATAAAGCATCATCCTACCAAGCTAAAGGCATTCGATTTGCTCGATGGTAGCGAAGGTATCTATGTAGAAAACAATTTTAGGGCTGAAGCTACCACAGAAGTTTTGGATGATGTTATTGGTGATATCAATATTCCGACTGTTCCGCAAGTAGGTGGAATTACACAGGTATTTAGACGTCGTAATCGAAGCGTTAAAGTAACTGTGCTCAACAACTACAAATTAATTCTAAAACCAAAATTATGAGGCCCATAATGGGCATTTAAAAACGCACTCTTATGAAAAAGTATATTATAATTTCAGCCCTCATTATTTCCGCTTTCGTGAAAGCACAAATAAACGTAACATTAGATACCATTTATGCAAACGATACTAAAAACGTTGCGCTATTTTTTCCAGAACCCATAAGACAAGGCATAACCGGTTCGGATAATTTTGTCTTTAGTTATAATCGTGAAAAAGAACAATATTTTGGATTACTTCAGGCAAAGCCCGGAAAGGAAAGTAATCTGCTGGTAGTCAATAGAAATGGTGCAATTTTTTCGTATATTGTAAGATACAAAAAGCAGCTGTCAAAGCTCAATTATTTTATCCCATTATCAAATAGTATTGGTAATGAGAAGCCAATCGTACCCGATTCGATTCAGGTTGTAACTTCTGAAAAAAATATAGATAACAGAACCTACTATTATCAAAAATTCTGCACCTATCTTCTTAACAGAAACCAACGTATCGGTCGGATTAAGAAGCGCACGCAGGGCATCGTCTTGACCGTTGAGAATATTGTTTTTGATAAAGAAGAACTCTATTTTGTAATCCAGATTGAGAATAATTCTACGTTGGATTACGATTTGAATTTCTTGAACCTTTCCATCGAGACTCGACAAAAAGGGAAAAGGAAATCCTTACAGAGTTTATATCAAGAACCTATTTACAAGCACCATTTGCCGTCAAAAATTGCAGAAGGTAAAATGGTAAGGTTGGTTTATGTAATGTCTAAATTCTCGTTGTCCAATGACCGTAGGGCAATTTTAGAATTGAACGAGAAAGATGGTGAACGCAATATAAAACTGAACATATCACACAGATATATCAATAACCCAAATTAATAATATTATGAAAAGATTAGTCATTTGCTCACTCGTACTTTTATTCATTTCTTGCTCTGAAACCAAGAATATGTTGCCATAAGAAACCGTAAAAACTGTTGTAAAGAGTTTTTATGCCAAGGATAATAATACTTAAAAAAAACATACAACTTCTGACGGTTATGATAGTTTAATGATGATTCAGGGTTTAGTGCCAGACGTTGATAATGATGCAAAGGTTACAATATCAGATGAAGTTATTGAGACCGATACTGCGTGGGTCAAATACAGTTCTAATTATGATAATAAGCCTGGTATCTTCAAACTCATCAAAGAAGGTGGTAAATGGAAAGTGACCAGCAAAGGACCGAGAGAGAAAGGGCCTTTTTAATGGTTAATCTTTTAGTTCAACACTAACATAATCAAAATAGATTTTCAATTTTTTCTTTACGAAATTCAAATAATCAATTTCATCTTGGTTAGGCGGGTACTGTCCTGCAATGAACAATAATTTTGTTCTATCGTCATCGTCCTTTTGCACATATGATATAATTTGACCTAAACCCTCTCTAATGCAATCAGAGGCAAAGGCCGATGACTTTACTTCATAGAAATGAATTTCATTTTCTAATTTAACTTTTATGTCAACATAATTTTCCTCAAGTATAACGTTGTTCTTACCGTATTTTTGTTCCAGCTGCTTCTGTAGTATTTCTTGAATTTTGTTGTGTTTTTGTTCTGCAATGTAACTGGTGCTTCCCCTTCTTTTCTGTTTAGATGAACTTCGCAATTTAGTTCCCTTTCTGTTGGTTTTTCTCTTTTTTCCGGTGTTTGTCGTTTTTCCGATATCACGACCAAATTTCTCATACAGAAAATCAGTAAATTGATATATTGATAAATGAGATGGTTTATTGGCAATAATCAAATTCTGAATTTCAGAAGTTTTAGTTTTTCTAGTAACATTTAACCCATAATGTTCAGCAATTTTATGAAGTACGGCTTTCTTAAAAATTGGAATCAATCTTTCGTTTGAATATAGATAGGCTATTTTCCATTTTACAAAAAGAGTTAGATGTAAATCATCAATTTTTTCAAAGTCTCCCTTTTCGGAATATTCAATAATCTTTAAGATTTCAGCTTTTACGTTTTCAAATGCTTCTTTTCTATTCTCTCCATAGTAACGTTGCCAGGAATAAAGATTGTCGTTTATTAAGTTTTTTGGGTTTGCATTTGGGTCACTTCGTTTATAAATTCCAAACTTACTAGAGTTTATACCCTTAATACTTCCCAGAGCTCTAGTTTTGGTTTCCAACCATTGGCAGAATGTATCTTTATTTCCAACCGAAACATACTGTTCTATGTTCATAGATTTGATAGTCTCGATGCCCCACTTCTCAAGAAATTCGTTGAGTATTTCCCTTGATAATTCAGTATTATTTTCCAAATGAAATTATGGTATTAGTTAAAGTCTTTTCGGAAAGTAAAAACACCTCTTTTATAAACCTTTAGGCACTATTTAAAGAAGTGAAATCAAACATAAAGTGTTTTATTACCATATTGTCAGGGTGCTCTGATTCATAATAGTCCTTGTGCAGATGATTCTTCTCTTTTTCTAAAAATTCAGGCTCTCTTTTATCCTTCTTCAGAAGTTTATTTATTCCATAAACAGACTTGTGTAATTTACCTTCAACAACGTAACCTAGTAGACAACCATTATCGTATTTGCCAGATAAAAAATTATTGATTCCGGTATCTATATATCGCCGTTTTAATGTTGAACTTTTCTCTTTCAAGTTCTTTGCTTCCATATGATACACATATTCAAGTTTTGAGTTTATAACTGCAAAACTAAGGTCAATTCTGGGTAGCTTAGCAGCAAAGCCTTTTTCCTTCTTTTTGTCTTCTTTAGGAAGATGTTTCTCTACATTAGAATGAATGTTCCATTCAAGTCTAAGAGGATTATTATTAATATGTTGATGAAGCTCTGAGGTGATGTCATTTTCATCCCAGTTGAGCTTGATGACCTTAGTTTCCATAGCTGAAACATAAGACTCTGTTATTAACTGAAAGCATCTATTTTCAAAGCTTTCGCGAAAGCTATTTCCTATATCCTTATAAAGCCCCATATATCAAATGTCGTTCAGTATTTCAAGAATCAATTCTGAGGCATCTTCAATCGCCATCGACTGTGTCCAGAATCTTCTCTGATTGGGACGAATAATAAAAATATCATTACCTGTCTTATAATTCAACTTTTTTCTGAAATAGATATTTGTAGCTTTCTCAGACCATAAATGTTTATCTATACGTTGTAATTCTTGTGTAACGTCCTCTGAAGATTTTAGCAATTCATCATTGTCTTTACCGAAAGTGATTTTTGTCAACATCAATGGTGAAAATCTATTGACCGAGAATATAGTTGCATTAGCAAACAAATTTTGACCTTTTACAAATTCATTAAGATTTTCGCATATTTTATTCGCATAATCAGTAATGTCTTCAACAGGATATAGAGCTTTTGATTTTGCTTTTGAATGAAATAAATCTAAGCTGTAATCCAAGGAATCATTTAGTAGATTAATTTCATCAGCGTTCAACCCAAAGCTTTTGCTTACTATCTTTTCTATAGTTTCACTAAATACAGCTATCAGTTCATTTCTTTTTGTTTCCTCTCCCCAAAAACTTAGTGATTTAATTTTATTGATGAATTCATTATTCAATTTAGAAATTTGAGATATTTCAGACTCATTTAGATTAATTGGGATTGAAAGGTATTCGTTCTTCATTATTTGTTCCCTTTCAATTCCATATGAGGAAATCGTCATAAATAAGAAGTAGCTGCTTAATCTTGAGTTGAAATACGAGTTCAATACTCTAAGAATAGAGTCATCATTTTCGTTTGAATAAAATCCATAAACGCCATCTCGAAAAGAACACTTGTTCTCGATTAGTGAAGAACAGATGTTGTTTTTCTCAAGACCTTTTTTCACAATAATGTGAGAGTTTACAAATGCTTTTAAATCTCCTAAACGCCTATAATGTTCTAAGTTGTCAATTTTTTCAATGTCCGAAACATTGTAAAAGTTCTTGTAAAAAGCTTTTGATTTTGGTGTCTTTATAGATTCTCTTACATTCTTTAGCCTCTCACTTTTGGTATAAAACCTAGTAATAGCATCAGCATCTAAGTATGGTAATTCGGCTAATAACTCCGATGTTTTTGGTTCATCTTTTTTTTGAGTTAACAATTGAAAACCAACACCAGATTTTATATTGTGTTCATTATTAAAACTTTCTATTGTATGGAACTTTTTCTGATTTAATTTTTCAATTAAATGAAAATCCATCATTCCGCCCCACATAGCAATTTTCCAAATTTTAGTATCAGTCTTTTGGCATTCCTCGCGCGGCAAAAACTTTAAATCCGAGCTATCTATACTTACACCTTCAATAACATTAGACTTTATGTAAGTTTTAGGCGCATAGTATATAATAGTTTTTGATTTTTTCTTAGGCTCGTTCTTTCTAAAAAATACTATGCTTATAGGACCTGTTGCTGAACCAAATAATTGACCGCCAAAATTTTTAGGGGCTTTCCGCAAAATTGAGAAGTTATAAATCTTCTCCACATAGCAGTCGTTGAAAAGCCATCTTCTAAAATTCTGATATGTTATTTTGGTATTTGTTAGCACTTTTGTATTGAAAATCAATGCTATTTCCCCGTTTTCACAAAAGGTCGTTGCTTTATGCAAAAATGGTAGAACCATTTCTTTAGCGAACCCATATTTATCGCTATAATCTCGAATAGATTGAGATAGGTTCTTAGTGCCAAAAGGCGGATTCCCCACCACCAAATCAAAATCAATTTGTTCTACTTCGGGATTTTGCTGAATAGTATCACTTCGGAATAGATTATTACCTTGTTCAACTAGAGTATCATCCAAAGGGTCATTTATCAAATATGGTAAGCGATAATCTTTGTTTTGCCAAATTGTCTTAGGGTTCAAGTTGTCAACTAAAGCCAGATAGAGACTAAATGCTGCTACTTTGATGGATTGGGGGTGTATCTCTATACCAAATATATTATCCGTGAGCAGCTCCTTTAATTTATTAAAGTCGGTAAGCTTTTCCCGATTGGCATTTTCGTGACGTTTTACCAAACGTTTAAAACTTTCAACCAAAAAAATCCCCGAACCACACGTTGGGTCTAACACCTTAACATTAAATTTTTTTTCTGTCCTAGTGATTGCTAATTTCTCATTCAATATGAGTTCAACTAGGGAAGGTGGTGTGTAATAAGTACCAGTATCTTGCTTTAAAGTAGGATTTATTTCAGCTAAGAAATTCTCATAGATTTCACTTAACAATTCTATTTGAATAATGCTAAAATCGAAAAGGCGTAAATCTTCAAAGAGATTCTGTTGAATTGAATTGTTATTACCGATGATAAAACACTTTTTGACAATCTGTAAGTGCTCTCTAGAAATTGATTCATTCTTATCTACTGTAAAAACGTTGCCATTGAAGTATTCTTCTAATTTTTGAAAAAGAGAATACGTTTTATCAGCATCGTCCAAAATGTCAAAATAAGACTTAGCCCCTATTTTTATTTTAGAATAAAATTTTTCATCAGTTGCACCCCTGTCCTCTAAGTACAAAAGAAATAGAGAACGCATTATTATTTTATGGATAAGGTTAATTTCTAAGCCTTCTTCCTGTAATTGCTTCGCAGTATGGGTAAGACTCTCTACAAGGTATTTATCGACCCTTCGTTGAAGACTTATTTTTTTCCTTATCTCATAGGCTTCTTTCAATGTCCATATAATACCTGTATCGATGGCAATGGTAGAAAAAAGGTTTTGAAGCTGTTTGAGTTTGGTTTTATCCTTGAACTTGTAAGAAGCTATTTCGAGTGTTTTAAGCTCCTTCTTATAGTCAAAATCATCTGATTTGATTATAAGAGGTTTCTCGGCACAATTGTAAATACGGATTTCAGTTTCCGAATAAACGTAAAGAAAAATTACCTTTTTGAAGTTCCAGATTTTTTTTTGAGCCTTTGCAACTTGATGAAGAGCCCTGTCATCAAATTTTTCAACCTTTTTTAAAAAAACCGCAGGATAACTATTATGATTTTCGTCGGTACTGAAATAAATTTCATCAATACCGAAATCTTTTACTTGATTGATTACAAATAACTGACTTTCAGTAATTTGACTAGATTCCGAAGTAACAGAGACGGCCTTATCCAAGCCTAAATTTTCTATTATATCAAAATCAATCATATCGAAAGTTGTCCAAAATATCTGATAGCTAGTTACGTACTAAATTAATTCCAAAGGTACAAATGATTTTGCGATTTTGATAATCGAAGTTTTACTATTATTTGGAATATTTCCAAATTTATGGATACGATAGTTTAATGTGCTACCGTTTTAATATTAAAATCAATTCCTTTAAAAATAAGTTCTATTGCACCACCTATTACACTACCTACTACGCCACCTACAATATTATCTCAATGACCATTGAATATCGACCTCGCCTCATCATAAACCCGCTCAAAATTCTCTTCTAAATCTGCCTGAGTAAACTGCTTCAATTCCTTAGGCAACTCTCTTTGAATATTAGCCAGTTTAAACTGAACTTTCTTGTCCTTTCCATCTGCATAGGTTATAAACTCGCCCTGTTTTAACCTAAAGAAAACATCAGCACGAATCTTAGGGATTTCCTTTTCTCCAGTCGTAATTCGTGTATCAAAATCGAGATTATGTCCACGACTTATACTTTTTGTTGGGTCTTTAATAATTTCAAAAAAGCGTTCGTAATATTTGGCGGTGTCTGGGTCGTTAACTTTACCAAAAAATTGATAGGACAGATTGCTTAAAATTGCTTTGCTTGCCTTATCGCCATACATCATATCATTCTGAATTTTGTCTTGCATCACATAAATTGTTGCAATATCATAACTACGTAATGTCGCAGGAATGCGATGCATATTCAATAATCGAATTGTTGGCGCTTCTTCCATCAATAAAAATGAAGGTTTAGAATTCCGCACGCTCATTTGCTTGGTAATGGTATGAATAATAGTAGCAATTACGGGCGAAAAGGATGTTTCATATTTTGGATTGTTTACCACAGAAATAATCGCAGGGTTTTCTTCACTATTTATATTCAGCTGAACTTCATCTGCGGATAATGTCATAAAAATGCGTTGTGTGCTAATTCGTTTAAGCGCATTTGCCAAAGTGCTTTTTACACCAGCTGTCTGTCTATCTGAATCCTTACCACTAATAAAAGCATCTGCCATTGCTCTGGATGTAGTATTGGTTTCCAAAAACTGTATAAGGCTATCGGTGTCCAATAGTTGATAAATTGCTATCAAATGTGGTAAAGTACAGTATTTAGGATAGTCGGTTTTCAGTTTCCAAATCAAACCACCTATTAAACCTTCAGCTGCATCATTGAAGAATTTTGTAGTTCCTGTTGTTCCCGATTCTCGTTGTTCCAAAAGGTTTTCAATTAGCACCCTTGAAACCTCATTTACGCTTTCCTCGTTCTCTAAATAGTGAGGTGCAATAGGATTAACTCTATGAATGATTTTATCAAAGGAAATGACTTTAAAAGGGATATCACTATTCTTAAACAATGGATATGCCATTTCAGTCAGTTCAAAATCTTTGTAATCGTGGATTATGCCACAAAAGTTCTCTTTCCGGAAATGGTTAAGAAACCCATAAACTACACTTTCGGTTTTTCCGCTTCCAGCGGATCCGATGACGGATGCGCCACGCTTTATATTATCCAGTTTGAAGTTTCCTTTATTCGTAGAAAAACTAACTTGGTATTTCGTATTTCCATTTTGTACGTTTTCAGTTTTATGTAGAAAAACATACAGTCCTGTATTAATTAGCATTAGAGGACACACTAAATACAATAATATCAACACTAATTCATTCTCTACAGAAATATAGAAAACGAGAAATGAAAGCAAAGTGATATTTAATAAAAACGCATATTTACTCACTCGAAATAACGCATAGAAAACAGTACTGGTTATACCAATAATTGAAAGTATCGTTATAATATTATCCATCTGCATAGGCTTTAGATTCCGATGGAACTTGATTTTATAGCCACTTCCGCACCACGTCTTAATCTCTTGAAAACACGAAGTGTAATCTGCGCCTGAGTAACAGGAATACTTGGAACGATTGGCAATCCCGTTTTCGTCATCATTTTGAAAGCCAATGCTTTTTCGTTAGCTGGTAATTTTATTAAGGCTGCAAAATAAAGCTTGGGGTTTTTCACAAAATCCTTTCGTGCTTTGTAGGTCTCTGCAAAGTTGCGTTTATAGCCAAAAGTCTTGTCAAACGTCTTTTCTGCTTTCTCAAAAAAATTATCTCTATCAAAACCACGCTTTACGTTCTTTCCGTGCATTTCAACTTCCGAAGCTTTGTGTTTACTTCCTGGGGAAAGACTGATTGAATTGGAAGCATCTTTTCTGCTCACGATGATATGAATATGACTTTGGTTTCCATCTTTTTGCATTCCCTGGACTATCCGTTTTCCATTTTGTTGATGTGGTGCTTGACGTTCCAGTTTGGTTATTTCTCTTTTCATTTTTTTGATGTTCCCTTCTGCTCTTCCTTCTTGAACATTTCGGATATCCGTTTTGAGTTGTAATATTTTTGTAGCAAAAGGTTGGTTCTCTTTTATCTGAAAATCGGTTCCTTTATAGGTACGTTGGTGTTCGATTTTTGCGAAGTATTTAATGTCGTCTATCGTAATAGGTCGCCCATTAATTTCCCGATTGAAGCTGGCAACATAATCCTTCATCAGCTCACGTGTGTAGTTCTTTAAATCTTGACTATTGTTCTGAAGTTTGCGTAATTCATATTTTGAAGGACTAACCGTAATTGAATAAAACTTGGGTTCTTTCTTTTTTAATTTTGCGGTGTTTCCATCAATCTCTTTTACAACTTCTTCAGCAGAAATCTCATCGCCATATTGATTAAAAAAGTGTTCAATATCTCGCTGTTCTAAACCTTCATTTTCTTTTTCTAAATAGCCAACAAAATTAGCTGAACTTTGACTATAATTAGTACCTAATTTTTGAGGTGTGATGGTGATGTACATAGCTCAAAAATTTAGAGTTGGTTACTTGAATTTTGCTTTTCGCGAAAGCGTACTTCTTTCTTTTCTTCGGCATATTTCTTTTCCACAATCAGCGGTTTTTTTGTGGGTTCTTCTGTTTCAAACAGCGATTGAATCATTGCTACCGTAGGTTTAGTTTGTGTCTTTTCTACATCTCGCATTATAGCGATAACCGCATTAATTCTTTTTAAGAGTTTGGCTTCGATTGTGCGTCCCGTTGGACCTAATTTTTCTTTTGGGGAAATCTCGTTATAGAAGAAAAAATCGAGCATCGTGGACATTGCCTCGGTGTGCGATTTGAAGTATGTTCGTGAGAATGTTTGGAAACGTTTTGCAGTTTCTTTTTTAAATCTAATTCCAGTAAATGAGTCCATATTTCGACGAATTGTCGCAAAACCTTCCCTAAAAATGGGCGTTCTCAGCCCGTTTGTCGCAAATCGTTGATTGCTAGGAAATTAAAATATATTCAAATCGCTGGTAATCAGCTATTTGAAAACGAAAAGGAATCCGAAACATCGCGAAGCGTGTTACCCTCTTGCTATTCCTTTTCGTCACGCGCAAGCGTGACAAAAATCCATACAATGCGGTTAAAAAACCGATTGCCATTTTAGGAAAATAATTTTCCGATATGTTATTTTTCGATGTATAAGGGTATCGGCGAAAGTCAAAAATTGGATAACCTTACTTTTAATTTGTACGCTGAATTTCAGCATTGTAAAGATACATTTTTTTCTTGAAGTGAATGTGAATTGCATACAAAAACACCCCTAACATTAGAGGTGCTTAAAAATTAACTTTAGGGAATTAGATGTTGAAAACGAAGTTATATGTGTATAGATTTTTAATCATTTCCTCGTCTATCAACTTGTCGAAATCCGCCCCAGTTTCGTCAACATATTTTTGAATAGATTCCCCAAAAAGATGTATGACGTGTTCCCTAGAAACCTGAAAAAGTTCCTCTTGTTTTTCCTCGCTCAAATCTTGAAATTTAATGTAAATCATAGCTTTCAGTTTTACAAAAGTCCATTATCAGAAAAACTGTAATAGTCCCCATCAGGTGCAAATATCAAATGGTCAAGAATGGTAATATCAAAAATCCTAGATGCTTTTTTAATCTTATTCGTTAACCTTTTATCCGCATCACTTGGTTGTAATTTTCCACTTGGATGATTGTGCACCAAAATGATAGCTACGGATAAAGATTTCAAAATTACTGCAAACAATATACTTAGGTCTATTAATGTGCTTGTTATTCCGCCCCGAGAAAGTTGGTACACACCTTTTACCTTATTGCTGTTATTCAATAAGACGACTTTAAACGTTTCTTGAATTCCAATAGTATCTTTATTCCAGTCTTCAAAAAGCAGTTCTGCTGCATCTTGCGAACTACCAATTTTTTGCCATTTAGACGATTTCAAACCCCCTTTGTAGCTAATCTTTATTTCGTTAACTTGTGTTTTCATTGTTTATAGTATTTAAAATGTGAATAATGAAAAAAGAGGGCGCATCTTTCGACGGTTACGCCCTCTTTCATTTTTAGGTTTACTTATCGTCTTTACTTCCAAGTAAAAGGATTTCATCGGCTACAACTTCCGTAACATAGCGTTGTTCGTTATCATCAGTTGTGTAGCTTCGAGTTTTGAGTTTTCCCGATATCCCAACCTCTTTTCCTTTGGCAACATACTTCTCTACAATTTCAGCAGTCTTGCCCCAAGCAACAATTGTATGCCAATTCGTATCTGTTTGTTTTTCGCCCTTGCTGTCCTTGTAATACTCATTTGTGGCTAATGAAAAACGGGCTACTTTCTTTCCGCTTTCAAGGTTTGTAATGGTTGGTTCTTGTCCAACGTTTCCAATTAACTGTACGTGATTTTTAATAGTACTCATAATAAAATATTTAAGTGATTTATATTTCCCCTATTGATTTAAAACAGATTAAATTTTAAGGGGTGTTTGTTCTTTTCTTTCGTGCACCGCACAATGGATAGAGTGGGTTTTGTCAAGACTTTTAGGGAATAAATCAGGTGTGTTTGCGACGTAGTAATCACGCCATAGGCGGATTCAAGGAAGTAGAAGCCTTATTTTTCAATAAAACTTGTATAGTCTTGATAAGTTCCATAAGGGCATTAGCAATTCTTTTAAACGCAGTTGCGTTTGAGCGTACCGATAGTTAAGCGAGATAAGCAGCTGTGGTTAAATTAGAATTGGTTATGTCGTGCCTGTTTTTCGCTGTACCGAAAAACAACAAAGGCTTTATCCATTATCAACCCCTTAAAATGTGTAAGACAGCGGTTCGGTTTTTAAGGATTTTCGAGTGAGGACTTAAGAAGACAGCGCCGAAAATCCTGTAAAGAAAACTGAAGTGATGGCTTTCCGATGAGAAAGCGGACTTAATTCACAATTTTGGCTAGGAAATGTAGTGTTCCTTCCCAGAGCATCGGGAAGGGTTAACGGAATGGAAAGCTAAAATAGGGGATTGTGTCCAAGATTTGTGTAATGAAGCTCTTTTCCCGGAATGTAGCTTTTTGCGAAATGCAGGGGAATGTGCTGAGTGGGTAATAAAACTTGCTTTTAATTAAAATTGAATATTACTTTTACGAATAGTACAGCTCGCCTTCAAAAAAGTTCTTTCTGGTTTTCAGGTAGTATCTTTACCTCTGATTTTTCAGCACTTTTCAATTTGTCTTTTAGTGCCTTTCTTCTTTTGTCATAAATCCATCTTCTCAAATTATTCAAAAGTCCCATTTCATATTCTGAAAGCACTTTAGGTGCTATTTCTTTCATTGCATCTAACTGGTCCGTATTCTTAAACTGACCTGCATATTGAAGACCCAACCAAGTATAAATGTTTACCTATTCCGTGGGCATTGGTGCTTCATACGTTCTAGGCATCATATATGCTAAGGCCTCAGTTAGTGAAGCCATTTCTTCTTGTTGAATTGAACACAATAGTCTTGATAATTTTATGTTTTTAAGTATGTCTTTAGGTATTATATCTTGCCAGGCGGATTTATATAAAATGATTGGGCTGGTAAGACAATCCATAAAATTGAAGACGAAATCGTTATCACGCTTTTTATTAGGCTTCAATATCTTTTCTTTTGCTTGTATAGGTTCACACTCAAAACCGAAGTCGAGTTGTACTGTTTTTATAGTATTCATAATGTTTAGATTTTAGATGAAAAAAATCCAGTTTAGATAGGTACTGGATAAACCGTTAAATATCCCTAAGCCATATCATAGACTTCATCGAAAAGTTTTTTATCCAACCGTTCTTGTTGACCAAAACTCTTTTTCAATGTATTGTGCAATACTGAATTGAAGGCATTGTAGCCTAACCATAGATTCGGTTCTTCATTGAGTAACAAGGCTTCATAGTTCAAAATCTCAATGACCTCACGAGACTTTTTTGAAGGGTCACTATTCTTATCGCTACACTCGTATCTAAACAGCTTAGTTTTATCGAGAACGGTCTTTACGAACTCTTGTGTATCGATGATTTTAAATTCCTTCATCTTATCGAATTTCTTGGTAATGGTGTAAAACTCATTATCCAGAAACTTTTCAAACATGTTATTCAACTTAGGCATAATTAGATGTGTATTGTTTTTACTGTGCTTTATTGAAAACTCGATTTCTGCTTGTGAAACGTGCAGACCGTTAGAACATACCTTTCGGTAAAACCCAAAGTGGCCAGAGGTCTTTTCGCTACCATCATAAGAGTTTTTAAACCGAAGCATTGGCAGTATCAAGTCATTGTTGTTATTAACAGTAAACTGGCTTTTATCATCGATGATAAAGTCGGTTATGAACGACCTATCATTTTTATTGATGGTGCGTTTGTGAAATTTCAACTGCGCATCAGTGAGCATATCTTCAGCTTTCTTGAAGAACAGTTGGTTTGGAATGTGTCCGTAGCTGTTCGAGACCACATTAACGATTTTGCCATTTGAGATAATGGCATTTTCAAGCCCTCGTCTGGGTTCTATCTTTGTCAGACTTTTTAAGGATTTCATTTCTGCTGGAATGAAGATTTCATCCTGTTGCAGATTTTGTAAATACATAGCTTTTGAATTTTAGATTAAACATTTTGTAATAACACCACATAATAGATTGGATGCTTTTCTCTGTAATAAGCCAAGTGGCTTTCCGCACTTTCAATGGTGTAATTTTCTTTACTCGATTGATAATGCATTTCAGCCTCTTGTGGCGAAATTTTAGGTTTTTCCGATACTTGTTTCATAATGATGCATTTTGATTAAACAATATTTTGAGCAGTTCCCAAACGGAAGCTAAAACCTCAGCTCAAAAGGAAACGGAATAAATGAGAAGAGGGATGAGCGCAATGGCTTTATGCCGTAGTCTTTTGATGGGTGTATTTTACGAGTTTATCTTTGCGCTAACTATTGATTGATAACCTCTTCCTTGCAAATACATTCTTTTAGGCACTATCATAAAAAAGAAAAAGGGCAGCATGAATGCTACCCTTCTTCAAACTACTAAGGCTAATCGCTGAGTTCTTAAATTTTACTTTCAAGAACTGTGATATGTTCTTTCAAACGTGCTTCAGGCTTGTCTCGTTTATCGGCATGTTCATTCTTAATGCGGCAATCTTGGATTTGTAATATCCCTGCATCGTATTGTAGAATGAAATGTTGGTCAGGTTATTAACGTGATTGCTTTCGTCAAAATGCACTTGCTATGTAAGCATATAGCGTATCAGTTTGTTGAAGATTTCTTTTTTGAACTGCTTTTTGAAATTCTCGACCATTTCAACTTTGGTCATCTTGGGCGTGTCGCCCAAGAACTTTGAGAAATACTTTTGTTGGCTCATATAGGCCACGTTATTTTCAAAAAGCGATATCGAGTACTCCACCATTTCATCTGTTGAAAGTGTCTTTTTAATATTAATGTATTCAGTCTCACGAATCATTTGAACTACTTCCTCGAACTGTTTGTTGTTTTCAATGTGCTTTTTTGCGTATTTCCCTTTCGTTGATTTTCACGATTTGCTCTTTGCGCGTACAATAGGCCATTTTGCTATTGGCCAGTAGTTTGAGTATTTTGAATTCATCGTTTCGGATTTCTCAATGACCTTAACGAACATTTCTTTGTGTTGGTAAGTGTTTTGATGAAATACGATACCGTTTGCAAATCCATTTTCTTGAACTGAAAAATATATTTTTGGTTCTTCTTCATAATCTTGTAGAGCTTCCGTTAATATTCTTCTTAATTAATCATCAAAAAGTCCGTAGTATGTTCTAAGGGCAGATGCTATGCATAAGTTAAAGATTAGTGTTTACATTAAAATAGTAAATAAAGCCGAAATGAAAACCCCTGGAGATTTTCAAAAATAAGCGAGAACTAGCTATTAATTATATAAGGTGTTGGCGGTAGTTCTTATTATTCTAGGTTGTTTCATAATATTTTCACTATTTGACATAGTGCATAAGCACTTACAAATAAACCAATTCCAAATACAACGTGGGTTATAAAGCTCATAATTCTTGCTTTGCTAGGATTTGGTAATTTTGAACCAGCAATACCAAAACCAAAAGCGGGTTGCATTATAAAAAAGGGACCTAGAATAGCAATTATTCCAATAAATAAGGCGGGTAAAACTGTTGGGTTTTCTAACCATTTTATTCCAAAACATAAAACTAATATAAAAGAAAAGGTAATGCCAATGAGATAATGGGTAATCCAACCTAATGGTTTTTCAAAAGTAATAACAGGTGATTCTGTTATTTTAGAATGATAAAAATTACCTTTAAAAAAATTCCCAATCCACCGACCTAAAAATCTATAATCAAGTGTTTTTATATTGAATAAATTCAATACTAAAGCATACAAATCCATAAAAATAGTTGCTCCAATACCTACCAAAATTGTTTGTAAAATTATGTTCATTTTTAATTATAATTTTTTTTGGAAAAATAAAACTCAATTAATACCTTATTAAACCCATCTGGGTTATGTTTCCAAGGAATATGCCCACACTTTCTGATAATATGAACTTTCGCAGAAGGAAATCTTTCTAAAAGTTTATTTCTGCTATTGCCATAAATATCATTGTCACCATAAGTAATTAGTATGGGATAATTAGTATTATTAAATACAGGCAAAGCTTTATAGTTTTTAATTTCTTTAGTAGTTTTGTTAACTGATTTTGCATAAATTTTTTTCAAAAAGTCTTTTTCAATTTTTACTTCGAAATAGTCTTTATGATAGTTTTTAAGTACTTGATTAAAAAGTTTCTGATAGGCTTTATCGCTCCCTAACATTCCAAGCAGCGAATTCCACCCCATTTGTAGCCATTCTATTTTAGAAGTACTTTTTTGATTGAAACGCATTACTTCTTTTTCTGTTTTTTGCCACGTTTTATTTGTACCAGAACTTGGACTGCATAGAAATAAACTTTTGATTTTTTCAGGCCTTTCTTCTGCATAAATCTGAGCATATAAACCACCCCACGAATGTCCGAATAGATGAAATTTATCTATCTCTAAATACTGACTAATAGCATCAATATCAGAAATATAATTTTCCATTTTATAGGTGCATTCCTCACATTTCGATTGCCCAACACCTCGTTGCTCAAAGGTTATGATGTGATAATTTTTTTTAAGAAATTCAACTACTTCTATCATATCATCAGGAACTCCTGGTCCTCCGTGAAGTAGAATCAGTGTTTCTAAAATATCATTTGAATAAATCTTTAAATGTAGCGTGGCGTTTCCGTTTTCTATAAAAACCGTCTTTTGCTCTGATATACTCATAAAATTAGAATTTAATCGTCAAATATTATATATGAAACAAAAATAGTTTCGAATTAACTATTTTCTATTAACAAATGATAAAATAGGTCAATGAAATATATCTTTACGAAGCCTACTTAATGAAACATTTGTAATTCCTAAATAAGAGGCAATATCAGAATGTGAAATTTGGTTTTCTAAAAGCGAATATTTTTTACGAAACGCTACTAACCTTTCCTTTGCAGTCAGAGAAGCAAGACCGATTTCTTTTTCAACTTTTAAGATAAGTTCCTTTTGTAGTACGGTATTTCCAAAATAACGGATTTCAACATTTTCAATCATTAACTCCTTAAATACCTCAGCGTTCATAGAAGCCATTTCAATCGTTGTTAATGCCTTAAAATTTAGATTAGAAATGTTATTTGAAGTTCTGATTGAATGTGGTGAGATAATGCTGTTATTAGTAAAAAAAGATATGTTTATTTCCTTACCATCAGGACTTGTTAAGTAGCTTTTACAAACACCATTTAGAACAAAATATTCCTTTTCATTATGCATGTCTTTCTGGATAAAAATATCTCCTTTGTTAAACGTTTCATAGTTCAATAAAGAACTAATTTTTCGAAATGAATTTTGAGATATTTGAAAAATATTATCTATTATTTTCTTTACTTGATTGTTCACTAGTTTTTATTCAACATTATATCTCACAATAACTTCATTATCTAGAATTACGTTTGTTGACCAAATAAACTCGGCATTATCAAATACATCTAAATATGTTGTGTAAGCAATTTTATTATCCATTCCTAATTCTGATGAAGTATAAACGGTTGCACTAGGCCAATTGGAATCATCAAAACCTGTGGAATTCCAGTTAGTAGGCACTTCCCAATGTAATCCATGAAAATTGCTACCATCAGTTGCATCTGCTGTAGAACAGTTTGTTGTGCTGCGCGCGGTCCCATTTTCAGTTGGACAACTTAAATCTTGGATGGGTGCTGTGTAAAAAGTTTGGGCTTTCCAATCGCTACCAGTTGAAGCAATAATATTTTCATTTTCGTCCATAAAAACAGCAATCATACCACCATCTCCTGGGTGATAAGGTGTGGCTTGGTTTTCTGACCCCAACCCTAAATTTTCTTCCCAATCCACAAGTTTCATTGCGATGGTAAATGGCGTGTTGACTCTAAATTTTACAATATGAGAATTAAATTCAGTAAATGGTACAGCATCTTTTCCCACGGGTATTCCATTTACATACAATTCAAAATAGTTATCGGCAAACAAATAAGCGGTAATTACTTCGCCAGATGCGTCAACCTCTATAATGTCATTTTCATCAAAAGCCGCTAGTGCCGCTGATGCACTTGCATATTGCGTTCCGTAAGGGTTATTCAAATCGGGTGCAAATGGGAACGAGTCATCGGTATAATTTACATCGGCAGGCACTGTCCAAACAGTATTGTCGCTTGCTGTAATGGTGCCCATTGCCGCAACCCGCTGTCCTTGAGGAAAGAGATTGGCTGCAGTTGTGGTTCCAAAGCCTTGGGTAACCGAAGCCGTTCCATCGTATTCTGAAGTTGAAGGTTCGTCTGTATCAGAATTGCTATTATTATCGTTATTGCTGCAATGTGTTAGAGACAAAGCAAATAGCATTGCAACAAGGATTTTGAATGGTATCATTTTCATATTATTATCGTTGATAAGTTTGAGTCGTCGTTCCGTTAGGATTCACAAATTCGTAGGTGTACAATCCGTTATCATCCCAACTGTAATTAATCACATAGTTTTGATTGTTTAATGTGTACGTAAGTTGATAGGCATTTATTCCGGTGGATGTAAAATCGGTAATTTCAGCACCTTGAAGCGGTTCTAATGCTGGCCGAACGCCTTGGGTCATTGCTTGAGGAATTACTTGGTTTTCTGGTGCTGATGTGTTGGGGTCTAAAGTAACTTTGCCTCGCATGCCAGCAATTAAATAAGGATATTCATTAATAGAATAGTATTCATAACCACCATCTTCATTGAATCTACCCAAGTATTCGTCTAAAGTTTGGGTGGTTTCGCCATAAACAGGAAATCCGTCCACAGCATAAGCAATAGGCTTGTCATTTCCAACGATGCTTTGCAAATGTGTAGGTGGCAAATGGTAGTGATAATCATCGGCTCGCCCACAATGTCCACCCCATTGATCCAATTCCCCAATTGCATTGGCATCCTCTCCACGGTTGTTGAGTGGATTAAAAATAGGAATACCGTTTGCCGCAATGGCAATGGCGCCTTTTAAAAGATTAGTTTGAGTAGACAATGGGTTATCAGAAAGTACAGGTTGAATCGGGATTGCCCAGCTATTATTTCCTGTATAATTATGGTCAATGGGTACTTGTTGCTGCCAGTTGGTAATGCCAACCATCATACTATGGTCTGGAATTCCATTAGATGAAACATAAAAGTAAGTATCGTCAAAAGACGTGCCAATTTCTGGAAATGTTCCAAAAATAGATTCTATAAAAGAAACATCGTTGGAAGGAACTACTTGTAATGGCTCGTTAGAATCGGAAGAATCATCATTTTTGCAGGCTACAGCCACCAAAAATATACAACCCAAAGCACCATATAACAGATGAATAGGTTTCTTTTGTTTGACATAAAACAACAGAGAAACAGCTAATAATAAAACGCCTGCACCACTCAACACCCAATTGAACAAGGAATGACTGTGCGTATTTGAGTAATGACCGTGAAACTGTGTAATCTTGTTATATTTAGACAAAACAATTTCTTGTTGTGCTGGCGCAAGTTCTTCTAACTTATAAGATATTAATTGGTGGTTTTTGTCTAGAAAAAATACTTTGTCATTTTCATAGTTTAATAATTCTGCCTGCACCGATTTACCGTTAATGGTCCAAGTTTTACTATTGCCGTGACCACCCTCGTGAGCAATTAGTGTTAACTGTATGAAAAACAAAAATGTAAGTGTTAAAATCTGTTTCATTTCTCCTATTTTTTATTTAGACGCTTTTTTTATAAAAATCCTGTGGTCAATATTTCATTTTTTCAAAATTTTTAATCAACAACAATTTTTTTTACATATTTATTACCAGAAGTTGATAGCTTTAAGAAATAAGTACCTTTAGAATAGTCTGAAACGTTGATAATTATTTTTGATTCACTGATATTAGTTATTTTCTTAATTCTTCTACCCTGAATATTAAAGATTTCAATAGCCAATAAATTAATGTTTTCTGGTAAGTCAATCGTGATTTCCGAAGAAGAAGGGTTAGGGTAAATTTTAAGACTGTTATCAAAATTTTGTTCGTTTACTGATAATGAAACATCTGTGCTTCGGACAGCACGAACAAAATTGTAGACATACCTCACGTCCCCTTGAGGACCAAAGTAATCTGGAAAATCAGATTGATTTCCTGATTTCGGGTCGTTGCGCTGGGCTCCTGCTCCGTGAACATCCAAAAGCTGATAATTACCAGACAATGACGGCAATTCCATGAGTCCTTGTGCTTTTCCGAAACAGAAATAAACAGCATCTGAGTAAGGTTCAGGTCCATCTTGAAGAGGTGAACTACTCCAATAGTAACCATATTGACCGGTATTTCCATTTGGGTCACTTATAGATGTACAGGAAAAAAGAGGGTCAATAGCCGGTGATGCAGTTGTAGTTGGGCTTCTAGTATAATCTACAATACTCTGTAATTCTTTAGCATTTGGCAAGCGCCAATCACTGTGTCCAGCAAGGGTAAGATTTTCGCAATATGATAGAGCGTTTTCCCAATCACGAGTATTTCCGTCATCAGCTTGCTGCCACATTAATCCAGTTGCGTTATCGGTAATAGTTCCATCTCCATTATCGACAAAATTATTTATGCCATAGGATGTATTTCCCCTTACAAGTCTAAAATACATTGTGTTTGCATCTCCAGTTGATGGGTCATATTTCGGGTATCCTTTTAATCTTCCATCAACAAAATTGTATCCAAAAACAGCTTCGTCACTTGCCATTGTTAAACCAACGTACTGTGTACTTGACCAAGTTTGTGCGTCAATTTCACGCTCTCCAATACTTTCATCTCCAATGGGTTGATTGAAGTAATTAGTATCAATAAATTTAATTACAGCATCATCTCCAAAACATCTTCCTGTAAAATATGCCAATGAGTATAATTCTTTTATAGTGGGAACTCTCCAGTCGTTATAGCCTCCCAAAGTTGAATTTGAAGCTTTTATAAATGCTGCATCGTATGTAATTTTCGTTCCCATATCTTGTTCCCACATTAGCCCTGTTATATTATCCGTTATTGTGCCATCCCCATTGTTAGTATAAGATGGCTGGTTGCCGTTATAATGGGCGTCTTGACCATAAAAGCTTTGACCAATTGTAGGTGCAGCAATAATCGAGTTATTGTCATAAAAATCACTTACATCTGTGTCTACAATAGGATAGGTTACTTGTGAATAAGTGAAGAAAAAGTTAGTTGATGCAATTATTAATAATAATATCTTTTTCATTGTTTTTGTTTTTGATGGACGTATGTTATAATATAAGACTAGAGAAAATAGAAATGGTTTAATTACCGCCAGCGGGAGTTTGCGTAGCAACTTCATTTGGATTAAAATTAAGGAACCATTTAAGATTTAGGGCTTAGAAATGGTAATTTTCTTAGTTGCCTTAAGGGAGGATAATGAATTTTAAATAAAAGAAAGTCTCTTATATAGGTTAATATTCCGTCAAATAGAGTGGGTGCATTGGGAGTCATGGCCTTTTAGCTTTTTTTCAAAATCTTTGGGTCAAGAATGTGCATAATCCTGGTCAGATTTTATCATATCATGATTAGGTTTACTTCTGAAAGAGCGTTTTACTTTCCCTTCATCAAAGTATGGGTAAATCACAAATTGCCTTTTTAATGTTCCGAGTTGGTGTTCGGTGATTTATTGTCTGAGTCTGCAGTATTCAAGGTTCCCTAATACACATTTTTGATTTTCTTGCAATACTTCTTGATATATCTAGAGTTCTATGAACCGGCTATTTTTATTTTTGGTACATATTTGCTTTAAGTGGCGCACTTTGCTGACCTGCCTGTTTTTGTAATGCTTGACATTTTGCCCAGTCTTACCGTAAATGGTTCCATTGGTCATCAATATTTGCCCGTGAGGGCAGATGTAAGTGTCTTTTTCCTTGTCGTATTTAAATCGATCATTAAATAAAGCTCCTTAATTTTAGTAAGTATATTCCTTTGAGGAGAAATATTGGGTAATAACTATTTCGGTGGATATCTCCAGATTTTTAGCCGTGTTGTATCCTTTATAGGTAAGGCCAATCTAACTTTCCTCGTACTGATTAAGCTTTTTATATGTTGCCGTTTTTTCTTTCTTGGATTCCTGATAGACTATTTTGTCTCGCACTTCCTTTACATCGATATCCTTGTCCTCGGTGTCTAGTTGTTGTTGGTATTTCAGGACCTTAATGTCTTTATAATCGATACGGCAATCGATCTTTTACTGGTTGAAATTGTTCTTAAGGGCGCTCTGCGCCCTAATCTTGAAAGAGTGTATGACAATAGTCTGCCGGTCTATTAGTGCCTAACCTTTTAGAAGCCTTATGAAATATTTAAAAGCCATTTTAAATGCCCTAACATTTTCTTTTCTGAAGTATGCTATTTTGTTGCTGAAATTCTGACTTTCGGTAGTAGTCAGAGAACCTCGAGGTAAACCTTGCAGGTATGTACAAATTGGTATGAGGAGCGGATTGAGGTATAGTTTGAGTAAGTCCAATTACCGATAAGGTGGATTACCTTCGTAATTAAGGACATTCTCGAACCCTAAGTTTTCTATTGGAATGATATCAACGAACATATCGACGATTAATGTCCAAGAATCAATACCGAAGGATGATTCAATGTCCATCATAACCAAGTGATGTCTGTAGAAGTCTGCTAATAAATCAGTGATCAAGAAAGTTATTAACGAAGAAGCAGTTTTAGCACAGTCTGACGGTTTGGTGTATGTTTTTGTTGCATTGATTTGAGCAGAAAATTGTCAAAAAAATTACGATACATTGGAGACGAGTCGATAAATTCTTGGCAGAAAGATTCAACTTTGATAAAAATATACGCCTTATTACCTAGGTTGGCTTTTACGAGTTTCGTGTTTTGAATTCGCTATAAGTTTTTGTTTAACGATATCAGGTTTGGGTTTTGAGATGAAGGCTGTAACGATTCAATTTCTTCATACTAAATATCTTGTTTAATTCAGCCATGATTTGTAGATTCATTTATTTCGGGTTATATTGATTTCGGACGAGTTTTCGACTTAGTTTAGTTCGCCATAGTTATATCAGTAAAGATCTTCTGCGTTGTGTTTCGAGCGTTTTTGGGTTTGGATTACACAGTAAATTTTATCCATGTTTTATTCTGAAATAAGTTTAGACGTAAATTCTGAGAACGTTGCGGGCCATTGTTAGCTGTAGTCTTTTTTTAGTTTTTTCAACATTTCTTCAATCAGTATAATTCGTTTTTTTACTTTTTCTGCCGAAGCGTCCAAAGTATAACCTTCGTCCAAAAGCTCTTTAATCAACAACATTTTTTTTATGTTCTTGTAGTCGTAACGTCTGTTCTTTCCTTCTTTTTCGGTCAGACTTGTTATAATTCCTTTATCTTCCCAATAACGGATTTGCCTTGTCGGAATGTTGGTAATCTGCGAAACTTCGCCAATTCCAACGATGACTTTGTCCAAAAACTCGAAGTCGAATGACAGGTTCGTTATGTTATCATTTTTATTCATTTTGTAAATAAATTACAATGTTTGTTGTAAAAGTAAATAAATTTTAGTTGCTTTGCAATTGTAAATAATATACATTATTTGTAAATAAGTGAAAAATTATTTTTAATTCTAATAATTATGGCAATAACAGCAAAAATAAACTCACAAATACAGGGAAAATCTGCTTTGGTTTTAATCGAAACGCAAAACGAGTGGATGCACCCCAACGGTAAACTTTACAAGGCTTTGGTTGCTGACAAGGAAATGATGTCGGAATCGGTTTTCAATATTGAAAAGGCTTTGGATTTTGCCCGTAAGAATAATATTGAAGTCATTCACGTTGGATTGCGTTTTAAAAACGGTTATCCTGAATTAGCGAACGGAAAAAGTGGTTTGCGGAAAGCCATTCCAAATGCCGGAACGTTTCCGGTCGATGGTTTCGGCTCTCAATTCTATGAAACCGTAAAGCCGATTGAAAATGAATTTGTCGCTACAGGAAGGGTCGGTGCGAGTGGATTTACTGGCTCAAATCTGGATGCTTATCTGCGCAATAATAAAATCGAAAATCTTTATTTGGTCGGTTATGCCACGCACGTTTGTGTTGAAAGTACTTTACGTGACGCACACGACAAGGGTTATAATACGTTTTTGATTTCCGATGCTACATCAGCTTTTAATCGCAAGCAACAAGATTACGTTTTGAACGAGATTGTCCACCATTTTGGCGAGTACTTAACGACTGATGAGTTTACCGATGAATAAGGAATTGAAACGGACATTGCGGTTTGTGTCAATGATAGCCATTCCGCTTTGTTTTGTCAATAGTTTAGTTTTAAGTTTAGTTCCACAGAGTTTTATTTCGGATTGGCCGGTTCGTTTTTTATTCAGTCTGCTTTTGACTTTTCCTCAAGCCGTTATTTATGTTTCGCTTGTAAAATGGTTTGATAAAAAAAGGGAAGGTTGATTTTTAGACAGGATTTTTCAAGGTTATATCTAATTGTTTCAGCTATGAGTAGTTGCATGGTTTAGCACTTAATTTAGCAAGTACAAGCCAAATTTAAAATCTGTGATGATTTTCATAGGTAGTCGAGAACAAACAATTACTTATAGACGCAGGAACTTACGATTCCGTCAATAATAATAATGCTCTTTCTTTTACTACTTAATCCACGTTCAGTTATGTGAGATATTTGTCTCTTTTTCAGGTTATTGTGAGCAGGAGTGGTCTGCTCTTTCATAAAATTTTTATTATTAATAAATATTAAGAAACTTTTGGAGTCAACATTAGTAAAGGTGTCTTTGATGTACATACCAGTAACAAAGGTTGCGAACAATATAGAGGTGATTATAAGGGATTCTAGAAATACCTTAAGGAATTGTTGCCAGATATTTATGTGCTTACACTTTGTAGTTATATCGATATAACCCCAACGATTCGAGAGGCAGGGAGTGGTGTGATAGGTCAGGCGAGAATAAGCAAGGTCGGAAATAGAAAGCTTCAAAAGCTATTGTTTCCATGTTCTTTCAATGCCTTTAAACAAAATAAGATATGTAAAGAGGTGTAGGAGTGAATCGTGAATAAAGATGAAGAACAAGACACTGGCATTGATAGTGGCTGCTAACAAACTATTTAAACAGTCCTTTTCCATCGCAAAATCATTAAGACCCTCTGATTAGACCTATGTTCTCGTATTGTTAAGATAAATAGAGGATAAATTGAATAAAAAAGCTCAATAATCTGATTTTAGAATCTATTAGCCTTTAATATTATTGTCTAAGATTAAGGAAGAATTTGTTTGTTTTTTATCTCAGTTCTTTGTTTTTTTTCGTACTTTTTTTATTTCATTAAGAATTTCAATTCTTCACAAGTTTTGCTTGGTACAAATTCAGTAAGATTATAATCCGCTAAGTCATTTTTCTTGAAAGGGTCTTTACCAATGATTTTTTCCAATTCAGATTGAGATTCGACATTTGATAATATTATTCCACCTGTTCTTGGTATTTTTCGTCCTGAAGCTAGGAAATGGCCCAATTCATATTGTTCATTAAGAAAATCAATATGAGCATTGAGAAATTTGTCAACATTTTTAAGTTCAGTTTTATAAGTTAAGTTTATTATGAACATTTAAATTACTTTTTTTAGTTTTTAAATTCAATTTGAGTTCAGTTGTGTTTAGTTTAGTGTTGATTTCTTGCGGATTCGATTAATTATAGAATTAATTTTAAGAGGTATGACAAACCAGTGGGCGATTGAGATGTGATTAGCAGAAGGACGCGTTTGCAAAACGCGAGTCTAAGTTCCGCAGGCAAATACATCCCAACTGTAAAACTGTATGAGTAGTGGCATATTATGTTGTCTTTCCTTGTTAAACGATAAGGTTGATGGAGTGGGCTACAAATCTTGATATTTAGGATTTTCCCTTTCATTACTTATTCTAAGTGTTACAAACCGTTTTTTTTATTATCAATTAACAACCTCAATGAGTCTATATCTTCATAGTATTCCCAATCTTCGTTATTTAGACCCCAAACCCATTTCTTGAGTTCTTCTTCTGTCATATCATTTCCAATTGCTTCAAAAAAGATTCGAGCTCTTCGGATAGCTTCAGGTTCAAAATTATTTGTTACAAATCCATTCCACCCATAAACAAGCTTATGTTCTTGAATTGGGTTATAATAAACAAGATCAGTGAAAACTTCTTCATAAATGAATTTTTCTTTTATAATTTCTCTCGGTATTACATCAAAATCATCCTTGCCAAAAGGAGTTCCTTTGATGTTAAAACCTACATTAGTCTTATTTGACTGCTCGAATATTGCATCCCATTTTCCATCCTGAACGACTGTGTATTTGTTCATTATCGGCATACCAAGTCCCATGATATAGACATTAGAAACCTTGTCTACGAATTTTTCTAAAATAAATTTACCAAAGTTTTGTCTGCTTCCTTTTTTGTAATCTATAAATTCATAGTCTTTAAAGAATTCATGTCGGTAATTCATTATAACCAATGCCTTTTTCCTACCTGAATTGTATTTAGATTGCTTTTGGTATGTTTGCATAAAGTTGTTTGCCATTAAGCTGTCACGATTGAGTTGGTTACTTAAATGTTTTTTATAATCTAAAACTGTTTGGTAATCTGACCAGTTAAAAGATTCATCCACCGGATGAAGTCTAATTTTTTTGTCTGTTGGCAAACTCTGGTTTAATTTGAAAAGTTCCCATAAAAACCAAGGGTAGTTATTACAATGCCAATATGGTGTATTATCAATATTTCTAAAAATATTGGAAATGTTTTTTCTATCTGAAATAGAATCAACATCTTTACTTTGAAGAAAGGTATTAATTGCATTATTCATATTAAAAACTCCAACTTCGGTGTAAATATGTCCAACATTGTTTATGAAGTATGAATCCTTTGCTATTTCTAGGAAAAGTTCATATTGCGTAAATTCAGCATGAAAACGTTCACAAAGAATAACAATATCATTTGTTTCAAATAAATTTATTATATAATCTTTAGCTGTTAGGTCTTGTTTTTTTATAAACTCCTTATGATTATTATTTTCTATATGTGGATTACAAGAAAGTAATATGAATGTTAAAAAGGATTGGATAATAAGTCTTTTCATTGAATTCTTATGGTTGAATCATACTGAAAATTAGTTTGAACTTTGTCAGTTCTTAAATCCTAAGTTTAGGTAAATTTACAATATTTTTTTAATAAGATTTGTATTTGATGTTAAGGGCATTTTCCAAATAAGAGGACAGTGAATTAAGTTGTCAAAAAGAAACTTAAATTTACTACAAAATTCAAGATTAAGGTAGTTTTTGAAGCGCTCATGGAGAGTGAAATCGGAAAGGATCTTGCAAAATGGTTGAGATATTGCCGTAAGAGGTCAACCAATGGAGACGTAAGATCTTGGCGCAGGCGGAATCAGTTTTCAATAAGGGAAGTAAATCTCCTAAAGAACGAGGCTGGACAAAAGAAAGTTCATTTACTCAAGGTAATTGGCAAGTAAAAAGGGTGTTTGATTTTTTAAAGAAATCCTTGTGTTGAGACCGCTTAAAGAACCAAGTGAGATGATAAGCAAGGATCATTGCGACCTATGTTTCATGAAATAGGGCAAATTTTTATAGTTGAGCTGTTCAGGGTTTTGTTACAAACCAAGGGTGAGATTGAAACTAGAGCACATGCGTTTGATGAACGAGCATTACTCCGATCATTATTACAACAGAGCCAAGCATATGCACATTTTAAAGGTATAAGACTAAACAAAAGAGCATAGGCCAGATAAATTATATAGTTAAGGGACAAGGAACATATTTATAGGTGCAACAATGTGCACAAAGTTATCCATACCTTTTGCTTAACCTGAAGCTTAAAGATCTAACAAAGTATGGGTGATTGACATCACATACATACCCATACGCAAGCGCTTCATGTGATTGGTCGTCATCATCGGTGTGCATAGATGTTAACTTTTCAATTAATCTGTATTAAATATCATAAACAATGGTACAAAAAGACCTTGGAAGAGGCTGTTGCAGTATATGGCAAACCTGAAATCGTCAATAACGACCAAGTAAGCCAATTTACTTCCGAGGAATTAACCTGATTAGTTCTATCAAACTTAGTATGGACGGTAAGTAGGGTAATCTACAATGTGTTCATTGAACGTCTTTGAACAAGTTTCAAACACTAGAGAGTATACAACTTTATCCAACTGGTAGAATATGAAATAGATCTATATCAACAATTGAAAACGTATTTTGACCTTTTCATTAGCAGAAGAAGGCATCGGGGAATCGACAATCAAATACCTTTTTAAAAGGTATTTGATTATACCACAAAGAGCAGTTTAACGATTAATAATTGGAACTTAATTTTGAGCAAAACCTGTCCTAAATTATTGAGATATGCTCATTTTGAACTATTTATAACGCTTTAATGTTTATAATTTCCTCTGTAAGTAAGGTTTGTTAAATACCATTAGATAAGTGTTATTGTAATTATTTTGGCTAATAGGTAGTTATAAAAATTTCTGCGAACTCATTCTGTACAGAATCGATTATAAAAATATGTTTATGACAATTATATAGCTTCTTTTTAGTCATATTAATACTTATTTATATACGTTTTTCTCTACAGAAATTTAAAAGTATTAAGAAATAAAAATATGCCTTTTAGTATGGAAAACCGAGATGAATAAAATAAAGGTCTGTTGATTTATAATTATGCGAAAAATGGTTGTTGGTTTTATTGCTTTAGTAATTTTGTATCTTTTATTAGGTTTTCTTCTAAAGCGTATACAATTTTCGTTGATGTCTTAATTAGTGTCCTGCTTGGTGAATTAATATTGAATAAATTGGAAAAACAACGGATTGGTTGGTTTGTTTTTAAATTCTGTCATGATTTGAATTTCCATAACATCGTTGTCCTTATAAGTTCTAAGAATACAAGGTATTGTTTTATTGTCAGTCAACTTACCTGAATGATATCTAAGTTCGTCTATTACGATTATAAAATCTTTCCATGATTTCCTTACCGCATCGGGTTATAGGATGTCGTACTTCTAAATACTATCTGAAAGTTGTTTTAGCAATATTTCATAAAAAAGTCTTTCTGGTGTGTTTTTGATCAGGCTGTGGTTGTGTAGTCCAATAACTTTTTGCGTCAACTTCACTTTGCCTTTGTTTTTATCTGCTGTACTTGGCTTACCATTTCTTCTTGTGTTACTTGCTTTTGATGTTATAATACTGAGATTTTTGATTAAACAATTTTTAAGCAGGAACTAGACGAAAGATATAATCTAGGCTCAGAGAAACGGAATAAATAAGCAAAGAAATAGTGATGCTTTATGTCATTGTCTTTCGATGATTGTATATTGCCAGTTTAATTTGCGATTATGTTTTATAATATTAAATTAGTCTTACCAAACCCTTAAATGGATAAGTTCTTGCAATTCAATTGATTTTTTCTAAGAATAGCATTATGTTGCTGTATTTTAGCTCAGATAGAAATCAATTTTATTCATTTTAAAAGTTGTTATTTGAAAAGAATTACTATTTTTGCATCAGACGAAAACAAGTTGAGCTATCAATCATTGTAAATAGGTCACAAATCGTCAACATAAATAAAGATATTTGGCAGAAATGCCGCAGCGACTGGGCTCGCTAAGCAAGGTTCGAGTCCCGTCCAGACCGCTAAAATTGCAAAAAGCTTCAAGAAATTGAGGCTTTTTTTTAGCATTAATTTCACTAGAAATGAAATTTTAAGATGTTGTGTTGTCCAAGAGCAATCTTGGTGTAGTTTACCAAAGAAATTTGGTAATCCAATGAGAAGCTTTCCTTTTTTCTGAATAAGAAGATTGGGATGCTTTTTTGTTTTACAGAAGATTTAAAATAGATGTAATGCAATTTGTATTTATAAATGAATAAAAAATAAGCCTTCTTTAGACACGATTTTATTTTAAATTAATAGTGTGACTTGTTTTAAGATTATGGGTCTTATAAATGCTATTAATCAATAAATAAAATTAGGTTGCGTTTAAACGTGGCCTTTTTTTTATTTATATGGAGAAATAAATAGAAATGCAACAAATATGATGTGTTTTACAAATAGCTCTGATATGCAGTTATTTACATACAAATGACGTGCTATTTGTCGTACAAATATACTTTTTATCGATTTGAAATTTGGATTATTCAAAAATACGAGTATCTTTGACACTCCTTCTTAGGTCTTTAAAATGGCCTTCATAGGAAATATTTTAATCCATTTTACTACAGAGACAAGTTCATTGTCTTAAAAAAACGTCCCTCGTTTTTAATTTAGTGCAGTTTTAGGTTAAACCTAAAATAGTTAATAATCCATTCCCTTCCCTCAATGTATCGCTTTGCGATGTACATTTTGATATTGATTAAACGTTAACCCTAAATTAATTATATTATGAAAACCCTTAAAATTACTATTGCATTAATCGCTGTTTTATTATTAACTGTTTCTGGAGTACAGCCTGAGACTAATGACGTTTCTAATAATGATCCTACTTATAAAGAAAAAGCTAGTTATGACTTACTTGCTCACACAAAAAAGAAAGCAACGGTTCAAACTCAAGGTTAAGTTTTTACTATATAGATATAAGAAAGTCTTTGTTCAAAAAACGTACAAAGGCTTTATTTATTTATAAACCTAAGATTAATCTACTTACAAACCATTATTTATTCTAAATTTGAATTAAATATTACGTTTGTCAAAATTGAAATTAAAATTAGTTTTTATACTTGCCTTTTATACGTTTTTTGTCTACTCTCAAAATAATCAAATTAGCTTAGACAACATTCAGTCTTTGAGGCTAAAATCACAGGATTATGAGTTGCCAATAAATGAGCGAATAAACTATGCTGAAAAAGCCACTTTATTATCAAAAAGTATAGGAGTTGATTCTACTATTCTATTAAGTCAACGAAACCTTTCTTTGTTATATTTTGAATCTCAAAATTTTGAAAAATATAGAAAAATAAACTTCAAAAATCTCAACCTCTCTCAAAAGTTAAATGATACAACTGCAATAGCTGTAGCTAATTTTAATCTTGGATCATATTTTAAAATCCAAGTTCAGAATGATAGTGCATATTATTATTACAAAAATGCATTAGAACTTTACTCTCAACTAGGCGAAATAAAACAACAAGCTTATTTACATTATCAAATTGCAGATATTCAGGATACTGAGAGAGACTATATAGGTAGTGAGGTTAATGCGATTAAATCAATTAAATTAATTGAAAAACTTCCTATTTCAGAATCTAACTTAGATGCATTATGGGACTCTTATAATTTATTAGGAATTATATCCCAAAATTTGAATAGATTTACGACTTCGTTAGAATATCATATAAAAGCGTATTCTATTGCTGATGCGATGATTGATGGTGATTACAATATAGCATTATCTATTAATAATCAGGCAGGTGTTTATCGTGAGTTAATGGAATATGATAAAGCATTGGAGTTGTATTTAAGTCTAATTGAATTAAGAAATCAATTTGAATCTTATGACCCAACTTTTTATCCCTTAATTATTGATAATATCGCTTATACAAAAGTTTTGGCTGGTCATAAAGATTATAGTGAGATAAGTGAAATGTTATATGAGGCATATGAAATAAGTAATAATTTACAAGATGATATTACTAAATTAGCTGTAACTATAGACTTATCTAAGTTTTACAGACATTTAAAAGTTAAAGACTCTACGTTAAAGTATGCAACCAAATCATACAACTTATCAAAAAAGATTTCATCGAATGATATTCTACTCGAATCTATGCTATTACTGTCTGAACTTAACGAAGGAAATAGTGGTAAAAAATATTTAAAAGAACATATTCAATTAACTGATAGTCTTTTGCAAGTTGAACGCAACGTAAGGAATAAATTTGCAAGAATTGAACTAGAAACTGATCAATTAGAAGCCGAAAACAAACAAATATCCAAAGAAAATGTGTACTTACTAATAGTTTCCATAGGGCTTCTGTTAACTGCAATACTTACTTATTTATTCATTTCTCAGCGAGCAAAAAATAGAAAACTACAACTTTTGCAAGTTCAGCAAAAGGCTAACGAGGATATTTATAACCTAATGTTGGGTCAACAAGATAAGGTTGATGAAGCGAGAGCAAAAGAAAAAATAAGAATATCTAAAGAATTACACGATGGTGTTTTAGGTGGTCTGTTTGGAGTTCGATTAAGTTTAGATAGCATAAATTTTAACGAAGGTAAAGAGGCTATGATGACTCGAGCTAAATACATTGGTCAGCTTCAAAATATAGAGCAAGAAATCCGTAAAATATCGCACGAGTTAAATACAGATTTTGTGTCTGGATCCGGTTTTATAGATATCGTTTCAGAACTTGTAGAGAGGCAAGCTGTAGCTTATGGTTTGGAGCAAGAATTTAATTTTTCGGATGATATTAATTGGGATTTTGTTTCTAATAAAACCAAAATAAATATTTATAGAATCATCCAAGAGTCCATGCAAAACATCTATAAACACGCCAATGCAAATTCCATAAAAATTAGCATTTCTTTAGAAAAAGACTTAATTTGCTTGGATATCATTGATGACGGTAAAGGCTTTGATATCTCCAAGAGTAAAAAAGGCATTGGACTTAAAAATATGAAGTCTCGTGTAGATGATATTGACGGAGAAATTACATGGAAATCTTTACCTAATAATGGTACAACAGTTAAAGTGAAAATTCCCTACACAGAAATAAATAAATAATTTTAAAATCTGTTGTTTTTAATGATAATTATTAAAAATTAGTACGAATACAATCGTGTTAATTCCCAAAAACCAATAAAAAAAGCCGCATGAATCACATCAACATTTTAATGGTAGATGACCACCCAATTATTATAGAAGGCTATCAAAATGTATTAATGGCAACTAAGCGAGAGGATCAAACGCTTCATATTGAAACGGCTAATAATTGTGATGAAGCGGCAATAATGATTGAGCGTGCTTCAAAAAAATACCCTTACCATGTGTGTTTCTTCGATATTAGTTTGCCAGGATCAGAGGATGGTAAATATACTTCTGGAGAAGATTTAGCATTGTTGGCTAAAGAATTAATGCCAAGATGTAAAATTGTAATCCTTACCATGTTTAACGAATCGTATAGAATTCATAATATCATTAAAGAAATTGATCCAGATGGTTTTCTAATTAAAAGTGATTTAACATCTATGGAATTGGCAGATGGTTTTCAGCAAATTATAAAGTCACCACCATATTACAGTTCTACGGTTAGTAATTATTTAAAGAAAACAATTTCTAGTGATATTTACATTGATGATATCAATAGAAAAATATTACACTTGCTGTCTCAAGGTATTAAAACTAAAAACTTAAGTGAATATGTTAGCATTTCTAAAAGTGCTATAGAAAAACGAAAAAAACACCTAAAATTATTATTTTCAGTTGAAGATGGAAAAGATGAGACCTTACTAAAAGAAGCTAGAGAAAAAGGGTATTTATAACATTTGTAATTAAAACAGTACTTTTTTTAGATTAATTTATATGCTTTAACCCACCGTAAAATAAGGAAAGTACGGTTTTACCACAGTAAGTGTGCGGTTTTACCACAACAAAAAATGGTTGTACTTATATATTTTTATCCCATCAACAATAGTTAATTAATCCCTCATTAAGTAATTGTTGAATTAATAGCAAGAAGATTAAACCTAGTTACTTTTGTAGCTAGGTTTTTTTGTTCTTATCTAATTTATTAGGTAAACTAATACCATGTTGTATTATGTTCTGATAGTTTTACAATAAAAAACCCGAAGTATACAATTGCGACAATAAACTTCATAAAAGTTGAAGCAATAAAGCCTAAAAACGAACCGAATGCGGCTTTTAATGCTTTGTCTATATCGTTTCTGTGAAGCATTTCACCTATAAGCGCACCAATAAAAGGGCCAATAATTATTCCGAAAGGAATAGGAGATAAGAGTCCTACAATTAATCCAAGCGTTGTGCCAATCATTCCGGCTTTGCTTCCTCCAAAACGTTTTGTGCCAATTGCTGGGATAATATAATCTAAGACATAAATAAAAATGGCGAAGATAAGAGTCACAATTAAAAACGTCTGACTCATTTCTATACCATCAGTAAAATGCAGCACTAAAAGTCCTGCCCAACTGGTAAGAGGTCCAGGTAAAACTGGCAGAAAGCTGCCTACAATGCCTAAAACCATTAAAAGTAGTGCTACGAGCACCAAAAATATTTCCATATTAATACGTTGTTATTTACCAATAAGACGCAATAAACAGACCAAAGTTACAATTTGTAACTAAAAAATTAGTTTCAACTAAATATTTAGTTATATTTGTTTTATTCAACTAAAAACTTAGTTCCATGAAACAACTTACAAAAGCAGAAGAGGAAATAATGCAAGCCTTATGGAAACTGCAAATGGCAAATGTAAAAACCATTATTGATATTTTACCAGAGCCAAAACCAGCTTATAATACCGTTTCTACCATAGTTAGGATTTTAGAAACTAAAGGCTTTGTAGATTATGAAAAACAGGGTAAAGGTCATGTGTATTTTCCGTTAGTTGCCAAAGAAGCATATAGTAATCAATCAATCAATAAATTAGTAGATAATTACTTTCAAGGATCTTTTAAAAGTATGGTGTCCTTTTTTGTACAAAAGAATGATGTAGACGTCAAAGACATAGAAACCTTAATAGATGAAATTAATAAAAACAAATAATTATGTTGTATTCTATTCTTCAAATTATAGCAATTCAGGCCTTGTTTTTATTGGTATATGATTTATTTCTAAAGCGCGAAACCTTCTTTAATTATAATAGAGCCTATTTAATAATCACCTCTATATTATCATTGGTATTACCATTTGTTAAATTTCCGGCGTTAAAAACTATGGCCACAAAAGATATGGTCATTAGATTACCAGAAGTTTTTATAGGTACAAAATCGCCAACAAATTACGATATACAAATTGCTGAGCAAGCAGGTATTATTATAGAGCAACCACAACCACCAATTTGGCAAATAATTGCCATTACAGGTATTGCAGTTGCATCGTTGATTTTTTTCGCAAAAATCGCAAAAATTTATTGGTTAAAACATAGAAACCCAAAACGTTGGCAAGGCAATGTGTTAATTGTAAACTTAATAAAAAGTAGTGCAGCATTTTCGTTCTTTAATACTATATTTTTAGGAGAACATATTTTAGATTCTGAAAAACCAACCATTTACAAACACGAGTTGGTACATATTAAAGAATTTCATACCATAGATTTATTGTTTTTTGAAGTATTAAGAATCATATTCTGGTTTAATCCGTTAGTCTATATCTATCAAAATAGAATAAAAGAACTGCACGAATATATAGCCGATGCCAAAGCTGTAAAACAAACCGGAAAATCTGAATATTATACCAGTTTGCTCAACCAAGTATTAGACGTTAATCATGTCTCATTTACCAATACTTTTTTCAACAAATCATTAATCAAAAAACGAATCGTTATGTTACAAAAATCAAAATCAAAACAACTTAATTTAGTTAAGTATGCCTTACTGATTCCTATGGTATTTGCCATGTTAATTTATACGTCTACAGAAGTTAGAGCTCAGAAAAAAGATGAAGTAAAACATAAAGTATATCAAGAATTGACAGATACGGAATTAATTGAAAAGTATTATGATGAGATTGTTGCTATGAAGAATAATGGTGCAACGTTTATGGAAATTATGGAGTTTGCAGGTTTTTCTGAAAAGAATAAAGAGCAATATATGCTTTCAAGAACAGAATTTTTAAAAATGAAAGCCTATTTTGAATATATAGCTGATGGCATTTTAGAAAAAAAGTTAGCAGAAGGAAGTTTAACAGAAAAGGATATCGAATCTTCGGAACGTTTAAGGCTAAATAAATTTAAAAATTACGAAGAATTTAAAGCTTTTAAAAATACAAAAGAAGAAAAAGAACGTTGGGAATCAGATACAGAAGGTGGTGTTTTAAAACTTTTTGTTAACGATGTAGCTAACAAAACAGAAGAAGAAACAAAACGCTATAATGGTTTGTTGAAGCAACTAGAAAATGACAATTACTTTAATGAGCTAGTGGTTACAGATGGAAAATCAACATTAGTTTTAGACTCATATGTTTCAAATGATGGCGAAGAAATTATAAAAGAAGAGGTAGAGGTTTTAGAAGTACCTTTTTCAGTAGTAGAGGAAACACCAACAACAGTAGACTGTAAAGATTTAGAAAGCACTAAAGAACGAAAAAAATGTTTTAATGCTTTTGTAAACAAACATATAGGCAAAAACTTTAATACAAGTATAGCAGATAGCTTATCGCCTGGTAAAAAACGGATTTTTGTTCAATTTAAAATAGATAAAGAAGGGAAAGTAGGTCATATTGTTGCTAGAGGTCCTAGCAAAGCATTAGAAGAAGAAGCAAAACGTGTTGTGGCAACATTACCGCAATTTGTGCCAGGTAAACAAAAAGGCGAAGCTGTAGTGGTTCCATTTTCTATTCCTATTGTTTTTGAAGTGAAGGGAGACAATAATACTAAAGATAATCAATCCTCAGATAATGGAGAGTTAATTTACATTCCATTTAATAAAGTGGATTCTCCAGCAGTTTTTCCAGACTGTAATTCAATTTCAGATACAACAGAACAACGTGATTGCACAGTGAACGCTATTAATAAATTTATTGTTCAAAAATTTAATATGAGTGCTCATAAATTCACCAATTTAGCTGCTGGTAGGAAACGAATTTATGCTCATTTTATAATTGATGAATTTGGTAATGTTACAAATATAGAGGCGAAAAGTGCACATCCTGAATTAGATGAAGAAGCAAACAGAGTTATAGCATTACTTCCTCAATTTACACCAGCAAAACATAAAGGTAAAGCTATAGATGTACGTTATTCATTACCAATAATGCTTCAATTTGTTGGAAACAAAACAGACTAAATATCAGCGCTTATGAAATATTATTTATGGCTTTTTTATATGGTAATGAGTTGCTCTATACTTGCTCAAAACACAAAAGCGAAAGCAGACAATTTTTATAGCAATGGTAAGTTCTCTAAAGCTATTGAAACGTATAAATCATTAGAAGATTTAGATAACGTTTATGACGATATTGCAAAAGCTTATATAGCCATTGGTAATTATGAAAAAGCTTTAGATTTTTATCAAAAAGCAGTAGAAGCTAATAAAGAGAATCTTTTAATTCAATATGAATATGCTAAACTATTAGTAAGATCTAAAAAGTATGCTGAAGCAAATGAATTATTCTCAAGTCTTATAAAAATGGATAGTGTAAATCCTAATTATTACTATGAATTGGGTTTGGTATTAGAGAAACAAAGAGATACATTGGCTATAGAACAGTTTAATAAAACCTTTAATTTAGATGATACACATCAAAAAGCTATTTTTAAAATTGCGAAACAACATTTAATAAAACGGAATTTTAAAGAAGCACATGGTTTTATAGATAAAGGCTTAGAAAATTATGAAAATAATGTTGAGCTTATTAGTCTAAAGGCACAAACCTATTATCACCAAGAGTTTTATACACATGCTGTAGTTTGGTTTAATAAACTGTTAGATTTAGGGGAGAAATCAGAATTTATACATGAAAAATTAAGCCTAAGTTATGCTCAAAATTCAGATTACCAAGATGCTATTTACCACAGAAAACAGGCTTTAAAATACAACCCTTATGATGCTAATGCCATGTATATTATTGGTAATTATTATGAGAAAATTAAAGATTATGAACAAGCTGAAAATTATATAAAACAAGCCTTGTTTATAAAAGATCAATCCCTTACAGAAGAATATCAAACGCTTGGTACTATTTTAAACCGTCAGAAAAAATATGCGGAAGCAATTAAGGCTTTTAAAAAATCATTAAAAGAAGACCCAAGCAATATGATGTCTGAATTCTTTTTATTGAGAACAAAAGACGAATATTATGGCGATTTAGACAGTAAAATAGCCTTGTATGAGCAGTTTATTGAAAAGCATAAGAAAAGTTATTTTAAAGCTTTTGCAGAAAAACGCTTAAAAGAACTAAAGGACGAAAAATTTCTAGAAAAAAAATAAAATGTCATTGGTTAATTATAGTTAACAATACTGTCTAAGTTATTGATTCTAAAAGCGAAGCGTTCTATCTTATTTTTCAATAAATATTCGTACTTTTCGCTATCAGAATTCTATAAATGAACCGAATTGTTTGTCTTTTAATCTTGCTTTTTGCAACATCTTGCAATTATTTTGAAAAGAAGAAAGTTACTCCCGAAGATATACTTGAGGAAGAGCTGCAAACTTTTAATTGGAATGATGTAGATACCTATCCTACATTTACAAGTTGTGAAACCATAACAGCTAAAGAAGAGAGCAAAATATGTTTTCAAAATACATTAATAGCAGGAGTTAATTCCTATTTAGAAGCGCAAAAAATAGTTGTTGCTAATGATGTTTTTGATACTATTAAAATGAATATTGTAATTGATAAACAAGGTGTTTTAGAGGTGGATTCTATAATTGCACATCCTGAAACACTTAGAGAAATTCCACAAATAGATAGCTTACTTCGCGAAAGCTTAAAAAGCATTCCTAAAATTTTTCCTGCTATTAAAAGAGGGCAACAAGTAACTACAGTTTTTGAATTGCCTGTTATAGTAAGAATTGATTAGCACTTTATAGAAACGTTTTTGCTACGCTTGCAATAACAACAATAATAATCAGAGACATATTAAAAGAGAAGCCTTCTTAATTAGTTTTATCATCATTTTCATATTTAAAATTACAAGACGAAAAACTTTAAAAATTTATTTATTGGATGTTCGGCCTTTCCAATTATATGATTTAAAGAGAGATAGTGAGAATACGCTAATATTAAATATGGGATAGATTACGCTAGAAACTATAAAGGATAGTAAATACGCTTCTTGTTTATAGAATCTAGAGGTTTTAAAAAGGAGTAGAAAATCAATACAAAATTTAATTACAAAAAGTGTGATGGCAATTTTACTAGATATTAAATTGGTAAGTACTAAAGGAAGTAATGCCAAACACGTTAAGTTGCCCAAAATAATAATCAAACCTACAATTTTTGTAAACCAACTTTGTAATTGACTCGTTTTTGAAGCCCAACGCATACGCTGATGAAATAGTGATTTTAAATTTTCTGAAGGATTTGTGGTAACTATAGCTTTCTTAGACTTTAAATAATGAACTTTATTAGCGTCATTGTTTAAGAATTTTTCTAGCATAAAAACATCATCTCCACTCGCTATGGCGTCGTTACCTTTAAACCCATTTAAAACATTAAACTGCGATTTTAAATAAGCAAAATTGGCACCATTGCAAAGCATAGGTTTTTTAACTCCAAAACTTCCAATAGAAGCACCTTGTAAGCTTAAAAAATCTAAAGTTTGAAAGCGATTAAAAAAAGATAGTTTGCCATGGTAAGTAACTGGTGCAACAATACAATTGGTGTTGTTTAGTTGTAAAAATTCATCAAAGCTATCTAACCAATATGTAGGTAAAATACAGTCTGCATCTGTGGTAATAATCCATGGGTGTTCAGCTATAGAAACGGCTGAGGTAATCGCATCTTTTTTTGGTGAATTTGAGATTCTATTATTTTCAATAATTTTAATAGCTATTTTAGAAAATAACTTTGTGGTTATTATGTTTTCTATAACCTTAATGGAATTATCTTCAGAATCATCATTAACTAAAATAACTTCAAAATGAGATTGAGTATAATTAAGGAGAGCAATAGACTCTAATAATTTTGGAAGATTTTTAGCTTCGTTTCTAAACGGAATGATAACAGAGAATTTTGTTTTTGCAGGTAAATCTTGAAGTCTAAATTCTTCTACTTTGTCAAAACCATAAATTAGTATGCTAATTACAAATAAGTAAATAAGGATAGCGGAAATTGCTAAAATGGTTATCATGCTGCAACTGATTTTGGAAGTTTAAAATTAAGCACAAAATAACCGCCAATAATACTTGGCAATACAAAATTAAGCAACCACATTAATGAGGTTATAGATAAAATACTCAGCTCATCTAAGCCAAGATAAGTAAATAAAAAAACAGCAATACCACCTTTTACTACCACATCTAAAATTGCCATAGTTGGGATAACAGAGGCCAATAGATACATGCTTGTAATTACGGTCATAGCACTAGTATAGTTTATGTTTAAGCCAAACATTTGCAACATATAGTAAAATTGAAATGAAAAAACACCATATCTAAGTAATGACAATATTAATGTTATTAAATGCGTTTTTAAAGAAACTGATTTTATAAACGTAACTATAGAGGCTATTGAAAAACCTTTTATTTTAAATTGTATTTGCTTTAAAGCTATTAGGCTTATTAAACCTATCACTGCGATTATAATAGCGATATATGCAATTTTATAATAATTAATATTAAGAGAATAGGTAACGGAAAATACGTATAAACCTATACAGCCGAGAAGCGTTGTAATAAACATTTGCTCAACATTACCAAGCAGATTAAGTAGTACAATTTTTGTTCTTAAAGTCTTTATGTAATACATGGCTTTTGCGCCATAATCACCAATACGATTAGGTGTTATTAATGATGTTGTTAGCGCTGCTAAACTTTGAATAGTTGCAGATTTAAAAGAAATGTGTTGAACGGTTTTTACTAAATTTTGCCATTTCAAGATTTCTAAAAACCAATTAAAAAAGCTTAAAAAGACTAAAAAAATGATGTTTTTTGTTGAAAAAACATTGTTTTTATTCAAAATTGAAACAAAATCATGAAATTTCAAATTTTCATTTTCAATGATTTTAGAATAAATAAAATAAAATGCACCAACTACAATGCTCAACTTAATTAGTAAAAAGAAGAATTGTTTAGTTTTGTAATGCATATTAACAATTATACTGCAAATAAAATCAAAATCTTAGAGATGCAATACAAATTTAAACTATACCTATTCTTTTTTTTTATTGTTTTCATTAACTTTAATAGCCAAGCTCAGTTACGGGATAATATAAAGTGGAAAGCTTTGTTTGCTGTAGGTATTAATTACCCAACAGAAGATGGATTTATAACAGGGTCATCGGCACAAACCGTAAACTTTCCTACCGTTAATTTGGGAGTGCAACATATGTTTACTAGGCAATATGGTGCTAAATTAGATTTTGGTTTTAACCGTTTTAAAAACGCAGGTGATTCAGAAGAATTTAAAATAAATTACTCACGCATTAATGCACAATTTGTATTTGATCCTTCTAATTATATCGGTTTTTTACCAACACGTATGCGTACAGTTGTGCATGCTGGTCCTGGTGTTTCGTTTGCTAAGCCTTTAGGGACATTGAGAGATAATAAACAGACGTTTTTAAATTTACTTGCCGGTTTAGAATTCCATTATGCCATTAACGAAAAAGTAGCTGTTTATACAGATGTTGCTTATATCTATGGTGTTACCTCTTTAGATGATTACAACCCTGTGCTCTCAGGTTTAGGTGCGTTTAATGGAAGTGTTTTTAACCTTACCTTTGGTTTGGCAGTTACCTTGAGTGGGTGCCAATATTGTGATTAATTACATGAAAAAAGAAAAAATAATATTAGGCATTGATCCAGGTACAACCATTATGGGTTTTGGGCTTATAAAAGTGATTGGCAAAAACATGGAGTTTATGCAACTTAATGAGCTTTTGCTTAAAAAATACGAGGACCATTATCTAAAGTTAAAATTCATTTTTGAACGTACTGTAGAATTAATTGACACCTATCATCCAGATGAAATAGCAATTGAAGCACCTTTCTATGGAAAAAACGTACAAAGTATGCTTAAGTTAGGACGTGCACAAGGTGTTGCCATGGCAGCAGGTTTATCTCGCGAAGTACCCATTACAGAATATGCGCCTAAAAAAATTAAAATGGCAATTACCGGAAACGGAAATGCAAGTAAAGAGCAAGTGGCTAAAATGTTACAAAGTATACTAGGGCTAAAAACCATACCTAAAAATCTCGATTCTATGGATGGTTTGGCAGCAGCCGTTTGTCATTTTTATAATGAAGGTAGGGTTGAGATTGGTAAAAGTTATTCTGGTTGGGCATCTTTTGTTAAGCAGAATGAAGGACGTGTTAATAAGCCCCTTAATCCCCAAAGGGGAAAATAATGACTAATGATAATTGAACCAAAACGTAAGCGTAAGAATTCTTCCCCTTTGGGGAAGTTAGAAGGGGCTTCAGGTGGCATCTACATACACATACCATTCTGCAAGCAAGCATGTCATTATTGCGACTTTCATTTTTCAACATCACTGAAGAAAAAAGATGAACTTATTAATGCGTTAACTAAAGAATTAGAACTCAGAAAAGACGAATTTAAAAGCACAAACGTTGAAACCATTTATTTTGGAGGCGGAACACCAAGTTTATTAACAAATGAGGAGTTGCAATTTTTAATCGATACGGTTTATAACAATTATCAAGTTTCAGAGAATCCAGAAATTACAGTAGAAGCAAATCCGGATGATTTATCTGTAGATAGAATCATTAAATTATCTAAAAGTAGAATCAATCGTTTATCAATTGGTATTCAATCTTTTTTTGAAGCCGATTTAAAATTGATGAATCGTGCGCACAATGCAACCGAAGCAAAAGCTTGTCTAGAGGAAGCTACAAAGCATTTCAGTAATATTTCATTAGACTTAATTTATGGAATTCCTGGTGCTTCAAATGCACAATGGATACAAAATATAGACATGGCTTTAAGTTTTGGTGTGCCTCATATTTCGAGTTATGCGTTAACGGTTGAGCCAAAAACAGCTTTAGCGTCGTTTATAAAAAAAGGTGTTATAGAAGATGTAAATGACGAGCAAGCACATGAGCAATTTCATTTGTTAAAAGAAAAATTAGAAGCTTCAGGGTTTATACATTATGAGTTGTCTAATTTTGGAAAAGAGGGTTTTTTTAGTAAAAACAATTCGGCATATTGGCAAGGAAAATCTTATATAGGTATTGGTCCTTCGGCACATTCTTTTAATGGCAAGCAACGTGGCTGGAATGTGAGAAACAATTCAAAATATATAAAAGCATTAGCCGTAAATGAACTACCCATAGAAATTGAAACCTTAACACAAACGGACCAATATAATGAGTATATAATGACAGGTTTAAGAACTATTTGGGGTGTTTCTATACAAAAAGTAGAAAACGACTTTGGTTTAAACTACAAAGATTATTTAATTGAGCAGGCAGAAGTTTTTATAAATCAACAATTATTGTATATTGAAGATAAGCACATACGTGTCACTAAAAAAGGCCAATTTTTATGTGATGGTATAGCATCAGAACTATTTAAAATTAACTAAACGTGTTAACAACCATACAGTACAAATCAAGAAAATTAAAAATAGATTTATCTCAACCTTTAGATATTTCAATGCCTATAAAAGGCGATGCCTCTAATGTAAACGCATGGTACATTGGGCCTCCTAAAATTGAGCCAGAAGTGATAGATGGCGATACTATAAGTGTAGAAAAAGGGGCTGTTGTCAATTTCAACACCATTAACTTTAATCCGCATTCACACGGAACGCATACAGAAACAGTTGGTCATATAACAGAAAAAGTCTATTCTATAAATAAACATTTAACCCAGTTTTTCTTTTTAGCGGAAGTAATAACGGTTGCACCAGAAAAATTAGGCGATGATTATGTGATTTCTAAAAAGCAATTACAGTTTGCTTTAGGTAATAAAAAGCGAGAGGCTGTAATAATTAGAACTATACCAAATACAAGTGATAAATTATCTAGGCAATACTCTAACACAAATCCAACCTACTTGAAGGTGGAAGCTGCAGAATATCTAAAAGCTAAAGGTGTTAAGCATCTACTTATAGATCTGCCAAGTGTGGATAAAGAGCAAGATGGTGGAGAATTATTAGCACATAATGCCTTTTGGAATACCAGTGGGAAACTTAGGTTAGATGCCACAATTACTGAATTTATTTACGTGTCTAATAAAATAGACGATGGTAATTACATGCTAAATCTGCAGATAGCGCCTTTTGAGAATGATGCTAGTCCAAGTAAACCTATATTGTACAAAATTTTAAACTAAACTAGGTTATGAAAACCCTCTTAAGGCTAGAAGAATTAATGCTGTTTATACTAGGATTATATCTATTTAGTTTACTAGGAATAAGTTGGTGGTGGTTTTTTGGATTAATTTTATTGCCAGATATTGGTGCTTTAGGTTATCTATATAGCACCAAAATAGGAGGTGTAAGTTATAATTTATTTCATCATAAGGGCATTGCAATATTAGTTTATCTTATTGGTATAAATTTAGATATAAATACATTAAAGCTAATAGGTATAATATTATTTTCTCATGCTTCAATAGATAGAGTCTTTGGTTACGGATTTAAGTATTTAAACAACTTTAAAAACACTCATTTAGAAAAATTAGATAATTAAAATACAAAATAGCGATGATGTGACAATAAAAAGAGCGTGGTGTCACATAGTAAAAAGTAGAATAAAATTTAATAAATGGAAACTTTCTTTATAATCATTATAAGTATACTTGTAACCTTAGGACTTGTAACTATATATAAACAATGGAAAACAAAAAAAGTTGCTAATGAACAATCCGTATTAATATTAGATAAGATAAAACGTGTTTGTAAATTTGTTACAGTAGAAGGTGATTTTGCAGAAATATACCATTACGAAGATGTTAAAGAGAAATTCTTAAAACTTATTTCGAGTAGAAAAAAAGCATTAGTTGTTATTAATGCCAAAGCACATGTTGGTTTTGATTTGGGTAAAGTGAATATGACATCTAACCCAAAAACTAAAACGGTAAATTTAACACACTTTCCGCAACCAGAAGTATTATCTATAGAGACTAATATTAATTATTATGATAAGCAAGATGGCATGTTTAATAAATTTGATGCTTCAGATTTAACAGATCTTAGTACAAAAGCAAAAGCACATATTATGGATAAAATTCCAGAAAGTGGTTTATATAATATTGCTAGGCAAGAAGCTTTAGAAGCGATTCATCTCATAGAAAATTTAGTTGAGACCATTGGTTGGAAACTAGATTATACTGCACTGCAAATAGAAGGTAAGCAAGACACACAGTTGTTAGAAAAATAAAGTTTTATGTAGTTATATCTTATGAATATAGAAGATTTTAGAAATTACTGTATTAATAAAAAGGCTGTCACAGAACACTTCCCTTTTGACAATGATACATTAGTATTTAAAGTCTTAGGTAAAATGTTTGCATTAGCCTCTTTAAAGCGATGGGAAAACGGTGAGGGCTTTATTAATCTTAAATGCAATCCAGATTACGCACAAGAACTTCGTGTTGAATATGAGAGTATAAAACCAGGTTATCATATGCATAAAAAACTATGGAATAGTGTGTACATACAAACAGGTGAACTCTCTCAAAATTTTATAAAAGAATTAATAGACCATTCCTATGATATGGTACTTAAAGGAATGCCTAAACGCCTGAGAGATAGTCTTTAGTGTTTTTTAATTTAACACTCTTTTTATTTAAAGAATAATTCTCTCCATTCATCGCTCCAAAAAGTTCACTCGCCGAAAAATAAAAATATCACTTGTAATATAAAGTAATTTTGTAGTGTAATTATTTAATCCTCAATACTATGACTACTTTATTTGTTTTGACAATATTCTTTTTAGGACACCTATGCGTTTTCTTTTGCTTTAAATCTAGCATTCAAAAGCAAAAAATAACTAATGACTATTTAAATAGAAAAGAGTTAACTAAAAATCGCATTTCTGAATTAGAAAATACAGCAATAGACAATAAACGTTTATTACTTAATAAAAACCTTAAACAATTAGAATTTATATCTGAATTTGAAATGTATTTAGAAGACAAAACTCTAGAGAAATGCTCTTTAGAATTTCTTCAAGAATTTAATAAAATTAAGTTAGAAGCTCAATTATCTACACTTAAGGCTACAAACTTGTTAAGCAGTGATTTTAGATTAGTTGCTTAAGTGAATTTTGGCCATTTTACCATTCGTCGATACTAAACTACCATCCGACGATAGATAATACCTCCTAACCGAATTAAATAATTACATGAAAATGATTGGTATATTTTTGTATAATATTTTAAATGATTATCCATGAAGACCCTTAACATTTTACTGATTGAAGATGATATGATTGAAGTAATGAAATTCAATAGAGCAATTAATTCACTTCAACTAAACCATAAGATTACAGAAGCCAATAATGGAGAAGATGCTTTAAAACTTTTAGAGCAAAAAGACAATCTTCCAGATATCATTTTATTAGACCTTAATATGCCTAAAATTAACGGTATAGAATTCTTAAAAATACTTAAGAATGATGAGCGTTTGAGGTATATACCAACAATGATTCTTACAACATCTAGTAATAAACGCGATTTATTGTCTTGTTTTGAAATAGGTATAGCAGGATATATGCTAAAACCGTTAAAATATGAAGATTATGTTTCCAAAATTGAAAAATTATTAGCATATTGGAGCATGAATGAGTTAATTACGGCATAATGAAAGGCATAATCTTTACAGAATTCTTAGATTTAGTTGAAGAAAAGTTTGGCTTGGCAATGGTTGATGAGATTATTGAACAATCCAAACTAGAATCAAACGGAATTTATACTGCTGTAGGGACTTATGAGTTTTCAGAAATGTTACAATTAATTTCGCACTTAAGCGAAAACACAAATATCTCTGTAGACGATTTGCTTATGGTCTACTCAGAGCACCTTTTTAAGGCGTTAATTAAAACGCACCCAAATTTAGTTGAGCACTACAAAGACCCAATGAATTTATTGGCTTCTATAGAAAATCATATACACGTAGAAGTACAAAAAATTTATCCAGAAGCCCAATTACCTACGTTTGTACTCGAAGAAAAAACCGATGATAAAATGACATTGGTCTATAAATCTGAAAGAGCCTTATATATGTTAGGTAAAGGATTGATGTTAGAAACTTTTAAATTGTTTAAAACACCTGTTGAAATTTCTTTTGAAAAAATAAATGATTCAGGTACAGAAGTAAGATTTTTTATTGAGAAAAAATAATGAGTCAAGAAGACATAGAAGTCTATAAAAGAGCTTTAAAAAGAGAAAAAGCTGCTCGTAAAGCTGCAGAAGAAATTCTTGAGCAAAAATCTTCTGAGTTATATGATATATCGCAAGAGTTAAAACAATCTAATTCTAAACTACACAAATTAGTAAAAGAACGCACCACTGAGCTAGAAGGTGTGTTTGAGAATATTATAGACGCCTATATTGTTATGGATTTATGGGGCAATGTTCTAAAAATGAACAAGGCCGCAGAAGATATGCTAGGTTATACTGCAGAAAACCAAGAATTTAACCTTTTTTCTATTACATCTAAGGACGAAATAGACAACATAATGAGCACCTTTGAGCTCTTAATGTCTGAGGGTAATGTAACAGATTTTAAAGTAAAACTTAAAACAAAAAAAGGTAAGTATTTAACAACACAGGTTAATGCTAGCTTAATATACAATGAAGATAATAAACCTGTTGCAGCCCAAGGTATTATTAGAGATATAACCATAGAAAACAAGTATAGACAAGCTATTGAGGCCGAAAAACAAAAGTACAGTCGTATTATTGCAAATATGCATCTAGGTCTAGTTGAATTAGATAGAGATGAAAGAATTGTAATGTCTAATCAAAGCTTCTGTAAAATGATTGGCTACACAGAAGAAGAATTATTAGGCCAAGTTGCAAAAGAATTTTTACCCTCAGAAGAAGATAAAGAATTAGTACACCAAAAAACTTTAGAACGTAGAGCAGGAAAAAGCACTGCATATGAGGCTAGAGTAAAAACCAAAAGTGGAGACATAAGATATTGGTTAATTAGTGGTGCACCCAATTATGGTTTAAATGGAGAAATGATTGGATCTATAGGTATTAGCTTTGATATTACAGATCTTAAAAATCTTCAGCTTCAAAAAGAAAACTTATTACTCAAACTAGAAAAAAGTAACGATGAGTTACACGAATATGCACATATAGTGTCACACGATTTAAAATCTCCTTTAAGAAGTATAAATGCGCTAGTTAATTGGTTGAAAGAAGATAATAAAGGTAAATTAGATGAGGTAAGTATGCAAAACTTTGCCCACATTGAAACTACCTTAGAAAAAATGGAGCAACTCATTACAGACATACTAGAATACTCTAGTGTAGGAGCGGAAGATAAAGAGAAAACAGACGTTAATTTAGACGAAGTTCTACAAGAACTTATTAAAATTCTTTATATACCAGAGCATATTAAAGTTAACATTATCAGTGAATTACCCGTAGTAAAAGGAGATGGAACTAAGTTGCAGCAACTATTCCAAAATTTAATAAGTAACGCGGTTAAATTTATAGATAAACCACAAGGTTTAATAGAAATAAATGTAAAAGAACAAAAAGAATATTTTGAGTTTTCTATAAAAGACAATGGGATAGGAATAGAAAAACAATTTCACGATAAAATTTTTAAGATTTTTCATTCTTTAAATAAAAGAAAAGATTCATCTGGTATTGGATTGTCAATAGTTAAAAAAATTGTGGATTTGCACGAAGGTGAAATTTGGTTAGAGAGTGAGCCAAATATAGGTACCAAATTTTATTTTACCCTTAAAAAATAATTATGAAAACAGTACAATTAATAAAACATAATAATGAAGATTGGACCTATTTAGGTGAAAATCAAAAATTAAATAACCCATTAGTGTTGGTTTTTGGTAACCGTTTTATGTTAGAAGATGCTAATATTTACAACGAAATAAAATCATTATTTCCAGATGGTCATATCGTTTTTGGATCGGCATGTGCAGAAATTTCATCAAGAACTGTTAATGAAAATAGCATAACGATTACGGCTATGGAATTTGAAAAAAGTAGTTTTATAATTAAAACTAGTAATGTTTTAAATACAGATTTAGACAGTTATAAAACAGGTTTAGATATAATAAATCAATTACCAGAAGAAAACTTAAAGTATGTATTTGTAGTATCAGAAGGGAGTTTTATCAACGGAAGCCAACTTACCAATGGTATGAGTTCAAAAAACAAAGACAATTTGCTAATAACAGGAGGCTTATGTGGCGATGATACACGTTTTGAAAAAACACTAGCATCTTACAATGAAAACCCAAAAGAAGGTGAAATAGTAGCCATTGGTTTTTATGGAGATTCCTTAGAAATTTCGTTTTCAATACATGGAGGATGGACACCTTTTGGCCCAGAACGAATAGTAACAAAATCTAAAGGAAACATTCTTTATGAATTAGACAACCAGCCAGCCTTAGACTTATATAAAAAATATTTAGGAGATAAAGCAAAAGACCTTCCTGGAGCAGCATTATTGTACCCTTTAAACGTAAAATCTGTAGATGAAAAACAATCTATAGTAAGATCTATTTTAAATATAGATGAACAAGAAAATTCTGTAATTTTAGCAGGAGACATTAAAGAAAACTCTCAAGTACAACTCATGATGACCAATGTAGATAACATTGCAAATGCATCAGAGCGTGCAGCAAGACAAGCCTTAGAATATAGAGAACACAAACCAGAGGTTGCTATACTAGTAAGTTGTATAGGAAGAAAATTAGTTTTAGATCAACGTGTTGAAGAAGAAATAGATGAGGTTATAGAAATTTTAGGAGAAAATACAACAATAAGTGGTTTTTATTCTTACGGTGAAATAGCACCATTTCATGGAGAAATGTCATGTCAACTACACAACCAAACCATGACAATAACCCTAATTAGTGAATAATGAATTCTTTACTTAAACGGCAAATACGTAAATATTTAAGTGAAGAACTAAAAACTGACAAAAATTTAGAAACTTTTCTCAAAGCTGTTGATCGTTCCTACAATAATTTCGATGAACAATCCGCTATGATTCAAAGAGCTATGTCAATTAGCTCTGAGGAACTATATGCCGCAAATACAAGATTACAAAAAGAAGCAAAAGAACAAAAAGAGCTAATAGAGAAACTTAGAGATGTAATTAACACACTAAAGTTTTATAATTTAAAAGAAGAAGAAAAAGCAGATGCAGTTGCCTTAAAAAGTACAGATTTAGTAGATTTCATAGATAATCAAACCAAAGAGATTATTGAAATGAATAAACAAAAAGAAAAACTTTTAAATGAATTGGCTTATCAAAACCAAGAGCTTAGCGATTACGCACATATGGTTTCTCACGATCTAAAATCTCCACTGCGTAGTATAGACACATTAACCACTTGGTTAAAGGAAGATTACAATAATGCCTTTGATACTAATGGAAATAAAACACTAGATTTAATAAGGACTAATGTAGGTAAAATGGAAGCCTTAATTAATGGAATCTTAGAATACTCAACCATAGGCAAAAACCAATTAGAAATATACGATGTAGACTTAAATAATCTTATCAATAATATCCTAAACATAATAGAAACACCTCAACACATTAGTATTAAAAAGTCTAAATTACCAATTGTTAAAGGTGACAAATATAGATTACAACAACTTTTTCAAAATCTTATAGTAAATGCAATCACCTATAACGATAAAGAAAAAGGACTTATAGAAATTTCAGTAAAAGATAAAGCTAAATTTTGGGAATTTGCCATAAAAGATAATGGTAAAGGAATCGATAAAGTTTATTTTGAAAAAATATTTAAAACGTTCGAAAAATTAGAACACAATATTGAATCAACAGGTATTGGCCTCTCAATAGTAAAGAAAATTGTAGATTTATACGGCGGAAAAATTTGGTTAACCTCAAAATTGCACCAAGGCACCACATTCTTCTTTACCTTAAAAAAACAACCCAATGGAACAACCTAATCTTTCTTACATTCACAGTATGTCTGGTGGAGATAAAGCCTTTGAGCAAAAGTTAATCACCATAATTAAAAAAGAATTTCCAGAAGAGAAATCCATCTATTTTACTAATATTGAAGCTAAAAATTATACACTTACTGCAGAGAACGTTCATAAACTTAAACATAAAATTAGTATTTTAGGCCTCGTAAAAAGTTATGATGTAGCGGTAGATTATGAAAATAATCTTATAGACGGTAATACTGAGGGGAGAATTGAGTTTGAAGCTATTCTTCAAATCATGACAGAATTTTTAGAGACTATATAAGATTTTTATGAATTGTATTATAATTGATGATGAGGCAACAGCTAGGGCTATTATAGGCCAGTTATGTTCAACAGTACCAAGTATAAATGTATTAGAGGAATTTCCAAACGCACTCCAAGCCATAAAATATTTAAATCATAACGAGGTAGATTTAATATTTCTAGATATTCACATGCCAGATTTTACAGGCTTCGATTTTATTGACACTATTAAAAATCCACCAAAAATAGTCCTTACAACATCTGATCCTAATTTTGCAATTCAAGCATTTGGGTACGACTGTATTGTAGATTATTTAGTAAAACCAATTACACCAGAACGTTTTAAAAAAGCTATAGATAAAGCAGAGGCAATTAAGTCAACTAAAACAGTGTCAACAGACAGTAAATCATCAGGGCAGGTAGAAACATCCTCTGGTAACGATTTGTATGTAAATATAGACCGACGTTTAATAAAAATTGATATACCAAGTATTTACTTGGTAGAAGCAAAAGGCGATTATATACAAGTAAAAACCGAAGATAAAAATTATACAGTGCATTCAACACTAAAAAAGATTGAAGAAAAACTTCCAAAAGATTTATTCTTAAAAATTCACCGTTCTTATATTATTAATGTTGATAAAATTATTGATATAGAAGATAATAGTGTACTTATTAAAAAAGATGTAATTCCGGTAAGTCGCTCTAACCGACCAGAATTAATGAAACGTCTTAATTTACTGTAAGTTACAGTTTAATAAAATTAATAAACTCCTTTGTATACAGCTTATACAGGTGTTTTTTATAAAAATTATTAATGTAAGTGAATTCTATTCGTCTATATTTAATCGTATTTCATCTTGCTATAAGTATCATTCAACGAAATAATATTCAATCACTTTATAATACATGTATCTTTGCTGTATAATCATCTGATTAATGGTTATTGATTTATGTTAAATTTAAGGTAGTAAGTTCGCTTGCTACCTTTTTTTTTGCGCCTGTTTTATCTTAATCCGTTTGTGTCTATATAATTGCCATTGGTCTATAGACTCCTTTGTATTAATCGAATAACTTAAAAACCAGTGTCTAAACCTCATAATTTTGTCATGAATAAAAAAATCCCTCATGAAAAAATTATCCCTTATTTTAATAATTATGATTTCTAGTCTTTTAATATTTTCTTGTTCAGTAGAAGATGAAAATTTAATTCTAGATAGCTATAATACAGAATCAATTATGGTAGAATACAAAACCATAGATTTTGAAATATTAGACTTAATTAATATGTATAGAACCACCATTAACTTAGAACCATTAACATTGCTTAATGAAGCCACTAGAGAATCTATTGTACATAACCAATACATGATTAATGAAGGAACAGTAAGTCATGATTTCTTTTATGTAAGATTTCAAAATTTAGTTGAAGCGGTAGAGGCTAAAAAAGTGTTAGAGAATGTCGGTTATGGATTTTGTAATGCAGAATCGGTTGTTAATGCTTGGTTAAATAGCGATGGTCACCGAGCAAACATAGAAAACCCAAATATAACAGAAATTGGTATTTCATCTTCTCAAGATACACATGGAAAATACTATTTCACAAACATTTTTGTAAAACTATAGAATGCTATAAAATTCCGTTTATAATCATTTAAATATTATCGTCTTAAAATAGAATAATGCATAACCCTAAATTAATGCCTGTAGTAATGAAAGGTAAGAGAAAAATCTCTTACCTTTTTTTGTGTTTAAAAAAAAATCTTACAGTTAAAAACCGTTTGACGATACTTAGGCGTCATTGAAGGGCTTTTTTTGTAGGTTTTGACGAAAAATTATTCTTAACGCTTGATAATCAGATATATTTGTTCCGTAATCAAATTTAATGTAGATATGAACCAAATTACCCAAATCAAAAAACACATCTTAATTATGTTATTGGCATTTTTAAGTATTGGAGCACAAGCTCAAAATGATCCATTTAATTGCGATTATAACGCTTATTTATTTCAGTATAATGACGTTTATGCAATTGATTTAGCTTCAGGAAATTCTTACCAAGTAGCTGCTGATGTTACTCCAGGTAGTATTAATGCGGCAGCATACAATCCTGCTGATGGATATATTTGGGGATCTTTAAGCACGCCTGCAAAAACTATTGTAAGAATAGGAAATGATTTTGCAACAACAACTTATTACATAGATGAATTACCTGATAGCAATCGCTATGTTGGTGATGTAAGTTCAACTGGTATTTATTATTTAAAAGGTGGAGGAACAACTTATTATAAAGTAGACTTAAACCCTGAATCTGAAAATTATACACAATTTCAGGCAACAGGTACTTTATCTCAAAACATCAATATACATGATTGGGCTTTTAATGCTGTAGATGGGCAAATTTATGCCGTAGCTAAGAGTTCAAATATTTTATATCGTATTAACCCAGATAATGGGCAAACAACAGCATTGGGTGAAGTACCAATTTTATCTGGATTAAACTATACTTATGGCGCTGTTTACTTTGATAATGAAGGACGTTTCTACATTTCTGCAAACCAAACAGGTACTATTTATGTAATTCAATCTGTACAGACTATTACAACAGCAGCAGATATTGATTCTAACTTATTTGCTTTTGGGCCATCAAGTGCAAGTAACGATGGTGCTCGTTGCCCAACAGCTCCTGTTTTACAAGAAATTTGTGATAATGGTATTGATGATGATGGCGATGGATTAATAGATTGTGAAGATCCTTCATGTTCAGGTTTTGGCATGTGCGAGGTGATTGTTGCACCAACATCGAGCTCTAATAATGGTGGTTTAGAAAGTAATAATAGATTGTCAGAACAAATAAATGCTCGTAATTTTAAAAGAGCAAAAACAGGATATAAATTTGATGTCTCTACTGCACCAAGAGCATTAAGAACAGCAAGTTATGGTAGTAAATCTGCTAATTCAGGATTTACATTACAAGATTTTATTCCTTTAACAACTATTAACGAAGATGAAGCTGTAGAAGCATCGCCTTCAGATTTAATTGGTATTACAAACGCTACAGAAATTTATGCGGTAGATTACTTAAAAAATAGTAGTCCTGTAGCGTCAGTATTAGCCTTAAAAACGGATAATGGCGTTTATGAACATACTAAATATATTTGCGATCGTTTATTAGGTGGAGAATTAGTTAATGTCTCTACAATAGATATTAATGATCAGTCTTTTATTAAAGCGATTATTAAAAATGAAGACGGCACATTTGAGTTTGTCTTAAGCTTATCGGCAAAAGTGGTAAATAATGATGCTAATTTTGCTATAGAAAGCCATTGGAATTTAGATCAGTACGAACAGAATGTTACGTTTTACAATTTTCAAATTTGGTCTAATTCTATTGATGATTTATACTTACTTGGTGAAGAGGTTTTAAATTTATTAAATATTGAAAAACCAATTTCAACATACAGTCTATCTACACCACCAACAGTATTTGTAAAAAGTGGAGGCTATTCAGATGGAGGGTTAGATTTACAAATTGTAAACACCAACGGTACTCAAAGTGTTGTATTTGATGCAGGTTATAGAACAACAGAAACAGAACCTTTTCAAAACTTAAACTCTACTATTAATTTAAATGGTAATTATATTACAAATATTAGAGTAGAAACAGGAAATCTTTTTGATATTGGTTTTAGAATTGGTGATGGTATTGCAACTCCAGATGATTTATTTATGTCAGACGGTCCTTGGGGAATTGATGATTCTCAATCTGGTACTAATGTAAGTTTATACGAAGTAGCCACCAATACTAACACTTTTGAAGCTACAGATTTTCCAATAGAAAGAAATGTTACTTTAAATGCAACAACAGATTCTTACGTTGCCGCTTATAGAGCTTTAACGCCTAGATTTCAAGCCGTAGATGTTTCAGATTATGACATGTTTAAATTTAGTGCTCAAGGTACTGGTGATTTAGAAATCACTTTTGTAAAAGAAAGCATAAGTAATTGGGAACAGCAGTTTAAGACTACTGTAGCATTAACAAGTGTATTACAAGAGTTTTCTATCGCTATTGAAGATTTAGAAAACAATACCTTAGATATACCAGAATTAAATGATGTAGTTACAATTGTATTTACAATGGTAGCTGAAAACGGAACTATGACAACTAAGAATTTCAATTTAAGTCAATTACGTTTTTCTCAAGATGGAGCATTATCGGTTGATGATTATAACTCAGATTTAGGTACCTTAACAGTATATCCTAATCCAATGCATACAACAGCAACAATTAATTTTACCACAGTACAAAATGAAACTGTACAATTTGTAATGTATGATCAGTTAGGTAAACTGGTTTATTCTAAAACTTATGATGCCGTTGCTGGTTTAAATAATATTAATGTAAGTAAAGAAAATTTAAGTTCTGGCTTATATTTTTGTAAAATCGTAAGTAGTCAGACTAATTTTAGTCCTCTAAAATTAATTATTAAGTAAACTCATAATCTATACCTTATAGTAAAAAGGCAAAAGCGAGAGCTTTTGCCTTTTCTTTTTTTAACATTTAATTCTAATAATTCAATTAAACCTTACATAATTTGTTAAGTCTAAAAGCTTATTAACTAAACCATACTAAAATTTCAATGCCAATTCAGAAAATAGTGCAAATACTGTTTTTAGTTTTATTAGTAGCATCTTGCTTAAGTTGTAATAATACAAAAGAGAAGTCTATAGCAACTGAAAACAGTAATGTTAATGATGTTATAGAAGTATATGATTTTAATAGTTTAGAACCTCGCTTATATACGGATTCTAATAAAACATATTTGGTTAACTTTTGGGCAATGTGGTGTGCGCCATGTGTAAAAGAATTACCGTATATAGAGGCTTTGGCTAAAAAATATCCTGAAGTAGAAGTACTTTTGGTTAGTATGGATTTTCCTGAGGATATAGATGTTAAGTTAAAGCCATTTTTAAGAGATGAAAAAATAACCTCTGAAGTGGTTATTTTAGATGATCCAGATTCAAATACCTGGATCGATAAAATAGATTCTAATTGGTCTGGTGCTATTCCGTTTACAATAATATACAATAAGGAGAAACGTTTGTTTTATGAACGCTCATTTGAGAATTTAGAAGATTTAGAAACCGAATTAAATAGAACTTTTAAAAAATAAATTTTATATGAAAAAAATAAGTGTAGCATTATCTATAATTGCCTTGTCTGCTGTAGTACTTGTATCTTGTAAAGAAAAAGGAAGCGATAAAGAAACAACATTAGAACCAGATCGTCATGCGCCTAGACCAGAAGCAAAGCATCATAAAGGTGATCGTAAAGGACCACCTCCAGGAGGAGATAGAAAAGGACCACCGAGAGGAGGAAGCCCAGAGCAAACCAAAACATTAGAAGAAATTGGTGGTTATAAAATAGGAGATGTTGCTACAGATTTTAATTTAAAAAATGTTGATGGTTCTATGGTGTCTTTAGCGAGTATAGAAAATGCTAAAGGTTACATAGTTACCTTTACCTGTAATGAATGCCCTTTTGCTAAATTATATGAAGACCGTTTAATTGAATTGCACAATACCTATGCTCCACAAGGCTATCCTGTAATTGCTATAAATCCAAATAGTCCAGAAAACGAAAAAGAAGGGTATGCCGCAATGCAAACTAGAGCAGAGGAGAAAGGATTTCCATTTGCATATTTAGTAGATGAAGGTCAGAAGATTTATCCTCAATATGGTGCTGTAAGAACACCTCATGTATTTTTATTAGATCACGAACGTAAAGTACAATATATAGGTGCTATTGATGATAATTCTAAGTCGCCTGAAGATGTAAAAGTAAAGTATGTTGAAGATGCTATAAAAGCATTAGAGGCTGGCGAAAAACCAACCATTAATTTAACAAAAGCTATCGGTTGCCCAATAAAAGCAAGCAGAGCTTAAATAATAGAATAGTTTTAGTAAAAAAAAACACAAGTTGATGCTTGTGTTTTTTTGTTTTTATGTATTAAGGTTTATCTCGTAAAAACAGCCTTCTTTAAAAATTGCCATTTAAAGCGTAAGCCTATTTCTGTGAAGGTGAAACCGGCAGCTGTTGCAGAGGCAATATTACTTCGAGTTCCGTAAATATTTAATATGCTTCGTTCTGAGAATCTGTACCCAAAAGCACCTTGTATTCTGTAGGCCGTAATTTTGGGGTCATCTTCTATATATTGGTAACCAAATGCTCCAGTTAAATTGTAAAACCATTCTTTGGGTTTCGCAGCGGCTTCATCTTTAATTAGATTGACAAATACTTCGTAAGCATTAAATTTTTCTGGACTAAAATATATGGTTGGTAATTGGTCTTTAAAGGTAATGTGTTGATAGTTAAAACCAACTTTAACTGATGGCTTTGCTAACAGGTTATAATAAAGCGATGTAAATAATAAATTTCTAGAATTTCCATCGTTTTGTGAGGTGTACATTAATTGTGTAAACCAACCCAAATTAAAGTTTGTGCCTAAATTGTAATTAGCGTAATAGTTATTTTGTACTATTTCTCGGTCTAATAAATCGGCATTAAAACTTTCAATTTGTCTTTTATAACCCACATCTAAAGATTGTAGTTTAAATGATTTAATACTAAAGGAAAGGTCAGTTAATAATTGTGTGTAATCATCTGTTTCAGCCTTTGCAGAGGTTAAACCAGCTGTTCCTTTGAAGGTTATACTTGGTATAAGTTTATAAGATAAACCCAATGACAAATCATTTGAGGTTGCACTATTATTCGTTGTTGAGTTATTAGTTGTACGGTAATTATAGCTTCCTAATAAAGAGAATTTAAGTGATAGCGGAAAAATAACGTTGTTACTAAACGAAAAGGCATTATTATCACCATTATCAAACGTATAGGCAGCTTTAGACTCTAAAGTAGGTGCGAAACTGTTATCTAATTGATTTATAAAGTTAGTTGCATCTTTTTGTTCTTTGTAAAACTTTAACGTGTTTTCTGCAGATGCATAAGCATTTTCTGTGTATCCCAACGCTTTTAAAACGTTTGCTTTTCCTAGGTTACCATCAAAAGAGGTACTGTCGTTTACTAATATTTGGTTGTAATCGTCTAAACTATCTTTAAAATTACTTTTATAAATATTTAGGGTAGCACGCAAGGATAAGACCCAATTTTGGTTTGGGTATTCTATAATTAAATTATCAATTAAAGTGGCGGCTTCATTAAATTTTTTGTTCCAAATTAGTGCTTGTATATAACGTTCTGTAGTTTGCTGTACTATAGATTTATCTGTTTTATCACTTAGACTTTGGTACGCTTCAGTACTAATACCTAATGCTTTTTTTTCTTTACTATTTAAATGTTCTACTAAAGCTAAACCATTTTGAGCAATAATTTTGTGGTCTGGTTGTTCAGCTAAAGTATTGTAAGTTTCTTTTGCTTTATCTAATTGATTCCAAATTAAATATAAGTTTGCTAAATTTAATAACGTGTCTTTATCGTTTTCAAATAGTACTAGGTTTTTCTTTAAGAGTTCTTCGGCTTTTTCGTAGTTCTGCACTTGTTGGTTTTGGTATGCATAGCCTAAATAGATGTATTTTTTTGATGTTAAAGCATTTGGGTTTCCTGGAGAAACTTCTAATGCTGTATTAACAACGTTAAGGGCATTTTCATATTCTTTTAGGTTAGAAAGTGTATTGGCAAAACCTAATTGTGCCGCAAAACTATTTGGGTCTTCAGCAACTAAACTATTATAGTAAACTTTAGCATCTGTAAAATTGTTATTCCATAATAAAGATTCTCCGTAATTTAGTTTTACTTCAAAATCATTTGGATAGTCTGCCAATAATTCTGTAAATAAATTATAAGCTTCTTTAGCTTTTCCGTTTAAACCAATAGCACGCCCGTAACATAGACGTGCTGTTTTATTTTCTGGGTAATCCTTTAATATGGTACTAAAAAAGGTTTCAGCTTCTGCATATTTTCCGGTTTCTAAATAGGTAAAACCTTCTTTCATATCTTGAGCGAAAATCCACTGTACTATAAATAACGCGATTAAAAATATTAACTTTTTAAGAGACATAATGTGTTTAATTAATTACAAGTGCAAGTTAGCCAATAGGTTTAAATCATTAATCTGCAGTAAATGGTTACTGGACTATAGAAACTTTCATTTGGTAATTTATAAAAAGTTTTATACTTCTAATTCTGAATTATTTTATCTGTAATGGATGGCAATTTGTCCTAATTGACCAACAATTTTAACGGAATCTTTCATAGATAATTTAGAACCATCTGCATGAATCCATCTCTTAAGTGGTTGTTCACAGATATAAGAAATTGCTTTTTGCTTTCCGTAATGCTTTCGCATTCTAATGAAGATTTCTACATCAAAAATCCATCGGGTTATAAATTTATCTTTAAAAACAAGATTTGCGATGTCCTTATCCATAATTTTTGCACCACATTGTGTGTCATTAAATGGCATACCTAATATAGTGCGTATAATAAGGTTTATGGTTTTACTAATAATTGCACGTGCAGATTCTTTGGTAATGTCGGCACCCATTCTACTCATTCTAGAGCCACTAACAATTTTAAAATCTGAATTTTCAATGGTTTTTACCAAATCATCAAAATCTCTAAAATCTGTAGATAAATCGGCATCTAAATAACCTATGTAATCTAATTGAGACTGCTGTGCTAAATGTAATACACCTTGTCTTACAGCTTCGGCTTTACCACCATTTTTTTCACAGTCATAGACCATTATATTATTTTCTCGTCCTTGTCTTAAGGAGTTTAAAACTTCTAATGTTTTATCCGTACTTCCGTCGTTTACAAAACATAATAGGTAACCTAAGTTACTATCAATAAACTTTAAAAATTTTTTGCTAGAAAGCCTATCTTCTTCATTGTAACAAGGAATTACAACGCCTACACAACGCTCTTGGAGCATTTGTTCTTTAGTTATTTTGTTTTGTGTTTTATTGGTTTTTATACCAAATATTCTATTTATTCTTACAGTAACCTCATTTAGGGAAACTGGTTTTTTCATATAGTCATCAATTCCTAAATCAAATCCGTCAATGACTGTGTCCTCGTGAGTATTACCAGAGAGTACTAAAATTTTAGTATCTGATTTTTTTTCATTTCTAATTTTTTTTACAACTTCTAATCCAGACATGCCATCCATATTAATATCTACAATTACGATATCTGGTTGAAAGGTGTCAAAAAGTTCTAACCCTTCTTCGCCAGATTGTGCGCATTGGATATTAAAGCCTAAATCGCTAAAGTGTTTTTCTAATGACAGCAATATTAATTGCTGATCATCTATGGCAAGTATTTTAATCATCTTAGTAGGTGTTTTTGGGGTGATTTTTTTGGTAATTGTGATTTAATGTATTGATTTATAGAGACAAATGTAATATAAATTTGAAAGAATTATACTAAAAATTTGATTTTTTTATCGATTAAGTGTTATATTTGCCTGATTAAATGTAATAAATGTAGTCCTGCGATAAATTAAGTTTAGCAGATGAGTACGTATTTTTACTACTAGTTTTAACATGTCGATATTGTTATATCATTCGTCTATAGCAATGTTCTATTGAACGAAATTTTTTCTCCCTCCACTGTTTCAAATTCGATATTTGTATTAAAATAAGTAACAATTTTAAAAATAAGCCATGCAAATTTTAGCAATTTTAAAATCTAAAAAAATTACACCAGAACAACTTTTTATGTTGAGTGTTTTGGCAGTTAATGGAGGGAATTATTTATATAATTTAATTCTAGGAAGAGTTTTAGGGCCAGCTCAATTTGCAGATGCGGCTGTTTTAATCACTTTTTTATTAGTTCTGAGCTTTGCGGCCATGACTTTTCAATTGGTTACGGCAAAATTTTCGGTGCTTTTTGAAAATGACATTTTTGATAGCTTCGTTTCTAAAATTTATAAAAATTCACTTTTAGTAGGTGGTATAATGGGAATCCTTATAATAGCATTTGCTAGTCAGTTACAAAGTTTATTTAATACTTCGTCTTCTAACATGTTTGTAGTATTTGGCTTTGGTGTACCGCTTTATTTTATAATGAGTGTAAATCGTGGTGTGTTTCAAGGTAAGAAAGCATTTAAGTCCTTATCTATTACATATCAAAGTGAAATGTTGAGTCGTTTATTTATTACATTAGGACTTATATTACTATTTAATATTCAATCTTCAGTAGTTATTTCAGTTGGCATATTGGCTTCATTTGTATTTGGTTTATTTCCATTTAAATTTCCTAAGCTTATTTCTAAAAAAGCATTGGTATTAAGTGAAACACATTCTAAAGAAATAAAAACCTTCTTTATTATAACCGCATTTTATGAGTTAACCCAAATTATAATTAACAATAGTGATATTCTTTTGGTGAAGCATTATTTTGAACCTTACGACGCTGGTTTATATGCCTCTTTAGCATTAATTGGTAGAATTGTCTACTTTATTGCATGGATGTTTGTAATGTTATTATTACCAACTGTAGTACAATTAAAAAAAGACGGTAAGGAAACAGCACCTACACTTTTTAAATATGTTGGTTATATAGCAGCAATATCTATATCTATTATTATAGGTTGCCTATTGTTTCCTGAAACTATTATTACCTTATTATTTGGAGATAGCTATATCGCTATGGCACCATTATTATGGCAGTATGCAATTGCAACGTCTATGTTTGCTATTTCAAATATTTTCGCTTATTACTATTTATCATTAGATAAATATATTCCTGTCGTTATTTCTGGTGTCTTTGGTATGCTTCAAATGGGATTGGTGGTATTCTATCATGATAATTTAGAACAAGTTGTACACATGCAAATCATAGCTATGCTATTGTTATTAGTCATTCAGTTAGCATTTTTTAAATACGATCAAATACAATCTAAAAAAGACAGTGTCTAAGGTTAGCTTTTTTAAAATTTATACTCATTTATATTTTAACATAATCAATAACATAATACAAATCAAATCATGAAATTAGCAATCGTAACAGCATATCCACCAAGCAAGGTGACCTTAAATGAATATGCGTATCATTTGGTAAAACAATTTAGAAAAAACAAAAAAGTAACCGAGTTAATTCTGTTAACAGACAAAACTGAAGGTGCTAAGGATATTGAATTTACTGAAGCAGGTTGTAAAATAATAATAAAAGAATGTTGGTCTTTTAATAGTTATAAAAATATACTATCAGTTACAAAAGCAATTAACCAAACAAAGCCAGACTCTGTATTGTTTAATTTACAATTCATGAAATTTGGCGATAAGAAAATCGCAGCGGCTTTAGGCTTAATGTTACCAATGGTTTGTAAAATGAAGAAAATTCCAAATATTGTATTGTTACATAATATTTTAGAGGAAGTAGATTTAGGAAGTGCCGGTTTTACTTCAAATAAATTAATGCAAAGCATCTACGGGTTTATAGGTACAACATTAACAAAATTAATTTTAAAAGCAGATACCGTTGCTGTAACCATGCAGAAATATGTAACTATTTTAGAGAATAAATATGGTGCTACTAATGTAAAACTAATTCCTCATGGTACTTTTGAGATACCAGCAGAACCAGATTATAAATTACCAGAAGGACCTTTACAAGTTATGACCTTTGGAAAATTTGGAACTTACAAAAAAGTAGAAGGTATGATTGAAGCAGTAGAACTTGTAAGAGCATCTACAGGTTTAGATTTAGAAGTAGTTATTGCAGGTACAGATAACCCAAATGTACCAGGTTATTTAGCTAAAGTTGAACAAGATTATAAACATGTACCAAACGTGCGATTTACGGGTTATGTTGAAGAATACGAAGTTCCAATTTTATTTAACGAAAGTGCAGTAGTAGTATTTCCTTATACATCTACAACTGGAAGCTCTGGAGTACTGCATCAAGCTGGTAGTTACGGTAAAGCCGTTGTTATGCCAGATTTAGGAGATTTAGCTTTATTAGTAAAAGATGAAGGCTACAGAGGCGAATTTTTTGAGCCTACAAGCGTAGAAAGTTTAGCCAAAGCTATTGAAGCTATAGTTACTAATGAAGCTTATAGATTAGAATTAGCAAAAACAAATTATAAAGCAGCAACAGCACATCCTATGTCGCAAATAGCTGAATTATATTTAGCAACATTCAATTCTATAATAGAAAAGAAATCTACAAGTATTGCTACAGCTTCTGCTTAATAATAAACATAATTAACTAAGCATATTAGTTTAGTCGCTTAAGGCTATCACTCAATGTGGTAGTTTTATATAAAATCCAATAATTTAATTGCGGTCTGTAAACTGCATTAGGTTATTGGATTTTTTTGCCATTTATTTTAGCTACAATCTCTTTTAGGATGCGACTTCTCAAATACAATATGATTGAATTTTTACGCGATTTTTAGATTAGGTTTCTTGTTGAAATTCAGTTTGTTACTTATTGCTCTAAAATTAAATCGACACTTTCTGTCCATTCGTCTACAGTAAAAGTTGACTTAACGAAATTTCTAAAATTCAGCCATTTAAAGGCTCAAATTTGTAGTGTAATTAATTAAATCTAAGAGTATGAAACTAGCAATTGTAACAGCTTACCCTCCAAGTAAAGTCACTTTAAATGAATATGCTTATCACTTAGTTAAACAGTTAAGACAAAAGGATGATGTAACAGAACTTGTGTTATTAACGGATAGAACTGAGGCAGAAAAAGATATAGATTTTAAGGAGTTTGGTTGTAAAGTAACTGTAAAAGAATGTTGGTCTTTTAACAGCTATAAAAATTTGTTTTCTGTTACTAAAGCAATCAAACATGTAAAGCCAGATGGTGTATTGTTTAACTTACAATTTATGAAGTTTGGAGATAAAAAAATTCCGGCAGCTTTAGGATTAATGTTACCATTGGTATGTAAGTTAAACAACATTCCTACCATTGTCTTATTACATAATATTTTAGAAGAAGTAGATTTAGCTAGTGCAGGTTTTACGTCTAATACATTGATGCAAAAGATTTATGGGTTTATAGGTACATCATTAACCAAATTAATTTTGCAAGCAGATACAGTTGCCGTAACCATGCAGAAATATGTTGATATTTTAGAATATAAGTACTTATCGCCAAATGTAGAATTAATTCCGCATGGCACCTTTGAAATACCTAAAGAACCAGACTATACACTTCCAGCAGGACCATTAAAAATTATGACCTTTGGAAAGTTTGGTACGTACAAAAAAGTAGAAAGTATGATTGAAGCTGTTGAGTTGGTAAGAGAACGAACTAATCTAGAATTAGAAGTTGTTATAGCTGGTACAGATAATCCAAATGTTCCTGGCTATTTAGCAAAAGTAAAAGAAGATTATAAACACGTGCCTAATGTAAGATTTACAGGTTATGTTGAAGAGCATGAGGTTCCAAAACTTTTTAACGAAAGTGCAGTAGTCGTGTTTCCATATACATCTACAACCGGAAGCTCAGGTGTTTTGCACCAAGCAGGTAGTTACGGAAAAGCTGTAGTAATGCCAGATTTAGGAGATTTAGCACTATTAGTAAAAGATGAAGGTTATAAAGGCGAGTTTTTTGAACCAACTAATGTAGAAAGTTTAGCATTTGCCATTGAAGCAATAGTTACTAATGAAGCTTATAGGTTACACCTTTCTAGGTCTAATTATATAGCAGCAACAGCACATCCAATGTCTAAAATTGCAGATATGTATGTAGAGCAATTTCAAGAGATTATAGATAGAAAAACAAACCATAAAGCCTTGTATTCAGCGTAATAAAAGAATATAATTAGAATCCCCTAATTTCTAATTAAAAAGGATACAGAACCGAAGAATCTTTTGCAGATTGGGTTGGATTAAGTAAAGATTCTTCAACTGTATTCTAAAGAAAATAAATTAAATAATAGCACATAAATAAACTCTTTTTGCCCCAAATAAAAAGAACACCTACAACTAATTAGAATCCCCTAATTTCTAATTAAAAAAGGATACAGAACCGAAGAATCTTTTGCAGATTGGGTTGGATTAAGTAAAGATTCTTCAACTGTATTCTAAACTAAAATACAATTAATAATTGTACGTAAATAAACTCTTTTTGCCCCAAATAAAAAGAATACCTACAACTAATTAGAATCCCCTAATTTCTAATTAAAAATGAATGCAGAACTGAAGAATCTTTTAGAAGGTTTGATTAGATTAAGTAAAGGTTCTTCAACTGCGTTCTATTAAATTGTAATTAACGATAAGACTATTTGAAACATCATATTCTTTAATTGAAAGTTTAGAGACAAACCTAAAATTTTAGCATAAAAGCGATAAAAAGAATTACTGAGATTTTTATTTGAAGCTGAAACTAAAATTAATTAGAAATATATTTAAAAGCTGGCTTTTTTGCCCCATTTTTATCAATAAACCCAAAATGCTTTTGAGTGTTTCTACGCCAAGGTCGTCTGCCTACAACGGCTGTTGGCACCTCAGTAAAATCATATAAAGTCCAAGACATAAATTGTAAATTATTTGCAGCAATTTGTTCTTGGATTTTTTTATGGTAATTGGCTTGGTCTTCCTCAGACGACCCAAAAGGTTTCCAAAAACCAGAATAGGAAGACAATCCAAACTCTTGAAGAACCAAAGGCTTATTAGGTATTTCTGTTTTTAATGCTGAAACTGCTGCATCCAAATTTTCTAAATTTTCATAATAATGAAACGATATAAAATCAACTTTATCTTTTAATATTGTAGCACTTTGTGTATTAGACCAGCCAATAGTAACAGGATGAATGCTATCTGTAGCTTTTACTAAATCAATCATATTGTCTAACCAAGCAATAACATTGTCTTGTCCTCGCGATTCAAAATCTAAATTAGGTTCGTTTTTAATATCCCAAGCTAATAAGGCCTTATGGTCTTTTACAGCATTAACAATCGCTTCTGCGTGACGCTGATTTAAGGTCCAATTCATTATAGAATAATCTCCAAAAAAATCAAACAAGGTTAATACTACGTTTAATTGGTTGGCTTCTGCAACATCTAAAGTTCGTTTTAATTTTTCAATTTTTTTAGCATCAACATGTTCCTTTCCAAAGTCTTCATATTGCACAAAAAGACGTACAGAATTTAAACCAGCGTCTTTAATAATTTTAAAATCCTTTGCAATAGTATCTGTAGAGAATTCATCGCCAAACATATCCCAAGGATTTGCTTGTGGATAGTAATTAATACCTTTAATATTTAAACTATCTACGTTTATTTGTTGCGATTCATTGTTATAAATATCTGCACTATCTTTTACTAAATGTCTAATACGCCAAAAGCCGTCTTCTAGTAAAAATACCATTTGATAAGTAGATGTTTCTGTGGTTTCGTGTATGAGTGCTTTAGCTTTATATACACGTTTGTATTCTATAACATTACGGTCTGTAATTACGGCTAATTGACCATCTTGACTAAAATACTCTAACGTAGGATTATGGCTTAAGGTTGTCGCCTCAATACTGATGTCTTGTGCTTTGTTTAAATCTATAAAGGCAAACAAGTTTTCTCTTGCACTGTCTGTATAATAGTCCTTAATTCCCGCCGTTTTATTACTCTTATAGGCAATTTGTTTTACGTACCAAGCATCTAAATAATCATGCTGAATGGCATTTAAGGTTTGGTCGTCCATGGGTCTGCCTTCATTTTGCAAGGGTTCCCAAACCATTTTTGGTGCGTATTGGTCTACCTTTTTAATTTCGGTATGTAGCATGGTGCTGCGGTCGGCTCCTGTATTTAAGTAACTAAATAGTGCGCTTAGACCAGAAATAATTAAGGCTACAATCATAATATATGAGGCAATTAAAATGGTACGTAATATATTTTTGTTAAGACTTACCATAGCTTAATAGATTTAAATTCTTTGGATAAGCCAGCGGTTTCAATCTTAAAATTATAACTGCCGTTTTTATAAATAGCTGGTTTTAGTTTAAAACTAGTATACCCATTAAAAGATGTTTTGGTCAATGTAGTAATAAGTGCATTGTCTTGGTAAATATGTAGTTTTATATGCAATCCATCTGGTATCATTTGTCCCATAAAACTTTGCAAAGGACCTATGCTGATTTGTCGGTTATGTTCTGAAAATTCTACATCAAAATCTTTAACAACTTGTTTGTAGCTAATAGAAATACTATTACTTTCAGACATACCATCTACATAGGCTTTTATACTCCATTTATCCGCAAAATCTGGATGAATAATTTTTGAATTCGCAATACCATCAATCGTGGTTCCAGTGGTTTTTAAAATGTTACCTTTTCCGTTTGTAATAAAAAACGTAACAAATGTACCATCGCTTACCACGTTGTTCTGTTTATCTTTTATTGTTGTAGTCCATAACGTAGTTACCTGATTTCCGTCTGCATAATCGTGCGGTCTTGTTACAGAAATTTTAAAGTCTGTTGGTATGGATGGCATCACATTTATAGTAAATTCTTTAGAATTGATACCTAGACTTTCTGAAGATACCAACATTCTTCCACTTTCTCGTTTAGAATATATATTTCTGTAGGCAATTAAATTTTTAGTGTATATATCAAAGCCTTCTTCTGAATTTAAAAACTGAAATTTGGCATCAACTAAAGTATGTGTTGGTACAGGATTGTCTAAAGAATCCGTTGGTATAACCACCAATGTGGTATAATCTTTTCCGCCTGCTTCAATACTTGGTGGTCCAATATAAGTTTCCATAGTGGCTACTTCTGGTTTTGGTAAGATGTTTAATTTTCCTGAAAGTGATTTGCTGTTGTCCAGTAAAGTCCAGTTAACAGTACCAATTTTTTTAGTGATATTTTCAGGTATAACAAATTCTAAGGTGTTGTTTTTTAAGCTTGAAGAAATAACGGTAGAACCATAACTGTTAGAACAGTATAAATCTAATGGTACATCATTTGAAGTTGAAAATCTAAGCACAATAGGTTGACCAACTTCAAATTTGGTTTGTGTAGAAATTAATGTTATTTCAGTTGAAGCAACTTTAGTGTGTTGCACAACAGCAAACGATGATAATAACATCAACCCTAAAAGTAATAAGTATGTACGTTTTATTTGCATTAATTAGGACTTCCTATATAGGTGTTAATTTCAATTTTAATTCCACTAAAATCGAGATGTTCAATGGGTTGTAATTCCGCATTGGTATGATTTTTAATTCTATTTGGCACTATTTTATCAGAGATATCTTCGTTTGGTAAACCGTTTACAAAGATGTTTTTCATGTCATCGTTTATTATCTTAACATCGCCATCAATTATAATAGGATATTCAAAATGTTGCTTACGTTGTTGTCTCACACCAGCTTTTACAAACATATGGTCTACCCAAACCATGTTTTGGTCGTTATCATAATAGGTTATTAATAATTGAGGAATGGTTATTTCTTGTATACCACTATTAAACAAGTTACCATTAAGCATACAATCTTTAATATTCACATCACTTAATACAACGTTTTTATACAAATCAGAACCAGACACATTGCCAGCCACTTGTAAGTTGAATTTCGTGGGTTGTTCTTCAAACTCAACTGGTGTAAATTCATCTGGATTAAAGGTATCTGGAATAGAATCTTGGGTTTTAGACCAAGCAATGCCTTCAAAATTAATTCTAAAACTACTGGATTCTTTGGGCATTAGTTTGTGCTTTACATGATATTTGGCATTGTAAGTAGCTAATTCTTTGTTGTCATCGTTGTAAAGCGTGCCTTTTAAAATAACATCTGCAGGTACATTATCTATATTCTGAACTTCGCCAATAATAGCATAACTACCATCAAACTGAACTAGTTTTGCTTGTATAACCTCTAAAACGGGTTGTTTTAAAATATCTTCGTGGTGTGTGGCTTCGGTTGTAATTCTACGTCGACCTTGATTAAAATATTTAGTAACGTTATCAGAATACAACTGGTCTGGCGGTAAATCGTTATTTAAATCATCGGGTTGTAAAAACCATTTTCCTTTAATTTTAGACAAGGATTTGTAATCTACTTTTTCAATTTTTTCTAAAGGTGTAATCCATTGGCTGGTCACTTTTGCTGAAACCGTACTATCGTTAAGCGTTGTGATTTCGGTTTCAATAGCATCCATTTTTGCATAACTACTCAATAAACCATCCGTTACCGAAATCTCTAGCATATATTGGGCAATTGGTACATTACTATTTGGGTCAATTAGACTATGGGCTTTTTCAAATTCTTTAAAATCTAACGCATCATAATAGGCTACAATTGCGTTTTCTGGGCTGCGTTGCGAGTCGTTTTTTAGATAGAATAAGTAGATGCCGTAAAATACTATTATGGCTAAAATTATGGACCAAAGGTGTGTTATTCTCAATACATTTCTATTAAACTTGGTGTATGCCGTTGGGAACTTTAGAAAATCTGGTAATGGTTTTATTCGTGTTTTTAATGCTAATACAAATAGCATTTGTATGTTTAGAACAAAGGCCACCAAAACAGTTAAAAATGGCATAATTCCCCAATGAATTTTTAACCATTTCGCCACATCTTCCTTTGGTAAAATAGCAGAAACAGGCGGAATGTTAAGGCGTTCCCAAACCATTATACCGTTTTCTAATTGCCGTAAACGTTGCCAGCCGCAGAAATAGAGTATTGGGTCGTAAAATTTATCGTTAGAGAAAATGTATTTAAGATTGTATTTTTCTGGTGTGGTTAAAAACTGTTGCAACGAGCCAATACCAGCAACACCTTTAAATTTTGAATTTTCTAAGCGTTCAATTGGCCTCGTCGTTAATTCTGGCAAACGCCTTGCAGAATGATAGTTACCATCTACCGTCATAGCATCGGTTTGTGCACTAAGCCATGCCATTTGGTCGCCGAAACCAAGGGTTAAAAATCGCCATTTATCATGGTCATCTTGGTTTAAGAAATTTACAATCGGTAACATTTTTATTTTTTGTGGTTGCGATGGTCTAAAGTAATTTAAACTCATGGTAAACACCACCATAAAAACCGCCAAACCAGCAAGTATGCCACCAATTATTCTGTGATAAACAGCACCAAATTTAGTTTGGATGAGTGTTTTTAAATCGCCTTCCACAAAACGATAGGCAAATTCACCCATTAATGGAATTGATAATATAGAAGCCCAAAGTGTAAAACGGTCTAAGGTTAAGATGTTAAATGCCGTTTCGCCAAGCATTTTTAACGGAATAGGTGTTGTGCCACCAGTTCCTAAAACAAAACATATGGTTACAGATAAGCCAAAAAACAGATAACGTTTACTGTAATACCTATAAAATATATAAGGCAATAATATGAGTAAAATTCCCCAAGGAATTAAAAAGAATACCAAACCTGAAGATGTGATTTCTAAAAAATTATCACGAGAACCATGCGGAATTGGGACTTGTGTTATTGGGTTGGCTTTAGAGTTGAGCCAATACGGAAAAATACAACCAATAATTAATACCAAAGACAGCATCCCAAAACTCACAATACGTTTAAAGAGTTTGAAAAAAGTATTTAAGAATATCTTGAAAGTGACCTCTTTCATGCTATTGACCTGCTCTCTTGAGACATCCATAAGCACCATGCCAATTAAAGGAAAGATAAAAAAGACCATTCCAAAAATTGGGGTAACGTGATGCGAAGTTACAGTAACAGCAATTAGAGATAAGCTGGTGGCTAAATACCATTTACGCCCTGTTTTTAGCCATAAATAGATTTCTGGCAAGGCATGCATTAACACCGAAACACCAACAATACTAGGTAATTGTCCAAAGATGTGAAGGGTTTCTATAAACGACGATGAAAATACAGCTAACAGACAAGCGTAACCTGCAACGGTTTTATTACTGGTCATTAATAAAGAAAAACGATACGTCCCAGTTATAAAAAGTACAATGGCAATTAAGGCCACGCTAAACATACCAAATTTTAATCCACCAATTAAGGACAGTAAACCAATGGACTGATGCACCAAAGGCGGATAACTCTGTACGGTAAAGCCTGTGTACCATTCATAATTCCATGGCTCAAACCAACTGTTTGCATAATGGTCTGCAAAAAACAAGTGGATTAAGGCATCATAAGTAGTTTCTAAAGTAAAAAAGATAGCACTACCATGAAACGCTAAGCCTAAAAGCAGCGCAGAAATTAAGTATTTGTTAGAGGTTTCTTTCAACTGATGGTTTTCAATTTTTCATAGAAAGCATGAGCTTTAATGATCTTGTAAAGATAAATAATTTAAACAGTGGTTCGTTTTTTAATTATCTATAGTAAACTACCATTCATCTACAGTAAATATTGGCTTCAGCTAAAATTAAAAATTTCAGACGTTATCCCAAGTATTTTTGTCCTGTAAATAACGAATAAAATCAAATATTATGAAAGTTTTAGCCATAGATGATCAGCAATTAGTATTACTTCCTTTAGAGAAACGATTAATAGAATTGGGTTATCAAGTAAAAATTGAAACTGACGCTTCTAAAGGTCTAGAATTATACAAATCATTTAATCCAGATTTAGTTATTGTAGATATTAATATGCCAGGAGTTTCTGGTTTAGATATTGTAAAACATATTAGAATAGCTAATAATGACCAAACACCAATAATGATTTTATCTGGTAATACTAAAGATGAAACTATCACTGAGGCTTTTGAATTAGGTATTAATGATTACATGAAAAAACCACTAAGCATAAATGAAATTAGTGCACGTGTAAAACGATTAATTGGTGCTCCATCGGTTAAAAACGTAGTAACAAAAAGTAATGTTATAATTCAAGAACGCTGTGTAGGTGTTGTTATTCCATGTTACAACGAAGAAGAACGTTTATTAAGCGATGAGTTTTTAAATTTTATTGATAAAAATTCTGGTTACCATTTATGCTTTGTTAATGATGGTAGTAAAGATAATACCTTAAAAGTACTTCATAAATTACAAGAAGGAAGAGAAGATTTTATTACAGTTTACGATTGTCGAAAAAACGGTGGAAAAGCTGAAGCTGTACGTTCTGGAATGTTGCATATGGCTACAAAAGATGATTTGGATTACATTGGTTTTTTAGATGCCGATTTATCAACAGATTTAGCAGATTTTGACGATTTAGTAAAAACGATTGAAAATTCAAATTACAAGATTGTAAGCGGATCACGTATTTCTAGAATGGGCGCAAATATTACTAAAGAATCAGCAAGAAAAATAATTAGCTTAACCATTAACTATATTATTAGAAAGATTCTAAAAATGGATTTTAAAGACACGCAATGTGGTGCAAAAATTTTTCATAAAGATGTCATTAATATTGCTTTTGGAGAAAAGTTTGTAACGCAATGGATTTTTGATGTAGAAATCTTTAAAAGAATGAGTATTCACTACGGACTAAAAAAAGCTAAAACAATGCTATGCGAGCAACCATTAAAAAGATGGATACATGCCGATGGTTCTAAATTATCAATGAAAGATTCGTTTAAAATAATATTTCAGTTAGGGCAAATAGCTTGGGTTTATGGCGGAAAAAAACAAAAGAAAGTAAGTGCAAACTCAAACATCTTAACTGTAGTTTAATTATTACCCTTTTAAATCCCCTAGAACATGAAAAACGGTATTATAATTATCTTTCATAATAACGAAAGCCAAATAGATACTTCTTTTTTTATAGATCAAATTAAACAGACATCTAACCTAGAGTTATGCTTTGTAAATAACAATAGTAAAGATAATACTCAAGAAATATTGAACGAAATTAAAGACGCTTGTAGCAATGTTTCAATAGTTAATGTAAAAAAATTTAAATCAGATATGTCAGCTGTAAAGGCAGGTGCAAGGTATATGTTTAATGAGTTTAATTTAAAACATATTGGTTATGTATCTACCAGTATGTTAAAAATAAAGTATCATGGATTAAATGAGTTAATAAAAGTTATTTCAGAAAATCAAGATGCGATTCTTAATTATCGGATGATCTCCTTAAAACGAAAGCAGACACTGTTTCAAAGTTTATTTTCACTTTTAGATTATCTAAAAAAAGTACAGAAAAACAATAAATTTATTAAGCTTCAATTTCAATCTAACGTATAGAATAGTTAAAGTTATGCAATCATATCCAATAAAATTTACACCTATTTTAAAAGAAAAAATTTGGGGAGGAGATAAACTATCTCAGATTTTAAACAAAAAAACAGATTTACAAAATGTTGGAGAAAGCTGGGAAATCTCTGGTGTTGAGGACAATATTTCAATAATATCTAATGGTATTTATAAGGGAAAATCTTTAAATGATTTAATAAAACTCCATAAAAGCGATTTTTTAGGAAAACAGAATATTGATGTTTTTGGAGAAAATTTTCCATTACTAATTAAGTTTTTAGATGCTAAAACTAATTTGTCTGTGCAGGTACATCCAGATGATGAGATGGCTAAAGCAAACCATAATTCTTTTGGTAAAACAGAAATGTGGTACATTATGAATAGCGATGAGAATGCCGAAATTGTTCTAGGCTTAAAAGATAATGCTATAGATAAAAATGTGTTAGGTGATATTAATGCTACTAATGTAGATGCTATTTTTAATACAGAAAAAGTGGCTCAAGGCGATAGTTATTTTATTCCTGCCGGTAAAATCCATGCTATTGGTGCAGGTGTATTGGCAGCAGAAATTCAGCAAACTAGTGATATTACGTATCGTGTTTACGATTGGGATAGAACAGATGACAAAGGAATGCAAAGAGAATTACATACAGAAGCTGCAATAAAAGCTACTAGAACATTCGCCACTAATGGAAAGTGTACTTACCAATTAGAGGAAGCAAAAACAAGTAATCTTGTAGACTGCGATTTTTTTACCACTAATATTTTTAAAATAAAAGCATCGCAAAAAAGAGATTACAGCGATATAGATTCTTTTATCATATTTATGTGTGTAGAAGGCAGGGCAGAAGTTACAGTGAATAATTTAACTGAATTTGTAACTATGGGAGAAACTATTTTGGTACCTGCTAACACAGAATTAGTGGCTTTTAATTCTACAAATGCAAAATTCCTTGAGGTATATATATAAGGAGTAATAAAAACGTTAAAACCCTTTCTTAAAAAGTGATTAAAACTCTAATTTAATTTTACATTTGTATTATAATTAGTTATTAATATGTCATTAGAAAGAGAATTAAAACAACGTAGCGGTTCTAAGTGCGAACTTAGCGGAAGCGAAGAAAATTTAGAAGTTTATATTGTTCCAGATATTAAAGAAAATGGATTAAAAACGGCATTATATGCTTCTAAAACATGTATAGAACAGATGAATGATTCAGAGCTTATTAATCCTAATCATTGGAGATGTCTAAACGATAGTATGTGGAGTGAGCATGATGCAGTTAAGATTATGGCATGGAGAATGCTTAACAGAATTAAAGCAGATTGGACCCAAGATTTGTTAGCTATGATGTATATGGAAGATGAGGTTTTAGAACTTGCAAAAGCCTCTGGAGATGGTGAAGATGAAGCAGATAAATTAATACATAGAGACGTAAACGGCGTTATTTTAGAACATGGAGATTCTGTTGTTTTAATTAAAGACTTAAAAGTAAAAGGGTCTAGCATGGTAGCCAAACAAGGCACTGCTGTTAGAAATATTAGACTAGACCACGAAAACGAAACCTATATAGAAGGTAGAGTAGATGGTCAGCAAATTGTTATTATTACGGAGTACGTTAAAAAGACTTAATCAGAATCTTTCTTATTAAAAAAGTCAAAACTTAATGGTATTAGAAAAACCATGAAGAGATATTTTTCTGTCACTAAACCATAAATGGTGAGTGCAGCTAGTATTACCATTAGTATTATTTTGTACTTGTATTTCATGCCATAAAATTAATCACTTATTTTATTTCTTCAAATTTATTAAAAGTGTTAGAGATAAGGCTAAAATCCTAGTACTGTAATTAATCATTGCGTCATAATTCTAATGAAGCAATGATTTTTTTCTTATGATTGTAGGTTCTGTATAAATTGTGTTGTCTTGTTTATCGCATTAGGACCTATCTGTGCAGGTGGATTTGAAAAACAACTAATATTATCAACACAACTTCTAAGAAAAAGTTCTCGTTTTTACTAAAATTATTCACAAACCAGTGGATTTAAAAGCTCATATATTAAAGCTGAAGACTTAGTAATATATGTCTTAGTTTTTTCTTACAATTACATATAATTTTTTTAACGTATTTTATCGGAAAAATATACATCTTGTTTCTAATTATCCTATCTAAATACGGTTCATCGATTAATTCCTTAAGATCAAAATAATAGGTAGATATTGAAGTTAACCCTCTATCACTATAATACCATTTTACTGATTAATAGCCACAATTAGTATAAACGCTTAAAAATTATTTATTATGGATTTGGAAATAACAAAATTCAATAATCGTTATCAAATAAAGGGCACTTTAAATAAAGTAAATTTGAAGACTTTTAATCTCTACTTTGCTAATATCTTTGAAAAATTAGATGAAGTGTTATTAGACATTGAAGGCGTAGAAAGTATTGATAGAGCAGGTGTAATGGCTTTGGCTAAATTACATAATGAGTCTATTACAAAATCAAAATCATTATCTATTACAGGTTTAGGTTGTAAAGAGTTATACCAACATTTTAAAACCAATACACCACAGCAAAAAACTTCAGAAAATAGAGGTATTGTTGCAAGTAATATTGCAGTTGCATAAAAGTATAATAAAATTAGTTATAAAGTGTTTCTTAAACATTTGTGGTGATAGATGAATGTTTCGGATTCACTTTATTCGTTTATAATAGCTAATGTTTCTACAAGACGAGATTTTTGTATTTAACAAGACATATCTGCAACAATTTTCCAACTACCATTAATCTTTTTAAAGATGATCATAAAAACACCATTGGCATCACCTACTTGGCGACTTAAATGGTATTCGCCCATTACCCAATAATTATCGCCTTCAATTTTAGAGATGTCATTAATTACAAATTTTAGTGTTCCACTTTCTGCAGAAGTAGGATAACTTTTTTTGTAATTCTGTAAAGTTTTGTTCCAGCCTTTTGTTAATCCTCTACTGCCGTAAAATTTTAATTCATCACTTCTCCAATAGCCTTCCATAAAACCTTCTAAGTCATGGTTATTCCAAGCTATTTCTTGGGCTTGCATCACTAGCCTTATACCAGCTTCGGCTTGTGCTTTAGTGTCGTTTGTTTTAGTTGTATCATTTTTTGTTGTTACATCTGTTTTTATGCTTACACAACTAACAGCAAATAATACAGATAATAGAAGAATAAAGCGTTTCATAAGATTGAAGTTTTAATTCAATCTAAAAGTAACAACTAATTATTAAAGAATCCCTTTTTGTTTATTCAAAAAAGCATCCGCTTGGAGTTGCATTAATTCTTTTGCTTTTTTTCGTTTGTAGTTTATTACGTCTTCTTCATCTGCAATTTCAGTATAAACTTTATTATTTATATCGTTATCGGTTTTTAAGAGTAATTCTCGTTCTGCAACTTTTTGTAAAGTCCATGTTTTAATGGTGGTTTCTTGGTCTTGTAATTTATAGTCGTATTCACCTTTAGAAGCTAAAAGTTTTGCAATTATTGGTGAGGTTTCTATAGCTAAAAACAAAAGAAATATAAAGAATGAAGGCAACCAAGGTAATTCTCCCAAAGCTGTAATACGTGCCATTAAACCATCAAAATTATCAATAATGGGTTGAGAAGAGGCTACGTTAGTATTGAAGTTATTTTGTAACTCTAAAATTTCGTCTTCTAACGTTGTAATTTTAGCTTTATTATCCGTTTTTAACTGTTGTAACTCAGCCAAAGCCGCATCATGTTTATCGCGTTTTTCTTTGTAAACTGGTCCTTTCCCTAAAAGTTTAGATCCAGCAGTTCCTTCTGCTTCAGAAATGTACGTATTGTATAAGGCGTTGACTTCGGTTTCCTTTGTATTTATTTGAGACTGCAAGTCTAAGATTTGCTTATTTAATTCATCAATTTTAGGATTGAATTGTTCTGCAATTTGATTTTGATTTGCTAAGGTTAAATCATTCTTTTGCTCTAATAAAACTTGATTTATTTCTTTTTCAAAAATCTTTAATTCTAATGGTTTTGAAATGACAATTGCAATTATCACAGCCAAGAAAATTCTTGGTGTGGCTTGAAGAATTTCGTCAATAATACTATCTCGTTTTTTTATGGTTGATACAATATAGCGATCTAGATTAAAAATGAGTAAACCCCAAACTAAGCCAAAGAAAATGGAAGAATAAAGGTTGTCAAAAACAGTGTATAATGCATAACTTGCTGCAATGGTAGCCATAACAGCTGTGAAGAAAACAGTGGCTCCAATACCAGCATATTTGTTTTGTTCACCAACGGAACAGTCGTTTAAAATATCGGTGTCAGCGCCAGAGCAGAGTATAAAGAATTGTTTTAACATAAAGCGTTCGATTTTTTTGATTGACCTGATAATTCAGATTGATTGATTACTTATAAGAACGCTAAATATTTGGTTTTGTTACACTTTTAATTGAAAATAAAAGCCTTAATGCTGTTTTATAACATTAAGGCTTATGATATGTATACTTTAAATCTATCTATTCTACAATTTCTATAGCGAGTGGTGAAAATTTTGAGCCTTTACCGTCTTTAATATCAAAGATGGTTATATAATCGCCAAGTTGAGCAGATTCTAAATGTTTTAAAGTGATTTGGGTAATTTTGTTGCCTTTTATTTGTTCCGTTTTAATCCCAGGAATTTTAAGTTTAAAAGCAGTTATTTCTCCCTCTGGTAAAGTAAGGGTTAACTTTTTTAGTTCTGTAAATGTCATAGTCATTTCTCCAGATGTTATAGTTTTTCCATTGACAATAGGAAGAGGGTTATCTTTTTTGTTTTTAACAGGTGTACTTAGTTTTACAATATATTTTCCATTCTTATCCTTCTGAGTTAACATTTCTGTGCTTTTACCTTTATTGGTCTTAGCAATATATTTAGCTTTTTCTGCTGAGATTTTTTTACCATCTAAGTAGAAGGTTGCGCCTTGTTTTTCCATGTCTTCTATATATTCTAAGAATGAAGGGCTTTTCGGTGGAGCAGGTGGAATCTCAGGAAAAGCTTCAGATACTTTCTTCTGCTCGGTACTCATTATATTATAGATGTGAGTATACTTATTTAATTCTTTGAGCTTAATAATTTTATTTTTACTTGCGTTTATTTTTTTAGCCCAAGCATTGTATTCTGCTATTTGTTTTGGTGTTGCTTTTTGTTGTGAGGGGCGATTAAAGTTCTTAGTAGGGATAGGAGGAACAGGTAAAATTTTATGTTCTTCCAACTCTTTATTAGTAAACGAATTGTAAATTTTATCAGCTTGAGCTTTTAAAATTTTAAGTTCAGAATTGTCAATTTGATTATCTTGTAAGTAGTTAAAAATTGCATTTGAGTATTTTGTAACAGCTTTGTTATAGCGATTTAATTGCGAGTTTTTATAGGTCGATTTAAAACCATCTTTGGTATATAAATGATATTGATTCGCTTGAGGAAACTTTGTGCTTCGGGCATTTTTATGAACTATTGAGCCAGTTACATGTACAAAATCATTTACTGAATATTCATTTAATACAGAATTTGATACGTGTTTACCGTCAATCCAAATGGCATATTGATTTGCATTTTTAAAAGCTTCATATTGAGATACTGAAGGTTGCCTTGGTTGTGTCTTGGAAAGATTAGGTTGTGGTATTAACCGTGTTGGATATTTTTTTACCGAAGCACGTTGCTCATCCGACATTAATTGGTCATATATTATAACTGCTCGTTCATATTTTGAATAGAAAATAGTATTAGTTTCAGAATACTCTTTTATAAAATCTCGATATTCTTGCATGAGTTTTTCAGAAGCAGCATTCGCGTAAGTCATGTTAAGATTATTGGCTTCATGTAATTCTTTTTTAATGGTAGCTACAGGTTCATTTTTTTTATTTTCAACATATTCTCTTCCTGCAAAACTGTAAAATAAAATGGCAATTAATGGCAGTACTAAAATTGTACTTAACCACATTCTGGTTTTTGATGTTTGTGTTTTCATAACTGTAAATCGTTTTTTGATGGATGAATAATTAATAGCACTCGACATTGATAAGTCTTGAGTGTTAGATGAAAATTGTAATAAAATATTTTGATAAACTTTAGCATCTGAGCCTTGTTTTAAAACAGCTTGGTCAGCTAAAAATTCGTGATTTAGTTTTACGTGGTGTTTGAGTATGTAGACTAGTGGATGAAACCAAAATACTATTTGCAATAACTCTAATACTATAATATCTATACTGTGCAATTGCTTGGCGTGTGTTTCTTCGTGAAGCAAAACTTCAGCAGGAATAGATTCTGTTTCATAACGCTCTTTATTAAAAAATATATATCTAAAGAATGAATGAGGAATTAAGTCTTCATTAAGTAAAATATAAATAAAAGAAGGTTTAGAAATTTGCTTGTTTTTAGAAATACGACGATGCATTTTTAAAAGATTGACTATAAATCGTATTGCAAATAGTAGTACGCCTACACCATAAAAAAACCATAATATATTTACTAAAGTAAAAATAGAAGTTTTGTTTGCAGGTGCTAATTCCATAAACTCTGTTGGAATAAATATTGGAGCGGTTTCAAAATCTGTTACAACAGGTTCTATATATTCTGTTATTGTTAAAGTCGGAATTATTAATGCAATAAAAAAGGCAGCTAATAAATAAAATCGCTTAAACAAATGCATGTTCTGGCGTTCTAGAAATAAAATATATGCCAACCAAAATACTGCTAAGCAAGCCGAAAATTTTAAAAGATACATTTCCATAATTACTTGTTTTTAATTTCTGTATCAATGATTTTTTTTAATGCCTCTAATTCTTCTTTTGTTAAATCTGTTTTACGCGTAAAAAATGATGCAAACTGAGAGGCACTATCATTAAAGAAAGTTTTAATTAGGCCATTAACGTGTTTAGAGAAATAATCTTCTTTTTTTACTAAAGGAAAATACTCTCTAGATTTTCCATAAGTTTTATAATCTATAAAACCTTTACCAATCATTCGTTTTAGTAGCGTAGCAACAGTGGTAGTTGCAGGTTTTGGTTCTGGGTAAAGCTCAAGTAGATCTTTCATAAAAGCTTTTTCAAGCTTCCAGAGATGTTGCATTAATTGTTCTTCGGTTTTTGACAGTTCCATGCTCTACGTTTTTAGAATTAACTCTACAAATGTAGAATATATATTTTTATTCTACAAGTGTAGAGTAAAAAAAGGGATAAAAAAAATCCGCTCACTAAGAACGGATTTGATGTTTGTTGTTATTAACAGTAGGTTGCAACTGCGCTCAACCTAGCCTTAATTTATTTAAAAGATTCTGTGAAATACTTATAAAACCAAGGGATAGTCTCGATACCTTTAAGGTAATTCCATACTCCAAAATGCTCGTTTGGAGAGTGAATGGCATCACTATCTAAACCAAAGCCCATTAAAATAGTTTTACTTTTTAGCTCTTTTTCAAAAAGTGATACAATAGGAATACTTCCTCCACTACGTTGTGGAATTGGTGTTTTCCCAAAGGTCTCTTCGTAAGCTTTAGAAGCTGCTCTATAACCAACGCTATCAATAGGCGTAACATAGCCTTGTCCGCCATGATGCGGTGTTACTTTTACAGTTACAGCTTCAGGAGCAATACTTTCAAAATGAGTTTTAAACAAGTCTGTGATTTCTTCCCAATCTTGGTTGGGTACCAAACGCATAGAAATTTTAGCATAAGCCTTACTTGCAATAACTGTTTTTGCACCTTCACCTGTGTAACCTCCCCAAATTCCGTTAACATCTAAAGTAGGCCTTATAGAATTTCGCTCATTTGTTGTATAGCCTTCTTCGCCATAAACGGCATTTATATCTAATGATTTTTTATAAGCTTCTAATGAAAAAGGTGCTTTTGCCATTTCTGCGCGTTCAGTATCAGATAAGTTTTCTACTTTATCATAAAATCCAGGAATGGTGATATGGTTATTCTCGTCATGAAGCGAGGCAATCATTTTAGTTAAAATATTTATTGGGTTGGCTACTGCACCACCATATAAACCAGAATGTAAATCTCTGTTTGGACCAGTGATTTCTACTTCAACATAACTTAAACCCCTTAAGCCTGTAGTAATTGAAGGTACATCTTTAGCAATCATGCCAGTGTCAGAAATTAAAATAACATCGTTAGTTAGTTTTTCTCTATTGGCAGAAACAAATTTAGCTAGATTTACACTACCAACTTCCTCTTCACCTTCAATCATAAATTTTACGTTACAAGGTAATTCGTTATTAGAGGTCATGTATTCTAAAGCTTTAACATGCATATACATTTGGCCTTTATCATCACAAGCGCCTCTAGCAAAAATGGCACCTTCTGGATGTAAGTCTGTTTTTTGAATAACAGGCTCAAAAGGAGGAGAGTTCCATAAATCTAATGGATCTGGCGGTTGCACATCATAATGACCATAAACTAAAACTGTAGGTAAATTTTTGTCAATTATTTTTTCGCCATATACAATAGGATAGCCTTCGGTTTCACATATTTCTACATGATCACATCCTGCTTTTTCTAGACTTATTTTAATGGCATCTGCCGTTTTTAAAACATCACCTTTGTAAGCAGAATCTGCACTAATTGAAGGGATTTTTAATAAATCTATAAGCTCATTTAAAAAGCGGTCTTTATTGTCTTGAATATAAGTTTTTATGGATTGCATAAATTAGGTTTGATTTATATCAAAAATATGAATTTAAACAGGAATATTTTGGTTAGAACGTAACTTTAAGAAATGATTAATAATTCTTAAAAAAATCTTATTTGTATATTCAAACTATTGTTTATATTTGCAACCCAATAATTATTGGAAAGTTGCAGGCGTGGTGGAATTGGTAGACACGCTAGACTTAGGATCTAGTGCCGCGAGGTGTGAGAGTTCGAGTCTCTCCGCCTGTACAAAGAAAAAGCTAACTTGTAAAAGTTAGCTTTTTGCTTTATAAAGAATTGTATTTAATCTGCTTTTAATATTTGGTCCATTACCCAAGCTGTTTTTGCAGCTGTTTCTCCGGTTGAAGGATGAATAAATTCACTTTCTAAATGCTTTTTTATATTTTGAACATGATATAATTGAATGTTTTTGGGATGTTCAATGACTAAACTTTTATGTTTTTCCCCATTTTCTAAAACAATAGGTTGCTCATTAAATACTGAAAATTTAATCTTTCCTTTACTTCCAAAGATTTCTACATTATCCTCTCTTTTTTCTGTTCCAAAATTCCAACTTCCAGTACCAGTAATACCTGAATGATGGAGCCAATTAGCAGTAACAGCATCTTTTGCAGAATACAAGCCTTGTTGGTTGGTTGCTATACCAATTGCTTTAGAAATATCTCCTAACAAGTAAGCAAATAAATCTAAGCCATGAGAAGCTAAGTCATCAAAATAACCTGCAGGTGCAATTTTTGCATCTGTGCGCCAGTTGTAAGCTTTAGACGTGTCAATGGCATTGGCTGGTTTGGTTAAAATCCAATTTATATGTCTTATTTCTCCAATACTATCAGCATCAATCCAAGATTTAATTTTATCAAATCTTGGTAGTGAACGTCTGTAATACGCTACAAACAGTGGCAGGTTTTTAGCTTTAAATGCCGCATTAATAGTCAAACAGTCATGGTGTGTAGGTGCCATAGGTTTTTCAATGCAACAAATTTTACCTGCTTTAGCAACTTTTAAAGCATAAAAGGTATGTGTGTCTGGTGGTGTGGCAATATAGATGGCATCAATTTCAGGGTTATTAATTAGTTGGTCTGCATCACTGTAAAATTTCGGAACATTGTGCCTCTTAGCATAATCCTCTGCTTTTTCAGCATCTCTTCTCATTACAGCTGTTAACTCAAAACCTTCTGTTTTTTGATATGCTGGTCCGCTTTTAACTTCTGTTACCTTGCCACAACCAATAATTCCCCAATGATATGTTTTCATGTTTATGATTTACTTTTTATTTTATGTCCCCAAATTGCAAAAAATAATATAATCGCGTAACATGGTATTAATATCCAATAACTTTGAGTTGATGCTGTTGCTAATGCTTCTGTTTCATTAAGTCCAGAGGAAATAAGTTCTAATTTGTTGTTGTCTACAATTTTTCCGTAAAGTGGTGGAATAATAGCACCTCCAGAAATGGCCATAATTAATAATGCCGAAGCTGTTTTAGTATGTTTACCTAAACCATCAATAGATAGTGGCCAAATAGCAGGCCAAACTAAAGCGTTGGCAATTCCTAAAGCTGCGACAAATAAAACTGATATAAATCCTGTAGTAGATAAAATGAGAACACTAAATACAATACCTAAAACAGCACTTGCAACTAAAGCTGTTTTTTGATTAATGTATTTAGGTATTAAAAATACACCTAAAGCATAAGTTGCTACCATGGCTAGCAATGTATACGTTGTAAAATATTTCGCTTCTTCACCTGTGAAACCTAACGAAATTCCATAAGCAATAATAGTATCACCAGCTATTACTTCTGCTCCAACATAAACAAACAGTGCAATTACACCTAGCCACAAATGTGGAAATTGAAATATGGTTTTGTTAGCAGAACTATTTTCTATTGTAGTTTCGTCTTCTGTTGGTTCAACATGTGGTAAAGGTGCTTTTCTAATTAAAATTGCTAAAATAATTAAGACAGAAGCCATAATTATATAAGGTATAAAAACACTATCTGCCATAGTATCTAAAAGTGCAGCCTTTTCAGATTCTGAAGCCATTGCAACTTGTTCTTTTACGGCATCAATACCAGAAAGAAGAATGGCGCCAAAAATTATAGAACCTAATGCACCTGCTACTTTGTTGGCTATTCCCATAATAGCAATACGTTTTGCCCCACTTTCAATAGGTCCTAAAATAGTGATATATGGATTAGAAGCTGTTTGTAAAATAGTCATGCCTAAACCTTGAATAAAAATACCAGTTAAAAATACCCAGTAAGTTCTTGCTTCAGCTGCCGGAATAAATACCAATGCACCTATGGCCATAATAAATAAACCAAGCGACATACCTTTTCTATAACCAATTTTATTTAATATATAAGATGCAGGTAAAGCCATTACCACAAATGAAATATAAGATGCTGATGCTACTAAATAAGATTGGGCATCTGTGAGCTCGTTAATGGTTTTCATAAACGGAATGAGTGCGCCATTTATCCAAGTTACAAAACCAAAAATAAAGAAGAGTCCTGCAATAATAAGAATTGGGATTACGTTGTTTTGAGGTTTTACACTCGTGCTCATAAGCTTAAGGTTAGTTGTTTTTTATTTAGAATTCTATTTACATTGGTTGAACTACCAACTGATTATATAGAATGCTGTTGTAACAAATATATTAACTTTAGTGTTTGAAATAGAAATCTGCTAGCATAAATACATGCTTGTTTATAATTTGGCAACTATTTCTTAAGTACTCAGAGCAAAGCAGTTTGAAAAAGCAAAAAGGAGCTTCCATCACAAGAAACTCCTTTTTAATAAAACAAACACTCTATTAATTATTGTTTAATCAATTTTGAAGTTAACATTTGGTCATTTTCATTTTGAACTTTCACCATATATATACCAGAATTTAATGTGGAAATATTGAAGCTGTCAGTATTAGTAAAATTGCCGTTGAATGCTTTAACTAACTTGCCAGTTAAGTCATAAATTTCAACATTTGAAACATTCGTATTAATATGAAACGCTGTTTCCGTTGGATTAGGATATAAACTAAACCCTGTTAATGTTTCATTTTGAACACTTAATGCGTCCGAAGACTGATTTCCTAGAATTCTAAATTGACCAGCAGGAATAGAAATTGTAGTTGTAGAATTTGCTATAGTTGTATTTCCTGTTGGATCCATTAAATCGTACCAAGTTGATGCAATCCCACTTGGAAAATTAGTGTTTATAGTTTGGGTAGTTACATCAAAATTTGCAAGAATTATAACATAATTTAATTCTGTACTTGGTATAGCACTATCAAATACATCTATTCTAGGTGTATAATCACCAGATGAAATAGTGTAATCACCTTCAAAGACAGCTTCTTCTATTTTTAACTTGTGTAGCTTTGACCAGTCTTCATAAATTTGAGCCCTTAAAGCCTCAGACAACCAGTTTTCTGTCCATTGTGGTTGTGGCTTTGTATCTAACTTACAGCCATCGTTGTTATAACTTCCATCGTTACAAGTGAAAATTGAATTATCCATACCGAGTTCACCAAAGTGCCAAATCATTTTTGGACCAGGTACCATGGCAGAAACAGCTCCTAAGGCTGACATTCTGGATAATGCCACATTTAATTCTTGAACATTATGAGAAGCGTTACTCGTATTACCATAAGCAATGTTTTTATACATTAGACGTTCCTCATCATGACTTTCTGGGTAACCAACCACTCGTGGCCCATTAAAACCAGTATGCGCATTATGGCCAATTCTATCAATGTTTTTATCGCCATTTTGTCCCATGGTTAACTCATTGTAAGGGTCTGTCATTTTTCCCCACATCATTACGCCTAAGCCTTCATCTAAGCGATAATTAGCCCATTCTTTCTCTTCTGTATCAGAACCTAAATGTTCAAAAATAACATAATGGTCAGCATCTAAAGACCAAGAATAATCAGCATAAGCTTTTAAGATATCTACACGATCTTGCTGGTAGCTATTAGTACAGTTTTCGTCGCTAGATGTACAATTTTGTGTAAATCCTTTGGTTAAATCCCAACGGAATCCATCAATGTTAAATTCATTTATCCAATAGTCTACCGTACGTTTTACAAAATCTTGGGTTCTAGGATTAGAATGGTCAAAATCTTCTCCTACACTATAACTATGTAATGCTACTTCGTTAAAATATGGATTTTCAGAACTTGGAGTGCCCCAACCATCACCATCTGGATCATTCATCCACATTCTTACCATTGGATTTCTTCCAAATGCATGATTAAATGCTATATCTAATATTACAGCAATTCCGTTTTGATGGCAAACATCTACTAATTCTTTAAACTTATCTTTAGTACCATAGTATTTGTCTAATGCCATATGAAATGATGTATTGTAGCCCCAACTTTCGTTGCCTTCAAATTCCATTATTGGCATTAACTGAATGGCATTAATGTTAAGGTTTTTAAAATAGTTGATTCTGTCTATAATATCTTGATAGTTTCGGTTAGCATCAAAATCTCTTATTAAAACTTCATAAATGACTAAATCTTCTTTTTTAGGTTTATTGAAGTTAGTTACTTGCCAGTTATAATCGGTTTGTCCAGTTTCTAAAACAGTAACCTCTCGTTCTTGACCTGTAGGATATGTAGGTAAGTTAGGGTAGGTTGTAGCAGAAATATAAGGGTCATCATAAGGTGATAACACTAAAGTAGAATAAGGGTCTGCAGTTTTTACTAATGACGGAGAATTGGTAAGTGGTGTTTTATCTACAATCCAATATTGGTAGGTTTCTATTTGTCCTGGTGTAAGACCTGTTAATTCAATCCAGAATTTATTGTTTCTAGTTGGGTCTTTTTGCATGGCATAAGTTGTGTCTGGTTGCCAATTGTTAAAACTTCCAGCAACGTATACAAAATCTTTTCCGGTAGCATATAATACTAAAATTGCTGTATTATCATCTATGTATGTAATTCCGTCTTCATAATTAGTTGGCATTATTGCAATATTTGTACCTGGATCTACGAGAACATTAAATGATTTTGTTATGGAAGTACCATTTAGCTCTGCGGTTAAGACATAGTTTTTATTAGTTGTTATGTTGGTGTCTGTAAAACTATAGCTATTGGTTGAGATATTTGTGTCTATTATGTTGCCATTTGCCGTAAGTGTATAACTTGCATTTCCACCAATATTTGTAGCTGAAATGGTTAAATCTTCTCCAGAATTTAGAATAGTTGTATCATTTGAAGGGCTAGATAATGTAACTTGAAACGTACCTACTTCAAAAATAAAATCACTACAACCACTTGCTTTTAGTTCTTGGGAGCCATCTTCATTTCTAAAAACCATTCCCATTTGTATAACATTGCTAGCTTCTGTTGTTGTTAAACTATAATAAGTTTCTGGTGTTATTGTAATACTATAAATTCCGGCGCCTTGATTAGTCATTTCTCCTATGCCATCATCTTGTCCCCAATTTCCAACAACGCTTATACCAAAAGCATTAGATCCATCGCCTACACCAGAATGCATGTATACCTTTGAAGGATTACTAAAGCCGTTACAATCTGTGTCGCTACTATTTATATCTAAGGTGATTGTTATGCTTTCATCTATTTCAAAAGGATTTGGTGCGATTGTAACTTGTGCGAAAGCAAATAACGATACACTTACACATAAAAGTGCTAAGTAAATTTTTTTCATAAGTTTTTGTGTTTAAAAAAAGGGCTGATAAAAATCAGCCCTTTTAGGTTATAAGGGGTTAATCTTATTTATTGAATTTGGTATAATGAATATGTACCATTAGCAACATCCATTTGTACTCTGTATAAGCCTGCTGTAACAGCGATATTATCTCCTCCTGCATCTAATGTCCCGTCTGCACCAGTATCACCAAAATCTGATGCCCAATCGTTATTTACTCTAAATTTAATTTCGCCATCTAATAGGGTTACAATATCACCATAATAAATATCTGGTTGAACTTGTGTTAAGGCAAAATCTGTTGTGGCACCCCAATCATTAAATCCTGAACCTACAATTCCCCAAACATTTGCAGCTTCAATAGTGTAAGTACTTGCATTAAAATCTAAAGTAATTTCATAATGTCCGGCAGTAACTAAAATATTATCTCCACCAGCATCTAAAGTTCCGTCTGCACCAGTATCACCAAAATCAGTGGTCCATTCATTATTTTGTCTAAATTTAATTTCACCATCAACTAATTGAACCCCTACTTTAAAAGTGTCAGTAGTATAGTCATAATAGAATTTTGCATCTGGTGTAGCACCCCAATCATTATATCCAGAACCTACAACACCCCAAGAAAATTCTTCAATGGTGTAAGTTGCTGCTGCAGTATTTAATGTTATTTTATAATTACCTGCAGATACGGCAATGTTTGCGCCACCTGCTTCGACGGTCCCGTCAGCATCATTATCACCTAAATCACTAGTCCATTCGTTGTTTTCTCTAAATTTAATTTCACCATCAATTAATGATACATAAGCTACATAAACATCTGTTTCAGACGTCGTGTAGAATTGCCCATCTGGGCCTGCACTTCCCCAATTATTGTAACCAGAACCTACTACACCCCAAGTAGCTAGTTCAATACCAGAACCACCACCTGTAGTTTCTTCTAATAAAGTAACATTGAGTTGCTGTGTAGCTGTAAACATTTCTGTAGTAGAAGAGGTGTCACCAGGAAAAGCTCTAACTCTAAAATTTAGTACTCCTGAAGCTGGTGCTTCTATACCATAATCCTCAGCCAGTGATTTTAAAGTACCAATAGATACTTCTATTTGGTTATTAGCATTAGATAATGTAGAAACCTCTGTTGCATCTGTAAAATCACCTAGAATTGAAGATTGTAACTCGTAAGATACATTTGTTTGTACATCAAAATCTGCTTCATTAAAAGAGAAAATCGCTCCAATATTATTGTTAGTTGTAGATTCTGCTGGTAAAATATATTCTGAAAGGAATGTATTGTTGAATTCGAAATCACCTTGAGGAACAGCAGTAAAGATTAAATCATCATCTGTATCACAAGAAGAAAAACTCAATAATAGCATAAACGAAATTGCGAATGTTTTTATAATATTTTTCATGTTTATTTAGTTTTATTAATAGCCTGTATTTTGCGTTAAATTAGGATTAGAAAGAAGGGTATTTGAAGGAATCGGAAATAAGTTTCTAAAATCTGAAACAGAGGTTCCGTTTGCAGAGTTTCCTTTAAAAGGCCATAGATAACTATTGGTAGTAAAATAATTGTATCTTACTAAATCTGTTCTTCGTTGCCCTTCCCAATAAAGTTCTCTTGCTCTTTCATCCAATACAAAGTCTAATGTTAAATCAGCCTCTGTAATATTACCAGAAGTGTCGCCATAAGCTCTTTCTCTAAGTTCATTTATTAAACTTACAGCTGTAGTACTGCTTCCGCCTCCACCTCTAAGAGTTGCTTCTGCATAATTAAGATAAATTTCGGCTAGTCTTATTAATGGTAAATCTGTATCTGCAAAATTTCCAGATGCATCTACACCTTGAACACCTTGAGACGTAAGATTAGAGAATTTTGTAATAGCATAACCATCTGTAAAAGAAGTTATATCTGAAATTTCTAAGCTTTGACCATCTGTATAAAACATAGCGCGCGAATCTCCTGAGCCCATTTTGTTAACTAAAGCACTAGTGGTTCTGTTGCCTGCCCAGCCACCATTTACTCCATAAGCGCTAGCATCCATACTTCCGCCTATAGCAGCATGTACTAAAAATGTTGATCCGCCATAGGTTTGGCTGTTGAGACCATCGAAATTTGCAGTAAAAATAAATTCGTTTTGAGCTCCATTGGTATCATTATCAGCTAAAAATAGCTCGTCATATGCAGAACCATTTCCGTTAACGTCTGTTGTATTAATACTGTAAGAAGAACTAATTACAGCTTCCGAATAGGTTACAGCTTCATTGTATCTTGAAGTTTCTGTCCATACTTCTGCATTTAAGTATAATTTTGATAATAATGCCCAAGCTGCTACTTCATCTACACGACCATATTCATTAGAACCGCTACTAGCAAGACTATTTTGAATGTCTAATAATTCTGATTCTATAAAGTTAAAAACCTCTTGTCTGGTACTTTGAGAAGGTAAGGTTGTTGCTATTTGAGTAACTAAAGGAACATCTCCATATAAATCAATTAGGTTGTAGTAAGAATAAGCTCTTATAAATCTTGCTTCTGCAATGTATTCTGTAACAACAGCATCGCTTAAATTTGACGCATTTTCTATAAAAGAGTTTGCAAATGATACTGTTTGTGCTAATCGGTTATACATGGCATCTGTAAAATCGTTACTTGCTGTCCAGTACATACCGTGTAAATCTTGCAAGCCTGCATCACCCCATGCAACTACTGCATTGTCTGTGGTAAGCTCGTTGAGATTAAATAACATTCTAGTAAATTGAGAGAAACCTTCATCTATATTTGATAAATCAGGTTGTCCAGCAGGACCTTCTTGCCCAGTGAGAGCTAAACTTGCATATACTTTTGCAAGTGCGCTTTTGGCTTCTTCTGCATTTGCAAAAACATCTTCTTCTGTAAAACTATCTGGGTCAATTGGAGATTGATCCAAGTCATCGTGGCAACTAACCGCAAATAGTATTACAGTTAGTGGAAGGATTATATTTTTTAATATATTTTTCATTGTTTTCTTTTTTAAAAATCAAAATTAACACCTAATACAAAAGATCTTGGTCTAGGATAAAAATTGTTATCGATACCACCAGTAATTTCAGGGTCAATGCCACTGTAATCTGTAAATAAAGCTACATTTTGTAAAGAGCCGTAAAATCTTGCATTGATACCTTTTAAAATTTCATTTGCATTATAACCTAACGTTATATTATCTATTCTAAAGAAAGAACCATCTTCTACAAAGTGATCACTTAAGGCATTAGTTTCTTCAATGTTAACAAATCCGGTATTGTAATAGTCAGATACAATATTGCTTAAATAGTTGTTTGTAGTGGGTACTACATTACTTAATATACCTTTAGAGGCATTAACATCGTTATATACGTAATTACCAATACTAGCTCTAGTTACAACTGCTAAGTCCCAATTTTTATATCTAAAATCAGTGTTTATACCCATTGTAACATCTGCTAAAGCATCTTTATAGAGGTATTTATCATCATCATTAATAACATTATCACCATTTAAATCTGCAAAAGCACCTTCAATTGGTTTGCCATTAACATCGTAAATTTGTTTGTATACGTAAAAACTGTATGGTGATTCACCTTCGCGGTTAACTTGAACATTGTTTCCAGTACCTGTAGAAATTCCTCCTGTCGGTTGGTCATCAGGTAGGTTTGTTACTTCATTGTCATTAAAAGCTACATTATAACTAATATTCCATTGGAAATCTTCAGTTTTAACTGGGATTACATTTAATGCAAATTCTAAACCTCTGTTTTCCATATCACCTATATTGGCTTGAATAGTATTTGAGAAGTTAGTAAATGGATCTACTGTTGATGTTGCTATTAGATCTTCAGTTTTTCTAATATAAGCATTAAATAAACCAGATACGCGATTGTTAAATAGACTAAAATCTAAACCTAAGTTTATTGTTCTACCCACTTCCCATTTTAAGTTGTCATTTACGGCTTCTGGTCTATACGTTTGATAGAAACCTGTGCCAAATTGATAACCTGCAGTATCTGTACTACCAGTATAACGCGTTAAGAATAAGTAATCACCTAAACCATTAACGTTTCCAATTTCACCATATCCAAACCTTAATTTTAAGTTGCTAAAGAAAGAATTATCCATGAAATTTTCATTGGTAATATTCCAAGCTAAAGCTAAAGAAGGAAAATATCCCCAACGATCATCCGGATTTAATTTAGATGATGCATCAGCTCTTAAACTTGCTGTTAAAAGGTATCGACCATCGTAATCATAATTTAAACGTCCAAAATAAGATAATAATACATTTTTAGATTTGTCTATAAATTCAAACTGATTACCATCTTCTTGATCTTCACTATCAAAACTGTAATTGTCGTACTCAAATGATTGGTATGAGTAACCTGCTACTGCATTTACGTTGTGAATATCTTTAAATGAGTGCGTATATGTTAAATAAGCATCAAATAATTTGTTAGTCGCTTCTTGAGTATATTTAGTATAAGAACCATTCCAGTCTATGTCTGAAGATGATAAATATTGAGAAGTAATGGTTCTGCCATGACTATTAGATTTATCTAAACCAACATTAACTGTTGCTGTAATATCCTCAAAAAATGGTAATTTATAATCGAATTTAGCATTTCCTAAAAAACGTCTAACTTCAGCTGTATCATCAACCAAGTTTAATAAAGCCACTGGGTTTGTTGGAGATAATGAAATTTGTGTATAACCAAGTGGTGCACTAGCATTTTCAATTAACCAGCCAGAATAGCCTCCAAAAGGAGAAGAACTGTCATAAACTGATTGTGTTGGGTCATAAACAATGGCGCTTCCTATAGCATCTCGGTTCGCAAAATCATTTTCAGTATAACTAGCTTTTGCATTTAATTCTACTTTTAAATGCTCATCTAATAATTGTGGTGTAAAACTTAAAGCACCAGTAATACGTTCAAAATTATCACCTTTTAAAATACCATCGAAATTAGAGTAAGAAACAGATGCTCTCATTGGTACGCCAAATGCATTTCCTCTAGCACTAAAACTATGATCTTGACCAAATGCATCTGTATAAATTTCATCTTGCCAATTTGTATTAGAAGATCCTAAAAGGCTTGATGTAGTAGCATCGTAATTAGAGTCTAATGTAATGATATCTCTAAATTGATCTGCATTTAATACATCTACAGTATTTGTGTAAGTTTGAACAGTTGTTGACGAACTAAGGTTAAATGTAAATTCTCTGTTTTTACCTTTTTTGGTTGTAACTATAATTACACCATTAGCACCTCGAGAACCATAAATAGCTGCTGCTGATGCGTCTTTTAAAACTGTGATACTTTCAATATCGTTTGGGTTAATTAAATTTAAAGGGTTACGCGTTCCGCCAACACCATCACTATCAATTGGCACACCATCTATAACATATAGCGGTGAACTATTTAGACTTAGAGATCCCGTTCCTCTAATTCTAATATCCTGACCTTCTCCTGGCGCTCCACTACTAGAGGTTACAGAGACACCTGCAATTTTACCACTAATAAGTTGTTGAGCAGAGACAATTGGTCCATCGTTAAAATCCTTTTCAGTTACAAGATCAACAGTACCTGTTAAGTCTTCCTTCTTTACAGATCCATAACCAATTAATACTACTTCATCTAATTGTGAAGCATCTTCTTCAATAGCAACATTAATTGGGGATTGTCCATCAAAAATAATTTCTTGTGTAGTATAACCTACATAAGAGAAGACTAGGACTTCACCTTTATTAATCTCTATTGAATATTTACCATCAAAATCTGTTGAGGTTCCTCTGGTAGTACCTTTAATTATAACATTTACGCCTGGTAAAGGCATCGCATTTGCTTTATCTGTAACTGTACCTGTCGCAGTAGATTGCGCCATCAAAGTTGCAGGAAGCAAAATGAGACAGAATAGTAAAGCATTTAAAACTGTTTTCATAAAGAGTTATTAAGTTAATTACTTAGTTTATTTAATTATATTTTCACTTCTCGGGTTAAATCTATGTAAATTTAATAGGATTGTTATGTTAATTATTATGACGAAAGTCACGAAAACGTTTGCGTGTTAAAAACTTTTAAATAAAAATGATATTATTAAGAAAATAATGGAAAAAATAAAGGATTTTTACTTTTTAGAATTAATTTTAGGATATCAATAATTTTTAATAAGAATTTACGTTCCAAATTTGTTTCAAATTTTAAGATAAAATGAGAAAAAAAATCACTTTAAAGCAAATAGCAAGAGAATTAGATGTATCTATTTCTACCGTATCAAAAGCTTTAAAAAATAGCAAGGAAATTAGTGCAGATACTATTCAAAAAGTGCAAGCTTTTGCTAAATTGTATAATTATAGACCAAATAATATTGCACTTAGTTTAAAAAATAAAAAAACTAATACAATTGGGATTATAATACCAGAGATTGTTCATCATTTCTTTTCTAAGGTTATTAGAGGTGTAGAATTGGTGGCTAATAACAGAGGGTATAATGTAATAATTGGTTTGTCTAACGAGTCTTTTTCTAAAGAAGTCATTAATATGGAAATGCTTGCTAATGGCAGTATAGATGGGTTTATTCTTTCCATGTCTAAAGAAACGTTACAACAACAAGATTATCATCATTATAACGAGACTATGAATCAAGGTATGCCTATTGTTATGTTTGATAGAGTAGTGTCTGAAATTAAATGTGATAAAGTTATTGTTGATGATTTTAATGGCGCTAAAAACGCCGTACAAAAATTAATATCTAATAAATGCAAACATATAGCGCTTATTACCACTAGAGACTATGTTAGTGTTGGTAGATTAAGAACACAAGGGTATTTGCAGGCCTTAGAAGAAAATAAAATTACACCTCAGGCAGAGTTAATTCTAAAAATGGATGATACCCTAGATTATGAGGTACATTTAGAGAAATTAGAAGGAGAAATTGAGCAACTTTTTATGGCTCATAAAGAGATAGATGCTGTATTTGCAGTAAATGAACTCTACGCATTATCCGCTATGAAAGTAGCAAGAAGAATGGGATTAAATGTACCAAACGATATACAGGTTATTGGTTTTACAGATGGTGTATTGTCTAAGCATTCAACACCTAGTTTAACTACAGTTAGTCAGCACGCACAGTTAATGGGAGAACGCGCTGCAGATTTGTTAATTGATAAAATTGAAAAAGAATTTGAAACTGAAGAAGAACAATTTCAAACCGTGGTAATTAATACCGAATTAGTAGAGCGAGATTCTACCAAATAGAAATTTATCATTGTTGTATTAAAATCTTTTATATCTTTGTGCAATAATCAAAACTTATATTTTCACTTCTCATAAATAAGTTTTGATAAGTTAAGCTTATCAGAATAGTATTAATTTTAATATACTATTTAATGGAAAAGCGTAAATTAAGTTTCTGGCAAATCTGGAACATGAGTTTTGGATTTCTGGGAATACAGATGGGTTTTGCCCTTCAAAATGCTAACGCAAGCAGAATACTTCAAATTTTCGGAGCAGATGTTCATGAACTTTCATGGTTTTGGGTTATTGCACCGCTTATGGGACTTATTGTTCAGCCAATTGTTGGTCATTATAGTGATAAAACTTGGGGAAAACTAGGTAGAAGAAAGCCTTATTTTTTGGTTGGTGCTATATTAGCGTCTATTGGTTTAATATTAATGCCACAAGCAGATATGTTCATTGCGTTTTTACCAGCACTATGGGTTGGAGCAGGAATGCTTATGATTATGGATGCTTCGTTTAATATTGCCATGGAGCCATTTCGTGCATTAGTAGGTGATAATTTAAGAACAGACCAACGTACTGCTGGTTTTAGTATACAAACAGCATTAATTGGTTTTGGTGCCGTAATTGGGTCTTGGTTACCTTATGCTTTAACAAACTGGTTTGGAATTTCAAACGAAACAGTGGCAGGAGTTGTTCCTGCAAATTTAATTTGGTCCTTTATTATAGGTGCAATTGTTTTAATTGTATCCATCTTAGTGACAGTTATAACGACAAAAGAATATTCTCCTGAAGAGCTAAATAGTTTTGAGAATAATCCAAATTCAAAGGATTCAGACGTTATTGTTGAAAAAGAATCAAGCTTGTTTGATATTTTTGAAGACTTTAAAAAAATGCCTGCAACTATGCGTCAATTAAGTTGGGTGCAATTCTTTTCTTGGTTTGGGTTATTTGGCATGTGGGTTTTTGCAACACCTGCTATTGCTCAACATATTTATGGCTTACCTTTTACGGATAGTAGTAGTTCTACTTATCAAGATGCTGGTGATTGGATCGGTATTCTTTTTGGAGTCTATAATCTTATTTCAGCATTTTATGCCTTCGCATTACCTTATATAGCAAAAAACATTGGGAGAAAACGAACACATGCAATATCTCTAGTTATTGGAGGTTTAGGATTGCTATCTATTTATATTATGCCAGACAAAAATTGGCTAATTGTTTCAATGGTTGGTGTTGGTATTGCTTGGGCAAGTATATTAGCTATGCCTTATGCAATTTTAGCGGGTTCTATCTCACCAAAAAAGATGGGTGTTTATATGGGAATATTTAATTTTTTCATTGTAATTCCTCAAATAATTAATGCCTTAATAGGTGGACCACTTGTAAAATATGCGTATAATAATCACGCTATTTACGCTTTAGTAATGAGTGGTGTTAGTTTTTTAATTGCAGCAGCCTTAGTCTCAAAAGTAAAAGACGTCGATGACGTTGTTCAAAAGTAATAAAAATGAATAAAAAAGGATTTATATTCGATTTAGATGGTGTCATTGTAGATACTGCAAAATATCACTTCTTAGCCTGGCAACAACTAGCTAAGAGTTTAGATATTGAGTTTACAGAAGAAGAAAACGAACAATTAAAAGGGGTAAGTAGAGTACGCTCTTTAGAAAAAATTCTGGCTTGGGGAAATAAAACCATTTCTCAAGAACTGTTCGATGACCTTATGGCTAAAAAAAACGAAGAGTATTTAGGGTATATCGCAGAAATGGATGACAGGGAAATGTTACCAGATGTACCAAGAGTTTTAAACTTTTTAAAAGCACATAAGCAGCCTATTTCATTGGGTTCGGCAAGTAAAAATGCCAGAACAATTTTAGAGCGTATCAACATTATGTCAGATTTTGATGCTATTGTAGATGGCAATGATGTTACCAAAGCAAAGCCAGACCCAGAAGTGTTTTTAATAGCAGCCAAAGAATTACACATGTCGCCAGAAGATTGTATTGTGTTTGAAGATTCGGTTGCTGGTGTTACGGCAGCAAATACTGCAAATATGATTTCTATTGGTATTGGTAGTAAAGATGTTTTAGGCCATGCACACTATGTATTCAATGATTTCACAGAAATATCAGATGATTTTATTAAATCCTTAATAGAAAAATAATAAACAATTAAATGATTGGATTGTGTCTTCGAGGTACTTTAGAGATATTAAAAAATAATACCGAACAAAATCCAATAAATAAACCATTACAATGAACCTAGATTACATCATACCAAATAATTGGTCAATCATAGAAGAAGGCTTTAATCCAGACCAAGTAAAAGCCTCAGAAAGTTTATTTAGCATAGGAAATGGTGCTATGGGACAACGTGCTAATTTTGAAGAAAAATACTCAGGACCAACATTTCAAGGAAGTTACATTGCAGGTGTATATTATCCAGATAAAACCAGAGTTGGTTGGTGGAAAAACGGTTATCCAGAATATTTCGCAAAAGTATTAAACGCACCAAATTGGATTGGTATTAATGTTACTGTTAATAACGAAGAACTCGATTTGTACACTTGTAAAGCGGTGAAAAACTTTAGAAGAGAACTCAACATGCAAGAAGGTTGGTTGTCTCGTAGTTTTGTAGCTACACTGCAAAATGATATAGAGGTTGAAGTACAAACCACAAGATTTCTAAGTTTAGATTTAGATGAAGTTGGTGCAATTGATTTCAAAATTACACCACTTAATTCAGATGCAGAAATTACGTTTCAGCCGTATTTAGATTCGGGTATTACAAACGAAGATACCAACTGGGACGATAAGTTTTGGGACACACTAAATGTAAGTCACGAAAATAACCAAGCGTTCATTCAGGCAAAAACCATGAAAACAGATTTTTACACCTGCACTTTCATGGAATCTCAGGTATATATAGATGGAAAATCGGTTGTAACTGAACCTGCTTTTTCTTCAGATTCAAATTTAGCTTCATTTAGTTATACATATAGCGTTAAGCAAAATGAAACGTATGCAATTCATAAATTTGGTGGTTATACAGTAGACCGCAACCATAATAAAAATGAATTAATTACCGCTGCAAAATCGAGTTTAAGTAAAGCAACAACAGCTGGATTTGTACAATTATTAGAAAACCAAAAGCAAGCTTGGGCTAAAATTTGGGATATGGCAGACATCACTATAGAAGGCGATGTAAAAGCACAACAAGGTATTCGTTTTAATATTTTTCATCTCAACCAAACATACTCAGGCAAAGATGCTACATTAAATATCGGGCCAAAAGGATTTACTGGCGAGAAATATGGAGGAAGCACGTATTGGGATACCGAAGCCTATTGTATTCCTTTTTACATGGCAACCAAAGACCAAGAAGTAGCCAGAAACTTATTAACTTACAGATATAATCACTTAGAAAAAGCCATTGAAAATGCCGAAAAGCTTGGCTTTAAAAATGGTGCGGCACTATACCCAATGGTAACCATGAATGGTGAAGAGTGCCATAACGAATGGGAAATTACCTTTGAAGAAATCCACAGAAATGGAGCCATTGCCTTTGCCATTTTTAACTACTACAGATATACAGGAGACTTCAGTTATATTCCAGAAATGGGACTCGAAGTATTAATCGGAATTGCACGTTTTTGGCACCAGAGAGCCAATTTTTCTGGGCAAAAAAACAAGTATGTGATTCTTGGTGTAACTGGTCCTAATGAATACGAAAACAATATAAATAACAATTGGTACACTAACTATATTGCTAAATGGTGTATTGATTATACTGTTGAAACGATACAAAAAGTTAAAGAAGGTTACGGCGATGATTATAAGCGAATAGCTGGAAAAACAAAAATCTCACACGAGGAATTAGCGCAATGGAAAAAAGTAGCAGACAACATGTATTTTCCATATTCCGAAGAAAAGAATGTATACCTACAACAAGATGGTTTCTTAGACAAAGAATTAATTACGGTTGCCGATTTAGATAAATCACAACGACCAATTAATCAAAAATGGTCTTGGGACAGAATTTTACGTTCGCCATATATAAAACAAGCCGATTTGCTTCAAGGTATGTATTTCTTTGAAGATAAATTTACAACTGAAGAACTAGAGCGTCATTTCGATTTTTACGAGCCATTTACAGTACACGAAAGTTCATTATCGCCTTGTGTACACAGCATACAAGCAGCTAAGTTAGATAGAATGGAGCAAGCCTATACCTTCTATTTAAGAACGTCGCGTTTAGATTTAGATGATTATAACCACGAAGTTCACGAAGGTTTACACATTACCTCAATGGCTGGTACTTGGATGAGTATTGTTGAAGGTTTTGGTGGTATGCGTGTAAAAAATGACACCTTATCTTTTGAACCTAAAATCCCAGAACAATGGAAAGGCTATTCATTTAAAGTAAATTTTAGACATCAAATTATTACAGTAACGGTTAATCAAAATGAAACTCAATTTAAACTAGAAGGTGATAAAGATTTAACCATTTCTGTAGATGGAAAAGCTGTAACTATAAGCCCTAACCTATTAGTTACTATTTAAATAAATAACAATTGCCTGTCGAGTTGTCTAGCTCGACAGGTTTACTTTTTTAGAATTATGAATTTAGCACTTAAACACATTTTAATTTTATTTGTCCTCATTAATGTGTCGTGCAAAAGAACATTAGCAGAGGAGCAAGATGCAACAGCACCTGTAACCGAAATCCAAAACGATATTGAAAAAGTGGAGCCACCACATTGGTGGATTGGTTTCAAAAATCAAGATTTGCAATTATTGATAAAGCATCCTAATATTGGGAAAGCCACAGCAAAAATTAATTATGCTGGTGTTAGCTTAGTAAAAACACATACAGCAGATAGTCCAAATTATCTGTTTTTAGATTTAGAGATATCTGAAACGGCAAAAGCAGGGCAATTCAATATTACATTTCAGCTTAAAGATGATTCAGAATTAATTCAAACGTACGAGTTAAAATCAAGAGAAAAATCAGCAGAAGATTATATCGGTTTTAATAGTAGTGATGCTATTTATCTCATCACACCAGACCGTTTTGCTAATGCCAATCCAGAAAATGATGAGGTTAAAGGTTTGTTGCAACAAGGCATTGATAGAACCGATGGATATGCAAGGCATGGAGGCGATTTACAAGGAATTACAAATCATTTAGATTATATAGAGAATCTTGGCTTTACGGCAATTTGGCCTTGTCCTGTGTTAATAAATGATATGCCAAAAGGTTCTTATCATGGTTACGCAATGACTGATTTTTATAAAGTAGACCCACGATTTGGAACTTTAGAAGACTATAAAAAATTAGCGTCAGAGTTAGATTCTAGAGACATGAAACTTATTATGGACCAAGTTGCCAATCATTGTGGTTTAGAACATTGGTGGATGAAAGATTTACCATTTAAGGATTGGGTGAATTACCAAGAAAATTACGAGAAAAACATCGATAATTGGGATAACAAAACCACTATAACCTCTAATCACAGACGAACGTCTAACCAAGATTTATACGCTTCTAAAAAAGATAATGAAGGTATGACGGATGGTTGGTTTGTATCTAGTATGCCAGATTTAAATCAGCGTAATCCATTTATGGCTAAATACATTATACAGAATAGTATTTGGTGGGTAGAAACTTTAGGATTAGGAGGCATTCGTCAAGACACGTATCCGTATCCTGATAAAGATTTTATGAGCAATTGGGCAGGTTCAATAATGGCAGAATATCCTAATTTTTCTATCGTAGGCGAAGAATGGAGTTACAACCCTTTACTTATTGCGTATTGGCAAGATGGTCACAAAAACGCAGATGGCTATGATTCTAATTTAAAATCAACCATGGATTTTGCGATGCAAAGAACCATTGTTGAAGCTTTAAATGAAGAAGAATCTTGGGATAAAGGTCTCATAAAAATGTACGAAGGTTTAGCAAACGATTTTGTGTATGCGTCGCCAAAAGACATTATGGTGTTTCCAGATAATCATGATATGAGTAGAATTTTTACACAATTAGATGGTAACATTACTAATACTAAAATGGCGTTAAGTTACCTTTTAATGCTACCTAGAATACCACAAATTTATTACGGAACAGAAATTTTAATGGATGATTTTGATAAACCTGGAGACCATGGATTGATTCGTACTGATTTCCCAGGAGGTTGGGAAGGTGATACCGTAAATGCCTTTACAGGTGAAGGGCTTTCTAATGACCAAAAAGACATGCAATTGTATTTAAAGACAGTGCTCAACTACAGAAAATCAAGTAAAGCGATTCACCAAGGAAAAACTATTCATTTTGCACCTATCAATGGAATTTATGTTTTAGCAAGAGTTACCGATAACGAAACTGTTGTGCATATTATTAATAAAAATGAAACCACTCAAGACTTAGATTTATCTCGATTTGAAGAGTTAGGCTTAAGCGGAAAATCACTGTCTAATATTATTACAAAAGAAACAATGATTTGGAATTCTAGCTTAAAATTAGAGGGAAAAGGAAGTACTATTTTAACCACAAAAACGCTATAACATGAAACCTATTTTACTACTATTATGTGTTAGTTTTTTAATGTTTTCATGTAAAAATGAAACAAAAACGGAAGAAGTAACTTCACCTGAAACAGTAGTTATTGAGGCACCATTAAATTTTCAACATTTTAAAAGTGCCACACTTTATAAAGGTGAAATTCATAGAATAGATAGTTTCCCATCAAAGTATATTGCACCAAGGCCAGTGGATGTTTGGTTACCAGAAAGCTACGTAGAAAACAAAACCTATAATGTGTTGTATATGCATGATGGTCAAATGCTCTTCGATTCACTAACTACATGGAATGAACAAGAATGGAAAGTAGATGAATGGGCTTCAGTGCTAATGGAAGAAGGGAAAACCAAGGATTTTATAGTGGTCGGTATTCATAATATAGCAGCATTGCGTTGGCAAGATTTGTTCCCTCAAAAGGCATTCAATTATATAAACGAAGCTGCTAAAGATAGTTTGAAAGACCTCTCAGGTTCAACAAATTTTAAACTTAATGGCGATAATTATTTAAAATTTATTGTAGAAGAATTAAAGCCTGTAATAGATAAAACCTATGCTGTTCACACCGACAAAGCACATACATTTGTAATGGGATCAAGTATGGGAGGCTTAATGTCTATGTATGCTATTTCTGAGTATCCAGATGTTTTTGGAGGTGCTGCATGTTTGTCAACACATTGGCCAGGTGCTATGCCAATGGAAAATAATCCGTATCCAGTTGGCATTTTTAAATACATGGATGCCAATTTACCAACAGCAGATGAGCACAAATTGTATTTCGATTATGGAAATGAAACCTTAGACCAATATTATCCGCAATATGCACCAAGAGTTGATGCGGTTTTAAAAGCCAAAGGCTATACAAGTTCAGATTCTAAAAACTTATTTTTTGAAGGCACCAATCATTCTGAAATCTCTTGGAACCAAAGGTTAGACCAACCTTTAGTCTTTTTGTTAGGACAATAATGGTCTCAAATTATCAAGACCTAGCAGATTTTTAAAATCTTGCAGGTCTAAACATCTAAATAGATACATATGCTGCAAGGTTTTAAAAACCAGACAGGAATAAATTTAACGAACATGAAAAACAAAATTTTATTCATTATAACCCTATTTTCATTTGTTTGTATTCATAGTCAAAACACCAATAGAGTTTTTAAAAGAGCGGTAAAGCAAGGACTAAATTTAAAAGTAGAAGTTAGTGACGGCTATTATATCATTAAACCGTTTTCTTCAAACGTCATAGAAACCACTTTTGTGCCTGAAGGTGACTATTTAAAATCACAATCTCATGCTGTAGTTGCAAAGCCTTATAACGCTTATTTTGAAATGACAGATAGAGGAAATGATGTGGTTTTAAAAACCAACGGCTTGTATGTTGCTATCACAAAGCAACCGTTTCAAATTTCATATTATTACAAGGATAAATTTATTGTTTCAGAAAAAGCAGGTTACATTAAAAACGACAGTTTAGAAACCATAGAATTCAATCTAACCAAAGACGAAGTGTTATACGGTGGAGGTGCAAGAGCATTAGGGATGAATCGTCGTGGAAACCGACTTCAACTATACAATCGTGCACATTATGGTTATGAAACCCATAGCGAATTAATGAATTACACCATGCCAATCGTAGTATCGTCTAAGCAATATATGCTGCATTTTGATAACGCGCCAATTGGCTTTTTAGATTTAGATAGCAAAGGCGATAATACCTTAACATACGAAACTATTTCTGGCAGAAAAACCTACCAAGTCATTGTTGGTGATTCTTGGTTAGATATGATTAATAATTACACTGATTTAACAGGAAAACAACCCATGTTGCCACGTTGGGCTTTGGGTAATTTTTCAAGTCGATTTGGGTACCATTCTCAAGAAGAAGTAGAAAATACTATTGCTAAGTTTAAAGACGAAAAAATTCCTGTTGATGCCATCATTCTAGATTTATATTGGTTTGGGAAAGAATTAAAAGGCACTATGGGAAATTTGGAAGTGTTCCGAGATTCCTTTCCAGATTTTGAAGGTATGGTAAAACGCCTTTATGATAATGGTGTAAAAACCATAACCATTACAGAGCCTTTTATTTTAACCAATTCTAAGAAATGGGATGAAGCGGTTGATAAAAGAATTTTAGCTAAAGATTCTGTTGGTAATCCTGCGAAATACGATTTCTATTTTGGTAACACAGGACTCATAGATATCTACAATCCTGATGGTAAAAAATGGTTTTGGGATATTTATAAAGGATTGGCAGATAAAGGCGTTGCTGGTATTTGGGGCGATTTAGGTGAGCCAGAAGTCCATCCAGATTGGGTACAACATAAAACAGGTAGCGCAAATGAAGTTCATAATATTTACGGTCACGATTGGGCACGCTTAATTTATGAAGGTTATCAGCATGAATTTCCAAATACAAGACCATTTATTCTTATGCGTGCAGGCTATTCTGGTTCTCAACGTTTCGGCATGATTCCTTGGTCTGGTGACGTCAATAGAACTTGGGGAGGCTTACAATCACAACCCGAAATTGCCCTACAAATGGGTATGCAAGGTTTGGCGTATATGCATAGTGATTTAGGCGGATTTGCTGGTGCTAATCTAAATGATGAACTCTATGTGCGTTGGTTACAATACGGCGTTTTTAATCCTATTTTTAGACCACATGCGCAAGAAGATGTGCCTAGCGAACCTATTTTTAGAAGCGAAAAAGCAAAAGCGTTAGCAAAACAAGCTATTGAATTACGTTATAAATTATTGCCATACAATTACAATTTGGTGTATGAAAATAATCAATATGGAAAACCTTTAATGCGACCATTATTTTTTGAAGAAGTGGATAATCCGCAGTTGTATAATTATTCAAAAACCTATTTGTGGGGAAATGATATTCTGGTCTCGCCTGTTTTAGAAGCTGGTAAAAAAGTGCAAGAGGTCTATTTTCCAAAGGATAATGTGTGGTTTGATTTTTATACCGCTGAGAAAATTGAAGGTGGACAAACCAAAACGGTTCAAGTGAATGAAAATTCTATTCCAACCTATATAAGAGCTGGTGCTTTTATACCGAGTACAACAGTGGTTCAAACTACAGAAAACTATCAAGATGACCTTTATAAAATAGATTATTATTATGATGCCTCTGTACTAACATCAAGTAGAGAAATTTATAACGATGATGGTAAATCGGCAAAGGCTATAAAAGATAAGAATTTTGAAATTTTAAAATTTGAAATGAATACTAAAGGGGCAACCTTAGAATTTAAAATTTCAGATACTACAGGAAACAATTTCTCTGCAAAATCTAGAACATTCTACCTAACCATTCATGGATTAGAAAATAAACCTAAACGAATTACAGTTGGAAAACATTCCGATTTCGATTGGTTTGAAGCTACAAAAACAGTGAGAATTCCAATTGAAAGAACTACAGGAGAAATAGCCTTAATTCGGGTAAAAATTAAAAAATAAACTATATGAATCTGATTAAAAATATCACAATCTTATTCGTTATCTTTAGCTTCTTAGGATGCAAAAATGAAACTAAAGACGTCGATACTGCGCCAAGCCACAGTGCTACTGAAATAAAACAAAATATGAAAAAAAAGAAAGTCGTTTACCAAGTGTTTACACGCTTATTTGGAAACACAAATACAACCAACAAACCTTGGGGAACATTAGAAGAAAATGGCGTTGGTAAATTCAACGATTTTACGGATAAAGCTTTAAAAGAAATTAAAGAATTAGGTGTTACGCATATTTGGTACACAGGTGTTCCGCATCACGATGTCATTACAGATTACACTGAATTTGGCATCTCAAATGACGACCCAGATATTGTAAAAGGTCGTGCAGGTTCACCGTATGCGGTTAAGGATTATTATAATGTAAATCCAGATTTAGCTGTAAATGTTGAAAATAGACTTGAAGAATTTGAAGCTTTAATAGAACGTTCGCACAAAGCCGGATTGAAAGTTATTATTGATATTGTGCCTAATCACGTGGCTCGTAATTATCAGAGTTTATCAAATCCAGAAGGAACAACAGATTTTGGTGCCGAAGACGATAAAACCAAAACTTACGACGTTAATAATAACTTTTATTACAATCCAGGAGAAACGTTTAAAGTGCCAGAATGGAAAAACGGTTACCAACCTTTAGGTGGCGAAAAAACCGATTTAGCAGATAGTAAGTTTGAAGAAATACCTGCAAAATGGACAGGCAACGGCTCAAGAGCATCGCAACCCGATATGAATGATTGGTACGAAACTGTAAAAGTCAATTATGGTATTTCACCAGAGGGAAGAAAGGATTTTAATGAATTACCAGAAGGTTTTGATAATGAAGATTATAAAAAACACTTCGAGTTTTGGAACGGCAAAACGGTTCCAAGTTCATGGAAAAAGTTTAAAGATATCGCTTTGTATTGGACCGCAAAAGGCGTTGATGGTTTCCGTTATGATATGGCAGAAATGGTACCAGTTGAGTTTTGGAGTTATATGAATTCGCATATAAAAATGGAAAATCCAGATGCCTTTTTATTAGCTGAGGTTTACAATCCAAGTCTATATAGAGATTATATTAGAAAAGGAAAAATGGATTATTTGTATGATAAAGTTCAGTTGTATGATACCTTAAAACACGTCATGCAAGGTCACGGAAGCACAGATAATATTCCGCCAATTTTAAAGGATTTAAGTGATATAGAACATCACATGCTTCACTTCTTAGAAAACCACGATGAGCAACGAATTGCAAGTCCAGAATTTGCAGGTAGCTCAGCTAAAGGAAAACCAGCAATGGTGGTTTCTGCAACATCATCTACAGCACCAACTATGATTTATTTTGGGCAAGAATTCGGTGAGCCAGGCGCAGAAGATTTAGGTTTTGGCGACCCAAGCCGAACTTCTATTTTCGATTATGGGTCAGTGCCAAGTCTAGTACGTTGGGTAAATGATAAAAAGTTTGATGGTGGACAATCCACCGAAGCTGAAAAGGAACTTCGTGATTTTTACAAACGCTTGTTGAATTTTACAATTAACAGTTCTGCTTTAATGGGAGACTATCAAGATATTCAGCACCATAACCATTATAATACAGAATGGTATAATGATAAAGTATTGTCTTTTGTGCGTTGGAGTGCTGATGAGAAGTTAATTGTCATTTCAAATTTCAATGCAGATAACACGTACGGATTTGAGTTACAATTACCAGAAGATTTAGTGCACAAATTACAACTTAAAGATGGCGAATATGAGGCAAAAGACCAATTGTATAATACTTACGCTTCAACATTAAAAGTTGAAAATGGTAAAGCCGAAGTTAGAATAGATATTAAACCTTTAGAGTCGTTTATTTTAAAAATAAAATCCTAGTAATTTATAGTCCTAGTAGGTTTTAAAAACCTTGCAGGTCTTAAAATAACAAGCAATCGTCACTTCGAGTGAATTTGCGAAGTATGAGCAAATTTGTATCGAGAAGCAATTAAAAAACATATGAAAAAACTAATTTTATTAACCCTAATCCTAATCACTTTGAGTTGCAAAAATAAGGACACGGAAAACAAAATTGCAGCTGTAGACACAGCACAAAAAATGGAAACACCTTTTGTTTGGGAAGGCGCAAATCTCTACTTTTTACTAACAGACAGATTTAACAGCGGAAAATCTGAAAACGACATCAATTTCAACAGAACAAAAGAACCAGGAAAATTAAGAGGTTTTCAAGGAGGTGATATTAAAGGTATCACGCAAAAAGTAAAAGAAGGGTATTTTACAGATTTAGGTATTAATGCCATTTGGATGACGCCTATTGTAGAACAAATCCATGGTGCTACAGATGAAGGTACAGGTTTAAGCTATGGTTTTCATGGCTATTGGGCTAAAGACTGGACAAAAATTGACCCAAATTTTGGAACCAAAGAAGATTTACATGAATTGGTTAAAGAAGCCCACGCTAAAGGCATCAGAATTGTATTAGATGCGGTTATAAATCACACAGGTCCTGTGACGGATTTAGACCCAGTTTGGCCAGAAGAATGGGTGCGAACAGACCAACAATGTACGTATGATAGTTATGCCAATACTATTAGCTGTACGTTGGTTGCTAATCTTCCAGATATAAGAACAGAAAGTAATGATGATGTTGAGTTGCCACCACAATTGGTAGAAAAATGGAAAGCAGAAGGTCGTTACGAGCAAGAAGTTAAAGAACTCGATGCATTTTTTGAAAGAACAGGTCACCCAAGAGCACCACGTTTTTATATTATGAAATGGCTTACAGATTACATCACAGAATTTGGTGTAGATGGCTACAGAGCAGACACCGTAAAACATACCGAAGAAAATGTTTGGGTAGAATTTAAAGTGGAGTGTGATTATGCTTTTGAGCAATTTAAAAAGAATAATCCCGAAAAAGTTTTAGATAATAACAATTTCTATTTAGTAGGAGAAGTTTATAATTATGGCATCAGTGGAGGTCAATATTTTGATTTTGGTGATAAAAAAGTGAATTATTTTAATCCACCAAGTTTTCAAAGTTTAATAAATTTTGAATTTAAATGGAATTCAAAAGACATGGATTATGAGTCGTTATTTAAAAGATATTCTGATATTTTAAATGGAGATTTAAAGGGTTATGGAACTCTAAATTATTTAAGTTCTCATGATGATGGCAGTCCTTTTGATGCGCAAAGAGCTAAACCATTTAGAACAGCCAACAAATTATTATTATCACCAGGAACATCTCAAGTTTATTATGGTGATGAATCTGCAAGACCTTTAATTATTGAAGGTACAGAAGGTGATGCAACCTTACGTTCGTTTATGAATTGGGACGCCATAGAAAATACCTCTGTTACGAGAACAATTTTAACACATTGGCAAAAATTAGGGAAATTTAGAGCCAATCATCCAGCTGTTGGAGCAGGTGTGCATCAAATGATTTCTGAGCAACCTTACTATTTCTATAGAAGTTATGAAAAGGGCGGTTTTAAAGATGTCGTAGTTGTTGGTTTAGAACTAGAAAAAGGCGAAAAAATAATAGATGTCTCTAAAGTTTTTGAAGATGGTGCTGTTTTACATGATGCCTATTCAGGAGTCACTTCAACAGTTGAAAATGGTTCTGTGGCTATAATTTCAGAATTTGAAATTGTTCTTTTAGAAAGACAATAATCAATTTATTTTCTTCAAGATTTAAAAATACTTTTTATAAATGGGTTTTTAATCTTCAAATAAAAACATCTTAATTAGACTTGGAAACGCTGAAATTAAAATGGTACAACCTTTAATATGGAGTTAGCGGAAGATAGAGATTTTGCTATTAGTTGTAAATAAATCTAATTATTTTAACATATAACCAGTAACAAATAGGTGTGTAAGGTCGTCTACTAGTAAACGACTAACAAGTATTATTTGTAACTTTGTAAAATACTTAAGTTTAAAAGTGGATATAAACGCTAACATAGAATCTCCTATTGAAGTTAAAATTAGCTTTAATAAACTATTAAATCAGTATGAGAGTTTAGTAGAAAATGAAAACGATTATATTGTTGCCAACGCTCGTCGTGTTTTAAAAATAGCAGAAGAGAATCCAATATTAAGAGAAGGCTTTAGCGATCCAGGAATATTTAAATCACACGAAAAAGAAATAAATGGAATTTTACAAGATACATTTAGCCCTATTCTTACAAACAACGAGATAAAAACGGCTTCAATTCCGTACCTTAATTTTACATTTAATTCTTCAGAACGATTTAAGAAAATATTAAATTCAGCTGGGGAAGATTTTAATTTAGAGATGAAAAATATGCCTGAAAATGACAGGTATATAATTACATGTGCAATAATTCTTAATGTTTGTTATGGCTATAATTTAAATTTCAAACGTCCTTTTTTTTATGAAATACCAGATGAGAAAGGTGTTATGCGTTATTATAAAATATTATATAATGCAGATTTTACAGAAATTATACCAAAAGAAAATGCACCTAAAATAACAGAAGAAGATTATAATGAGTTACTAGATAACTTTGAAAATATTGATATTTGGAAAGAAAAATTTCCGCCAAATAGTTATCTATTTAAAGGTTTTGTAATCTCAAATTTATTTGATGTCACAGATGACCAATCTATTTCTAATATCAAAACCAGTTTAATTGGTGAGGAAAAAAGAGTGAATGAAAACTTCATGAAAGGGTTTCACGATATTTTTCAATCCTTATTTGGCTTAAAAGATATAAAAGTTGGCTTTTCCATTTATAATGCTGAAGAAGATATTTTTGAGCGTGTTTATGGTGTAGGTATGAATAGTTATTTAATTAATAACCTAGAAGTTATGCGTTGTTGTGATGCCTTATGTGATTGGTCTTACAATAAACTATTAAAAGCAAATGAATACTTTTCTATCTCTAATGTAGATAAATCCTTTAAATGTTCTAAAGTAGAAGAAGTACCACATATAAAGGTTCTTAAAGAGCAAGGTATAAAAAGCGCCATTTTTGCACCTATTGCAAACGAAGAAGGCCTAATGGGAATTTTAGAAATAGTTTCTGAAAAGCCTAAAATTTTAAATAGTATTAACGCTAACAAATTAGTTGATGTTATGCCATTTATTGTAACAGCAGTGGAGCGTTCTAAAAATGATGAGTCTAATTTAATAGAGGCTATTATACAGAAAGAATGTACTTCTATTCATTCTAGTGTGCATTGGCGTTTTAAAAAAGAAGCTAGACAATTCATTAGAGATGAAATGAATGGCAAAGAACCAAATTTTAGAAAAATAGCGTTTGATAATATTTATCCGCTTTACGGACAAATAGATATAAAAGGGTCTTCTGAGGCGAGAAACTGGGCAACACAACAAGATTTATCGTTACAATTAAATACAGTTAAGGAAATTTTAGTAAAGGCTTCAAAAGTTGAAGAATTACCTATATATGAGCAGTATATTTATCGGTTAGATGAGTTTTTAAAAGATATAGAAGTTCATTTTCAGGTAGATAGTGAGCATCAAATTTCAAACTTTATTAAAAACGAAATTGAGCCTATTTTAAAGCATCTATATTCGGTTGATAATCTTAATGAAGACATAAGTAATTATTTTGAACGTGTTGATGATCGTACAGACGCCTTATATCATCATAGAAAACATTATGACGAAACCATAGCTTTAATTAATAAAGAAATGGCTGCTTTGTTAGATGAAAAACAAGTAGAAGCACAATTAATGTATCCGCATTATTTTGAGCGTTTTAAAACCGATGGTGTTGAGCATAACATGTATATAGGAGAATCTATAACAAAGGAAGATAGCTTTAATCCTATATATCTATACAATCTTAGATTGTGGCAATTGCAAGTAATGGTAGAGATGGAAAATTCATATTATCAGATGAAGCCAAATTTTCCAGTAGCATTAGATGTAGCGTCAATGATATTAGTATTTAATCAGCCATTATCTATTAGTTTTAGAATGGATGAAAAACAATTTGATGTTGATGGTACTTACAATGCACGCTACGAAATTGTTAAAAAACGTGTAGATAAAGCGTTTATAAAGGGAACCCAAGAGCGCGTTACGCAAAAAGGTAAAATTAGTATTGTTTATTCTCAAAGAGAAGACGAGATTGAATATTTAAACTATATTAAATTCTTACAGAATAAAAAATATTTAGATAATGATATTGAAATTGTAGAACTCGAAGATTTACAAGCAGTAACGGGTTTAAAAGCTATAAGAGTTAGTGTACTTTATCACAAAGAAAAAGACGACAAAGCAATTTACACTTACGATGATTTAATGAAAGAAATTAATCCTTAAATAGACGGTAAAACTGCAATTGGTGGCTTTATACCAGAAACTTCAAAAGCTACTGCAAAAGCGATAACACTTACTATAATACCTATTGCAAAAACGGTATACGTTAATCTTAATATTTTATATTTTCTGTTTAACACTAAACCTAAAAAATACAAATCTTTGGTAAGAGAACCGTAGAGGTATTCTTTGTCTTGCATCATTTCTTGCATAGCCCATTCAAACTCATTGAGTTTCATTTTATGAAAATTTCCAAAGAATAAAAGATTTACCTTTTTATTGGCAACATCTTCTTTAGTAAATTTTCCACTAGTAACATTTGGTCTGGTTGCTAATACTGATAAAACTATTGAAACCACTGTAAATAAAGCAAAAATAAACGTTGGCCAAATTAAATAATCATTAGTTGGGTTGTCTAATTTAGATACTAAATTTGATAACACTAACGAAATAATAATAGCATTTACGGATAGTAAAATGTTGGCTTTTGTATCTGCAATATCACTAAGTGTTATATGATTTCTAAGTGCTACTCTAAACATGGTTTCAATACCACGATCGGGTAAGTCTAATTTTTCTTTCTTAAATTTTAATTCTGCTTTTTTCTGTTTTAATTTTTCTGTTGTGGTTTTTATTTTATTCTGATCTTGTAAAAGGTTGGCTAAGTTTTTTCCTTTTCGTTTTTCCCACTTTTTAGAGGCTAAATCAGTATAAAATGTATGCTTAGTTAAAAATGTAATGTTTTCTTGTACCCATTCTGATTTAGTAACTTTTTTTCCTAATGTTAACTCCCATTCCTTTCTAAGTAAGGCAGCATAATCCGAGTATTTTTTACTAGATAAATGTGCACAATCTGCATCTCTTATATATCCTTCTAATTTGTTTTTTGGCTCATAACCCATTTGGGTTGCTAAAATTATTGAAGATATGGTATCAATATTAGCGTCGCTAACATGTTTAGATTTTAAAAATGCAGTTGCTATTTTTACGCTTTCTTGTTCATGACCTTCAATGGTTTTGGTAAATCCAACGTCATGAAACCAAGCTGCAATTAATAATTGTTCTTTTTCTGTTTCATTTAACGGGCTTTCTTCTAAAAGCTCTTTTACTTTTCCAACAACACGTTGTGTGTGTGCAAGATTATGATATACAAAAGATGCGTCTAAATTATCGTTTAAATAAGATATTACGTATTTCTCAGCTGCAATTATTAAATTCTCCATAGGTGTAAATGTGAGCCTAAATTAAGGAATTTTTATAAGCCTAAATAGAATTTAGATTAGCAATCTTAGAATTTGAAAGTTAATTGATACTTTATGGGCTTAAATTTAGACTTAATTATTTTTTGGTTTACTTTTTTTTGTTGTTAATCAGTTAAAGTAATTGTTCGGGTAATTATTTCGTATTTTTGATAATCAACCATTGTTATATGAAATTATTGTACAAATTTGGATTATTATTAATCCTTGTTCTTCTTTTTAATGCATGTGCAACATTTAAAAAACAAATAAATGAAGGTGCCGAGAAGTCTCAACCAACTGATAAGGAAATAGAGCATAGTTATTATCTTATTGGTGATGCTGGCTATTCTCATCTGGGAGAAAGCCCAAAAGCTTTAAAAGCATTTAAAAAAAAACTAGAAGGTGCTGATAAAAATAGTACTGCAATTTTTCTTGGAGATAATGTATATCCAAAAGGGATACCAAATAAATCTTCTAGTAGTTATGAGCTTTCTAAACATCGTATTCTAATACAAACGGAAGCTGTTAAAAATTTTAAGGGAAAAACTATTTTTATTCCTGGTAACCATGATTGGTATTCTGATGTAAAAGGTTTAAAAAATCAAGAGAAGCTCGTAGAAGAAGCGCTCGGAAAAAATACTTTTTTACCAGAAAATGGATGCGCTATAGAAAAAATTCATGTTTCAGAAGATGTTGAACTTATAATAATCGACACCCATTGGTATATTAATAATTGGAACAATCAACCCACTATTAATGATGATTGCGAGATTAAAACGAGACAAGATTTTTTAGATGAATATAGCAATTTAATAAAAAAAGCCAGAGGAAAAACTACTATTGTAGCATTGCATCATCCTATGTATACAAATGGTGCGCATGGTGGACAATTTAGTTTTAAAAACCATATGTCTCCAGTTCCAATTTTTGGAACGGTTAAAAATTTAATTAGAAAAACAAGTGGTCTGTCTAATGCAGATTTACAAAATACATATTATAACGAATTAAAAAACCGATTAGTTACACTAGCTCAAGTCAACAAAAAAGTAGTTTTTGTTTCTGGTCATGAGCATAATTTACAATATTTAGTAGAAGATAATTTACATCAAATCGTTTCTGGTTCTGGTTCTAAAACTTCTGCTGTGCGTAACATAGGAAGTGGTATTTTTGGTTATGCAACATTAGGATTTGCAACTTTACACGTGTATAAAGATGGATCGGCACATGTTTCTTTTTACTCTGCAGATGATGAATCGGTTGTTTTTGAAACAGAAATTTTTCCTGAAGATAAACCCATTATACCTAAAGCATATGAAGAAAGTACAGCATCTCATACTGTTGCTTCGGTTTATTCAGAAGAAGAAACCGATGCAAATGGTTTCCGTAAATTTGTTTGGGGAGAACGTTACAGAAAAGAGTTTAGTACTAAAGTAAAAGCGCCAAATGTTAAGTTAGACACTTTGTTTGGAGGCTTAATACCTGTTAGGCAAGGCGGCGGTAATCAATCTAAATCCTTAAGACTAGAAGATAAAAATGGTGCGCAATACGTAATGCGAGCAGTACGTAAACAAGCACTTCAATATTTGCAAGCTGTATTTTTTAAAGATCAATACATAGAAGGGCAGTATAATAATACAGCAACCGAAGATTTAATATTAGACGTCTTTACAGGTTCGCATCCTTATGCGCCTTTAGTAATAGGAGATTTAGCAGATGCCATTGATATTTATCACACAAATCCAGTATTATATTATGTGCCGAAACAAGAACGATTGGGACAATATAATGATGCGTATGGAGACGAACTTTATATGATAGAAGAACATACATCTGAAGGTCATAGCGATTTAGCAAGTTTTGGCTATCAAAATGAGTTAGAATCAACCATTGATATGATGAAAAAAGTTCATAAAGATGAAGATATTATAATAGATGAAGAGGCTTATATAAGAGCGAGATTGTTTGATATGCTTATTGGTGATTGGGATAGACATCAAGATCAATGGAGATGGATAGAATTTAAAGAAGATGGAAAAAAAATATATAGACCTATGCCAAGAGATCGCGATCAAGCATTTTCTAAAATGTCTGATGGATTTCTCCTAGGTACTGCCGTTAAATTGTTACCAGCAGCAAGATTATTAAGGAAATATTCAGATAATTTAGTGGATGTAAAAGGAGTTAATGTAGAACCATATCCTATTGATATGGAAATTATTGTAAAATCTGGTAAAACAGTTTGGGATGCGCAAGTTAGGCGCATACAAGAAGGCATTACAGATCAGGTGATAGAAAAAGCATTTTTAAATCTGCCAGAAGAAATGCCAAAAAATTCTATAGAGGATATTAAGAAAAAATTGAAAGCTAGGCGTGCAAATCTTCAAGAAATTTCAGACCGTTATTTTAAATTAATTAATAAATATGCGGTAATAAAAGGTACTAATAAAGACGATTGGTTTGATGTAGAACGCCTACCAAATGGCCAAACTAAAGTTACTGCATACCGCATAAAAAAAGGTGAAAAGAAAGATAAGTTTCACGAAAGAACGTATAATAGAGATGAAACTAAAGAGATTTGGATTTATGCTTTAGATGATGATGATGTTTTTGAAGTGAAAGGTAAAGGCGATAATTTAATTAAAGTAATATTAATTGGCGGACAAAATAATGACAAGTACAATATTGAAAACGGCAAGCGTGTTAAACTTTACGACTACAAATCAAAGAAAAATAGTATAGTTACTAATAAAGGACGTAAAAAACTTACAGACGATTATGACACTAATGTTTACGACTATAAAAAATTAAAAAATAGCACAAATCAAATTATACCTTCTTTAGGTGCAAATCCAGATGATGGTTTTAAATTAGGGTTTGTAGATGTGTACACTACTTATGGTTTTGAACGTAACCCATTTACCACTCAACATCAATTTTCTGCGGCTTATTATTTTGCCACCGAAGGTTATGAGTTAAATTATAAAGGCGAATTTGCAAATGTTATAGGCCGATTTAATTTAGGAGTAGACGCAAGTTTTACAAGTCCTAATTACGCCTTTAACTTCTTCGGTTATGGTAATGAATCTGTAAACCTAGAAGCAGATGGTGACGAAAATTTAGATTTTAATAGAGTAAAATTAAGAACCTTAAAATTTGAACCATCATTAAAATGGATTGGTAGATATGGTGCTAGTTTCAAATTTGGAATTACTTATGAATCTATAGAAGTAGAAGCTACTGAAGGTCGTTTTATAAATCAATTTATTGGAAATAATACCGAAGTTTCAAACGATTTTTATGGTGCAGATGCCAAATATGAATATGCTCACGCTGATAACGAAGCATTTCCAACTTTAGGAATGTTATTTAGTGTTCATGCCGGATTTAGAAATAATATAGACACTTCAAAAGGGTATGGATATATTATTCCAGAGTTAGGCTTCGATTACAAATTAGTACCAAATGGTCAACTGGTTTTAGCAACCAAAATGAGTGGTCATTTTAATTTAGGTGACAATTACCAATTTTATCAAGGTGCAACAATAGGTGCCGATAATGGTTTAAGAGCATACAGAAACCAGAGATTTAATGGAGAAAGTTCTTTTGTGCATAGTTCAGATTTAAGATATAATTTAAAACAAGTAAGAACAAGTATATTGCCTTTAAAAATTGGTTTTTATGGTGGTTTTGATTACGGCAGAGTTTGGGAAGATAATGAAGACTCTAATACTTGGCATACGTCTGTAGGAGGAGGTGTTTTTGCAATTGCAGCAGATAAATTAACCCTTAATCTATCTACATTTAATAGTAATGAAGGTATACGTGTTGCTTTTAAATTAGGCTTTGGGTTTTAATATTTAAAATTATGATTTCTAACATTTAATTTTCATAGTAATTAAGAACCTTTTTTTTAATCAGAACATTGAATACACATAAAGATATTATTATAGTTGGAGGAGGTGCTGCAGGTTTTTTTGCAGCAATCAATATAGCAGAACAACAGCCTAATTTATCCGTAGCTATTTTAGAACGTGGTAAAGAAGGTTTGCAGAAAGTGAAAATTTCTGGTGGTGGACGCTGTAATGTAACACATGCCGAATTTATACCTTCAGAATTAGTGAAAAACTATCCAAGAGGAGAAAAAGAATTACTTGGACCATTCCATAGTTTTATGACAGGTGATACAATTGCTTGGTTTGAAGAACGTGGCGTAGAATTGAAGATTGAAGACGACGGCAGAATGTTTCCGGTATCAAACTCATCTCAAACTATAATAGATTGTTTTTTACACGAAGCACAAAAGCATAATGTTGAGGTTTTATACAATCATTCAGTTAAGGCGATAAAAGCTAATGAGTTAGACTTTACAATAGAAACATCTTCAGAGATAATTCAATGTAATAAATTAGTGGTAGCCACAGGAAGCAACCCTAAAATATGGCAGCTTTTAGAAGATTTAGGGCATACAATTATTCAGCCAGTTCCTTCACTGTTCACATTTGATATTAAAGATAAACGCATTAAAGATATTCCTGGTGTTGTTGCTAAAAACGTAGAAATAAAGGTGGTTGGGACCGATTTAGAATCTAATGGCCCTTTATTAATTACGCATGTTGGTATGAGTGCACCAGCCATTTTAAAATTGTCGGCATTTGGAGCGGTGGAATTGGCTAAACGAAATTATAATTTTAAAATTGAAGTAAATTTTATCTGTCTAGATTTTAATAGTTGTTTAGATGAAATTAAAAATTTTAAACAAGTATTTGCTAAGAAAACGCTAGTTAACTCAACTCAATTCGATTTGCCAAAGCGCCTTTGGAAACAATTAGTTTTAGCTGCTAATATTAATGAAAACGAACGTTGGGCAGATATTAATAAGCAACAATTAGAAAATTTAGCAGCGCAGTTAACTAGAGCTGTTTTTCAGGTTACAGGTAAAAGTACATTTAAAGAAGAGTTTGTAACAGCAGGAGGTGTAGATTTAAAAGACGTTAATTTTAAAACTTTTGAAAGTAAACGAGTTCCTAGTCTGTATTTTGCTGGTGAAGTAATAAATGTAGATGCTGTAACAGGTGGTTTTAATTTTCAGAATGCATGGACAGGTGCTTATATAGTTTCTAAAGCAATTTGATGCTTGTATTCTGTTTCTTCTTCAGTGGTGTATAATAAAACTATAGCCTTAAAATCATCAAAAATATAAGGTTTTGTAATAATTTGATTGATGCCAACAGCCTGCGCTTTTGTAGCAACTTCATTAGAGTTAAGTGCTGTTAAGGCAAGTATTGGTATGGTAGAATTAAACAGTCTTATATGCTTTGTAACGTCATAACCATCCATATCTGGCATATTAATATCCATTAATACTAAGTCAAAGGCACGTGATTTTACCATAGAAATTGCTAATTTTCCGCTAGTTGTAGTTTCGCAGGTATAACCATTAATTTTTTCAATATTCTTTTTGGTAATTAATAAATTAATTTTGTTGTCATCAACAATTAAGACATGAGTATTATTTATTGAAGAATTAATAGTAACTGGTTTCTTTAGCTTTAATGAGGCAGCAATCTCAAATGTAATTTCAAAGAAAAAAGAACTGCCTTTTCCAGGTTCTGAAACAAAATCTATGTCAGATTTATGACTTTTTAGCAACGTTTTTACAATATGTAAACCAAGACCAGACCCACTACTGTTTTTATGTAAAAAGGCTTTGTTTTCAAAAGCATTAAATACAATATCCTTGTGTTCTTCTTTTATTCCTATTCCGGTATCATTAACTTCAAAACGTAAGGTTACGTTGTTCTCATTTCGTGCTTTCTCAATGATATTTAAGTTGATTTCACCTTCTTTAGTATATCTAACCGCATTGTAAACAAGGTTTATTAATATTTGGCTAAAAGCTACTTTATCTATTAATAGAAGTTCGTTAGTTTGGTAGTAATGTATTTTTGTTATAAACTTAAGCCCTTTGTCTTTTGCAGAAATTTTAATGATACTAGTTACGTAATTAATTATGTTTTCTAGTTTCTCTGGTTTTAATCTTAGGTTTCTCTGTTCAAATCTTAATCTATTAGCTTGTAGAATATTATCTATGAGTATAGTTAAATAATTGCTAGAAGAGATTAATGATTCTAAATATGTTTGTTGTTTTTCTTTATCTGTTTCTTGATTTACAAGCGTAGCTAAACCGGTAATTCCATAAACTGGTGTTCTTAACTCATGGCTAAGTATTGAAAAAAATTCTTGTCTATCCTTGTCATTAGCCACTAATTTTCTATTAGAGGCTTTTAGTGCCAAATTAATAGCTTGGCTGTTTCGTTTTGCTTTAATGTAAAAGTAAAACACTACTAAGGTTAAAAGAAGTAAAACAGAAGCGAGAATTGCAATTGCAAGGAATACCTTAGAGGATTTGGCATCATTTTTTCGTAACTCATTAGTAAGATTTAATTTTTGTTGGGTGTTTATAATCTTATAAATAAGTTCTCCGTTTCTTGCGTTTCTGTTTTCAAAATCTGCAAGTGCTGTATATTTATAAGAATCTGCTTTTAGTAGGTACTTGTTAGCAGAGTCTAAGTCTTTAACTGCTTCAGTATAATATAAGTATTTGTAATAATTGAAGGTTCCTAGTTTTCTAAATTCATCAAAATCATCTTCAAATGCAAGTTGAAGCTTTTCTTCGTCAATTGTAAACAATAATCTAAAACTTTCAGGAAGGAGATTAGAAGCCTTAATACTCGCTATTGCATTATTAAACCTATACGAGTATAATAATTTATTTTTTAGCTCACTTTTGTCATAATTATCAGAAAACTCTAAGTTGTTAAAATCTGTATTTTCAATAGTATTAATAGCAAACTCCGATAGTTGTAGAAGTTCTTTATTGTGTTTATTATAATAATGTTTTTTAATTTTAAATTGTAGATTAACAAAATACAATTCGCTATTTAAACTTTTAGAAAGCTGTTGCGCTATTGGGTATATACTATCAAATTTTTTATCGTTTTTTGAAGATAAATAAGTGTTTACCAATCCAGATAGTACTAAATTTTTGCCCATGCTATCATTAGAACTATTGTAAATGTTATAAGCTTTTAAGTGATAGTCTTCTGCATTTTTATAATTAGACATTTTGGTTAATACCTTACCTAAATTATAATAAGCTTTAGCCAGTGTGGACTTTAAATTGTATTTTTCAGAATAGCTGATAGCTTCATTTATAAGAATAGTTGCTTTGTATAAGCTGTCGTTTTTAACAAGTCTATTTAATTTTTGGGTGTCAAAAGAGCAAGACTGAGAGCTCTCGGTTACAATTAACAATTCATCTTGTGCTGTAACCAATAGATGACTAAAAATAATTAAAAAGAAGCTTAGTTTTATGGTAGATTTAGGGAATCTCATAAAATATAAAAGTATATTTTAGTGCAATATATAACATTTAATCGTTAAAAAATTGCATTTCATCGATTTGCTAAAAAATTTACAATGTTAAATAATATGGAGATAGAAAAAAAGAGATACATAGCGCTATTACGTGGTATCAATGTTGGAGGACACAAAAAGGTGCCAATGATAGAATTAAGAACATTATTATCTAAGATAGGTCTAGTAGGTGTAAATACCTATATACAAAGTGGGAATGTTATTTTTCAATCTGAAAAAACCGATACCAAAGCGTTAGAAGATTTAATTGCAAATTCTATTGCTAACAATTTTGGGTTTGAAGTGCCTGTATTAGTGAAAACAAGATTAGAGTTTTCAACTATTTTTTTTAATTGTCCTTTTGATGAGGAAAAGAAAAAAGATAGCTATTTTATTATGCTCAGTGAGGAGCCTGGTGAGCAATTGGTAAAAAAAGCTTCTCAAAAAACATATACCAATGACGAGTATGTTATAAAGAAAGACTGTATTTATTTGTTTTGTGAAAATGGTTATGGTCGTTCAAAATTCAATCTCAGTTATTTTGAGAAAACATTAAATGTCGATGCAACTGCCAGAAATTATAAAACAATGCTAAAACTCTTATCTTTGTCAGATATATAGTATGTAATGACAGAACAAGACTTTATTCTTAAAACCTATAATTCTAATATAGAAAACGGTTCCGTAAAATGGGCTTCGCCAAGTAATATTGCTTTGGTAAAATATTGGGGAAAAAAGAAACATCAAATTCCAGAAAATCCATCTATAAGTTTTACGCTTTCAGACTGTAAAACCATTACTGAAATCACATATACTAAGAAGCAAGAGAAAGGTTTTAGTTTCGATATTTATTTTGAAGGTGAAAAGCATGAAGCCTTTAAGCCTAAAATTCAAACCTTTTTTGAGCGTATTGAAATCTATATGCCTTTTTTGAAAGATTATCATTTTAAAATTGAAACTTCTAACACCTTTCCTCACAGTTCTGGTATTGCGTCTTCTGCATCTGGTATGAGTGCAATTGCACTGTGTTTAATGAGTATTGAAAATAAGCTGTCTGTCAATAAGAGTGATAGCGAAGCATCTCAAGATTACTTTAACCAAAAAGCATCGTTCTTGGCAAGGTTAGGCTCAGGAAGTGCTTGTAGGAGTATTGAAGGTGAATTGGTAGTTTGGGGAAAAAATGAAAGTATGGTAGATAGTTCTGACTTATATGGTGTAAAATTTGAAGGTGATGTGCATGCCAATTTCAACAATTATCAAGATACTATTTTGTTAGTAGATAAAGGCGAAAAGCAGGTGAGTAGTACAGTGGGTCATCAATTAATGTATGGTCATCCATTTGCACAAGAACGTTTTGGACAAGCACATGTAAATTTAGCAAAGCTGAAAGCAATTTTAGCTTCTGGTGATTTAAATGAATTTATAAAAATTGTTGAGAGTGAGGCCTTAACGCTTCATGCCATGATGATGACAAGTATGCCATATTTCATATTGATGAAACCAAATACTTTAGAGATTATTAATAAAATTTGGGCGTTCAGAGAAAAAACAGATTCAAAAGTGTGTTTTACCTTAGATGCAGGTGCAAATGTACATGTGCTTTATCCTGAAAATGAAAAAGAAACTGTGCTTGAGTTTATTAAGAAAGATTTAACTAAATACTGTCAGAACGAGCACTTTATCTGCGACCAAATAGGACAAGGTGCAAACCAAATACAATTATAATACGTATATTTGCTAAAGTAACTGTACACTATTTATGAAGGGACCATTATTTTATTCAAAGATTCTATTATTCGGTGAATACGGAATCATCAAAGATTCTAAAGGCTTATCTATTCCTTATAATTTTTATAATGGTGCTTTAAAAGTTGATAAAAATCCTTCTCAAGAAGCGATTGAATCTAACGAAAGTTTAGTGCGTTACGTCAACTATTTAAGAAACCTTGATAAGGAATTAGTATCTTTTGATATTGATACTTTACAAAATGATGTTAACAAAGGGATGTACTTTGATTCTTCAATTCCTCAAGGCTATGGTGTTGGTAGTAGTGGTGCTTTAGTAGCAGCGATTTATGATAAATATGCATTTGATAAGATTACAGTTTTAGAAAATTTAACACGAGAAAAATTACTAAAATTAAAAACGATATTCTCTGAAATGGAATCTTTTTTCCATGGAAAATCGTCTGGGTTAGACCCTCTAAACAGTTATTTAAGCCTTCCTATTTTAATAAACTCTAAAGATAATATTGAAGCTACAGGTATTCCGTCTCAACAAACAGATGGTAAAGGCGCTGTGTTTTTGTTAGATAGCGGTATTGTTGGTGAAACGGCACCTATGGTAAGTATTTTTATGGAAAACATGAAAAATGAAGGCTTCCGTAGTATGCTTAAAGACCAGTTTATAAAACATACAGACGCTTGTGTAGATGATTTTTTAAAAGGAGATATAAAATCATTATTTCATAACACAAAGCAACTTTCTAAAGTTGTACTTAATAATTTTAAACCAATGATACCTTCTCAATTTCATGAGCTTTGGAAAAAAGGTTTAGAAACTAACGATTACTATTTAAAACTTTGCGGCTCTGGTGGTGGAGGTTATATTTTAGGCTTTACCGAAAATATAGAAAAAGCTAAAGAAGCTCTAAAAGGACAAAAATTAGAAGTTGTATATAATTTCTAAAATAGAGCACACTTCAAATGTAATATAGTGCTTTTTAAGATTTACCTAATTAAATCATGCTATCAAGACGGCAGAAACATATTCTTCTTAAATTTTTCAGCCTGTTTTCTGTAGTAAGAGGTTACAATATTCTCGTCATTGTAATTGCACAATATTTAGCTTCGGTATATATTTTTGCACATCATAAACCTTTAAAATCTGTTTTATTAGATGTTAATCTATTGATGCTTGTGTTAGCTTCATCAGCTACAGTTGCCTCTGGTTATATTATTAATAATTTTTACGATTCTGAAAAAGACTTAATTAATAAACCGAGAAAAACAATGCTAGATCGGCTGGTCAGTCAAAACACTAAATTATCATTTTATTTTGTTCTTAATTTTGTGGCTGTTATTTTTGCGAGCTATGTATCCTTTAAGGCTGTTATTTTTTTTGCCTTTTATATTTTTGGAATTTGGTTTTACTCCCATCGATTAAAAAAGCAACCCATTATAGGAAACCTTGCTTCAGCTATTTTAACAGTAACACCATTTTTCGTAATTTTTATTTACTATCATAATTTTGAAAAAGTTGTTTTTGCTCATGGCGTATTTTTGTTTTTACTAATCTCTATGCGAGAACTAACTAAAGATTTAGAAAACATTAAAGGCGATTTAGCGCTCAATTATAGAACTGTTCCTGTGGTTTATGGAGAAAAAGTATCTAAGCGTATGTTAACGGTAGTTGGTGTTTTTACGATAATTTCGGCCATTTTATTGATTGCATTTTTTAAAATTGGCCATATGTATTATTACTTTTATCTCAGTATTTTATTATTATTGGCTTATCTGGTGATTTTGCTAAAGTCTAATAAGAAAACCCATTATCTTGTACTTCACAATATTTTAAAAGTTATAATTGTAGCAGGTGTTTTTTCTATCTTATTAATAGATGTTTCAGTTGTTTTAAACCGTATTTAAATGAGTTCTACTTTAAAAATAGCAATGGCTCAAATTGCACCAGTTTGGTTAGATAAAAAATCAACATTAAAAAAAATAGAAAACTCTATAATTGATGCAGCAAAAGAAAACTGTGAGCTTATCGTTTTTGGTGAAGCTTTATTGCCAGGCTATCCATTTTGGTTAGCATTAACTGGTGGTGCGGAATGGGATAAAAAAGTAAATAAAGAATTACACGCTCATTATGTTAGAAATTCTGTTTGTATTGAGAAAGGTGAATTAGAAGAAGTTTGTAATCTTGCAAAAGCTAATAAAATAGCTATTTATTTGGGTATTATGGAACGACCTATAGATAGAGGTGGTCATAGTATTTACGCATCTTTAGTGTATATAAATGAAGAGGGTAATGTGCAATCTGTGCATAGAAAATTACAACCAACTTATGATGAACGCTTAACCTGGGCTCCTGGTGATGGTAATGGATTACAAGTACATCCGTTAAAGGCATTTACCGTTGGTGGTCTAAATTGTTGGGAAAATTGGATGCCTTTGCCAAGAACAGCGTTATACGGACAAGGCGAAAATTTACATATTGCCGTTTGGCCAGGTAGTGACCATAACACAAAAGATATTACACGTTTTATAGCCAGAGAATCACGTTCTTTTGTGGTATCTGTATCTAGCTTAATGACCAAAGCTGATTTTCCTAAAGATACACCGCATTTAGATGCTATTTTAAAAAATGCACCAGAGAGTTTAGCAAATGGAGGGAGTTGTATTGCTGGCCCAGATGGTGAATGGATTATAGAACCTGTTTTACACAACGAAGGATTAATTATTCAAACTATAGACTTTAATCGTGTTTTAGAGGAACGTCAAAACTTTGATGTAGTTGGTCATTATTCTAGGCCAGATGTTACTAAGCTGATAGTAAACCGAGAACGTCAAACTACTGTAGAAATTAAATAGTTAATATCAACTATTGTTATACCTTTGCAAAAAATTACAACATGAGCAGAAATCAAGATAGCAAAGGAAAAGGAAAAACTTCGGGAAGAGGAAATGCTAATAGCAAAAACAAAAGTTATGCTAGAGGAAACGCTCCTTTTAAAAAGAAAACTACTAAAGCGAAATCATCATCAAATTCAGAGGAGATTCGTTTAAATAAATATATTGCAAATTCTGGGATTTGTTCGCGTCGCGAAGCCGATGAGAATATCGCTATTGGTTTGGTAACCGTTAATGGTAAAATTGTTACCGAAATGGGTTACAAAGTAAAACGTACTGACGAGGTTAAATTTGATGGTCAACGTATTACTCCAGAAGCTAAAGTTTATGTATTGTTAAACAAACCAAAAGGATTTGCCACTACAACTGCAGAAGGGAAAGGTAGAACGGTTATGGATTTGGTTGCTAATGCCACAAATGCTAACATTAAGCCCATTGGCCGTTTAGGAAGAAATTCTTTAGGTCTACTATTGTTTACTAACGATGATAAAGTTGTGCAAAAATTTACCAACTCTAAAAATGGTGTTGCGCGCTTATTTCAAATTGAATTAGATAAAAACTTGAAATTTGAAGATTTAAAAAGGATTCAAGATGGTTTTAAAGTTGATGGTAAATTAATAACAGTAGAAGAGATTAGTTACATACAAGATGAATCTAAAAATCAAGTAGGTATTAAGATTAAAAATACAGGAAACACTATTCTTCGTACTATTTTTGAACACTTTAACTATGATATTGTAAAAATAGATTGTGTGGCTATTGGCCATTTAACTAAAAAGGATATTCCTCGTGGTCACTGGAAACATCTAACTGTACAGGAAGTAAATACCTTAAAAATGATGTAACTAATTAGCGCTTTACTTTAAAAGTATATGTTGAAATTAAGTCATTTTTAAAGTATACATGTAGGTCATAAAAGCCTTTTTTTAGAAATTGATGTTCTATTTTTACATGGTAATCTTCAATTGTAACAGAATTAGGCTCTATATGTTTACTATCTGACCCATTGTCTATTAAGAATGTGATGTCTTTTGTGTTTAGAGGCTCTTTTGTTACAAAGTCAAAAGTTATGTTTTCAAAAAGTTTAGTGTCTTTATGCATTTGCTTTGGGAAATGATGAAATTTTAAATTTTCATAGGCCTTACCATATATAATAGGAGCTTCTAAAAAATCTTTAAACGATGGTATGTTTTCTTCAAAAAGCCACCATTTTTTTTCAATAGGATAATGATTAATAGCAAAGAGTTTTGGTTCTGCTAAAAAGAAGCCATCATTATATTCAAATTTAAACGAATTTGTTTTTGGATTTGGAATTCCGCTTGCCCAAGTAGGATCACACAAATACCATTTGTTGTCTATTTTTATGGCATTCCAAGAATGGTTGGGTAAATCTAGTTTATTTATATCTGTTGTGCTCACTCTGCCGTAACCTTGCACAATTTCGCAATCTAATTTGGCAAGTTGTGCTAGTTCTTTTACCAAATAGGCATAACCAGTACAAATGGTAGTTTTCTTTTTTAATAGTTTTTTGAAGAGTTTTTTCTTAAAATCGTTATTCCATTCACTAAGTTTTAAACTATCATTTTTATAGCGATTTCGCTGATGTTTATTTCTTAGAAATAGATTGTAATTGTTGGTGATATTGTGGCAAACCCAGTAGTAAATAGCTCTAAATTGTTCGGCTTCTGTATCTAGATTAGAGGTTAATTTGTACGCTAATAAAGGTAAATTATATAGATTTTCATCTGAGTAAGAAAGTGCAATGCTATCTGCTTTTTTAAAATCTATATAACTAAAATCAGTAATTTGAGCATGTGATTTCAGTACTATGGATAAGAGTAATATGTAAAAAAATGTTTTCAGTATTTAAGATTCTAGGTAATAAAATTTGTTTTTGAGTTGACTTAAAAAGCTTCTCGATTCAAAATTATTTAAAATAGTATTCTACGTTATATGACGTTGCTATTTGTAATTATACATTTACGTCAATGCAAGTGTTTTTCTGTTTTATAAAAATGTATCGAGAAGTTTATATAATACATACTTTTTGTCTGTGCAACTTAATTCTTACGTTTAGATTTGTACGGCTTTCTGGCATCTAAAGTTCCTATCATAGTCACATCATCTAATGTCAGCTTTAATTTAATAAAAGAAGTGTCATCTTTTATCACCACCTTTTGTGTTTCGTAACCCAAATAACTAAACAATAAAATGTCTCCTGTCTTTAATTTTTTTGGGAATGTAAATTCACCTTTTTCATTTGTGGTAGTTCCTGTAGTTGTTCCTTCTAAGAGAATATTTACGCCTAATAGTCTTTCTGTTTCATCACTAACAATACCTTTTACAGTGCGTTCTTTTTCAGTTGTTTTTATTGTGATTGGTGTTGAGTTAGTCTGGGCAATAATGGGATTAAAAGAAAAAAATAGTAATAGAATAAAACTAGTTATACTAAAAAGATTTAAGTGCTGTGATTTTGGTAATGTTAATTGTGTTTTCATAATATCTGTATTTTGTTTTTATCAAAGCTAGATCTTATGCATACAAGTTAATAATTGTTTTGAGTATTGTCAATGTTTGGGTGAGTAAAGTGTTAGTTACAGTGAGTAATTATATTTGTCTTAAAATAGGTTAATGCTTACTAGGGTGTTGATTATTAATGTTTTAAAAATGAATTCAAAAAAAATAAAAAAATGTTTTTCATATTAAAAAATAATATACATTTGTCGAGAAAATTGGTAGAATCTATTTAAGATTTTAAAGCCCGTTTTTAGCTGAACAATTGAAACATGTTTTTATGTTCGGGTTCTTGAAAATTAGGAAGTCATATTCAAGAGCAGCTTACAGGTTAAGTAACCGAATTTTAGAGCTAACTTCCGCTTCTGCAATAGCTGCTAGTCAGCATATTTATGGTTTTGTACCAACTACACAAAGCCAAATACAGGTATGAGATAACGTAACCTTAATACAGTTTACGCATATATTTTTTATTTTACATACTTAAGTCCCATTACGGTGGGAATTTTATCTAATTAACATCATGAACAATAAATACATTGATCTCATTGATCAATCCTTTCACTTTCCTCAAGAAGAATTTAAGCTTGAGGGTAAAACTTTACGTTTCCATAATATCGACCTAATGAAATTGGTTGAAGAACATGGAGCGCCTTTAAAATTTACCTATTTACCTCAAATTTCAAATAACATTCAGCGTGCTAAAACATGGTTTGCTGATGCGTTTAATAAACACAGTTACAAGGGTAAATACAACTATTGTTACTGTACTAAAAGCTCGCATTTTAAACACGTTTTAGATGAAGCTTTAACTAATGATATTCATATTGAAACTTCCTCGGCTTTTGATATCGATATTGTAAGAGCTCTTAAAAAAGAAGGTAAAATAACAGATAAAACCTATGTATTAAGTAACGGTTTTAAACGCGAAAAATACATTACCAATATTGCTGAACTTATTAATGATGGCCATAAAAACTGTATTCCAATAATTGATAATTATGAAGAAATAGATTTATTATCAGAAGAGATAAACGGTAAGTTTCAAGTTGGTATTAGAATTGCCTCTGAAGAAGAGCCAAAGTTTGAATTTTATACATCGCGTTTAGGGATTGGTTATAAAAACATTGTACCTTTTTACAAATCTCAAATTCAAACTAATAAAAAGGTTGAGTTAAAAATGTTGCATTTCTTTATTAATACAGGCATAAGAGATAATGCGTATTACTGGAACGAGTTGCACAAATGTCTAAAAGTGTACACAGCTTTAAAGAAAATTTGTCCATCATTAGATAGCCTAAATATAGGAGGAGGTTTTCCTATTAAAAACTCGTTGGCTTTCGATTTTGATTACGCTTACATGGTAGACGAAATTGTAAACCAAATAAAATTAGTTTGTGAAGAAGAAGAGGTAGATGTACCTAATATTTTTACTGAATTTGGAAGTTTTACAGTAGGCGAAAGCGGTGGTGCTATTTATAAAATACTTTACCAAAAGCAACAGAACGACCGTGAAAAATGGAACATGATTAACTCATCTTTCATTACAACATTACCAGATACTTGGGCAATTAATAAGCGTTTTGTGATGTTGCCAATTAACCGCTGGAATGATAGTTACGAGCGTGTTCTTTTAGGCGGTTTAACTTGCGATAGCGATGATTATTACAACAGTGAACAACACGTTAATGCTATTTATTTACCAAAATACAACAAGGATAAAGATTTATATATTGGCTTTTTTAACACTGGTGCTTACCAAGAAACTATTGGAGGTTTTGGTGGTTTACAACATTGTTTAATACCAACACCAAAACATGTTTTAATTCAGAAAGATGAAGAAGGTAATCTAACCACTAAAGTGTTTGCAGAACAACAAAAGAGTGAAAATTTACTAGGCATTTTGGGTTATGAAACTGAAGAGAAAGAGACGAAAGAGATAAAAATAGAGACTGCTTCACTATTAGAAAATAGATAAGTTGAAAAAACATTTAGAAGATAAATTTTAAAGTAAAAAATTATTCATCTCGTTTAAATAGTCCCTTTTATGGGACTATGGAGGTGTTTTTTATCCTGGAAGGTTTCAAAAACCTTGTAGGTATATAATCAAAGTTTAATAATAAAAGGTTCCCGTTTTCACGGGAAGTAAAGATGAAAACAAAAACTTACGCTGGCATACCAGAAGATTTAGCAAAATTAGAGACTGCTAAAATTGTATTGATTCCTGTACCTTACGATGGTACAAGCACATGGCAAAAAGGAGCTGATAAAGGTCCTGATGCTTTTTTAGATGCTTCTGAAAATATGGAGCTTTATGATATTGAAACGGACTCAGAAGTTTACCAACAAGGTGTATTTTTAGCAGATGCTGTTATAGAAAACGCGTCGCCAGAAGCTATGGTAGAAGCCGTGCACCAAGCTACCAAGAAGTATATTAAAAAGAATAAATTCGTAACTATTTTTGGTGGTGAACATTCTATTTCAATTGGCACTATTAGAGCCTTTAACGAAATGTTCTCGGATTTAACGGTTTTACATATTGATGCTCACGCAGATTTACGAGAAAGCTATGAAGGTTCTACCTGTAACCATGCTTGTGCTGTTTATGAAGCGAGCCAAACCACTAACTTAATTCAGGTTGGTATTCGCTCAATGGATAGCATTGAGAAAACCGTTATGGACGAAGAGAAAACATACTTTGCGCACGAGATGGCTGAAGATGATAGTTGGATGGATTCTGCCATAGACCAAATGACAGAGAACGTATTTATTACATTCGATTTAGATGCACTAGACCCTTCAATTATGCCAAGTACTGGCACACCAGAACCAGGTGGATTATTGTATTATGAAACTTTAGAGTTTTTAAAACAAGTGTTTGAAGAAAAGAATGTAGTTGGTTTTGATATCGTTGAATTATGCCCCAATGAAAATGAAAAATCATCTGACTTTTTAGCCGCAAAACTCTATTACAAAATGTTAAGTTACAAGTTTCAGAATGAAGATAGTGAAGATACTTTTGAAAGTAACTTCAACGATTCAAAAAACCAAGGACAAAAAAAATCTAAATTCCAATCAGAAGATGACTACTAATAAAGGCGAAATTTCAAAATTCATTGAAAAGTATTATTTACATTTTAATGCGGCTGCATTAGTTGATGCAGCAAAAGGCTACGAAGCGCAATTAAATAATGGTGCAAAGATGTTAGTGTCATTAGCTGGCGCTATGAGTACTGCAGAATTAGGAAAGATTTTTGCAGAAATGATTCGTAAAGATAAGGTGCAAATTGTGTCTTGTACAGGTGCCAATTTAGAGGAGGATATCATGAATTTGGTAGCACATTCACATTACAAACGTGTACCAAATTACAGAGATTTAACACCTCAAGACGAGTGGGATTTATTAGAAAAAGGCTTAAACCGAGTAACTGACACTTGTATTCCAGAAGAGGAAGCCTTTAGAAGAATACAAGAACATATTGTTGAAATTTGGAAAGAAGCTGAAGCTAAAGGTGAACGCTATTTGCCACACGAGTATATGTACAAATTATTGTTATCTGGTGTTTTAGAAGAGCATTATGAAATAGATTTAAAAGATTCTTGGATGTATGCTGCTGCTGAAAAAAACTTGCCTATAGTATGTCCTGGTTGGGAAGATAGTACCATGGGAAACATTTTTGCAAGCTACGTACTTAAAGGCGAGTTAAAAGCAAGCACTATGAAATCTGGTATAGAATACATGACGTTTTTAGCAGATTGGTACACAGAAAATTCTAAAGATGGTATTGGTTTCTTTCAGATTGGAGGCGGAATTGCAGGTGATTTCCCTATTTGTGTAGTGCCAATGTTATACCAAGATATGGAGCGAGTAGACACGCCATTTTGGAGTTATTTTTGTCAAATTAGTGATAGTACAACCAGTTATGGGTCGTATTCAGGTGCTGTGCCAAACGAAAAAATAACTTGGGGAAAACTAGATATTAATACACCAAAGTTCATCATAGAAAGTGATGCTACCATTGTTGCACCATTAATTTTTGCTTATCTCTTGGATATGTAATCATGGACAATCACAAGATTGATAACATTGAATTAAAGTTTCTAACGGTTGATGATTTTGAAGAATTAAAGTCAGCAACCTTAGAATCTTATGGAGGTGTTTTAGATTCCTACTGGAAAAAACATCATATAGAACGTTTAACTTCTATTTTTCCGCAAGGACAAGTGGTTATAAAAATTGATGGTAATATTGCAGGTTGTGCATTATCGCTTATTGTTGATTATGACAGTATAGATGATGAGCATACGTATGCAGATATTATAAAAGGAGATACGTTTAAAAAGCACGATGCCAATGGCGACGTACTTTACGGAATAGATGTATTTATTAAACCAGAATACAGAGGATTACGATTAGGAAGACGTTTATATGATTACAGAAAAGAAATCTGTGAAACCCTTAATTTAAAAGGAATTGTTTTTGGTGGGCGAATGCCAAATTACCATAAGCACAAGCAGTTTACACCAAAAGAATATATTGAAAAGGTAAAACGAAAGGAAATACACGATCCAGTTTTAAACTTTCAAATTTCTAACGATTTTCACCCTGTAAGGGTTTTAAAAGGCTATTTAGAAGGCGATACAGCATCAAATGAATATGCTGTTTTAATGGAATGGGATAATATTTATTATACCAAAAAAAGCAAAAGAGCTTCTGCAATAAAAACCATAGTAAGATTAGGTCTTATTCAATGGCAAATGCGTCCTTACAAAGATTTAGAGGCGTTGATGCAACAGGTAGAATATTTTGTAGATAGTGTGTCTGCTTATCGTTCAGATTTTGCTGTATTTCCTGAGTTTTTTAATGCACCCTTAATGGCAAAGTACAATCATTTGCACGAGCCACAAGCCATTAGAGAATTAGCGGGTTACACTAAGGTTATTGTTGAGAAAATGCAACAATTGTCTATTTCATATAACATAAATATTATTACAGGTAGTATGCCAGAATTGGTAGATGATGTATTGTTTAATGTTGGATATTTATGCAGAAGGGACGGGAGTTTAGAGCGCTATGAAAAAATCCATGTCACACCAGATGAAGCTAAAGTTTGGGGAATGCAACGCGGAAATGAGTTAAAAACGTTTGAAACTGATGCAGGTAAAATAGGTATTTTAATTTGTTATGATTCTGAATTTCCTGAGTTGTCACGGCTATTGGCAGATGAAGGCATGGACATTTTATTTGTACCATTCTTAACAGATACACAAAATGGATATTCTAGAGTTCGTCTGTGTGCGCAAGCAAGAGCGGTAGAAAATGAGTGTTATGTTGCCATAGCAGGTAGCGTTGGTAATTTGCCAAATGTAAATAATATGGATATTCAGTATGCACAATCAGCTGTGTTTACACCTTGCGATTTTTCGTTTCCTAGTAATGGTATAAAAGCAGAAGCTACTACCAACACAGAAATGATTTTAGTGGCGGATGTGGACCTCAGTCTTTTAAGAGAATTACATGCTTTTGGAGCTGTAAAAAATTTAAAAGATAGAAGAAAAGATGTTTATGATGTTGTACGAGTAAACAAATAAGTATTATATTTAAAAAAAATTAGCACTAGAAATTTTATTAGAAAATGAAACCGAAAGACGCACATTTAAAACGAGTTATCGTAGATTTTAAAAAATTAACACCAGAAATTTTAGCCCTCCTTGTGGAGAAATACCCAGATGGCTACGATGATATTAATGTGATTTCGTTTAAAAATGCAAAGAATGAAATTGTAGAAGCTGTTGAAGTTACAACTGAAGATACTAAGTATTTAGTAAAAGTAAGTACAAAGCTAGAGCAGACTATGGAGAATTATGATGTAGATGATTATGAAGATTTTGATAATGATGATCCAAACGCAGTTGTTGACCCAGAATTAGAACCTGGAGCAGAGGACGAAGATTTTGGATAAATCTTTGTTCTTCATTTTCAAATCATTTTTTAATTTGTTGCTCATTATAATGTTATAGAAAATGTAACGGTTGAAATAAGCAATATTCATTTTATAGCCTATTATTATGTATTACGTGTGCAATGCTAAATAAAACTTAATCTAAAAGTTAGTTAGACTAAAAAAAGAACTTCAACAACTATCGCTACAGTAATTATAGCCTTAAGGTTATATTCTAAAAGCATTTGGGCTTGAGGTAGCAAATTCCCAAAACCACAATTTATTAAGTTAAAGATGCAACAAGGATTGTAAAACCTTGGTCGTAATGATGCGTCTATATCTGAAATTTAAAACATAGGAATTTAAACAAGAATTTTAATTTTTAGTAACATGAAAAAAAAACAATTTATACTTGTATTTATATGCTCAATCATTGTCTTTAGTGCAAACGCATTTTTAGAAAAAAGAACTAAAATACAAGACAAACAAAAAGTGACGACGATAGCTACTTTTGACGGTTATGATGCCGAAGATGGTTATGCTTTTATTATTCAAGAAGACGAAGATGATGAGGAAAGTGAAGTAACGATGTTCTTTACAGAAATTTCGGAAGCAGCTTTAAAAGCTGTAAATCTTAAGTCTGATGAAATGATAGGGAAACGTTTTCAAATTACATATGAAATAACTGAATACGAAGAAGAAGACGATAACGGTTATATTGAAACTTTTGAGAGCTATAAAATATTAGAAGTAAAAAAGATGAAATAATGCAATTTTAGTAATTAAGTTATAAAATGGACTGCTAGTTAACTGGCAGTCTTTTTTTTAGTATAACTTCCCATGTAAATACGGCAAATACAATACTATACTCTAAGCCAATTACCCATAAATTTTCTGAAAATGTTGTGTTTGTGTAAGCCAAATAACTAAGTACAACTACCAAAGACCAAATCAATGGAAATTTATAATTGGTAAACACACATAAAATGACCAAAGTAGCAATATACCAAGGATGAACCGTTGTACTTAAAAATAAGTATAGCGTAAGAGTCAATAGCATTGAAGTTATCAGTTTTGGTAAATTGCTATTGTCTTTAAAGAATGAAAAGCCCAAAATGATAAGTATTGAAATAACTGGTAAAATCTTACCGATTATTGCAATTTCGTTATAACCTGTTATGGCATAGCCTATGGCTCTGGCGAGATAATAAATACTCGCATTAAACTCAAAATTTCCAAACCATAATCCAACAGTTTTTGAATAATTATTTACAAATTCCATGGAAAAAAATGGAATAAAAAGCAAAATTATAGAGGCAATAACTATGGAGTAAAAAGCAACTAATCGTAGTAAATTTAGGTTCTTGATTTTGTCTAAAAATGCTCTTGATTTACTGCGTTCTTGTGACCTTTTAAAATGGTTAAAAAACAAAGGTAACAACATCAGCGGAATTAATTTTACCGAAATAGAACAAGCCAAAACCACAGCTGCCCATTTCCAATTGCCAGAATGTAATAAATATAAAGACCAAACAAGGAAGAAAATCATAACACCTTCAAAATGAAGATTTCCTGTTAATTCTATAATTATGAATGGATTTAAAATGTACCAAAAGATTCTACGCGAAGGTAATTTTAAACGTTCTAAAAGCTTTTTTCCAAAGTATAAGGTACCAATGTCAGCAGCAATGATTATAAGTCTTAAACCGATAACTGAGCTCAAAATACTTTGCCCTGGAAATAAATTTGCCACTACAAAACAGAGTTGATTTATTGGAGGATAATTTGTAAAATGCGAAGCACTTAAACTTCCCATACCGTTATACAACTCTTGTGCAGATTTAATTTTTGTTCCAGCTTGATTTATAATGTAATCTGGTGTATATAAATACGGATTAAAGCCTTCTAAAGCCATACGTCCATCCCATATAAATCGATAAAAATCTTGAGATAAATTAGGAGTTGCAAATAGAAACAACAACCGAAATACAATAGAGAAAACAACTAATAATTTAAAACCTGTGCTGAGCGAAGTCGAAGTATTAAACCCTGTAGTCTTTATAATTTTAAAAGCAAATGCAAAAAGTGCAGTGTAAAGTAATATTAACTTAGTGGAATCTGAACGCACTAAATCATAGGCAAAGGCCACATAGAATAAACTACTTAAAACAGAAAATAGAAGAGGAATTTTGTGATATTTCCAGAGCGTAATCACACTTTGGAGGTCAGTGATTTAAAAAACACATAAGCAAAACCAATAAATAACATTAAGTGAAAAGGAAACAATCCAAAATCACCACCTTGGTCACCAACAATAAAAGCACTATACATTCCAAATGCGAAATAAACCATTAAGAATCCCTCAATAACAACATTAGGCGATACTTTTTTACGGAGGTATTTATTGTTTTTCCAGTTGTCTTTAAACTTCTTAATATTGAATTTAGGTGTACGTACAAATTCACTTTTCTTACCAATATGACCTTCAATAACGGCTATAGAATTATGAAGTGAAAAGCCCATAGCTATTGAAAAGAACGTAAAGAACATCCCAATATAACTAAAGAATTTTTTAAAGCCACTTCCATAAATGTTTTTGTACATAAACCAGTAGCACACAAAGAAAATCATGGTACTCATTACAAAGAAACTCATTATATAAAAATAGTTTCTTAAATGCGCATATTCATTTTTAATATACAACATTGGTATACTTAAAATAGCCACCGTAAAAATGCTTAAAAACATAGAGCTATTTAATAAATGAAGTAAACCATGAATCTTAGTTTTAGCAGAAATATTATTAGATTTTACAACACGCCAGAGCATTTTTCTAAAGTTTTCTGCACCACCTTTGTTCCAACGAAATTGTTGAGAACGCGCAGCACTAATTACAATAGGTAATTCTGCAGGGGTTTCAACATCTTCTAAATATTTAAATTCCCAATTTTTTAGTTGTGCTCTGTAACTTAAATCTAAGTCTTCTGTAAGTGTATCGCCTTCCCAATTACCAGCATCTAGAATACATGCTTTACGCCAAACACCAGCAGTGCCGTTAAAATTAATAAAATGGCCTTTACTATTTCTACCTACTTGTTCTAAAGTAAAATGCGCATCTAAAGCAAAAGCTTGAATTTTTGTTAGTAAAGAATAGTTTCTGTTAATGTGTCCCCAACGTGTTTGTACAACACCAATTTTTTTGTTTTTAAAATAAGGCACAGTACGTTTTAGCCAATTGGGTTGTGGTAAAAAATCAGCATCAAAAATGGCAATAAATTCGCCTTTTGCAATTTCTAAACCTTCTTTTAGTGCACCAGCTTTAAAACCACTTCGGTCTGTTCGGGTAATATGTTTTATATCTAAACCTGTTTTGGCTAATTGCTCAATATGTGCTTTAGTGGTAGAAACCGTTTCATCTGTAGAATCATCTAAAACCTGAATTTCTAACTTGTCTTTTGGGTATTCTAGAAGCGCAATGTTGTCTAACAACCGTTCCATTACATACATCTCGTTATAAACAGGAAGTTGTATGGTAACCATTGGTATTTCTTCATCATTAGAAAAATCAAAGGTGTCGCTATCGTCTCTTTTCTTTTTTGAAGAGAGGTAATTATAGAGTAAATTTAATTGCGCCAAAGCGTACATAAAAATGAGTACAATGGCAATTGTGTAAATTACAATTATGGTATATTGAATGTATATCACTTAAAACTATATTTAAAAATCCACGTTAAGATTTTTACGCCTGCAAAGATAGCACCTTTTATCGTTCCTGAAACTTTTGAGACACCAATTCTATTTCTATAATTAACAGGTATTTCTCTGTAAGTTAATTTTTGCTTTAAAACTTTTAGTTGCATTTCTACCGTCCATCCATAAGTTTTGTCTTCCATGTTTAACCCTAAAAGCTTGTTATATTTTATGGCTCTAAAAGGGCCTAAATCTGTAAATGTAGAATTGAATATTAACTTCATTAAACTGGTAGCTAGCCAATTGCCAAAAATTTGAGGTTTGGTCATAGAACCTTCTTCTCTTAATTTTTTAACTCTTGCTCCTATTACAAAATCAACGTTTTCTTCAATAATAGGTTGAGTTATTTTGGTTAATTCTTCAGGATAATCACTGTAATCTCCATCTAAAAAAACTACAATATCAGGTTTGTTTTTTTGTTGAGAAATATAGTTCATGCCTTTTAAGCAGGCAAAACCGTATCCTTTTTGGTTTTCAACTAAAACAGTTGCTCCAGCATTTTTTGCATTTATCTCTGTATTATCGGTAGAGTTGTTACTAACAACAATAATTTCATCTACTAGGTTGGGAATAGCTTTTATAACCAGAGGAATAGACGCTTCTTCGTTATACGCAGGAATTATAACTTTTATATTGGACATTATTTTAAATCTGATAGTTTATTGTCTCTTTTAAATGATTTTAAGTCTGTCCATTCTTTAAGTTTTTTTCCTTTAGAATATTTTGAAGCCGCTATTAATTCTTCATTTTTATACATGAGACAATATCCATTTTTTTTATTGTTAGTTAATTGACATTTGTGATTAATTTTTTCATTTTCATCGTAAAATAACCACCAACTATCTTTCTTGCCATTCACAAAATGACCTTCTGAGGTTTTAAAGCCATTTTCGCTGTAAAATTGCCAATAGCTAGTGAGTTTTCCTAACTTATAGTCACCAACTTTTTCAATTTGTCCATTTTTATAAAAAAATCGCCAATACCCTGTTTGTTTTCCATTTAAATATCGACCTTCATTGGCTAGTTTTCCATTGTTGAAATAGGTTTTCCAGTAGGAGGTTTTTTCATCGTCTTTATAATGTCCCTTTTCTTTTAATCTTCCGTTTGGGAAATAAAATTTCCAATATTTAGATCGTTTGCCATTATTATAATGGCCTTCTTCTAAAAGTCTATTGTTATAAAATGTTTTCCAATGGTTTATTTTAAGTCCGTCTTTAAAATAACCATAAGCCTCAATGTTTCCGTTTTTATCATAAAAACTCCAAAACCCATTCTCTTTTTCATTGAGAAAAGCACCATGTTTTTTTAATTGGCCATTGGTGTGATAAAAATACCAATAGTCAATTTTTAGATTGTTTTGAAGCCAACCTTTGGAACTAATTTTACCGTTATCATAGGTATTTTTAATGTAGTTTTTTTGACCAAATGCCAAGGATGAAAAAAATAATAAAAATAGAAAAACGCGCATTATTTCTGATTTACTAAATCCATTAAATCAACATCGTTACCTAATAAAATTTCTGTTGGGTTAATTCTTCCTTTCATGCTATCATTCTCTAGTTTAAGAACACCTCTTGGGCAAACCGCTGAACAAATACCGCAGCCTACACAGCTAGACCGTACAATGTTTTCACCTTTTTGGGCATATGCACGTACGTCTATCCCCATCTCGCAACTGTTAGAACAGTTACCACAAGAAATACATTGTCCGCCATTTGTTGTAATTCTAAATTTAGAAAACAAACGTTGTTGAAATCCAAGTATTGCTGCCATTGGGCATCCAAAACGACACCATGATCTATTACCTAAAATAGGGTAGAACCCAGTACCAATAACACCAGAAAAAATTGAACCAATATATAAGCCATAAGCAGACCTTAAAGCGCCAGCTTTTATATAAAAAATATGTTCTGTTGTACCTGTAAAGTGCATAATAAGCAGTAACGCAATCACAGCGGAAAAGCCAATAGCACCATATTTAGCATCTTTACCAAGTTCTTGTCTTTTAAAAAACATAACGGCAACAAAAACCAAAGTTAAAAAGCCAATAACTAAACTAATAAAAACACCTCGTGTTAGCCAAAAATCATTTTTGTCGTAACCTAGATAAGTATATATCATTGCGGTTGTCATCACTACAGAAAATACTAAAACGGTATGTATTAACCATCGTTCTAATTTCCAAGCAGACATTTTTTTAGATGATAACTGTCTAAATGAATCACCTGCTGTTTCTGCTAATCCACCACAACCACAAACCCAAGAACAATACCAACGCTTTCCGTATTTGTACGTAAGGATTGGTGTAATTACAAATATGGATATAATACCAAACAGTAGTAATGCCAATCCAATATTTCCGTTAGAAAGAAAACCATTAACAGACCATTCATCAAAAATATAATAGTTAAGTGGCCAAATACTTTTAAGGTCGTAATACGGTAAATCGTTATTCATAACGTACATGAATTCTGGAATCAAAAATGCAAAGCCTAGCTGAAAAAACATTACAGAAACAGTACGCAATTGCTGGTAGCGATTATGTCTGTATTTTAGAATAAATTTATAACCAAATGCTAGTATAGCAACTGTATATAAAGTGCCATAAACAAACCATTGACTTGCATTTCTACCACTTAATAATTGACTTAGAGGGTCAAATAAACCTATTAAGCCTGTATTAGCTTCACCATCTGAACCTAAACCTAAATACTTTGGAAAGAAATAAAGGACAATATAAAAGGTAGTTAGTATTACACCAACAATCCAACCCCAAACACCACGTGAAGAAATGGATTTAAACCAAACGCCATCGTTTTTTATACCTTCTAATTTAGTGAGGTAGGCTTCTCTAGCATATATAATTGTACCAACTGTAATTAAACCTAATGAAAGGGATAAGAAAACGGCTTTGTTAGGGAAATTAGTATTAAACAAGGCTAAAACTAAAATGAATAAACCTATAACTCCAACAGCTAAGGCTACTTTTTGTTTGTTTGATATGTTTAAAGCATCAGGTTTAGCCAATGACATACTGTGGTTTAATTTATTGCTCATGTTTATGCAGTTTGTAATTGGTTGTTGTATGCTTTTAATATTTCGTTTTCAAATTTTGAATAGAATTCTGGATCAAAATTGGCTTCAGGTAAATGATTTATAACGTAATCAACATCTTTTTTTTCTGTTAACCAGGTATCAAAAGTTTCATGGCGCATTCGTATTCCAAAGGTGTTAATGCCTAAAAACTCTTTAGTGTCTTTGTGGTAAGCTACGGTTATGCATTTAGTGTCATCATTATGTTTCCAATGAAAGTGTTTTTCGTATTCTGGTCGACCACGTTCTCCAAATACCCAACCGTATGTTTGATATTCAATGTCTAAAAATTTTGCTGAGTTAAACCAATGCCCTGGTTTGTATTCTATTTTATTGCCACAAATGGTTTGTGCTAAAGTTTCGCCCATCATTCTACCTGTATACCAAACGGCTTCTATAGGTCTGCGGTTGCCAATGGCTTCATGTTGCTCGGCACAATCTCCTATAGCATAAACATCTTTTACGTTAGTTTCTAAAAAACGATTCACTTTTACACCTCGTCCTAATTCAATTTCAGAATCTTTTAAGAAATCAATATTTGGTGTTACTCCAGCCGTTAATCCAACCACATTACATGGAATTTCTTCTCCTGTTTCTTCAATAATAACGGACTTAACGTTTCCATTTTCGTCCGATTTAATTTCTTTTAAATTTGTAGAAAGCCTTAAATCTATATGATGATTTTTTATGTGCCTGTTAATCATTCCGCTTTCGCCTTCAGGTAAAACACCATTCCAAAAACTATCTTCTCTTACTAAAAAAGTTACAGGTATACTTCTAGAGTTCAACATTTCTGCTAATTCAATTCCTATTAAACCACCACCAACAATTACAGCGCGTTTACAGACCTCTTTATTGGGTGCATGTTTTTCAAGATTTTCTAAATCTTGCTTATGATACATGCCCATTACGCCTTCTAAATCTTGTCCTGGCCAACCAAATTTGTTAGGTTTACTTCCGGTTGCAATAATCAATTTATCATATTGCATGGTGTCTCCTTCCGCAAAATATAGTGTTTTAGACTTCGTTTCTACCGTTTTTACGTAGCCTTTTTTAAGTTCAATTCTGTTCTTTTTCCAAAACCAGTTTTCGTAAGGTTGCGTGTGTTCAAACTTCATGTGTCCCATGTACACATACATTAATGCTGTACGTGAAAAGAAATAATCTGTTTCAGCAGAGATAATTGTAATCTTCTTGTCAGATAGTTTTCGGATATGTCTGGCTAATGTAACGCCAGAAATTCCGTTGCCTATAATAACGATGTGCTCCATGGTTTTTTATGTTAGTTAAGAGGTCTGTCGGAGTTAAAGGTAAGAACTTAAGAAATGCTTATTATTTAGAAAGAATTTAAATAGGGAAACTTTTGTAAGGTTTTAGGTTTTAAGAATCTGTTATTATTTTTTTAACATGGTGTAAGTGTTAATATTTCTATGCGACCTAGAGACTATTAAATTTAAAATTAACACTAAAACATTATGAAAGTATACCATTTTTTAATCGCACTATTATTCACTTTTAGTGTTAGTGCACAAGACTTAAATTCATTTTTTACAGAGACTAATTCTTTTTTAAATAAGCATGTTTCTAAAGGAAAAGTTGATTATGCAAATATACATAAGGACCAATCTGAAATAGATGAACTTTTAAAAATTGCAAGTGGTATTACAGTTAAAGTTTCAGATGCCAATAATTATAAAGCCTTTTGGATTAATGCCTATAATATTTCTGTAATCAAAGGCATCATAGATAACTACCCAACTAAATCGCCTTTAGATAATGCTGGTTTTTTTGATAAAACAACCTATAGTTTAGGAGGTAAGACCATTACATTAAATGATATAGAACATAAGTTACTAAGAGGTAATTTTAAGGATGCGCGTTTTCATTTTGTATTGGTTTGTGGAGCCTTGGGTTGTCCGCCTTTAATTAGTGAAGCTTACATGCCAAATACTTTAGAGGCACAATTAGATAAACAAACAAAAGTGGCTTTAAATGGTAGTTTTCTAAAGGTTAATACCAAGAAGAAAAAGGTAGAAGCTTCTGAAATTATGAAATGGTACAAAGAAGATTTTACCATGGATGGCATAACTGAAATAGAGTTTATAAATAAGTATAGAACAGAAAAAATTCCAGAGAATTTTAAGCTCACTTATTTTACCTACAACTGGAATTTAAACAAACAATAATTAAATAATAATCAACTTTAAAAAAAAAGCAATGAAAAAAATTAGTTTAGCAATCCTAGCAATGGTGGTTACATTTCTAGGATTTTCTCAAGAAGATGAAAAGGTACAGAAAAGTGTAATACAAGAATATACACCTTCAAAATTATTAGATAAAGGCCAATGGGATATAAAGTGGTTTAATAATTTATATACCCAAACCGAAAGTACATTTAATGATGGCAAAGAGCCGAGAGAAACCTTTTTTACATCTACTTTAGATGTGTTTACTGGTGTTTCTGAGAGTAGTAATTTTAATGTTGGATTGCTTTTAGAATTTAGATCTAATGTCATTGCTGATAGAGATGCGTTAGACGTATTTTCTTTTGATGGCGAAACAGGTACAGCGCGTTCTGGTTTTACATCATTTGCACCTGCTATAAAATTTAATCCATTTAAAAATGTGTCAAACTTTACAGTACAGACTGCTTTTCATATTCCTTTAGTTGATAATGAATCTGAGGATGGTGTGTTTTTGGATCAGAAAGGTTTTATTTTTCAGAATAGATTTTTCTACGATTATACGTTTCCAAGTGGTGATTGGCAAATTTTTACTGAGCTAAACACAGAATATAATTTTGGTAAAAAAGAAGATAGTTTCGCAAACAACAGTCTTAACTTAACACCAGGTGTTTTTCTAAGTTATTTTCCAAGTGATAAGTTTACGGTTTTGGTTTTGGCACAACATTCTCAGCGTATAGATACAGGTAATGATTTTGAGCAAGATTTTACAGCCTTAGGTGGTGGATTTAAATATCAACTCACTAAAGTGTTAAATATAGAAACGCTTTATACCAATTTTGTAAGAGGCAATAATACTGGTTTAGGTGAAACATTTAATATAGGATTAAGGGCATTGTTTTAAGATTTCTATAAATTAGGCTTTCTAAAATAGTTTATATGCATAATTTTAAATGTCTCTTTTCTTTAGTTTTAGTAGTAGTTTTATCGGCTTGTAGTGGGCAAGAAGATAAAATTAATGGCGTTAGCTTTGTGGCTTCTAGAGATGTAATTGATGCGTCTCATGTTAACCCAATAGTAGAAGTTAATGCCAATTTTGCCGCAGTAATGCCATTTGGGTTTATAAAAAACTTAGACCATCCAGACATTAAACATAATACAGATAGACAATGGTTTGGTGAGACAAAACCTGGCGCAAAACAGTATATAGAGGAGCTTCGAAAAAAGGATATTAAAGTAATGATTAAGCCTCAAATATGGGTTTGGCGAGGTGAATTTACAGGCCTTATTAAAATGTCTTCAGAAGAAAATTGGAAAGTCTTAGAAGCCTCATATTCTAATTTTATCTTAGAATACGTTAAACTGGCAAAAGAGGTCAATGCAGAAATTTTTTGTATTGGTACGGAGTTAGAACTGTTTGTGAAGCACAGGCCACAATACTGGACAGACCTTATTACTGAAATAAAAACTATATATTCTGGTAAACTTACCTATGCAGCTAATTGGGACGAGTTTAAACATACGCCATTTTGGGGGCAGTTAGATTATATAGGTATTGATGCCTATTTCCCAGTAAGTGATTCAAAAACGCCAACTTTAGAAGAATGTTTAGAAGGTTGGAAAGCACATAAGCCAATTGTTTCAAAATTGTCAGAGACATATAGCAAGCCTATTTTATTTACAGAATATGGTTATAGAAGTGTAGATTTTGCAGGAAGAAAGCCATGGCTTTCAGATAGAGATATGACAGCGGTAAATCTAGAGGCACAAGTCAATACTACTAAAGCTTTATTTGAAACCTTTTGGAAAGAACCTTGGTTTGCAGGAGGCTTTATTTGGAAATGGTTTCATAAACACAATGAGGTTGGTGGTAAAAATAATTCAAGATTTACACCACAAAATAAACCTGCAGAGGAGGTGTTAAGAACCTATTATAAAAAAGAAGATGAATAAATTTAAGTATTTTTTATTAGCAATAGTATTGTCTGCTTGTACTAGTGATGATACAGCTGATTTAATTGAAAATTCTAATACGTTAACAGGTTACTTACAAAATAGAAGCGTTGAAAATGGAGCTGTTATTGCATGTGCAGGGAACACTGAGGATGATACGTTTAATGTTGAAATTTTCTTTTATCCAGAAGAAAATGCTACTAACTTTAGATTATATGAAACGAGTTCTCCTGATGTTGATTCTAATGAATTTTTAAACTACAATCGAGTGTTGTTAGATGATATACCTGTTTTTAATGGATATTTACGAAAATTTACAGGTAACTTTATCTCAGAGCGATGGTTTATTGTTTCTTTTGAAATAGATGAAGAAATAAAAATATCTAACCCAATTAGAATAAAAAATATTTCGCAATCTACTTTGTACACAGATGACATTAGTATTAACCAACAAGAATCACAGATGCCGCTTTTTAATTGGAATGTAACATCAGAAATGAATAATGCTATATTTTTTCAGGTATTATCCACAACTAATAATGATTTAATTTCTGGAACCTATACTTTTGAAAATCAATTTCAATATTACGATACTTCTAATGTTGTTTTAAACATTACCAACGGAACACCTCCAGATTTAACTTTAGGAGAGGATTACAAAATGACCATTATGGATGTGAGTGTTGATAATTGGATAAATGAAATATTTGTATCTCAATTTACAGTAGAATGAATCGTATAATTACGCTGTTATTACTAAGTTTTTGCTGTTCTAGTTTTTCTCAGAATATAGTTGCTGACCTTAAAATTCAAGGAAATAAAAAGCTAAAATCTTCATTAGTAAAGAAAATTTCTAACATTAAGTCTGGTGTTGCATTAGATTCGTCAGTGATAGAAGAAGATATTAGGCTATTAAAACTGTTACCTTCTGTTGCACATGCGTATTATCAAGTTTTTCCTACTGAGGTTTCTTCGAAATTTAATGTGTATTATAATGTTGAAGAGAATTTTACCATAATCCCTTCAGCAAATATTTATACAACCAATGATGATGAATTTGCATATAGATTAGGTCTGTATGAGTTTAATCTCTTTGGGCAGAACATGATTTTTGGAGGCTTTTACCAGAAAGATATTTATAGTTCTTATGCCGTGAATTTTAGAGCACAAAATTTGTTTAGTAGGTCTTTAGGTTTGGCTATGAATTATCAAAATTTAACAACACGAGAACCTGTTTTTTTTAATAGAAGAACTGCAGATTATAAATATAACAATGAGTCTTTTGAAGTTTTAGGACTCTACCAGATAAACTTCTCTAACCGAATAGAATTTGGTGTCAATTACTTCACAGAAGATTATCAATACAAATCAGGAGCTACAGACCCAAATGTACCACAAGCTTTGGTGGTAAGAAAAATGCTCTATAAATTAATCTATGATTATAATGCGCTTAATTATGACTATCAGTCTGTGGATGGTTTTAGAAGTTTACTTAATTTTCAATATGTACATGCTAGAGATGATTCGCAACTACCTGGTTTTTTAATTGGTTGGAATGATTTTTTATACTACAAACGCTTTGGTAAGAATGGCAATTGGGCAAACCGAGTAAGATTAGGGTTAGCTACCAATAATAAAACGCCTTTTGCGCCTTTTTCGGTAGATAATAATGTAAACCTTAGAGGTGTTGGTAATACTATAGATAGAGGTACAGCAGCTATTGTTGTCAATTCAGAATACCGTTATACCCTATACGAAAAAAATTGGTTTGTGCTTCAGGGGAATGCCTTTGTAGATGCAGGTACATGGCGAAATCCAGGAGGGAATTTTAGTGATTTTTCAGATTCTAAAAACCTACGTGTTTATCCTGGTTTGGGCTTACGTTTTATTCATAAAAAAATATACAATGCCATATTTAGAATAGATTATGGTATTGGTGTAACACCAAATGCAACACAAGGGTTAGTTTTTGGTATTGGACAGTATTTTTAGTCTTGTGCGTCTATTGCTTTAAATGCTTTTATAGCTTGGTTGGGCTCAATGATGTTGTAGCCTTTCCAAAAATCAGGATTATATTGACTGAGTTTGGTTGGTGAAACAAGAGTCTTTTCTTTAAAATTTTTATAATCGAGTTCAGTTAAGGCATCAGTTTCAAAAACTACGAGTTCAGTTTTTTCAATGTTTCTAATTATAAAGTGAATATCTGCTTTTAGTTCATTTTGTTTACGTCTGCCTTTTACATTTTTGTTTTTTTCTACAATTTTTATAGGTCGTTTAATGCCTGTTTTTTCTCCAAAAGTTTCATCTCTATATTTTAGTGTATATTTTTCGTTATCGTTTTTCTGAAAAATAATAGTACCTTCTTTTAAGTACTTATTCATGGAAATGCCTAGTATAGAAAACTTACTTAAAGGCTTAATGTTTTTATAATCTACGCGGACTACAGCAAAATCCTCGGTGTTAACATACATAGTGCCAAAATAATCTTCGCTTCGTTTGGGTTTAAAATTTATTTCATAAACAAACATGTCATCCATATAGGCATAATCTGATACTTCAAACTCATAACGATTAGATTTATGAATAAAGTTGAGGTCATTGTCTTCATCTATAAAATTATTGTTTTCAAAATTGTGTATCATCATTTTTTTCCAATTCAAAAATCCTAATTTTTGTAAAGAATCCTTTTTCTTCTGGGCTTCAACCATAGCATCTGTAACCACTTTTTCTTTCTCCTTCTTATCTCCAAACAAAGACGAGTCAATTTCTTCTTTAGCACCAAACCATCCCGATTTTATCTTAAAGTAAGAATCGCGTTTTATGTATTTTCTAAAAATGGCATTAAAACGCTCCTCATAATTATTAAAATTAATATCAGCCGATTCATCATAGAGCTGGCAAGCTTTAAAAATTTCCATTTTCTGATATTTTTGAGGCTCTATTTTACCGTAAAGTTCCCCTAAAATTTCAGTGTGGTCTGCAATGTTTTTTGGCATAATATCAATTAAGCTGTCTACCAGTTGTTGATTAAATTCTGGTATTGTTGATTTTTCTAATTGTACATTATGCTTGTCTATTTTGGTATAATATGATGTTCTATAAAAGAGTTTACGCTTGGCGTAGTCATAATCGTAGTTAGTAGAAAGACCGTCTTTAATTTTGTCTAGAATCTCATCAATAGTGTAGGTTTTGTTAGTAACTAAAACTTCAGATAAATCTATAGATTTTGATTGTAGGAAGATGATAGAATTGTCATAGTTAATAAGAGGAATGCGTTTTTCTTCATAACCCAAACAGTTAATGATTAAAGAATCACTTGCTTTTATATTTCGTTTAATAGTGATGTTAAATTCGCCATTATCATTACTGATAACTCCAGATTTGGAGTTAAACTGAATTGTTGCAAAAAGAATGGGTTGCTCAGTTTTAGAATCTAATAATTTTGAAGAAAAGGTTTGCTGTCCGTAAGATTGCGATATAGTAAATAATACAAGCGCAATGATGATTTGATTGATTTTCATTGTATTGATAACTGATTGGTGTTCAGCCAAAGTAGAAGAATCAAATAATTCTGAAACTCAATTTATAATTTTGTTAAGTAACATTTTACTTAAGTTTAACATCTTTAAGAAAAATTAACGGTTAATTGTAACATAATTTTTTAAACTAAATCCAAATGCGAACATTAGCCTTAGGAGATATTCATGGAGGCTTAAAAGCTTTAATTCAACTTTTAGAAAGAGCGAAAGTAACACCAGATGACACATTAATATTTCTTGGCGATTATGTAGATGGCTGGAGTGAGTCTTCTCATGTTATTCAATATTTAATAGAACTTTCTAAAGTTAATAATTGTGTATTTATAAAAGGAAACCATGATGTTTGGTGCGAGCAATGGTTGGCTTCAGAATTTATAGATGATATTTGGTATAACCACGGTGGAAAAGGAACTTTGGGGAGTTATGCACATTTTACTAAAGAAGAAAAATTAGAGCATCTCAATTTTTTTGAGTCCATGCCTTTGTATCATATTGATGCGGAAAAACGTCTTTTTGTACATGCAGGTTTTACTTCTGTTCATGGTGTTGAGAAGCAATTTGATGTTAGAGGATTTTATTTTGATAGAACACTTTGGGAAATGGCAATTACTATGGATACCAGAATTAAGAAAGATTCAACCTTATATCCAAATAGACTTAAACACTATAAAGAAATTTACATTGGTCATACACCAACAATTAGATTTCATAAATACCAACCTATGCAAGCTGTAAACGTTTGGAATATAGATACAGGTGCTGCATTTACAGGTAAGCTTTCGGCAATAGATATAGATACAAAACAAGTGTTTCAGAGCGATACTTTAATGCATTTGTACCCAAATGAAATGGGAAGAAACAAATAAGTCTAGGCAATGTTTTTTTTGTAGTAAGCCAACATCTCATCAGCAGAAGCGCCAAACCAGTTTTTAATATGAATAGTCCAAAAATGAATTTGTAATTTCCATACACCAACTTTTTTGTATAACCTAGCTGATGTGGTAATCTTTTTATTTATAACAGTGAACTCATTACGTTTATATAATTCGTTTATTAAGATGTTGTCTTCGTAAATAACATAACTTTCATTGTAACCACCAATATCTTTAAATAGTGAAGAGGTAACAAATAGGCTTTGGTCTCCGCCTCTACATACTTTAAAATTAAACTGAGTTAACCAGCTAGCTAGCTGTAACCACCAATGGTTACTATCAAACTGCATTCTAAAACAACCGGCTTTATTTCCATTGTTCACTTCATTAATAATCAGTTGGTCAAAATCTTTTGGTGGAAAAGAATCCGCATGAAGAAAGTATAAAATACAGCCTTTAGCATGTGTTGCACCCAAATTCATTTGTTTGGCTCTGCCTTTTTCAGAATCAATTAATAGAGTTTGAATTTCTTTAGAAGTTTTAGAATTTGAAACAATTTCCTGAGTTCCATCTGTACTTCCACCATCAACAATAATTATTTCTGAAATATTTGAAGCTAATGTATTTTGATTAATATGGTGTAATAATTTACCAATAGTATCAGCTTCATTTAAAACAGGTATAATTATACTTATCATCTTGTACTTATGAAAAATGTTTTAAGTGAATTTTTAATCATTCAAATTCCAATTGTAATCTTTAAAGCTTTTTTTAGCTAAACTTGAAATGTTAACAACAGAATATTGATTTAAAAAATCGATTAAACTTCCGTTTTGTTCAAAATCCTTTTTAAACCATTTAAAGATTTTCGATAACTTAAGGTTGTTTTGTGAGATGTCGTTTTTAGTTGAATCTGTTAAAAATTCTTTAGTAGCATATGTGAGTTGTTCTTCTAAATTTGAAGCAGTAAAAGCTTCGTTCTGTAATTTAGGACAAGAGATTGATGCACAAACTATTGCAAAATGAATGCGAGGTTCGTTCATTTTACGTAAAATCTTATGTTCAATATCATTAAGGTTTTGCCATTTTTCGCCAAATTGCCATAGCCTTTGGTCCCATGGGTCATTAATGTCTTTGATGCTTTTTACAGGATAATTTCTAAGAATTAAATCTACAGTTAAGGCATTGTAAGCGTTAATCCAATAGGCTAATTTTTCTTCTTTTGTCCAACTGTCTTCAGGTAGTGTTTCGCTGAGGTAATCGATATAGACATCAAACTCAGATTCGTTTTTTATGCCTTTATAATCAACATTGCCAGATTCAGATACATGCTTTTGTAATATTGTATTCCATCGGTTATGCATTATATCTTTATAATTAGATAAGGGTTTCGGTGGTTTTGGTGGTAGTGGAATTAATTCTTCTTGAGAGACTTTAACCGTTTCATTTTGAGATTCAGGTTCTTCAATAATTGTAATAGATTCTGCTTTTTTAGTTTCGGTAATTACCGTTTCAGACGAATTATTTTCTGTTTTAATTGTCTGCTTTTTTGTAGCACAAGACATTATAAATAGTGATGCAATTAAAACAAAAAGGTATTTCATTGGTAGAAGTTTTAAATATCAGATTCTCTTTTTTTTGAGAATGCAGGATACAATTCCTGACTAATAAAATCTTTAGGAAATTCTTCATCACCTTCAAAACCTAATTCAATATCTCTACCATCGTGTGGTATGTAATCGGTTTTAAAAATGTAATCCCAAAGACTTAATGTTAGTCCAAAATTAACACCATACCTTACGTCTTTTGGCAATTCTTTTACATGATGCCAAATATGCATTTTAGGATTGTTAAAAATGTATTTTAAAAACCCATAGTCCCAACCCAAATTAGCATGGTTTAAATGCCCAACAGCAATGCTAAAAAAATAAACAATAGCCACATCTTGCGCATCAAAACCACCAATAATAGCAAGAGGAATATATAAAATAGATTTGTACATTACTGGTTCCATCCAATGGTAACGTAAGTGCGCAGCAAAGCCCATTTCCTTTACAGAGTGATGTACTTTGTGGAAATTCCAAAGCCATTCAAAACGATGTAAAAGGCGATGGGTATTCCATTGTACAAAATCAGACACTATAAAAAAGATAAATAAGCCTAACCACTTTGGTAAATCATCTACATCAAACAACTGAAAGCTAGAAACCGATAAGCCAATTAAGCCTAAAATATCATTAAACAATTCTGAAACCGTGTTTGATAAGGCAATAAAGACAATTAAATTCAAAATAAAAAAATTGAAAAACATGTAGAAGGTATCTAACCAAAAATCCTTTCTAAAAATAGCTTGACCTTTGCGCCAAGGAAAAGCAATTTCTAATAGCCAAACAGCTATTGAAATTAAAATAAGACCATAGAAAAAGTTATCCCAATGATTAATGTCTATGAGTTCATATTTTAAATAATTCCAGTAATCGGAATAGGATTTTGTGAATATGTCTAGGTATTTTTCCATGTAACTTCCTGCGAAAGCAGGAATCTTTTTTCTATTTCTGTTTATTCATTTTAGACCTGCAAGGTTTTTAAAACCTGCTAGGTTGGGTCATATTATTTCTTTTGTTCATTTTGTCTTGATACAAAACGAACCAAAAAATCAGATTGAAATGAGGAATTTTTTATTCCTTTATTGGAATAAAAACCAAAAAATAAATCTAAATATTTTCCAAGGCTTCAAAAATTCTTAACGATTAAATTTTTATATTCCGCATTTCAATGCTCAATGCTTAGGCATTGATTTAAGACATGATTTTCTACTTTTTTATTTAATATTAGCTGCTGATTAGTTATTTACCAACAACCAACAACCAACAACCAACAACCAACAACCAACAACCACTATAGTGTCTTTATCAATTCTTTAAACAACGTAATCATATTTGGCTCTGCTTTTCCTGCCATGGCAATAATTTCTGCAATATCAACAGGTTTAAGATTGTCTGGGTCGCATTCATCTGTTAAAACGGAAACCGCAGCAGCTTTTAAATTTAAATGATTAGCAACAATAATTTCTGGTACAGTACTCATACCAACAGCATCTGCGCCAATGGTTTTTAGCATTCTGTATTCTGCTCTAGTTTCTAATTGCGGACCAACAACACTCGCATAAACACCTTTGTGTAAGGTGATGTTTTGGGCTTTTGCAATACTTTCAAATTTTGAATTGATATCTGTATCATAAGGTGCACTCATATCTGTAAAACGCTCGCCTAATTCTGAAACACCTTTAAACGCTAAAGGCGAACCACCTTGTAAGTTTAAATGGTCGTCAATTAGCATTAATTCGCCTTTTTTGAAATCTAAATTTACAGCACCTGCAGCATTAGAAACTAACAAGGTTTTAATGCCTAATTTTTCCATAATTCTTACCGGAAACGTTACATCTTGCAAGGTATAACCTTCATAAACATGAAAACGGCCTTGCATTACCACAACTTTTTTGCCTTCTAGAATACCATAAATAAGTTTGCCTTTATGAAATTCTACAGTTGCTGTCGGAAAATTAGGAATGTGGTTGTAACTGGCTTCTGCAATAATTTCAATTTCATTAATTAATTGCCCTAAACCTGTACCAAGAATAATACCTATTTCAGGGTTTTCAAAGCCTTTGTTTTGTAAATATTCTGTGCTTTCTGTTATAAATTTAATCATTGAGTTGTTGTATTTTTTCTTGAAGTTTTAAGTTAGATTTATAAAAATCTGAAGCAATTAAATCTTCATATGTATCAATATCGTTTAAAGTGTCTAAGGTACTAACTGAAACGTTATTATTGTGTAACTCTTGTAACGTTTTTGTTAATAAATTGGGCTGACTCCAAGGCTTATTTGTAAAAATAGTTGCTTCAAGTTGAGACATACCTACCAAATAATAACCACCATCTTCTGCTGGTCCAAAAACAACATCGCTAGTATCTAAAGCGTCTATGCCTTTAGAAATATGAGAGGCATTAATGTCTGGTAAATCAGAACCAATTAATACAATTTTTTTATAACCAGCCTCAAAGCCTTCTTTAAAAGCGTTCATCATTCGTTCGCCTAAATCCGTTCCGTGTTGTACGGTTTTAAAATCGGTTGGCCATTGCTCATCAACCACAGCAGTAGAAAAATAAATACGTTTATCAAAGTCTAAGACTTGTGTTGCATTTTCTGTGATTTTAACCAATTCGGTATAGACTTTAAAAGCGCCAAAATCGCCAATAGTTTTTGCAAGTCTTGTTTTTACAGTTCCTAGTTTTATGTTTTTTACAAACACAATTACAAGTGCATCAGTCATATATTTTATTTCCTTTTGTAAGCCATTTACTCCATTCTTTAGAAAATGCGTGAACATCATCTGTTTCGCCTTCTGCATTGTAAATTGTGAAGTCGTTATTTTTCCATTCAAAAATACCACCAAATAAATTAAAAACATTGGTATAGCCAGCCTTTTTGAGCTGTTCTGCAATGTCTTCTGAACGAATACCAAGCGAACAATATACTACAATGGTTGCCGATTTATCTGGAAGTAATTCCGTAGTTGTTTCTAAATTAAACTCATCATAACCAACACAAACCGCATCCTCTAAATGACTTACATTAAATTCTGAAAGTTCTCTAGCATCTAACAAAATTGCCTCTGTTTTGGGCATTGCCAATTCGTCAACTGAGATATAAGGAACACTTTCTTCGTTATACTTTTTAAGTAGTTTTTTTATGCTACTTTGACTATGTCCTGCAATGCCTAAAAGTAGAAATGATAGTAAAATAAAATTTTTCATAAGGGTTTAGTATAATTTGTTTGCCCAACCTTACAGTAGAATTGGTTTTCCTTGTAATTGTTTTTCTGTTTCTGGTAATATTTCCATGTTATCCCAAATACCAGAGACTATAGTTTTTGCATAAGATTCGGGTAATAGTCCGTTTAACATCAGTTGATTTGTAAGCGTGTAATTATAATCTAATTTACGGACATTTATTGTAGTTGGTTGTTCAGTAGCGTCTAGAATAGCATACCAAACGTTAGGATTTCCGTCGTTTGCTGGCATGCCAATAACACCAGGATTTATCCAATGTTTATCATTGTGTTTATGTTGAAACGGTAATCCACAATGACCAGCAATTATGATATCACTTTGTGTAGCTTCAAAATTTTTAGCTTTTATGGACCAATCTGTTGATTTAAATATAAATTCTGAAACATTAAAATACGATCCATGAACAACGGTCACGTTTTGATTCCCAATTGTGAAATTAATATGGTCTGGTAGCGTTTCAAGATAATTTAAAGAATCCTTTGATAGTTTACTTTTAGCATAAGGATACCATTGTTGCGAAAAATTATCGCAACGTGAGCCTGCTCTAAAATCGCAACCACAATCGTCTTCATCATCGCGCAGTTGTATTTCAACATTGCCAACAATGCTTTTGGCTTCCCAGTTTTTAAACGTTTGAAGGGTTTCTTCTGGCTGCGCACAATACCCAATAATATCGCCTGTACAAATACAGTGTTCTGGTGGAATACCTTCCGCTTCTGCCACAGCAATAAGTGCTTTAAGCGCTTGAAGATTGCTGTAAACACCACCAAAGAGTAATACTTTACCAGTTAAATGTCCTATGTCTGTTATTTTTTTATCCATAACATTTTCCACGAAAGTGGAAATCTCATTTTTTTGATTTCAACCATTTCGGAATGAAATATAAAATATTACAACTTAAAATGCCCCAAATATTTACCCAAAGCAAATCCGCATATTTTCCTTCAGTAAAAATTAAAGCTTCAGGAAATACATTAAAGACCAATAAGAATCCAAACACTAATCCTGTAATAACACTCAAATAAAAACTGATTTTTGGGACTTTCATTTTCCAGAACAGAAAAATAGGTGTTAAGCCAATAACCATGGTGCCAGAAATGGTTGTTGCGGATAAAATTTCGGCATTTAAAAATATGGGTAAGGTGCCTAAAATGGCAATTGTTGCCATGGAAGCACGTCCTAATGTAAGGTCTTTTACCATGCCTAAATCGATAACCAGTAATTTAGAAAATGACGAAAATGTTGAGTCTAAAGTTGAAGCTGCAGAGGTTATCATTATAAAATTAATAACTAAAAGAATAATAACACCAAAGGCTTTACCAACTTGCACAGCTGCTTGACCTGTAAAGCCTTGCGTTTGCGCATAAACACCAATAATACTAAATAAAATAATACAAATAGCACCTAATAAACTTGCCCACAAAAAGCTTTTGCGCGTTACTTTTGGCGAACTTATAAACGCTCTATCCGTTAAAACTGGGTCGTGAAACGGATAACTAAACGACTGAATTAGGGCTGCGAAAAATAGATTTAAACCCAGCTCAAAACTCCATGTACTTGAGGATGTAACATCGCTAACGCTAAAGGATTCTACTGAGAAGATTTTCCAAAGTATGACTAGTAATAAAATACCAAACAAAACCATTTGAATAACATCTGTAAAAATAGAACTACTTAAGCCGCCTTTAATTGCGTAGGCTAAAGTTAGAGCGGTAAAAACAACAATAGCCCAATAATAATTGGTGCTTCCAATGTCTCCGAAATAGCTACCAATAACCATGGTGTTACTCCAGACTTCATTAAATAACCGAATAGCAATTAAAATTGAAAATAAAGCCATGGCGCCTTTGCCGAATTTGCTGGTTAAGAATTCATGGATACTTTTAAAACCACCAACCGTTCTAATTTTATAAATTAATATACCTGCAACAGCAAAAGATAAATAGTAACCAGCATAAGCTACACCACCAACAATACCAAAACTTAAGCCTAAATTGGCAGCATTGGTAATACTTTTGGCAAAAATCCAAGAAATAATGAGGCTACCAGTAAGCACCAAAGCATTTGGCGCTTTCTTTTTATGAACTGCCTTAAAAAATTGGTCTGTAGTTTTAGCTAATGGCGAAAGCGCAAAGAGCAAAACACTCGATGTAACTATTAAAAGCCATTGCCAGTCAATTATTTCCATACATTTTTATTCATTCCACCATACTGGCACATTGATACTATTGTTATCGGTTGCTGCTGCTGCAACACTGTAATTTTCAAAATTTAAAGCTTCTTCTTCCGCAGGATAAGGCATTCTCACTGGAATGATATCATTATTTAAACTCGCGGAAATGGTTCTTAATTCAGGGAAACCTGTTCTTCTGTATTCTATCCAACCTTCATAGCCATTAATAACATTCGCAATCCATTTTTGAGTTAAAATTTGCTCAATAGGATTAGACCCAAAAGCATTGTAAGCCGCAGGTCCATTTAAATAATTGGAAGGTAATTCTGTGTTCCAATATTCAAAAGCCAAAGTCACTCCGTTGTTATATAACGTTTGGGCATCTGCAGAAATTATGTTTTTGGCAGCCGCTTCTGCTAAAGCAAATTGCACTTCCCAAGCGGTAATAAAATTAGCATCTAAAGTGGATGTGTCTTCTCTAAAAGCTGTGCTTGCTAATGAATAATCGGCTAAGGCAATAGACGTGGAAGACGCATCAATTCCATTTAATAATCCGTTGTATTCATTTGCGGTTGAATTTGAAAACGGACGAAATAAACTAGAAATTCTAGTGTCGTTTAGATTTATTAAGATATCTTCCATAGTTTCAGATAGCACAAAGTTGTTGAAATCGCCAATTCGTAATTGTGCTAATCTAAAGCTATTTGGGTCTGTATTGGTAAAGTTGAATATGGCATTCTCACTATTTGAAGTGATATAATTGCCTTCATCATACAGGGTTTGAAGTTCATTTGAAACATTAATTTTATCTGAAATACGCAGCAAATGTTTAATCTTTAAAGCATTTGCAAATTTTACCCAAGCATCTAAGTCGCCATTAAATAAAATATCGCCTTCTAGCGGAATAGCATCCGAATAGGCTTCAATGGCTGCAATACCTTTATCTAAATTATCTAAAATGCCGTTATCGTTGAGGTAAATATCTTCCTGTAAATCATAGGCTGGTGTTACGGTACCTTCAACACCATTAAAGGCTTCAAAATAAGGTACATCACCAAATAAATCGGTTAAACCAGCTGCCATATAGGCTTTTAAAATTAGCGCAGGACCTTCATAAACCGCAAACGTCTCTATATTTTGCGCTTGTTTTAAAATAATTTCATTATCTCTTAAATTGGTATAAAATATAGGCCAAGGATTACCACCTAATTGTGGCGATTTTAAAGCATGTCTATCAAATAAATTAAAATCTAAAGCGGTTCTGTGTTGTGCTAATAAGTCGCCAGCCACAAAACCTTCGTAACTCATGTTTTCTCCAAAATCGTAAATCACTTGTCTCAGTAACAAACTCGGTTGTACCGAACTTGGCGAGTTAGGATTGGTATTGATATCTTCAAAATCTTTGGTGCAGCTTGTTGTAAAAATTAAGCTTAAAATTGAAATGGTATATATAATTTTTTTCATTAAAAATTCTATTTTCATTCCCTTAAAAAAGAGAATCTTCTTGTTTAATTCGCTATTCATAATACTTAGAAATTAAATCCGGCTTTAAAACCAATACTTCGGGTTGTGGCATAACTCATGTCTTCTACACCACTTACAAATCCGTTGCCTTGTACGGCTAATTGTTCTGGGTCAAAATGCGGATTTTCAGTAAGGGCAAATAAATTATTTCCAACTAAAGAAAGCTTTAAATCTGCACCTTTTTTTAAGCCTAAAAAGCCATCCTTTAAATTAAAAGTGTATCCAATGGCGCATTGACGCAATTTTAAAAATGACGCATCGTAAACATTATTTTCTTCATGGTTTCTATCGTAAAATTGTCTGTAATAACTTTCTGCTGTAATGGCAACCGTATTTGCAGCACCAGTATTAATATTAACACCTTGCGCCACAATGCCATCTTCTGGTCTGTAACGAGTTTCGGCTAATTGTCCACCAACATTTCCCAAGGCGCGCGTTCTAGAGACAATTTCGCCACCTTGTCGCCAATCGAATAAAAAGCTTAAGTTCCAATTTTTATAGTTGAAATTATTGCGCCATCCTAATGTGAAATCTGGATTGTAATTTCCTAGTTTTTTCAAATTGTCATCAGCAATGTAGTTCCCGTTATCATCAATTAAAAACTGACCGTTTTCATTTTTCTGATAGCCTGTTCCGTAGAAATCGCCAACACGTCCGCCTTCTTCAACTTGAAACCAAACGGTTTGGTTAGAACTATCATAAATTCTACTGTATGCGAGTGTTAATCGTCCATCAGCTTGTGGTAAATCTTTAATAACGGAACGGTTAGTGGCAAAATTAAAAGTAGTGTTCCAATTAAAATTATCCGTTTGTATTGGTGTAATGCCTAAAATGATTTCTACACCTTGTGTGTTTACGTTTCCACCATTGACCACTTGTTGGCTGTAACCAGAAGAAATAGCTACAGGTAACGAAATAATTTGGTCTTCGGTATTGGCATTGTAATACGTAAAATCTAATCGTAATTTATTATCTAAAAAACGTAAATCTGTGCCAAACTCATACGATGTGGTACGTTCTGGTTTTAAATTAGAATTAGGGATGAAATCTTGGTTACTAAACGTTGGCTCGCTATTGTAAGGCGTTTGTGATACAAAAACGCCAGAAGTTTGGTAAGCACTGGTATCATTTCCTACTTGGGCAACACTCGCTCTTAATTTTACAAATGAAAATATACTTGGTAACTCCGTAACATTAGATAGAATAAAACTCGACGATACAGAAGGGTAAAAGAACGATGTGCCATCTACCGAAAATGGTGTTGCTAAAGCACTAGACCAATCATTTCTTCCTGTAATATCTAAAAACAGAAAATCTTTATATCCGAACTTTGTAATGCCATAAATTGAATTGATGCGTTTTTTACTTTCAAATTGAAATGTCTCAATGGGCGAAGCTGCATTATTGAGATTATAGATTCCAGGTTGTGCCAAACTCACGGTTTGCGATTGATTTGTGGTTGCGGTTTGGTTGAGTCTATTGCCACCTAAAAACACATCCACAGAAAAGTCATTAAATTGATTTTTATAGTTAATTAAAACATCAGTATTCACTTCTCTAAACATCACATCATGCTCTGCATAAGCGCCATTGCTAAAACGATTGCTACTGTAAGCACGTCTTAATTGACGTTTTTCTGTACTGTAATCCATGCCTGTTCTTAAGGAAATACTTAAGTTTTTGGCTAATTCTTGTGTGATAGAAATGTTACCAAATATGCGGTCGCGATTAAATGAATTGGTGTTTTCATTCAAGATAAAATACGGATTATCAAAAAAGGTATAATTAAAAGAATATTGTTGTGTGCCTTCTAAACCGGGTTGCCAATAGTCTTTTAAACTTTCAATATTTAAAGAGCGTGGTCCCCAGGCCACAAGCGAATAATTGGCATTTTCACTACCATAACCATTAGAAGGTCTGTTGTCGCTACTAGAATTTATATAACTAAAAGACGCATTAATTTCAGTCTTTTCACTTGGATTAAAATTTAATTTTGCCGCAATGGTTTGTCTGTCTAAATTAACACCAGGAATTATAGATTCACTTCTTAAATCTGTAAACGATAAGCGGTAATTTCCGGTGTCAAATCCATTAGATACAGAAATATTATTAATAGTTGTGGTTCCTGTTTGATAGAAATCTTTTAAGTTATCTGGATTAGAAACAAAAGGTGTCGCAGTAATTTCTAAACCGTTGTAAAGTGCAGTATCGCCACCTCTTACAATAGAACCGTTTGCTAATTGCACAGGACTATCAAATTGCGGAATGAGCAAACCAGTATCTAAACGTGGTCCCCAAGAATAGGTAATATTATCGTTGATGCCACCGCCAAGACCATCAACATATTCAAACTGACCAGAATTTCCCTGGCCATAAGAATTTTGAAAATCTGGTAATCTAAAGGCCGAATCCACAAATAATGACGAGTTAATACTAATGCCTAAACCTCTTTGGTTGCTGCCATTTTTGGTGTCTATAACAATAACACCATTTGAGGCTCTTGTACCATACAAAGCTGCGGCACTTGGGCCTTTTAAAACGGTAACAGACGCAATATCATCTGGATTGACTTCCATGCCACCATTACCGAAATCAATTTCTTGAAATCCAGCAGCAGCTTCATTAGTGAAATTAAAAACCGTTTCGTTATTAATAGGTACACCATCTACTACAAATAAAGGATTGTTATTAGAAAAAGACGCTTCGCCTCTAATGGTAATTTTAGACGATGACCCAACACCTGTTGCGCCTTGTGTAACGGTAACACCAGCCAATTTACCTTGTAGATTGTCTAAAAAATTGATGGTTTTTACCTCATTTAAACTTTTTGAGGAAATCGCTTGTACAGCATAACCCAATTCTTTGGTGTCGCGTTCTAAGCCTAAAGCTGTAATTACCACTTCATCTAAAGCTGCAGAATCTTCTTCTAAAGCAATATTAATTAAGGTTTGGTCGCCAACCACAATAGTTTGAGATTTAAAACCTAAAAACGAAAATGTAAGTGTATCTGCGTTAGATGAAACCACAATACTGTAGGTGCCATCATCATTGGTTGTTGTGCCGAGACCTGTGTTTGATGTAATGTTTACAAACGGTAAAGGTGTTGCAGAAACCGCATCTGTGACGGTTCCGGTAATTGTAATTTGAGCATTACTGAAAAAGCATAAGCATAGCAGTAAGCCTGTGTAAAAGTGCTTCATATTAGGACCACAAAACGTGGCGATTTTTTGAGATGTTTTGGTTTGAATGAAAAAATCGTGGGAATTAGAGGAATTTAAATTCCCGTTTTAAATATGAAGTAATATTGGCGAGCCTTTATTATGGTGCTTTTTGAAAATGGTTTTATCATGAAAAACAGCCCTAAAACTTGACCAAATTTGAATGGTATAGCGAAGTTTTAAGAGAAGCTTTTTAATCTTAATAGCTAAAGGTTTGAAAAGTTCTAAGATGATTTCAAAATCGGAAGCATCATCGATATCAGATAAGGTTTCAAGATAACTTGTTTTTATCTGTTGCTGTTGTAATTCAGTATTTAAACAATGACGAAGCTGTTTGGTTTGCCAAGGTAAATTCTGAATTTTAGTGGTATTAAAATGCGTTTTCTTGAAACCCATTAAATAAAAACCGCCATCCGTAGAAGGTCCTAAAACGACATCGGAATGATTGAGTTGGTCCTTTGCCTTTAATATATGATTGGCTGTAAGATGAGGAATATCATTACCAAGCATAATAACTTGGTTGAAACCTTTGTTGAAAATGGTAGTGATAGCATTTGTAAAACGCTCGCCAAAGGTGTTTCCGGTTTGTTCTTTTTCAGAATAATGAAAAAAAGGTAAACCTGTTTTTTTTACCGTTTTAACCGTTTCCGTATTAAGCAATTCAAAAAAATCAGCAGAAGCAACTGACGAAGACATCAATTCTTTTTCTGCAGAATTTGCAAAGATTAATATGGCGGTTTTTTTATTCATATGTCATTCCTGCGAAGGCAGGAATCTATATTTGTTTAAGCAACAACACCTTGGCAGCTGCTTCCTGCGCCAGCTGTACAACCGTAACAGTGTTGTGAAATGACGATGTTACGTCCTTCTAATAACTCTTCATTAAATTCTGAAATATGTTTAGACTTACTATTTACAGGCAATTCTAACATTTGGTTAAAATCGCAATCAAACAAATAACCATCCCAACTGATAGAAATGGTATTGGTACACATTACATTCGCTACAGCAGCAGGATTATAGGCTTCTACCAGTGAATACATATAGTCTTCGTAGTTTTCTGAAGCAATTAGGAAATCTAAAAATCGAGCAATTGGTAAATTAGTAATGGCAAATAAATTGTGAAATTCAATACCAAAATCTTCCATCAAAGCTTTTTTGAAATCTTTTTCCATAGCCGATTGGTCTCCTGGTAAAAATGCACCAGAAGGGTTGTATACTAAGTCGAGACGTAAATCACTGCCTGGCATGCCGTAACCAACCGCATTTAATTCTTGTAAGGCTTTAATGGATTTGTCAAAAACACCATCACCTCGTTGTTTGTCCGTTTTTCCACGCGTCCAGTGTGGCATAGAACTTACCACATGTACATTGTGTTTTTTGAAGAACTCCGGTAAATCGTAATATTTTTTATTGGCTCTAATGATGGTAAGATTAGAGCGTACAATGAAATCTTTAATGCCGGCTTTGGCAGCTTCCTCAACAAACCATCTAAAATCTGGATTCATTTCTGGTGCGCCACCTGTTAAGTCTAGTGTGTGTGCTCCTGTATTTTTTATCACCTCAAGACATTGCTTCATGGTCTCTCTGGTCATAATTTCTTTCCGGTCTGGCCCAGCATCTACGTGGCAATGGTCGCAAACTTGGTTGCACATGTAGCCAACATTGATTTGTAGAATCTCTAGCTTTTTGGCTTTTAAGGGAAATTGATTTGTTTCAGAAATCTTAGCTTTAAACGTTGGTAATTCTCCATTCTTAAAAATACCGTTTGATAAAATTTCTAACTGTTTATTACTTTGTGCTAAATCGCTTCCTTGCTTTTTTAGGGATTTTGTTGCTGTCGCCATTAATCTGTTTCGGGTTTTGTATGCTTGCTAATTAATCGAGTACTGGATTTTCCCTTTTTGGGAAATTAAAAGGGGCTTTTTTATCCGTCTAATTTATTTACTTTATTCATCATTTGTACACCATGGACTAAGGTTGCTCCACTTTTAATAGCAGCACCAACATGTATGGCTTCCATCATTTCTTCTTTTGTTACACCTCTTTGAAGCGAATCTTTTGTGTACGCATCAATGCAATAAGGACATTGTTCTGTATGTGCTACAGCTAAAGCAATCAATGATTTTTCGCGAGCAGTAAGTGCGCCTTCTTCAAAAACTTTTCCGTAATAGTCAAAGAATTTGTTTCCTAGTTCTTCACTCCATTCTGTGATTTTTCCAAATTTGCGTAAATCCGCAGCGTCGTAATATGGTTTAGACATAATATGTTTTTTAAGATTTGAATCAAAAATTGTTTTGTCGAAATGATTTCAAAGACATAACAAAATTTGAAATTAATTTTATCGATTAGTATTTTATTAGTTGTGGTAAGGAATATTCAGTGATTTGAATCACATCATTTTTTCTGACCGTTTTATCTAAAAAGTAAAAAATGTCATCTAAATCATTAATGTTTACTGAGGCGACCTCATGAGCGCCTCCTTTTACAATATTGAAATAATATGGTGTTTCTAAGTCTTCTAGTTTTTTTACGATGGTATTTGGACCATCTAACATCATATAACCAGCTTTGTTGGGTTGGCAATTGTGATGTGATGCTGTGCCAAATGGTACAGTAGTATCGTTTGTACCATGAAAAAGTACAGTAGGTATAGCATTAGAAGTTGTAATGTTTTCAGTATTTAAAATGGCGCCAGAAAAAGAAATCGCTGCAGCATATTTAATGGAATCGTATTCCGTATCCTTAGACAAGAAAAATCGTTTCATAAAAACAGTATGTAGAATAATTTCTGCACCTGCACTGCTTCCTGCTGCAACTATTTTGCTAGTATCTACGTGTAGTGTTTTACTATTATCATATATAAATTGGGTGGCATCTAAAAAATCGAGAACACCTTGGTTAAAGGTAAAGAGTTTATCTTCTTTAGGGCATTTACAGCCAAAACCAGTTTTAGTGCCTTTTCTTAATAACCGATAAGAAATAGAAATGCCAATGTAGTTTTTTGAAGTGGCAAAATTAGCAATGTTTTTCTCGTCTGTACCAGCACGACTTCCACCAGAAAATCCGCCACCATGCATCCAAACTATAACAGGTAAACTGTCTGTGTCTTTTATGTTGTCTGGTGTATAGACATCCATTTTAAGGGTGTCTATTCCTTTAACGGCATACGTGTAGGTTTTTATGTTTTGAGCAGAACTGAAGAAAAAGGATAAAATAAAAATGACTATGAATAGGTGTTTCATAAAATCAAATTTAAGCTAAAAAAACCTAAAATCTTGAACAATTTATTATGTACTTAATAGAAAGGTTAAACTGAACAATTGATTAGGGAATAAGATCTATCAGTTTAATTATCTAAGATAAATTCATCAAACAAGAGTTGCTCTCGTTGCTTATCTTTTGGCATTTCTATTAATTGTAAATCGCTCATACCACGCGGAGAATAGAAATAAGTTTTATAAATGGGTTTGTGTTTTATAAAGATATAAAGTTCTCCAAACTCGTCATCAGAATATATACCGACCCAAAATTTAAAAAGGATTAGAATTGAACTTATCATCAATACTAATCCTAATTTTTTATTCAATTTAGATGTCTTCAAATTAATATTCGGTTTTATCTATTTTTTTTGTCCATTCATTAAATGGTTCTAATGCAATATCTCTAGCTAATTGCACAAATGGAATGCTTCTTTTTTCGTAAGGTAATGGAATTTCTTTATAAATAAATTCATCATCAAAGCCAATATTTGCAGCATCTACTTGGTTGCTTCCATAATATACTTTGTCTGGTCTCGCCCAATAAATAGCACCTAAACACATTGGGCAAGGTTCGCAAGAGGTGTAAATTTCGCAGCCCTCTAATTGAAAAGAATCTAGATTTTTACAAGCATCTCTAATGGCTGTAACCTCAGCATGTGCTGTTGGATCGTTAGTAGAAGTTACTTTATTATTTCCGCGTCCTACAATTTTTCCATCTTTAACAACAACGCAACCAAATGGTCCACCTTCATTGTTATTCATTCCTTTTAAAGCCGCATCTACAGCTTCTTTCATAAATTGTTCGTTCTCTGTCATAAATACTTTTGTATTAAATATATGTAGAGGGCAAAGATAGTAAGGTATTTATTAAAGTAGGATTTTTGAAGGTAATAGCGTTAAAACGGATAGCCTATAGCGAAGTTAAGGACGGAATCATCAACTCTAAAATCCCATCGTTCTCCTTCTTCTAAAGACGGATCGTGGAAAGGCGCAGCTAAGTCAAATCTTATAACAAAGCCTTGCACGTCAACCCTTAGTCCAAAACCTGCTCCCATTCCTAATTCATTTATAAAATTAGAAGAGAATTTATCTTCACCATTATACGATGTATTTGCTTTTGAGTTCCATACATTTCCGGCATCAGCAAAAATAGCACCTTTAAAAAAAGAAAATATAGGGAACCGGTATTCTACATTAGCTTCTAATCTAATATTTCCTGTTTGGTCAAAGTAAGAACCATCGCTATCTGGATAGTCGTCTTCATTGTAGGCTCCTGGTCCTAGAGATCTACTTTTAAAAGCACGAACGCTGTATGGTCCACCAGCAAAATATTGTTTAACAAATGGTATAACTTCAGAATTACCGTAAGCCAATCCGTAACCTGCAAACAAACGCGTTGCAATAGTTTGTTCTCTATTTTTACCAAAATTAAGATGAAATCTAGCATCTACATCGGCTTTAGCGTACTGCGCATATTCTAAACCCAAAAATGTTTTTGAGTCTTCTGTAGAAGATTCTTTTCCGAATAGACTTACAGAGTTTCCGGCAATATCAATATTAGTGTTTAGGTAAAATTGATTAGGGTCATTTTTATCCACCATTTCGTTGTATGTGAATGAAAACGTTAAGCCTGAGATAAATTGTTGGTCAAAACTGAGTTCTAAATATGGGTTTTCGTCTAATATATCTTGAAATTCTTCTGTAGTATTAGAGAGACTTGTATAGTTGATGGAAATAGGATTAACAGAATAGGTAATATAACGATTGGCATCCCAAACATAACCAAAAGTAGCACTACCAGAAAGTAAAGTATAAAGTTCACTTCTGTTGAGGTAACTGGCACTTAAGCTTGTTTTTGTTTTAGGAATTGAATATTCAAAAAAGTCATCATTAATATTAAAAGGAGCGATAACTCTTGGGAAGATAAGTTCTGTTTTTAGTCCTAATTCTAAACTGCTTAAACCTGCGTCGTCACCACTGCCAAATTGGGTTTCGTAGCCAAGGGTTAGGCTTGTGTTAAGTGTTTCTCCTCCTTTAAATAGATTTCTATTACTATGGGTTAATGCTAAGTTTGGACCAGTTAAATTGTTAGATTTTGTTACCGCTTGTAACTCTGCTCTAATGGAGCGTTTATTTAAAGGCGATAGGTAGATGTTTGCTTGTAAGGCTCCTGTGCTATCCGTAAACATGGAGTCTATTTCTTTATATTGAATGTTTACATATTTATACGCACCTATGGTGGAGAGACGTCTGGCTGTATTTTTTGACGTTTTTGGATTGTATAAATCGCCTTCCTGTAACGTAATGAATTTATCTAAGTGTTTTAATTTAAAAAAAACAGAATCTTGAATATAGTTTTTATTGTTGTAACGCTCATAATTTGTTGTTAAAGAGTCTTTTAATTCGTAATCTGGAAATACGTTTACTTGCTTTATTAGGTAAGGAACTGTTGCTTTTTTAGGTACCTCATTTTTAATTTTTAAAAATAAATCGAAACGTTTATTGTTGTATTGATTGGTGTCTGCTTCAAAAATGAAAAATTCTGGATTAAGATTATAATAACCTTTGTTTTTTAATTCAGTATCAATTCGCTGACGTTCTAATTTTAAGTGACTTAAATTAAAACGCATGTCTTTTTTTAACGGTGTTTTATAAGTGACCTTTTTTACAGCTTCATAAATTGGCGATGGCATAGAATCTATCTGTAGCTTTTCCATTCTGTAAGGTTCTGGCACGTTAAGAACGTATTTTACTGAGGCTTCAATTTCGGTTTCTTCAAACGATGAAGATGTACTACTATAGAAAAAACCATTATTTTCTAATCTATTACGGAGAATATCTTCAATTTCAAAAGTTGTAACGTCAGATTGATAAACAGGTTTTTCTCCTAATTGTCTATAAAGCCAACGGTTTAAAAAGCCAGGTTTTTCTTTTTGATTTTTGTAATAGAAATATAATCCTGGTCGCATCCCTAAAAATTTAGAATTAGGTTCTGGTCGTAATACGGTTTTTAATTCTGTTTTAAGTTCTTCAACTTTTTTAACTGTTGAATCTGCTTCAATTTTTACAGTTGCGCCTGTATATAATCTTTCACCTTCTGGAATATATTTTTTTATACTACATGAGTATACAAATATCCCAAAGCTTATAGCGATTAAAATAGATTTAAGTTTTAAGTTCAATTTTAGTTCTTTTTCTTGTCAATGCTTTTGTCTGTGCTTTCTTCTTTATTTTCTAGTTCTTGTTTTGCTGCTTTTTTTTCAGCTTCATGTTTTTTGTTTTTTTTAGATTGGGAGCGTAATATGGCATCCCAAAGTTCACTAAATTGGTTAAATTCTTGTGTAAATATTAATGCAATGCCGCTGGTAATGGTTTGTCCGTCAATAATATTTTCAAATTCATTTCGTCTAAAGCCTTTAAGTCTATAGCGTCCATCTTCAGATAAAATATATTCTAAGCTAACATTGCCAATAATTGGTGTTTCTTCTCCAGTTGTACTACTACCTTCAATATCTACCTCACTACCTACACTTGCTATTAAGCGGTCATTAAATAATTTCTTTTTTGCAGCAATATCTAGTTGTGTGCGTTCTGTTGGTGAATCTCCTTGATAATCTGTGTAGCTGTCTAATCCAAAATTAAGTTCAATACCTGTTTTACCTAGTACTTTGTCTGAAAATGTGTTGAGTTGGTCAGAAACAGCATCATTTAAATTATCTCTAGCAATAGTTGCAAAACCACCAGAACTACCATCACTGCCAGAGTCTGGATAAAATCTATTTAGTACTAATAGAGAAAATACTTGTCGGTTAAGCTCGCCTTCTTGTGAATTAACGGCTTGTACACGTGTATAAACCTGTCCGCTAATAGCACCTTGGTCTTCTTCTGGCATATCTAATTGAAATGAAATTTCGGGCTTAAGTAATTCGCCATCAATATTAAGATAGACATAAAACGGAAGTACTTGACGATACTTAGTTTTTACCGAAGAATCTGACCCTGAAATTTGAGAAGCCATTAAAGAATAGGCAGAGGTTTCTATATTATAAATAGCACTTACATCTAATTTGGCATCAAAAGGGTCGCCAGACCAAATGACTTGGCTACCAGGTGCAATTAAGAATTTTCTATTCACTAAATTGTATAAGTTTAACTCGTAGTGACCATCTGAAATTTCATAAACTCCTGACAGATTTATACGACCATTTGGAGACATGGTAAAATCTAAATCACCTTCACCAACCACTTTAAAATTATCTCCTGTTTCTTCATCTATAACAATTGTGGCACTTGCTGATTTTCCGATTTTTATAAAGGTTTTTATATCAAAACCTTTAATTGTAACCGTTTGTTCTTCGGTTTGAGTTATAATAGCATCTGGATTTTCTCGATTTACAAAAGTTACCACACCATCGCGTTCTTCAACATTAGCATAAGTTGCAGGCATAACATACGTGACGTCTGTATCTGAGCCAACTGTTAATTTAGCATCTAATTTAGGTATTTGTAAATCTCCAGTTAATTTAGCATTAGCATTAAAAGTAGCTTTACCATAGAATGATGAGTTATCTTCTTTGGTTGCATTTATCACTTGAAAATTTTCTGCTTTTACTGTAAGATTAAATGTAGGATTAATAAGGTTTTCTGTGCCAACTTTTCCTGAGAGAACTAAAGCATTACTATTTTGGTCACGTACAGTAAAATTCTCCATTGAGAGGCCATCGTTGTTAATATTTAGCTTTTCATTTTTTAAAGTAAATTTAGTATTCAGCTTTGTAACGTTAACTGTTGCATTTTTAAAATTTAAAGCACCATTATACTGAGGGTTCGCTGTATCACCAGAGATTTTAAAAGCACCAGAGAAACTGCCTTCAGAATCTTTAACTTCTCCTAAAGTTAAGGTGTTAAGCGCTTTCATTTTAAATGCATTAATATCTAAATTAAGATTTAAGATGGCGCTATCATTTATTGTGGTGTAATCGCCAACCAAATCAAAATCAATATCACCACCTTTTAAGCCAACGTTAATAGCATAGTTGTTTAATCCTAGTGAGTTGCCGTTAATACTTAAGGTGCCAAAATCTGTTTTTAAAACATTAAGTTGAGCAATACTTAAATCTGCAACAATACCTGTATTACCAAAAGGGTCTTCTAAAACAAAGTCTCCATTTAAATCACCTGTGGCTAGTTTTGCTTCGGGATTTAAATAGTTAAATATTTCACTGATTTTAAAATTTCTGAAATCGATGGCAATGTGAGATTTAGAAATATTAGGTAATTTATCTGTAAGTTCTATAGACTGATTGTTTTTAGTGATTTTAAAATCTGCAAAGGCTAAGTTTTTATTGGTTAGGATAACTTGGTTAGTTGCTGGTATTATCCATTTTTTCTTGTTGAGAATTAAACTGTCTGGATTTACTGTAAATTTTAAACGCTCTCTGTTGCCTGTGATTTTTGTGTTTACATTTAAGAGTTTTTCATTATCGTTATAACCTAAGAGATTTAAAAACAGTTCGTTATTAGTTTGGTTTCCGGTAATAAGGGTTTTAGGAACATCTAGAGGTCCTGCCGTTATATTTTTAAAGCCTAGATTAAATTTAAAATTGTCCTTGTCGGTATGCATTGAAAAGGCTAAACTATCTAATTGATTGTTGCTATAATTAAGTTGAGGTACTGCTATGTTTGCATTTAGTTTTCTGGCTTTCTCATTAAAATCTACAGAAATATCAATAGTGTCTATATCTTTTACATTCACAAAAAATACATCTTTTAGCATAGGCGATTGTGAAATTTTGCCTTCTAATTTTAGATTCACATAGTTGCTAATGGTATCTGACACTTTTACGTCTCTGTAAAAATAGCTAGATATATGGCGTTGCAAAGCGGTACTAAATGTTTGCGGATTGCTATTAGATTTTAAATCTAAATCTACCATTTTGTTGTGTATAGTAACTGAAGTTGTGTCTGCAGTAACATGAGCTTTAGTCTTTAATTGTCCCATTAAGTAGGTTCTGTTATCATATACAACTACAGCATCATCTACAGTGGCATTTAGGTTGTATGCAGTTTCATTTCCTTTAAAGTCTGCATTTATAGTCATCGCAGTTTTAACGTCGCGTTGCATTAAACCAAGTGCTTGTAGATTAGCTCCAATCAGATTAAGTTTAACAGTTGCTGCGGTAGCTATAGAATCTAAATCTATATATGCATTTAACTCTGTATTTAAGTTGTTGTCCTTATAAGTAGAGTTTATAGTTCCAGCACCATTAACCAAAGTTCCATTAAGATCAAAGTCTTTAATATTGTAATTATTAAATTGAAATTTTGAAATTGTAGCCTCTAAAGTAGCATCTAATGTACTTAATGTTTTACCATGTCCTTTAGAGTTAATTTTTAAACTAAGTGCTCCAAATTGCGGATTATTCATTAGTTCGTTGACTTTAAAATCTTCAACCATTATGGACGTATTGTAAGCAATAGTAGTTGTGTTTTTAAAAGAACCATCTATAGTTGCAATACCTTGCGTTGTTGTAAGTTTTGCATTTGCAGAAATATCTTTGGTGTTTCCATTAATGGCTGCAAGAAGTTCTACATCTTTTGGTAGGTTAATACCCAAATCTTTTTCGCTTAGAAACAGAATTAAATCAGAACGTGTGGATACGGCTGAAAATTGAGGAATGCTGAATTGAATAGCATCAGGATTAGAAATGTTTTCAACGATTCCGTTGACGTTTATTTTTGTTGAATTTCCCCAATTTACTTCAGCATTTTTTAAATTTATTGAAGCTAAAGTTCCTGAGGAATTAATATGTCCTGTAAATTCTTTTGTACCTAATATTTCTAAGTACGGATTACTTTTTAAACGGGGTTGAAATCTTAATAGTTCGGATAATGAAAAATGGAAAGAAGGTACATTTAAGGCAACTTTAGTTGTTTCCGGTGTGTCCATTAAATCTGCAAGTGACTTGTAGTCTAAATGTGCATAACCAGTAATAGAATTGTTATTCAGTTGAAAATTTAAGTCATTAAGACGTGTGTTTTGCTCAGTAATCTTTAAGTTAACGGCTAGTTGATTTAGATTTAATCCAGAAATTTCATTAAAATTAAATTGTTCTAAGTTGAGTTTAACCTCTTTATTTTGTAGCGAGATATCTTTTGCTTTTAGCGACACGTTAGATAATGCAATAGCATTAGGGTTAAACACACCAGTCTTTGGTTTATTATTACCAACGATATAATCTATTTTATTATTTTCAAGATGTATTTCGGCTACTTTTAATTTTATTTCGGGCCAAATAAATGTATTGCTGTTAACACTAGTTGAATCGTTTTTTGTGTTTGCTGCTTTTTTTGAAACATCCTTAGTTGTTATACTAATTTTAGATTTTTTTAAAGAAATAGTTTTAAGGTTGAAATCATTTGTCTCTAGATTTAACGACGGAATTTCAGTTGAAAATTCTGAAATATCCACGTCTGCAATAACGCCATCGGGTTGAGATTCGTAATAAGCATTAACATTATTAAACTCTATATTTTTAAAAGCTAATTTTGGTAAAGGAGATTCTGAAGCAGAGTTGTGAGTTGCTACATGATTTTGAATAAACTGAATATTGGCATTTGCGAGTTCTATATTTGAAGCATCAAAAACCATGTTTTCAACATTTGTGGTTTCCATATTAACATTGAGCCGTCCTATTTTAAACTTTGAATCTATACCTGTAACAGCATCATTATAAGTAACATTAAAATTGCTAAAGTTTAAATTACCAATAATTAGATTTATTGGAGAAGAAGTACTATCTGTTGCAACAGCTGTTGTGTCTGATGATTCAAAAGCATCTATAAGAAATTGAAAATTATAGCCTTCAATAGTATCTTTTCTAATAATATTAGCGCGTAGACCGTCCCAATTGAGGGCGTCCACACCTACACTTTTGCCATTAATTATAGCCCAAAGCGGAATGTTTGCTTCAACTGATTTAGAGTAAACTAAAGTGTCTCCTTTTTTATCTTCGAGATATAAACCATCTAGCTGTAGGTCACCATCAAACGTGATAAATAATTTTTCTATGGCAACCTTTGTGTGTGTTTTGTCAGAGATGTATTTAACCGCTTTGGTAACAATAATGTTTTGTCCCCATGGACTTCTTACAAAAAGAATAAACAAAAATAAAAACACTATTAAACCTAATAGTACTCTTAAAAATCTGCGTAGCCAACGTGATTTTTGTTTTTTCGTCGTATTTGGTTCTATATTGTTGTTATTATCCAAGTTACAAAATTAAGTAAGTAAATTTAGGGTATTTACTCTTATCAATATAGATGTTAATCCGTTTGCCTTTTAATTACGCGTTGTGTTTTAAATTAATAAACCTGAAAGGTCATTGTTTTATAAACTTTTCAGGTTTTAATTCAATTATTTATGTTTTGAGCGCTTATGCTACAACTTTTTCTTTTAGTAAGTGAGTTTTTGATTCTGTTTTAAATATTGGTTTTAAAAATCGTTCTAATTGGTCAAATTCAATTAGAAAAGCATCGTGTCCATGAATGGATTTAATTTCATGAATATTAACATTGTCTTTAATGCTTTTTAAATCTACATACGCATTCCAGTTTTCTTCCGCTTTAAAGAACAAATCGGAATTGATAGTTATGATATGTATATCTGAAGAAATAGTAGCTGCGGTTTCTATAAAATCTTTTTTGCCACCAGAGATGTCAATTGTTTTTAATATCTGATTCATCATTTTATATGCAGATAAATTAAAACGTTTGTTTAAATTATCACCATGATAGTTAAGCCAAGATTCTACATTGTAAAGTGAGTCACTTCTTTTTGTTCTTGCAAATTTTTGAGCGAGAGATTCTGGCGTACGATACAAAGTCATGGCATGCATTCTAGAATCGGCTAGAGGTGCTTTAGAGTTGTTAAGAATAGAATCTTGTATGTGACAGTTAGCAATAATCCAATCGGTAGATTTAAAATCAGTAGCAATTGGGATTAAGTGCTTAATAAGATTAGGTTTGAGCACTGCTAACTCCCAAGCTAATCCACCGCCAACTGAGCCGCCTACAACAGCAAATAGTTGTTTTATTTTTAATTGTTCTAAAGCTAATGTAAATAATCTAGCCACATCATTTGCGGTGAAGTCTTTGTAAGCTTCTATTAAGTTTTTAAGATTATTATCATAGCCATTTCCAGGAATGTTGAAAGCTAAAATGGTATAAGTTTTTGTGTCTATACATTTGTTTTCTCCTATTAAATCATTCCACCAACCTTCTTTTCCTATTACATTAGAATTTCCGGTTAAAGCATGGTTTACTAATACAATTGGTGCACTATGTAATGTTTTACCAAATGTTTGATAAGACAAATTTATGGCGTGAGTCTTACCAGAATTGGTAATAAAATTTTGAATCTTTATGTATTGTAGGTTTTTCATCTATCTATCTGCAAAAGCAGAAACATTTTTTAAATATAAATTATTAAAACAGATGTCATCATGGCAACGACATCTGTTTTTAAAACAACTTAAAATACAATTTTAGTTTTGCACTGTTTTATGTTTTGCTACAATGGTAAAAGCTTCTTTTAAATCCGCTTTTAGATCTTCAATATTTTCAATACCTACAGATAAACGTATTAAATCTTTTGTTACACCAGTAGCTTCTTGTGCTTCATCAGATAGTTGTTGGTGCGTAGTACTTGCAGGATGGATAATTAAAGATTTTGTATCACCAATATTAGCTAATAAAGAAAAGATTTTAGTTTTGTCGGCTATTGTTTTTGCTGCCTCGTAGCCACCATCAGCACCAAAGGTTACTATGCCACTTTGCCCTTTAGGTAAGTATTTGTTAGCTAATTTTTTGTATTTACTAGATTCTAAACCAGGATAATTAACCCATTTAACTTCTGGCTGTTCTTGTAGCCATTTTGCTAATGCTAATGCATTTTCACTGTGCTTTTTAATTCTAAGTTCTAGAGTCTCTAAACCTTGTATAATTTGAAAAGCATTAAACGGGCTCAATGCACCACCATAATCCCGTAAACCTTCAATTCTAATTTTAGCAATAAAGGCTGCTGCACCAATAACTTCGCTATAAACTAAACCGTGATAGCCAGCAGATGGTTCTGTAAATTCTGGGAATTTGCCGTTGGTCCATTCAAAAGTACCAGCATCAATAATTACTCCTCCAAGCGATGTTCCGTTACCATTAATATATTTTGTTAACGAGTGGATTACAATGTTTGCGCCAAATTCTATTGGGTTTAATAGTGATGGTGTTGCTACTGTATTATCTACAATTAAAGGTACTTTAAATTCTTGTGCAGCCTTAGAAATGCCTTCAATATCTAAAACATCTAGTTTAGGATTTCCTAAAGATTCAATAAAAAATGCTCTTGTATTTTCTTTAGCTGCTTTTGCAAAATTTTCTGGGTCAGAAGGATCTACAAAAGTTGTTGTAATACCATGTCTAGGTAAAGTTACACTTAGTAAATTATAAGTGCCACCATACAAACTACTAGATGCAACAATGTGGTCTCCAGCGCGTAAAAGTGTAAGTAGTGTTGTAGAAATAGCTGCCGTCCCAGATGCAGTGGCAACGGCTGCAATTCCGCCTTCTAAGGCTGCTAGTCGTTGTTCTAAAATATCAGTTGTAGGGTTGTTTAATCTTGTGTAAATAAATCCTGGAACTGATAAATTAAATTTTCCGGCTGCATCATCTGAATCATTAAATACATAAGAAGAAGTTTGATAAATAGGAACCGCTCTTGTTCCGCCTGTTTGGTTAGTGTCGTGTCCTGCGTGTAACGCTTGTGTTGCAAATTTTTGTGTACTCATTTTTCTAAATTTTTTGAATTAAAATAAATTAAACCAAAAGCCAAATAAACTTCATTTTGAAGCGTACTTAATAGAAAAATGTTATAAAGAAAATGCTAATTACAAATGAGTAATTAGGCTTTAGTTATCTATCCGGATTTGCAAAAAATGACTTGCAAATTCAAGTAGAATTTAGCACCTTCTTAGTAAGTCTAAGGGTTGCTAAGGCTTCATTGGGTCTTTCCCTCCACCTTTCTTGATAACATTTCAGTAAGTGTATTGAACTTTGTGAGTACAAATATTGCAACACAAAAGTTACAATTCCAAATTATTTGGTGTTTTTATTTGTTTTTTATGATTTTCTAAACATTAGGGAGCATATTTTGTTAAATATTTTGTCTTTATTATCTCACTAACAGGTTTGTTTTCAATTTTACTTTCTAACCAAGAAATAATATCTAAATATAAAAAGGCTCTACGCTCAAAAGGGTGGTCTTCAAATGCCACTAAAGTTTTATGTAATTCTTTAAAGGCATTTTTTAAATCGTGAGGATAAATATCTTGTAAGCCTCTAATAAATTTTATCATTTCCTTTTGCACCTCATGCAGTTCGTTCATTTTTATTAAGAACTTGTAGGTGCTTCTTAGAAGGGTTTCTAAGTGATAATCTAAACCAGCTTCGTAATGTGCTACTAAATTTAACACTCTAGAGAAGCATAATAAATCTTCTCTCATAGATAAGGTTTTATTAGAGATAATTTTATCTAAATGCTTTATACTGGCTTTATTGTTTCCTGCACCAAACTCTAAACTTGCAAATTTATAATAGAATACCAGTTTATGGTGAGGGTCTATTTTATCTTCAAAATGAACAAGTTCTTTTTCAATAACAGGAATTAAATCTAAACCTTCTTCAAAACTGCCATCTATAAAGTATTGATTGATGTTGTGAAAATTAGAATACAAAAAAATTAAAGTTGAAACATTTTCATCTTTTGCAAATTTGGGACTGTTAACTGTGGCTTTAAAATGTTCTAATTTTTTAATAAATTTTGGTTTATTTCGAACGAAAAAAATAGATTCTAGTAAGTAATTGTTGCCTTTTAAAAAAAATACAGGATTAAGATTAATCATGCTTGGGTTTTGGTAAAATAAATCCACCCATTTTGAAGCGTACTTGTAACAATTTAAAAAATCTTGCATTAAAAAACTGTACCATAAATGGGCTTTGTAGAGCCAAAGTTTTTCTCTAAAACCTAGGTTTTTATTTTTAATAACAGGTAATCGTTTGTTAAAATAATTTATTAAAACTGTAGCTTCTTTTTCATTTCTTACATAGCCTGTTTTAAGAATTATACTATAAAGTTGAAGTGATAAATTAGAAAGTTTACTCGCAATAACATTGAGGGCACTGAGCTCTTTAGCTTGTATAGCTAGTTCATCTGCTCTTGTACTTATACTTCTTGTTATGTATTGTGATTCTATAACTTTTTCTAGTTCAACAATCTCAAAAGCTGAGTTTTTTTCTTCGTTTACTATAGCCAATTCCTTGGCTTTATCTAAAATTTTTAAACTCTGTTTGTATAAACCTTTGTGGTATAATATTGAAGCAAAATCTAACTGTTCTCTAATTTGTAAACGTATATTTTGATGTGAAGGATTTAGCTTAAGACTAATTAAAATTTGTTTATATAAATGGGCTTTAACATTAGCTAATTGCGCTTTTTTTACAATGCCACTTTTTAAAATTGATGCTTCGTTATAAGCTTTAGATTTATCTAAAAGATTAAATAGTTTTAAAAATTTTGAGTCAGAATTTACACCTAGTCGTCCTACATAAAGCTTAAACTGTCTTTTTTCAGACTTTGTTAAAGATTTTACAAGTGAGAATAGATTATCTTTTTGGTCTTTAGTTATCAATAGATTATTGGCTTATAATTCTGTTATTCAGTAACTTAATGATGTAATTTAATTTTGAACATCGTAAAATTAACGTTTCAATCTTCAATTTAATAAAATTCAAAATATAAATTCGTAAGACAATACTATAAATATATTTTGATATATGTCAAATAACAATATACAAATCTTTGATACAACACTTAGAGATGGAGAACAGGTTCCTGGTTGTAAACTCAATACTGAACAAAAGGTCATTATTGCAGAGCAATTGGATCAACTAGGTGTAGATGTCATTGAAGCAGGTTTTCCCGTCTCGAGTCCTGGAGATTTTAAATCGGTTGAAGAAATTTCTAAAATTGTAAAAAACGCAACCGTTTGTGGACTAACACGATCCGTACAAAACGACATTAAAGTTGCGGCTGAAGCATTAAAATATGCTAAAAAGCCAAGGATTCACACCGGAATCGGAACTTCAGATTCTCATATCATTCATAAATTTAAAACAACACAAGAAGATATTTTAGAGCGTGCTTTTGCTGCTGTAAAATATGCAAAGTCTTTTGTTGAAGATGTTGAATTTTATGCTGAAGATGCTGGTAGAACTGATAATGAGTATTTAGCAAGAGTTTGTGAAGCCGCTATTAAAGCTGGTGCAACTGTGTTAAATATTCCAGATACTACAGGGTATTGTTTGCCAAGCGAATATGGTGCTAAAATAAAGTACCTTAAAGAAAATGTAAAAGGTATAGAAAAAGCTATTCTATCTTGTCATTGTCATAACGATTTAGGTTTAGCAACAGCTAATTCTATTGAAGGTGTTATTAATGGTGCTAGGCAAATTGAATGTACAATTAATGGAATAGGTGAGCGAGCAGGTAATACTGCTTTAGAAGAGGTGGTAATGGTGCTAAAACAGCACCCATACCTTAAATTAGATACAAATATTAATACCTCTATGCTTTACGGAATGAGCCAATTGGTTAGTGATAGTATGGGTATATATACACAACCTAATAAGGCAATTGTGGGTTCTAATGCATTTGCTCATAGTTCTGGAATTCATCAAGATGGAGTAATTAAAAATAGAGAAACCTACGAAATAATTGATCCTAAGGATGTTGGTGTTACAGAATCTGCAATTGTATTAACAGCAAGAAGTGGAAGAGCCGCCTTAGCCTACAGAGCTAAAAATGTTGGTTATGAATTAACGAAACTGCAGCTAGATGAAGTTTATGCAGATTTTTTAAATTATGCAGATAAGAAAAAGGAAGTCAATGATGGTGATATTCATCAAATTATTGAAAAAAGTAAAGTGTATCAACAAATAATTTCAGCTTAGAATGTCAAAGAAAACACTTTTCGATAAAGTTTGGGATGCACATGTCGTCAGTACAATAGAAAATGGTCCTCAAATACTATATATAGATAAGCATTTAATACACGAAGTAACAAGTCCACAAGCTTTCAATGAATTGGAAAATCGTGGAATTCCTGTATTTAGGCCTAATCAAATTGTTGCAACAGCGGATCATAACACACCAACTTTAAATCAAGATCAACCAGTTAGAGATGCTCTTTCTAGACAACAATTAGAGCAGCTTTCAGTTAACTGTAAAAAAAACAATATTACATTATACGAGTTAGGACATAAGTATAATGGAATTGTCCATGTTATGGCTCCGGAGTTAGGAGTGACGCAACCAGGCATGACCATGGTCTGTGGAGATAGTCACACATCAACACATGGTGCCTTTGGTACTATTGCTTTTGGAATTGGGACAAGCCAAGTCGCACAAGTCTTTGCGAGTCAATGCTTGTTGCTTACCAAGCCAAAAAGCTTAAGGGTTACCGTAAATGGCAAATTAAAGAATGGCGTCTTACCAAAAGATGTCATTCTTTATATTATTTCAAAATTAGGAACCAATTCTGGAACAGGTTATTTCTGTGAATATGCCGGAAATGTGTTTGAAGAAATGAGTATGGAAGGTCGTATGACCGTATGTAACATGAGTATTGAAATGGGAGCACGAGGAGGTATGATTGCACCAGATGAAACTACGTTTCAGTACGTAAAAGGGCGTAAATTTGCACCAAAAGGTGAAGATTTTGAAAAGAAAGTTGCTTACTGGAAAACCTTACCTACAGATGAAGGTGCTACTTTTGATATGGAATATAATTTTGATGCAGAAGATATTGAGCCAATGATAACTTATGGAACAAATCCAGGAATGGGCATTAAGATTTCTGAAAATATTCCCGTAGATGAAAATGCATCATTTAAAAAGTCTTTATCTTACATGGACTTTGAAGCTGGTGAAAGTCTTATTAATAAACCAATTAATTATGTGTTTATTGGTAGTTGTACAAATTCTAGAATAGAAGATTTTAGAGTGGCAGCACAATATATTAAAGGAAAGAAAAAAGCAGATAATGTAACGGCTTGGTTAGTGCCAGGAAGTAAACAGGTAGAAGCTCAGATTATAGAAGAAGGTTTAAAAACAGTATTTGAAGATGCTGGTTTTGAGTTGCGACAACCCGGTTGTTCGGCTTGTTTAGCTATGAATGATGATAAAATTCCTCAAGGAGAATATTGTGTATCTACCTCAAATAGAAATTTTGAAGGAAGACAAGGGCAAGGTTCTAGAACCATTTTAGCAAGCCCTTTAGTAGCAGCAGCAACTGCCGTAGAAGGTAAAATTATTGATATTTCAAAACAATTAAATTAATGGAAAAGTTTACAACATTGCAGTCTAAAGCCATTCCATTAAATATAGAGAATGTAGATACGGATCAAATAATTCCAGCACGTTTTTTAAAGGCCACAGACAGAAAAGGATTTGGAGATAACGTTTTTAGAGATTGGAGATATCATAAAGACGGAACTGTTAATGAAGATTTTATTTTAAATGATTCAAAATATTCTGGTAGTATTTTAGTAGCTGGCGATAACTTTGGTTGTGGTTCTAGTAGAGAACATGCTGCTTGGGCCATTACGGATTATGGATTTAAAGTTGTGGTTTCAAGTTTTTTTGCAGATATTTTTAAAGGAAATGCCTTAAATAATGGTCTATTACCAGTGCAAGTATCAGAACAGTTTTTAAGTGACTTATTTCAACAAATTGAGTCCAATCCAGAGACGGAATTAACTGTAGATTTGGAAGCTCAAACTATTTCAATTAAGGCTTCAGGTTTATCTGAAGCTTTTAAAATTGATGCCTATAAAAAAACATGCTTAATTAATGGATATGATGATATTGATTATTTATTAAGTAAAAAAGCAGAAATAGAAGCTTTTGAAAAACAAAGTATGTAAATTAGTATCTCATAACATATAGTAAGGAAAATGATTAAGATTTCCGATATTTCGGATTTTAAAATATAAGTTTTAATGAATTTAAATATAGCAGTATTACCAGGAGATGGTATTGGTCCAGAGGTAACAAAACAAGCCGTTAAGGCATTGACAGCGATTGCCTCCGAGTATAATCACAATTTTAAATTTACAGTTGCAGATGTTGGTGCAATAGCCATAGATAAACATGGTGATGCTTTACCAGATGAAACCTTAGAATTATGTAAAAATACAGATGCTATTTTATTTGGTGCTATCGGAGACCCTAAGTACGATAATGACCCTTCTGCTAAAGTTAGGCCAGAACAAGGCTTGCTTAAGCTTAGAAAAGAAATGGGATTGTTTGCTAATATTAGACCAGTAAAGGCATACCAAACTTTATTAGATAAATCACCGTTAAAAAAACATATCATTGAAGGTACAGATATTAGTATCTATAGAGAATTAACTGGAGGTATTTATTTTGGCGAAAAACAATTGTCAGAAGATGGTAATACTGCCTCGGATTTATGTACTTATTCACGCGAAGAAATTGAACGTATTGCGCGCTTAGCCTTTGTTGCAGCTCAGAATAGAGACCATAGATTAACCTTAGTGGATAAAGCTAATGTTTTAGAGTCGTCAAGACTTTGGAGAAAAGTTGTAAAAGAACTGGCAGAGGAATATCCAGATGTAAAATTAGATTTTCTATTTGTAGATAATGCAGCTATGCAAATGATATTAAACCCAAAACAGTTTGATGTTATATTAACAGAGAATATGTTTGGCGATATAATTAGTGATGAAGCTAGTGTTATTGGCGGTTCAATAGGTTTGTTAGCGTCAGCATCAGTTGGTGATAAATATGCTATGTTTGAGCCAATTCATGGTTCTTATCCGCAAGCAGCAAATAAAGGTATTGCAAATCCAATAGCTTCCATATTGTCTGCAGCAATGTTACTTAGTCATTTTGGTTTACATAATGAAGCCGAATTAATTAGATTAGCTGTAGAAAAATCATTAAAATTAAATATTACAACACCAGATATCAATGCCGAAAATGATACAGTAACCACAACTAATGTTGGAGATTTTATTGAAGACTTTATCTTTAATCCAAAAGATACCAATCTAAATTTTAAAAATATCCACCTTGGTCAATCTACAATAATATAAACAATATAAATATACATGTCTACACCACCCAAGTTAACAAGATTTAATCAAAATGTGTTGTCTAAATATCAAATATACAATAGTATATTTATGACCTTACCTTTTGATACCATTACAAAAACAGGAGCGCTTTTACCGCTGTTTCATGAAACTTGTAGAAAAGGATTTGCTGCCAAGGAAGATCCAACAACAATTGTAGATACCTTTTTTAAGAAATATCAAGCTCGTCGCTCATCTGAAAGTCAGATAAACCTGCTTTTTCGTTTTATTCAATATATTGAAAGACAAGTTGTATTGTTTGATGCTATTGAAGATGCTGCTTTTCCGGTTGTTAATAATATGGATGGTATTGGTACATTAAGAAGTTTGAAAGAAACCGTAACTGCTGACAATAAAATAGAAACACTTCGTAAATATCTAGAAGAGTTTAAAGTGCGAATTGTGTTAACAGCACATCCTACGCAATTTTACCCAGGTTCAGTTTTAGGGATTATTACAGATTTAACAGAAGCTATCCGAGAAAATGATTTATTAAGAATTAATGATTTACTAGCTCAATTAGGAAAAACTCCTTTTTATAAACACGCAAAACCATCGCCATTTGATGAAGCTGTAAGTTTAATTTGGTATTTAGAAAATGTATTTTATAAATCCTTTGGAAGTATTTACGATTATATTCAGCAAAATATCTTTGATGGAAAAGATATAGATAATGATATTATAAATATTGGATTTTGGCCAGGAGGAGATAGAGATGGGAATCCATTTGTAACGCCAGAAATAACATTAAAAGTGGCAGATAGGTTAAGACTTTCAATTATTAAAAATTATTACAGAAATGTAAGACAATTAAAACGAAAGTTAACATTTGAAGGTGTTGAAGATAGAATGATTAAGTTAGAGTATGAGCTATATAATATCATAACCAATGAGCCTTCAAGTCTAACTTTAGATTATTTTATTTCAGAATTAAAAGCTGTAAAGCAAACTATTATTGATAAGCATCAATCTTTATATGTTGATGAAATTAATAGTCTTATTAATAAGACCCATCTATTCGGATTTCATTTTGCTAACTTAGATATAAGACAAGATAGTAGAAAGCACGCCAAGTTTTTTAATGATATGGTAGATGCTTTAATAGATAGTGGAAGCGATATTTTTCCAGAAAATTATCATGATTTACCTGAAAACAAACAAATAGAAATTTTGTCTAAAGTAGAAGGGCGTGTCGATTTATCGTTAATTAAAGATGAAGAAACTTTGAAGGCTTTAAACACTATGAAAGTGATTAAGACCATTCAAGAAAATAGTGGTGAAAAAGCAGCAAATCGATATATAATTAGTAATAACCAAACGACTTTAAATGTAATGCAATTGTTTGCAATGTTAAAGTTAGTGGCTTTTCATGATAAATTAACCGTTGATATTGGTCCTTTATTTGAAACTATTACAGATTTAGAAAATGCGCCAAAGGTGATGGAAGAGTTGTATACTAATCCAGAATATGCAGCCCATTTAAAAGCTAGAGGTAACAAGCAAACTATAATGTTAGGTTTTAGTGATGGCACCAAAGATGGTGGTTATCTAATGGCCAATTGGGCTATATATAAAGCAAAAGAAAACCTTACTAGAGTATCTAGAGAGTATGGAATTAAAGTAATTTTCTTTGATGGTCGTGGAGGGCCACCAGCTAGAGGTGGTGGTAAAACGCATAATTTTTATGCATCTTTAGGACCAACCATTGAAGATAAAGAAGTGCAGTTAACGATACAGGGACAAACTATTAGTTCAAATTTTGGAACGTTAGAATCTTCTCAATATAATTTAGAGCAATTAATAAGTTCTGGTATAGGAAATAGTTTAAGCGATACTGATTTAAGTATGCAGCAAAATGATAGAGATGTAATGACGGATTTAGCTAATCGTAGTTATGAAGCGTATTCTAATTTTAAAGCCCATCCTAAATTTATTTCGTATTTAGAACATATGAGTACTTTAAAATACTATGCTAAGACTAATATTGGTAGTCGTCCATCTAAGCGTGGTAAATCTGACGGTTTGGTGTTTGCAGATTTAAGAGCAATTCCTTTTGTTGGTTCATGGAGTCAATTAAAACAAAATGTACCAGGATTTTTTGGGGTAGGTACAGCCTTAAAACATTATGAAGATAATAATGCTTTTGAAAAAGTTCAAGATTTATACACAAGTTCTAGCTTTTTCAAGACATTAATAGAAAATAGTATGATGTCTCTATCAAAATCATTTTTTGATTTAACTAGGTATATGGCCGAAGATAAAGAGTATGGCGAGTTTTGGAATCTAATTTATGAAGAGTATGAAACTACTAAGCGTCTTATATTAAAACTTACTGGTTATACCGAGTTAATGCAAGAGGAGCCTTCAGGAAAGGCATCAATTGCTGTGCGAGAATCTATAGTGTTACCATTATTAACAATTCAACAATACGCTTTAAAGAAAATACAAGAATTGGAAAAAGCTGATGTTAAAGATGAGGAGCAAATAAAAATATTTGAAAAAATGGTGACACGTTCTTTGTTTGGAAATATTAATGCTAGTAGAAATTCGGCTTAGAAAATTTCTAATTAACCTATAACCTATAAGAGAAGCTTGTAATTTTTATTTACAAGCTTTTTTTATAAAGGTTAATAGTTACTTTCAAGCCTATTAAATTTAAAGAAAAAACCTTCAAAAGATAACTTTTGAAGGTTTTTTTATTAAGCGTTTATTAATCTAATCGCTTATATAAATAGGTAAAAACGGGTATTTATCTTGCTCTTTTTCCTGGGTATGCAATTTCACCGTGCTCAGAAAGGTCAAGACCAACAGTTTCTTCTTCTTTTGTAACTCGAAGTCCCATTGTAGATTTTAAAATTTTAAGAATAATAAAAGATAAAACTACAGACCAAACAGCGTATGCTAACACTCCAGTTGCTTGCGCTCCTAGTTGTGTAAATCCACCTCCATTAAATAATCCAATACCTTCATCTCCATTGATTCCCCAAAGACCAATTACTAAAGTTCCCCATGCACCAGCAACACCGTGCACAGATGCAGCTCCAATAGCATCGTCAATTTTTAATTTCTTTTCAATGAATTCTATAGAGAAAACAACAATGATACCGCCTATTAGTCCTGCGAAGACTGCTCCAATTGCAGACATGTTTCCACACCCAGCTGTTATACTTACTAAACCTGCAAGTGCACCATTTAATGTTTGTGGTAAATTAGGTTTTCCGTACCAAATCCATGTGGTTACTAGTGCTCCTAATCCACCAGCTGCTGCTGCTAAATTTGTAACTAAAACAACATTTGATGCTCCAATAGCGTCAGCACCACCCCAAGCTAATTGAGATCCACCGTTAAATCCAAACCATCCTAACCAAAGGATAAATACACCTAAAGTTGCAAGTATTTGGTTGTGTCCTGGTATTGGCATTACTTTTCCATCTACATATTTTCCAATTCTTGGTCCTACCATAAAAGCAGCAACTAAAGCAGCCCATCCACCTACAGAGTGTACAATTGAAGAACCAGCAAAATCAATAAACCCTAGGTTTGTTAACCAACCAGACCCTTGCCATTGCCATCCACCTGCTATTGGGTAAATAAGAGCAGTCATTACAATAGAAAATATTGCATATGTAGAGTATTTTGTACGTCCGGCAATTGCTCCAGATACAATTGTAGCAGCAGTAGCGGCAAACATTGTTTGGAATAATAAATCAGCACCTTCTCCTTGCATTATTCCACTCCAGAAAAACCATCCGTTAGAAGTGTCACCATACATTAAAGAATAACCAATAAACCAATAGGTTAATGATCCCACACAAATATCTAGTAAATTTTTCATTGCAATATTTGCTGCGTTTTTAGATCGTGTCATTCCTGTTTCAACAAGCGTAAAACCAGCTTGCATAAAGAAAACTAAGATGGCTGAAAGTAGCATCCATAGCATTCCCATATCGCCATTTATTGCAGCTACTGCAGCTTCCACTTCGGTAGGTTCAGGAGCAGCATCTTGTACTGCGATTAGACTTGGGATAATTGTTAATAAATTATTTATCATAATAATTGGTGTTAGTTAGTTTAATTTTTAAAATGAATAGATCGCTGCTACTGTAAATGCACTTAAGCTACTAGCTGCTGCGCCATCATTATCTATTACATTACCATAAATTCCTCCATCTGCATCAGTAAGAGAATCTAATCTAAATTCTGGTTTAATAATTAAGTTGCTGTCTACAGAGTAGCTACCTGTTAGAGTTAAACCTAAAACACTTTCGTCATTGTTGGCGTCACCATGCAATGCAAAATATTCACCTCTTAAGCCAATACTAAATTCATCAGATGTTGCAAGTTGAGGGTAAAGAGCAGCGCCGTAAAAACCGCTTCCATCGTTATCATTGTATGCAGCGTTGATACCTAAGAAAAATGAGTCAGATAAATCAAAACCACCAGTGTAGTCAATTTCAAAACCTAATCCTCCATTATTTCCACTGTCATAATATAGGTTTAAGTACTGTCCTGAGTAACCTAATTGAGCGCCAAAAGAATATTCACCTGTGAATGAAGTGTCATTAGTATCCCATGGATTCATAACTGCTAACATTAAGCTAAAATCCTCAGATAATGCAAAATCTGCTTTTAATCCAACATGAGAAAATGGCCCGCTAGAAAATAAGTAAGATGTGCTATAGTTAAAGTTTGCTGCAGGAGCAATCACTTCATATCCTAAAAACGTATTAAAACGTCCCATAGTCAAAGTTGTATTTTCTGATATGTTGTAGTAAACATATGCTTGGTTAACTATACCATCTACAATATCGTTACTAAAAGTTGCTCCAGCACCACGTGGTCCCGTAACTAAATCTAAAACGGCACCTACTTTTCCATTCTCATAACTTGCAATTATGTTTCCCATACCTATGGCAAAACCAGTTTGGTTAGCAAAGGCAGTACCAAAAGATGCGCCAGCATCATCTGGAGCAGATAAGTAAGTTTGGTAATACGCATCAACGCTTCCACTTAGTGAAAATGACTTCTCTTCAGTCTCTTCAGTTTCTTGCGCTGTTAAAACTACTGACATTAACAGTAGAGTAAGAGAAAAAATTTTTTTCATAATAATATATTTATAATAGTTAGTTCGTGTCAAATCTATGTAAACTTTAATTACACCCTATGAATTTAAGGGTATAAATAATTATTTTTATGAATATTGAATTTTAGACCCCAATTTTTTTGGGGTAAAAATTAAAAAGGCTCTTTTTTTTGAAATATCAATAATTGCCAATTTGAGAATTTGAATAAAAAAAATTAAAATTTATAATAATCATTTATAATTTTAAGTGTTATGAAATCGTTTTCGCAACTTTTGAGTCTTTTTTTTGAGTATTTGATATTAGCCGATTCTTAGTATTTTTTAAATTTATTGAAAGATTTTCATTCAAAAAGAAGTTTACTATTGATATGCCAAAACTCATTCAACTATTTTTTTAATAATTTTTTTGCTTTTATCTTGGGCTTAAATAAAGGATAGAACCTTTAAAAAATTAGTGAAATATGTTTAAAAAACAAGGACTCTATTTACCGGAATATGAGCATGAAAATTGTGGCGCAGGATTTATATGTAATCTCAAAGGAGAAAAGACAAATCAAATTATACATGATGCCTTAGAAATACTAGTAAAACTAGAGCATAGAGGTGGTGTAAGTGCAGATGGAAAAACAGGTGATGGTGCAGGCCTTTTAATCGATATTCCTCATGCGTATTTTAAGCGTGTATGTGGGTTTAAAGTACCTGTAAGAGGTAAGTATGCTGTAGGTATGGTTTTCTTACCAAAAAATAGAAATCAGTATAAGTTTTGTAAGGATACATTTGAGAAAGAAATTATAGCACAAGGACTCACGGTTATTGGTTGGCGAGAGGTGCCAGTAGATTCTACACAATTGGGTGAAATTGCATTGGCTTCTGAGCCTAATATAGAACAGCTTTTTGTTGGGAAATCTAACGAAGTTTCGGAGGCAGATTTTAAGGCTAAACTTTATGCTGCGCGTAAGGTAACTGAACATGTGGTGAGAAAATCTAAGATGTCGCAAAGCTCTTATTTTTATGTGTCGAGTTTGTCTATGAATACGCTTATATATAAAGGTATAATTATGCCAGAAGATATTGGGCTATATTATAAAGATTTACAAGAGGACGATTTGGTAACACGTTTGGCACTGGTTCATCAACGCTTTTCCACTAATACAATGCCTACATGGGAATTAGCCCAGCCATTTAGATTTATGTGTCAAAATGGAGAAATAAACACACTTCGCGGAAATGTTAGTAGAATGCGTGTACGAGAAGAAATAATGAAAAGTGATGTTTTTGGTCCTCAAATAGAAAAATTATTTCCAATAATACTTCCTGGTAAATCAGATTCTGCATCAATGGATATGGTTGTGGAATTGTTAACTCATACAGGTAGGTCTCTACCAGAAGTAATGATGATGATGATACCAGAAGCTTGGGAAAAGCACGCTACTATGTCTCCAGAGAAAAAAGCATTTTATGATTATAATGCCTGTATAATGGAACCTTGGGATGGGCCAGCTTCTGTACCGTTTACAGATGGTAATTATATAGGTGCGCTTTTAGATAGAAATGGTTTAAGACCATCGAGATATACCGTTACAAAAAGTGGTAAATTAATAATGTCATCAGAAATTGGTGTGGTAGATATAGAACCAGATGATATAGAAAGTCATGGTCGTTTAGAGCCAGGAAAAATGTTTCTAGTGGATATGAATCAAGGCCGAATTATTAATGACGAAGAAATAAAAAGTAAGATTGTTAAGGAAAGACCATACCAAGAATGGCTAGATAAAACTAGACTACATTTAAAAGATATTCCATATACAGGAGAAACTTGTCCTATTGAAACGTTAGATATAAAGACGAGGCAACGCTTATTTAATTACACCTACGAAGATATTCAAGAGGTGATTACTCCAATGGCTCAGAAAGGAAAAGAAGCCTTAGGGTCTATGGGGATTGATACGCCTTTAGCAGTTCTATCTAATCAACCACAACTTATTTCAAACTATTTCAAACAACTTTTTGCTCAAGTTACCAATCCACCATTAGATGGAATGAGAGAAGAAATTGTCACTGATATTAGTCTTAATTTAGGAAAAGATAGAAATATATTTAGTATCACCGAAAGGCAATGTAGAAAGTTGAAAATACAAAATCCAGTAATTTCAAATGATGATTTAGCTAAAATTAGAAACATACAAGTAGAAGGTTTTAAGGCAGAAACCATTGAAATGTTATATCAAAAAGATAGAGGTCTTAATGGTTTAGAAGACGCTTTAGACGGTATAATTATTCAAATTGAAAAAGCGTTAATACGAAAAACAAATATCATCATATTATCAGATAGAGGAGTTAGTAGAGAAATGGCTCCAATACCGCCATTGTTGGCCTGCTCTTATGTAAGTCATCAAATGAATCGCTTACGTAAACGGTCTTATTTTGATATAATTATTGAGTCTGCAGAACCACGAGAGCCGCATCATTTTGCAACTTTATTTGGTTATGGTGCAAGTGCAGTTAACCCTTATATGGTAAATGAAATTATTAGAATGCAAGTTACTGATGGTTTTATTACAGATATGGATGAGCAAAAAGCCGTAGATAATTTTAATAAAGGTATAGGAAAAGGCCTATTAAAGGTAATGAATAAAATAGGTATTTCAACTTTACGTTCTTACAGAGGTTCTCAAATTTTTGAAATTGTTGGTTTTAATTCTCAATTTGTAGAAAAATATTTTCCATATACAGCTTCAAGAATTGAAGGGATTGGCTTATATGAAATTGAAAAAGAAATCGATAAACGTCACCAACATGCTTTTCCTGGTAATATACTAGACAAACGTTTAGGTTTAAATATTGGTGGTGATTATAGATGGAGACGAAATGGAGAAAAGCATCTATTTAATCCAACAACAGTTGCAAAATTACAGCAAGCCGTGCGCTTAAGTGATCAAGCCAGTTATGATGTTTATGCAAAAACAATTAATGAGCAATCTAAAAATTTAATGACCATTCGTGGATTGTTTGAATTTAATAATATAGATCCAATTCCTATAGAAGAGGTAGAACCTTGGACGGAAATCGTAAAACGTTTTAAAACAGGAGCGATGTCTTATGGTTCAATTTCTAGAGAAGCTCACGAAAATTTAGCAATTGCCATGAACCGAATTGGAGGTAAATCTAATTCTGGAGAAGGCGGAGAAGACAGAAGACGTTTTCAGCCAGATGTTAATGGAGATAGCAGAAATTCAGCTATTAAGCAAGTGGCTTCAGGTCGTTTTGGAGTAACGTCTCATTACTTAACCAACGCAAAAGAAATTCAAATAAAAATGGCTCAAGGTGCAAAACCTGGAGAAGGTGGGCAATTGCCAGGTGAGAAAGTATTACCGTGGATTGCAGCAGCTAGAAATTCAACACCTTTTGTAGGCTTAATTTCACCACCTCCGCATCATGATATTTATTCTATTGAAGATTTAGCACAATTAATATACGACTTAAAAAATGCTAATAGAGATGCAAGAATCAATGTAAAACTAGTATCAGAAGTTGGTGTTGGTACAATTGCAGCTGGAGTTGCCAAAGCCAAAGCCGATGTAGTCCTTATTTCGGGTTACGATGGTGGTACAGGTGCTTCGCCTCTAACATCTTTAAAACATGCTGGTTTACCTTGGGAACTAGGTTTAGCAGAAGCGCAACAAACTTTGGTGCTTAATAATTTAAGAAGTAGAATTGTAGTAGAGTGCGACGGACAATTAAAAACAGGAAGAGATGTTGCAATAGCAGCATTATTAGGTGCCGAAGAGTTTGGTTTTGCAACTGCTCCACTTGTGGCATCAGGTTGTATAATGATGCGTAAATGTCATTTAAATACATGTCCGGTTGGTATTGCTACACAAGATAAAGAGTTGCGTAAAAACTTTAAAGGTACACCAGAACACGTTATTAATTTCTTCTATTATATCGCAGAAGAATTAAGAGGTATAATGTCGGAGTTAGGATTTAGATCTATGGCAGAAATGATTGGTCAAACTCATAAAATAAATGCTAATAAAGCTATTCAACATTACAAAGCCAAAGGATTAGATTTATCTTCTATTTTACATAGGCCAGAAATTTATAATAAGTTGACGGTAAAGAATACAGAAAGGCAAGAACATAATTTAGATAATGTTCTAGATTTTAAAATCTTGAAAGATTCGCATCGTGCATTATATAGAAAAGAACAGATGACCTTATCTTATCCTATAAAGAATACCAACAGAACTGTTGGAGCAATTGTTAGCAATGAGATTTCAAAAATATATGGTCACTTAGGATTGCCAGAAGATACTTTAAATATCAATTTTACAGGGTCAGCCGGACAAAGTTTTGGTGCATTTGGTGCGCATGGTCTTACGTTCAACCTTCAAGGAAATACAAATGATTATTTGGGTAAAGGATTATCTGGAGCTAAATTAATAGTAAAGAAACCTGAAAAGGCGGATTTTAAAGCAGAAGAAAATATCATAATTGGTAACGTGTGTTTATTTGGTGCTGTTGAAGGTCAGGCTTATATCAACGGAATTGCAGGAGAGCGTTTTGCAGTGAGAAACTCGGGTGCAATTGCAGTTGTAGAAGGAGTTGGTGATCACTGTTGTGAATATATGACTGGAGGAAAAGTGGTCGTTCTTGGTAAAACCGGTAGAAACTTTGCAGCTGGTATGAGTGGAGGAATTGCATATGTATATGACCCAGAAAACAAATTTAAAAATGGCTTGTGTAATATGGAAACTATAGAATTTGAGAAGATTCTAAAGAAAGATGCAAGCGATTTAAAATCTATGATAGAAGCACACGTAGCATACACAAACAGTGATTTAGGTAAATCTTTATTAAAAGATTGGGAGACAAGTTTAAATCATTTTGTGCGCGTTATGCCTACGGAATACAAACGTGCTTTAAAACGTTTAGAGACAGAAGAACAAATGGTAGAAGAATTAGAAACAGTATAGGATAATGGGAAAAGTAACAGGTTTTAAAGAATTCGAAAGAAAAGATGAGTCATACAAACCCGTAAAGGACCGTGTAAAACATTACAATGAGTTTACAGTGCCTTTAAAGGATAAAGACATAATTGAGCAAGGGTCACGTTGTATGGATTGTGGAATTCCATTTTGTCATAGTGGTTGTCCGCTTGGTAATTTAATTCCAGATTTTAATCATATGGTTCACCAAGGAGAATGGCAAAAGGCTTCTTGGATTTTGCACTCAACAAATAATTTCCCGGAGTTTACAGGGCGTTTATGTCCTGCACCATGTGAAAAAGCTTGTGTTTTAGGGATTATTGAAGATCCAGTTTCTATCGAGAATATAGAAAAAAGTATTGTAGAACGAGCCTTTAAAGAAGGTTGGATTAAACCACAGCCACCAAAAGTTAGAACAGAAAAAACAATAGCGATTGTTGGTTCTGGTCCTGCAGGTTTGGCTGCTGCTCAACAATTAAATAGAGCTGGTCATACAGTAACTGTTTTTGAGCGTGATGATGCTATTGGTGGATTGTTGCGATACGGAATCCCGAATTTTAAAATGGAAAAAGGCATCATTGATCGACGTTTAGCTATTCTTAAAGCGGAAGGTATTGTATTTAAAACCAATGTTAATGTTGGTGTAAACTATGATGTTGAAGAATTGAAAAAATTTGATGCAGTTGTGCTTTGTGGTGGTGCAACAGAAAGAAGAAGTTTGCCAACTCCTGGAATTGATGCAGATGGCGTAGTACAAGCTATGGATTTTTTAACACAACAGACTAAAGTGGTATTTGGGCAAAAAATAAAAGATCAAGTTTTAGCAACTGGTAAAAATGTGATTGTTATTGGAGGTGGAGATACAGGAAGTGATTGTATAGGAACCTCTAATCGTCAAGGTGCAAAATCAGTTGTAAATTTTGAAATAATGCCAAAACCGCCAGGTCATCGCTCGCCAACGACTCCATGGCCATATTGGCCACTGCAGTTAAAGACTTCAACATCTCACAAAGAAGGTGTAGAACGTAACTGGTTAATCAATACAAAAGAGTTTGTAACCAATGCAAAAGGAAAATTAACAGCTCTAAAAACGGTTAATGTAGAATGGGAAATGATTCCTGGAGAACGACCTAAATTAATAGAAGTTCCTGGTACAGAAAAAACTTGGAAATGCGATTTAGCCTTATTGGCACTTGGATTTACTGGGCCAGAATCAACACTTGCTGAGAAACTTGGTATAAAACGAGATGCGCGCTCTAACTATAAAGCTGAATACGGAAAATATCAAACTAATATTCCAAATATTTTTACAGCAGGAGATATGCGAAGAGGGCAATCTCTAATTGTTTGGGCAATTTCTGAAGGTAGGGAAGCTGCTAGACAAGTTGATATTTACCTAATGGGAAAATCAGATTTGGCTACTAAAAATGAAGAAGGTGATTTGGTAGGACTATAATTAAAAACTTAATAAATAAACTTCTACTACTATACAATTTTAAGGGTCAGTCTATTATTAGGGTAGAAAGTAAAAGCATCTGGAAACAGATGCTTTTTTTATTTTGTAACTAATACCAGTTGCACAATAATGTTTACTTTTAATATAAGTAGTTTATTAATTACGTTTTCAAATTGTAATAGAATAAAAAGAGGACATCAATTTGATGTCCTTTTTTAGATGCGTTAACTATAAGTTTGGTTGAGGGGTTAACCTTAAATATGGCTTAACTTCTTTGTGTCCCTTCGGAAATAATTCTGGAATTTGTTCATTGGTCACAGCAGGTGAGATTACGCAGTCTTCTCCGTTTTTCCAGTTTGCAGGAGTCGCAACCTTATGGTAAGCTGTTAATTGTAAAGAATCTACTACTCTTAATAATTCTTCAAAATTTCTACCAGTTGAAGCAGGATACACAATGATTAATTTTACTTTCTTATCAGGATCTATAACAAATACAGATCTAACGGTTAAATTATTGTCTGCATTTGGATGAATCATATCATACAAATTTGAAACTTTTTTATCTTCATCTGCTATAATAGGAAAATCTACAGACGTGCTCTGTGTTTCATTAATATCTTTAATCCAGCTTTTGTGAGAGGAAAGACCATCTACACTTAAAGCTATGGTTTTTACATTTCTTTTTTCAAATTCACTTTTGTATTTCGCAACAGTCCCTAATTCTGTTGTGCAAACAGGTGTGTAATCCGCTGGATGAGAAAATAATATTCCCCAACTATCGCCTAACCAATCATGAAAGTTGATTTCTCCTTCTGAAGTTTGTGCTGTAAAGTTTGGTGCTTCATCACCTAATCTAATTACGCTCATATTATTTAATTTTTAAAGATTAATATTTTTTAAAACTCTTAACGTTTAAATTATTTGTTGCTTTAGTCTCTTATTTTGGATATTTCTTATTGATTTTATCCAAACATAAATTATGAATACTTCCAATATGCGAATGTTCTTTTCCTAAATCGGGTTGATACGTTCCGTCTTGTACTTGGCTACCAATTTTTTGATAGGCTTCTCTAAAACTCATACCATCAACTACCAAATTATTGATGCTATCTACCGTAAATAAGTATTGGTATTTCTCATCGTTAAGGTCAATATCTTTTACAATGATTTGCTGAATGGCATACGTAAAAATGTCTAAAATGTCTTTTACATCTTCAAAAGCATTGATAATGTTTTCTTTTAATAATTGAAAATCTCTATGGTAGCCACTTGGTAGATTATTCGTGATGAGTAGCATTTCAGAATGTAAAGCTTGAATTTTATTGCACTTACCTCTAATTAATTCAAACACATCAGGATTCTTTTTGTGTGGCATAATGCTACTTCCTGTGGTTAATTCATCTGGAAATGTAATAAATCCAAAATTCTGACTCATATACAGACAAATATCCATTGCAAATCGTGCCATGGTATTACACAAACCACCTAAGGCACTCGCAATAGCACGTTCGCTTTTTCCTCGGCTCAATTGTGCTGCAACTACATTATATTTTAAAGTTGAAAACCCTAATTCTTTTGTTGTAATTTCTCTATCTATAGGAAATGAACTTCCGTAACCAGCGGCCGAACCTAAAACATTTTGATCGGTAATTTTTGATACAGCATTTAAAACGTAAACATCATCAATTAATAATTCCCCATAGGCCGAAAACCACAATCCGAAAGAGGATGGCATGGCAACCTGTAAATGTGTATAACCAGGTAAAAGTTTTGTTTTATGTGTTTCAGCAAGGTCTAAAAGTGTATCGAAAAACGTCTTCGTTTTATCATTTATGATTTGTAAGTTTTCTTTGTAGTATAACTGAAGTGCGACTAAAACTTGGTCGTTTCTAGAACGTGCGGTGTGTATTTTTTTTCCGACATCGCCTAAGGTTTTTGTAAGCTCGTGTTCAATTTTAGAATGTACATCTTCAAAGGTGTCTTCAATAGTAAATGTGCCAGCTTCAATAGATTCTGCTAAAACCTTTAATCCTGATTTTAATTGTTCTAATTCATCCGAACTAATAATTCCGATAGTTTCTAACATAATGGCATGCGCTAAAGAGGCTTGCACATCGTATTTTGCAATATGCATGTCAATTTCTCGGTCGTTACCAACGGTGAATAATTCTATTTTTTTATCTATTGAAAAGCCTTTGTCCCAAAGTTTCATAATATATTCCTTCGAAGGCAGTCCCGAAACCATCGGGATGCCTTCATTTTTTAATTATACTTAATTCTTTATTCTTAGCTTAGACCTGCTAGGTCTATCGTCTTTTTTGTCATTCCTGCGAAGGCAGGAATCTATTTTTAAATTTCAGTTTGTGTTTGGATTCCTGCCTTCGCAGGAATGACAGCATCTTACAATACCTTCTCCAACAACTTAATATACAAATCAACACCTTCTTCAATCTCAGCCAAATAAATAAACTCATCTGCGGTATGCGAACGCGTGCTGTCTCCTGGTCCTAATTTTAAGGACTGACAAGTTAAAACAGATTGGTCAGAAAGCGTTGGCGAACCGTAAGTTTCTCTTCCTAATGCAATGCCTGCTTTTACTAGTTCATGATGACTAGAAATTGAGGATGAATTTAATCGTAAACTTCTAGCAGTAATACTAGAACATGGCGATTTTTGAGTTAAAATATCTGCAATTTCTTGATTGGTGTATTTGTCATTTACACGTACATCAATAACTAAATCCACTTCTGCTGGTACAGCATTGTGTTGTTTGCCTGCGTTAATTTGTGTAACGGTCATTTTTACATCGCCTAAAACTGGTGATTTTCTTTCAAATTTATACTCTTTAAACCATTTTAAAACATTAATAGTATTGTAAATGGAATTATCATTATTTGGGTGAGCAGCATGGCTAGCGGTTCCTTTTACTTTAGCATCAAAAACCACCAAGCCTTTTTCGGCGATGGCTAAATTCATTAAAGTGGGTTCGCCAACAATGGCCACATCGATTTTTGGGATGATACTTAACATACTATTTAGTCCGTTTGGACCACTGCTTTCTTCTTCAGCAGATGCCACAATAACTAAGTTGTAGTTGAGGTCTTTTTTATCGTAAAAATATGTGAACGTTGCAATTAAAGATACCAAACATCCACCTGCATCATTACTGCCCAAACCGTAAAGTTTCCCGTCTTCTACAATGGCTTTAAATGGGTCTTTAGTGTAACCGTTGTTAGGTTTTACCGTATCGTGATGCGAGTTTAATAATAAGGTTGGCTTGCTGTCATCAAAATATTTGTTGGTAGACCAAACATTATGATTATTCCTTTTAAAAGGGATATGGTGTGTTGTAAACCAATTTTCAATGAGCAATGCCGTGTTATCTTCTTCAGAAGAAAATGACTGTGTTTCTATGAGTTGCTTTAATAAAGCAATGGCTTCAGTTGTTAGTTTTTCAATCATTTTGTGATGGTTGTATGTTTGTTGTTGGTATGGAAAAGCATCTCTGATTTTCCGATACAAACTTTTTGAACGTTTTTATTTATAGCGTGAAAACAGTTATCTAATTTAGGTAGCATGCCTTCGAAAATGATATTGTTTTCTTTTAATGTTTTGTAGCTTTCTATGTTGATGTTTTCGATAACGGAATCCTCATTTTCTACATCTTCAAGCACACCATTTTTCTCAAAACAATAGTATAATTCAGTGTTGAAAACGGTAGATAAGCCAATCGCTAATTCCGAAGCAATCGTATCGGCATTGGTATTTAGTAATTGGCCGTTTTCGTCATGAGAAATTGCACAAAATACAGGCGTAATGTTATTGTTTAGTAATACTTCTAAAGCGTCAGTGTTTACTTTTTTTACATCGCCAACAAAACCGTAATCTATGGTTTTAATAGGTCGTTTTTCTGAAACAATAGTGTTGCCATCTGCACCAGAAAACCCAATAGCATTGCAATGATGCGCCTGTAATTGCGCTACAATGTTTTTGTTGATTTTACCTGCGTAAACCATGGTAATAATATCTAAAGTCGCTGCGTCAGTAATACGTCTACCTTCATGCATTTTTACTGGAATATTCATTTGTTCGGCTAATTTAGTGGCTATTTTTCCACCACCATGCACCAAAACTTTAGGGCCAGATATGGTTGCGAAATCTTTGATGAATTCAGCTAAGGCTTCTTCGTTATCGATGATGTTTCCACCTATTTTTATGACTTTTATTGTTTTCATATTATTAATTTTTTGTCATTCCCGTGAAAACGGGAATCCACAAATGTTAATTTTAGATTCCTGCCTGCGCAGGAATGACAATGGATTATCATCATAGTTTTTCTAAAATCTGCTTCAACACTATTTGCGCAGCATAAGTTCTATTGTTTGCTTGTTTAATAACTACAGATTGTTCGCTGTCTAAAACCGCATCTTCTACAATTACATTTCGTCTTACAGGTAAGCAATGCATAAATTTTGCATGTCCTAATTTAGCTTTAGTGAGCATCCAATTGTTATCTTGATTTAATACTTTTCCATAATCGTTATAACTGCTCCAGTTTTTTACGTACACAAAATCGGCATCTTTTAAAGCGTCTTCTTGGTTGTAATTTATGGGTGTGTCTTTAGTGATTTCTTCGCTTAATTCGTAACCTTCAGGATGTGTAATAGTTAAATCTACTTCTAACTCTTGCATCATTTCTACAAACGAATTGGCAACCGCTTGCGGTAAAGCCTTTGGGTGAGGTGCCCAAGACAGTACTACTTTTGGTTTTGCTTTCTCTGTAAGTTCAGTTATGGTTATAGCATCAGCCAAAGCTTGTAATGGATGGGCCGTTGCACTTTCCATGTTTACAATTGGCACTGTTGCATATTTTTTAAAATTATTAAGAATGTATTCCGATTCGTCTTTTGCTTTATCTTGAAGTGTTGGAAAAGCCCTCACAGCAATGACATCTGCGTATTGCGAAATGACCTGAGCTGCCTCCTTGATGTGTTCAGATTTATCCATATTCATTATGGTGCTATCTTCAAATTCTAAATTCCAAGCATCGTTGATGTTTAAAATCATCACTTCCATACCTAAGTTTTTTGCAGCTTTTTCGGTACTTAATCGTGTTCTTAAACTCGAATTAAAAAAGAGCATTACTAAGGTTTTGTGTTTTCCTAAATCTTGAAATTCAAATGGGTTCATCTTTAATAAAATGGCATCCTTAATAGTTTCAGAAAGGTTGGAAATATCTTTTATTTTGGTGTAGTTTTTCATCTTTGTGCCCACGAAAGTGGGTAACTGTTTAATTAAACTAATTCTTTTTCTAAAGCTTCAAAAAATACGTCAATATGCTTTTTCTGAATGGTTAAAGGTGGAAGAATCCTTAATAAGTTAGGATTTTTAGCACTTCCTGTAAAAATATGGTGGTCAAAAATTAACTTCTTCCGTAAGTCTGAAATTGGAAAATCAAATTCTAAACCTAACATTAATCCGCGTCCTTTAATCGATTTTAAATGTGGTAAAGACTTTGCTTTTTCTTGAAAATAGTCTGAAATTATTTTAGCATTTTCCATTAACTTTTCTTCTTCCAAAACTTCTAAAACAGAACGTGTAGCTGCACATGCCAAATGATTACCGCCAAAGGTTGTACCTAATAAGCCAAAAGATGCTTTAATATTTGGATGAATTAAAATGCCGCCAACCGGAAATCCATTGCCCATGCCTTTGGCTATAGAAATAATATCTGGTGATATGTTGTGTTTTTGAAAAGCAAAAAAGTCGCCAGTTCTTCCAAATCCAGATTGTACTTCATCAGCAATTAAAGCGGTATTATATTGTTTACAAAGTTTGTCTAAACCTTGGTAGAATTCCGTTGTACTTTGGTCTAAACCACCAACACCTTGGATAAATTCAACGATAACAGCACAAGTTTGGTTTTGTTTTAAGATAGTTTCAACAGCTTCTAAATCGCCTAATTCTACGAAATCAACTTCTTGTTGTGCGTTTATAGGTGCCACAATTTTAGGATTGTCGGTTGCAGCAACAGCAGCGGACGTTCTACCATGAAACGAATTTTTAAAGGCCAACACTTTGCTTTTACCATTATGAAACGATGCTAGTTTTAAAGCATTCTCGTTGGCTTCTGCACCAGAATTACATAAAAATAACTGGTAATCTTTACAGCCAGATAAGGCTTCAAGCTTATCCGCTAATTCAACTTGCATTGGGTTTTGAATAGCATTACTATAAAAACCAAGTTTGCTGACTTGATTAGAAATAGCAGCAACATATTTTGGATGTGAATGTCCGATTGAAATCACAGCATGTCCTCCGTAAAGGTCTAAATATTCAACATTTTTATCATCGTAAACGTAAATGTCTTTTGCGCTTACTGGTGTAATGTCGAAAAGTGGGTAAACATTAAATAAACTCATATCTGCTCTTTTTTAATGTTATTAATCTTATTAAATGAAGCTACCATACCTTGTATAAGAGAAGAGCTCAGTCCTTTGTGTTCCATTTCGTTGAGTCCTTCAATAGTACAACCTTTTGGTGTGGTTACTCTATCAATTTCTTCCTCTGGATGATTACCATTTGTAATTAATAAACTTGCTGCACCTTCACTGGTGTACATGGCTAGTTCTTGGGCTTCTTTAGCATCAAAACCTAACTGAATGGCAGCTTGTGTTGTTGCTCTGATGAGTCGCATCCAAAATGCAATTCCGCTAGCGCAAACCACAGTTGCCGCTTGCATTTGTGATTCAGGAATAGCTAATGTATGTCCTAATCTGTCAAAAATCGCTTCGGCAATTTTAAGGCGTTTTGTACCTTTTTCATTGCTACACATGCAAGTCATAGATTTACCAACCGCAATGGCTGTATTTGGCATAGCTCTAATGATGAATTGGTCTGTACCAACAATAGCTTCAATTTTAGGAATAAGGAATCCGGTTATGGTCGAAATTAAAACGTGTTTTTCTGTTAAATACGGTTTAATATCGTTTAAAATGGTTTCAAAATGTCTGGGTTGTATAGCGAATATTAGAATATCGGATTGTTTTACGGCTTCAATATTATCTGTGGTTAAATGCACGTTTTTATACCCTTCTAAATCTTGAATATCGTCCAAGTTACGTTTGGTTAAATACAATGTGGTTATGGCGTTGTTAGTGATGAGCCCTTTTGCAATGGACTTTCCTAAGTTTCCTGTTCCTATGATTGCTATTTTCATCTTTTTAGTAATTAGTGTATGGTTGATAGTGTTTTGTATGCACTTAAACTCAATAATGATGCTTGGTTTATGTTTCTACTTTTTAGTTATTACTGCTTTCGCAAGAATGACAGAAGTTTAAAAATAATTTGCTTTTAATTGTAAACCTTCGGTTTCTATAAAACCATGCATTAAATTCATGTTTTGTATGGCTTGTCCTGAGGCACCTTTCAGTAAATTATCAATGATGCTTGTTACTAGTAATTTGTCTTCATGTTTGTGTAAATGAAGGATACATTTATTAGTATTCACAGCTTGTTTTAAATGAATGTCTTCATCCGAAATAATTGTGAAAATGGCATCTTTATAATAAGCCTTATATAATTGTTTGGCGTCTTCTAATGTGCCTTCAAATTTAGTGTAAAGCGTAGCAAAAATGCCTCTTGAGAAATTACCACGATTTGGCATAAAGTTGATATCAGAATTAAAACCAGATTGCAATTGGTTAACCGTTTGATTAATTTCTCCTAAATGCTGATGTGTAAATGCTTTGTAATGCGAAAAATTATTATCTCTCCACGTAAAATGAGTGGTTTTAGATAGCGATGTTCCTGCACCTGTGGCACCAGTAACAGCATTGATATGTATATCGTTTTGTAAAACTTCAGCTTTTGCTAATGGTAATAACGCTAGTTGAATGGCTGTAGCAAAACAACCAGGATTGGCAATATAATTCGCCTGTTTTATAGCATCTTTATTCAATTCTGGTAAGCCGTAAACGAATTCTTTTCCTTCAAAATTTTTATCAGCTACTAATCTGAAATCATTACTTAAATCGATGATTTTAGTGTGGTCTGAAAATGAGTTTTTTTCAAGAAAAGCCGTAGAATTTCCATGACCTAAACACAAGAATAAGACATCGACTTCTGAATTGATGCTGCTCGTAAATTCTAAGTCCGTAGAACCAATTAAATCTTGATGGATTTTATGAATTTTGTTTCCTGCATTAGAGGTACTGTAAATGAAATTGAGGTTCGTTTTAGGATGGTTAATTAATAATCTAATTAACTCACCTGCTGTGTATCCTGCGCCTCCAATAATTCCTATTTCTAATTTTTTCATCTTAATGACCGTGAAAACGGTTATCTTTTTTGATTATAATTTGTTTAGACCTGCTAGGTTTTAAAAACCTGCAAGGTCACGAAATGACTAATTATTCACCTGCTGATAAATCTTATTTTGGTTACCAACTATTTTAATGAAGCCTTTAGCTTCATCTGCTGTCCAGCCTTTATTTTCTTCACCGTAACTTCCGAATTTAGCACTCATTAAATCGTGTTTAGAAGAAATGCCATCTAAATCAAAATGATAAGGCTTCAAGTTTACAAAAACATCGCCTGTTACTTTGTCTTGACTACTTTGTAAAAAAGCTTCCATATCGCGCATTACTGGGTCTAAATATTGACCTTCATGCAGATGCATTCCGTAGAAATTGGACATGTAATCTTTGTGTTGTAATTGCCATTTGGTTAGTGTGTGCTTTTCTAATAGATGATGTGCTTTTATTATAATTAAAGCAGCAGCAGCTTCAAAACCAACGCGTCCTTTGATACCAACAATAGTATCTCCAACATGAATATCTCTTCCAATGGCATAAGCTGAAGCGAGCGTGTTTAGCACTTCAATATTAATTTCAGGACTATTTTCTTCTCCATTTATTGCTACTAATTCCCCTTTAGAAAAGGAAAGCACTACTTTTTCTGGTTCGGTATGTTTTAATTGCGAAGGAAATGCAGATTCTGGCAAAGGTTTTTCAGAAGTCAAGGTTTCAGAACCACCAACACTAGTTCCCCAAAGTCCTTTGTTTACCGAATATTTAGCTTTTTCCCAAGACATGTCGATGCCGTTGTCTTTTAGGTAATCAATTTCTTCTTGTCGGCTTAAACTTCCATCTCTAATAGGCGTAATAATCTTAATGTTTGGTGCTAAGGTTTGAAAAATCATATCAAAACGCACTTGGTCGTTTCCTGCACCTGTACTTCCGTGTGCAATGTATTCAGCATTAATACTTTTTGCATATTCAATAATTTCAATGGCCTGAATAATACGTTCTGCACTCACTGAAAGGGGATAGGTATTATTCTTCAATACATTTCCAAAGATTAAATATTTAATTACTTTATCATAATACGAAGCAATGGCATCAATATTCTTATAAGTAGACACTCCCATTTTATATGCGTTTTGCTCAATAGTGGCAATTTCTTCCTGAGAAAATCCTCCAGTATTGACACTTACAGCATGCACGTCGTAACCTGCTTTACTTAAACTTACTGCGCAATAGGATGTATCTAATCCACCACTGTATGCTATAACTAATTTCTTACTCATTTGTTTTATCTTTTTTTAAGAACATAGATTGTTTTAAATTTTTCAACCTTGTCCAAGCTTTTTTATCGTAATTGTGTTCTTTTGGTTTTGATTCTTCTGTTTTTTTAGGGTCGTAGAGCATACCTGTACATAGGCACATTTTTTGTTCTGTTCTTGTTAAAACATCGAAGTTTTTACAGGTTTGGCAACCTTTCCAGAAGGATTGGTCATCAGTTAATTCTGAAAACGTCACAGGTTTATAGCCGAGTTCGCTATTCATTTTCATAACCGCTAAACCTGTGGTGATACTAAAAACTTTAGCGTCTGGGAATTTAGTTCTAGAATGTTCAAAAATGACTTTCTTAATCTTTTTGGCAAGACCGAGATTTCTAAAATCTGGGTGAACAATTAAGCCCGAATTGGCCACAAATTTACCATGGCTCCATGCTTCTATATAGCAGAATCCAGCGAATTTATCACCATCTAAAGCAATAACAGCATTGCCGTTTTCCATTTTGGTAATGATGTATTCTGGTTTACGCTTAGCGATACCAGTACCTCTTACTTGCGCGGCATCTGCAATAGTGTTGCATATCGTTTCTGCGTATATGCTATGTGATTTATCAGCAATGACAATTTTCATTGTAATTGAGTTTTAAATTATAAAATTTTATGTTTTGCGGTTTGAAATCGGAACTGGACTCACCTTTAGTTCCATGAGAAATAGAATACCCTTACGGGCGACGCAGAAATTCACGGCGTACCAATACATTGTTATTTGGTGAAATAACTACGGGATTAAAAAACGATATCTGTAAAGGTGTATTCAATGTGGTTAAATAAAAATAGGTTACTAATTGGCTTGGTTTTGAGCATTAGCGACGTCGCTCAGAAAGTATTGAGCGTGTGGGTGAAATTACCCTATTTTTATTTATTGTTAAAATCATACTACAAAACTATAAATTAATTGGTTACTAAGACTCGTTTTGTTTCATTTTTAATGAAATTTTACGAATTCGATATTTTAATGGCTTGAAATTCAATTATAATTCAAGATTCTTGGGTTATAAGATGTAGTCTGTGTTAACAAAGTTTGATGCCTTTGAATCTAATAAGTTATTTAGAATAGCATTATTATAGTCATTGTCTTTGGAAGCTACAAAAGTTCTAATTGAAAATGAGCGTAATGCATCGTGTACACTTAAAGTTCCTACGGCCGAATCTTTACGGCCTGTAAATGGATATACATCAGGTCCACGTTGACAAGAACTGTTTAAGTTTACTCTGCATACTAAATTTACTAAAGTGTCGATTAAAGGTGCTAATGTTTTTACATCTCTTCCAAATAAACTGACCTGCTGTCCGTAATTAGATTCTGCCATATCATCTAAAGGTTCTTCTATGTCTGAGAATGGTACTATAGGAATTATTGGTCCAAACTGCTCTTCTTGAAAGACTTTCATTTCCTTTGTCACCGGAAACATAACGGCAGGAAAAATATAGTTTTCTGTTGTTTCTCCACCTTTAGTATTGATTATTGAAGCGCCTTTCTCAATAGCATCATCAATTAAACCTTGAATGTACAGTGGCTTGTCTGGTTCTGGCAATGGTGTAAGTTTTACGCCTTCTTCCCAAGGATTTCCAAATTTAAGCGCATCTACTTTAGCCGAAAAACGTTTATTGAATTCTTCTACAATTGCTTCATGTACGTACAAAACCTTTAAGGCTGTACAACGTTGGCCGTTAAATGAAGTAGTGCCGGCAATACATTCGTCTATGGCCAAATCTAAATCTGCATCTGGTAAGACTATGGCAGGATTCTTAGCTTCTAATCCTAAAACCAGACGTAGTCTGTTGCTTTTAGGATGTTGCGTTTGTAAAGCGTTGGCAGACTTACTGTTTCCTATTAATGCTAAAACATCTATTTTACCAGTTTGCATTATTGGTGCAGCAACTGTTCTGCCACGTCCATAAATAATATTTACCACACCTTTTGGAAAGCTATCTCTGAATGCTTCTAGCAATGGCGAAATTAGGAGAACACCATGTTTTGCGGGTTTAAAAATAGCGGTGTTTCCCATGATTAATGCCGGAATGAGCAGTGCAAATGTTTCATTTAAAGGATAATTGTAAGGCCCTAAGCAGAGTACAACACCTAAAGGGCCTCTTCTAATGTGTGCATGTACGCCATCGTGTTTTTCGAATTTGGCGCTGTTTCGGTCCATTTGTTTATAATCTTCAATGGTATCGTAAATATATTCAACGGTTCTGTCAAATTCCTTTTGAGAATCAGGAAGCGTTTTGCCAATTTCCCACATTAATAATTTTACAACTTCAGAGCGCTTGGTTTTCATTTGTTCTACAAACTTTTCCATGCAAGCAATTCGGTCTACAACTTTCATTGTGGGCCATAACCCTTGTCCTTTATTGTATGCTGATACCGCTGAATCTAGAGCTCTTATGGCTTCTTTTTTTCCAAGTGTAGGGATTGTACCTAATAAGGTTTTCTGGTAATCTGGTCTTGGTACAGATGATATCGTTGAATATACATTTGAAGTTTCGCCTCGCCAAGGTATTAATGCACCTTCTACTAGGTAGGTGTTTTGTTCAACTAAATTATTAATTTGATATTTTTCTGGAATGGCATTAAATGTAGAGGACATAATGACTTATTTAAGTTTCTTAAAAATACAAAAAATACCGCATTACTTCGGTTAAATCAATGTTAAGCTATACTAGAAACTGAAATAAATCTGGCTTATCATTTAAGTAATCACCAAAAAAATTATGTTGTTTCATTTTAGTAATCAATGGTTCAAGGTCTGAGGGTGATTTAAGTTCTAACCCAACAACGGCGACATCATTTTCTCTATTTACTTTTTTGGTGTATTCAAAATGTGTAATATCATCAGTTGGTCCCAAAATATCTACTACAAATTCTCGTAATGCACCGGCACGTTGTGGAAATTTTATAATAAAATAATGTTTTAGATTAGCGTATAATAGAGCACGTTCTTTAATTTCTGGTGTTCTTGTAATATCATTATTGCTTCCGCTTATAACGCATACTACATTTTTGCCCTTTATTTCTTCAGAAAATTGTTCTAGTGCAGAAACGCTTAAGGCACCAGCTGGTTCTACAACAATGGCGTCTTTATTGTATAATTCTAAGATGGTTTGGCAAATTTTACCTTCATCCACAAGTACTACATCGTGTAAATTTTCTTTACAAATAGCAAAATTTAAATCACCAACACGCTTAACGGCTGCGCCGTCTACAAAATTTTCAATTGCAGTTAATTCAGTATTTTTATTATTTTTTATTGAAGTGAGCATGGAAGGTGCGCCCTTGGGTTCTACTCCAATAATTTTTGTTTGAGGTGATAAAATTTTAAAAACTGAGGATAAACCTGCTGATAGTCCACCACCTCCAATTGGTACAAAGATGTAGTGGATTGGGTGTACTTTAGTTTGGTCTATAATTTCTAGACCAACTGTTGCTTGTCCTTCAATAACTTTTTCGTCGTTAAATGGATGAATGAATGTTTTGTTTAAACGGTTACATTCTTCTATAGCAGCGTGATAAGCATCGTCAAAGGTGTCACCAACTAAAACAACATCTATATAAGCTTCACCAAACATTTTTACTTGTTCTATTTTTTGGTTTGGCGTTGGTGAAGGCATAAAAATGGTGCCTTTTATTTTTAATAATTTACATGAAATTGCTACACCTTGTGCATGGTTCCCAGCACTTGCACAAACGATTTCGTTTGCTTTTTGAGGTTCTGTTAAAGAAGATATTTTGTTGTATGCTCCACGGATTTTATAAGAACGGACTTCTTGTAAATCTTCTCTTTTAAAAAATACATTTGCACCAAATTGCCTAGAATATTGCGTGTTTTTAATTAATGGTGTTACAGAGGCAATTCCATTAAGTCTTTTAGCCGCAGCTTCAATGTTTTTTAGTGATGGTTTATATATGGTTGTGGCTTCTTTCATTTAATGTAGCAACGTTGCACTATTTTAACTACCAAGATTTAAGATTAAATACATAACTCATAAATCTTGGTAGTATTTATTTAAGCTAATATTTTTTCTTCTGTTTTTATATCAGACTTTATAACTTTCATTGCAGTCATTGCAGCACGTAGTTTTTGACCAACAGCCTCAATTGGGTGATTTCGTATAGCGTCATTCACTGCAATTAACTCTACATTATCAACGCTATTTGTAGTTGAATACGGTTTACCGATAATTGTGGTGTCTACGGTTTTCATAAAATCTGTTAGCAACGGTTTGCATGCATGGTCAAATAAATAGCAACCATATTCTGCTGTATCTGAAATAACTCTGTTCATTTCAAATAACTTCTTTCTTGCTATTGTATTAGCTATTAATGGTAGTTCATGTAAAGATTCGTAGTATGCAGAATCTTCAATAATACCTGCGGCAACCATGGTTTCAAAAGCTAATTCTACACCAGATTTAACAAAGGCTACTAATAAAACACCATTATCAAAATATTCTTGTTCTGAGATATGGTCTGTAGTTAAAGCTGTTTTTTCAAAAGCAGTTTCTCCTGTTGCAGCTCTCCAGGTTAATAAATTAACATCATCATTAGCCCAGTCTTCCATCATTGTTTTAGAAAAATGACCAGAAATAATATCGTCCATATGCTTTTCAAATAAAGGGCGCATAATGTCTTTTAATTCCTCTGATAATTGGTACGCTTTAATTTTAGCAGGATTAGATAAACGATCCATCATATTAGTAATGCCACCATGCTTTAAAGCTTCTGTAATGGTTTCCCAACCAAACTGAATTAATTTTCCAGCATAACCTGGCTCAATACCTTCTTCAACCATTTTATCAAAAGATAAAATTGCACCTGTTTGTAAAAGTCCACAAAGAATGGTTTGCTCACCCATTAAATCAGATTTAACTTCAGCCACAAAGGATGATTCTAAGACACCAGCTCTGTGTCCACCTGTAGCTACAGCATAGGCTTTAGCTTGAGCCCAACCTTTTCCTTCTGGGTCATTTTCTGGGTGTACGGCCGTAAGTGTTGGTACACCAAATCCACGTTTGTACTCTTCTCGAACTTCGCTACCTGGACATTTTGGCGCTACCATAATTACGGTTAAATCCTCTCGGATTTGTGTACCTTCTTCAACAATATTGAAACCATGAGAATAGCTTAAAGTAGCACCTTTTTTCATTAAAGGCATTACTGTATTTACCACGTTGGTGTGCTGCTTGTCTGGTGTTAAGTTTAACACTAAATCTGCAGTTGGTATTAACTCTTCGTAGGTACCAACTGTAAATCCGTTAGATGTTGCGTTTTTGTAAGATTCTCGTTGTTGGTCAATTGCGGCCTGACGTAGTGCATAAGAAATATCTAAGCCAGAATCTCTCATATTTAAACCCTGGTTTAGACCTTGGGCGCCACAACCTACGATTACGATTTTCTTTCCTTTTAAAGCGTCTACACCATCTTCAAATTCTGAAGCGTCCATAAAACGACACTTTCCTAATTGCTCTAATTGTTCTCTTAATGGTAATGTGTTAAAATAATTTGACATTGTTTTTTTGTTTAGAAAATAGAAGTTAGAAATAAGAGAATAGACTGCTTATTAACAGCAAAAATCTCAATATTTCATTTTATCTATTCCATTTAATTATTGTTTAGTCTAGAGTCTAACCTCTATATTATTGTTTCTAAAATCTTATTCTTGAAATGCTTTTAGTAATGTTGAAATTTTCATTTCGTCTTTAGTTACAGCTACTCGTCCAGAACGTGTAAATTGCATTATTCCAAAAACATTTAATTCTCTGTAGAGTAAATCTATTTCTTCTTTTCGTCCTGATTTTTCAAGAACAAAGAATTGTTTGTTTACTGTGACAATTCTGGCATTACTATCTTTAATTATATTTTGAATTTGACGTTCATCAAATAATAATTCTGATTTTATTTTAAATAAACACGATTCTTGATAAATGATTTCATCTTCGGTGTGATAAAAAGCTTTTATGACTTCAACCTGCTTTTCAATTTGACCAATAATTTTTTTCATTTGAGATTCTGTAATATTTACTACAATAGTAAATCTAGAGACACTCTCTATTTCAGATGGTGATGTGTTTAGACTCTCAATATTAATATGTCTTCTTTGAAATATTGCTGAGATTCTGTTTAATAATCCTATGTTGTTTTCCGTATATACTGAAACGGTAAATTGTTTGTTCTCTGTACTCATTCTTTTAAAAGATAATAGAAAAAAGATAATAGAAAATAGGCTTTTACAGTCATTAAGAATTTTGAAATCTTTGTTTTCTATTCTAGTTTCTTTGTTCTTATTTTATTCTAATCTTATATCAGATACGCTAGCTCCTGTAGGTATCATTGGAAAAACGTTGTCTTCCTTTTCTACTCTTACTTCTAAGAAATAAGGACCTTCACATTCTATCATTTCTTTAATAGCTACTTTTAAATTTTGTCTATTTGATACTTTTTTAGCATCAATATGATACCCTTTTGCAATGGTTACAAAGTCTGGATTAACCATTTCTGTTGAGGCGTAACGTTTATCAAAAAACAATTGTTGCCACTGACGTACCATGCCGAGGAATTCATTGTTTAAGACTACAATTTTTACGGGTACTTTTTGTTGAAAAATGGTTGCTAATTCTTGTATGTTCATTTGATAGCCACCATCACCAGCAATCATAATAACTTCGCGGTCTGGTGCTGCCATTTTTGCCCCAATTGCAGCAGGTAATGCAAAGCCCATGGTTCCTAAGCCACCAGAGGTGATGTTGCTTTTAGAAATATTGAATTCTGCGTAACGGCATGCTATCATTTGGTGCTGACCAACATCGCTAACTATAGCGGCTTTTCCTTCTGTTTGAATGTTGATTTCTTTTAACACTTCGCCCATAGTTAAGCCATCCTTTGTGGGATGTAAGTCATTTTTTATAACTTTATTGTATTCTATTTGGTATAAATCTTTAAATTTTTGATGCCAATCTGCATGAGAATTTGATTTAAGTAAAGGCAACAATTTTTTTAAACTGTCTTTAGAGTCGCCAAGAACAGCAATATGCGTTTTTACATTTTTATCAATTTCAGCAGGATCAATTTCAAAATGAATAATTTTAGCCTGCTTTGCATAAGTTTCTAAGTTACCTGTTACCCGATCATCGAATCGCATACCTATAGCAATTAAAACATCACATTGATTCGTTAAAATATTTGGAGCATAGTTTCCATGCATACCAACCATTCCTACATTAAGCGGATGTGAAGTTGGTATTGCGGAAGCACCTAATATGGTCCAGGCAGAAGGAATTCCTGTTTTTTCAATAACCGCTTTAAATTCTTCTTCAGCTTTACCTAAAATGACACCTTGTCCCCAAACTATTAATGGTTTTTTTGCGCTATTAATTAGTTCTGCTGCAGCTTTTAGTGCAGTTTCATCAGTTTTTGGTACCGGTTTGTAACTTCTAACCCCTTTACATTTTTCGTATTTAAAATCGAATTCTTCAAATTGAGCATTTTTAGTAATGTCAATTAAAACAGGTCCTGGTCTTCCACTTCTTGCAATGTAAAATGCTTTAGCAATAGCACCAGGAATCTGAGATGCTTCTGTAATTTGGCAATTCCATTTAGTGACAGGTGTAGAAATACCTACAATATCCGTTTCTTGAAAAGCATCACTACCTAATAAATGAGATCCTACTTGACCAGTAATGCAGACTAAAGGCGTAGAGTCAATTTGAGCATCTGCAATACCAGTTATTAAATTAGTAGCGCCTGGTCCTGATGTTGCCATGGCAACACCAACTTTTCCGGAAATTCTTGCATAACCTTGGGCTGCGTGGGCAGCACCTTGTTCATGACGCGTTAATACATGATGAATTTTATCTTGATATTTGTATAATTCATCATATACAGGCATTATTGCGCCTCCTGGATATCCATAGAGGGTTGAAACGCCTTCAGCTAATAAGCACTTAATAACTGCCTCACTACCAGAAATTCGTTCTGTAGTTTCAGTGCTTTTAGAATTGTTGTTTATAGTTTGAGTTTCTTTCATCTCATTTGTTTTTGAGATCCTATTAATTTATTACAGAATTTATACTGTTTTTTAAGGATAGTTTATTGTAATAATTCTAACGTATTTAGAATTCATCAGTTACACATCCTTTAGATGCTGATGATACTGTTTTTGCATATTTGTATAAGACACCACGTTCAAACTTTAATTCTGGTGCTTTCCATTTTAGACGTCTTTTTTGTAATTCTGTTTCAGAAACTTCAAGAGAAATGGAATTGGTTTCTGCATCAATGGTAATAATATCACCATCTTTAACTACGGCTATTGTTCCACCTTCTTGAGCTTCAGGTGTAATGTGGCCTACAACAAAACCGTGAGTTCCACCAGAGAATCTTCCATCTGTAATTAAAGCAACGTCTTTACCTAAACCGGCTCCCATAATTGCGGCGGTTGGTTTTAACATTTCTGGCATTCCAGGGCCGCCTTTTGGGCCTTCATACCTAATGACAACAACGTCTCCTTTTTCTACTAAACCATCTCTAATACCATCGTTAGCTGCGTATTCTCCTTCGAAAACTTTAGCTTTTCCTCTAAAACTTAAGCCTTCTTTACCGGTTATTTTTGCAACACTTCCTTCTGAAGCTAAATTGCCATAAAGCATTCTTAAGTGTCCTGAAATTTTAATAGGTTTTTCAATAGGTTTTATTACATCTTGACCTTTGGTTAAATCTGGTACATCTAATAAATTTTCTGCAATAGTTTTTCCTGTAACGGTTAAACAATCACCATGAATTAAGCCTTTTTTCAAAAGATATTTTAGTACTGCAGGTATGCCTCCAACAGCATGTACATCTTCCATTAAATATTTACCGCTTGGTTTTAAATCGGCTAAAAATGGCGTATTGTCACTTATATCTTGAAAATCTTTCAGTGTAAAATCTATTTGAGCAGCTCTTGCAATAGCTAAAAAATGTAATACAGCGTTTGTAGAACCTCCTAGGATAGTAACTAATCTTACGGCATTTTCAAGAGATTTTCTTGTAATTATATCTGAAGGTTTAATGTCTTTTTCTAATAAAGTTCGTAGTGCTTCACCAGCTTTAACAGATTCTTCTTTTTTTGCATCACTTAATGCAGGATTAGAAGAGTTGAAAGGCAATGTCATCCCAAGAGCTTCAATCGCAGATGCCATTGTGTTTGCAGTATACATTCCACCGCAAGCACCAGCACCAGGACATGCTTTTTCAACTATATTTTGGTATTCGCCTTCGTCCATAGTTCCAGCAACTTTACTTCCCCAAGCTTCAAAGGCAGATACAACGTCTAACTTTTTTCCGTTATGACAACCAGAATCTATAGTGCCGCCATAAACTAAAATTGAAGGTCTGTTTAAACGAATCATTGCCATTAAAGCGCCAGGCATATTTTTGTCGCATCCAACAACCGTAACTAGCCCATCGTAGCTCATCGCTTGCACTACAGTTTCCATAGAATCTGCAATAATATCTCGTGAAGGTAAGGAGTAACGCATTCCTGGTGTTCCCATAGAAATACCATCACTAACACCGATGGTGTTAAAAATTAAACCGACTACGTCTTCGTTTTTTGTGCCTTCTTTAACCAATTTGGCTAAATCATTAAGGTGCATGTTACAAGGGTTGCCTTCGTAACCTGTACTTGCAATACCAACAATTGGTTTAAAGAAATCTTCTTTTGTTAATCCAATGGCATGCAACATAGCTTGTGCTGCTGGTTGAGTAGGATCTTGGGTTACTGTTTTACTGTATTTATTTAGTTGACTCATAGTTTTATTTAGGCAAATTTTATTTGCAAAATCTAAATTAATTGATATGTTATAATTATAGATAAGATTATTATTTTTTAATCTAAATTCAAGATTGTTAAGTGTAGCTTATTTTATTGTAATTCAATAAGTTAGATTGATTTAAATATGACGTTCAAAAGTGTTAATTTTTTGCATAAAAAAAGCCTTCCGTTTTGGAAGACTTGGAATAAATATATGTTTTAAGTTGTTATAACATTCCTTGCCTTCGTAAAATTTTTACGACGCGAACAATAGAAATGATATAAATAAAATGTCTGTTCATTGTACAAACAAAAATGAGATTTTAATAAATAGTAAACAATATTTTTTGTAAAATAAATGGTAGTAAACCAAAAATCCCAATTCATATGAATTGGGATTTTAGTGGTGGTGCCTCCAGGAATCGAACCAGGGACACAAGGATTTTCAGTCCTTTGCTCTACCAACTGAGCTAAGGCACCAATTGCTTAATTAAGCGGGTGCAAATATAAATGCATTTTTTATATACACAAAAAGAATTTGATAAAATTTGATTTTATAAATTTGCAGCTTTAGTTAAAAGATATGAATCTTATTGTAGATGTGGGTAATACGTATGTAAAATTTGCTGTGTTTAAAAACAGAAATTTATTACATAAGTTAAGTTTTAAGCTAACTGAGTTTAAAAATCAATACAACAACCTTAAAAAAGAGTACCCAAAAATAGAAAAAGCGATTATTTCTTCAGTTGGTCTTTTGTCTAAACAAGAGGTTGAGTTAATTCGTTTAGATTTTCCGGTTGTAGAGCTTAGCTCTGAAACAAATTTGCCTTTTGAGAATTTGTATGCCACTCCAAAAACTCTAGGTGTAGACAGAATAGCTTTAGTAAGTGCATCTGTTGATCAGTTTTCTGATAGAAATGTATTAATTATAGATGCTGGCACTTGTATCACTTATGATTTTATAAACAAGAAAAACCAATATTTAGGAGGTGCAATCTCTCCAGGTCTGAGATTACGATATAAAACTTTAAATAATTTAACGGCTAATCTTCCGTTGTTAGAAACACAAATGCCTGAAAGTTTGATAGGCAATTCAACAGATACTTCAATTCACTCTGGTGTGGTAAATGGCGTGGTAAAGGAATTAGACGGTATAATTGATGAATATTTAATGAATTATTCGGATTTAACAATTATTTTAACAGGAGGTGATACTAAATTTTTGTTAAACCAATTAAAAAATACCATATTTGCGAATTCAGATTTTCTTTTAGAGGGTTTGAATTTTATTCTAGAATATAATTCAAAATAATGATAAAAAGATTCATTGTAATTTGTATTACAATTATTAGTTCTTCGGTATTTGCACAACAAGGAACAGGTTCGCCGTATTCGTTTTATGGAATAGGTAGTCTTAAGTTTAAAGGAACGGTAGAAAACCGTAGTATGGGAGGAATGAGTGTGTATTTAGATAGTATTCATTTAAATTTAAGTAATCCAGCTTCTTATGCTGGTAAAAATTTAGAATCTTCAAATTATAGAGGTGAAAGTAGACCTATAAAATTTTCTGTAGCAGGTACTACATCTACAAGTACGCTAAAGAGCGCTTCAGAAAAAGGGAATGCAAGCAGTACGATATTTGATTATATTGCATTGTCAGTGCCAGTGGGTAAATTTGGCTTTGGCTTTGGTTTAATGCCATATACAGCGGTTGGTTATAAATTAGATGATATAAATAATGAAGCTTTATTAGTGAATCGTTTTAATGGTGAAGGTGGTATAAATAGAGTGTTTACTGGTATTGGTTATCAAATTAATGACAAATTAAGTGTAGGTCTAGATGTTAATTACAATTTTGGAAATATTCAAAACACAGCCATTGAAGTAGCTTATACAGATGAAGGAGATATAGTGCAATACCAAACAAGGCAGTTTAATAGATCAGATTTAAATGGTTTAAACTTTAATTTTGGTGTGGCATACAAAACTATGATCACTAATAAATTAGAATTGTCTGCAACAGCAACATTTACTCCAGAAAGTAGATTAAATTCTGATAATGTTAGAAGTTTCTCAACAGTGACTTTAGATACTGATTATGAAGTTATCGGTGTGTCTAATACTATTGATTCTGATTTAGAAGCACAAGGTCGCGATAAAACAAAATTAACGCTGCCATCTAAATTTACTTTTGGCGTAGGTATTGGTCAACCAAAATCTTGGTTTGTGGGTACAGAATACACGTTTCAGAGTACAAGTGATTTCTCAAATCCTATTTTTCCAGTGAATTCAGCAACTTATGAAAACTCGTCTGAAATTTCGCTTGGAGGATTCTATATTCCTAAGTATAATGCCTTTTCTGGTTATTTTAATCGCGTAGTTTATAGAGCAGGTTTAAAATACGAAAATACAGGTATGGTAATAAAAAGAGAGCCAATAAATGAGTTTGGCATATCTTTTGGACTAGGATTACCAGTTGGGTCTCGTAATTTATTTTCTAACGCTAATTTTGGCTTTGAAATTGGACGACGAGGAACAAGAGAGAAAAATTTAATTCTAGAGAATTTTGTAAACTTTAATGTAAGTTTATCTTTGAACTCTAGATGGTTTGAACAAAAAAAATATTACTAATAAAATTAACAAAAGATGAAGACGAGAATTACAATACTATTTTTTGCTCTATTAATGAGTGTTAACTTAGGTTTTGCTCAAGATGAAACTCAAGAAGAGTGTATGAATAATTTATCACTTTTTGATGGTTATGCAAAAAGTAAAAAGTATGATGAAGCATATGAACCATGGAAAATAGTTAGAGAAAAGTGCCCTAAATTTAATAGAGCTATTTATGTACGTGGAGAAAAAATCTTATTACATAAAATTGAAAATTCTACAGGAGAAGAGCAATTAGCACATATCAAAGACTTAATGTTATTGCACGATCAGAGTAGAGAGCATTTTGCGTCTAAATATGATTTTGCAGATGTAACTGTTGATAAAGCAAACTTAGCTAATAAGTATAAAACAGAACTTGGTATGAGTGATGAGCAAGTTTATAAGATGTTTGATGAAGCTTATACAAAAGATGCTAAAAACTTTACTGATCCAAAAGGGTTATATTCTTATTTTTCATTAGCAGTAGATTTATATGATGCTGGGAAGTTATCAGCACAACAAATGTTTGATAAATATGATGATGTTAACGAAATTATAGAACGTATTATTGATAGTAATACAGTGAAGCTTAACAAATATGCTGAAAAAGAAGAAGCAGGTACAGAGTTAACAAAAAAGGAGTCTAAGTATAAAGCTAGTTATGAATCATATATAAACGTATTTGAAGGTAAAATTTTACCAAGTATGGATCAAAAACTTGGAAAAAGAGCAACTTGCGATATCTTAGTGCCTTTATATGAAAAAGATTTTGAAGAAAACAAAAATAATGGTGTTTGGTTGCAACGTGCAATGAATAGAATGTATGCTAAGGATTGTAAGGAAGATCCATTATTCTTAAAATTAGTTCAACAAAAAAACACAATAGAGCCAAGTGCAGATACATCATACTATTTATATTTACTTACAGGTGAGCAAAAGTATTTAGATCAAACTATTTCTTTATCTACGGATCCTTTAAAAAAGGCGAAATTATACAAAGGTTTGGCTAATGAGTTGAAGTCTAAAGGTAGCTATGGTAAAGCTAGACAGTATTATAATGAAGCATTAAAATTAAATCCTTCAGATGGTTCTCCGTACCTACAAATTGCAGCAATGTATGCTAAAAGTGCTAATAGCTGTGGAGATACAAACTTTAATAAAAGAGCTGTATTTTGGTTAGCTGCTAATGAAGCTGAAAAAGCAGGTAGAGTAGATGGTAGATTAAGATCTACAGCTGCAAAGACAGCTGCTAGTTACAGAGCTAGTGCTCCTTCTAAATCAGATATATTTTCTTGTAGCTGTTCTGGAACAGTAATTAAAATAGGCTGTTGGATAGGACGTTCAGTAACCGTTCCTAGTATTTAATGATACAAAGAAACTTACATATAATAAGAAACTTAGTCACAGCAATTGTTGTGACTTTGTTTTTTTCATGTACCAACGATTTTAATGAGGTGCAAAAGGTAGGTGTGTTGCAAAATAAGCCTATAAGTGAGGCCGAAAATATAGACTTAAAGTACACCGAATTTAAAGATGATACGGTAAGGTTGTTAGCAAACTTACTAAGTCCTAAAATGTTAGACTACTCTAATAGAAATTTCCCGTTTTCAGAATTTCCTAAAGGTATTAAACTAATAACTTACGACGAGGATAAAAATAAAACAACAATAACCTCAGATTACGCTATTGTGTATAACGATACTGATATTATTGATTTACAAGGTGATGTTAAGATTGTTACACAGCAAAGCGATACGCTATTTACAGAACAATTATTTTACAACCAAAAGTTAGAATGGTTGTTTACTAATGAACCATGGTTGTTTAAGCGAGCTATAGCACCACTGCATGGAATTAGTTTTGATTCGGATAAAAATTTTAAAAATTTTCAAATGCTTGAAATGGGTGGCGAGTTTGAGCTCGATAAATAGTTACCTTTACATAATAATCAGTTTATTTAATTATGAAAATACAGAAGATTTTTCATTACGCATATCTTGTTTTTGCAGTACTTTTTCTCTATGATGCTATTACTAAATGGTCAGACAATAGAAACGGTGCATATATGTCATTAGTTTTTGTAGCATTAGCTACGTTTATGTTTTTCTTCAGAAAACGTTTCAGTAAAAAGTTTGAAGATCGTAACAAACAGTAATCTATGACTGTTGATGTAGTTATAATAATAAGTACACTTATACTTTCAGCCTTTTTTTCGGGTATGGAAATTGCTTTTGTATCTGCTAATAAAATTCATATAGAGTTAGAGAAGAAACAAGGTGATTTTTTAGGTAAAATATTAGGAAAACTCACAGCAAGACCTTCTAAATACATTGCCACTATGCTTATTGGCAATAACATTGCTTTAGTTATCTATGGTTTTAAAATGGGAGATCTTTTGGTGAGCTGGTTTCAATCTATGTTGCCATTAGATAGCTCTACATTAACATACCTGTTTACAGATTTACAATTATTAACGCAGACTATAATTTCTACCTTAGTTATTTTAATTACAGCTGAGTTTTTGCCTAAAGTGTTCTTTCAAATTTATTCAAATTCTCTTTTAAAGGTTTTAGCATTTCCAACATATATATTTTATGTGCTTTTTTCATGGATTTCAGATTTTGTAATTTGGATTTCAGATGCGGTTTTAAAATATGTTTTTAAAGCAGGAGGTGAAGATGTTGCCTTGGCAATGACCAAAGTAGAGTTAGGAAACTATATTAGTGAACAAATGGAGTCTGTTGAGGATCACGATGAAGTAGATAGTGAAATTCAGATTTTTCAAAATGCACTAGAATTCTCAGATGTAAAAGCACGTGAAGTGATGGTGCCACGTACAGAAATTACTGCTGTTGATATTTCTGAATCTATAGAAAACCTCACTCAACTTTTTATTGAATCTGGCCGAACCAAGATTATTGTTTATAAAGATAGTATCGATGATATTTTAGGTTACGTGCATTCTTTTGAATTGTTTAAAAAACCAAAATCTATAAAATCTATAATTATACCTGTAGGCTTTGTACCAGAAACAATTTTTATAAAAGATGTTTTAAATATTCTTACAAAAAAACGTAAAAGTATAGCAGTTGTTATTGATGAGTATGGTGGAACTTCTGGTATTATGACTGTTGAGGATATTATAGAGGAATTATTTGGGGAAATTGAGGATGAGCATGATACTATTGAAATGGTAGAAGAACAACTAGATGACAATACATATAAATTTTCTGCTAGGTTAGAGGTAGATTATATTAATGAAACTTATAAATTAAATCTTCCTGAAAGTGAAAATTATGAAACCTTAGGTGGATTAATTGTAAATACAACAGAGGAAATTCCACAAGAAAACGAGGACGTTCTTATCGATAATTTTAAGTTTACTATTACGGAAGTTTCCTCTACCAAAATAAATGAAGTTCTTTTAAAAATACGCGAAGTAGATTAATACAACTACTTCATTTATAAAAACTGCGTTACTCCTTTTATTATTTACTAGAAAATAGTATTTTCGCGGACTTATTTACACCAAAATAAACAATACATACAAAGACTATGGCAGTTTTAAATAAAATTAGACAACGATCTCTAGTGTTAATTTTTGTAATAGCAATGGCATTATTTGCATTTGTTATTGGAGATTTATTTAAAAATTCTTCTGTATTTTCAGGAGGTTCTCAAGATGTTGTTGCTACAATTAACGGTAAAGATATCAATCGTGTTGAGTTTCAGCAAAAAGTAAAAAACTACCAAGACGGTTCTGGTGGAAGACAAACCTCTACACAAGCTATGAATACAATTTACAACCAAGAGCTTCGTAAAATTGTATTACAATCTGAATTTGATAAATTAGGGTTATCGGTTGAAAAAGATGAAATGAGAGATTTGTTAAAAACGAGCTTTTCTTCTTATCCAGAATTTCAAGATGAAAATGGAAATTTTGATGTAAATCGTTTAAATGGATTCATTTCTAACCTAAAAGATTTAAATGGCGCTACTGCACCTCTTGGAAACTTTTTAGTTAATTACGATAGTTGGACAAACAATGAGCAATCTATTGCTGCAAATGCTGTTCAGCAAACGTATTATAATATGATTAAAGCTGGTATTAGTACCACAATTTCAGAAGCTGAAGCTGATTATTATGGAGATGCTAAAACTAGAGATGTACGTTATGTACAAATTCCTTATACATCAATCGCAGATAGCTTAGTAACGGTTTCTAAAAGTGATATTCAATCTTATATAAATGACCATAAAGATGAATATGAAGCTGAAGCCAGTAGAGAGGTGGTTTATGTAGAATTTAAAGAAGTAGCTTCTAAAGAAGATGAAGCGCAAATAAAAGCTGATTTATTGGCTTTAAAAGCGGATAGAAATGAATATAACGAAAGTAGTAAGAATACTGAAACAATCCCTGGATTTGATTCTGCAAAAGACATAGAAGAGTTTGTTAACACGTACTCAGATATAAAATACAATGACTCTTTTTTAAGAGCAGCAGAATTACCAGCTGTAGCTAAAGACACATTATTCAAATTAAATGTTGGTGATTATTACGGTCCTTACAAAGATGGTGAATATTATAAGCTATCTAAAGTTATTGCTACTAAGCAATTGCCAGATTCTGTAAAAGTTCGTCATATATTAATACCTAATATTGGTGGGCAGAGAGCAGATGCATCTGTAACTAAAACACCAGAAGAAGCAAAGAAAACTGCAGATAGTATCTTAGCTAAAATTAAAAATGGTACTAAGTTTATGGATTTATTAGAATTATCTTCTGATAAAGTAAGTAACGAAAAAGATGGAGAGATTGAATTTGACTATAAAGCAGGAATGGCTCCAGAATTTAAAGCTTATGCTTTTGATAATAAAGTAGGTGATGTTGATGTTGTACAAACGTCATTTGGTTACCACGTCATTGAAATATTAGACCAAAAGAGTTTTAATAATACAGTTAAAGTTGCAACTATAGCAGATAAGATAGAACCTTCAGATGCTACGTTACAAGAGGTGTTTAATAAAATGTCTAAGTTCGAAATAGCTGCAAAAGATGGTGATTTTAATGCATTAGCAAAAGAGCGTGATTTAACAGTTAAGCCAATTTCTTTTAAAGCCTTAGATGAAAATATTCCTGGCTTAGGTAGTCAGAGAGAAGTTGTACGTTGGTCTTTTGATGAAGATACTGAAACTGGAGATTTTAAAAACTTTTCAATTTCTAACTTTGGTTACATAGTGGCTAAAGTGGTTGAGAAAAAGGAGAAAGGATTAATGAGTACAGAAGATGCTTCAATTACAGCTTTACCAATTATTAGAAATGAAAAGAAAGCAAAATTGATCCGCGAAAAAATAAAAAGTACTACAGTTGCAGATATTGCTACTAACCAAGGCGTGAGTCCAAGATCAGCAGCAGCAATTACTTTAAAAAACACAACGCTTTCTGGAGCAGGTGTTGAGCCTAAAGTAGTAGGTGCAGCATTTGGTTTAGCAGAAGGTGGAACATCGCAACCAATTGATGGTGAAAAAGGTGTCTATATTATAGAAGTAACCAAAATTAATGAAGCTACCAAATTAGATAATTACACGTCTATAATGAATAGATTAAACAATGAGCGTAGAGCAGCAGCACAGACTGCAGTGTATAATGCATTAGAAAAAGCGGCTGATATTGAAGATAATAGAGCAAAAACAGTTTACTAAATAGATTGTTTTAAGAGATATAAAAAAGGCTTTACACATTGTAAAGCCTTTTTTTATCGATAAAGGTAAGATCAAATCTAAAATTGATTTTAACTAAATTGCCTTATAAAATCATATCATTATAAGATATCACAGTATCTAGTTCTTTTGCTTTAAAATAATCAGTTGGATTACGGTTAGAGGTTACCAATACAAAATCACCTCCCCAAGCACCTAAGCTTTTTACAGCACCTTTAAAATCTGAAAACAAACGTTTTTTAATAGGTTCTTGTTGTATAAGATTACCAATTAGAGTTTCATGGGTATTTATTAAGTCTTCAAATTCTAGAAGAGACTTACATGTGCTCATGGCTTCTGTAACGTTATTAATAGTACTTATAATTTCACTATTAATTCTATTTAGTTTTTTATAAGCCGAAATACCATCTCTACTATTTTGCTTCTGATTAAGGTACACAAAATACAAATTGTTTTTAAATTTAGGTTTAAAATCAACAGGAGTAACTAATGGTTGTTTATCATTTTGAAGTTGAAAATTTATAGGAGTATCATTTTGTGCACATGCAATATCATAACCGCTACCACCAAAAGTTTTTTCTAATAACTGAAAAGCATTGACATTAGCCCAATCAGCAATATTATTTATTAACGTAGAAGACGTACCTAAACCCCAAAGTCTATTAAAATCTTGATGCGTTGTTATATCAAAACCTGGATGTTTAGATAAAAATTCAGGATTCAAATTTTGAGTTGCTTTTAGTATGTCTATAAGTCTCTTAGAAATGTCATTATTTAAAGCTGATGTTACATTGAGCCCATAAGATGTGTTTTTAATAGAAAAGACATCTTCAAACCAAATATCTTCTAGTTCATTAAAACTTTTCCAATTAATAGTGTTAGAATCATTTTGAGTAACCTTTAAACTTTGACCATATTTTGTTGGTATAGCTAAAGCCTTTGCGCCATCTAAAACAGCATATTCTGCGGTGAGTAATAATTTTCCGTTACTTCTATATGATTGTGTTGAATTGCTCAATACTCTGTTTACTTTCTTAAATTTTTAATAGCCTCTTCTACCAAACTGTGAGAAACTACATTTGTTTTAAAATGTTCAATAAGTTGTGATTTTTCAAGGTCAGTCGCTTCAAATTGATTTAATATATTCATTAAATGCATTTTCATATGGCCTTCTTGTATACCTGTTGTCGTTAAAGATTTTACAGCTCCAAAATTTTGAGCTAAACCAGCAACAGCTACAATTTTCATTAAATCTTTAGCTGTTGGTTTTTGTAGTAGCTCTAAGGCGAATTTAACCAGAGGATGAATGCTTGTTAATCCGCCAACAGTGCCAAGCGCTAATGGAATTTCTATCCAAAATTTAAATATACCATCATTTACACTACAGTGCGTTAGGCTAGTGTAACTTCCATCTTTAGCGGCATAAGCGTGTACGCCTGCTTCTACGGCTCTAAAATCATTACCAGTTGCTAAAACAACGGCATCTATACCATTCATAATACCTTTGTTGTGCGTTACAGCTCTGTAAGGTTCAATTTTTGCTATATCTACGGCTTGCTTAAATTTTAGGGCAAACTCTTCAGGATTTGGAATGTCTTTACTTTTTAAATCTTCCACCTTACATGAAACCTCTGCACGCACCACACATTCTGGTACGTAATTCGATAGAATACTCATTACAATACTGAGGTGCTTTTCTTGTTCATTAAAGGCATCAAAAAGAAGCGCTTCAGATTTAAAAGTTGAGGCAAATTGCTCTAAACACGTGTTAATGAAATTTGCACCCATAGCATCCATAGTTTCAAAAGTAGCATGGAGCTGGTAATAGTTTGGTAAATCTTCTGCTTTATTACGTAATTCAATGTCTAAAATACCTCCACCTCTGCGTTCCATACTTTTAGTTATGGCGGCTGTATCACTTATTAGTTTTGGCTTAATATGAGCAAAAAATGCTTCTAATTTTTTAGAATCACCGTTATATATAAAATGAACTTGACCAATTTTTTCGGTAGAAATTACTTGAGCTTTAAAACCACCACGTTCTAGCCAAAACTTAGCAGCCTTGCTTGCGGCAGCAACCACAGAACTTTCTTCAATTGCCATAGGAATGGCATAAAAGGTTTCGTTTATTAAAAAGTTTGGAGCAATGCCTAAAGGTAAATAGTAATTGGTGATGGTGTTTTCAATAAATTCATCATGCAATTTTTGAAGTTTTTCATTAGTATTCCAATAACATTCTACAAGTGCTTTTGCATTATCTTTTTCCGTAAAATACGTGTCTAAAAGCCACTCAATCTTTTGAGATTTAGAAAGCTTTGAAAAGCCAGAAATGGTCTTTTGCATATAGGTTTTATTTTTATAAAAAACAAAGATACTAGGATTGGTATAAAAATGGTTGTAATTAATATTCTAAATGCCGATTTACTGTTAATATTAGCGATTTTTTGCATAATTTTTAGTAAACTTGGCATTGGTCTAATAAAATAAGAATTTTATAAATAGCATCTGCTTAAATTGCGCAATTTGTCTGAGTTAAAATTAAAAGACAAGTAGCATTTGTTGTTTAAAGCATTAATATAAATACATGAAATTAAGACACTTTATTGCAATTATTGGTTTTACAATAACCACATTAGTTTTTTCACAACAAAAACAAATTACGCTACAAGACATTTGGACTGGAGAATTTAGAACAGAAGGCATGCAGGCTTTGCATTCTATGGCAAACGGAAATCAGTATTCGGTTTTAAATTTTAATAGGCAAGACAGAACCTCAACAATAGATATTTACGATTATAAAACGTTAGAAAAAGTGAAAACCTTAATCTCATCAGCAGATATAGCTGAGATTCAAGGTTTTTTTGATTATTCGTTTAATGAAAATGAAACAAAAATAATCTTAACCACTAAGTCTAGACCTGTATTTAGACGTTCTACGTTAGGTGAATATTATATTTATGACATCGCTTCTAAAAAGGTTGTAAAAGTATCTGACGATTTAGTGCAAGAACCAACTTTATCACCAGATGGTACTAAAGTAGCATATGGCTTTGAAAATAACTTGTACGTTAAGGATTTAAAATCTGGTAAGGTGTCGCAAATTACAACTGATGGTGAAAAGAATAAAATTATAAATGGCATTACGGATTGGGTGTATGAAGAAGAATTTAGTTTTGTAAGAGCTTTCGATTGGAATGCAGACAGTAACCAAATAGCATTTATTAGATTTGATGAAACAAATGTGCCAGAATTTTCAATGGATGTTTATGGTTCTGATTTGTACCAAACACAGCACGTGTTTAAATATCCAAAAGCAGGTGAGGAAAACTCTAAAGTGTCTTTGCATTTATACAATTTAAACTCTAAAAAAGTTGAAGAATTAAAAGTAGATAAAACTTACCAAGATTTTTATATTCCGAGATTAGAATGGACCAACGAAGCTAATGTGTTAAGTGTTCAATTTATGAATCGTCATCAAAACGAGTTAGACCTTTGGATGATTGATACAAAGACGATGACTTCACAAAAGGTGTTAGGCGAAAAGGACAAGGCGTACATTGATGTTACTTTTAATTTAACTTTTTTAGAAGATAATAGCTTTATCTGGACGAGTGAATTAGATGGTTTCAATCATATCTATCACTATGCTAAAAACGGAAAGTTAATTAACCAAGTAACCAAAGGGAATTGGGAAGTAACTAATTATTATGGTTTTAATGAAAAAGCAAACACTATATATTTTCAATCTACAGAAAATGGTTCTATAAATAGAGATGTGTATTCAATAAAACTAAATGGAAAGAGTAAAAAGCGTTTAACTCAAAAAGACGGAACTAACAGTGCAGCGTTTAGTGCAGATTTTACTTATTTTATAAATACCTTTTCTAGTGCAACAACACCTTATGAATATACTTTAGTAGATGCCAAAAAGGGTGAAATAGTTAAGAATATAAAGGATAATAAAAGGTTAGTAGAACAGTTAAAAGGTTATGTATTATCTAAAAAAGAATTTAGTACTATTTCTATAAATGGTAATAATTTAAATATGTGGACTATTAAACCCGCAAATTTCGATGCTAATAAAACCTATCCATTATTTATGTATCAATATTCAGGTCCAGGTTCTCAGCAAGTCGCTAACCGTTGGAATGGTGCAAATGATTACTGGTATCAAATGTTAGCTCAACAAGGTTATATCGTTGTTTGTATTGATGGAAGAGGAACAGGTTTTAAAGGTGCTGACTTTAAAAAAGTAACCCAAAACGAATTGGGTAAATACGAAGTAGAAGACCAAATTGAAGCGGCAAAACAACTCGGTAAACTAGATTATATTGATGCAGAAAGAATTGGTATTTGGGGTTGGAGTTATGGTGGCTTTATGAGTAGTAATGCTTTATTTAAAGGAAACGATGTCTTTAAAATGGCTATTGCTGTAGCACCTGTAACAAGCTGGAGATTTTACGATACCATTTATACAGAGCGCTACATGACAACACCACAAGAAAATCCAACTGGTTATGATGAAAATTCTCCGATAAATCATGTAGATAAACTTAAGGGTGATTTTCTTTTAATTCATGGTTCTGGTGATGATAATGTACATGTACAAAATACCATGCGTATGGTTGAAGCCTTAATTCAAGCCGATAAGCAATTTGAATGGATGATTTATCCAGATAAAAATCATGGAATTTATGGAGGAAATACAAGACTTCACCTATATAAAAAGATGACGAATTTTATCCATGAAACATTAGGAGATAAAATTGAAGCTAATAGAGAGTAAAATCTATGTTAGATTAAAAAAATACTAACTAACACTAACTAACAAATTATGTCAAACGCAATTAAACAAGCGCATCAAAAGGAGCTATTTGGGCATCCAATAGGTTTATACGTATTATTTTTCACAGAAATGTGGGAACGTTTTTCTTATTATGGTATGCGAGCCTTATTAACACTTTATCTAGTTGAAAAGACAACTGCAGATAATCCTGGTTTAGGTTGGTTAGATTCCGAGTCAATTATGCTGTACGGATGGTACACAATGTTGGTTTATGTAATGTCAATTCCTGGCGGAATGATTGCAGATAAGATATTGGGGCAAAAGAAAGCTGTTCTCTATGGTGCATTAATATTGGTTGCAGGTCATGGTATTTTAGCCTTTGACCAAATGTGGGCTTTTTATTCTGGTCTAGCTCTAATTATTTTAGGTGTTGGTTTATTAAAACCAAATATTTCTACCATGGTAGGTGGTTTATACAAACCTGGAGATATTAGAAGAGATAAAGGGTTTAGTATTTTCTACATAGGAATTAATTTAGGGTCGTTACTAGCAACATTTATTGTTGGTTATGTTGGAGAACAAATTGGTTGGCATTATGGTTTTGGATTAGCCGGAATTGCGATGCTCTTAGGTTTAGTCGTCTACTTATACGGACAAAAATACCTTGTAACTGTTGGTAATAAACCAACAGAAGAAGATAAAACTACTGATGTTTCAATTGGTAAATTATTAAGTGATTTATTTAAATCACCTGTTAATCTTGGTATTGTGGCCTTAATTATGGCTTATGCTGTTTACGCTGGTTTTACGTATAGTGGCGTAGATAGTTGGGGTTATACAGCATTATATATTTTTATAGCTGTGGTAGCAGGTATTATGATGATGATTTATAAAAACTTAGAAACTCAAATTTCAAAAGATAGATACTTAGTACTTTTATTATCCTTTTTAATTGTAATTGTTTTTTGGGGCGCTTTTGAGCAAGCAGGTGGTTTAATGAGTATTTATACAAAAACTAATACAGACCGTGTATTGTTTGGATGGGAAATACCTGCAACTTGGTTTCAAGGGCTAAACGCAGGTTTCATTATTATTTTTGCTACAGTAGTTGCGGGTTATTGGGCCAAGCGAAAATTGAAAGGCAAAGAAGCCTCTTCTTTGTTTAAAATGGCAGTTGGTACAATGATAATGGGACTCGGTTTTGTATTTATGATATTTGCAGCGGCAGAATTTAATGCTAAAGGTAGCTCCGCAATGTATTGGTTAGTATTAGCCTATTTGTTCCATACTATTGGAGAATTATGTTCGTCTCCTGTAGCCTTATCATTTATTACAAAATTAGCACCAGTAAAATATGCGTCATTAATGATGGGCGTTTATTTTGCAGCAACCGGACTAGGTAATAAAGTCGCTGGTGTTATTGGCGAATCTGCTTCAGAATTTGGTGAGTATGCTATCTTTTCGGGTATAACAATTTTCACCGTTGTCTTTGGAATATTAGTAATTTTATTACTTAAACCTTTGAAACGTTTAACACATGGTGCTGAAGATAATGAAGTAGAAATGCATGATGACGAAGCTGAAGGTTTCGAACTAGCTGATAATTAAAATAACTAACTCTAAAATAAATCCTCCTAACTAATTAATTTTTATATGAATACAGATATTGAAAATCTATTTAAAGATAAAGTTTTAGGGCATCCTGCCGGACTTTTTGTATTATTCTTTACCGAAATGTGGGAACGTTTCTCCTTCTACGGTATGCGTGTATTACTGGTAAATTTCCTTACTATGGCTGCCATTGGCTATAATCCGGGTTGGGAGTGGACCGTAGAAAATGCAGGTGCACTTTTTGGTACATATGCAATGCTACTTTACATTACTCCAATTATTGGTGGTTGGCTAGCAGATAAATATACTGGTTATAGAGCTGCTGTTATTATCGGCTCGCTTATAATGACAGCTGGTCACGCCTCTATGGCTTTAGAAACTGAATTTTCTTTATACTTTGGTTTGTTTTTATTAGTTGTTGGTACAGGTTTCTTTAAACCAACCATGACGTCCATTATTTCTGATATGTATAAAACGCATCCAGAAAAGAAAGATGGTGCTTACACTATTTATTATATGGGTGTAAATGCAGGTGCGTTTTTCGGAATGATGTTATGTGGTTACTTAGCTGAAAAAGTAGGTTGGGCATACGGATTTGGACTAGCAGGGATTTTTATGCTATTAGGAACCATTCAATTTTGGTTAGCAGGTCCTTTATTTGGTAAAATTGGAGCAAAACCCTCTAAAGTACACGAAGTAGAATTGCCTCAGAATATCAATGAAGAAAGTGTTGAAATCTCAACAGAAGAGAAAGAAGAACCTTTAAACCCGTTTACAACTTTAGACAAGGTTTTAATAGTTATTGCTTCTATAATTGGTTTAGGTTATGCAATTAATGATCCAATGTCTAAAATTGCAGGTATTGATATGTTTTCATTTTTACAAATTGGTGATTTAGAAGGACAGTATACTGCAGTATTATTTGCATTAGGATTATTCCTGGTTTTAGTAGTTGGTAGAATTTTAAGATATACAGCTGTTGTTAGAGATAGAATGATAGCATTTATCATTTTTGCTTTCTTTACCGTTTTCTTCTGGATGTCTTTTGAACAAGGTGCGTCATCATTAGTGATTTTTGCAAGAGATAATGTAGATCGTTTGTTAAGTGGAAGTTCTGCAACAATCTTTAATATTGTAAATACATTACTTACGGTTGTTCCTTTAATAATTATATCATATGTACTATTTATTTTATGGAAGAAAACTTTCAAAAAAATCCCAGGTTCAAATGTGGTTTTAGTCGTTTGCTTTGTGTTAATGTGGGGAATTGTAGGGTGGATGTTAAATAGAGATTTCAATACTACAGCTTACGATGTAAGTTATAGTGCAATTGAACAACCAGAGTTAGATGATAAAGGACAACATGTTAAAAATGATAAAGGTGAATTGCAATTTAAATACATTCCTGTAACACAAAACACGGTTACAAATGCTTCGCAAAAAATTGTAACTAAAACCATTACTGTAGGAGAACCTTATGCAGATTATAAAGTAGGTGAAAGTAAAATTCTTATTAATAAGGATAAAGATTTAACCGAATTTTCATTTGTATCTTCAAAAGAAAAAGAAGAAGAATTAATTGCGCATGCCGCAACACTAGGAAAAGATACTGGTTTTATTAATGCTACCGTAACTAAGGTTAGAGATAATGAGGTAGAAATCACTGTATCGTGGTTTAGTATTCTTAATTCCTTCTTTATTATTGTATTTGCATCTTTCTTTTCTAAATGGTGGGAAAGTAAATACAATCCAAGTGCTGCAACAAAATATGCACTTGGTTTATCTATAATGGGACTTGGGTTTGGTCTGCTAGCTTTCGGTGCTTTTGGTCTTGTAGATGGTGTTAAAGTAAGTATGATCTGGCTGATATTAGCTTATCTATTCCATACACTCGGAGAACTATGTTTATCTCCTGTAGGCTTGTCTTATGTTAGTAAATTAGTGCCAGGTAGAATGATTGCACTAATGTTTGGAATGTGGTATTTAGCCATTGCTATTGGTAATAAAATGGCAGCTGTAGTTGGTGGACAAATTGAGAATATTACAAAAGAATATAGTTTATCTACATTCTTCTTAATATTTACTATTGTGCCTATAGCAGCGGGTCTGTTAATATTTGTTTTAAACCCTGTATTGAAAAAATTAATGCATGGTGTTAGATAACTTACCGTTAAAAATTTGTAAAATGCTCCTATTTAGGAGCATTTTTTGTAAGTTAGGCTCATTATTTGCAACAAATCTACTATGATGAAAAAAATAACTTTAGGACTAATGGCAATTTTTGCGTTTTCATTGGCAGCAATAGCGCAAGATATTAATTGGTTAACAATGGAAGAGGCTTTAGAGCTTCAAAAGAAAGAACCAAAAAAGATTTTTATGGATGTGTATACCAATTGGTGTGGTCCATGTAAAATGTTAGATAAAAATACGTTTCAAACGGAAGATGTGGCAGCTTATATTAATGAGCATTATTATGCCGTTAAATTTAATGCAGAGGGTAATGATGAAATTACTTATAAAGATAAAACATTTTCTAACCCTAACTATGATGCCTCTAAAGAGTATAGACGAAACAGTGTACATGAGTTTTCAAGGTTTTTACAGATAAAAGCGTATCCTACAATGGTGTTTTTTGATGAAGAAGGGAATGTAATTGCACCAATCCAAGGCTATTTAAAACCACAACAATTAGAGTTGTATTTAAAAGTTTTTGAATCTGATAAATATAAAGAAATGACTACGCAAGAAGAATTTAGCGAATATGTAAAAGCGTTTGAACCTGAATTTGCAGAATAATTATATATTTAATTTATTATAAAAGCGCCCTTTTCATTTGTTTGATGGAAAGGGATTTTTTTATACTCGCAAGTAGCTTTCCAACGTTTTAAATACGATTTGTAATTACTTGCATCTGCAATAATTTGTTGCGGTTTTAAACTATCTATTAGTCTATTTAAATTCAGTTTTGGAGAATTTCGTAATAAGATATAGTTGGGCTTAAATGTAATTCCCTTATAAATGCCTAAACTATCAATGGTTAAAATAGTTTTATCTTTATATTGATAAACTGATTGTAAGCTATCGCTAATTAAAAAGTCTATGGATTTACCAACTATATAATTTTTTATAGCATGATTTGATTTGAATTGAATAGAATCTAAATTGTGAAACACCCTTAATTCTTCATTCTCTTTTATGCCAATCATTGAATAACGATTCTTATTGAAAACAATGAATTCGTCATTTTGAGTTTGATATTTATTATAAAAGTAAACCCCTTGAAGTGTAAGTATTGCAATTAGACTCATCGTTGTCCATTTAAAATTACGCATTTTATAAACCTGTATCAAAGTAATAATTAAAATATAAGCGACTATTACTTGAAGTAGTGTAAACGGAATATCTCTAAACAAAAAGTCTTCAAATTGAGCAACCCAAGCTATAAAACTGTTTAAACTTTCAATGATAAAACTATAAATAGAAACAAGTAGTTTAGGTAAAAATCCAATTAAAGCCAATGCAATAACAAGCAACCCAAAACCAAGAATTAAACCAAGAAAAGGAATAACAACAATATTAGAAATAAAAAATAAGCCAGGAAACTGATGAAAATAAAATAAACTAATAGGTACAACACCTATTTGTGCAGCCAAAGTAACGGTGAAAATCTGCCATAATTTATCTAGAATTATAAATTTAGGTTTCCACAATTTGTAAATAATAGGTTGAACGCTAACAATACCTATAATAGCTAAATAACTCATCTGGAAGCCTACAGAAAATAAAAAAACAGGATTCAATAAAAGAATTACAAATGCAGAAATTACAAGGGTATTGTAAATATTAGTAGGTCGTTTTAGGTGCATGGCAATACTAATAATACTAAACATAGTAACAGCTCTAGTTACTGAAGGAGAGAGGCCAGCGATTACGGCAAAACTCCAAAGTATAATTACCAAAATAAAAGGCCTAATAAAATGACCATGTTTTAAATAGAGTAGTGGTTTAAATAGAAAATTTAGAATCCACAATATAATACCAACATGTAGCCCAGAAACGGCTAGAATATGGATGGTCCCAGAATTTACATAATTATTATAAACTGACTTATCTATGGTTTGTCGTTGGCCAAGTAAAAGTGCATTAATAATACTCAGCTCTTCGTTTTTAAAACCAGCTTCAATAAGTTTTGAGTTTATTTTGGTCCGTAGTTGGTCTGCATAACCATAAATTGTAGATTTAGAATCCGAGAGTTGTAAAATATTGGTCCGATCTAGATACAACTGATGATAAACCTGTTTTAGTTTGAGATAAGCACTATAATCAAATTGAAAGGGATTTAATGGCTTTTGAATTACTTTAAATTCTGTTGATGTAAAAATTACATCGTCAATATTTAATGTTTTCGAAAGACTATCACGTTTAATATTAATCAATAAATGACCAATAGCTTCTTCGTTATTAAATGATTTTATAGAAGCAATATATTTATCGTTATAAATATCAGATTTTAAGCGCTCTTTAATTTGAAAAACAATTTCATTATAAGTTTTAGAAGTATTTAAATTAGAATAATGATGTTGTCGTTGTGTTTCATCTTGAAGCTGGTACGCAATTATTCCTATACCAATCATACTAGTAAATGTCATAGTACCAAAAAGAGGAGAACGATTTATTTTAGATTTTAGCAAAAACCAATAAACACCAATACCTATAACTAGTAAAACGGTAGAATATAAAACCACGTAAAAATTTAGCTTTAAATAGTGGGCTAAAATTATCCCAATGACTAAACAAAGAGTCAGTTTTATAAAAGTAAAATTTAGTAACTTCATGATAATGAGTTACTAATATAATGAAAAAAAGAATTTACAGCACGCGTCTAGCTTGTACAAATGAAAAGTACCAGTATTTTTCGGCTATAGAAGAAATCATAACACCTCTGCTGCTAGAAGCATGTATAAATTCCACATTACCAGTTCTTACACTTGTGACTATACCAACGTGATTTACTTTTCGGCTATTTTTACTCGTAGCAAAAAATACGAGGTCACCAACTCTTACTTCTTTTAAGTCTACCCAATCTCCTGTGCTTTTTAATCCAGAGGTTGTTCTTGGTAAATTAATGTTGTGCTTGCTAAAACTGGTGTAAATTAAGCCAGAGCAATCCATGCCTTTTTTAGTGGTACCACCATATTTGTAGCGCGTGCCATCAAAGGTTTTAGCATATTCTACAATAGATGCGGCATCTTTAGATACATTTTCTGTACGTTTAGCTTTTACAGTATGGGTTTGTTTTTTCTTAGTAACAACCGTTTTTTTAGATTTGCAACTAGTAACAATTAAAAGTAGTAGGATAAGCGGAATTAGCTTTTTCATTTAGGACGATTTTAGTCTTCTTTAGTTCTTATAGAATCATAAATTAACTTCGCAGTTTTTGCACTAGCACCTTGTCCACCAAGTTTCTTTTCTAATTCATAATAATCTAAGAAAAGTTCTTCACGTCTATTGGTATCTAAAATAGCGGTTAATTCTTTTTTTAGTTGTTCTTTATTTAAATCGCCTTGTATTAATTCTGTTACCACTTCGCGATCCATTATTAAATTCACTAAGGAAATGTATTTTAATGTTATAATGCGTTTTGCAATTTGATAAGAAATAGCATTTGCTTTATAACAAACCACTTGAGGAACTTTAAATAAAGCTGTTTCTAAAGTAGCAGTACCAGAAGTAACCAATGCTGCGGTAGAAATACTTAATAAATCATAGGTTTTATTAGATATAAATTTTATGTTTTTCTTTTTGATAAAAGGTTTATAAAACTCAAAATCTTGACTTGGTGCACCTGCAATGACGAACTGATAATCTTTAAAATCGTCTACCAAGCTTAACATAACACCAAGCATTTTAGTGATTTCTTGTTTCCTACTGCCAGGCAATAGTGCAATTATAGATTCATTACTTAAGTTGTGCTCTTTTCTAAAAGATTGCTCATCTACAGGTGGTCGTTCTGCAATAGCATCAATTAATGGATGGCCAACAAAATGAACATCGTAATCATACTTTTGGTAAAATTCCTTTTCAAAAGGAAGAATACAATACATGGCATCTACATGTTGTTTAATTTTTTCTACTCTACTTGCTCTAGAAGCCCAAACTTGTGGCGAAATATAATAGTGCGTTTTAAAGTTTTGTGCTTTTGCCCATTTGGCTATTCTTAGATTAAACCCTGAATTATCAATAAAAATAATGACATCTGGTTGAAATTTTTCAATATCAGTTTTACAGAATTTAATATGACCTAAAACTTTTCTAAGGTTTAAAATCACTTCAGCAAAACCCATAAACTGACGTTCCTTGTAATGCATTACCATTTCGCCACCAACATGCTGCATAAGGTCGCCTCCCCAAAATCTAATGTTTGCTTGTTGATCTTGTTTAAACAAAGCCTTCATAAGATTAGAACCATGTAAATCACCAGAGGCTTCTCCAGAAATGATGTAATATTTCATGTCTAATAATTCTGTTTTACGGATTCAATTTCCAAGTGTTTAATTTCTGAATGGTATGGTGTGCCGTTAAATCAAAATGAACAGGGACTACAGAAACATAACCATGTTCTAGAGCCCACTCGTCAGTATCTTCACCTTGGTCCATGTTTACAAATTTTCCGGTTAACCAATAATAATCGCGACCCATTGGGTTAGTTCGTTTATCAAATTCTTCTTTCCAATTGGCTCTTGCTTGGCGACAAATTTTAATACCTTTTATAGCTTTTTCTTCCAAATTAGGAAGATTTACATTTAAAACAACACCATCTGGTAAACCGTTTTCTAAAACTTGCCTAGTTATAGTTTCAACAAAACGCCTACAATGATCAAAATTTGCATTCCAGTTAAAATCTAGTAGCGAAAAACCGATAGCAGGAATACCTTCTATGCCAGCTTCTAATGCAGCACTCATTGTGCCAGAGTAAATTACATTAATAGAAGAATTTGATCCATGGTTAATACCAGAAACGCAAATGTCTGGACGTCTCTCTAGAATTTCATTTACAGCCATTTTTACACAATCTGCAGGTGTGCCAGAGCAACTATATTCTGGTTGCTTTCCATCAATAGTTATCTTCTCTAAGTGCAAAGTAGAATTAATGGTTATAGCATGCCCCATAGCACTTTGAGGACTGTCTGGAGCGACTACTACGACGTCTCCAATAGTATTCATTACAGAAATTAAGGTTCTTATTCCTGGCGCTGTAATACCATCATCGTTAGTAACTAAAATTAAAGGCCGTTGAGACATTTGGTTTAAATGATTTATATGAAATGTAAAAGTAATAAAAAAGGGTTTGTTCTGTTTGTAATTGTTGCTTTAACAAAAAATTAGTGTCATGTTTTTTTATGGCACGGTTTTTTCTTCTATTTTAGTGAAATATTCAGTGCCTACTTAAAAAGAGTTTTAAGAAAAGTGAATTTTGCTATAAGAGAGGAGTGTTCTATTGAAGCAATAAGGTGTATGGCAAAAACATTTTACCAAATTAAAAATAAAAAAGAATGAAAGGGAATTATAAATTTTTACTACTTGCATTGTTAATCGCATTTGCCTCATGTAGTTTTACCAGTAAAAAGTTTGATGATCCAGATAAGGACAAATTATTAATACAATTAATTACCTATCTTTTAGACCAAGGTCATTTTGATCCAAAAGATATTAATGATGATTTTTCATCCAACGTTTTTGATGCTTATTTAGATAACTTAGACCCATTTAAACGTTATTTCTATGCTTCAGATATTAAAGAATTTGAGGCGTATAAAAATAGTATAGATGATGAAATTAAGGCTTACGATTTGTCATTCTTTAATCTTACACACGATCGTTTGCTACAACGTATTGCAGAATCTAAAGAAGTCTACAATAAGATATTAAGCAAGCCTTTTGATTTTTCAATCAATGAAGAATACTCAGCAGATTATGATGATTTAGCATATGTGAATAATAAGAAAGAAATGAATGAGCGTTGGAGATTGCAATTAAAGTTTTCTACAATTGCTAATTACGACGATGCTCTTTCACAACAAGATTCTGAAAATAGAGAGATAAAAACCAATAAGTCTAAAAAAGAGATAGAGGCAGAAGCTAGAGAAGTAACTAAAAAATCTCTAGATGAGCTTTACGATTACATTGAAGATAGAAGAAGAGAAGATTGGTTCTCAGTATACATTAACGCTATTGTAGAAGAGTTTGATCCACATACATTTTATTTTGCGCCAGAAGATAAAGAGCGTTTTGATAGAGATATCTCTGGAAAATTTGAAGGCATTGGAGCTAGACTTCAGAAAAAGGTCGATGGCATTATGGTAAACGAAATTATAAGTGGAGGACCAGCATGGAGAGCAAACGAGTTAGAAGTTGGTGATCAAATTCTAAAAGTAAAACAAGAAGACGAAGAAGAAGCATTAAACGTGGTTGGTATGCGTTTAGATGATGCTATTAAGTTTATTAAAGGACCAAAAGGCACTGTAGTAACCTTAACATTAAAGAAAGTAGATGGTACCATTAAAGATATTTCAATTAAAAGAGATATCGTTGAGCTAGAAGAAACTTATGCTAAATCTTCTATTGTTGAAAAGGAAGGAAAGAAATTTGGCCTTATCAACCTACCAAAGTTTTATATCAATTTTGAAGACTATAACAAACGAAATGCAGCTTCAGATATTAAGCAAGAAATTATAAGATTAAAAAAAGAAGGCGTAGAAGGGCTTGTAATGGATTTACGTAATAATGGTGGCGGTTCTTTACAAACTGTAGTTGATATTGCAGGTTTGTTTATTGAAGAAGGACCAGTTGTGCAAGTAAGAGAAACAGGTAGTCCTAAAGAGGTATTGAGTGATAAAGATAAATCTATAGTTTGGGATGGTCCATTAGTAATTTTAGTAAATGAATTGTCTGCCTCGGCTTCAGAAATATTGGCTGCAGCTATGCAAGATTATAAAAGAGCAATTGTGATAGGAAGTAAGCAGACTTACGGAAAAGGAACTGTGCAAACCGTTTTTGATCTCAATCGTATGGTAAGAAATAACACCAATGGAGATATGGGAGCATTAAAGTTTACCACTCAAAAATTTTATAGAATTAATGGAGGGTCTACACAATTAGAAGGCGTGAAGAGTGATGTTGTTGTTCCGGATCGTTATAGTTATATAGATATAGGGGAAAAGGATCAAAACAACCCATTACCTTGGGATAAAATAGATGCAGCTGATTATGAAGAATGGCAAAATTATTTTGATTATGAAGCAACAATAAATAAAAGTAAAGCTCGTATGGCGGCAAATGAGCAGCTAAAATTAATTGATGCTAATGCACAATGGGTTAAGAAAATTAGAGATCGTGAAACGTATTCTTTAAACTATGAAGATTACAAAAAAGAAATGGAAATAAATGAAGAAGAAGCCAAACGTTTCTCTAAGCTTTCTGAGTATAAAACAAACTTAACTTTTAATTCTTTACCCTACGAATTAAAATTAATGGATAAAGACACTATTTTAAAAGAAAAACGTAACCGTTGGCATTTAAGTTTAGCAAAAGATGTATATGTAGAAGAAGCTGTAAATGTGTTACACGACTTAAATATTGCCCATGGCATTAAACGTACAATGGTTAATTCTGTTAAGAATTAATAGTTTATGAGTAAGCAGAAAAATGCTTTGTCAAAATTGGCGCTTCAAAAGTTTAAAAAGAACTTTTGGGGCGTTTTTAGTTTAGGAATTATTTTTTGTATTGGTTTAATTTCAATTTTCGCCTATTTGTTTGCACCTGATGCCTCCAAGAATGCAAATCAGATGCATTTATCTATTCATTCTAAAGCACCAGGATTTAAAGTGGAAATATTAAAGATGCCTTCAGATATTCCATCAAATCAAAACTTTTTATCAAAATTATTCTTCGGAAAAAATAATACAGACACTGAAATTCCTATACAATCCTATGAGGTAAATGAGAATATACTAACTTATGTAGAATATGCATCAGATGGATTAAAAGGGTTACATAAACAAATTAAAATATCCAAGTTTCCTAATTCTAATTATAAAGAATTTATAGACACAAGAACCTTTGTTTTTGGTACCGACAAATATGGAAGAGATTATTTAAGTCGTGTTTTAATTGGTTCTAGAATTTCATTCTTTATAGGTTTTATAGCTGTGTTAATTTCATTAATTGTTGGCCTTTTATTTGGTAGTTTAGCCGGATATTATGGTGGAAAAATAGATGCTGTTATCATGTGGATAATTAATATAACTTGGTCTATTCCTACATTATTGTTAGTTATAGCTATCACAATAGCCCTAGGAAAAGGCTTTTGGCAAGTTTTTATAGCAGTAGGCTTAACCATGTGGGTAGAAGTGGCTAGAGTTGTGCGAGGACAAATTATTAGTGCTAAGCAGATGCAATATGTAACAGCAGCAAAAGCCTTAGGTTACAATGATTACAGAATCATTACAAAACACATTTTACCTAATATATTTGGCCCATTAATTGTAATTTCTGCAGCTAATTTTGCAGCAGCCATTTTAATAGAAAGCGGTTTAAGTTTTTTAGGTATTGGTGCGCAACCACCAATGGCTAGTTGGGGCGCAATGATAAAAGACCATTACAACTATATTATCTTGGGTAAGCCTTACTTAGCTTTAATTCCAGGTCTTTGTATTATGTTATTGGTAATGGCTTTTATGTTGGTTGGTAATGCCCTTAGAGATGCTTTGGATGTAAAAACTTAATGAGATTTAAGTTGCTCAATCTCGTTATTAGTTGCTTCAATGAACCCTAAAACCTCTTCTTGTCCAATAGTTTTTGAAGATGATGTTATAAAATAAGGCGGTAGTTCTTCCCAGAATTTAAGTAGTTCTTGGCAGTACTCCGCTACGTGGCGCTCAATAGCCTGAGGTTTTAGTTTATCTGCTTTAGTAAAAATGATACCAAATGGAATCTCATTTTCGCCTAAATACTGCATAAATTCTAAATCTATAGGTTGAGGTTTGTGTCTAATATCAACTAAAACAAAAGCAGAAACGAGTTGCTTTCTTTGTTCAAAATAATTAGTAATAAATTTCTGAAATTTCTTTTTTGAAGATTTAGAAACACGTGCATAACCGTAACCAGGTAAATCTACCAAATACCAATTTTTATTGATTAAAAAGTGGTTAATAAGTTGCGTTTTTCCTGGTCGTCCCGAGGTTTTAGCTAAACTCTTTCGGTCAGTAAGCATGTTAATCAGTGAAGATTTTCCAACATTACTTCTGCCAATAAAGGCATATTCTGGTAGTAGGTTTTTAGGACACTTTTCTACCTCAGAATTACTTACTACAAATTCAGCTGATTTTACTCTCATCTCAAACTTCCCACGAAAGTAGGCGTCTCTTTATATTATACTTTAAGGTAATTCTGTTTTACGCAATAAAGTGCAAATTTATTTTAATAGGCTTTTATTTCTACAACAGTATTTCCTTTCTCTTGGCAAGGATTAATGCTAAGATTAAAATCCACGTTTTTCTAACCATCCATTCAAAATAGTATTAAATTTTTCGGGATGTTCCATCATTGCAGCGTGGCCACATTTATCAATCCAGAATAATTCAGAATCTGGCAATAATTCATCAAACTCCACTGCAACTTCAGGTGGTGTAACACTATCATTTTTACCCCAAATGATACAAACAGGAATGTTCATATTAGGTAAATCTTTTGCCATGTTGTGTCTAATTGCACTTTTAGCAATGGCTAAAGTTTTAATAAGTTTGTTGCGGTCATTTACTGTTTCGTAGACTTCATCAACAATTTCTTTTGTGGCTACAGCTGGGTCATAAAAAACGTCTTGTGCTTTCTTTTTTATAACTTCGTAATCACTTCTTTTAGTGTAACCACCGCCCATTGCGCTCTCGTATAATCCAGAACTTCCGGTAATAATAAGAGCTTTAACTTTTTCAGGGTTTAGTTTTGTATAGTATAGTCCAATATGTCCGCCAAGTGAATTTCCGAGTAAAATAACTTTGTCTAATCCTTTATATTCAATAAATGATTTTAGGTAATTAGCGAAGCTTTTTACGTTGGTTTTTAGTAAAGACATCGTGTAAATGGGTAACTCTGGTATAATTACTTTATAGCCTTGTGAGCTAAAGTGCTTAGTAACAGCGTCAAAGTTACTGAGTCCTCCCATAAGTCCGTGTAACACTATAATTGGTGTACCTTCTCCTACTTCAATATATCTATAATCCTTTTCTTTTTTTAAAAGGTGTGCCATGTATAAGTTAGCCTTGTGTATTTAAAACAAATATAACTAAATCCTTTAGAATATAAATAATATACGAAAATTATAAGTCATTTTTTTAAATGGAAAACATCAAATCAGTTGTTAATAATTACCACTTTTTAAATGCTGCTTTAATATAGGATTTTATTGGTGTTGAAACGAAAAAATACTGGTTTTATGTAAAACTTATCAACAAATGTGGTAGAATGTGGTAAAATGTGGTGAATTTTTCAATATCTTTGATTCTTAATCGTTAAAGTGGTAAACGAAACCTTTTGAATTCATTTATAGGAACATACGAATGTAAAGCTGATGCCAAAGGAAGGCTAATGATTCCTGCTGTGCTCAAAAAGCAGTTGTCGTCGGCTTTGCAAGATGGTTTTGTTCTAAAGCGTGCGGTTTTTCAGCCATGTTTAGAATTGTATCCAATGTCTGAATGGAATAAAATGATGGAGAAGATTAACAAACTAAACCGCTTTAAGAAAAAGAACAATGATTTTATTAGGCGGTTTACTGCTGGAGTTAAAATTGTTGAGGTAGATAGTACAGGGCGATTATTAATTCCGAAAGATTTAATCAGTTTTTCCGGAATTAGCAAACAAGTCGTTTTGGCTTCTGCTGTTAATATTTTAGAGATTTGGGATAAAGATAAATACGAACAAGCTATTGATGATGCGGCTTCAGATTTTGCTGATTTAGCCGAAGAGGTAATGGGACAAGACGATGAAGAAAATGGAGTATCATAATGCAGTTTTACTTAAAGAAACCGTAGATGGTTTAGCAATTAAGCCAGATGGCGTTTATGTCGATGTTACGTTTGGTGGTGGAGGACATAGTCGTGAAATTTTATCGCGTTTAGGGCCAAACGGAAAATTATACGCTTTTGACCAAGATAAAGATGCTCTTGAGAACAAGATTGATGATGAAAGGTTTGTATTAATCAATGAGAATTTTAGATACATCAAACGATTTTTAAGATTTTATGGTGTAAAAGAGGTTGATGGTGTTTTAGCTGATTTTGGGGTGTCATCGCATCAATTTGATGTCGCAGAGCGTGGCTTTTCTACAAGATTCGAGGCAGATTTAGATATGCGAATGAATCAAGATAATCAGCTTTCGGCTTTTGAGGTTATTAATGATTATGACGAAGAGCAAATAAAAGCAGTGCTTTTGCAATATGGTGAATTAAGACAGGCACCTGCTATGGCAAGAGTAATTGTTGAGGCGAGAAAACAAGGGGTAATTAAAACCAGTGAACAGTTAAAAACGGTTTTAAAGAAATTTCTAAATCATCAAAAAGAGAATAAAGTCTTGGCGCAGATTTATCAAGCAATAAGGATTGAAGTAAATCAAGAAATTGAGGTGCTAAAAGAATTGTTGCTTCAAATGCCAGAAATATTAAAGCCAGAGGGTCGCTTAAGTTTTATATCCTACCATTCTTTAGAAGATAGGTTGGTGAAACGATTCATTAGAAACGGTCTTTTTGAAGGCGAACCAGAGCGTGATGTGTTTGGGAATTTTGAAGTGCCTCTTGAAAGGGTTGGTAAATTAATTACACCTTCAAAAGAAGAAATAAAAATAAATAATAGAGCAAGAAGTGCCAAGCTTCGTGTAGCTAAAAAGCTATAAAAGTTTCGGCTAGTTTAAATGGTATTATTGAGGGGACTGTTGATTGAAATAAATCCTGCTAAGTTGAAAAAGCTTAGCAGGAATTTCAGAGAATTAACAAAATAAGAATACCTCTAAAAATAATATAGGCATATTAAAGTATAATAAAATGAGATTACTGCTTTTGGGAGCGCTGAAATGAGAAAAAATATATACCACATACTCAGAGGGAAATTTCTAATCAGTGATGATTCGTTTAAAAATTGGCGTATCATCATTTTAATTTCTGTCTTAGCTATAATAATGATTGCTAGTTCTCATAAGGCCGACCAGAAGGTTTATGAGATTGCAAAATTAACCAATGAGGTAAAAGAATTACGCTCTGCATTTGTAGATAAAAGAGGAAAGCTAATGCAGCTTAAAAAAGAATCTTTTGTAGAAGTTGAAATGAAAAAAAAAGGAATTGGGATATCCTTAAACCCACCAACAAAAATAATAGTTAAGTCGCAACAAGAAAAAGAATAAACAAGCTTTGGCAATAACAGAGAAAAACATATTACACAGATTGTATTTCGTGGCAGGCTGCTTGCTTGTGTTTGCGATTGCTGTGGTGTTTAAACTTGTGAATATCCAATTTGTTCAGGGTGATAAATATAGGGCACTTGCAGAAAAAAGAACGCTAGAGGATTTTGATATTCCTGCAAATCGTGGCAATGTGTATTCTGCTGATGGTAGTTTGTTGGCGACTTCTATTCCTAAATATGATATTAGAATAGATGCTATCCAAGCAAAATCAGCCACTTTTGAAAAGTATATTGGTGCTTTAGCAGATTCGCTTCATGCGTATAAGGGTAAGCCAGCCTCTTATTACAAGAATATCATCAGAAAAGCACGAAAAAATAAAAATAGATATTTTCTTTTAGCTCGAAATATTAGCTATTCAGATTATATAAGAATGCGAAATTTTCCGCTTTTAAATCTTGGTGCCATTAAAGGTGGTTTAATTGTAGAGCAAACTACTAGGAGAGAGCATCCAATGGGCGGAGTGGCATCACGAACTATAGGTTACGAGCGATTTGATGAAGATGGAAATGTAAGTAGGCCAGGTATCGACGGTGCTTTTGGTGTAAAATATTTAAGAGGAACAAACGGTAAACGTCGTAAACAAAAAATAGGTAATGGCCAATGGAAACCAATTGCAGATTTCGACCAAGTGGAGCCAAAAGATGGTTATGATGTGTACACTACTATAGATGTTAATATTCAAGATATAGCGCATCATTCGTTATTAAAACAATTAGAATTATATGAAGCTGAACATGGTTGCGTAGTTGTAATGGATGTTAAAACTGGCGAAGTTAAAGCCATTGCTAATTTGGCTAAAACCTCAAAAGGTACGTATTACGAAAAACGAAATTATGCTGTTTATGAAGCACACGAGCCAGGTTCTACATTTAAAGTTATGGCTCTAATGGCTGCTTTAGAGGATAAAGTGATTGATACGTCAACAGTTGTAGATACTAAAAATGGTAGAAAGAAATTTTACGGTCGTTATATTACGGATTCTGGCATTGGATTTGGTGAAATTTCTGCGGCTCGTGCATTGGAGGTGTCTTCTAATATTGGTTTGGCAACAATTATAGATGACAATTATGCGAAGCAGCCACAAAAATTTATAGATCATTTAAAAGGTTGGAAACTTAATGATTCTCTCGATATTTCAATAATCGGCGAAGGTATTCCGGATATTCCAGAACCAGGAGCGGCTAACTGGAGTAGAAATGCATTGCCTTCTATTGCTTATGGTTATAACCTTACAATTACACCATTACAAACATTAACGTTTTATAACGCAATTGCAAATGATGGCGAAATGATAAAGCCGCGTTTTATTAAATCGGTTAAGTCATTTGATAAGGATATTGAGGTGTTTGAAAAAGAAGTTATCATAGATAAAATATGTTCAGATAAAACCTTATCTGAGGTTCAAGATATATTGAAAAACGTGGTCATTCGTGGTACAGGTCAGCGTATGTACTCTAAAACATTTTCTATGGCAGGCAAAACCGGAACCGCAAGAACGGATTACGCTGACTTAGAAAAATGGTACAAAGACAAAAAATATGTGTCGTCTTTTGCGGGCTATTTTCCTGCAGATAACCCAAAGTATTCTTGTATTGTAGTGATACACAAACCAAGTACAAAAGTGGGTTATTATGGAGCAGATGTTTCAGGACCTGTTTTTAAAAGAATTGCTCAAAAGATTTATACAGATACACCAATTATAGACGAGGTTGAAGCACTCGATTTCAAAAATAAGTTGGTTGAAAACGATTTTGAAAATTATTTTGATAAGGCTCAAAAATATAGAGAATTAATGCCTAATGTTATTGGTATGCCAGCAATGGATGCAATTGCGTTATTAGAAAACTTACCTGTAGATATTAGAGTGAAATTAACAGGAAGTGGCATCGTAAAGAAGCAATCTGTAGAGAAACATCAAAAATTAAAGTCTAACCAAACTGTCATTTTAGAAGCATCATGATGGTATTAAAAGACATATTATACAAGGTTACCATAAACGCAGTGGTTGGTAGTACAAGCATTACGGTTAGTAAAATAGAATTCGATTCGCGTCAAATAAAAACTAACGATGTTTTTGTAGCTATTTCTGGGACTATTACAGACGGTCATAATTACATAGAGAAAGCGATTAAAGATGGTGCAACAGCTATTATTTGTGAAGCGTTACCAGAACATCTTCAAGATGATATAACATATATAGAAGTAGAAAACTCTAATCAGGCGTTGGCTTTTATGGCTAACAATTATTATGGTCAACCATCCGAAAATTTAAAACTAGTTGGTGTTACAGGAACCAATGGTAAGACAACCGTATCTAGTTTATTGTATCAGCTATTAAAAAAAGCAGGTTATAAAGTTGGGTTATTATCTACGGTAAAAATTATGGTAGATAATACCATGTATAAGGCAACGCATACCACACCAGATTCTTTAACTATCAACAAGTATTTGAAGATGATGAATGATGAAGGTGTAGAGTTTTGCTTCATGGAAGTGAGTTCACACGGTATTCATCAAAGCAGAACTGAAGGTTTAAAGTTTGAAGGTGGCATTTTCACAAACCTCTCTCATGACCATTTAGATTATCACGAAACGTTTGCGGAATACAGAGATGTTAAGAAAAAATTCTTTGACCAATTACCAAAAGAGGCATTTGCTTTGTCAAATATTGATGATAAGAATGGTTTGGTAATGTTTCAAAATACACAAGCTAAAAAATACACCTACGCTTTAAAAAACTATGCCGATTACAGAGCTCAGATATTAGAAAATGAATTCAGTGGTCTGTTATTAAAGTTAAATGATAGCGAATTATGGACACGTTTAATAGGAAGTTTTAATGCGTATAATATTCTGGCGATTTACGGAACTGCTGAACTATTAGGCTTAGAAAAAGATGAAATTTTAAGATTGATTAGTGAGCTTGAAAACGTAGCAGGACGCTTTCAATATTTTATTTCAGACGAAAAAATTACCGCCATTGTAGATTACGCACACACACCAGACGCTTTAATAAACGTATTGCAAACCATAAACGATATCAGAACTAAAAACGAAGAACTGATTACGGTTGTTGGCTGTGGAGGCGATAGAGATAAAACCAAACGTCCAAAAATGGCGCATATCGCTTCAGCGTTGAGTACAAAAGCCATTTTTACTAGCGATAATCCACGTGGCGAAGTACCAGAAACCATTATAGAAGATATGGAAAAAGGGGTTGAGCCTCAAAATTTCAAAAAGACATTGTCTATAACTGATAGAAAACAAGCCATTAAAACAGCTTGCCAAATGGCAGGACCAAAAGATATTATTCTAATTGCCGGAAAAGGCCATGAGAATTACCAAGAAATTAAAGGTGAACGTTTTGATTTTGATGATTATAAAATCGTTCAAGAGTATTTAAAACAATTACAGAAATAATAGAAAAGTCAGAATTTCGATATAAGAATTACGAATTAAAATTGAAACAAACATTAAAAAATAGAACTCAAAAGTATGCTGCAGATTGCTGGCATCTATGCACTAAGTTTCCTGTGTCTAGAGAGTATAATGCGTACTGTAATCAGTTAATTAGATGTTCAAGTTCTGTTGGTGCAAATTATAGAGCTGCGTGTAGAGCGAAGTCTGATGCTGATTTCATTAATAAGTTGAAAATAGTTGAAGAAGAGGCTGATGAGAGTATGTATTTTTTAGAATTGCTGCTTCAAGTTACTGATAAAGAGCATGACGAAATGAAACGCTTGCATAAAGAAGGGAATGAGTTATTGGTAATAGTTGTAGCATCAATAAAAACCATGAGAGCCAAGAAACGTAATTCGTAAATCATAAATCATAAATTAAAATAATGCTGTATTACTTATTTGAATATTTAGAACAACAATTCCAGTTTCCTGGAGCGTCACTTTTTGGGTTTATAACCTTTAGAGCTGCTGTGGCAATTATATTGTCGTTGTTGATTTCTACAATTTTTGGTAAGCGAATTATTCGTTTTTTACAAAGACAGCAGGTTGGCGAAACTATAAGAGATTTAGGATTAGAAGGGCAAGTTGAAAAAGCAGGTACTCCAACAATGGGTGGAATCATCATAATCCTAGCTACTTTAATTCCTGTGTTGCTATTAGCAAAGCTTGAAAATATTTATATCATCCTATTGATTGTAACCACACTTTGGATGGGAACCATCGGTTTTATTGATGATTATATCAAGAAATTCAAAAACGATAAAGAAGGACTAAAAGGAAAGTTTAAGGTTTTAGGTCAAGTTGGATTAGGAATCATTGTTGGTGCTACCCTGTTTTTTCATCAAGATGTAACATTAAAGGAGAAGTTGCCAATTGCTCAGCAAAATGAGATTCGTGCAGAAAATCCAGATGTGCAAGCCACTAAATTATTTAAAGCCGAGGAGAAGTCTACAAAAACAACGATTCCGTTTTTAAAAGATAATGAATTTGATTACTCAGATTTAATCACATGGATTAGTCCTAGTTTAGAAAAATACACATGGATTGTATTTATAATAGTCAGCATATTCATAATAACAGCAGTTTCAAATGGCGCGAATTTAACCGACGGCATTGATGGACTAGCAGCAGGAACTTCAGCCATAATTGTGCTGACTTTAGGGATTTTTGCTTGGGTATCTAGTAACATCGTTTTTTCGGGTTACTTAGATATAATGTACATCCCAAGAGCTGAAGAAATCACAATATACATTGCTGCGTTTGTTGGTGCATTAGTTGGTTTTTTATGGTACAACACCTATCCAGCACAAGTGTTTATGGGAGATACGGGTAGTTTAACTATTGGTGGAATCATCGCTGTAATTGCTATTGCTGTACGTAAGGAATGGTTAATACCTATTCTATGCGGCATATTCTTGGCTGAAAATTTATCAGTGGTTATGCAGGTGAGCTATTTTAAATACACAAGAAAGAAATTTGGAGAAGGACGACGCATTTTTAAAATGTCGCCTTTGCATCATCACTATCAGAAATCAGGTTATCACGAGAGTAAGATAGTGACACGTTTTTGGATTGTAGGAATCTTGTTAGCGATTATAACGATAGTAACATTGAAAATTAGATAGATGAGTTTGTTATTCCTGCCTATGCAGGAATGACAAAAAAGAAAGTAATGAACGAAGCAACAAATAACCAGCAGAGTAAGAAGTCCTTCCCTTCTGGGGAAGGATTTAGGAAGGGGCTTCGATTAGTTATTCTTGGTGGAGGAGAAAGTGGCGTAGGAACAGCGCTTTTAGGAAAAGCAAAAGGATACGAGGTTTTTGTATCAGATAAAGGGAAAATTAAAGACAAGTATAAAGACGTTCTTTTAAATAATGAGATTGAATTTGAAGATGAACAGCATACGGAATCAAAAATTCTAAGTGCAGACATCGTCATGAAGAGTCCTGGGATTCCAGATAAAGTGGCTTTGATAAAAAAAATTCGTGAAGCGGGAATTACAGTGGTTTCAGAAATTGAATTTGCTTCAAAATTTACAGAAGCGACTTTGGTTGCAATAACGGGAAGTAATGGTAAAACCACAACGGCAACGTTAACACATCATTTGTTACAACAGGATTTAGATGTTGGTTTAGCTGGAAATATTGGCGACAGTTTCGCGAAGCAAATTTTAGAAAAAAATCATAATAACTACGTGTTGGAAATTAGCAGTTTTCAACTAGATGATATTATAGACTTTAAACCAAAAATTGCGATTCTAACCAATATCACACCAGACCATTTAGATAGATACGATTATAAGTTTGAAAACTATATCGCTTCAAAATTTAGAGTGGTAGAGAATCAAACCGAAGATGATTATTTCATTTACGATGCAGATGATGAAGTCATTTTAGAGTACATGAAAACACATCAAATTCAATCAAAAAAACTGCCTTTTTCATTAACGCGAGTTATGGAGCAAGGCGCATATTTAGACAATAACAATATAATAATAACAATAGATAATAATAAAATCACTATGCCAACAGAAAATTTAGCACTAGAAGGAAAACACAACGTGAAGAATGCCATGGCAGCTTCTACTGTGGCACATTTACTTAAAATAAGAAAGCAAACTATACGCGAGAGTTTAGAAAACTTTCAAGGAGTAGAGCATCGATTAGAGCATGTCTTAAAAATTAATAAGGTGCAATATATTAACGATTCTAAGGCAACAAACGTTAACGCTACATATTTCGCCTTAGAAAGTATGGAAGCTCCAACGGTTTGGATTGTTGGAGGCGTAGATAAAGGTAACGACTATAAAGAGTTGTTTCCGTTTGTAAATGAAAAAGTAAAGGCTATTATCTGTTTGGGTAAGGATAATGCAAAACTTATGGACACATTTGGAAAAATGGTTGATGTTATTATTGAAACAGAATACATGAATGAAGCTGTGAAAATAGCTTACAAATTGGCTGACGCTGGAGATAATGTATTGTTATCGCCTGCTTGTGCAAGTTTCGATTTATTCGAAAATTATGAAGACAGAGGACGTCAATTTAAGAATGCGGTTAGGAATTTATAAAAAGCCCATCTTGCTCTTCCCGAAGGGAAGAAACTGTTGAGGCGTACTGTAACTAAATGAGCAATACGTAGTGTATCGCAAAAAAAATGAATGAGTAAATAAAAGAATCTAATAACTAATTAAATTTTCCCCTAATGGGGAAATGTCTGGAAGACAAAGGGGCTGTTATATGCAAAACATATTTAAACAAATAAAAGGAGATAAGGCCATTTGGGCTATAGTCGCGTTGTTGGCTATATTCTCATTTATGCCTGTTTATAGTGCTGCAAGTAACTTAGCTAATGCTGGGCACACCAATACGTTTTCCCTGTTGGTTAAACATTTTATGCACTTGTTATTGGGCTTTGTTATTATGTTTGGGGTACATAAAGTGCCTTACAAATATTTCCGTGGCTTGTCTATGGTAATGATTCCTATTGTGTTTGTTTTGTTACTGATAACAATGCTTCAGGGTACTACAATCGATGGAGCAAATGCAAGTCGTTGGATTCAGATTCCTATTGTAAATATGTCTTTTCAAACATCAACATTAGCTTCAGTAGTATTGATGGTGTATGTGGCAAGATATTTATCTAAAATTAGAGATAAAGAAGTTAAGTTTAAGGAGACAATTTTACCACTTTGGACACCCATTTTTCTGATGCTAATTTTAATTCTTCCTGCCAATTTTTCTACAACAGCCATCATATTTACAATGATTATGATGTTGGCATTTATTGGAGGTTATCCATTAAAATATCTGGCGTTAATGATAGTGTCTGGTATTGCTGCTTTGGCTATTTTTATATTGGTAGCAAAAGCGTTTCCAGAAGCTATGCCAAATAGGGTAGATACTTGGATGAGTAGAATTGAAAATTTTACAAACGGAGAAGATACAGAAGCGGATTACCAGATTGAAAAAGCTAAAATTGCAATAGCAACAGGAATTACGCCTTTAGGACCAGGGAAAAGCATACAGAAGAACTTTTTACCACAATCGTCTTCAGATTTTATTTTTGCTATAATTATTGAAGAATACGGTTTGTTTGGTGGCATATTTATTCTGTTTTTATACATGTGGTTGTTATTTAGAATTGTGGTGGTTAGCCATAAATCAGATTCAATATTTGGTAAATTATTAGTGTTAGGTGTTGGGTTGCCAATTGTATTTCAGGCCTTAATTAATATGGCGGTTGCTGTGGAGTTGTTCCCAGTTACTGGTCAGACCTTACCATTAATTAGTAGTGGCGGAACATCAATTTGGATGACCTGCATGGCAATTGGGATTATTCTTAGTGTAAGCGCTAAACGCGAAGAATTAAAGCAGCAAGAAGAAGCAGAAGATAACCCATTAGCAATTTTAAGTGAAGCGATTTAGACAGAGGCAAAAGAGAAAAGAGATTAGAATATAGAAACAAGAACAGAGATAAAAAGGATAGAAAGAAGATATAAGTTAAAACTGATTTTGAAGAGAGTGATTGTCCCCTTGAGGATTAGTGAAAAATAAAATATTTTTTGTTTTGAAACTACAGAGTGAAGCTCATTAGGGGTGTTTTAATAATTAAACATTTTTATAGAAAAACGATTAAAAATAAACAGAAATTAAAATTTGAAGCCATATAAATTCATATTATCAGGAGGAGGAACAGGAGGACATATTTATCCTGCGGTTGCCATTGCAGACGAATTAAAGTCGCGCTATCCAGATGCTGAGTTCCTTTTTGTTGGTGCATCAGATAGAATGGAAATGGATAAAGTACCACAAGCAGGTTATAAAATTGAAGGTCTATGGATTTCGGGTATTCAGCGAAAATTAACGTTGAAGAATTTAGCCTTTCCGTTTAAATTGATTTCAAGTCTTTTAAAATCACGAAAAATCATAAACGCATTTAAGCCAGATGCAGTTATCGGAACTGGTGGTTTTGCAAGTGGTCCATTATTACAAGTGGCTTCTTCAAAAGGGATTCCGTGTTTAATTCAAGAGCAGAATTCATTTCCTGGTATCACCAATAAATTACTAGGAAAAAAAGTGAATTCCATTTGTGTGGCTTATGATGGTTTAGAACGATTTTTTCCGAAGGAGAAAGTAAAACTCACAGGAAACCCGATTCGAAAGGATTTATTAGAAGTAAAAAATAAACAGCTAGAAGGTAAAGATGCCTTTGCACTAAAGCATAATAAGAAAACACTTTTAGTATTAGGTGGAAGTTTAGGTGCAAGACGTATCAATCAATTGATTGAAGCTAATATTGAGTATTTTGAAACTCAAGATGTCCAAATGATATGGCAATGCGGAAAATTATATTACGACCAGTATAAACAATACAATGATTTAAACAAAGTGCAAGTGCATGCGTTTTTAAATAACATGGATTTGGCTTATGCAGCTGCGGATGTTATTATTTCTAGAGCAGGAGCAATTTCGGTTTCAGAATTATGTATTGTTGGTAAGCCTGTAATTTTTATTCCGTCGCCAAATGTGGCAGAAGACCATCAAACTAAAAATGCAAAATCAGTTGCAGATAAAAACGCAGCGATTTTAATACGAGAAAAAGATTTGGATGCTGATTTTCAGAATGAATTTTCAACATTGATTTTAAACGAAGACAAACAAAAAGAATTAAGTAAAAATATAAAAGCCTTAGCATTAGTTAATGCCACAAATGATATTGTGGATGAGGTTGAGAAGCTTTTAAAAAGCCTATCTTAATCTTCCAAAACTTAGACTGCGTTCAGCACGATAAGAAGGGAAGAAACCGAGAAAAAAAGAGACGAAATAATAGTGAATATTAATAATGAACATATCAGCAACAGTGAGAAGGCTCTTCCTAACGGGAAGGGTTTGGGATGGGCTACTTCTGTTTATTTCATCGGCATAGGAGGTATCGGAATGAGTGCTATTGCACGTTATTTTGTAGCCAACGGTAAGCAAGTCGCTGGTTATGATAAAACACCCACTGAAATCACTAAAGCGCTTGAGGCTTTGGGTATTCAAATTCATTTTGAAGATAATATAGAACACATCAATTCAGAATTTTTAAATCCTGAAAACACATTGGTGGTTTATACACCTGCTATTCCTAAAAATCATTCAGAGTTTAATTATTTTAAAGATAATGGTTTCAACGTTTTAAAACGTTCCGCAGTTTTAGGAGAAATTACGAAGCAAACTGTTTGTTTGGCAGTTGCTGGTACACATGGAAAAACCACAACGACTAGTATTTTAGGACATTTGTTAAATACATGTAACGTGCCTGTTACGGCATTTTTAGGCGGAATAAGTGAAAATTATAATTCTAATTTAATTCTTAACGGAACAGAAGTGACGGTTGTTGAGGCAGATGAATTTGACCGTTCGTTTTTAACCTTGTCGCCAGATTTGGCTTGCATTACGTCCATGGATGCCGACCATTTAGATATATACGGAAATGCAGAAGAGTTAGTAAAAACGTTTAAAGATTTTACAGCGTGTATAAAGCCTAACGGAAAACTATTTGTAAAAAATGGATTGCCGTTACAAGGTATCACCTATGGTATTGAAGATGATTCTGATTACAGTGCGCAGAATATTTCAATAGAAAATGGTAGCTATATTTTTGATGTAAAAACACCAAAAGGCATCCAGAAAGGGTTTAAATTTAGTTTACCCGGACGCCATAATTTATCTAACGCACTAGCGGCATTAGCAATGGCAATAGAATATGGGTGTACTTTTAATGATTTAGCTGTTGGATTAGAAACCTATAAAGGTGTGCAGCGCAGATTTACATATCAAATAAAAACCAATGATTTTGTTTTTATAGATGATTACGCACATCATCCAGAAGAGATTAAAGCCGTTCATCAAGCTGTGAGAGAAATGTATCCAGGAAAAAAAGTATTGGCTGTTTTTCAACCCCATTTATTTAGTAGAACACAAGATTTTGTAGATGGCTTTGCAGAAAGTCTTTCAAAATTCGATGAATTATTGTTGTTAGATATTTATCCTGCAAGAGAATTGCCAATAGACGGTGTAACCTCAAAATGGCTTTTAGAAAAGATTAAAAACCCTAATAAAAAGCTGATTCAGAAATCAGAAATAATTAATGAAATTAATAAATCTGATGCTAAAATAGTGTTGACTATTGGAGCAGGAGATATAGGAGCTGAAGTTAAACATATAAAAGAAGCCTTCTATGTTAAGAATTAATTATAACTACATAAAAATCATTGCATTGGTTGGTTTAGTGTGCTTTTTGTTTGCGTTTTCAAACCACAGAAATAAAGACAGAATTGTAGGTGAGCCAAACATAGAGTTCTTGGGAGAAAACAATTTGTTTATAACAGATGAAAATGTTAGTAAATTGTTAATACAAAACCTAGAACCTGTTTCAAAGCAACCTAAAGAAATTATAGATTTGAATAAATTAGAATCTGCCCTAAATTCTAATCCAATGATTAAGCAAGCGGAAGTGTTTATGTCAGTAAACGGTGAACTTTCAGCCGAAGTTGAGCAGAAGCGACCAATTGCAAGAGTGAACACAAAAGCATCATATTATATAGATGATGAAGGTGGATTTATGCCGTTGTCCCATAATTATGCAGCAAGAGTGCCACTTATTACTGGAAATATAGATAAAAATAAGCTTCAAAACGTCTTTCAATTCGCAAAAGCTGTTGATGAAGATGATTTTTTAAAGAAATATGTCATTGAGATTCGTCAAAACAACGATAACACAATAGATTTTAAAATTCGAAAAAGTGATTTTACGGTTCATTTAGGAACTTTAAAGCAACTCGATAAAAAGATAAATAATTTTAAAGCATTTTACCAAAAGGCTTTTAAAGACCAGATTTTAGAGCGCTATGCATTAGTGAATTTAAAATTTGATAAACAAGTTATTTGCACCAAAAAGTAGATTATGGACAAGCAAAATATTTCGGTAGGTCTAGATATAGGAACCACAAAAATTGTGGCCATGATTGGTCGCAAAAACGAGTATGATAAAGTTGAGATTTTAGGTTTAGGAAAGGCTAAAAGTATGGGTGTGCATCGTGGTGTGGTAAATAATATTACTCAAACCATTCAGTCTATACAACAAGCGGTTCAAGAAGCTGAAGCTGCAGCTGCAGAAAAAATTGAAGAGGTAACGGTTGGTATTGCTGGGCAGCATATACGTAGTTTACAACATAGTGATTACATTACACGTCCAAATTCTGATATTGTTATTAATGAAGATGATATTGATCGTTTAATCAATCAGGTACACAAATTGGTAATGCTTCCTGGTGAAGAAATTATCCATGTATTACCACAAGAATTTAAGATTGATGGTCAAGCCGAGATTACAGAACCAATTGGTATGTACGGTGGACGATTAGAGGCTAATTTTCATGTGGTAGTTGGCCAAGTATCGTCTATTAGAAACATTGGTAGATGCGTAAAAAGCTCTGGTTTAGCATTAGAAGGTATAACTTTAGAACCTTTAGCGTCTGCAAATGCAGTATTAAGTAGGGAAGAAAAAGAAGCTGGTGTGGCTTTGATTGATATAGGTGGCGGAACAACGGATTTGGCTGTTTTTAAAGACGGAATTATTCGGCATACAGCAGTGATTCCTTTTGGAGGCAACGTAATTACTGAAGATATTAAAGAAGGGTGTTCTATAATTGAAAAACAAGCCGAACTTTTAAAAGTAAAGTTTGGGTCTGCATGGCCAGGAGAAAACAAGGATAATGAGATTGTGTCTATTCCAGGATTAAGAGGAAGAGAGCCAAAGGAAATAACATTAAAGAATTTATCTAAAATTATCCATGCCAGAGTGGTAGAAATTATAGAACAAGTTTTTGTTGAAATAAAGAACTACGGCCACGAGGAGCAAAAGAAAAAACTTATTGGTGGAATTGTTTTAACAGGTGGAGGAAGCCAGTTGAAGCACTTAAAGCAATTAGTAGAATATATTACAGGTATGGATACCAGAATTGGCTATCCAAATGAGCATTTAGCTGGTGATAGTGATGAAGATATAGCTAGTCCACTTTTTGCAACAGCTGTTGGTTTGGTAATGGATGGTTTAAAGCGTCAAGAACGAAAAAAAGCAGAGCAAATAGAAGAAGAAATGGTTGTAGAAAATGATGCTGAAGATGTTGAAGAAATAGAAGAACCAGAAACTAAACCAGAAGAGCCAATTAAAGAGAGACGTTCGTTTTTAGATAAATTAACAGACCGTGTAAAGGATTTTTTGGATAATGCTGAGTAGCAGTATCACAATTCAAAATATCTAGAATAGAATTAATTAAAATATAAGTATAGAGTAGTAGTAAGCTAAACCTGTACTAACAAAAAATAAAATAATAGTTAATCCATAATATAATGAGTAACAGCAACGAATTTGGAAATATTTCTTTTGATTTACCCAAGAATCAATCTAACGTTATCAAGGTAATTGGTGTCGGTGGAGGTGGTAGTAATGCCATTAATCACATGTTTCAGCAAGGGATCAAAGGCGTTGATTTTGTTATCTGTAATACAGATTCTCAGGCACTTCAAAATAGTGGAGTACCAAACAAAATTCAATTAGGTGTAAATCTAACAGAAGGTTTGGGCGCAGGCGCAAATCCAGATATAGGTGAAGAAGCAGCAGTAGAAAGTTTAGAAGACATCCGCAGAATGTTAGATACCAATACAAAAATGGTATTTATTACAGCCGGCATGGGTGGCGGAACTGGTACTGGAGCAGCACCTGTTATTGCCAAAATGGCAAAAGAATTAGATATCTTAACAGTGGGTATTGTTACTATGCCTTTTCAATTTGAAGGTAAAATGCGTAATGCTCAAGCCCAACGTGGTATAGAAAAATTACGTGCTCATGTAGATTCTTTAATAGTTATTAATAACAATAAACTTCGTGAAGTGTATGGAAATCTTGGTTTTAAAGCAGGTTTCTCTAAAGCAGATGAAGTATTATCAACGGCATCTCGCGGAATAGCAGAGGTAATTACACATCATTACACACAGAATATTGATTTACGAGACGCTAAAACCGTATTAAGTAATAGTGGGACAGCTATTATGGGTTCTGCAACAGCATCTGGTCAAACAAGAGCGCAAGAAGCTATTATGAGCGCTTTAGATTCGCCATTACTTAACGATAATAAAATTACAGGAGCTAAAAACGTATTGTTGCTAATCGTCTCTGGTTCTCAAGAAATTACTATTGATGAGATCGGTGAAATCAATGATCATATTCAAAATGAAGCAGGTCATGGAGCCAATATTATTATGGGTGTTGGTGAAGATGAAGCTTTACAAGAATCTATTTCCGTAACAATAATTGCAACCGGATTTGATATAGATCAGCAAAACGAAATTTCTAATACTGAAACAAAAAAAGTAATCCATGCTTTAGAAGAAGTTGCAGACGCAGAGCCTGAAGTAAAAGAGCCAGCTATAATTACACCAGATATAGTTTTAGAGGTTGAAAAGAAAGATCCAATTGTTCGTCATACATTAATTGAGGAAGATGAGATTGAAGAGATTAAACCAGAAGTAAAAAACGAAACAGATTTAATACCAACTACGGATTTTTTAAAGAATATTAATGTAGTTTATGATGAAGTTTTAGATTCAACTCCAGAACCTGAAGTAGAACCCGAAGATTTTGTTATTACACCAATAGTTAACAAGACAGAAACTATAGAACAGGCTCCAGAAGAGCAAATAACCTTTTCTTTTGATCTTCCTATAGCAAATAAAAAGACTGAACCAGAAGTAGAAGAGCCAAAGGCTCAAGAAGAAAAACTGTTCTTTAGCTTAGAGGAGGATGTAAAGGAAATAAAGGTTAATGAACCGGTTGAAATTATATCTGTAACAGAGGTTAATGACCAAGGCGAGAAACGTTATGTTTTAGATGATTTTGAAACGTTTGATTCTGCAATTAATACAAAAAAAGAAAAAACGGAAATTAAGGAAGAGATTGTTTTTGAAAAGAAAACAATACCTACTGATGATTCGCTTCAAATTCCTGAAGAAGAAATTGACCCAATGAATAGCCCGATTTCAGACTTATTAATAGCTCGAGCAGATGAACGTAGAAGAAAAATGAAAGATTTCAACTATAAGTTTAATACAGCTAAAATAGATGAAATTGAAAAAGAACCTGCTTACAAAAGACAAGGTGTTAATTTAGAAGATGCTCAGCATTCTTCAGAAACTAAAGCATCAAGAATGTCTGTTGGTACTGATGATAACGACGACATTCAGTTAAGAAGTAATAATTCATTTTTACATGATAATGTAGACTAGTAAAACGTCTAATATTACATTGTAAATTCTATTAGTTTAAGCAAAAAAGGCTCATATTTATTTATGGGCTTTTTTGATGTTTTACAGTACTAGAAATGACTATTAGAATTAAAATTCAACACAAAGTTTTAGTATCTTTGATGCCTTAATAAAAGGATAAAATATGAGTTTACAAGTAGATGTAATGACTGCTATGAAGGCTGCAATGAAAGCAAAAGACCAAATTGCTTTAGCTGCTTTAAGAGCTGTAAAGTCAGAAATATTATTAGCGCAAACAGCTTCAGGATCTAAAGAAGACATTTCTGAAGAGCAAGAAATAAAAATCTTATCTAAAATGGTAAAACAGCGTAAGGATAGTGCTGCTATATTTTTAGACCAAGACCGTAATGATTTAGCTGAACCAGAATTGGCTCAAGCAGAAATTATTAGCCAGTTTTTGCCAACACAGCTTTCTGAAGAGGAGATTACAGTTGAGGTAGAGAAAACAATTGCAGCTATTGGTGCAGAAGGCATGAAAGATATGGGTAAGGTAATGGGAATGGTAAGTAAAACGTTGGCAGGTAAAGCTGATGGTAAAACTATTTCTAGTATTGTTAAAGCTAAATTAGCTTAGATAGTTATATTATAGTAATGATACTTTTAACATAGTTTAAAGGTATTAATGCAATATGGCCTCGTAGTTCAACTGGATAGAATATCAGATTTCGGCTCTGAGGGTTGGGGGTTCGAATCCCTTCGAGGTCACAATTAAATAAAAAGTTGCTCTTCAAAATCAAGCTGGCTTGAATTTATAAGTGCAACTTTTTCATTTTTAAACGGAGCATGATAGAATGCCCAACAATTCTGTAAAGCTATTTCAATTCTACTTCCAGAATATTAGCTCTCTTTTTATCAGCCTCATTAGAAATAAATAAACGACCGTCCTCACTAAAGGTAATACCTTCTGGTTGTGCAAATTTATGTTTGTTTAGTTTAAAAACATCTTTTATTTTTCCTGCTTTATTCAAAATTAGAAGTTTTGGGTTTCTTCCATCTAAAACATAGATATCTTTAGATATTGGGTGGATTGCAATGTCAGAAGGGCACAATGTTTCATGAATCTTTTTTTTCTTAAAGTCTTTTAGAATGTCTGCTTTTAAATCTATACTAACTATTGGGTTGTTATCTATTTCTTGTGTAGAAAGTGGAATTTTATAAATGTTTTTAATGTATTTTTTTTCTAAATCATAATCTTTAGGAGAGATAAGTAATTGATTGTTATTTTTATCTAAAGTTAAACTTTCCATGTTGTTATAACTTTTAAAAGGTGTTTCAATCTTTTCGATTTCTAAATAATCAGTATCGTAATTTTTTACTTTATAAATTAAGCCATCGCTTCTTAAAATATAGGCGTCGTTGTTGTTTATTGCAATAGCTTCATAATCTCCTTTTCCTGCAAATTTTATTTTTTTTGTAATAGTATGTTCTTCTGTATTGTAGATAAATATGGTTCCAGATTCATCTTGTATACAGGCAAACGTATTGTAATTAAGCCATACAATACCACTAATCTCGTTTAAGATTTTTGGTAAATTATACGTGTTAATTATGGTGCATTTATTAGAGTAGTTATTTTCTGTATTAATCATAGCCTTTTTAGAGCCAGTTGTTAATTGGTCTTTAAAGCTGTTGAAAGCAAAGAATGAAACTGTAATGACTATTATTGTAATAAGAAGTGCATGTTTCAAATTTTTCATAATATTTAATGTGAAAATTTAGATGTTAATTTCAGCATTTTTTCACTCAGTGAATTTAACCAATACAACTGTTCCCAAACCAAGTGAGCTTCTTTATGTGTACGCTCGTTGTTTGTTTGTAAAATGCTATCGCTAGTAATTAAATTTTTTGGAAATTCATAAGCTTCAAGTTTAAAGATAGGCTTGTTAATTTCAGAATCTTTAAAATTAATAGCTTTTAACATGGTGTAAGTTTGGTCTAAATTCTCAATAATTCGCTCAGAAATTGAGATAAAATCTTCAGATGCTTTAGACGTTTGGTTGTTTTGAACATAAGTACTCAACGAGGCTAAAGACGTTAAACAACTGTGATTGATGACTACTAATTCATATATATCGTCTAAATGATTTTGTTTAGATTCGGGTTCTTGCGCCATACGTTGAAAAGCAGAACTTAAATTAGACATCTGCAAATAGGCTTCTTTTCTGTTCACTTTTAAGCTGGTAGGAACTGGCCCTTTGTTTTGATAGAAATTACGAATAGATTTAAAAAACGCAGTATTAGCTTCTAAGCTGTTTTTTATGTTTTCACTAATTTCTGTTATGGACCAAGCTGGCCACAACCAGCGCATAGTTGAGTAAGAAATTATGGCACCTATTAATGTGTCTAAGACTCTAAATTGAATAACCTTAAAAATATTAGGTTCTAAAATAGCATAGATTAAAATAATACTTAGGGTAATAAATGTTGCTGATGCCTTGTAGTTTTTTTGAACCATAGAAAAGGCAACAACTAAAGAAATTATGCCAAATGCACCAAAAATATATGGATTGTTAATTACAAATACTAAACCTGTTGCTAAGACTGCGCCTATCAATGTACCAATCATTCGGTCTTTTGATCTTGTTTTGGTTAGTCCGTAACTAGGTCGCATTATTATAATTATAGTAAGGATTATCCAATATGGATTTTGAAAATCGAAAAGTAAACCAATAGCATAACCAAACATTACGGCCACAGATAATCTTAAGGCATGTTTAAATATGGTAGATCTAAAACTGAAATTTCTTATAATTAATTTAGGATTGTAGTCTCGTATTTCTATAAATCTTTTAAGCTTATTGTTATCTTGATAATCTTCTGAACTTAATTCGGGATTTCCTAAAAGCCATTTTATTTTTTTTAGCTTTTCAAATTGTTTCTTTTGATAATCTAAGAAATTTTGAAGCATTAAATAACGTTCGTAGTCTTTAAAACTAGATTCATTTTTAAAACGAAGAATTTCATTTTGAAGACCATTAAAAGCTTTAGATAAAAGTTTATTAGAAGAAAATTTATGAGTGTGTTTTAGGTTTTTGGCAATTGTTCTTAATTGCAAAGAGAGTTCTGAAATGAGATTCTGAAATTTCGTTTTAATTTTAGGATGTGTTTCAAAAAACTCATCCATTTTATCATAGTTTACTGGGTTAGCGTTTGCCGTTTCTAGGATTTCAACTAATTGGCTAAAAACCATTAACCTTCTATTTTTGTAATTAGATTTACCAGAACTTCTTCTAGATAGTAAAAGTATTTCTCTTAAGGTAACGTGCTGCTCTGCTAGTTCACTTTGTAAATTAATTAAAGACGATTGTAAACGCCCTCTATTGAGTTTATCTCCAATAATTTGTTTTCTAGTATCTATAAAATCAGCGGTTTGTAAAATAGTTTTTATTATGGCTTCTTCTGTTTGTGCTTTTGGGTTTATATAAAACCATAAGGTAGATAGACATAAATACCATATGCCACCTAGCCCAATTAATAGAGCATGTTCAAGGTTGGTTAACGTTTGTGTAGTATGTGCAAAACTGAGTACTAACGCTAGTAAACCAGAAAAACTAATTAAAGACGCTCTAAAACCATATACTGATATAAAGGAAATGCTAAAGGTTAAAAGTCCTAAAATAGGAAATAAAAAGAAACCTAAATTTTTGAGATAGCCTCCTATAAAACTAACAATAACAACGAGTAATGAAGCATATAAAATACCAACTTGTTTGTGTTTAAGTCTTCCGCTTACATCACTTGGTGAACACCAAATAGCGCCAAAACAAAGCGCAAGACCAATTTCTAAATGGTCAGTAATAATGCCAATTATAATTGGAGTTGTTACAGCAAAACTAACCAGTATGGCTTTAGAAAAGCTTGTGCTTTTGAAGAATTCTAATAATTCTTTAATATGCTTTGTTGCAAATTTTAAAATGCGTGTTAAGATTTAAAAGTTCAACACAAAGATACAACTAGAAAAATGAGACTGAGCGATATAGCTCTTTTAAATTTAGTATTTGGCTTTTAGAAATTATTAGAAAAGAAACGTAAATTAATTTTAACTATGTCATCATCCTAGTGAGTTGAAAAAACTTTTGATAATTTTCAGGAATAGAATTAATGTCTAATAAACAGCCTTCCTCTATTGGAGGGTAAATATCATGATACGTCTGTACATCATAAAGGCCAACCCTTTTACTTATATGGTCTCTTGTTAATTCACTAGGGCTATTAAGACCGGCTGCAGCAACAAGTTCTAAAAAGCTTTGTATTGTAGCTTCATGATATCGTTTTGCTCTTGGTGCTTTGTCTTCTACAACTAAACCTTTAACTAATGATGCGTTTTGAGTTGCCACACCAACAGGGCAAGTATTGGTATTACATTGTAGGGCTTGTATACAACCAATAGACAGCATCATGGCGCGTGCGCTGTTACAGCCATCTGCACCTAAAGCTATGGCTCTTGCCATATGAAAACCAGTAATTATTTTACCAGCAACAATAACTTTTATGTCTTTTCTTAAATTAAAACCAACTAGTGTGTCGTGTACAAAAATTAAGCCTTCGCGTAATGGCATTCCCATGGAGTTTGAAAACTCAACAGGTGCAGCACCTGTACCACCTTCTCCACCATCTACGGTAATAAAATCTGGAAGTATACCTGTTGCTAGCATAGCTTCACAGAAATCCATAAACTCTTGCTTTCTGCCTAAGCACAGTTTAAACCCAATTGGCTTACCATCTGAAAGGTCTCTAAGTTTTTTAATAAAGTGCATAAATTCTATAGGATTAGAAAATGCCGAATGAGAAGGAGGAGAATGCACAGCAATGCCAGGTTTTACATGCCTTATTTTTGCAATTTCTTCAGTGTTTTTAGATGCTGGTAAAATTCCTCCATGACCAGGTTTTGCTCCTTGAGATAATTTTATTTCAATCATCTTAACTTCTGGTCTTAACGCATTTTCTCTAAAAGTAACATCGTTAAATGTACCATCTTCTTTTCTGCAACCAAAATAACCAGTACCAACTTGCCATATTAAATCACCACCATGCTCTAGGTGATAATGACTAATACCTCCTTCACCTGTATTGTGCGCAAAATTACCGTCTTTAGCACCTTTGTTTAACGCTAATACTGCATTTTTACTTAGCGATCCAAAACTCATAGCTGAAATATTTAATAAGCTAGAAGAATAGGGCTGTTTACAGTCTTTACCACCTATTATTAAACGCGGAAATTCACCTATGTCTTTAGGATTGTTTTTTGCATACATTGAATGTTCTAACCATTCGTAGCCAGAATGATAAAGGTCCATTTGTGTACCAAAGGGTTCAGTATCGTTTTCGCCTTTAGCTCTTCTGTAAATTAAAGATCTTAAAATTCTATTTAAAGGTCTTCCTTGAGTGTCAGTTTCAACGAAGTATTGCATTATTTCTGGTCGTACGGATTCTAGCATGTATCTAAATCGTCCTAATAGTGGGTAGTTACGTCTTATGGTATGCGATTTTTGAAAAATATCAAAAAGGCCCATGATTACTAACGGACCAACTAATAAAAAAGCCCATAATATAGGTTGCCAAAAAACAGAAATACCAATAATTGCCAAAACAATGATTATAGATATTATTATAAACTGTTCACGTACTTTCATAATAACTAAAGATTTAATTCTGGGGTAAAAGTAATCAATATGATTTAATGAATCTAAAAATTGTTGTTATGAGGATTGGTTAATGAAATAGGTTGAAAACAAAATGGAATCTATTGAGTGACGGCACAATACATAATTTGTTTAGGCTTAAAATAATTTGAAGATTAAATGTAGGGTGATTCATATTTTAAATATATTTCAAAACGTTTCTAATTTATGCAGTACATACTGTGTATGGCAAATCTTAAAAGGTAATTATAGTATGATATTAAAAACAGAGGAAGAAGTTAGAGAATTTGAAGTACTAACCTATTTTATTGTTCCGAGTATAGTTGTTTTAATACTGCTATTTATTTTTTATAGATTATTTAAACTGGTTCAAATAAAATATGCAGATAAGTATAGTAAGCCAATATTTAATCATGTTTATTTATTAAAAAAAGAATTGGCTCCAAATCATCGTTTAATTTTACAACAGGAACATTCATTTTATAATAAATTATCTAAAAAGAATCAGGTTTATTTTGAACATAGAGTAAATGTATTTATTAATAATAAGGAGTTTATTGGTAAACAAGAATTGATAGTAACCGAGTATATGAAAGTTTTAATTGCAGCTACCGCTACAATGCTGACTTTTGGATTTAAAAAATACACGCTAGATTTAATTAATAAAGTTATAATTTATCCTGAATCTTATTACTCTCAAATAAACGATACTTATCATAAAGGTGAAACAAATCCAAAATTAAAGACTATTGTTTTTTCTTGGAAAGACTTTTTACATGGCTATAAAATAGGAAATGATAATCTTAATCTTGGGATTCATGAGTTTGGCCATGCCATACACTTAAATGCAACTTCAAGTAATGATATTAGTAGTTATATTTTTAACAGAGGTTTTAAAAATTTAATATCGTATTTGCAAAATAATGAAGAAGTAAGAAAAGAGTTAATCGCATCAAAATATTTTAGAGCGTACGCTTTTACTAATCATTTTGAATTCTTCGCGGTTCTACTAGAGAATTTTGTTGAGACACCAGAAAACTTCAAATTTCAGTTTCCGCAATTATATAAGTATATGCAAGATATGCTTAATTTTAAGTTTGCTGGTTATTAATTTTTGATTTCAATTTTAGACAAAAAAAAGCGGCAATTGCCGCTTTTTAATTTAATTGTATTGCTAAGAAATTATTCTTTTGTAACTCTTAAGGTTTGAGTTTTATCTCCAGAAGTTACTTTAACTAAATAAAGTCCTTTTGATAACCCAGACATATCAATTGTTGAATTTGATATTTCGTTCTTAGTAAAGCTAGCTACATTTTGACCTAATAAATTAAATACAGTAACGTTATCTAATTCTTGAGAAGAATTGATGTTTAAAATTCCAGATGTTGGGTTAGGGTATGCGCTAAAAGTCTCAATAGAATCTAAGTTGTCGTCAAGACCTAATGTAGAATCTGTTGTAAAACTCCATACCGTTGTACCAGTAGTTGTTCCGAAACAATTTATTACATCAATGCTCCAGTAATAAGTTGTGCTAACTGCAAGACCAGTAATAAATACACCTGGCTCAACACCAGTTAATGCTTGTGTTGGAGGATTAGCAGTTCCAATATTTAATGTGTAACTATCATCAGGATTGGTGCTACCTGTCCAATTAAAAGTTACACCACCATCTGGAGCTTGAACAGCAACAGCAGTTGCCGCATCAGCAGGTGTAGGTGAGGATGCTTGTATACCAGGAGCAGCCGTTTCTGTACAAGCACCTGTCGTAAAGCTCCAAACAGGACTTTGCGTAGTTCCGTAGCAATTTACAGATTCAACATACCAGTAGTACGTAGTGTTTTCTGCCCAAGAATAAATAATACCATTCCCATTAGTAGCACCAGTCACTGTCCCAATATCGTTACCAGCTGTTGTTACGCCTAAAGATAAATTGGTGCTTTCTATAGATCCACCTAATGTGCCATCAGTCCACGAGAATGGTGAGATTAATAAATTATCTGGATCAGAATAATCAATTGCTATATCTGTGGCCCCATTTATAGGCTCAACATTACTTGCAGCACTAGGTGCGGCAGTTTCGTTACAAGAACACGTGGTGCACTGAATAGTGGTTAAGGTGGCACCAGAATTTTGAGTTGCACAAGTTGCATCTAGGTGCCAATAAATAGTTAATCCAGTTACACCTGCTGGTGCAGTAAAAGAAACTGTTGTGTCTCCATGTACTATAATAGAACCATCTGCAGTATTGGTTACAGTTATATAAATGGTTTGAGACCCTGTTACGGTATAACTAGAACCTGGTAACACACCTTCTATAAGAGAATATTCGGCATTAGGCCAGTTATTACTAGCGATTGTTTCTGCTCCACCAGAATTTGTTAAAGTAATAGTACTAGATGGCCATTGTCCACCTGTCGCTGTAGTACACTGACCAAAAGAATACGTGGCAAATGCTATACAGAAAATAAATAGTAAAGTAATTTTTTTCATGTGTTATGTTTTAGGATTATCGCCTAAAGTTACAAATATTTTTCAGCCAAAAATGTTAAAGTTACATTATTCAATTTTTCGTAATAAAGAACAGTCATTATTTGTAGTTTTGTGAATTAAGTCATCATTTATAGATAAATGAAAATTACCGAACAAATAAAACAACCTATCGCTTATGAGATGGAGCTCTTTGAACAAAAGTTTCAGCTCTCTATGGCTAGTAAGGTTGCACTACTTAATAGAATTACCCATTATATTGTAAACAGAAAAGGAAAACAAATGCGACCTATGTTTGTGTTTCTTGTCGCAAAAATGATGAATAATGGTGAGGTAAGTGAACGTACTTATAGAGGTGCTTCGGTTATAGAGTTAATACATACAGCAACACTAGTACATGATGATGTTGTAGATGATAGTAACCGCAGACGAGGTTTCTTCTCTATTAATGCTCTTTGGAAAAATAAAATTGCGGTTTTAATAGGTGATTTTTTATTATCAAAAGGATTATTACTCTCTATAGATAATAATGATTTCGATTTGCTTAAAATTATTTCAGTTGCGGTAAGAGAAATGAGTGAGGGCGAATTACTTCAAATTGAAAAAGCCAGACAACTAGATATTACAGAAGATGTGTATTACGAAATTATAAGGCAAAAAACAGCAACACTTATTGCTGCTTGTTGCAGTTTGGGCGCAGCCTCTGTAAAACCAAATTCACCAGCAGTAGAAGAAATGCGCAAGTTTGGTGAGCTTATTGGTATGGCTTTTCAAATAAAGGACGATTTATTTGATTATGGCCAAGAGGCTATTGGTAAACCTACAGGTATTGATATTAAGGAGCAGAAAATGACACTGCCATTAATCTATGCTTTAAATAACTGCTCTAAGAAAGAAAAGTCTTGGCTTATAAATTCGGTAAAGAATCATAATAAAGATAAAAAACGAGTAAAAGAGGTGATTACCTTTGTGAAAGACAAAGGCGGACTAGATTATGCCGTGTCTAAGATGAAAATATTTCAAGAAGAAGCCTTAACGCTTTTGGCAACATACCCAGATTCGCCTTATAAAGCCTCTCTTAAATTAATGGTAGATTACGTTATAGATAGGAAGAAATAAAACATCTTATTTTTCAGTTGTAAAATACATAATCTTAAAAAATAATAATCAATACCATTAGATTTTAAATACACTGTAAAATTTTGCGCTGTATTTATGATAATGGTGTTTTTTGTTATAAAGCAACTAGGTAAATATGGTTGTGTGACATATAGTTATGCAGGTTTGTAGTGTCGTTTACTATAGGTATTTTAGGATATTTTAAAATAATGTTGGCTAAAGACACTTCAGAAAACGAAGCTGTTAGCACTAAGAAAAGGTTTAACTATAAGAACCGATTAAACAGAAAATGCTAAGAATTTTAATACTTAAATAAGATTGTTCTTAATTTATTTTAAAAATTATTAAATTTAAAATACTGAAAATCAATTGATTAAAATTTATTTTGATTATTTTTTAATTCCCAAGCAACCCTAACTTCTAAAATTACGTCTTTATAGATAGAAAGCCTTTTGAGCGTTATTAGATTTTAAGCCAAACCATGAAAGTTATACAACTTCATAAAAACGAAACAAAATTAATACAGAGAGCCGCGAAACAAAATCGTGAAGCACAACACGTGTTGTATGAGTTGCATGCACCAAAAATGTTAAGTGTTTGCAGATACTATATTAAGGATGTTCATCAGGCAGAAGAAGTAATGTTAAATGGTTTTTTTAAAGTTTTTAAATATTTAAAATCATTTAAACATGAAGGTAGTTTTGAAGGTTGGATAAGACGTATTATGGTAAGGGAAGCCATTTCTTATTTAAGGCAACAAAAGAAATTAGAGTTTGCTGTAGAAGATGATTATTTAGAACACGATTCTTCAAATAACATCAATTCTAATATAGAAGTGACAGAAATACAATTACTAATAGATAGTTTACCAGAAGGTTATAAAATGGTATTTGTAATGTACGCAATAGAAGGTTACAAGCACCAAGAGATTGCAGAATTATTAAAAATTTCTGAAGGCACATCAAAGTCGCAATTATTTAAAGCACGACAAATGCTTCAGAAAAAAATTAAAGAATTAAATAACAACAGTTATGGCTCCAATTAAATTTGAAGAAAATATAAAAGACAAGTTAGAAAAGCGAACCTTGTCACCGTCACCAGACACTTGGTCAAAATTATCAGACCGATTAGATGAGGACCAAAAAAAATCTAAAAAACCAATGTTTTGGTATTTAAGTATAGCAGCAGGTTTATTGTTAATGATGGCAATATCCATTCAGTTTTTTAACAAAAATAATTCTGAAGAAATACTACCTCAAATAGTTAATGAGGATATTATTAAAGAGGAATTAGATAAAGAAAAAATTAAAACTCAAGAAAAAGAACCTGTTAAGTTAGTAAACGAAGAAGTTCAGTTTAAAGAACAAGAAGAAATTTTACCAGTTATTAAAGAAACGAAAAACAAAAATTTAACAAAAGGCGTTGTTAAAACGGTTAAAACAAAAACACAACTTGCAGAGGTTAATACCACAAATAAGGCAGACAATTTAAACACTAAAAACGAAATGTCGCCTAATGAGTTACAACCAGAATTAGATAAGGATATGATTAAAACTGCAGTTGCAGATGCTATGAAATCTTTAAAATCTGAAAATATTTCTGTGTCAGATAGAGAAATAGATTCTTTATTAAAAGTAGCAAGTAAAGAACTGTTTAAAGACAAATTAAACCAAGAGTCTTCAACTATGGTAGATGCTGAACAGTTACTAGAAAGTGTTGAGGACGAAATGGGACAATCTTTTAGAACCAAAGTATTTGAAGCACTAAAAGGGAGTTATGAAACTGTAAAAACCGCTGTTGCACATCGAAATAATTAAATCAATACAACTAAAGAAGAATATCATCAAATCAAAATCATCAATAATCAAAAAACGAACAGTCATGAGTACAATTACAAAACTATTAGTGAGCTTTATTTTAGTTCTTACTATGTCTAATTTACAAGCACAAACGCAAAAAATAGATTCTATTCAGAAAGAAAAAATAGATTCTAAAATTAGTAAACTTCAAGAAGAAAAAGGAAAAATTGAAGAGAGTGAAAAGTCAATTTTAAAATTGAAAATTCAAAACATAAACGACAGGTTAGACGCTGATGAGATTACCGCTGCCGAAGCTGAAAATTTAAAGAAAGAAGCAGCAAAAATAGCTGCTTTAAATATAGAAAACAGAACACTTATTATAGATAAACAAATAGAATTAATACAGCGAAATGCCTATTCTTCTGATAATTATTTAAAAGATGAAGATACTAATTTTGTATTTAGAATTGGAGGAGATTCTGATGAGAGTGATAAGTTTATATACATCGGAGATTCTTCAAAAGATAAACCAAGAAAATATGATTTAAGAACTTCCTCTGATGTTGTATTTGCCTTTGGCTTTAACAATGCCTTAATTGATGGGCAAGACTTAGAAGATTCACCTTATAAATTAGGAGGTTCTGGATTTATAGAATTGGGTTACGCCTGGAAAACAAGAATCTTTGAAAACACTAACTTTTGGAGATTAAAATATGGATTTTCATTTCAATGGAATAAGTTAAAACTTAAAGATAATAATTACCTAGTTAATACAGATGGTGAAATATTATTAGAAGAATATCCTATAGATGCTAATAAAATTAAATTTAGAACAACCAATTTAGTTTTTCCGATGCATATAGAATTTGGGCCATCTAAAAAGATAGAAAAGGAAGAATACTTTAGATATTCTACAGTTAAAAAACTAAAAATAGGTTTAGGTGGTTACGCAGGATTAAATATTGGTAGTATGCAAAAAATTAAATATAAAGAAGATGGAGAGCGCGAAAAAGATAAACAACATAATCAATTTGAAGTTAGTGATTTTGTTTATGGTTTAAGTGGTTATGTGGCACTTGGTGAGGTTGCTTTATATGTAAAATATGATTTAAATCCTTTGTTTAAAAATCAAACAATAGAACAAAATAACATATCAGTAGGACTTAGATTTGATATGGACTAAGAGAAACTCATCAATCAATCAATCAATCAATCAATTTTAAAAGCCTAAATGCAATAATGTATTTAGGCTTTTATCTTTTTAATTATAATGAAGAAATTTAATTGTTCTCATTAAAAGCATCTTCGTATTCTATATCGTTGTCAACCGTACCTTTAAAGGCTTTAATCCAGGCATTTTCAAATATATTTATAATACTAGGAAAAACACCTGCTTCAACATTATTAAGGTCACCTTCAATAGGTACTTTTGTTGCTAAAGTATCCGTACGTTGATTTTTTAAAATAAATTTAAAGAAACCAACAAAACCTTCCCATAGTACACTTAAAAAACTATCTTCTTTGCTTATTAGTTTAGAGTCTGTAATTAATGGTTTCATATACCCTTTTATATAACCATCTGCAATGGCTATTTCACTGAATAATTCAAAAGTTCCAGATTCAAAATCAATACCAGCATAATGTTGTGTAAAAGGGTTTAGAGAGGTAACATCGGCTTTCTCAAGTCCAAATTCAATATTAAGATCAGGTATTGCTTTAATTAAGTTAATGTTGCCATTTAATGTCATGTTTCCATTTCCAATAGAGTTTGCGCTTGCGTGTATAGGAGAAGGCAATATTCTGTCGTTCGAAGATACGTTTCTTAGGTTTTTAGCAAATAACTCTAACTGGTTAAAGTGCAAATCAATGTTTGGGTTGGCTTGCAGTTCTACAAATGCAATTTTTCCGTTATGTATTTCAAAATTATTAATGTCTATTGGGACTAAATCGGTTAAAGCAGTGGTCCAATCATCAGTATCTGGATTTGCACCTTCCGTTTGTTGGTCTTCCATAACATAAATAATCTCAGGATCAGTCATAATAATTTCACTTACTATTTCGCCTTTTAAAATTGATTTCCATTCTATTGAAATATCAGTTTTAGGAAAATTTAAAAAAGGTACCTGCGTTTTGGCGTTTACTTTGTTTAAGTATAAATTGTTAATAACATAAGCGCCACGAAATAATGAAATGTCTATATCTTCAACATTTCCAAAATAACCAGGAAGATTAGCTAAGACTTTATTAACTTCAGATTTCACATAATAAGGTAAATATATTCTTAAGCTAATGAGAATTACAATAATAATTATTGGTATTGTGTACCGCTTTTTCTTGTATATTTTGCTCGTTTTAGGTTTGGCGGCTACATTACTTTTAGTATCTGTAAAATTATCGTCCATGTTGTAAATTTAACAAATCAGGTTTAATTAGATTAGTCAATTATTTATTGTTTAACATATGTAATGCTGATTTATTAATTACCGAAATATCTTCTTAAATTTACAGACTATTTAAATTTCAAAATATTGATTTCTCAAAGTTCCATAGCACAAGTATTTGAAACTGCTCGCGTAGAGGAGGTAATTGGTGATTTTGTTCAATTAAAAAAGTCAGGAAGTAGTTTTAAAGGTTTAAGCCCTTTTAGTGACGAGCGCTCGCCTAGTTTTATGGTTTCTCCTGTAAAACAAATATGGAAAGATTTTTCAAGTGGAAAAGGTGGCAATGCTGTGACTTTTTTAATGGAACATGAGCATTTTACGTATCCAGAAGCTATAAAGTATTTAGCAAAAAAATATAATATTGAAATAGAGGAGACTGAGAGAACAGATGAAGAAAAAGCAAAGCAAAATGTAAGAGAAAGTCTGTATTTAGTAAGTGAGTATGCTAATACTTATTTTCAAAATGTATTGCATAACACCGATCAAGGTAAAGCTATAGGTCTCAGTTACTTTAAAGAGCGCGGTTTCACAGAAGAAACTATTAAGAAATTTCAGTTAGGTTATTCTTTAGATGAGTGGCAAGCGTTTTCAGACGAGGCATTAAGTAAGGGTTATAAATTAGAGTTTTTAGCTGCTACAGGTCTTACTATTGTAAAAGGCGAGAAGCACTTTGATAGATTTAAAGGTAGAGTAATGTTTCCTATTCATAGCATGAGTGGGCGCATTCTAGGTTATGGCGGACGAATTTTAACAAATGATAAAAAAGCAGCTAAATATTTAAACTCACCAGAAAGTGAAATTTACCATAAGAGTAAAGTACTATATGGTTTATACCACGCTAAACAGAGTATTGCAAAAGAAGATAATTGTTATTTGGTAGAAGGATACACAGATGTCATTCAGTTTTATCAAACTGGAATTAAAAATGTGGTTTCATCTTCTGGTACAGCTTTGTCTGCAGATCAAATACGATTAATAAATAGACTTACAAATAATATTACGGTACTTTTTGATGGTGATGCAGCAGGTATAAGAGCCTCTATACGTGGTATCGATTTAATACTAGAACAAGGCGTAAATGTAAAGGTCTGTACGTTTCCAGATGGCGAAGATCCAGATAGTTTTTCAAAATCTAATACATTAGAAGAGTTAACCGAATATTTAAAAGAAAATGCAAAAGATTTTATTCAGTTTAAAGCATCTCTATTGGTTAAAGAAGCTAATAATGATCCTATAAAAAAAGCAGAGACCATTAGAGATATTGTAAATAGTATAGCAAAAATACCTGATCAAATAAAACGAGAAGTTTACATCCAAGAGTGTGCACGCATTATGGATATTAGCGAAAATGTTTTGTTTAGTACGCTCGCGCAGATTAATAAAAAAGAAAATGCAGAAGCTAATAAAACATATGAGCAAGACCAAAAGGCTTTTCAGGTTGTGAAAAATGAACCAAAAACTAATAGCAAAGTTGATGTTCAGTTTGAATTAGAACGAAAAATTATTGAGATTTTAATGCTTTATGGAGACAGAACGGAGCAGTTTGAAGATTTAATGTTAAAAGAAGATGAGGTTACTAAAGAGTTAGTGTTAGAACAAGTGCAACAAGAAGCTAGAGTTTTTGAAAAAATATATTTAGACCTACAAGAAGACGAAATGCAGTTTTCTAATCCGCAATTTAAAGCGCTCTATTATTCTTTAATTGATAAACTAAATCAAGATGAAAACTTTTCAACTAAAAATTTTGTTAATCAATTAGATCAAGATTCTGCAAATACAATAACTACTATCTTAATGGAGGATGAACGTTATAGTTTGCATGATTGGCAACGTAATATGATTGTACCTAAAGAAAAGAAAGATTCTGTAGCGCAATTAGTGAGTCAGACTATACTTAGTTTACGTTGTCATTTAATAGATTTAAAAGTAGCAGAATATAAAAATGAAACTTTAAATGAAAATGCAGATTTACGTACTATTATTTCAGATGTAAAAGATTATTTAGGTCTTAAGATGTTACTATCTAGAAAACTTGGAAAGGTGGTAGGTTAAACTTTAAATAGTTTTATAAAATAAAAAAGCCATATATTTTATATGGCTTTTTGTATAAAGAAAGAATTTATCTTATGCTAAATTATGATGTTTCGCTTGGTGAATTAAATCTACAATATTATTCACGCTTAGTTTTTTAAATAAGCGTGCTTTGTACGTGCTTACTGTTTTTTCATTTATATCTAATTCTTGTGCAATTTCTTTATTTTTTCTTCCAATGGAGAGTAGTTTAAGTACTTCAACTTCTCTAGTAGATAATTTTTTAAACATTCTACTTCTGCTTTTTCGTGTATCTTCATAGCGCAAATGTTTGTCCATTTTATCGCTTAAAGAAGTCTCACCAGCATGTATAAGTCTTACAGCTTTTTCTATTTCTTCAACACTAGCTGTTTTGTTTAAATAACCAGATGCACCAGCTTTTAATGTGCTAATAGCATAAATTTCTTCAGGCTGATGGCTAAACATTAAAACATTAACAGATTTGTATTCTTTTTTAATAGCTCTTAGTGCTGTAATACCATTTAATTCGGGAAGATCAATTTCAGATATTATAACATCGACATTATTACGTCTTACAAACTCAAATATTTCAATACCACTTTCTAAACTTCCTATAACTTTTAGGTCTGGTTTACTATTAAGAAACAGCTCTAGTCCCTTGCGTACTATGGGATGACTATCAACAAGTAAAATATGTATCATTACAATTGTATTTAATTTTTGTTAGGAATTTGTTTTGTCTTAATGAGCTATTATCAATACAATGTGTGGGGCTTGCTAGTCAAAAATAGTTAAAAAATGATAATTTTCACTATTTAATTACCTTAAACGCAATTTTTATTTTAAATTTTTAGGGATTTCGCAAACAGGAATGGCTATCATTTTATGTTTGTTTGAGGTATTATACCTTGTAAAAATTTTAAACACTTCATGTTGTCTTCCTTCAAAATCCTCAGCACTTTTGCCTTCATCTTTCATTTGCATTGCCCATTCTAATTCTGGGTAAGAAGCACCGATTTGGTCTTCGTCACTACGTGCGTCACCAAACAATCCATCACTTGGTGCAGCTTTCATAATTGAATCTGGTACTTTTAAATAATCTCCAATTTTGTAGACTTCAGACTTTAATAAATCTGCAATTGGACTTAAGTCTACGCCACCATCACCATACTTAGTGTAAAAACCAACACCAAAATCTTCCACTTTATTTCCTGTACCTGCAACTAAAAGCCCTAAAAGGCCAGCGTGGTAGTAAAGCGTAGTCATACGTAAACGAGCTCTTGTATTTGCTAATGCCATATTTACTGTAGTATCTTTACCCTCTAAACTTACTTCAGTTTTAAATTCTTCAAAAACAGGTGTTAAATCTACACGTGTATCTTTAACGTTTGCATAGCGCTGTTTTAATTGTGCAATATGTTCTTGGGCTCTGGTGACATGACTTGCGGCTTGATGAATTGGCATTTCAATACAAAGGACGTCTAAGCCTGTTTCTGCACATAGTGTTGAGGTTACGGCAGAATCTATTCCGCCAGATACACCAACAACAAATCCTTTAACGCCTGCTTTTGTAGCATAGTCCTTTAACCAATTTACAATATGATTTACAATATTTTCTGTTTGCATAATTTTTCAGTTTTTAATTCAAAGAAGTGTACCTTTGTACAACAAAAATAAAGCAAACGTGTTAGGATTAAAAATGTTTTGTAAAATGCAGATAAGATTTTATGTAATAATACTAGGATTGTTACTTTTTTCTTGTGAAAAGGAATCAAAGGTTGAAAAAGAAATCGCTCAAATAGAGGTTAATTTTGATGTAGAACGTTTTGATAAAGCGTTTGCAGAGGCAAAACCAGAAGATTTAGGTCAATTAAAAGGTGCTTATCCATTTTTCTTTTCAACAAATTCTGATACTTATTGGGTTGAAAAAATGAACGATAGTCTACAAAAAGTATTGCTGCATGAAGTTCAACTAGAGTTTACTGATTTTAAAGGTATAAAAGAGGAATTTAAAAGTTTATTTCAGCATCTTAAGTTTTATGATAAAGCATTCAAGATACCAAGAGTAATAACATTAACGAACGATGTTGATTATAGAAATAAAACATTTGTAAACGATTCTATAGTACTTGTGGCATTAGATAATTATTTAGGGGCTGATCATGAGTTTTATCAAAATATACCTATGTATATAGCTTCAAATATGGAGAAAAATCAAATTATTTCTGATGTTACTGGTAAATACGCGTCTAAATATATGTTTCAAACTAAACGAAGTACGTTCTTAGACGAAATGATTTATTTTGGAAAACTGCTTTATTTCAAAGATGTTATAATTCCTTTTAAAACTGACGCGGAAAAAATCGGATATTCTGATATGCAATTAAAATGGGCAGAAGTTAATGAAAGTCAGATATGGAGTCATTTTATAGAAAAAGAAATGTTATATAGTACTGATGCTAAATTGGCAAGTCGTTTTATTGCAGATGCCCCATTTAGTAAGTTTGGGTTAGAATTAGATAATGATTCGCCTGGACGTTTAGGGCAATATATAGGTTGGCAGATAGTTAAGGCATATGCAGAGAATACAGAAGCTAGTATTTTAAATATTATGCAAACCGAACCTGAAGAAATTTTTACCAAAGCAAAATTTAAACCCAAAAAGTAATGTCTAAAGTTATAAAATCTAAAATTGTATTAAACGTTGAACTTGATGAAAACCGTGTGCCAGAAAAATTAAATTGGTCGGCACAAGATGGAGGAGTAAGTAACGAAGAGGCTAAAGCCATTATGTTATCGGTTTGGGATAGTAAGGCTCAAGAAACTTTAAAAATAGATTTATGGACAAAAGATATGCCTGTAGACGAAATGAAATTATTTTTTCATCAAACATTAGTTACAATGAGTGATACCTTTTTAAGAGCAACGCAAGACGAAAAAATGACGGCTACTATGAAAGATTTCTGTGATTATTTTGCGGAGAAATTAGAGCTTAAAAAGACTTGATTTATATGTTGTTAGGATTATTAACCATAGCGTAATACGGTTCTATATTAAAACTCTCAGAAGGTATTGAGGTAAAATTATCCTTATTCATTTTTTTGTGCTTAACAAATTTAGTTGGGTCGTAAACGGTCCAAATAATAAGTTCGTTTAAGCGACCAGCTTTAGTCTTTTTGTCAATTTCTATTTTTCTAATCATGTAATCTACGGTGTCTTGATCACCTAGTTTTAGTACTTTTTGAGAATTTTGACCATTGTTAATTCTGTACTCTACCCAATATTTACTTACAATTCTGTTAGCTCTTGCGCCATCATCATCAGCTCTGGTTGATCTTCTACTAGGTTGTTCTTCAGCCTTAAATAAAGATAAACTGCTTTCTGCTGGTTTTTTTGGTTTAGTGTAGGTAACTTTTCTTGTAAGTCTTGGTTTTTTTTCAGCCTTTTTACCTGCATCGGCTAAGTCCGTGTTTTTAGTTACAATTTGAGTATTAGTTATTTCTTGTTCAGGCGCCTTAGTCTCTGCTATTATAATTTCTTCCTTAATTACAGGTGTTTCTGCCTTTGCAATAAGCTCTTGTTTGGATGTCGTTTTTGTTCCAAATAAATCAGAGGTATCTGTAACTATTGGTGCAACATCTGGTAGCTCAAATGGTTCGTTTCTTAAAAGTGTAATAACTATAAGTTTATCACTTAATAATGCTTCTACAATATATCTACCTACTGGTACGTCTGCAATAGGAATAGTTATTTCTTTGTTTCTTACTTTAACAACACGCTCAAAATCGTCATTAAAAACAACGACTTCATAGATAGTTCGTTCGCATTTCAAAATGAGACTATCTCCTGTTTTATTAAGATTGTGTTTAAGCTCTTTTGCTCTTACATTTACGTTTTGATACAACGTAGATTTCTGGCCATAAACTAAAGATGCCAAAAGTAAGAATACAAATGTGTATAGGGTTTTCATAATAAGTAGGTTTTGTTTTGGGGAAACAATGCTACAAATATGTACATTTCCTCGTTAAAATCAAAGGTATTTCCTTTATAATTAGCACTTTCTAAAAAAGGACGTGCTACATATTTAACAAGTTGATGTATATTCCGTAGCGTTTAATAGTATAAAATAAGACATTGAACAACGCTATTTAAGGTATATAATATTTAATTATTTGTTTTTATAATATTGTTATACAGTTGATTAGATGGTTTGTAAAAGTGTCCAATCTTGGGAGCGTAATAACAATTATTTAAATTTAATACTAATGGATATTAATATTTTACATTTTAAAGACTATTACTGGTTGCTGTAGAATAATATGGAGTTGTATTAAAGGATTTGGTTGTGGATGTATAAACGTAATCTGGGTTAGAAACTTGGTTCTCCATAAAGTCAGCAGTGTTGTATACTTCCCAAATAGTTAATTCATTAAATTTGCCGCTATCACTGTTAAGTTCACTTTTATGTTTTGCAATCATTCTGTCGACAGAATTCTGATCGACTAGCTTCATAGTTTTACTCGAGCCATTTTGATTGTTAACTTGTAATATAACCCAATAAAATTTATTGGGTTTAGTATTTTGATGTGATTTTTTTTCTCTAGTGAGAATGTAAGATATACTTATCTTTGGTGCGACTTTAATAACATTTAAAGTTTCATCTAACATCATGCCTTGGCCTTCTGCAGGTTCATTATTATAAGCGATATCTTTAGAAAAATCTTCGTGTTTTATTAAATCTATTAAAATAATTTTGTTGGTAAGTTTTGCTTCAATAATAAATTTACCTTGAGGCATGTCTTCTAGGGAAATTTTAGTTTTTAAATCATTAACTAAAACGGTTTTTTCAAAATCTTCATTAAAAAAATCAACTTCAATTATTTTTTTGTCACATTCTAAAATTAAACTATCTTTTGTTTTGTTAAGGTTGTGTTTTAATTCCTTGGCTTGTGGATGTGTGTTTTTTACTAAGGTAATCTTTTGACTAAAACCATTAAGAGTTGAGAAGGTGATAAGTAGTGTGCATATAGTTTTAAACATAATTTTCACTTTTTAGATTAGAGGGATTTCGTCAAATACATAAATTTGTATTTGCTTATGCTACAACTAAGTTAAAACCTTAGAAACGAAACTTGTACATAATATTGATGTGATGCATTTTTTATAGACAATTCACACTCAAATACGATATAACGCAAAAAAACAAGATTTAATTATAATCAATTTTGCTATGGTAAAATTGTAAAATATATAAATTGACTTATGAAAAATATACTATTTGGTATCATTATCGCAATTATTGTCATTTTCACGTTTAAATATTGTGATGATAAAAGAGAGGATAAAATGGTGATTGAAGAGCACAGTGCTCTTATCCAAGAACAAATTAAAAATGTTGGTAAATTGGTAGTCACAGAAGGACACTTTTCTGAAGTCTTTAGTTACAAAAATTCAAAAGCCATTTTTGGAGAGTATCTTTCAGCAGACAAAAAAGCCCTTGTAGTTGTAAATGCAGATGTTACTGTTGCTTATGACTTAAGTAAAATAGAATACAATATAGATGAAGGTACCAAAACACTTCAAATTATAAAAATCCCAAAAGAGGAAATAAAAATCAGTCCAGATTTTGAATATTACGATATTCAATCAGATTATTTAAATCAATTTGAAGCAAGCGATTATAATAAGATAAAACAGACCGTTAGTCAGTCTCTTTTAAAAAAAATTGAAGCATCCGATTTAAAATCCAACGCTCAAAATCGTTTAATCAGTGAACTTTCTAAATTCTTTATGTTAACTAATTCATTGGGTTGGACTTTAGAGTACAATCAAAAGCCTGTAGAAAGTATAAATCAACTTAATAATCTCGAAGATTTTTTAGACTAAGACTTAACCTAATTTTCGTTGTAGACTACCAATTCCACCACCATTTATGGCATCTACACCTTTAGATTTTAATAAGCTTGTTGCACTACCAGAACGCATGCCGCTTGCGCAATAAGCAATAACGGGTTTGTTTAACCTTACAATCTCATTAATTCTATTGCCTAATTCCTGTACAGGAATATGAATAGCGTTTTTTATATGTCCGCCTTGATATTCACTTTTGGTACGCACATCCAATATTACAGCACCTTTTTCAATATATTCTGCAACATTGTTAGTTGATTTTCCAAATAAAGCATTAAATAATCCCATAGTCTATAATTTTTGTCAAAATTCTAAAAAGCATTAAGAACCCAGCGTAACCAAAGTTACATTATTTAATAAGAAGCATAAAAATCTTCTTACCTTAGTGTTTTAAATCGTTCATGAAGACTGAAACACGTAAAGAAGAAATTATAAGAGTTGCTGCAAAACTTTTTAAACAAAAAGGATATAGTGCGGTAACCATGAGAGACATAGCAAAAGCAATGGGTATAAAAGCAGCTAGTCTTTATAATCATATCAATTCTAAACAAGATATTTTAAACGAAATCATTATTTCTTTAGCAGAAGCCTTTACTCAAGAGATGAAGCAAATTCAATCTTCAGGTGTTAATAGTATTGATAAACTCAAGAAAATTATAGAGCTTCATGTTAATATTTCAAGTCAAAATATTTATGGCATGGCGTCCCTAAATAATGATTGGATGCACCTCAAAGATAAATTACAATACTATCTAAAACTACGTAATACATACGAAGACGATTTTAAAACTATTTTAATTGATGGTATTACTAAAAATGAAATCATTAACATAAAACCAGAAGTGATGATGTTTTCTATTCTTACTACGCTGCGCTCGCTCTACATCTGGATACCAAAAAAAGAACAACTCAATCTAGAAGCTTTAACCGACGATTTAATTAATGTTCTCATTAATGGAATTGCTAAAGAATAGCATCATAAACTGATGTTTTATTAAGTTATAGAGTCTTAAAATGACATTAACACTAAAATCGATTAATTTTTTTGTAGTTTTGTTTATAAAACTAACAAGTGTTAGTTTTTTTTTAAAATAATATTCCGAAAACGATTTCGGATAAATCTTTAAAAATTAAGTAATAGATAATAACTGTTAATGGCAGAGTTTTATAAATTAGGAATTAAAGACATTTACAAAGAGACAGAAGATACTTCTGTAGTTTCTTTTAATATTCCAGAAGCGTTGGAGAAGGAATTTAAATTCCGTCAAGGACAACATCTAACGCTTAAAGCAGATATTAATGGCGAAGATATTCGGCGTTCATACTCACTCTGTACAGGTCCAAACGATAACAAGTGGCAAGTTGCGGTTAAACAAATTCCAGGTGGTAAGTTTTCAACGTTTGTGAATAATGAATTGAAAGTTGGAGACGAACTAGAAGTTATGTCACCAAGCGGAACTTTTGGCATAGAGTGCAATCCTAATGAATCAAAAAACTATCTTTTTTTTGCAGCAGGAAGCGGCATCACGCCAATACTTTCAATGCTAAAAGCACATTTATCTGCAGAGCCTAATGCCACGTGTAAGTTGTTTTATGTAAATAAAACCGCAAAATCCATTATCTTTAAGGAAGCCTTGGAGCAGCTTAGAAACACCTATTTCGGTAGATTAGAAATCTATTATTTCTTAACCAAAGAAAAGCGCGATATTGAGCTGTTTAATGGGCGTTTTGATGACGAAAAAATGGAAGTACTAACAAAAACGTTTATCGATATTCCAGATACAAACGAAGTGTTTCTTTGTGGTCCAGAAAAAATGGTACACTTCGTAAGTGAGTATTTAATAAACGCAGGATTACCAAAAGAATTAGTGCATTTTGAGTTATTTGTAACAGGATTGTCAGAAGAAGACATAAAACGTGCAGAACGTTTAGCACAGCAAGATGTTGAAGGTACTGAAGTAATCATTGTAGATGGAGGAAAAGAATTCGCCTTCACAATGACCAAAGAATACGATAATATTTTAGATGCTGCACTAGGAGCAGGAGCAGATTTACCATTTGCTTGTAAAGGTGGTGTTTGTAGCACCTGCAAATGCGAAGTTAAAGAAGGAACAGTAGAAATGAAAATAAATTACGCGTTAGACGATAAAGAAGTCTCTCAAAATTTGGTACTTAGCTGTCAAGCAGTTCCAACATCAGATAAAGTAGTTGTCGATTTCGATGTATAAATAAGATTTGTCATTCCTGCGTAGGCAGGAATCCATAATACTTTGAAAAAGAAAAGTTAGAGTTCAACAAGCTAAAGGCCAATAGCCAACAGCTAAAAGCTTAAAAAAATGAGTGAAGAACAAATAAAAAATCTAGAAGCCCAATTCGAAGCACGTATCGCAAGAGACGAAAAAATCGAACCAAAAGATTGGATGCCAGAAAAATATCGTAAAACGCATATTAGGCAAATGTCGCAACACGCACATTCCGAAATTGTAGGTATGTTACCAGAAGGTAACTGGATTACTAGAGCACCTTCATTACGTCGCAAAGTGGCATTGCTTGCAAAAGTACAAGACGAAGCCGGACACGGTTTATATCTATATTCAGCAACCGAAACTTTAGGTGTCTCTAGAGAAGAAATGTACGAGCAATTACACAAAGGTAAAGCAAAATATTCATCCATATTTAATTACCCAACCATTACATGGGCAGATATGGGAGCCATAGGTTGGTTAGTAGATGGTGCAGCAATTATCAATCAAGTACCATTGTGTAATACTTCTTATGGACCATATGCAAGAGCAATGATTCGTGTGTGTAAGGAAGAAAGTTTTCATCAACGTCAAGGGTATGAAATTATGCTAAAGCTTTGCAATGGCACACCAGAGCAAAAAGAAATGGCACAAGATGCATTAAACCGTTGGTGGTGGCCAAGCTTAATGATGTTAGGTCCTACGGATGCCGAGTCTATTCACACCGAACAATCCATGAAATGGAAATTAAAACGTAAGTCTAATGACGATTTGCGTCAGCAATTTATAGACCAAACGGTTCCGCAAGCTGATATTTTAGGACTTACAATTCCAGATTCAGATTTAAAATGGAATGAAGAACGTCAAAGCTATGACTTTGGAGAAATCAATTGGGATGAGTTCTGGCAAGTTGTAAAAGGTCATGGCCCAATGAATAAAGTACGTATGAAAGCAAGAGTTGACGCATGGGAGAATGGAAAATGGGTTAGAGATGCAGCAATGGCTCATGCCGAAAAGAAACAAGAACGAAAAGAGAAACTAGCTATGTAATAACACTTAATGCGCTTAGGTGTATTGTCCCCTAGAGGGGACTTTAGGGGTGTTTTTAAAATATGTAAAAAAATCAACTTAAAATGAGTAAAAACTGGCCACTTTGGGAAGTCTTCGTAAGAAGCAAAAACGGATTAGAACACAGACACTGCGGAAGCTTACACGCAGCAGATGCAGAAATGGCATTAGAAAATGCAAGAGATGTCTATACAAGACGAAGCGAAGGTGTAAGTATTTGGGTGGTAGAATCTAAGCACATTACAGCATCTAACCCAGAAAACAATGGCGAAATGTTTGAGCCTGCTCAAGATAAAGTATATCGTCATCCAACATTTTACGATTTACCAGATGAAGTAAAGCATATGTAATTTGAGCTATGCTCAAATTACAATTCCCGTGAAAACGGGAAACTCATAAATTAAAACGAACTGTCATTCCTGCACAAGCAGGAATCTCATGAATTGAAAAACATATTTTGATACTTAAGATTGTCCCCTTGAGGGGACTTTAAGGGTGTTAAAACTTGAATAATTAAATTTTGAAAGTATAGTGAAACTACTAATTGATTGTCTTCGACTTCATATTAGAATTCAATTTCAATTTAAAATACAATGAATAAGAATTTATACAAATACTTACTTGGCATCGCAGATAATTCACTTATTCTCGGTCAGAGATTAGGAGAGCTATGTGGTCACGGCCCAAGTTTAGAAACCGATATCGCGTGCACCAATATGTCACTAGATTTACTAGGGCAAGTGCGTAGTTATTATCAATATGCAGCAAAGATAGCAGGCGATGGCAGAACAGAAGATGATATCGCAATGCTTCGTAAAGAACGTGAATACTTCAATGTTTTATTGGTAGAGCAACCAAATACCGATTTTGGGTACACAATGGCAAGACAATTCTTATTCGATGTATATCATTTTTTAATGCTAACCGAATTGGAAAAAAGTACCGATTTAAACTTATCAGCTATTGCAAAAAAATCCATCAAGGAAGTGAGTTACCACAAGCGTTTCTCATCCGATTGGATAAAGCGATTAGGAGATGGTACAGAGGAAAGCCACAAGCGTATTCAAACCGCAATAAATGATTTATGGACGTATACCGATGAGTTATTCCATCAAACCGAAGCTGATAAAGCTATGGTTGCTGAAGGCGTTGGAGTAGATGTCACTAAATTAAAAGGCGCTTATTACGAAGAAGTAAATGCAGTTTTAGAAGAAGCAACGTTAAGCGTTCCAGAAAGCAAATACTTTCAAAAAGGAGGAAAGCAAGGCATTCATACCGAACATATGGGTTACTTGCTAGCCGATTTACAATATATGCAACGCGCCTATCCAAATATGGAATGGTAAAAAGCCCATCTCAGTCTTCCCAAAGGGAAGAAGAAAAATATGAGTAAGGAAAATCAAATATTACAGTCGAGTGATAACTCTTCCCCTTTGGGGAAGGTGGATGGGGTTCTAGTTCCGATATTAGAGTCTATTTCAGACCCAGAAATCCCAGTGTTATCCATTATGGATATGGGAGTGGTGCGTTCTGCGATTATCGAAAATGATATTGTAAAAATCGAAATCACACCAACTTACAGTGGCTGTCCTGCAATGGATGTTATCGGAGATGATATCAAACGCGCAATGCAAAAAGCAGGTTATACAGCTGAAGTAGATTTGATTTTACATCCAGCTTGGACAACCGATTGGATTACACCAAGAGGCCGTAAAGCACTAGAAGAATACGGAATTGCAGCACCTCTAAATGCAGAAGCAGATAAAGACCTGCTATTAAACGGAAAACGATTAGTAAAATGTACTAATTGTGGTTCCACAAATACAAGATTAGTAAGTCAGTTTGGTTCTACAGCATGCAAAGCACAATTTCAGTGCAACGATTGCCAAGAACCTTTTGACTATTTTAAATGTTTAAAGTGACAACTTGTTGTCATCCTGAACTCGTTTCAGGATCTCATTAAGATTAATAATTATAAAATTATGAGTTCAATAGAACTAAAAATAGAAAACCAAATAGCAACCATCACGCTTAACAGACCAGAAGTATTTAATAGTATAAATAGAGAAATGGCATTTCTATTTCAAGATACTTTAGATGCTTGCGAAACAAATGCAGACGTTAGAGCCATTGTAATCACAGGAGCAGGAAAAGCATTTTGTGCTGGTCAAGACTTAAAAGAAGTTACAGACCCAGACTTAAATCCAGGTTTTAAAAAAATACTAGACGAGCATTATAATCCAATTATCACCAGAATTCGAGCAATTAAAAAACCAATTATTGCAGCAGTCAATGGTGTAGCAGCTGGAGCAGGAGCAAACATCGCATTGGCTTGTGATATTGTTGTGGCTCATGAAAAAGTAAGTTTTATTCAGGCATTTAGTTTAATAGGTTTGATTCCTGATAGCGCAGGAACTTTCTTTTTACCTAGACTTATTGGTTTTCAAAAAGCATTAGCATTAGCAATGTTAGGAGATAAAGTGTCTGCCGATGAAGCCGAAAAAATGGGAATGATTTACAAAGTATTGCCATTAGAAAGTTTTGAAGAAGACGTGAGTAAATTAGCCTTAAAACTCGCTAATATGCCAACATTAGCTTTAGGAAAAATTAAGGAAGCGTTTAATCAATCCTTAACCAATAATTTAGAAGAACAATTAGCATTAGAATCTAAATTACAGATAGAAGCAGCAATTACTAATGATTATGCAGAAGGCGCTGCAGCATTTATTGAAAAAAGAAAACCAAATTTTAAAGGAAACTGACAATTTATTGTCATCCTGAACTTGATTCAGGATCTTATCAAATATGAATAAACAAACTCTCATACAAACCCATAACAGAATAAAACCATTTATTCATAAAACACCTGTGTTAACATCAAAGTTATTAGATGAAATAGCAGGTTGTAATTTGTTTTTTAAATGCGAGAATTTTCAAAAAATGGGAGCCTTTAAAATGCGAGGAGCCGCCAATGCCATTTTATCACTTTCTGACGAAGAAAGACAAAGAGGTGTAGTAACACATTCGTCTGGAAACTTTGCGCAAGCGGTTTCATTAGCAGCTCAAAAATTGGGAGTTAAGGCTTACATTGTTATGCCCAAAAACGCACCACAAGTAAAAAAGAATGCTGTGAAAACCTATGGTGGTGAAATCATAGAATGCGAATCTACACCTCAGGCAAGAGAAGCTATGGCTAATAAAATTAAGGAAGAAAAAGGAGCCTCATTTTTACATCCATCAAATCAAGATGAAGTCATATACGGTAACGCAACAGCAGCAATGGAGTTGTTAGAGGAGCATCCTAATCTTGATGTAATTATTACACCAGTTGGAGGTGGTGGATTATTAGCAGGTACAGCTTTGGCTGTTAATCAGTTTGTACCAAATTGCAAAATAATAGGCGCAGAACCAATGGAAGTCGATGATGCGTATCGTTCTTTAAAATCAGGTAAGATTGAAAAAAACGAAAGTACAAATACCATTGCAGATGGTTTAAAAACCTACTTAGGTGACCGTAATTTTCCAATTATAAAAACTTTGGTAGACAAGATTATCAGAGTTGAAGAACAAGAAATTAAAGAGGCTATGCAACTCATTTGGGAACGCATGAAAATAATTGTAGAGCCATCAAGCGCAGTAGCTTTTGCTGCTGTTTTAAAAAATAAAGAAGAATTTAAAAATAAGAGCGTCGGAATCATCATTTCTGGCGGAAATGTAGACTTAAAAAATCTACCATTTTAAAAGTCTCAGTAATGACCCCTTGAGGGGACTTTAGGGGTGTTTTAGAAAAAGTTGAATACGAATTGAATAGTCCTGCAAGGTTTTAAAAACCTTGTAGGAATAAATTTAAGTTTAATTAAAAGTTACTCACTTTCGTGGGCATTTATATGAACATAGGAATAATAGGTTCAGGAACAATGGGAAGCGGTATCGCTCAAGTAGCGGCAACTGCAGGTTGTTGCGTAAAATTATACGACACCAACCATGCGGCTTTAGATAAAGCTAAAGCAAGCCTTGAAAAAATATTAAATAGACTCATTGAAAAAGGTCGAATAGATGCTGAAGAAAAAAACAGAATTCAGTCAAATATCACCTATGTCGATAGTCTAAAAGCATTAGCAGATTCAAATCTTACGATTGAAGCTATCGTCGAAAATATCGATATCAAGAAGAAAGTCTTTTCAGAATTAGAAAGCTATGTGGCGGATGATTGTATCATTGCATCAAATACATCGAGTTTATCCATAGCATCCATAGCATCATCATTGCAAAAACCGGAGCGTTGTATCGGAATTCACTTTTTCAACCCAGCACCATTAATGAAATTAGTTGAGGTCATTCCAGCAGTGCAAACTTCAAAAGCAGTTTTAGACAAATCGGTTGAAATCATAAAAGGTTGGAAGAAAACAGTAGCTGTTGCCAAGGATACACCTGGTTTTATCGTAAACCGTGTAGCGCGACCATTTTACGGAGAAGCTTTAAGAATTTACGAAGAAGGCATTGCTGATTTTGAAACCATAGACCATAGTTTAAAAACATTAGGAGGTTTCAGAATGGGACCATTCGAATTAATGGATTTTATTGGCAATGATGTTAATTACACAGTTACGGAAACCGTATTTACAGCCTTTTATTTCGACCCAAGGTACAAACCGAGTTTTACACAAAAGCGTTTAAGTGAAGCAGGCTATTTAGGAAGAAAAACAGGAAAAGGTTACTATGATTATTCTGAAGGTGCTGTAAAGCAAGAACCAAAAGAAGATAGCGAATTAGCACAAACCATTTTCGACCGTGTTTTAGTAATGTTAATCAACGAAGCAGCAGACGCTTTGTTTTTAAACATTGCTTCAGCAGAAGATATAGACAACGCAATGACCAAAGGTGTAAATTATCCAAAAGGATTATTGGCTTGGGCAGACGAAAAAGGTATTGATTGGTGTGTAAATAAGTTAGACGAATTATATAATGAATATCATGAAGATAGGTACCGTTGTAGTCCATTATTACGAAAAATGAATAGAAAAAATAAAACATTTTTTTAAATAACGTCAGTTCGAGTGAAATTGCTTTTTCTGCAATTTTGTATCGAGAACAAGCGAAACTTCTCGATACAATTTTCTGTCGAAAATCACTCGAAGTGACAAATTGAAATATGAAAGGAGAACAAATTCCACATAAAATGTTAAGTCAAGATGCATTCAGTACTTGGTTAGGCATCGAAATCTTAGAATGCGAAATTGGTCGTTGTCGCGTGGCAATGACGGTTCGGAATGAAATGCTTAATAGTATGGGAAAAGCACATGGAGGCATCAGTTATGCATTGGCAGACACAGCTTTCGGATTTGCGGCCAATACACATGGCAAATATGCAGTGTCAATAGAAACGAGTATAAATCATATTGAAGCATTAAATGAAGGGGATTATTTGGTAGCAGAATCAGTAATAGAAAACGTAAAAAACAGACTCGGATTTAATATCGTAGAGGTAAAACGAGGTGATGAACTGGTAGCCCTTTTTAAAGGTGTTGTTTATCGCACTCAAAAGGATTGGGAAGATTCATAGGTATGAGACTTGAGGTATGAGGAATGTGGTAAAAAAGAAAATTAATATGAGAAAATCAAAATATCATTTTAAGTTTGAGGATTTGACCGTATATACTAAAGCAATGGAATATGGAGAAGTTGTAAATAGAATGGTTAAAAAGTTTCCAAAAGATGAACGATTTGAATTATCCTCTCAATTCAAAAGAGCAGCAGATTCAATAGCATTAAATATTGCAGAAGGCTCTAGTGGAACTGACAAACAATTCTATAATTATTTAGGTAATGCCTGGCATAGTGCTCATGAGTGCGTTTCTTGTAGTTCAAAAGCTCAAATGAGAAATTATATCTCAAGTGATGAAGATGAAGATAATAGAAGATTAATTACTGAACTATCAAAAATGATTACATCATTAAGAGTTACTATTTCAAAAAGAATAAACAAATGAATATGAGCAATACAAATACCTCACACCTCAGGCCTCAAGCCTATATAATCGACGGCATTAGAACACCAATAGGAAATTACAAAGGCACATTATCGGCTGTAAGAACAGATGATTTAGCAGCTTTAGTAATCAAAGAAATCGTAGAACGAAACCCAAACATCCCAAAAGAAGCCTACGACGATGTTATTTTGGGTTGTGCTAACCAAGCCGGAGAAGACAATCGTAACGTAGCACGTATGGCATCACTTTTAGCAGGATTACCATTTACAGTTCCAGGAGAAACTGTAAACAGATTATGTAGTTCAGGTTTGTCAGCAATTATTCACGCAAACAGAGCAATAAAAGCAGGAGATGGCGATGTGTTCATTTCTGGAGGTGTTGAGAATATGACACGCGGACCATATGTAATGGCAAAACCATCAAGCGCTTTTGGAGGCGATTCAAAACTTTATGATTCTACCTTCGGATGGCGTTTTGAAAACTCAAAAATGCACGAAATGTATGGCACAGACGGAATGGGAATGACAGCAGAAAATCTTGTCGAAAAATATAACATTTCAAGAGAAGACCAAGATGCATTCGCATACTGGAGTCAGATGAAAGCATCACAAGCACAAGAAAACGGACGATTAGAAAAAGAAATTCTACCTGTTGAAATTCCTCAACGCAAAAAAGACCCAATCGTTTTTGCGAAAGACGAATTTGTAAAACCAACAACGTCAAAAGAGATTTTAGCCAAATTACGACCAGCCTTTAAAAAAGACGGCGGAAGCGTAACCGCAGGAAATGCATCAGGATTAAACGATGGAGCAGCAGCTACTATTATAGCTTCAGAAGAGGCTGTGAAAAAATACAATTTAAAGCCTTTAGCGCGCATCGTGAGTTCCGCTGTCGTAGGTGTAGAACCGCGAATTATGGGCATTGGTCCAGTTGAGGCGTCCAACAAAGCTTTGGCAAAAGCCGGATTAACCATGGACGATATCGACATTATAGAGCTCAACGAAGCCTTTGCAGCGCAAGCATTGGCGTGTACCAGAGCTTGGGGATTGGCGGACAATGACCCAAGAATTAACCCAAATGGAGGCTCTATCGCAATAGGCCATCCGCTTGGCGTTACAGGCACCAGAATCGCCTATTCAGCGGCTTTAGAGCTCAAAGAGCAAAACAAACGTTACGCATTGGTAACGATGTGTATTGGCGTGGGTCAAGGCTATGCCGCTGTGATTGAAAACGTGAATATTTAAAATAATTTGGGCGTTACCACAAGGGTCGCGCTTTCGGCAGTCGCTCTCTGCGAGGAGCTTCAACAAAGCCTCAATCGCTAACGCACCAGCCAGAGATGGTCAGTGATTAATAAATGATTTATCATTCCTGCGAAATCGAAGATTCACGAATTCAATTAAGTGAATTAAGAATCGATGAGTAAAGTAGGAATCCAGAATAAAGTATAAAGTAAGATGAACAAAATACAACACTACGTCCAAGGACAATGGACCACAGGAAAAGAAGAAGGAGCACCAATTTACGACGCTATAACAGGCGAACACTTCACAAATTGGGCTGTTGAAGGATTAGATATTCCTGAAGTTCTTAATTACGGACGCACAAAAGGAGGCGAAGTACTTCGTAAAATGACCTTTCAAGAGCGAGGTAATATGCTTAAAAAATTGGCGCTTTACCTTACAAAACGCAAAGAACAATTTTACGATTTAAGTTATAGAACAGGTGCAACGCGTGTGGACAGTTGGATAGATATTGAAGGTGGTTTTGGTAACCTGTTTGCCAATGCATCATTACGAAAATTGTTTCCAAACAAACCATTTCACGTAGAAGGAGACCCAATCGATTTGTCTCGTGGTGGACGCTTTATGGCACATCATATTATGGTGCCTAAAAAAGGTGTTGCGGTTCATATCAATGCATTTAATTTTCCGGTTTGGGGAATGTTAGAAAAGTGTGCTGTCAATTGGATGGCTGGTGTACCAGCAGTGGTTTTACCAGCGCCATCATCGGCTTATTTGGCAGAAGCTGTAGCGAGAGAAATTATCAATTCAGGTATTTTACCAGAAGGCGCACTTCAAATTATAAACGGAACCGTAAAAACTGTTTTAGATACGGTTGAATCTCAAGATGTCGTAACTTTTACAGGTTCGGCAGCAACAGGTCGTTTGTTAAAAGCACATCCGAGATTAATTAAAGAGTCAGTGCCTTTTACTATGGAAGCCGATTCGTTAAACGCCTCTATTTTAGGGGAAGATGCAGTTCCTGGAACACCAGAATTCAACTTGTTCGTTAAGGAGGTTCGTAAGGAAATGACCGTAAAAGCTGGACAAAAATGTACAGCCATCCGACGCATCATTGTGCCAGAAAATTTAGTTGAGGATGTTCAAATTGCACTAGCAAAAGAACTCGATAAAGTAACCATTGGAGACCCAAGACTTAAGGAAGTGAGAATGGGCTCATTGGTAAGTAAACAGCAAGTTGAAGCAGTGAAAAGTTCCATTGCAGACATCAGTAAAGAAGCTGAAATGGTTTATGGCAATCTAGATAACATCGAAACCATTGGAGCAGATGCCAATAAAGGTGCGTTCATAAGTCCAGTGGTGTTTAGAACTGATAATCCTTTCCAGAATAATGTAGTTCACGAGCGCGAAGCGTTTGGACCAGTAAGTACCATTATGCCATACAAGTCAATGGACGAAGCTGTGCAATTAGCACAAATGGGTAAAGGCTCGTTAGTGTCTTCTATTGCAACTTATGATGATAACATCGCGACTGATTATGTAGTAAATGCAGCAAGTCATCACGGAAGAATATTGGTGATTAATCGCGAAATGGCAAAACAAAGTACAGGTCACGGTTCGCCATTACCTTACTTGGTTCACGGAGGTCCAGGACGTGCTGGTGGTGGCGAAGAAATGGGAGGAATGCGTGGTATTAAGCACTATTTGCAACGAACAGCGATTCAAGGTTCGCCAACAACCATTACCGAAATCACTGGGATTTACCAGCAAAATGCAGCATACAAGGAAGCAGAACAGCATCCGTTTCAATACCATTGGGAAGATATTCAGCCAGGAATGTCTTTAAAAACACACAAGCGTACACTTACGGATACTGATATTCAGAATTTTGCCAATCTAACTTGGGACCATTTTTACGCACACACAGATATTACCTCTTTAGATGGAAGTATTTTCGAAAAACGAACAGCGCACGGTTATTTTATAATTTCCGCTGCAGCTGGTTTATTCGTGTATCCAAATAAAGGTCCTGTAGCAGCAAATTACGGTTTGGATTCTATCCGATTTTTAAGACCGTTATACCACAACGACACCATTTATGTGCGTTTAACCTGCAAGGAAAAAGTAGATAGAGATGTGTCATCAACAGAGCATCCAAGTGGTATTGTAAAATGGCACGTTGAGGTGTTTGATGCTAATTTTGAAAACCGACCAGAAAGTCAAAAAACCGACAAAGATAGTCCGTTAGTAGCTGTTGCAACCATTTTAACAATGGTTCAGAAAAAGCAAGAAACATTTGTTGAAATGACCGAAGAAAAAATCAACGAATGCTTATCAAAGTTAAAAGCAGACGCTAAACCAAAATGGGGAATTATGACGCCTCAACATATGATAGAGCATTTAGAGTATACTTATAAAATTGCGTCTGGCGAAATTCAAGATTTTGAAATTGCCACACCAGAAAAGATTTTAGATAAGGTGCACGCAAGCTTGTATAACTATAGAAAGTTTCCACAAAATTCTCAATTTCCACAGTTAGAAAAAGATGCGCTAGACGATTTAAAACATCAAGATTTAGAAACAGCGATTGAGAAGTTTAAGGAACAACGCAAAAAATACATTGAGTATTTCAAGGAAAATCCAGATGCCAAATTGAAGAATTTAGTATTTGGAGAGTTGAATCGTTACGAATCTTACTTACTCGAAAGAAAACATTTAAACCATCACTTTGAACAATTTGGATTAATATAATTATGTCAGAACAACAACCATACGTAAAATTAGAAATACAAAACGAAGTAGGCTATATCGAGTTTTTTCATCCAGCACATAACTCATTGCCAGGTGATGTATTGGCAGAATTAGCCAATACCATCAGCGAAGCTGGACAAAATGATGCCATTAAAGTTATCGTGCTTAAAAGTGGAGGAGACAGAACCTTTTGTGCTGGCGCAAGTTTTAATGAACTAATCAATATCAATGATGAAGCCACAGGAAAAGTCTTCTTTTCTGGATTTGCAAACGTGATTAATGCGATGCGCAAATGTCCAAAATTTATTATTGGACGTATACAAGGTAAAACCGTTGGTGGTGGTGTTGGCTTAGCAGCTTCAACCGATTATTGTATGGCTACAAAATTTGCAGCCATCAAGTTAAGTGAACTTAATATTGGTATTGGACCATTTGTAGTTGGGCCAGCAATAGAGCGTAAAATGGGATTAAGCGCTATGTCGCAGATTGCCATAGATGCCAATACCTTTTATTCGCCAGAATTCGCAAAACAAAAAGGATTATATACGCACGTTTTTGACTCAACAGAAGCATTAGATGAAGCTGTTAAAACAACAGCAGAACACTTATGCACTTATAATACTGAAGCGATGCTAGAAATGAAAAAAGTATTCTGGCAAGGTACAGATGATTGGGATGACCTTTTAGCCGAGCGAGCAGCAACAAGTGGACGACTGGTTTTATCTGAATTTACAAAAGAAAAACTAAAGACTTATAAATAATCTTTCCTGCAAGGATTTAAAAACCTTGTAGGTATAATTCAAATTTACTGAAATATGGCAATTTACACTTTTAATGGATTTGTTCCAGTAGTACACCAATCCAGTTTCGTGCATCCATTGGCTGCAGTAACAGGGAACGTTATCATCGGTAAAAACTGCTACATTGGTCCAGGAGCAGCTATTCGTGGAGATTGGGGACAAATTATTTTAGAAGATGGTGTCAACGTACAAGAAAATTGTACCATTCACATGTTTCCTGGAAAATCGATGATACTTAAAGATAGTGCACATGTTGGTCATGGAGCCATAATTCATGGTGCTAATTTGGGTAAAAATTGCCTTATAGGCATGAACACGGTAATAATGGATGATGCAGAAATAGGTGACGAGTGTATCATTGGTGCTATGTCTTTTGTAAAAGCCGAAACTAAAATTCCATATCGAAGTTTAGTCGTTGGTAATCCGGCAAAAGTAATTAGAGGAGTTACAGACGAAATGATTACATGGAAAACCAAAGGCACACAGCTGTATCAGCAATTACCAGCCGATTGTCATGAGTCATTAAAGGAAGTTGAGCCACTACGTGAAGTTCCAGAAAACATGAAAGTTCAAGATGAGGTGTATAAAACGCTTCGGGAAACATTTAACAAGTAGACTTGTCATTTCGACAGAGTGAAGAATGAGCGACGAGAAATCTCATCATCTTATTGGATGTTATTGAATTAAAAGATTGCTACGGCTGTTGTCTGCGTAATATCTAATATCACAGCACCCGACTCAAATCAATTTCATTAGTCTCTTTACTCGTCGATAAAGCAATTAAACTCTGCACATTTCCTAAATAAGGTAATAATGTTAATTTCGAAATAATAAAAGTCTCGTAGGCTTCAATATCTTCAACTACTAATTTTAAGAGGTAATCAAAATTACCACTCACTCTGTGACACTCTACCACTTCAGGGAAATTATTAATCTCTTTTACAAATTTTTCCAAATAACTTCTAGTGTGGCCTTGTAAAGTAATACCAATAAATACGGTTAGTTTTAAACCAATTTTCTTGTTGTTTAGAACCGCAACATAGTTTTCAATATAGCCTTCTTTTTCTAATTTTTTAATGCGTTCAAAAATGGGAGAAGTGCTCATACCGAGTTCTTCCGCAATACTTTTCGTCGTTCGGTTACTGTTTTTTTGAAGAATAGATAAAAGCTGAATGTCTATTTTATCGAGCGTATGAGCCATCAGAAAATTATTTGGTTAAAACTGTAAATTTAAAATTAAAAAGTTAAATATTCTGGTTTATTAATCTTTTAAAGATTTATTTTCTTTTTAATGTTATAAGAAAAGATTTTAACAATTGTTAATTGTGATATGTGTTATCTTTAATTCTTATAATTAATAATTTTATAACCGAATGACTTTCGAATTAAAAATGCCTAAAATGGGCGAAAGTATAACAGAAGGGACCATAATCAATTGGTTAGTTTCTGATGGAGATACTTTTGAGGAAGGAGACATTATTCTAGAAGTCGCTACAGATAAAGTCGATAACGAAGTCCCAGCACCAGCTTCAGGAACGTTGTTAGAAACCAAATACCAAGCAAAAGATGTGGTAAAAGTTGGTGAAGTTATTGCTATTTTAGAAGTAGAAGCATCTAGTTCGAAGCAAAAATCTAAAGAAGAAACCGTTATCACATCGAATAAAAGTGAGAAACCGAATTCAAAGCGTAAACCTAAAAAAGAGCATAAGCAAAGTTATATAGAGCAGAGTGTTTCTTCCTCTTTGGGGAAGTCAGAAGGGGCTCTTTTCTTTTCACCATTAATCATTAAAATAGCAAAAGAGCAACACATTAGTTTTGAAGAATTAGCCAGAATTCCAGCAACAGGTCACGAAGGCAGACTACGAAAAAGTGATGTCTTTCAATATTTAGAAGACGGCAGACCATACAAATTCGCGCAACCAATAGCCGAAAAGGACCCAACAGCATATCGCATTCCTCAATTGCAATTCGATAAAGGCAAAGGTAAGGTCATTGAAATGGATCGCATGCGCCAAATGATTGCAGACCATATGGTGTATTCTAAACACACGTCGCCTCACGTTACAGCTTATGTTGAAGCCGATTTAACTAATATGGTAAACTGGCGAAATGCTAACAAAGTAGCGTTTCAAGATAAGTATGGCGAACGCTTAACCTTTACACCATTATTTGTAGAAGCAGTCGCGAAAGCCGTAAAAGACTTTCCAAATATTAATGCTTCGGTAGATGGCAATAACATCATCATAAAAGAAGATATCAATATTGGTATGGCAACCGCATTACCAAGCGGAAATTTAATTGTGCCTGTAGTGAAAAATGCAGATACTAAAGATTTAAAAGAACTTGCAGCTAACGTAAATGAGCTTGCAGGAAAAGCAAGAGAAAACAAACTAGCAGGAGACGATATAAAAGGCAGCACATTCACCATTTCTAACGTAGGAACCTTTGGTAGCGTTATGGGAACACCAATTATTAACCAACCAGAAGTTGCCATTTTAGCCTTAGGAATTATAAAGAAAAGACCAGAAGTTATCGAAACCGAACACGGAGATGAAATCGCCATAAGGAGTATGATGTATCTATCATTATCATTCGATCATAGAGTGGTTGATGGCTTTCTAGGCGGAAGCTTTGTAAGACGCGTAGCCGATTATTTTGAGCAATTTGATGTCAATAGAATAATATAACCCGTTTTGTTATTCCTGCGCAAGCAGGAATCCACAAAAGAAGTATAACATAAATAGATTCCTGCCTTCGCAGGAATGACAAAGTATATGAAACACAACATTTCAATAACCACAGTAACCGAATCCAAAGTCAAAAACGTAGACTTTAACAACATACCATTAGGCACAACATTTACAGACCATATGTTTATTTGTGATTATAACAATGGCGTATGGGAAAATCCAAGAATTGAACCCATGGGAATGATTCCTACACATCCTGCAGCCATGGCTTTACATTACGGACAAGCTATATTTGAAGGTATGAAAGCTACTGTTGATGCCGACGGTAACCCAATGCTATTTAGAGCAGATAAAAATGCAGAAAGGCTAAATTTTAGTGCAGACCGAATGGGAATGCCATCGTTTCCTGAAGATTTATTTGTAGAAGGACTAAAACAATTAGTAGATTTAGAGCGTAACTGGATTCCACCAATCGACGGAAGTGCACTCTATTTAAGACCATTCATGTATGCCGACGAAGCCTTCATTGGTATGCGCGCGGCAACACATTTTAAGTTCATCATTATGGCCTCACCAGCTGGTCCATTTTTTACAAAGCGCATAAAACTATGGGCAGAAAACAAATACATACGAGCAGCCTCAGGCGGAACAGGTGAAGCTAAAGCAGCAGGAAACTACGCAGCAGCCATTCGCCCAACGGAATATGCTAAGGCCAAAGGTTACGACCAAGTTCTATGGTTAGATGCTGTAGAACACAACTATATTCAAGAAGTCGGTACCATGAATATTTTCTTTAAAGTCAACGGAAAATTCATCACACCAAAACGAGACGGTTCCATTTTAGATGGCATTACCAGAATGAGTGTCATCGATATTTTACGAGACAAAGGTTACGACGTTACAGAACGCGCCATAACCATTCAAGAAATTCGTGATGCTTCCTTAGATGGTACTTTAGAAGAAGCCTTCGGAACCGGAACAGCCGTTGGTATTGCTTACATTCAAGAAATTGCTATGGGAGAACATACCATTCATGTATCCGACAAAAGTCCGGTTGGTTTAGAGGTTAACGATACGCTAAATGCAATAAAAACAGGAAAAATTGAAGATAAATTTGGTTGGATGGTTAAAATTGAAAAGCAGTTAGTTTAAAATAATTTGGGCGTTACCACAAGGGTCGGGCTTTACGCTATATCTTTTTTGCTTTTAATGGCAAAAAAGGATGCCGCTGCAATCCCTAACGCGGAAGTAACGGTCCAATAGTACATAACGTCACTTCGAGTGATTTGTGAAGCATGAGCAAATTGTATCGAGAAGTAAAATAAAAAGTTCGTGAGACAAAATTGAAGAAAAAGCAATTTCACTCGAACTGACACAGAGTTATCATTCAGAGCAAAGGGAAAAATTTCTATGAAACTCTTAGTCTTATAAATTTAAGTTTGTCATTCCTGCCTGCGCAGGAATGACAAAAAATAACTGCTTTCGCGGTTATCAATACTGAAATAAATTCAGCATAACATGAAAAAAGAAACACTAAAAAAAGGATTTTCAAAACTCTGCACAGCAAAAGCAATGGCAGAGTTATACGAAGCTAATTTTAAACAAGTTTCTAAATACGTACACGCCACATCCAGAGGGCACGAAGCCATTCAAATCGCTTTAGGGCTACAATTATTACCTCAAGATTATGCCTTTCCGTATTATAGAGATGATGCCATGTTATTATCATTTGGATTAGAGCCTTACGATTTAATGTTGCAATTATTAGCCAAAAAAGACGACCCTTTTTCTGGTGGAAGAACTTACTATTCGCACCCAAGTTTAAAGGATGATGATAAACCAAAGATTCCACACCAATCCTCAGCAACAGGAATGCAAGCTATTCCTGCAACTGGTGTTGCCATGGGACTGCAATATTTAGAAAAACAAGGTTTAAAAAATGCAGTGACGAGTAATCATAATTCGGCTTCGTTCCCTTCGGCAAGGACTGAAGATGGGCTTGTAGTCTGCTCTCTAGGCGACGCCTCAGTAACCGAAGGAGAAATAGCAGAAGCTTTTCAAATGGCAGCATTAAAACAAATGCCAATTTTATATTTGGTACAAGATAACGGTTGGGACATTTCTGCTAACGAAGCCGAAACCAGAGCACAGAATGCTTTTGAATATGCGCAAGGTTTTAAAGGCTTAGAAGCGATTTCAATAGATGGTGCCAACTTTATAGAAAGTTACGAAGCCATTAAAAACGTAATAGAAACTATCCGAACTGAGCGCAGACCATTTTTAGTACATGCAAAAGTGCCATTATTAAATCATCATACATCTGGAGTGCGTATGGAATGGTATCGTGACGATTTAGATGAAGCACGTTCGCGTGACCCTTACCCTGTCTTAAAACAACAATTACTAGATGCAGGGTTTTCAACAAAAGAAGTCGAAGAGATAGAAAATTCCGCGAAAGCGAAAGTACAATCAGATTTTGAAAAAGCGTTACTAGCCGAAGACCCTCAGCCTGAAGATTTATTTACAAACGTTTTTGCACCAACACCGATTACCAAAGAAAAAGGAACACGTTCACCAGAAGGAGCAGACAAAGTGGTAATGGTAGATTGTGCTTTATTCGCCGTAGAAGAGTTAATGAAAAAACATAAAGAATGTTTGCTTTACGGACAAGATGTTGGAGGAAGACTTGGTGGTGTTTTTAGAGAAGCAGCAACGTTGGCTCAAAAATTTGGAGACGACAGAGTGTTTAATACACCAATCCAAGAAGCCTTTATTGTAGGTTCTACAGTTGGAATGAGTGCGGTGGGTTTAAAACCCATTGTTGAGGTTCAGTTCGCCGATTATATTTGGCCAGGATTAAATCAGTTATTTACAGAAGTAAGTAGAAGTTGCTATTTGTCTAACGGCAAATGGCCTGTGAGTATGATTCTTCGTGTGCCAATTGGTGCTTATGGAAGTGGAGGGCCTTACCATTCATCATCTGTTGAATCTGTAATCACCAATATTAGAGGAATTAAAATTGCTTACCCTAGTAATGGAGCCGATTTAAAAGGTTTGATGAAAGCGGCGTATTACGACCCAAATCCGGTAGTGATTTTAGAACACAAAGGTTTGTATTGGTCTAAAGTACCGGGAACGCAAGGTGCAACCTCTGTAGAGCCAAGCGAAGATTACGTACTACCTTTAGGTAAAGCTTGGGTGTTACAAGAAATTTGGAAGCAAGATAATTTTGAAACTTTAACCATTATAACGTATGGAATGGGTGTGCATTGGGCTATGAATGCATCAGAAGCATTAGGAATGCAAGACCAAATTGAAGTGATTGATTTACGTACATTATTTCCATTAGATGAAGACACAATTATGCAATCGCTGAAGAAAACAGGAAAGTGTTTAGTGGTTACTGAAGAACCTTCAAACAATAGTTTTGCAAGAGCACTATCTGGAAAAATTCAAGAAGAATGTTTTAAATATTTAGATGCACCTGTTATGACCATTGGTAGTGAGAATATGCCTGCCATTCCTTTAAATTCAACTTTAGAACAGACTATGATTCCTTCCACGGAAAAGGTGAAAGCTAAAATTGAGGCAATATTAGATTATTAAAAATTAACAGAGCCTTTATTAATAAATGGCTCTGTTTTTTAATGTCAAAAGTGTGCTTTGTTAAAGTTTAGTTGTTTTTGTAGATATCGTATTCAAAAAGTGATTTAGTGAATTTTTCAGGATTTTCAGCTAGATGATATCTTGGGTCATCAATAGCTTCAACAATAACATCTTTAAATTTTGGACTCGCTTTGTACAGCAAAATTTTACAATCTTGGCTTAAATGTTTTAATTTAATGGTTTTACCAGCGGCTTGATACTTTTCAACCAAAATAAAAATAGCTTCAATGGCAGAATGGTCTGATATTCTGGCTTCAACAAAATCTATTTCCACGATATCTGGGTCGTTTTTAATATCAAACTTTTCATTAAATGAAGTAATACTACCAAAGAATAGTGGTCCCCAAATTTCGTATGTTTTAGTACCATCTTCTTTAAATCGTTTTCTAGCTCTAATTTTTTTAGCGTTTTCCCAGGCAAATGATAATGCAGAGATAATTACACCAACAAAAACTGCGATGGCTAAATCAAATACTACAGTTACAACAGAGACTATTATTAATACAACGGCATCGGACATTGGTATTTTTTTCATGATGCGGAAACTGGACCATGCAAATGTTTCTATTACCATCATAAACATTACACCAACTAATGCCGCAATTGGAACTTGCTCAATGTATTTGTCAGCGAAAAGTATAAAAGTTAATAATGTGACAGCCATAATTACACCAGAAAGTCTACCTCGTCCTCCTGCATTAATATTAATTACGGTTTGACCAATCATTCCGCAACCACCAGTTCCACCAAATAATCCGCTTAACATATTTCCTGCACCTTGAGCTACACATTCTTTATTTCCATTTCCTCTTGTGTCAGTTAACTCATCTACTAGATTCATAGTCATTAATGTTTCAATCAATCCAACAGATGCTGCTAAAAAGGCATAAGGCGCAATAAATTTTAAAGTGTCTAAATTAAATGGTAAATTACTCCATAGTTCAGCAATGTTGAGTTTACTAGATAGTTCATCAAAACCATTAAGACCAGCGCCTCCTCCATCTCTAATAAAATCACCAACATTAATAGATTGAAGGCCTCCAAAAATAGAAATTAATGTTACTATTAAAATTGCGGTTAGTGCAGCCGGAAGTTTCTTTGTTAATTTGGGCAAGCCCCAGATTATAAACATGGTAAGTAAAACAAGCCCTATCATAATGTAAAGTTTGTTTCCTTGCATTATAGATTTAACTACACCATTATCCTTTACAGAATAAAAGCCATCATCATGAAAGTTGAAAACAACTTTCTTAGTATTAATATCATATACTTGATTGTCTGCTATAACAAATACATCTTCGTTTGTTTTAATATTTTTTACAGATTCATTATCTATTGAGAATATCGTAGTGCCTGAAATTAAATCTTTTACGGCGTTGTTTTGTACATTATAAACTAACTCTTTAGATTCTGTTTTACGCATGTTTTGACCAAAAATATCTTTGGTGTTCTCTTTAAACATACCTAGCTGAGCCATAAAGATTACTATGGCTAATCCGTTTACAAAGCCCATCATTACAGGGTGTGGAATTAAACGAACGAACTTACCAAGCTTAAATAATCCTGCTAAAACCTGAATGATTCCCATTAAAACAACAGCAGCTAATAAATAAAAATAGCCCATATTTTCTACAGGAGTATCAAAAAGGAGACCTTTGGCGTGCCCTTCTTGTATCATGTGAACAAAAATAACAGCTACAGCACCTGCTGCTCCAGATATTAAACCTGGTCTACCTCCAAAAAGAGCAGAAATTAAACCTATTATAAAAGCTCCAAATAAAGCAACAATTGGACTAATTTGTGCAACAAACGCAAAAGCAACAACTTCTGGAATCATTGCTAATGATACCGTTATACCAGAAAGAATATCGTTCTTAGGGTTTTGCGTAAAATTTTTCATTGTTTTTGACCCGAGTTTCATAATATATGCTTTTAAAAGGCGGCAAAGATATACGTTTTAGATTTAAAGTCTAGCTAAATACGCTATGAAACAAAAAAAGCACTAGCTTATTACTAGTGCTTTGTAATTATATGGCGAATATTTTTGTTATTTCTCCGGAGGGAATAACAATAACATTTCAGAAACAAACTCTTTAATTCTTGCTTCTTTCTTTTCTATATTTCTCATTTCTAAATTTCCGGTACCAGATCCTTGCCAAATTAATTCTTTTTTATCTGCATTAATTAAATCTATATATAGAACACCTTCAGTTGAAGTTGAAACTTGGTTGTTGTTCCAGCCAGTTCGCCAGCCCCAGCCGCCATAACCTCCCCAACCCCATGCACCATTGCCCCAAGCATTGTTGTAAATATCTACTCGTTGGTTAGATTTGGTAAAAATGCTTACTAACATATCTGGATTTTCGGATTTGGTGTAACCTTTAGCCATTAACTCAGCTTCAATAGCTCTTAATATGCGTCTTTTGTCGATATCATTAATTTCTGCTTTGTCAATACCAGGTTTAAAGAAAGCAAAGGTTTTATAATTTTCAAAATTTGTTTCACGGTCATAATCTGCGGCAACTCTAACTGAACTGCACGATGATAATATTACTAGTAAAAGTAACATTGGAGTAAAATTGAGTAGTTTTTTCATAACTTTTTTGTTTTTAATTAAACATCTTTTAATAAATGATCATCTACAATGTTTGGTAATGTTATTTTTAAATTTGGTTCGGCTTCCATGGCGCGTTTAATAGCAAACATAGCACCTTCATTTCTGGCCCAACTTCGTCTAGAAATTCCGTTATTCACATCCCAGAATAACATTTGTTTGAGTCGTTTAGATGATTCTATACTACCATCAAGAACCATACCAAAACCGCCATTAATTACTTCGCCCCATCCAACGCCACCACCATTGTGTATACTAACCCAAGTGGCACCTCTAAAACTATCTCCAATAACATTATGAATTGCCATGTCTGCTGTAAAACGTGATCCATCGTATATGTTGCTCGTTTCTCTGTAAGGTGAATCAGTTCCGGAGACGTCATGGTGATCTCTACCTAAAATAACAAATCCAATTTCATTGTTTGCGATAGCTTGATTGAAAGCTTCTGCTATTTTCATTCGTCCTTCCGCATCTGCATATAAAATTCTAGCCTGTGAACCAACAACTAACTTGTTTTCTTGTGCACCTTTAATCCATTTGATATTATCAGCCATTTGTTGTTGAATTTCTACAGGAGAATTCTTTTTGATTTCTTCTAAAACCGTACAGGCAATTTCGTCTGTTTTTGCTAAGTCTTCCGGTTTTCCTGATGCACAAACCCAACGAAATGGCCCAAAACCATAATCAAAGCACATAGGTCCCATAATATCTTGTACATAACTCGGATATTTAAAGTCAACTCCATTATCTGCCATAATATTTGCTCCTGCACGAGATGCTTCTAATAAGAATGCATTTCCATAATCAAAAAAGTAGGTGCCTTTTTCGGTATGTTTATTTATAGCATCTGCATGTCTCTGTAGGCTTTCTTGTACTTTGGTTTTAAATAATTTTGGGTTAATTGCCATCATTTCATTGGCATCTTCAAAAGATAATCCTACAGGATAATAGCCACCAGCCCAAGGGTTGTGAAGAGAGGTTTGGTCACTTCCTAAGTCTATATGTATATTGGCTTCATAAAATTTTTCCCATACGTCAACAACATTTCCTAGGTAAGCTATTGATATTGTTTCTTTATTTGTCTGCGCGTTTTTAACTCTAGTTACTAATTCATTTAAATCTGTTATCTTTTCGTCTATCCAACCTTGGTCTAATCTAACTTGTGTGATTTTTGGATTTACTTCTGCGCAAACTGTAATGCAACCTGCAATATTTCCTGCTTTTGGTTGCGCTCCAGACATTCCGCCAAGTCCAGAAGTAACAAATAGATGTCCTTTGGGCTCTTTTTGAATTCTTCTAAAACCGTTTAAAACTGTTATCGTGGTGCCATGTACAATACCTTGAGGACCAATATACATATAACTTCCTGCTGTCATTTGCCCATACTGGGTAACACCTAAAGCATTGAATTTTTCCCAGTCATCTGGTTTGGAGTAGTTTGGTATCATCATTCCGTTAGTTACGACAACTCTTGGTGCTTCTTTGTGAGATGGAAATAAGCCCATTGGATGACCAGAATACATCACTAGTGTTTGCTCGTCATTCATTTCGGCTAAATACTTCATGGTTAATCTGTACTGCGCCCAATTAGAAAAAACAGCACCATTACCACCATAGGTAATTAATTCTTGAGGATGTTGTGCTACTTCGTCATCTAAATTGTTTTGTATCATTAGCATAATGGCTGCAGCTTGCTTTGATGCCGCAGGATAATCCTCAATTGGTCTGGCAAATATTTTATAGTCTGGTCTTAACCTATACATGTATATTCTACCATAAGTTTTCAATTCGTGCTTAAACTCTTTGATTAATTCTTTATGGTGTTTTTTATTGAAATAACGAAGCGCATTTTTTAGAGCTAATTTCTCCTCTTCTATAGATAGTATCGCTTTTCGTTTGGGAGCATGATTAATCGTAGGGTTATATGGTTTTAATTCTGGAAGTACTTCAGGAATACCCTCTAGAATTTGCTCTTTAAATGATAATGTAGATGTTGGCATTACTTTTTTTTTAAAGTATTTTTATTAAATCCATAAGGGCAATGTCTACAGCCACTTTCACAACAATAACCGCGTTTTAAATGGTATTGTTCGGTAAAACAGCGGTATCCTTCTGGCGTTAGATAGTAGTCTCCATCTTCAATTGGGACATATTTCTTCATAGTAAACAAAGATAATGTAATTTGGTGTGATTTTTGAATGGATTCTAGGTATGATTATTATATCAAAATATCTAGTGCCTAAAGGTTATATAGGTTTAACTATATTTCCTTTTGTATTGTTAAAGTTTGAAGGGTTAAGAGAGAAGAAGATACTTTTAAACCATGAGAAAATACATCTGAAACAACAAATTGAATTATTAATTATTCCTTTCTTTGTTATTTACGTAATTGAATTTTTGATTAAAATAGTGAAATATCGAAATTGGAATTTGGCCTATAGAAATATTTCGTTTGAGCGTGAAGCCTATGCCAATGAAAAAGACCTTGATTACTTAAAATCAAGGCCTTTATTTAATTTTTTTAATTACTTTTTTTAAATAATTATTTTCTTAGAAACTACGGAACCATTTTGTAACTCTACTTTTACAACATACGTTCCTTTGCTCAAATTATGGGAAAGGTAATTGTAATTAGTACTTTCTACACTAAGGTTTTTATGAATTAATCTTCCAGTAGCATCAAATAATTCAAATGATTTTATGATACTTAAATTGGAAGTAGCATACAGAGTGTTGTCAAAATTTCTTATGTCTAACTCAGATATAATTTCTTCGTCTTTAATACTTAAGGATTCATTGGTAAATCTTAAAATAAATCTAGTATCGAAAACACCAGCTTGCGAAGCAAATATATATGGATTAGCTCTAATATCATGAATGATATTAAGTTCAGTATCTTCTAAAAATATGTTCTGACTCGCATTTGCGAATAAACCATCAACTTGATTAATTGAGATTGTGTATGTGCCAGAGTTATTAATTTTATAACCTAACGGAATTGTTTCTGAATCTACAAAAGGTAAGCCTTTTCCTTGTATGGTAAGTTTTTCATTGCTTACTAATGAGTAAAATTGATCACCAGTTTGGCTTATTAAATACCCATCATATAATCTGTCTATATCATCAGTTGCCCCATCTGTAAATCCTACTAAAGTAGAAAGTGCTGTATTGCTACTATTTACTAAATCTAACCAAATACGATGTTTTTCTGGTGCAGTAGTTGCGCTTCTGTAAAACCCGTTATTGGCATACGTACCACGCATAGTATTGCTAAAACTAACAGTACTGTTTGCTGGAGCTGAATCTAACATAAGCGCAAAGAACCCTTGTCCGGATGCAATATAATCATTAAAGCCAGGAGGTGTTGAGCCTAAGCTATTAGCAGCTAAATATTCGCTATCTGAATAGTTGTACATATAGCCATTGTAAAATGGGTCATCTATAGCACTTGTTGCTGGTGTTAGGTGTTGCCAGAAGTACAATGTACCGTCAATATCAGAATTGGCAGCAACAAAATCTTGCAGAGAAATTGCAGAAGGATATGGGTTTCCTAATAAATTCCAGTTATCATCTTCTGCAGTTGCAGTATTCCCTAAACCAGCGTAATTAGCTCCAGTATAGTTTCCTCTAGATATTGGAAAAGTAATTCTACCATTGTTTAATGTGCCACTGAATTCGGCGGTATTTGCTATTGATGTGCCTGTTAAGCCTCTAACAATATAACCTTTACCAGGTATCATGTTTTCTTGTGTACTTATCCAATTACCATGATTACCAGCTGTGCCATTCGCTTGCGTTGGTAGCCATTTGTATATTCCATAGCTTGGCGTTCCTGGAGAGATGTTTTCAACGTCGAATACATCAACAGGAGAAGACCAATATACGTAATCGAAATAAGAAATACCGTCTACTTTTCGTTGTACTCTTGCTGTACCTGTATTGTTATTTGTAGTAACATCGGTAATTTGAATAATACTTGCACTGGTGTTTACTTCAATGTCACCTGTTGGTTCAATTTCAATAACATCTTCAATTGTTAAAGAAGCATTTGAGAGTTGAGTTAATGTTGCTCCGTTTTCAACACTTAAGTTATAGCCATAGCCATCAGTAGAACCTTGCATAATAGGGTCATTACCCGTGTTTGGTATAGTGATACAATTTGTAGGGTCAGGTACTCCATTTGGTGTCCAGTTGTTAGCGTTTTCCCAAGCTGTGCTTTGTGAGCCGTTCCATGTTTTTTTACCAGTTACAGTTACAGTCGTTGGGTCTAGCTCTACTAAAGTTGTTCCATTACATAAGTTGTAAGTCACCTCTGCGTAATAAGTTGTAGTTTCTGTTGGACTCACTTCAATTTGTCCATCGTTATCAGGATCAATAATTTCATTAGCTGCAGTGATTGAGTTTTCGTACCATTTTAAGGTGGTTATAGGTGTTCCGTCTGGAGTAAATCTCCATGCTTCGTTTGTTGCTGTCCAATTAGGACTAAAAGCATTCCTATCTGGGGCTACTGTGGCAGTTGAACTATCACCTTGAATACCAACTACAGCTCGTCCATTGTTCCAACGTGCTCCGTTATTATAATATACTCTATCTAAATTCTTTTCTTGGATATAAACTTCAATAATATTGGTGTCCTCGTATAACACCATCATCCCAGAATATAAAATTGAGTTTTCAGCGTACATTGGTACATCTTTCCATGCCGTGACTAATGCTTGGCAACCGGTATCTAAAGTTATGAGCTGATAACCTATTTCACCACCTTTACTTGGGTCCACATCATGGTGAACTCCATAAACCGATGGACCGAAATAATAATTGTTCGCACCACTATTAAAATCAGAAGCATTCGTGTTATGGGGAATATTTCTAGAAATATACCATCCAGAAGGTGTGTTTGCTAACCTGTCCGCATCAAAAGATATAACACCATTTGATCCAATAACACACGAGTTATAAGTATTTCCATAAAAACAAAAATCAAATGGTAAATTGATTTTGGGAGAAAAAATATCATCAACGTTTACACTAACTGCGTTTTCTAAACACCCAAATTGATAAGGAGGATTATAGGCTATTGCTTCTACTTTATAATTTGTAGTTTCTCCAATCTCTAAATAATTAGCTTCAAGTGTTGTGCTTCCATCTGTACAATTCATGTCTATATCAGAACCAGAAGTACCTAATCCGCCTGCATCCACAGAAGGGCATGCAAAACTAGATGTCCCCAAAACATTTGTTATTTCACAGGTTTCTCTAACGCATATATTAAAGGTGCCATTGAAATTAGTGTTACCACCATTAAAACTATATACTCTAATGTAGTAAGTTGTGCCAACGTTTAAGGCAATTAATGTTGTAGACTCAGGATTATATTGTGATGTTTCGTTAACACATTCTAAAGATGCACCACTGCAACTACCAACAAACACTTCAAATACTATATTATATAACGTTCCAGCCTCTACAATTATTTCATGTTCTGGCCTTGTGGCAACAAAAGAATACCAAACATCGTCATCTGCAACTCCAGCACAACCAGTCATAGATTCTGTTCCTCCAACTGTTGTACCTGTTACTGGGTTACATATAAAGGATGGTGTTAATGAGATGGCATTAGAGCAATCGTCGTTTGGTGGTGGAGGTACACTTTGGGCTAGCTCTTCTACACAAATATCAAAAGTGCCAGTTTGTCCGTTGCCATTAAAATAACTATATACTCTTATATGGTATTCTGTTCCAATTGTAAGTCCTGATAGCGTTGTGGTTTCAGTTGATCCTCCACCAGTGTCGTCTACACATTCTATGGAAGAGCCTCCACAACCACCTGAGAATACTTGAAAAACGATATCGTTAATACTACCAGCTTCAACAGTAATTGCATGATCTGTGCTTGTTGCAATAAAAGAATACCAAACGTCATCATCAGCAGAACCAGCGCAGCCAGATAAAGATTGCGTAGCGCCTACTGTTGTTCCTGTGGTCATAATACAACTTGTGTCTGGTGTTAAACTGATGGCGTCTATACAATCGTCGTTAGTTGGTCCGCTACCACCACTAATAGGGACTCCTGTAATATTTATATCGTCTATGTAAATTTGATCGTTATTTGCACTAGCATCACAAACAATTCTAAATCTAGAATTATTACTAAAAGTATAAATGGTATTATCTAGAGTTAGACTAACTGAGTAAACTTGTCCGTTATTAAAATGTGTGCCGCGAATATAATTTGCTATAGTGGTTTCGGTTGAACCGTCATCGTATTCCACGAAAAAATTCTCTCCATTTTCCATGCTATTGGCATAAAAGAGGAATTCAATGGTTACAGAGGAATAAGATGTTAAATCAATGTTGTCACTAAACATAGATGAATTATTACCTGAGTTATCTCTAATCCTGATGTTAGAGTTACCATTAATTAAGTTGTTGTTAACAAAATTACAATCATTACCACCATCATTCCAATTTCCCCAATCCGATTCAAAATCATCGAAAATTGGCAACTGAGCATGAACTAAATTGCTATTTAATAGTACAGCCATAAATAGCAAGAAAATAAATGGTTTTTTATTGAGGCTTATACAAGAATTTAATTTAAAGTATAACTTAAAATGTAAAGTATTCTTCATGATAAGTAGGGTTTTTAAAAGTATAGTATCTCTTATAATAATGTTTATAATCTGATAATATTTTAATTATAAAGGACTAATTGTTTGTTATTAATGGCCAAACGTAATAAAAAATGTGAAAAAAAAATAATTTTTAACCGATAAAACGATAAAAAACATCGATAAAGTGATTTTTGTATATTCTTTCTTACATTATTTTGTAGATTATGATTAAAATGCGTTACTTATCTTTGTAAAAAATAAAATTTGATAAATATTAATATTGAAAATCAGAAAGTAATTCTTAACAATTCTTTTGAATTAATTGTGAAACGAGAGGATTTGATTCATCCATTTATATCTGGTAACAAATTCAGAAAACTTAAATATAATTTATTAAGAGCGCAAGAAATCAATGCGAACGCGCTGTTAACTTTTGGTGGTGCATACTCTAACCACATAGCAGCTGTTGCTTATGCGGGAAAAGCATATGGTTATAAAACTGTGGGAATTATTAGAGGAGAAGAATTGCAAAGCAGAACTGATTTAAACCCAACATTAGCATTTGCTAAACGTTGTGGTATGAATTTTAAATTTATATCAAGGCAAGAATACAGAAATAAAGCTGATGATAACTTTATAGATAAATTGAAAACTGAATTTCAAGCCTTTTATTTAATTCCGGAAGGTGGTACAAATACATTAGCTATAAAAGGATGCGAAGAAATATTAGAACCAGAAGACTTGAGTTTTGATTATGTTTGTTGTGCGGTTGGAACAGGTGGAACAATTTCTGGAATAATTAATGCTTCAAACGATAATCAAAACATATTAGGTTTTCCTGCATTAAAAGGTGATTTTTTACAACAAGATATTCGTAAGTTTGCAAATCGAGATAATTGGGAATTAATAACAGACTATCATTTTGGTGGTTACGGCAAAATAAAGCCTGAATTAATTTCGTTTATTAATGAATTTAAAAAGAGATATAATATTCCATTAGATCCAATTTACACAGGTAAAATGATGTATGGTATATTTGATTTAATTGAAAAGGAATTTTTTCCTCCTAATTCTAAAATCTTAGCAATTCACACAGGTGGCTTACAAGGTATTGCGGGCGTTAATGAATTGTTGAAACGGAAAAACCAACCTTTAATTGATGTATAAAATGAAATCTAAACCTATAGTAATAGTTATGTTGGTGTTGGCTTTTTTTAGTTGCGGACCCAAAAAAGGTATTGTTACAAAACGAGAAAATACAACCACTTCTAAAACTGTTGTTACTAAAAAGGTGGAGCAAAAACAAGTGCCTACAGTAACTGCCGATAAGCCAGTGAATGCAGATAAGAAACCACAAAGTGCAGTGGAGGTTTACATACAACAATATGCTTATATCGCCAAAAAAAACATGAAAGAACACAAAATCCCTGCAAGTATTACACTTGCTCAGGGTATTTTAGAATCTGGTTCTGGTAAGGGTAGATTAGCTGTAAAAGCCAATAATCATTTTGGTATAAAGTGTCATGGATGGAAGGGAGCTAAAATTTATCATGATGATGACCGCTCTCAAGAATGTTTCAGAAAATATAAAAAAGCTGAAAGTTCTTATGAGGATCATTCCGAATTTTTAACAGGTAGAAAACGTTATGCAAGTCTTTTTAATCTAAAACCAGACGATTATAAAGGTTGGGCAAAAGGCCTACGTGCTGCAGGTTATGCAACAGATAGAAAATACCCTCAGAAATTAATTAGCTTAATAGAACGTTATCAATTGTATAGGTATGATGCGGAAGTTTTGGGTAAGGCCAGTTCTAAAAGGAAAAGAAGTTCTACCACCATAATTGAAGGCATAAAAAAGAAAGATATTTTAAAAAAGCATACCGTAACTAAAGGTGATACGTTGTATTCACTCTCTAGATTATATAGTACAACTGTAGATGCTATTAAAAAGAGAAATCAGTTAAAATCTAATGACCTTACTATTGGTCAAGAACTAATTATTCCTAATTAAAATATGTTATATCAAAGAAGCAGTGCTTTATTTAAAGAAGCACAAGGCGTAATTCCTGGTGGTGTGAATTCACCTGTAAGAGCTTTTAATGCTGTAGGCGGAACACCGATTTTTGCTAAATCTGCAAAAGGTGCTTATGTTTATGATGAAGATGATAATCGTTTTATAGATTATATAAATTCTTGGGGACCAATGTTACTTGGCCATGCTTATCCTCCAGTTGTTGAAGCTGTTATTGAGAAAGCAAGGCAAGGCACTTCTTTTGGAATGCCAACTGCTTTAGAAACAGAGATTGCTGAATTAGCAGTGGCAATGGTGCCAAATATTGATAAAATTCGTTTTGTAAATTCAGGTACAGAGGCTTGTATGAGTGCTATTCGTTTAGCTAGAGGATTTACCAAAAAAGATAAAATTATAAAATTTGCTGGGTGTTATCATGGGCATAGTGATTCATTTTTAATAGCAGCAGGAAGTGGTGCTATTACTTTTGGGACACCTAACAGTCCTGGTGTAACAGGAGGTACTGCTAAAGATACTTTGTTAGCTATATATAATGATATAGAAAATGTAAAGTCTATAGTTGAAGCTAATAAAGGTGATATAGCTGCTATTATAATAGAACCAGTAGCAGGTAATATGGGTTGTATTCCTCCAGTTGAAGGTTTTTTAGAAAATCTAAGACAGCTTTGTGATGCAAACGATATCTTATTAATCTTTGATGAAGTAATGACGGGTTTTAGATTGGCTAAAGGTGGTGTGCAAGAGTTGAAAGGTGTTGATGCAGATATTGTTTGTTTTGGTAAAGTAGTTGGAGGTGGATTACCTGTAGGCGCATTTGCAGCAAGAAATGAGATTATGGATTTTTTGGCGCCAAATGGACCTGTTTATCAAGCCGGAACTTTAAGTGGAAATCCATTAGCAATGGCTGCTGGCTTAGCTATGTTAAAAGAGATTAATGCCGATAAAGGGTTAATGAATAGGTTAGGAGAGAAGACTAAATATTTGCATAACGGAATTGCTGAAGCACTTAATAAGAATAATGTAATACATACAATTAATAGGATTGGTTCTATGATTTCTGTACATTTTTCTGAAGAGCCCGTTGTAGATTTTGAATCCGCTGCAAAAGGTAATAATGAAACTTTTAAAACGTTTTTTCATGGTATGTTAGATCAAGGTATTTATATTGCTCCTAGTGCTTTTGAAACTTGGTTTATAACTGATGCCTTAACTTATGAAGACTTAAATGAAACCATTGCGGCTGTAGAGCAAATTGCAAAGTCTCTTTAAAATTAGTGTTATGTATTTATATAAAAAAAGCCTCACATTTGTGAGGCTTTTTTATTTAGTTTTCCGAGTCAAACGTTTTGTAAAGCTCGTATTGTTCTTCAGATAAAATAGATTTAATTTTATCATCTAATTGTTTTTCAATTTTAGCATTTTCTTCAGCACTAACATCTTTACCTTCTAAATTAGCAATACTCTGTCCATAATGTTTTAAGGCTTCATAAACGTCATCGCGTTGTTCAGGACCAAATTTAACGTGTATTCTTAGAGATTCAGTTTTTTTTGCAGCTGTGGCGTTTATTTTTTTCATTGCATCTAATTTGCTGTTTTGTGCAGTCAGCGTTTGGCTGCCAAAAAACATTGCAAATGCAAATAAACATAGAGTAATTAACTTTTTCATTATGGACTATTTAATAAATTTAGTGACTAATGTAATAATTTTATTCAATAAAATAAAAAAGTATCGACTAAGCGATACTTTTTTATAGAAATAATATGTTCTTATTTCTCGTCTTTATTTCCTTTTCGTCTCTCTTTTCCTCCTTTTTTATGCTTTTTAGGCTTCATTTTTTCAAACTCAGCGTACTGCTCAGCAGTTAAAATACTCTTCATCTTTCGCTTCATTTGTATTTGCTTGTCTAGTCTCTCATTTTGCATTTTAACAAACTCTTCTGTGGTTGGCTTTTCTTTTTGTTCGCCATCCTTAGCTTTACGTTCATTTCTATGTTTTTCTCTGTCTTTAGCTTGTTCTAAAAATACAGCTTTAACTTCTTTTTGTTGTTTGTCTGTTAAATCTAATTTTAGCGTTAGCTTTTTAGATTTTAAATCTGCGATGTCCTCTGGAGACATATCTTTTCTTAACTCAGACCTGTTTTCTTGGTCCATTCCTTTTCTGCCTTCACGTTGAGCAAAACCATTTAAGGTTACTAGTGCTATCGCAATCATTACTAATTTTTTCATGTCGTTTTTGTTTTATTTTATATCTGTTTAGACATTATAAATGTTGATCCGTTTAATTCAAACTGTGTTTTTAACAGATTATTTAACATTATAGACTAAGAAGTTGTAGTGTAGTTTGGTATAAATCTGTTTGTTCTACTTTACTTTTTAACCATGCATAAAAACTAATTACAAAGATGTCTTCTTGGCATATAGTAATCCATTCAAAAGATGTTTCAAGATTAATTTTAAACCTTTCAGAAGTTAAACTTTTAGGATTTAAATAATACTGTTCTGCAAATTTTAAAAATGTTAGAATTCTTGTTTGTTCTATTTGCTTCAGGTAATTAGTGTAACTTCTTCTAAAGCTTTTTAATCTAGAAAAGAATAAATCGTTTTCCTGTAATTCTACATATAATAAGAGTTCGGCAACGTATTTTTTTATTACCCAATCTAGTCCGGCTTTTTCTTTATACCATTGGTCCGTGTGGTAAAATTTTGAAGAAATTGATTTGGCTTTATTATAGTTGCCTTTTTGAAAATAGAGCATAAAACAAGTCAGTTGAAGATCTAATAAGGTTTCTAGGTCATTGCTTTTTTTTTGTAAAATGTTCTCGGTTAATATAATGGCTTCATTTTGTTTGTTTGTATAATTGAGATTTAAAACTTTAATAAGCGTTTTTTTTAATATAAAATCCTTGTAAAAGGCGCGCTTTTTTAATTGCATTAATTGTTCCATTTCTTCTATATAGAGTAGTGAAGACTTAAATTTTTTGTTTCTGAACAATGTGTTAGCTATTATGTAAACAATATGTATTTGATAAAATAACTGTTTGTCTGTTTCTTTTTTTAGCTTTAAAGTATTGTAGCTTTTTAAAACAAAATCTTCAATTTTATAGTATTTGGCAGTTACTAATGCAGAGAAATGGGCAATTGCCAATATTTGATACAAGGATTTAAAAGACAATGAGGAGTCTAATTTTATGTTGTGTTCTGTGAGAATTTTTTCTAATTCTGTTTCAAAGTCAATCACTTTTCCTTGATAAGTGATTTCATTTAAAACCGATTTTAATTTGGCATAGACAATATTGAGTTGGTCTTCTAATTGATGTTTCTTTTGGTTCTCTTTTTGTTTTAGTATTAAGTCATTTAAATCAACTTTAGGATAATTTGAAGCGTATTGAATCTTTGTGTGATAAATTTCATTGAGCATTGGAAATAACAAATGCTCATCGGCTAAACGTTCTGCTTTATCCAATATTTTATAAGCTATTTTAAAATTATTTTGAATTAAAAATGTACGTGACGCTAATATGTATTTTACAATTTGCATATCAACTGAATTCTCATCTTCAAGATTTTTATTAGCCGTAAATTCTATTAAGGATTGAAATAATCTTTTCCGCAGAGCATGGTAAGCATTGCTCTTTTTAGTGTTGTAAAGTTTTTTGCAAATAGATGTTGAATCTTCATTACCACTAGCAATTAACTTAAACAATTGAACGTTTTTAGTGTCCTTACGCTTGTTCTTTTGTTGAAGATAATTTACAAATTTCTGATGTTCTTCTGAGGAAAATGTGCTAATAATAGAATTTATTTCAATCATTTATTCGTCATTATATATTTTAATTTCCTAATAAATATAGCATATTATAATAATTTAAAGAATAATATATCGTCAGTTTTGTAGAAATTTTGGTTTTCAGAACCTTGTTCTTTATCTGAAATTTGCGTCATAATCATTAAAACAAAACATCATGAATTATCAAACAACAGTTTCGTTAAAAGACGAAGAGAAAGTGAAATCTAAAAAGAAAGAAAAGAAAGTTTATAATAACAAACCTACACCTGCTTTTATTGGAGCGTCTTGGTCTGCCTTACTTATTGGTATGGTGGCGTATTGTGTTGGACTTTGGAATGCAACAATGCAACTCAATGAAAAAGGGTATTATTTTACTATTTTATTATTTGGTTTATTCTCTGTTATCTCAGTACAAAAAGCAGTTAGAGATAAATTAGAAGGCATACAAGTCACCGAAATGTATTTTGGTATTAGTTGGTTTACGTCTATTGCATCAATTGTTTTATTAACTATAGGGCTTTATAATGCAACATTAGAGTTAAGCGAAAAAGGCTTCTACGCCATGTCATTTACCTTAAGTTTGTTTGCTGCCATTGCTGTACAGAAAAACACACGAGATGTGGCTTACATTAATAACGAATTAGAAACAAAAACGGACGAAGATTAGTTTTGATGATGGGTTAGTTGGTAACCTAAGGCCTCACAGTGTTGGTATTACTGTGAGGTTTTTAAAATTAATAGTAAAATTTACATTATTAATAAAAAAGGCTTCAAGATATCTTGAAGCCTTTTTTAATTTCATATGTAACTAAAATTATTTTGGATCTAAAATAAGATTAATTCTTTCTATAGCATCAGCAATATGTATTCTGCTCATAGCGTCACCTCCACGTGCATTGCGTAATTGAGTTCGCAATGTTTTGAGTTCTGCTCTTACAACCGCTTTTATATCAGATTGACTGGTGTTAACAGCAGTAGCTTTAACGTAAGGGCTTCTTGATCTTCCACTTTGGTTTTTAGCGGTCATTAAATATTCTAATCTATCAATATGAGCACGTTGTAAATTACGACGGTAAGTGTCTATTTTTTTACCAGTTCTTAATTCACTCCAAATACCTGTTCTAAGATCTTTCATCATATCTGTTAAAGCATAAGCTTTATTATCGTAAGTATAAGCTTCTGTTAAACGCTGCATTTTTCCTAAGCTTAAAACGGTATTTAAAGTTCTAGCTTGTAAAGCTCTAATACGTTCTACAGAACCAGAATATTCAATACGGTCAAAAATTGTTTTATCTAATAACCATGTTGGTGTATTAAATATATTTTCTTGTAGAAAAGCCATAGCTCTTTTTTGGTGTTCTTTTGGCACTGCAGTATAAACGGCACCTTCTTGGTCTGCAGTTTTGTACATCTCATAAACACCACCTATGTTATTAGCAACGTGTCCCATGTAGCGGTTAAACTGTGATACTACGTGACCATACATTTCTTCTAAATCATCATAATCTTCACCAGCTTCTGTAGTCCATTCTATTAAGTTTGGTACAATACGCTTTAAGTTTTTAATACCATATTCACTCGCTAACATAGCATCGTCACCTAAATCTTCGGTCTGAGAACTTGGATCGTGGATGTCACCAACCTGCTGGTGACCAAAACGATACATTGGGTCGCCTGCATGTTCTTTAATCCATTGATTTAGAATAGGTTTTTCTTCTTCTGCAGTTTTATCTAAGATAGGTCTGTAACCCCAAGCAATCGCATACTTATCATAAGTACCAATGTCTGGCATTAATGCAACACCTTCATCACCTGGTTGCGCAATGTAATTAAAACGTGCGTAATCCATAATAGATGGTGCTGTACCATTTTTTTGAGTAAACTCTGCATCTCTTAATTTTTCAACTGGGTAAGCAACGCTACTTCCCATGTTATGTGGTAAACCTAAAGTGTGACCTACCTCGTGAGCAGATACAAAACGAATTAAACGTCCCATAACTTCATCTCTAAACTGAGGACTTTGAGCATCTGGATTAATGGCTGCTGTATGTACAAAGAACCAACCACGTAATAAAGACATTACATTGTGGTACCAGTTAATGTCACTTTCTAAAATCTCGCCTGTTCTTGGGTCACTTACGTGAGGTCCATTTGCATTAGGAATTGGCGACGCTAAATAACGTACAACAGAATAACGCACATCTTCTGGGCTCCATTCTGGATCTTCTTCTACAGTTGGTGGATCCATAGCAATAATTGCATCTTTAAATCCGGCTGCTTCAAAAGCAACCTGCCAATCTTCAATACCTTGTTTTAAGTACTTTCTCCATTTTTCTGGTGTAGCTCTATCAATGTAGTAAACAATTTGTTTTTTAGGAACAACTAACTCACCACGCTTAAATTTTTCAATATCTTCATCTTTAACTTCTAATCTCCAACGATCTAAAAACTCTAAAGACTTACTTTTTTGGTCTTCTAGTCCATAATCTGTTTGACGACTTGTAAACCACCCAACGCGTTCATCAAAATAACGACGTTTCATTGGGTTATCTGGTAACAAAATCATTGAGTTATTAATTTCTATTGAAATAGTTCCTGTACTCGAATTAGATGGAGGTGATCCAGCAGCATAAGTTTTTACGTGCCTTGCTTCAATGTTTCGTGGGTAACTTTTTATGCTTTCAATAAAAGATTTATCACTTTCTAAACGTGTTACTTTGTAAGGACGTCTTCTAAATAGAGGTAAACCTAATGACTTTACGTCTTTTTGAAATAAAGGTGAAGCATCAATTACAGTACTAGTAGAGTCTTTACTGAATGCTTTAATAGGAAACGTAAAAAGTACAGGTTCGAAGTTTGAATTTTTTACAGCCTCATTAACCGGAAGCGAATCTGCAGCAACTACATTATAAGATACTACTCTAAGTACCACTTTTTTTCCTTTTTTCTCCCAACGTAAAACTTGCTCGTTTTGCTTTCCTCCTCCAAATCCAAGTCCGGAAGCGGTTTTAGAAATACGAGTAACCATTAACATTTCACGGTTAAATAGAGAATCTGGAATTTCGTAATAAAATTTATCATCTACAGTGTGTACTGTAAATAAACCTGTATCACTTTTAGCGTCTTTAGGAATGACTTTGCTATAGGGTTTTGGGTCGTTTTTACCAGGTTTTTTTGCTGGTGGTTTTGCCATTGCTGTGGCATCCTTTTTAGATTTTCCGGCTTTCTTTGCAGTAGAGCAAGAAAATGCCAAAAAAGCAGAAACTACTAAAAGTAGTTTAATAGATAAATGTTTCAAATGAGTCGGTTTTAATTAATTTGGATGAAAATACGGATCTATTAAGAATCTGTTAAATTTAAAACCGATTTTAGTATTTATTTAACGCCTATTAATTAAGGGTGTTGAGGTAAGTCTGTACTAAATCTAAGCCTTCTGTGTGTCTCATAGTTGTACCTATAAAAGGCATGCTAATTCCTTCTAAATAGAAAGAAATCCTATAATCCATTAGAGCTACTTGGTTTAATATGTTGCTATCTTCTAAAGTAGTTTCAAAAGCTAAGTTTAGGGTAGACTCATCTGCACAAGTTCCGCCAGGAATATGGCAATGCGCACAATTGATATCGATGTAAGCCCTAGCTCTAGTTTCTAATGATAGTGAGGTGTCTTCCCAATTTGGCAAGCTTCTAACAGAACCACTGCTTGTTATTCCTGTTAATTGTTGGTTACTTATAAATTGTTCTAATTGATTTACGCCATTTACATTAAAATTCATAGATCTTAGTTTTGGGCCTATAGGTAGAATTCTATCACTATTGCTATGGCAAGTAAAACAGTCTGTGCTAGATGGAATTTTATAAGTTGTTGGGTTGGTGTTTCCATCTGTGTCAATCCAACTAATTGGCACTGTGCTACCTTCTGTGTCTAAAGTGGCATCAGTTTGTGTGTCATTCCATATGTAGTTTCCTGTTTCCCAATTATCATTTATCTTAATAAGAATACGTGTTTCAATGATGGTTTTTCCTAAAGATAAATCGCGTTCGTCTACATTGTAATAAAATGTTTTTGCTATTACTGTATTATCTGGAAAAATGGGTAAGCCATCACCATTATATTGAAGACTAGTAGCTTCTGGTAATGCAATAATGCGTTGTTTGTGTGCGTAATCTGAAAAAAGTGTAGTGTTAATATTGTACTCAAAGGCTTTTTCTGTGATGACCAATTCATTTAAGTTGCCTTCAAAAAGATTAAGTTCAGATAAGTTGGTTTTAAACTCGGCAATCACATTTGGTGTTTCAACAGGCGTTATAGCGTCGTCTTCCTCACATGAAAATAAAAATATTAAAACAACTAGAAGACTAAATAAGTTTTTGAATTGATTGCGCATAGATTGAGGTTCAGGTTTGTGGCTAATGTACAAAAAAGATGTAATTCTATAAATTTTAAGCGTTTTGAAAAGAAACTCAACCTTTTATAAATTTGAAACTTTCTAGCTGATTTTTAGAGTTTTTAATGGTTAATACATAAATTCCTGAGGATATATTTATTAAATCTATTCGATTTGAAGCGTCTATATAATTAGATTGAATTTGTCTGCCTGAAACATCATAAATAGCATATTCAGAATTTGTTAAATCATTATCAGAAATAATATGTAATTGGTTGTTAACTGAATCTGTTATTAATTTGGTTGTTAACTCCAAATTTTCTTCAATAGATAAGGCTTGTCTACCATAAGTAATTGTACTTAAGTAACCATTATGAAGATTTAATATGGCGTCAGAGCCAGTACCTAAAATTTCAAATGTATAAATATCCTCATTATATCTATGGAAAAAATAATTGTAAGAGCTCTCAAAATATTGTTCATCCGTAGTGTTGCAAGTTGAAAGCGTCCAACCCATATTTCTTATAACTATAGAATTGGTCTGTATGGGATTATCATAAGAGGCATTGAATCCATTACAAGTTGAACTGCCAAAAACGTTACTTTGTCCGTTTATAATTTCATCTGAAAAAATAATACTTAAATTTGGGTCAAATGTATTCTCAAATAAAAGATCATATTCCCAAATGGAATGGATAAACCATTCGCCGCTCAATAGGTTGGTCATAGCATTTTCCCGCCCTAAGTTTATGACCTCACCTAGACTATTTGTGAAACTTAGATTGTGTAAGTTATTTGAAAATGTATAAGTTAAGTTACCTGGTTGTTGCAAGATTGCAAAGAATAAATTTTCGAAATCAGTTTCTTCTGTGGTTGTACAGGTATTATCCGTTGAGTCAAAATAAGGGATAAGCGTAATAAATTCTGTTGTGAATTCATGGAAATAAGACGTAAATGAGTTGCAAATTCCGTTACCGTTAATATATCTTCCCCAATACTGATCGTATGGTCCTGCTGGTGGACTGGCTTCAAAAACATCAAAATTAATGTTTGGAGCTGTTGTAACAGTTGCTGGTAAACTAATGGTGTTTCCGTTAGACTCCAAAGAAATCACATTCCAATTACCCGTGATATTCTGTGAGGATAAGATTAAAGTAAATAAGAAAAATAAGCTGAATGTTACGTAGTTTTTTACCATACCAAATGCAATCGAGATTAAGATTATAAAGAGCTGGTAATAAATGTATTAAAATTTGTAATTGATTCCTAAAAAAAAGGAACTATTAGTTAATAGTTCCTTTTCAAAATATGTGTATTAGTTTTAAACCAATTCTACAAACAAACCATCATCAGTTTTTTCTACCTTAGTTAAGCCGTGTTTGCCTAAGCCTTTAATGCCTTTGTCCCAACCTTTGTTACTTAAACCAGATTGAGATTTAAGAGCAACTAAATCCATTCGTTTTTCAGTTTTTAGAACTTCTAAAATCGCTTTTTCATTATCACTTAAATCAACTTTTTTCTTCTCTGGTCGCATTTGAGGGAAGAATAATACTTCTTGTATACTTTGATTATTGGTTAAGAACATAATTAAACGATCCATCCCAATTCCCATTCCAGATGTTGGAGGCATACCGTATTCTAGTGCACGTAAAAAGTCGTGATCAATAAACTCAGTAGCTTCGTCATCACCTTTTTGAGCTAGTTTTAATTGATGCTCAAAACGCTCACGCTGATCAATCGGGTCATTTAATTCTGAATATGCATTTGCAATTTCTTTACCACAAACCATAAGCTCAAAACGCTCTGTTAACTCTGGGTTTTCTCTATGTTCTTTACACAAAGGACTCATTTCTTTTGGGTAATCTGTAATGAAAGTTGGTTGTATGTAGTTGCCTTCGCATTTTTCACCAAAAATCTCATCAATTAATTTTCCTTTACCCATGGTCTCATCAACATCAATATGCATACTTTTTGCAGCTGCTCTTATTTCGTCTTCAGACTTGTTATAAATATCAAAACCAGTAAATTCTAATATTGAATCGCGCATGGTTATACGCTTATATGGCGCTTTAAAGTTTATTTTATGTTCGCCAAAAGTAGCTTCAGATGTGCCGTTTACAGCTATTGCACAATGTTCTAAAAGTTGCTCACAGAAATCCATCATCCAATTATAATCTTTGTAAGATACATAGATTTCCATGGCTGTGAATTCTGGATTGTGCGTTCTGTCCATACCTTCATTTCTGAAGTTTTTAGAAAACTCGTATACACCATCAAAACCACCAACAATTAATCGTTTTAAGTATAGTTCGTTAGCAATTCTCATATACAATGGAATGTCTAAACTGTTATGGTGTGTAATAAATGGACGTGCTGCTGCACCTCCAGGGATAGGTTGTAAAACAGGTGTTTCAACTTCAAAATAACCAGCATCATTAAAAAACTGACGCATGGCATTAAATAATTTTGTTCGCTTTACAAATACTTCTTTTACATGCGGATTTACCACTAAATCAGCATAACGTTGTCTGTATCTTAATTCTGGGTCTGTAAATGCGTCATAAGTAACACCATCTTTTTGCTTTGGTATTGGTAAGGGTTTTAATGCTTTACTTAACAGTTTAAAATCTTTAACCATTACTGTTTTTTCACCAACCTGCGTTGTAAAAAGTGTTCCTTCTATACCAACAAAATCACCTAAATCTAGTAGTTTTTTGAAAACATCATTGTATAATGATTTGTCTTCGCCTTCGCAAATCTCATCTCTATTAAAATAGACTTGAATACGACCTTCGCTATCTTGCAATTGCGCAAAAGAGGCTTTTCCTTGAATGTTAATTGCCATTAAACGACCAGCAATAATTACCTGTTTACCTTCCTCAAAGTCAGATTTTATCTGTTTAGAAGTGTGGTTTACCGGAAACAAATCCGCTGGATAAGGGTTAATCCCTAAAGCTCTTAGCTTGTCTAACTTTTGGCGTCTTACCAATTCTTGTTCTGAAAGTTGCATTCTTATTTATTTTAAAGCTGCAAAATTACGTTATTTCTTTTAAGTATAAAACAAACAAAACTGCTAAGTTTCAATACAACTTAGCAGTTTTGCACCCTTAAATTATGCCGCTATTCAGCGGCAACAATTTTGCCTTTAATTTTTAAGATTTTATTTCCACCTTCTGCATTAGACATTACAGTGATAGTTTTAGCAAAGTTACCAAGTCTTTTAGTGTCGTATTTTATTTCTAATTCACCTTGGTCTCCTGGCTGAATAGGTGCTTTAGAGTAGCTTGGAACTGTGCATCCACAACTGGTTTTTACTTTGGTAATTAATAAAGGCGCATCACCTGTATTGGTAAATGTAAATAAGCGTTTACCATCTGAGTTTTGAGTAATGGTACCATAATCAATAACCTCTGTTTTAAATTTTAAAATAGCAACTTTTGTGTTGTATTTGCCAAATTCTGTAGTGGTTACATTGAAAAAGTTAATTGATAAAACTAAAAGAATTGCAATGTTTAATGTTCGTTTCATGATAAAATATTTTTTATGATTAATTTGAAACAAACATCTTAGATTTTAAGGTGAATTATTAAAAAGTAAGGGTTGAAATTGGTACTAGTACCAGGTTGTAATTTTTTAACTAACTGATAAACAGTGATTTTGCGTCTTCTCTAGATTGTACGTTTAATTTTTTATAAATGTTATTAGTGTGCGTTTTTACAGTACTTACACTTAAAAAAAGGCATTCTGCAATGTCTTTATTTGTTTTATCCATTAATAAATGTTCTAAAACAACCTGTTCTTGTTTAGATAATTTTGCTTTTAAATCTTCTAGTTTAGATTGCTTTTGTTTCCAATTTCTATAGACAAAAATCAAATTTAAAAGGATTGAAATTCCTAATATAAAATATAGTAAAAGGTGCCAATGTGTTGCTGATTTTTTATCTGAAGATGTTAGCAAGTAACGGTCGGCTTCTAACTCGTTCATGTATTGTTTAGTGTAAGTTGTATTAGGATAGGTGTTTTCTAATCTTGTTTTTAAGTTATTGTAGTAACTATTATCCTTTAAGTCTTCAACATAATAATTATGAAGTTCACTACTTCGGTCAGATAAATAAGCGTAAATGTAAATTTCTGCTAAAGGTTCGTTTAGAGCTTTGCCATATTCTTGTAGTGTTTTAAACCATTTTTTGTTATTAAGTTTACGGTTAGCTTCACTTCTAAATTCACTGTAAGCAAAGCGCATGTCATTTTTTAAGGAATCTATTTTTATAAAGGCGTTTGCTTTGGGATTATTAGATTCTATTTCGCAAAAAATTTGCTTACCAAAAGAAAATGGGAGTTTTAACGTGTCTGTATTTTTTGCTAAAAATAAAAGTGTTTCGCTATCGCTGCAATGCCCATTAAAATGATTAATTTCTTGCTGAGTAATGGAGCAGCGGTCAACGTGTACGCGATAGATACGGTTTTCAGTATCTAACATATTGCCTGTAAATTGAAAGAAGCCAGTAGAATCGGCTACTGTTTTTGCAATAATTTGTTCTGAGTAAACACCAGACATTTTTCTGTAATCTTCAACAATAGAAAGATAAACAGAGCTATCCCATTCTTCTGGGTTTGTGTAGCCCGAAAATGAATATTGTGCTTCACAAATTGAAGTGATAGCTAAAAAAATTACAAGGATTTTTATTCGCATAGAACGAAACTACATAATTTAATTATTATTTAAGTGAGAAGAATTCATAAAAAATGTAACAATTTTAATTAAAATTAGTCTTATAGGTACATCAAATCATTAAACAAATTATGAGTATCTGGCGTGTTATCCTTTCTATTATTTTCCCTCCCTTGGCTGTTATAGATAAAGGTTGTGGTTCTTTTTTAATCACCTTTATTTTATGCTTTTTTGGTTGGGTACCAGGTATAATTGCTGCGCTAGTAATATTGAATAATCCTAATCGATAAATCCGTATCTTTGTACTGCATAAAATCAATTTAGAAATTATGAAAAAAATTATCTTACTTTTTACACTGGTATGCTTTTTAACGAGTTGTAATGTTACAGAATCTATTGTTTTTAATGAAAATGGTTCTGGCCAATTTTTAATTAGTTACGAAATGGGTGATGCTGTTACAGCTATGACCAATGCCATGGGTGGAGAAAAACCAGATTCTGAAAAGAAAGAAGGGGGAAAAGTAATGGATACTACTATGGTATTTGCAGATATTATGGAAACATATAAAGATAGTATTGCAGCATTACCTGAAGATAAAAAGTTAGCAATGGCAGCCGTAAAAGATATGTTTATGACCATGAAAATGAATGAAGACGAAGGTGAAATGACTATGGGAATTGGGCTTAATTTTGATTCAATTGATGATTTAAAAGATATCAACGAAAAAATTAAAAAAGCACAAAGCTTAAACGCACAAGGTGATCAAGTTGGTTCTATGAAAGAGAACTCTCCATTAGGTAATTTTTTTGGTAGTGATAATAATAAAACAGGTTATGTTTTAACGGATTCTGGGTTTAGTAGACTTACAGAAATTTCTATATTAGATGAAGAAGGAGAAGAGTCGATTGAAGAGTTATTTGATGAAGCAGATGAAAGTAACCAAGAATTTATAGACTATTTTAAAAATGCTTTTTACAATGTAAAATTGTCTTTTCCTAAAGCAGTTAAAACGATGTCTTTAGAAAATGCTGAACTTTCAGAAGATAGAAAAACGGTGACTTATAAAGTAAATTGGATTGAGTACCTTAAAAATCCTTTATTGTTAGATGTGAATGTTGAGTTTGTAGATGAATAAAGAAATTAAATTAAAAGACCTAGGGACTAAAGATTTTAAAGAAACTTGGGACTACCAAGAGGTACTTTTTAAAGCCATTTTAGATACCAAAATTAAAAATAGAAGAGAGGATGCTGGTATAGTAACTGATAATCACTTTCTCTTTGTAGAACATCCACACGTTTACACTTTGGGTAAAAGTGGAGATTTGTCTAATTTGTTGCTTTCTGAAGCACAACTGGCAGAAAAAGGAGCTACGTTTTACAAGATAAATAGGGGAGGAGATATAACTTATCATGGTCCAGGGCAAATTGTTGGTTACCCTATTTTAGATTTAGATAATTTCTTTACGGATATCCACAAATACTTGCGTTTTTTAGAGGAAGTTATCATTCTTACACTTGCTGATTACGGCTTAAAAACTGAGCGAAGTCCTGGCGAAACAGGTGTTTGGTTAGACGTTGGTACACCTTTTGCTCGAAAAATTTGTGCTATGGGTGTACGTGCCAGTCGTTGGGTAACTATGCATGGTTTTGCACTTAACGTCAATGCAGATTTAGGGTATTTTGATAATATTATTCCGTGTGGTATTCGCGGTAAAGCAGTGACAACTCTAAATAATGAGTTGAAGGTAGATTTGGTGGATGAAGCAGAAGTAAAAGCTAAAATTTTAAAACATTTTGAAACTTTATTTGACGCTGAATTTGTTTGATGAATTAACTTTCATCATTAAAAAACACTTTGTAATAATGCATTTTCTTTTCCTCATCGTAACCTCGTTCTAAATATTCTGCAGAAGCATCTGGTGCATCAACATCTAGCTTAATTTGAATATTAGTATCTAGTTTAATTTCCGTTTTAATCTTTTGTTTTTGCTTTTTTAGAGCAATTTCAGAAACATCAAACTGATTTCTAATGAGAACTTTATTGTCGGTTTCGTATGTTTTTTTATAATCTTCAAACAATTGTATTTGGTCTTCTTCGTCAAAAACCTCTTCTTTAAAGGTTTCAATGTTTACAATTTCATTTTCTTTGAAGAAATCAACCGTTTTTGCTAAGAAATTACTTTGTTCTTGACCACCAAAATTGGGTTGTAAAACTTCTTTAGAAAACTCTCTGCATAATTCAATGCAGTTTTTAGTGTGTTGATTACTATCGTCTGGATACCTTATGTTTAGAAAACTTTTTATCCAGTACTGTGTATCGTAAGTATTATTGTCTACACTGAAGACTATTTTGCCTTCCATGTCAGAGGTGTTCAATATTAAACAACCTTTATCAACCTTTTTAGCTTGAATGCCTTTTTGCACTAAAATATCGTAGTTGTTATCTTCTAAATAGGTCTGAAAAAATTCAGTTTTATTTTCAATTTTAAAGATGCCAATAGCATCGGTAAAGAAATCTTGGTATTGTATATTTTCAAAATGACAGATAAGGACATCACCTGTTTTTATTTGAGCTGAGTTACTTTGCTCAAATAAGTGCGTGACAATATGTTTGGAGATGTCTACAAAATCGGCATCGTCTTTAAATAATTGGTCGCTGTAAGTATTAATTTCGTTGAGACCAACATCACTATGGTGATGAAATCTGTAATTTTCGGCAACGTTACCAAAAGGTCGCAAAAGATAAGGCAAAATTAAGTTGTAAGTAGCTTCGTCAAAATGAACAATTGCATCTGAAAAGGCATTTTTTGTGCCATTAAATTTGTTGCCTACTTTATGAATAATACAGTTTTTTAAAGAAGCTTTTTGTCTTTTTATCATTTATAAAAGGTTGTCTTTAGTTTTAAACTCGCAATTAAAATAAATTCTATTTTTAGTGCATTTTGTATACTACAATTGTTTTGTCGTCACTTTGGGTAATTAGCTCTAACCCTTTTTCATTATCTAATTTTTGTAGTTCTGCAGGTGCTACACCAAATACTGGGAAATTTACTATAGGTTTTGCTTGGCTGTCGAATAAATGCACTTTTTTAGATTGTAAATCTGTAGTTGTGACGTAGATTTTATCATTTAAATAGAAGATTTCAGGTGCAGTATACTCTCCAAAATCTAAATTTAAAGTTCTAGATTTTATGTTTAACTGATTTTCGCTTAAAGTCACTAACGTTTTACTAGTTGTAAAGATATTATGTTTATCTGTGAGATTAAGATTTTTGGTGCTTACTTTTCCTTTGGTATCTATTTGCACAAGTTGTCCTAAAGTGTTGGTGGTGGTAAATTTATTTTGGTATAAATACACGTCGTTATCTGCAAATCTAATCTTATCCTTTACATTTATTCTTGTATTGCCTTGTCTGTTTAATATTTTTAAATGGTCTCCAGCTTCAAACGTAATATAGTCTTTACTACCAATCCTAAAATGTCTTGGTTGCGATGAAATTTCAGAACCGTTATTTTTATAATTAAACCCTTTAACAATTTTTCCTTTGGCATTATACATTATTAGGTTTTTACCTTGTGTTACCAATAGTCTGTAGTCTTTGTGTTTATCATAATCAAAAACCGACAGTGGTTGGGTGATTTTATTGTTAAAATTCATTGGGAAAGAGGAGACGTCTTTACCATTTCTATCTAAAACATAGACTTTATTTTCTGTTGCAAATACAAGTTGTAATCTTCCGTTTTTGTAAATATCAATTTGCTCTATTTTACCAAGAATTTTACCTTGTAATTGTTTCTTCCAGAGTATGTTGCCAGAACTAGAAATAAGGTATAAAACCTTATTAACGTCTTGTACAACTATATCATGTGCTTTGGTTATGTGGTTTTTTACGGTTTGTGGTGCTTTTAGAATAGAAGCTTCTAAAGTAGTTGTAAAGGCTTCTGTTACAGAATTTGTAGCTACTGGTTTTTTATATTTTTGGATGATACCATTAATGTGTGTATAATCGTTTTCATTTATATACTGAACAACGTTGGCGTTATAGCCTGCCATAGTTTTATTTAAAATATCTGAAATTCCTTTAGAGTCTTTATAAATAAACATTGAAGCTTCATCACTTAAATACGTATTAATAGTATTAAATCCGTCATAGTTAGCTAAAGTGTTTTCATTTAGTGCATGGGTTATTATAGATTTTAAGTTATCTATAGTAGATGTAAAAATCACGAAGTTTTCAAATATTGAAAAGTAATTAGCTTCATCAAAAGAGATAAATGGCTCTAGCTTATTTTTGAAGGTGTTCGGATTGTTAAAATTATAGATAGCTATCTCTCTAAAGTCTTCAATAAAAGATTTGTTTTCAATAGATTCTAATAATAGATTAGGGTCTAAGGTATGCAATACAAGTGCATCATCTATGTGCGCAATTTCATTAGTGAAATTTAAAAATTCAGTGTTACCATCATCTTTAGATTTTGTTAATTGATTTAGGTTGTTTTTAAAAACTATAAAATCGTCAAAAGCAATACTAGTAAGAGAACCTGTATTTTGCGGAGCAATTAATAAAGCGTTTGTTTTTTGTGGAACAGTATTTTTAAAAGCATTAAGGTAGTTTAAAGTTGAATCTTTAGTTGTTATTATTCCGTTGTAGTTTAATTTGTTGCCAGATGGTTTAAAATCGAGCAACGTAAGATTTGATGTTTTGTGGTTAAAGATGTCTGTAAATAATAATTTGGAATAATCTTTTGCATTAGATTTAAACACTACTGAAGCTACGGATTTTTTGTCTGCGGTTTCTATTAACTGAGAAAGTTCTAAATTTTCATTTTTAGAATCTATAGTCTTTAGCAATTCTAAACTATTAGAGCTTATAAATGTATTTCCTAATACTTGATGGTATAAAACAGAGTTATCAAGTGTTGTTTTCTTTATATTTAAATTAGTTAAGGTTTCTGTAGAGTAATTTTTTAAACCTTCAAGATTTAAAAGTGTGCTGTCGTTTTTGGTTAAAATTAAATATTGAGTTTCTGTAGAATCAGGTATGGCTATAAAAACTCGTTCTGTAGTATTAAATGTTTTTAAGGCTTTAGAAGCGTTTTTTATATTGTTATTATATATGGTAGAAAGGATATTATTGTTATTTAAGTTATTGATAAAATCGCCGAGCTCATTAATTTGAATAACCGCATAAGTATCATTGGGTATAAAGTGATATGGAAGTTTTGTCTTATTGTAGTCTTTTTGACAACCTAATAGAAATAGGCACATAATTGATAAAAAACCAAATCGCTTCATGGAGTATAATTAATTAGAGTACAAATATAAAAAGTTATATATCCAATTGGTATTGCTCTGGTAATAATCTGAATGATTTTCTGTGATATTTTGTAACACCATATTTTTTAATGGCAGCTCTATGTGCTTTTGTAGGATAACCTTTGTTTTGTTTCCAATTGTACATAGGGAATTCCTCATGTATTTTCTCCATGTACGCATCTCTATAAGTTTTTGCCAATACTGAAGCAGCTGCAATACTTAAATATTTGCTATCACCTTTAATTATTGTTTTGTGCGGAATAGTATTATATGGTTTAAAACGGTTGCCATCAACAATTATAAACTGAGGAGTATGTTCTAATTGGCTTATAGCGCTGTGCATGGCTTTAATGGACGCATTTAAAATGTTGATGGTGTCAATTTCGTCTTCATAAATATGTTGCAACGCAAAAGCAACACATTCTTTTTCAATTATGGGTTTAAGTAAAACTCGTTTTTTCTCGGAGAGTTGTTTAGAATCGTTTAGAATGTCGTTTTTAAATGAATCAGGTAATATAACTGCGGCTGCAGTAACAGGTCCTGCTAGGCAACCTCTACCAGCCTCATCTGTACCACATTCAAAATCAAAGGAAGAAAATCTATTTATAAGAGCCAAAATGTTAAAATTTGAACAAAGTTAAAATTTTAACGCAACCCTTTTGCAATTTTCACATCTAACTGGTGAGTTAATGCTTAGAACGGGTAAAAAATGGATAAAACCATTTACTGAAGATATCGTAAGGATGTTAACATTTTTTTAGTAAAAACCCTTGCAGATTTAATATTTAATTAAGATGTTTGCAACTAGACTAACTCAAATAATTGTTTTATGAAATTAAAATTAACATGGTTATTAACGCTATTGATGGCGTTCGTGATGCAGTTTTCTTTTGCACAAGAGAAGACGGTTACAGGTACGGTTACAACAGCTTCGGATGGATTACCCCTTCCTGGTGCAAGTGTAATTGTAAAAGGGACCTCTAAAGGTCAACAAACAGATTTTGATGGTAAATTTACTATTAAAGTTAATCAAGGAGATGTTTTAGTAATTTCTTACGTAGGTATGACGCCTGGAGAAGTTACAATAGGTGCAGGTAGTACTTATGATGTTGCATTAGAAGATGCGAGCGCTCTTGATGAAGTTATCGTTGTTGGGTACGGTACAACAACAAAAGAAGCATATACTGGTACTGCGACAAAAATTGAGGCTGAAAATATTCAGGCTAAAGCTGTGTCAAATGTTTCGCAAGCACTTACAGGTGAGGTGGCAGGTGTTTCTGTTACAACCACAAGTGGTGCGCCTGGTTCGGATTCTACAGTTAGAATTCGTGGTTTTGGTTCTATTAATGGAAATAGAAGTCCGTTATATATAGTAGATGGTGCGCCATATGCTAGTGATATATCGGCAATAAATCCTGCTGATATTGAGTCTATGACCGTTCTTAAAGATGCAGCAGCAACTTCTATCTATGGGTCTAGAGGTGCTAATGGTGTTATTGTAATTACAACTAAGCAGGGTAAAGAAGGTAAGTTTAATGTTACTGTGAATTTACAAACTAGTATTAACACCTTGTTTTTACCAAACTATGATATTGTAGAGTCTCCTGAGCAATACATTGAGTTTGCTTGGCAATCTTTAAAAACTAAAGGTGCTTTACAAGGTGAGTCTGATCCGGCAGCCTGGGCTAGTTCTGCACTATATGATGGTGTTGAAGGTATTAATAGTGCTTATAATATTTGGAACGCAGATGGTGCTGATTTAATTAATCAAGCAACCGGTCAATTTAATTCAGGCATTAGCCGTAAATTTACACCTACAAAATGGTCTGATGCTGCTTTTAATACTGGCGTTAGAACAGATGCGAACATATTAATGAGTGGTGGTAATGAGAAAACACGTTTTTCTGCGTCGTTTGGGTTTTTAGATAATGATGGATACGCTATAAATTCTAATTATACACGTTATTCAACAAGATTAAATGTTGATCACAAGCCTAACGATTGGTTAACAATTGGTAGTAATATTGCGTTAACTGGTGCCAAGTATACAAACTCTTCTAGTAATGAAGGTTCTGCAGGTAGTTCAGGTAATATATTTGCTTTAACTAATACAACACCTACAATTTATGATGTTTATTTAAGAGATACTGAAGGTAATTTAGTTGAAGATGCTATTTTTGGTGGTTATCAGTTTGACTATGGAACTGATTATGGAAGAAGAGCTTGGAATGCTACTAATGGTATAGGTGATGCTACATATGATTCTGATAGAACTGATGTAATTACAATGTTGGGTAACTTTAATGTAGGTATTCAATTTACAGATTGGTTAAAGTTTGATACAAGATATAGTGGTCAAATAGATACTTCAAATAATATTTCTGTTAACAATCCATTTTATGGAGCTGGTGCATCTAGTCAAGGTTATTTGTATAGAAGAGAACGTACTAATATCAATCAAAACTTCTTACAAATGTTAAGTTTTACGAAGTCTTTTGGAGATCATACCTTAGATGCCTTTGTAGCTCATGAATCTACTGTAGAAAGATATGATTGGTTTTCTGCGGCTGCACAACATGCTATTATACCTAATTCTACAAGTTTAGATCAGTATACAACGTCTGTAGGTCAGGCAACTAACTATACTTTAAGAACAGCATTGGATAGTTATTTTACACAATTAAATTATAACTACGGTCAAAAATATTATTTAACCGCATCAGTAAGACGTGATGGTTCTTCAAGATTTATTAAAGATAAATGGGGTACATTTGGTTCAGTTGGTTTAGGATGGGTTGTTTCTAAAGAAGGATTCTTCTCTAACATAGGTTCTGTAGATTACCTTAAACTAAAGGCGAGTTATGGTGTAATTGGAGACCAAGGTAATAATACTTTATACGGATATAGATTTTACACGATAAATACGTCAGCAGATGGTTCTATATCATATTCTCCAACTGGTGAAGCTCAAAATGACGAATTAACTTGGGAAACTTCTAAAATTGCTCAAGTAGGTTTTGAAAGTACTTGGTTTAATGGTTATTTAGATTTAGATGTTGATTATTACGATAAGAGAACAACTAACCTGTTCTTTGAACAATCGTTACCGACGTCTCCTGGAGATTCTTTTATTAGATACAATGACGGTGAATTACAGAACAGCGGTCTTGAGTTTGATGCTCATGTACATATAATTAAAGCGCACAAAGATTTTAGATTATCTGTTAATGTTAATGGAGAGATGTTCAATAATGAGATTACGGCAATGCCAAATGATTATATTACTGGTGAGCCAAAAATTATTGATGTTGCAAATACCTTATATTCTTATTCTGAAGGTCATTCAATTTATGATTTTTATATGAGAGAATGGCAAGGAGTTGATCCTGCAACTGGTTCTGCCTTATGGACGGCTTATTATAACGATGTTGATAATGATGGTATATTTAACGCTGCAAATGGTGATGAGAGTATTTCTAGCTTAACATTATATCAGTCTGAAAACCCTGATGCTAATATTAAGAAAACAGTAACATCTGTTTATGCTTATAGTGATGAAACTGAATTAGCGGCAACACAAAGTTATATCGGAAAATCTGCTATTCCTAAAATTAGAGGTAGTTTCCGTTTAAACGCGGGGTATAAGGATTTTGATTTATCAGCGCAATTTGGATATAGCTTAGGTGCTTATGTTTATGATACTGGTTATGCTAGATTGATGGATGGTAGTGATTTAATTGGTACGTCTAACTGGCATACTGATATGTCAGAGGCTTGGACACAACCAGGTGATATAACTAATGTTCCTAGAAATTCAGCGGGTATTGCTGCAGATACAAGAGCATCTTCTGTTTCTTCTCGTTGGTTAACAAAAGGTGACTATTTATCATTAAACAATGTTAGACTAGGTTATAATTTACCGTCGGATGCTGTAGAAGCGATGGGACTTTCTTCGTTTAGCGTTTATGTATTAGGTGATAACCTAATGATGTTAAGTGCAAGAAATGGTCTTAATCCAACAACATTCTTTGGTTCTGGTAATTCTGGTATTTACATGCCAATGTCTACCTTCTCTGTCGGAACTAAGATTGAATTTTAAAAAAAAAAGATGAATATGAAAAAAAAGTTAATTTACGCAATTATGCTATCGACCGCATTGTTTATGGGTTGTAGCGAAGAGTTTTTAGAAGGAGAAAACACTAATGTGTTAACAGCTTCTGGTATTGCAGAATATTCTGCAATATACCCAGAGTTATTAGATGGTTCTTTAAATGGTATTACAAGTTTTATCATTGAGCCTTATGGAGTAAGTACTCGTCATTATGATTTTGGTCAAAAAGGAGTAGATATATGGACAGATATGGTTTGTGGAGACATGGCGTTGTCTGCAAGTGCATACGGTTGGTATAACAATACAGCTAATATGGTAGTTACTACTGACTTTACGAATGATGTTAATGATATAATTTGGCAATATTATTATAGAATTATTTCTGTTGCGAACAGTGTTATTGCTAGTAGTGGTGGTAACGACGCGGCACCTGAAACTGATGAGGGTAAAAGAATCTTAGGTCAAGCAAAAGTATATAGAGCCTATGCTTATTTTTATTTAGTACAACTTTTTCAAACAGCTTACGATCCAACAGAAGAGGTGTTACCTTTTTATAATGGAGATGTGTATAGTTTAGCCAAAGTTCAAGCTTCTGTTATATACGATCAAATTGTTAGTGATTTAACACATAGTATAACTTTATTAGATGGCTATACTAGAGATGCGAAAAACCTTGTTGATCAAACAATAGCGCAAGGATTTTTGGCATACACTTATGCAGCAATGGGTAATTATACAGACGCTAAAACTATGGCAGATGCTGTTATTGGTGCTGGTTATACGCTTAATACTGCTGAAGAATTAGCTTATCCTGGTGCTGGTTCTGGATTTAATGATTTGTCTACGTCTTCTTGGATTTGGGGTTATGATTTAACTGAAGATTTAGGACATCAATTAATTGATTGGTGGGGACAAATAGATCCATTTACATATAGTTATGCTTGGGCTGGAGATTATAAATCAATAGATGATTTATTATACTCTCAAATACCTGCAACAGATGTTAGAAGTTCGCAATTTGGTTCTGCTACTGGTAATTTACAACCAATTAATAAATTCTTTGATCCAGGTAGAACTATTGGTGGTCAGTATGTAATTACTACAGATTTAATTTTAATGAGAGTTGAAGAATTCTATTTGTTAAGTGCAGAATCAGCAGCAATGTCTGGAAATGAGGCAGCAGCTAAAGCTACAATGATTGAGTTGTTAACAAATCGTATGGGAAGTGCAGATGCTACTACTTATATTTCTGCATTGTCTGGTCAAGATTTAATTGATGAGATTTACTTACAAACAAGAATTGAGCTGTGGGGTGAAGGTAAATCGTATTTAGCAATGAAACGTAACCAAGCTACGGTAACAAGAGGTACGAACCATGTTTATCGTGCTGGAGAATCGTTTAGCTATGATTCAGATGAGATGTCATTTCAGATACCTGAAAGTGAGATTAACAACAACCCTAGTATAACTGGGCAAAACTAAAATATTAATTTAATTATGAAGAAATATTATAAATATTTTGCAGTTTTAACTGCGCTAGTATTATTCAATTGTCAAGAAGACCTAGAATCTGATTTATCTAACTTTGTCGGGTTTGAGGAAGGACCAGTTGTATATACTGTAGATAATAGTTCAACACTTACATTAGATGTAACTGTTGCGGCAAGTGAAGTTGCAAATAGTGATCGTACGTATTCAATTTACGTAGATGAAGATAACTCTGATTTATTATCAAGTTATTCTGTACCTAGTACAGTTACAATACCTGCAGGTACTAATCTCGGAACGGTGTCAGTATCTGTTACAGACGATGAGAATTTAGGTTTTGTTACCCAAACTTTAGTATTAGACTTTGTTGATGAAGCGGATACAGATTTTGGAGACCCGGTAACATTAGAGTTTACAGAAACGTGTTTAGATACTATTGTAACATTCTATCTTACCTTAGATACATGGCCAGATGAAACGACTTGGGAAATTTATGACTTATCAGATTTATCTGCACCTATAGCATCTGGTGGGCCTTATATTAATCCAGATGATGATTTTGCTGAATTATCTTTTGATTATTGTTTAGCTTCTGGAGATTATGGAGTGGTAGTATACGATTCTTATGGAGATGGTGGTCCAACCTATTCTGTATCTATCGGTGATACTGTTTTAGTAGCTGAAACTACATTAGCTGGATATAATTCTTCTGCAACTTTTAGTGTAGATTAATTTACCAAAATTTTTAATATTTAAAAGCCACCTAATTTTTAGGTGGCTTTTTTATTATTATTTTGTTTAAGCAGTATTATTTTAGATGTATATTGCATAATAATAAAATTTAAAAGAAGAATGAAACACATTTTACTTACAATTGCCCTTTTGTCTGTATGTAATTTTACATTTAGCCAAAAAGTAGAACTAAGCAATTTATCTGAACAGAATAAAGAATTATTAGAACGATTACAAATTCAAGAACAAGAAAGATTAGATCGAATAAGTTCTTTTTTGCAATTACACCCTAATGTTAAGGCAAATCGTTCTAATGAAATTAATACTATTTTTATTTATGATATTGTTAATGGAAGGCCAATTTATAAAGCTACTGATAATTTGGAAGCTAGTAAAGCAACAAAAACTAACAGGTTACAATCTGGAGGTAGTTTAGGATTAAATTTAGATGGTACAGGTATGACTGTAGGTGTTTGGGATGGAGGTCCTGCTCAAGCTTCTCATACTGAATTTATGGATCAAGGTGGAACAACATCTAGAGTCACAATTATAGATAACACCGTTGTCGATGGTGATACGGGTTTTAGTTCTCATGGAACTCATGTTTCTGGTACAGTTGGAGCAAGAGGAGTTGATTCTAATGCCTTAGGTATGGCACCTAATATTAATATTAAATCTTATAATTGGAATAGTGACGAAACTGAGATGGTTAGTGCTGTTAATGCCAGTGAAAATGCAATTATTCTTTCTAATCATTCTTATGGTGTACCTGTAGAACAAGATGATGGAACATTAGATGCATGGTGGATGGGTGCTTATACACAAGATTCGTATGATATAGATGAAATTGCTAAATCTAATCCAAAGTACTTAATAGTTGCTTCTGCTGGTAATTCAGGAACAGTTAGTTATACGGGTGGATTGTATTCTGGATACGATAAATTAACAACGGATAAAAATGCTAAAAACAATTTGGTGGTAGCTAATGCAAATCCAACTACCACAGAGCAACCAGTATTTAGTGGGAATTTTGAATTAACTAATTTGGTTATCAATAATAGTAGTAGTCAAGGACCATCGGATGATTTAAGAATTAAACCAGATATTGCAGCAGATGGTACAAATTTATTTTCACCTATTCCAACAGATAGTTATGCAACATATTCTGGTACTTCAATGGCTTCGCCAAATACAACTGGTACTTTAGCTTTAATTCAACAATATTATTTCCAATTACATGGAGAGTATATGAATGCTTCCACATTAAAAGGGTTAGTGTGTCATACTGCAATAGATGATATAGCGGCAACAGGACCTGATCCTAAATTTGGATGGGGATTTTTAGATGCGAAAGCATCTGCAGAAACGATTTTAGATGAGACAAATTCTTTAGCAGTTATTAATGAATTAACCATGACTCAAGATGAAACTTATACATTAACATTTTCTGCTCAAGCTGGTGATAATTTAATAGCTACTTTATGTTGGACAGATATGCCTGGTGATATAGTTGCAAACGGAACGTTAAATGATCAAACACCAAGATTAGTAAATGATTTAGATTTAAGGATAACAGTAAATGGTACAACTTATTTTCCATGGAAATTAGATTATTCTTCCTCTTCAGGGTTTTCTAATTCAACAGGAGATAATATAGTTGACAATGTTGAAAAAATTGAATTTGATGCTCCGGTTACAGGTGTATATACTTTAACCGTATCACATAAAGGTACGTTAGAAGGTAATGCTGTGCCTATTTTTGGACCACAAACTCAAGATTACTCATTAATAGTAACAGGAAATAATCTTACATTAGGTAATGGAGAGAATACATTGGCTAGTGATTTGGTAATTTACCCAAATCCTTCAAATGGTGCTTTTACAGTTAACTTTTCTTCAACTCAAAATTCTATTGAAGATGTAAAGATTAATATTTATGATACTAGAGGAAGAATGGTCTTTAATAAAGTATATTCAGACAATACATCATTATTTAATGCAACAATTAATTTAAATGAAGTAGAAGGTGGAATGTATATAGTTAATATTACTAAAGGGAATTCTACAACGTCTCAAAAAATTATTATTGAATAAAATAAACTATTATTTTATTTTAGAAAAGGTCAACAATTTAATTGTTGATCTTTTTTATGTTAAGTATATTGTAATTTGTTTAAGTTATACAATATATTATAGTTTACTTTGTTAGAAATTTAGAATCATTTAAATGCGTAAAAAATATTTCATAGTTATAGCTTTTTGTATGTTGACCGCAACTGGTTTTACTCAAAAAAAATTGGAAGGTGGATTATCTGGTTCTAGAAAATCTACTGGTTCAGATTCTACTGATGTTAAAGGAAATAAAGGATATGATAAACTAGCTACAATAGATATGTATGTAGCATTTAATAGCATTGTAGATACTATTGAGATGGACACCACCATATCTATAAAGAAGGACTATAAATTTAATTATTTGCAAAGAGATAATTTCGGATTAATGCCATTTGCAAATATTGGACAGACCTATAATACATTAAGTTTTAATTCTTTTAATTCTGGAACGGTTCCTTTATTTGGTGCAAGATCAAAACACTTTAATTATTTAGAACATGATGATATTAAATTTTACGAAGTTGCAACGCCATTTACAAGATTAACTTATAAAACTGCTTTTGAACAAGGTCAAATGTTAGATGCATTTTTCACGGTTAACTTAAATAAACAATTTAATTTTTCAATCGCATATAAAGGTTTGCGGTCTTTAGGGAATTATCAAAATGCCTTAACCAGTACAGGTAACTTTAGATTTACCTCTAATTATAAAAGTAAAAACAATAGGTATAATGCTAGTGGGTATATAGTAATGCAAGATTTATTAAATCAAGAAAACGGTGGTTTAAAATCTGAAGATATAAGTAATTTCACTTCTGGTAACGAAGAGTTTATTGATAGATCGGTATTTGATCCAAATTTTGAAGATGCTGAAAATATATTAGAAGGAAAACGCTTTTTTCTTGAACATTCTTATTTGCTAACTAAAGAAAGAGACTCACTTCATAAACATGAATTAAAGATTTACAATACAATTTCTTTCGAGGATAAGTTTTATGAATATACTCAGACGTCTGCAGCTGATGAATATTATGGTGAATTTTTTAATAGTAGTATAAATGATAGAGTAACGTTAGAGTATTTTAATACGTCTTTAGGTTTAAAATATAATAATGCTATTTTGGGAGATATACGTTTTGCAGTTAATTACACAGATGCAAATTATGGATATAATAGTGTTGTTCTATTAGATGAAGAATATATACCAAATCGTATAAAGTATAATTTTGTTGGCTTGGAAGGTGCTTATTCAAAAAGTTATAAGGGATTTCGTATTAGTGGTAATGGTGGTGTAAATTTATCAGACATTTATGCAGGAAGTTATGTAGAAGCAAACATTAAGTTAACTCTTAATAAAGATATTTTGATAAAGGGTGCTATTGGTGTTAATTCTAGACTACCTAATTATAATTATCTGTTATATCAAAGTGACTATCTAAATTATAATTGGTATAATTTAGATAGTTTTAATAATATAAATACGCAACAACTAAAGTTTAGTGTTTTATCCGATAAATATTTTAACACTACAGTAGATATATCAAATATAGAAAACTATACGTTCTTTAATTCAGTGGACACAACGGAAGAATTTAATGTAATTAAACCAGAGCAATATGATGAGTCCTTGCAGTATTTAAGAGTAAAAGTCCAAAAAGAGTTCAAATTTGGTAATTTCGCTTTAGATAATACAATTCTGTATCAGAATGTAATTAGTGATAGTAATGTTCTTAATGTTCCAGCTTTAATCTCTAGAAACACCATTTATTATTCAAATGAGTTTTTTAAAAAATCGATGAGGCTTCAGGTAGGTATAACCTCAAATTATTTTACAGAATATCATATGAATGGTTATGATCCGTTATTATCTGAGTTTTACACCCAAAATGAGACTAATTTAGGAGGTTTTCCTAGGTTAGATTTTTTCATCAATGCCAAAGTTCGTCAAACCCGTATATTTTTAAAGGCAGAGCATTTTAATTCTTCTTTTACGGGTTATGATTATTTTTCAGCCCCCAATCATCCCTATCGAGATTTTACAATACGCTTTGGATTAGTCTGGGATTTCTTTTTATAGGATTAGTATTGTGCACTTAGAGTTATTATAATAAAAGTTTAGGCAATAAACGATTGATACTATTGAAGAATCATGGTTAATGATTGCGCTTTATTT
>NZ_WOWS01000030.1 GCF_009741275.1 Winogradskyella endarachnes
GCTTCATGAGAAATAGACATTATAGGATCATTGGGATAAAGCTCTTTGATTCTTCCAGATATTTGTTCTGGAGTCCACTCAGATAAAAGTCCTTTATAGACAAAATGTTTTAGAGGTTTATGTGTGCTAATTTTATCTAAAATTCTTTTGTTTAAGTAATCATCTTTAGCACACCAATGTGATAAATGAGCATCGTATTTATCATTGGTATTACCGACTAATTTGTTTACTTCTCTAGTGATAGTTGATCTAGATCTTTTTAGCTGTTTAGCGATATAAGCTTTGGATCTATTTTCGTTTAAAAGAGTCTCAATTTGGATTCTTTCTTTTAGGGTAAGTCGTCTATGCTTTTTTACTTTCATTATAACAAATCTATAATTTTAGATTTGTTGCGTTAAGTTATTGAATAGAGC
>NZ_WOWS01000031.1 GCF_009741275.1 Winogradskyella endarachnes
CCTGAATAAAGGCTACATAATTTTAAACATTATGTACAAAAACGACAAAGTAATTAGACGGTATTCTGAACCTTTTAAACTGAAAATTTTAGACGAACTTAGCACTGGAAAACTAAACAAATCTCAACTAGGTAAACTTTACGGAATTAATCCTACAACTATTAATGAATGGATTAAAAAGTATAACCGTAAAGACCTTATGAATACCAGAATTAAAGTGGAAACTAAAGACGAAATAACTCGAATTAAAGCCTTACAAAAGGAAATTAAACAACTTAAAAAACTATTACTAAAGAAAGATTTAGATGCTATGGTCTTAGACTCATATCTTGAAGTAGCGGCGGAAGACCTTGGCTATAAATCTGTGGCTGAACTAAAAAAAA
>NZ_WOWS01000032.1 GCF_009741275.1 Winogradskyella endarachnes
TCTTTAGTACAACCATTAGAGCAGTCTACTTTAGGTTCAGATTCGCCTTTACCTTCACCAGAGATACGAGATTCATCAATACCTTTAGAGATTACGTACTGTACGGTAGTTTTGGCTCTTCTATCAGATAAATTGGCATTATAAGATTCAGAACCTCTACTATCAGTATGCGAGGTAGCTTTTATTACCATCTCTGGATATTTGTTCATTACTTGTACTAGTTTATCTAATTCAAATGCACCTTGGGCAGTGATGTTAGATTTATCAAACTCAAAGTAAATAGGCGCCAAGACAACTTGTGCATGTTCTATAATTTTCTCAATTGGGTCTAAAGAAATTTGAACGTTGTTTTCTTCTTCATTTACACCTTTAACAGGTACTT
>NZ_WOWS01000033.1 GCF_009741275.1 Winogradskyella endarachnes
AATTTCCTGAGGCTACTGGGTCACAAGGATCTACATAACAAACACTTAACGTAAAATCACCATCGGTAACTTGTGTATTTGTACCAAGACTGTAATCAACTCCTGTTTCTGTAACTAAACCATTTGATGCATCAACACTTGCTGGATTACCAGTACCAAACTGACTACCATCTCCTCCATCGGCATTTGCATCATTATACGCTTCATTAGCATCACTACAACCATCATCATCACTGTCTAAATTTTGAAAATCGTAACTACCATCATTTAATGTATCTATAGGAGTAGTTGCTTCCGCTGTATCATCAGCGCCATTACCATCACCATCATTAAAAC
>NZ_WOWS01000034.1 GCF_009741275.1 Winogradskyella endarachnes
ACATTCATAACGTTTTTCATATTTCGGTGTTACGACCATATAAACCCGACTACAAACATGTGATCGAGTATGAACCGTTGCAGTTCGAGAAAGATTTATCTTATGAAGAGGTTCCTATCCAGATAGTCGACAGGAAAGAACAAGTGCTCAGGAATAAAGTGATACCTTCTGTGAAGGTGATATGGAGGAACCACAACGCTGAAGAAGCTACGTGGGAACTCGAAGAGAAAATGATGAAAGAATACCCTGAGTTATTTGTTTAATCCGTGTCTTCGATTCTGGGGACAGAATCTTTATAAGTAGGAAATT
>NZ_WOWS01000035.1 GCF_009741275.1 Winogradskyella endarachnes
CTATCTGTGGAAACTCCGTTAGGAGAAACTTTCATCACATCCACTGTTTATAAATCTTGTTTGATCCAAGTTGGCACCATCACATTACCCGTTGACCTTATCTCTTTAAAGATACTTGCTTTTGATGTGATTTTAGGGATTGATTGGTTAACTACTCATCATGCCAAAATTGATTGTTTTCGTAAGGTTGTTAGTTTTCATATTCCTAAACAACCTATTGTTCGAATTCAAGCAACTAAACTATTAAAATCAATCACTGTCATATCGAGTCATAAAGCTATTCGTTTATTGAAAA
>NZ_WOWS01000036.1 GCF_009741275.1 Winogradskyella endarachnes
GTTCCGGTCTTTCACATATTTACGAAGCATGGATATGTGAAAAACATTATGAACACGAGACATACTTGGAGGTAATGCGAGTCTATAGGCCACATTTCCTATTCGGTCAAGAATCTCAAATGGACCAACAAATCGTGGATTGAGCTTTCCTCTCTTCCCAAATCTTGTAACTCCCTTCCATGGTGCAACACGTAACAATACATGATCCCCAATATTAAATTCCACGTCCTTTCGATGAAGATCAGCATAACTCTTTTGTCGATCTTGTGCCGTTTGTATACGTTATCGA
>NZ_WOWS01000037.1 GCF_009741275.1 Winogradskyella endarachnes
CTAAATATAAACGCTTTTTAGGCGTAAAGAACAATAATTTTTCCTTAGCTCTTGTTACGGCAGTATATAACCAACGTATGTAATCTTTGTCCATTCCGTTAGGCAAATAAGGTTGCTCTACAAAAATGGTATTCCACTGTCCACCTTGAGATTTATGGCAAGTAATGGCGTAAGAAAATTTAACTTGCAAAGCATTAAAAAATTTATTGTTCTTTACGCCTAAAAAGCGTTTATATTTAGAAAAAATTATTGTTCTTTACGCCTAAAAAGCGTTTATATTTAG
>NZ_WOWS01000038.1 GCF_009741275.1 Winogradskyella endarachnes
CTGCAAGCTGAGTGATTTCGGCGCATGCCTATCACGGGCGGACTGCCTGCAATTCTGGTGTCATTCTGTTAGAAATGTGGTGGTGCCTGACCGATGACGGTCTTCAGAGGCTAACACAGAGTCGTGGCGAGACGAGCTCGAGCCTGACTGATGATGGTTTAGACGATGGTGGATCACTTTAAATGGGCTCTCGTTGGGCCAACAAAAAACTTATATCACTATGAACTGTCCAAGTCCAGATGCAGATGTGAAGAGTGAACTCGATGTGCAAGCACTCGTGTCT
>NZ_WOWS01000039.1 GCF_009741275.1 Winogradskyella endarachnes
CACGTCTCGTGATGTTCGCAAATCCGCTCAATCCGGTCGGGAGTTGGCTGACACCGGAGGCTTTGCAGCGCGTTGTCAATGCGGTCTCGCCGGAGACGCTGCTGGTCGTGGACGAAGCTTATGCCGAATATGCAGCCGGTGACGATTATCCGTCTGCCGCCACACTTCTGCGCGACAGCGGCCTTCACTGGGTGGCGCTGCGTACCTTCTCCAAGGCTTATGGGTTGGCCGGTGCGCGGCTCGGGTTCGGGCTTGTCAGCGACCCGGACTTGCGCGGGTTT
>NZ_WOWS01000004.1 GCF_009741275.1 Winogradskyella endarachnes
TTTTGCTATCTGGCTATTATAACTGACTTATATTCTCGTAAAATTGTGGGGTACGACATCAGTAATAGTCTTGAATTATCTGGTTGTGTAAGAGCTTTAAACAAAGCCTTATATCAAGCTAAAAACAGTAATGGACTAATACATCATTCTGACAGAGGTATACAGTATTGTAGCAATCAATACACGCAAATACTTAAAAGAAAAAATATCAAAATTAGTATGACACAAGAAAATCATTGCTACGAAAATGCTGTAGCTGAACGTGTAAATGGCATATTAAAAGACGAATTTTATCTAGACCAAACCTTTGATAGCCTAAAACACGCTAAAAAAGCTACAAAAAATGCAATTAATTTATACAACCAAATTAGATTACACGTATCTTTAGACTATAAAACTCCAAATATGGTATACAAATTAACAGCGTAAAATCATTTTTAACCTGTAGCCATATTTCAGGACTAGACATTTGAAAAAAAAAAACTTCACTTAAAAATGCAACAACTAAAAAACGTTTTAGTCTTTCTTATAAACAATAAACCAATTCAATGAAAACTAATTTTATTTTACTGCTTGTTATTTTAAGTCTAAACACTTTTGCCCAAAACAATAAAGTTGAGTATTTGAGAAAAAACAGATTTGACTTAAATTCTTCAAAATTTGAATTTCCACAAAAAAAATTCCAACTTATAGGGTTTGGTGCTTATCACGGTAGCCAAAAAACAGAAAAAACAGAAATCGCTTTAATAAAATCTTTGGTAAAGAATGGAAATATTAAATATTATCTTCCAGAAACCGATTTTAGCATTGCATACTACTTTAACAAATATCTTAAATCTGGAGATACTATAATGCTGAAACAACTGGTAGAACATTATGGAAGTCGAGTTCCACAGGATAAAAGTATTTCAACTTACGAAAAGTGGAAAGAATTAAAAACTATAAATGATAAATTACCCGAGGGAAATAAACTTACCGTTTTAGGTATTGACCTTTTAGTAAGTTATAAATATACTGCTAAACATCTATTGGAACTGATAGGCAAGAAACAGTATAACCGAAAATCAGTAATTAAAATAACTGAAATGATTAAAAATGACACCATCAATTTTTTTCCTTATTCTGCCACATACTCAAAAAAAGTTTTGGAAGATTTTGTCAAAGACTATGATAGTAATAAAGCTGAATTTGAAAAAACCATTACTGACAAATTTTCTTTCAATCATATCATCAAAAATTTAAAAGAAACTTTTGTTGACTTTGATAATGCTACAAAGAGAGAAAGACTGATGTATGAAAATTATGTCGCATTGAGTGTTCAATATGCTTTCAATGAAAAACCGCAGTTTGCCAGATTTGGATTTTTCCATCTTGAAAAACAAAGAGAAGGTAAAAACCCCTCTTTCTTTGTTCAGTTGATTGAAAATAAAATTATAAAAAGAGAGGAATTAATCTCAGTTATAGGTTACTTAACAGAAAGTAGAGTTCTATGGGGTAGAATTTTAGATGATAATGGAAAATATAAAGATTATAATACAGAAGGCGGTTATGGGATAGGCGACTATGAAAAAGAGTATTTTCTTGGAATTGACAAATTAAAAAAGACAAAAATATCTGATATGACACTATTTCGGTTAAATCAGAAAAACAATCCTTACTCTGATGGAATACCCGATTTAATGGAAATTGTAATGACTGATGAAAAATCTAATGGAGAATTAGTAAAAGGAAAGTCCACAACCGAATATTTAGACTATGCCGTTTTGATTTCTAATTCAAAAGCGAGCATTCCAATTGAGGAAATGGATATGTAAAAAACGTTGCCTAACAATGGCTATAAGTAATTGCTTGTTCTCGCCTACTTCTGAAAATCCTCGCGGATTTTCAGTTTGGTGTGTACTTGCAAAGTTAAGTGCTAACCCACGCAACTACTCATAGCCGATACCGTTAGGCAACATTAAAAAAATTGATTGATAATAAATTGATAAAATTTAACAAAAAGAAATTTCTACTTAATGAAATATAAAAAATATATAAAAGACTCAATTAAAATTTCTGAAATAGGGCTTGGAGCATGGCAATTAGGACAAAACTCTGGTTGGAAAAGCATGACAAAAACTGAAGCCATTAGACTTGTTCATAAATCCTTAGATTTTGGAATCAACTTTTTTGATACTGCCCCAAATTATGGACATGGAACTGGTGAGGAAAGATTAGGCGAGGCGCTTAAAGTTTCTGACCGAAATAAAATTGTAATTAATACAAAATTTGGTCACACACATACAGGTACTTTAAACTTCAGTGCTAATTACATAAGGGAATCTTTAGAAGGAAGTTTAAAAAGACTTCAAGTAGACTATGTTGACTCACTAATTATTCATAACCCACCTTCTAAATATTTTGATGGAAATAAAAATGACCATTACGAAATACTTGATAAATTAATTGAAGAAGGGAAAATAAAGGCATATGGTGCTTCTTTGGATACCTATGATGACATGAAGTTGTTAATGGATACGACAAACTCAAAAATAATAGAGGTATTTTTTAATATCTTACATCAGGATACTTTGCGCGGATTTGAACAAGCACAAAATGAAGAAGTTGGTATTATTGTAAAAATACCACTTGATTCCGGTTGGTTAACTGGCAAATATAATGCGGAAAGTAATTTTGATGACATTAGAAGTAGATGGTCTAAAGAAGATGTAGAAACCAGAGCTAAACTAGTAGATAAAGTTAAGTCTATTTTTGGAACAGAAGAAAATCTAGCTCAAAAAGCAATAGCTTTCTGTTTGGCTTATGATGCTGTTTCCACCGTTATTCCTGGTAATGTAACTATCAATCAGCTAACAAGTAATCTTCGAAGTACAGATATTCATATTTCTCGTAGGACTATAGAAGAACTTGAAAAGTTATATCAAACTGAAATTAAGAAACGAAAACTACCTTGGTAATAAAAAAATTAAAATAAACGTTGCCTAACAAAGTGTAAAAATAATTGCTTGGTTCTAGCCTACTCGGAAAATCCTGCGGATTTTCCTTTGGTTCGTTCCATTTTTGTTAAGTTAGTTGCTTAAACCACGCAACTAACCATACACAAACACGTTGTAAAGCATTTGAATAAAAAATGGCTCTATTCAATAACTTAACGCAACAAATCTAAATTTATAGATTTGTAAAAAGGTGGGAAACCAGAATATTCATAAAGCACTGATTTTTAAAACATAATTCCACGTCAGTCAGAATTTTGAAAACAAACTGTAACAAAAGATTAAGCTTTATGTCTTAATAAAGAATGGTCAATCAAAAAAATCAAAATGAAATTCTTAAAACTTCTAATTCTATTTACAGTTGTCAGCTTCAATTTAAACGCACAAAACAATTCAACTTTAAAATCAAATAGACAAAATAATGTTACTTATGTCATAAAGAATGTGAATATAATTCCTATGACCAAAGAAAATAAAGTCATTGAAAATGCAACAGTAGTAATAAAAGAAAACAAAATCCACTCTATTAATAAATCAATCCCTGAAAATTCTGTAATTATTGACGGAATGAACAAATGGTTAATTCCAGGGTTAATTGATATGCACGTGCATACGCTTGCAGATGGAAGCCCTTTTGTAATTTATCCAACTAAAGGACCAATAGTAAGCTATAATACGCAGTACAATATGACACCTTACATAGCTAACGGTGTTACAACTGTTTTTGATTTAGCAGCAAGAACAGAACATTTTGGACAACGTAATGAAATTATAAGAGGTGATGTAATTGGCCCTCGAATGGCATTGGCAAAAGTAATTGGAGGAAAAAAATCGAATCCAATAGCTAAGACACCATCAGATGGAAGAAATGCCGTACGTTTTGCTAAAGAGGAAGGCTATGAATTTATCAAGGTGTACACTTGGCTAAATGAAGAAACCTTTAAAGCAGTTATAGATGAAGCCGAAAAACAAAATATGAAAGTGGTAGGGCATATACCTGTCGCTTTCGAAGGTAAACCAGCCAAAGATATTTTTATTCCCCATTTTGGTTTAATCGCACACGCCGAAGAATTATCGAAACAAACAGACGATTATAGCTATAAAAAAGCACAAGAATTTGCTCATTTGGCTAAAGAAAACGGGACTTGGCTAATTCCCAATTTAACAAATATGGTGGCAATTATCAGTCAAGCTAAATCAATAAAAAATGTAGAAAATTTACCAAACCTTAAATATGTACATCCACTTATGCAAAATAAATGGATAACATCGAACGGATATTTTGGCAGGAAAAAATTTATTCCTTATTTTCAAAAACAAGCTGATTTTCATAAACTAATTGTAAAAGCTTTTAAAGAAGCAGGTGTGCCCATGGTTTCTGGAACAGATGCAGGAATATCAGGTGTTGTTTGGGGATTTTCACTTCACGATGAACTGAAGCTATTGGTTGAGGCTGGCTTAACAAATGAAGAAGCACTGTCTTCTGCAACTAGATTAGGAGCAGAATGGCTTGAAATAGATGATAAAATAGGAACAATAGAAACAGGAAAATTTGCAGATTTAATTTTATTAGAAGGTAACCCTTTAGACGACATTAACAATACACGAAAAATCTCAGGTGTATTCGTAAATGGTAAATGGATTGACAGAAGTAAAATAGACTTAATGCTTTCAGATGTTGAGAAATGGAATAATGCCAATAAAGAAAAATATGACTGGAAAGAACTATTGAATACTTTAAAAAATTAATAAAAAAAACTGTGCCTAACAACTTGTATAATTCATTGCTAACTTAGTCGCTTAAACCACGCAACTAATTAATACACGCACACGTTGTACAACATTTTGAAAAAAACCTTTACAATCATATTGACCCTTATTGGAATTCTAACTTTTGGACAAGAAAGTGACTATTCTGAAATTGATAATCATACGAAATTAATTGATTCAAATACTGAATTAATTGAGCTTGAGTTTGACTTGACAAATAAATCGGATTCTACCAATTCTGAATATGCAGTCTTAAAAATTTGGCATAAGGAAAAAAAGATATTTAAGATTATTAAAGAAGTAAGTGTCGATTACGGAGAAATAAAATCGGAAATATATTTAGTCGGAAATAAGCCTATTAAAATTATCGAATCTGAAAGCATGAATTACTATCTTACTGACTCTATTGCAAAAATAAAAGGTTACAGCATAGACATCGAATAAAATTTTAGAGCTGTTTCATATATTACTAATTGGAATAAAAAACAAAGGGAATTAAAAGTTTCGGGAGAGCCAACTGAAGAAAAAAACATCTCGTACGAAATGAATAAATATATTGGAATTATCAGAAAAGCCGAAAATTTAATTAATGAATAGAAAACGTTGTACAACAATGTATAAAATTAATTGCCTGGTTCTAGTCTACTTACAAAAATCCTCGCGGATTTTCTATTCCGTTTTTATTTGCTAAATTACGCGTTAAACCACGCAACTAATCTTAGCCGAGACCGTTGGCAATAATATAGCATAACGAACAGCTAAAACACAGATTTGGAAAGGTTTTAAAATTTAATATCACGCAACTTTGTAGTATAAATTTTAAAAACGAAGAAAATGAGTGTATTGAATGAAAAAGTTGCCATTGTTACTGGAGCTTCTAAAGGAATTGGAGCTGAAATAGCTAAGTATTTAGCCTACAATGGAGCAACCGTAGTTGTAAACTATGCCAATAATAAAGAGAATGCTGAGAATGTTGTTAAGGAGATTATTCAAAATGGTTCAAAAGCAATATGCATTCAGGCAGATGTTAGTAATCTGGATGATGTAAAAAAATTATTTAAAGAAACTATATCACATTTTGGTAAAGTTGATATTTTAGTTAATAATGCTGGAATAATGATTAATTCTCTACTAAAAGATGCTACCATTGAAAATTTTGAAAAACAGATAAATGTTAATTTAAAAGGTATTTTTAATACATTAAAAGAAGCTTCTACGCAATTAGCAGATAATGGGAGTATCATCAATATTTCTTCAACAGTAACACGTACTGCTTTTCCAACTTATGGTATATATTCTGCAACAAAATCGGCAGTACAACAACTTAGTAGCGTATTTGCCAAGGAAATAGGTCATAGAGGTATTAATGTAAACTGTGTTTTGCCTGGTCCTACAGCTACTGATTTGTTCTTAAAAGGAAAATCGGAAGAAATTATTACAAAATTAGCCAGCAGTAATGCCTTTAAAAGATTAGGTACGCCATCAGATATTGCAAAAATAGTTGCCTTTTTGGTAACAGATGAAGCCAAATGGATTAATGGACAAAATATTGGAGCCAACGGAGGTATGGCATAACGTTTAAACTATTTTATAATGAAACAATTTTTAACAGCTATATTAATGGGCTTCTTTGGTGCATTAGCCACACTAATTTCTTTTTCATTTCATCTACCAAGTTGGGTGCTATTTTTAACTTGGGTAAGTTATTACTTGTTTGGGAAATCTGTAAAATCAGCATTACAGACCTTACTACCGTTAACCTGTGGAATACTTATGGGAATTACCATAAAATTATTTGGTAGTAGCTTGAGTATCTATTTAGGAAACTTTGGTTTTCCAATAGCCGTATTTATATTAATTACATCCTTGAGTTATTTGTCAAAAATAAAAAGGTTAGAAAATATACCTGCTTGGTTTATAGGCTTAATTATATTTTTTGGAGTTCATCCTAAAATAGAAATTAAACCAATGATTATTATATTTATAGCAATTAGTTTAGGGTTTGTATTTGCTTATTTAAATGATACAATGACAAGGTTAGTTGTAAAAAAATAAATTCAACTACTATGGAGAACATAAAACGAATATCAAAAATTTCAGACTATCACAGTTTTGCAAACCTTTCTGCTCCAAAACATCCATTAATAAGTCTTATAGATTTTAGTCTTGTTGAATTTCCTGAACATTTAAAAGGTTTAAAGCTAATTCAAGAATATTACACCATTGGTTTAAAGCGAAATGTGCCTTATAAATTATTCTATGGTCAACAAGAATATGATTTCAACGAAGGTTTAATGACATTTTTAGCGCCTAATCAAGTGATGGGTATGGAAAGGAATCCTAATATTTTTTTAGACAAAGCGTTGAAACCTTCTGGATGGTTACTCTTGATTCATCCTGATTTTTTATGGAATACTACACTTGCCAAATCCATTAAAAAATATGACTATTTTGGGTATAACATTAATGAATCTTTATTCTTGTCAGAAGAAGAAGAAAACAGTATCGTTTCTATATTAAAAAATATTGAGAAGGAATATCAGTCCAATATTGATAAGTTCAGTCAAAAAATTATAGTTTCTCAATTAGAATTGCTATTAAACTACGCGGAACGATTTTACGAAAGACAGTTTATTACTCGTAATAAATCTAATCATCATATTTTAGATAAATTAGAAAAATTACTACTCAATTACTTTAATCAAAATGATTTAATAGAACAACGTTTACCCACGGTTGAAAAAATTTCTGGAGAGCTAAATCTTTCCCCTACCTATTTAAGCAGTGTATTAAAATCTATAACAGGTATGAGTACGCAACAGCACATACATAATGCACTTATTGAAAAAGCTAAAGAACAACTCTCCACAACTACCCTATCCATAAATGAAATAGCCTATAATCTAGGTTTTGAATACCCTACCTCATTTAATAAATTATTTAAAAACAAAACAGAAATGTCTCCTATGGAATTCAGGAAAACATTCAACTGAAAAATACTACCGCTAACATCTTTAGTTGATTGTAGCCTCCGACTTTTTGGGGTAGTATTGAGTACTACATTGCCTAATTTATTATTGCAACTTAGTTGCAATAAAAGAAAGGATAATTATCTTTGATTTAATATGCTAAAAATGAACAGGCGAAAAATGATAAAACAAAGTAGTTTAGCTGTTACTACTTTGGCTATTCCATTTCCTGTAACAGCAATCACAAAATTCAATAATATGACCGATAAAAAACATTATGACGTAATTATAATAGGTGGTAGTTATGCCGGACTTTCAGCTGCAATGGCTTTAGGAAGAGCTATGAGGGCTGTTTTAATTATTGATAGTGGCAAACCTTGTAATCACCAGACACCGTATTCGCACAATTTCATTACACAAGATGGAGAAACACCAAGTGCCATAGCGAAAAAGGCAAAAAGTCAAGTTTTAAAATATAATACAGTAAAGTTTTATGATGGACTTGCAGTTAGTGGAAAGAAAACTGAACAAGGTTTTACAATAGTTACGCAAACAAATAAAGAATTTACGACTAAAAAACTTGTGTTTGCCACAGGGCTGAAAGATATAATGCCGAAAATTAAAGGCTTTTCTGAGAGTTGGGGAATTTCAATTCTTCACTGTCCATATTGCCACGGTTATGAAGTGAAAAACGAGAAAACAGGAATTTTAGCTAATGGAAATTTTGCTTTTCATTTTGCTCAGCTCATTACAAATTGGACAAAAGATTTGACCATTTTCACAAATGGTGAATCAACCTTGACACAAGAACAAAAAGATAAAATCAGTAACCATAATATTCCAATAATTGAGAAAGAAATTACTGAAATCAAACACGACAATGGTTATGTGGAACAAATCGTTTTCAATGACAATTCAACTTTTGACCTCAAAGCAATTTATTCTCGTCCAGCATTTGAGCAACATTGTAAAATACCCCAAACATTAGGTTGTGAACTCACAGAACAAGGATTGCTAAAAGTAGATATGTTTCAAAAAACAACTGTAGATGGAATTTTTGCTTGTGGAGATAATGCAAGTCCGTTAAGAGCGGTTTCATATGCCGTTGCGACAGGAAACATTGTTGCAAGTATAGCAAACAATGAAATGACTATTGAAGAATTTTAAAAAAGCAGCACACAATGATAGTTGTAAGTAATTGCTTGTTCTCGCCTTCTTACAAAAATCCACATAACTTCTCATAGCTAAATTAGATGTGTGTGAGCTGAAGAAAATAATGAACTTAAAAATAAAAATTGCATTCTTTTTAAGCACCTTTGCTAATGTCATATTTAGACAACAAGGACTCATTTAATACGCATTGAAATAAAAACCTACACCTAAAACCACGTATAGTTAATTGCTGTTTTCTTTTTTGTGGAGAATATTCTTACAGAATATTCGCGGGTTCGTAAATGTTTACTAACTTAGTCCCAAAACCACGTAAACAAATTGGCATAAATATCCAGAGAGTGCGCTTAAAAAAGAAATAACAATAGAATGAAAAGATATAAATTTAAAACATCAAAAAAATTAAAGAAAATACATCGTCAGATGATTTTAAATTTTGGTGCAGAAAACATAAGATATGAATACGAGCACTATTATTTTGATATTAAAACTGAAACAATAGAAAGTATTGAAGCTCATTTTAAGAAAATTGGATTAGCGTTATTCTCAGTTTAATTAAAGGTATCTAAAATTGAACCTGAAAAATATTTATAACAGAAGTAAACCTCAAAAAATAAAATTTATATCTCTAAGACTCTTTATAATTAGTGGTTTCTTACAGCTTGCTAATAAATGTTTCTAATTTAGATGCTTCACCTCCATAATTAATAGACACAAAAATACATTTGGCCGCATTTAAAATGACGCTGGTAAACATACAGAATTTAATCCTAATTTAGTTTCGCCAATTAACGCGGTTAAGCAAATTGAACAACCAATTCTAATTGCTCATGGCCAAAAGGTTGAAAATATAAAATTTGAATACGGTAATTCTCTCTTTGAAAACTTAAAATCTAAGAGCAAAAAATTCTTACCTATTAAAAATGGAGGGCATTTCTATTTAAGCATAAAAGCAGGAAAAATCTATAAAATAGCTATTACAAATTTTATAAACACGTACTTCAAATAAAAGCGTGAAACAGACTTACGTTTTAACATAATTAACACAATTCTATTCCTTTTTATTTGCTAATTTAGACGTTTAACTACACAACAATTTTACAGTCTAAAAACAACCCAAATGCTAAAAAAAACACTTATCTTCTTTACGCTCTTTTTAATAACCAATTTTGGCTTTTCACAATCTGAAAACATAAAAATTAAATCAGATAAATTAGACGAGTTCAACTATATAAAAGCGGATGATTTTTACTTAACTCACCATTTGTATATAGACTTATTTCTAAGAGAAAACCTATTCCCAGAAGCAACACCAGAGGATGTTTATGCTATAATTAGTGCTCTAAAAAAGTATGTCTCAATAGAACATAATTTAGATATTGAAATTGATACACCTGGCAAAAGGGATTATTTAATTAGGTTCGCCATCTTAAAAAAAGAAGACGGTACAGAACTTTTAATTGCTTTTACAAACTGGAATAGTAAAGAACAAAAATTTGAAAAAAATATAAAAATAGAAAACGACTCCTATACAAGATGGTATTTTCTCAATAAGGATAAAATGACTTATAGAAAAGACATGTCTAATAAAAATGATTATAGTAAGCTATCAAAATCAGACTTGGCAAACGCCTATCTTTTTGATGAGGTATATGAAAACGATTACAAAATAAAAAGCACAATAGATGAAGTTCTATCTAAAACAGATTTAAATTTAGAAGAAAAAATTACAGCAAATTTAATGCTATTAAAATATTATATTTTTAAAAGAGAAGTAAATCATATTTCACAACAAACAGAATATCTTAATCAACTTTTTATAAACAATGCTTCTAAACCAAATCTAAAAGCATTAGAAATGGCTTTTAAAGCCACAAAATTTCAAATAGAATTAATGCATAAAACTAATTAAAGTAAATCTACAAACTTGCCACTAAAAGTTAATGAAAACCAAGCTACATATATTTAAAATTGTTGCTAAGCATCTAAGTTTTACAAAAGCTGCAGAACAGTTATTTATATCACAACCAGCGATTTCTAAAGCTATTAAAAATTTAGAGCAAGAGTATAAGACCACCTTATTTATTAGAAAAAGAAATTCTATAGAACTTACTACAGAAGGAAAATCATTTTTAATCTACACCAATAAAATATTAGCTATCTATGCTGAAATGGAAGAGAAATTTCTTCATAAAAATGAAGAATTTCCAGAGGTTATAGATGTTGGCGTAAGTACTACATTGTCTAATTATATTATTCCCAAAATAATTGCAAAATTTAGGCTTCAATTTCCACAAACTAAATTCAATATTATTAGCAATAATTCTGAAAATATAGAAAACCTTATTTTAAACGAAGACATAGATTTTGGTATTACAGAAGGAAGCACTGCAAATCCAAAACTTCAGTTTGAGAAATTTATAAAAGATGAAATTGTATTAGTAACTAATGTAAATAACAACAGCTATTCTAAGGGAATTATTGATGTAGAAACACTTAAAAAAATTCCGATAGTTGAACGAGAAAAAGGCTCTGGTACTAAAGTTATTATTGATTCTTATTTATTAAATCATCAAATTAAAAAGTTAAACGCTGTTGTATTTTTTAATAGTACTGAAGCTATTAAAAATTATTTATACAATTCTGACCATTACGCCTTTCTTTCCATCCATTCTATCTCTGATGATTTAATAACCAATAAACTAAAAATAATAGACATTAAAGATTTTACTATAGATAGATGGTTCTATTTTGTAAACCGTACAGGTTACTTGTCTCGTACTTTTGAATACTTCAAAACATTTATACGTCAAAACTATAACTTTTAGTTATACCTTATAACTATTCAGCTTACTTAAAAGTTATATGTAAAGTCTACTTTTGTATCCAATCTCAATAGTGATATAAGAGTGGTTTTATCAAAACTAATATACGTCTTAATAATTACCTTAGCTTTTTTAGGCTACATAAACAGTCCTGTAGCATTACTACTTGGTTTTGCTTATACTCTAATTTTCAAAAACGCTTTTCAATCTTACAGTTATAAAGCCATTAATTACTTGCTTAAAATATCTGTGGTAGGATTGGGTTTTGGTATGTTTATTAAACAAACTATTGAGACAAGTAAAGCTGGTTTTAGCCTAACTATTTATTCAATTATTTTAACGGTTTTACTCGGTTTACTGCTAACAAGACTATTTAAAATAGATTTAAAAGTTGGCCATCTCATTACATCTGGCACTGCAATATGTGGCGGAAGCGCAATAGCAGCAATTTCTCCTATAATTAAAGCCAACACCAAAAATATCAGTATTGCTTTAGCTATTGTATTTTTATTAAACGCTATAGCCTTGTTTGTTTTTCCTGTGGTTGGCCATTTTTTTAACCTAACACAAACTCAATTTGGCTTGTGGTGTGCAGTCGCCATACACGATACCAGTTCTGTTGTTGGTGCTGCATTAGGTTATGGCGAAGAAGCATTGCAGATAGCAACAACCGTAAAATTATCTAGAACATTATGGATAATTCCGTTATCAATCTTTTCAATGTTTTTCTTTAAAACCAAAGGTCAAAAAATAAAATTTCCACTCTTCATTCTTTTATTTATCGCTGCCATTGTAATTAATAGTTACCAAATTTTACCAAAACCAACTACACATTTTATAGTTTCAATATCTAAACGATTACTAATTATAACGCTATTTCTTATAGGTTCTACAATCTCTGTAAAAGAATTAAAAACCACAGGAATAAAACCTATTTTATTAGCCGTAACGTTATGGGTTTTCATTTCAATATTTTCGTTAATGTATATTATGAATTAATAATACTTCGCAATTCGGCACTATAACTAAACCAAAAAATATACAACATTCGAAATTTAGTATAAATCTATACCTCAGATTTGCCCTTACCTTTGCAGTATTAGATTTATTAACTAAAATAACATTTTAAAGATGAGTACTAATCAATTTGGCAAAAAAGGATGGACACCAGAGCGTATCAAAACGCTTAAAGGCAAAACATTTGTTATAACAGGTACCACGAGTGGAACTGGTTTTGAAGCTGCAAAAATACTATTATCTAAAGACGCAAAAGTGGTTATGCTTAATCGTAACCCAAAGAAAGCTGCAGATACTATAGCAACTTTAAAAGAAGAACTTGGTAACCATATAGATGTTACAAATATTAAAATGGACTTAGCTGTGCAAGCTTCTGTAAAAAAAGCGGCTGAAGAAATTCTTAAAACCGTTAATCAAATTGATGCATTAATTTGTAATGCTGCTATTGCACAAACACCAAAACATGGCCTAACCATTGATGGTTGGGAAAACCAAATGGGTGTAAACTATTTTGGGCATTATACACTACAAGGCTTATTATTTCCGTTAATTGAAAAGTCTAAAGGACGTATAGTTTCTGTTGGAAGTATGGGATACAACATGGGAATTAAAACCATAAAATTTGATGACTTAAATTGGGAAAAAGACTACACACCAAATAATGCTTACAGCCAAAGTAAGTTAGCACAAATTATGTCTATGTACGAGTTACAAGACAAATTAAAAGAAGCAGGCAAAACAGATGTTAAAGCATACGCTTGTCATCCTGGAGCATCAAGGACCAACCTCATTAACTCTAATGGAAGTTTAATGATGAAAATTATTTTTTATCTAATGAAACCATTAACACAATCTGCAGAAAAAGGAGCTTACCCACAACTTATGTGTGCTACAGAACCAAATTTAGACCAAACCCAATTTTACGGACCAACAGGAAGAAGTAACTGGACAGGCCCTGTAGGTGCTCATAAAATAGAACCACATGCAAAAGATAAAGCTATTATGGAAAAATTATGGGCAGTTTCTGAAAAAGAAACAGGTATTGTTTGGGCTATATAAACATTAATTTTTAACTTAAAAGACAAATTAAATTCAAAACATTTAGAGAGTAAACCAAATAACTTAATGAAACATTTCAAAACACTATCTGCCTATTTTGAATATATGGAGTTGCCTAAACCAGAACATCCTATGTTAAGTGTTTTGTCTGCAACAGGAGACAAGTTTCTGCCTTGTCCTAAAGAAAGTTCGCCACCTATTACAACTGATTGCTATTCTATTAGTTTAAAAAAAATAATAGAAGGAAACCTCAACTACGGCAGAACAAAATACGATTTTACCAATGGTGCACTAATTTTTATGGCACCAAGACAAGTGTTACAATGGGATAGTAGTATTCGTTTTGAGCAGCAGGGTTTTTCTATTAATTTTCATGAAGATTTTATTAAAGGAACAGAATTAGCACATCAAATTAAAAAATTTGGATTTTTCTCATACACAGTAAATGAAGCATTACATCTTTCTCCTAGAGAAGAAAAAATAATAGAATCTATTGTTCAAAATATTGAAATTGAATATCACAATAACCAAGATGAGTTTAGTAAAGAGATTATCATTTCACAATTAAGTACACTTTTAAAATACGCTAATCGCTTTTACGAAAGACAGTTTATAAACCGAAAAGAACTTTCTAATGACCTATTATCGATTTTCAACACCCAATTATCTTTGTATTTTGAATCAGGACAATTGCACGAAATCGGTATTCCTAGTATAGAAGATATTGCAAATAAGCTTTCGGTTTCTAAACGTTATCTTAGTGATACATTAAAAAGTGAAACCGGTAAAACCACAACAGAGCACTTACAGTTATTTTTAATTAATGAGGCTAAAAATATTTTATTAAAACCAAATATTAGTATAGCTGAAGTAGCGTATGAATTAGGGTTTGAGTACCCTCAATATTTTTCGAGATTGTTTAAAAAGAAAGAAGGAATTAGCCCTTCAGAATATAGAGAATTATATAAAATAAATTAAACTATGGATATTTTAAAAGCAGCAACAGATTGGGCGAAAGATGAACTATTTTCAACACCATTTTTTGCGCTCTTTGGGTTAGGATTTATGGTAGCAAGTTTTGCCTTTTGGCAATTAGGTAAAACAGATATAGCGAGAGCTTACATTATACCCACATTAATAGCTGGCGCTTTACTGGTTACAATAGGTCTTGGTTTATTTTTTACAAATAAATCTAGAGTAAAAGCGTTTGAAAAAGCTTACCATGCAGATAAAACAGCTTTTGTTAAATCTGAAATAGAACGTGCAGATAGTACGTTAAAAGAATATCAAACTATAGTTTTTAAAGCCATACCTATAATTATAGCAACATGTGCTATTGGCATTATTTTTTTAGATAATCCTAAATGGCGCGCAAGCCTTATTACTACAATTGCTATGTTAATTGTTATTCTACTCATTGATGGTACAGCGCATGCGAGAATAAACAATTATAAAAATCAATTAGAAACTGTAAAAATTTAAGTTTTGTATCTGTAACAAATGATAGAGCAACAGTTTCAAAATCTTGCAGAAACTTACAACTGTAAATGGCAAAATGAAACGTATAGAGTTGATGTAGAAAGTGGCTTTGGTATAGAAATAAGCTACTACACAATTACTATACCGCACCAAGAAAGTGGTATTACCATAAGATATGAATTTGGTAATCATAATTTAGCCAAAATAAAATCTAGTATAAAAACAGTAAACGCTATAAATAATTTTACATTAACCACTAGAAGTCATTTTTCAAGATTATTATATTCTAAAGCAAACATCTGGCAAATTAAATGCAAAAACAACGTATTAGAAAAAACGGTATTAAATTGTTTAAAAGAGAGTGGTCTTGCCAGGTTGGCACAAACAGAAGCTTTTGAGCCTACAATAAAAGGAATTCAAAATAATGATACTTATACTTTAACCACCGAATTTTATTTAGGCTTTAATAATAAAGAACAATCGCTATTTCCATCATTACATTTTCATCAACTAATGTTAGATAATTTTAATAGAAACTATGACGTTATCACCGAACCTAATATTAATTAATAGTTAGAATACAAATTATTATTATAATAACTATAAACTTGTTCTAAAATATGAGATAAAAAAATCTCACCTATATAGATAATTAACTTAATACATGTTTATTTTTTAGAGATTACCCACTACTAACCAATAGATTATAAAAATTATAATTAGTATATTGTAATTACAAAAAAATAAAATATGCGTAAAAAATGTCCAGAATGTGGGGATGTCATTATTGGTAGAATAGACAAAAAATATTGTAGTGACGGTTGCAGAAACGCACAAAATAATAGACTTAATAAAGATTCTAAAAATCTTGTAAGAAACACTAATAATCGTTTACGCAAAAACTACCGTATTCTAGAAGCGTTAAATCCTAATAAAAAAATGAAATGCTCTAGGGCAAAACTTATTGAAAAAGGCTTCGATTTTAATTATTTTACAAGTATATATACCACAAAAGCAGGCACAACTTACTATTTTGTTTATGATCAAGGCTATTTACCCTTAGAAGGGGAATATTATGCCCTTGTAAAAAGAGATGATTAATTTTAAAAGATTAGCCTTTCGTTGTACTATTCCAGTTTTCACCTTTAAGAGATAAGGCAGCTTTAAGAATATCTTTTTGGCTAATTTGGCCTATCAATTTTCCATTTTCTACTATAGGAAAACGTCTTATCTTTGACTGAAGAAACTTTTTTGCAGCATCAAAGACATCTAAATTAGCATCAATAGTTTCTACATTTCTTACCATACGCTTCTCAACATTATCATGTTCTAATGGCATATTATAATATCTACTTTCACTTAACTGCTTTAGGCAATCGCCTTCAGAAATAATTCCCACTAATTCACGGTTAGCATTTACAACTGGCCCACCAGAAATTTTGTTCTTAATTAAAGCTTCTACTACTTCTTGTACAGATTGATCGGGTCTAAACGTTATAAGATTGGTAGTCATATAATCTCTAACTTTAAGGGCAGTAACTCCAGCAACACTTTGTTGCTTGCGAGCACCTTGAAAACTTTTTATTGGCATAGCTCTATTATTTAGTGTGAATCTTAAAGTTACTGAAAATTAATTGGTTAACCAAATTATAATCTAGACCAACATATAAGTTGTATTTTTGAAATTAATTTTAACTCACAATTTTGAAATCAAAAATTAGTATTATTGGCTGCGGCTGGTTAGGCTTAGATTTAGGTAAAACTTTAGCTAAAGCAAACTTTAAAATTAAAGGTTCTACCACTTCAAAACATAAAATAGACATTTTAAAAGCACATGCTATTCAACCTTTTATAGTAAAATTGCAAGAATCTGGAATTTCTGGTGATTATTCTCAATTTTTAACAGGAAGCGATACGGTAATTATCAATATTCCGCCTGGCTTAAGAAGAAACCCAAGCAAGAATCATGTACTAGAAATAAAACACCTTATAGAAGCTATTGAATCTCATGCTATAAAAAATGTACTTTATATAAGCTCAACTTCTGTATTTGAAAACAAAGAAGACTTCCCAACAATAACAAGTAAAACCAGGCCAAATAGCACCTCTAATAGCGCAAAGCAGCTTATAGCAATAGAAGAATTATTAAAAAACAATACTAAATTTAATACTACTATTTTAAGATTTGGTGGTTTGGTAGATGAAACACGCCACCCATCTAGCATGTTATCTGGCAAAAAAAATGTAACAAACCCAAAGGCTCCTATCAACTTAATTCATAAAAAAGATTGCATTGGCATTATTCAAAATATAATAGAAAATAACCACTGGAACATCATTTTAAATGCTGCCTATCCTAAACATATAGATAAAGCAATTTACTACACTGAAGATTGTAAACGTAAAAATTTACCGATTCCACAGTATGATTATTCCATAAAAAGTAAAGGTAAAATTATAGAAGTAACCACTTTGGTACAACTATTGAACTATCACTTTGCAGTAGAACCGTAGAAATTATCATATTTATAGGATATTTTATTATTAATTTTTATAGTTTTAGCCGATAATATTAAACTAATTTCAAAACAAATGAAGACGATTACTATTGCATTGCTTATGCTATTCTCAGTAAGTATGGTTGCACAAACAAATACTGAATTAAAAAAGCACTACGAAGCGTACTATAAACAAATGAAAAAGCAAGGTGATGTACAAGGCATAATTAATGCAATGACACATCTTGAGGTTTTAGAACCTTCCGTTGCACGTAGAGATACCTTAGCTTATATCTACCTTTCTGAAGGACAATATATGCAAGCTTTAAACACCATAGGCGTTGAGAAATCTGATTCTGACTCAGATATTAATGTTGAAGTAAAAGCATTAGCTTTAAAAAATCTTAATCAACCAAAAATGGCTTTAGAGCATTTTGAAATTCTATTTATTAGAAACCCTAATGTTTATTTAGCTTACGAAATGGCTGATATGAAAATTCAAATCAACGATTTGGTTGGTGCAAAACTAAATATAGATTATGGTTTAGCTAACGTAACAGACGATATGAAACGTGCGTTTTACGAAACACAACAACCTTACGAAACATCTATGAAAGCGGCTTTAATTTTTATGAAAGGCTTACTAAAATTTAATGAGAACAAAAGCACAAATATTGACCCTGCAATTCAGTTATTTAACGAAGCTTTAGCCATTGACCCTAATTTTAACATGGCAAAAATAAGCAGAGAAGCATTAGAGGCTCAAAAAGCACAAAAAGCCGCAGCAAAAAATTAATACCATTATAATTTAAATAAAAAAAGCAGCTCGGTGAGCTGCTTTTTTTATGCTATTCTGGCTGAATATCGTTATACATATCGCGCTCTAATTTTTTATTAATCTGATAATTAAGATTAGAAAAAGCAACAAACACTTCTTTAATTCCTAATAATTTATCTTTCCTATCAATATTATCTAAAGTTAAATATTCATTCAATTTTAATAACGAAGTTTCAATAATAGCGTTACGCGATATAATTGGGTTTGTTTTTAATGTCTCAGGTAAATTTGATTTGAAATCTTTTATAAATTTTAATAAATCAGCATTTTCTTCGTTAAAAAATGAAAAATCACCCTTTTTTAAAAAGTCAATTTGTGTTGATAATTCGTGGTATTGCGTCCACGGAATTATCTCTTGGTGTGCCTCAGGACTCAATGCATAATCCTTATAAGCAATACCTTCAATTGTTGATGCCGTTATTTTTTTATCCTCATTAGTTTTTTCAGAAACTTCAATTTCAGAAATTGTTGTTTTATCATCATTACAACTTATAATTAAAACACTAGATAATAACAAAAGGATAGCTATAAACTTCATAATAGAATTCTATTTAAATGGTAAAGATACTTAAACTATATATTTTAAAATTTAGTATCTATCAATTCTAGTTAAAGATTGAATAATTGACAACAGAATAGGCTTTTTTCTAATTTTTTTAATACTATGTACTATATATTCTCCCTATTTTTGCGAATAAAACAACCAAACTAAATGTCTTCAAAAATATTAATTATTGGTGCCTGTGGGCAAATCGGTACAGAATTAACCACTAAATTAAGAGAAATTCACGGAGTAAATAACGTTATTGCTAGCGACATAAATACCAGGAATTTAGACTTAGTAAACGCTGGTCCTTTTGTAATTTTAGATGCTAAAAATTTTAATGCTATTAAAGATTGCTGTATTAACCACAATATAGACACCGTTTATCTAATGGCTGCATTGTTAAGTGCTACGGGAGAAAAATACCCAATGGAAGCATGGGATTTAAACATGAATTCTCTTTTTCATGTCCTTAACTTAGCTAAAGACAGACAAATTAAAAAAATATTTTGGCCAAGTAGTATCGCTGTTTTTGGACCTACAACACCAAGAGAAAATACGCCACAGCACACTGTTTGCGAACCTACAACGGTTTATGGAATCACAAAACAGGTTGGTGAGCGTTGGTGTGAATATTACCACGACATATATGGCGTAGATGTAAGAAGCATACGTTATCCTGGTATTATTAGCCACAAAGCTATGCCAGGAGGAGGTACAACGGATTATGCTGTAGAAATATATCACCAAGCTATTAAAGAAGGCAAATACGAGAGTTTTTTATCTGAAAACACAAAATTACCAATGATGTTTATGGACGATGCTATTAAAGCTACTACAACCATCATGGCAGCATCTAAAGATCAAATAAAAATAAGATCGTCTTACAACCTATCTGCAATAAGCTTTACACCTAATGACATTGCAAATAGTATAAAAGAAGAAATGCCAGAATTTAAAATAAGTTATAAACCAGATTTTAGACAGGCGATTGCAGACAGCTGGCCTTCATCAATAGATGATACTGCTGCACGAAAAGACTGGAACTGGTCTCACGATTTTGACTTAAAAAAGATGACTCAAGAGATGCTAATACAATTAAAGAAGAAGTATAAGGCGTAACATTATCAGATTCTTAAAACCTTTTAAAAATCCTATCATTTATTTGGTAGGATTTTTTTATTCTTTTGCTTTAAACTTTTTAGATATATAAACAAAAAAACCGACACTTTCGTATCGGTTTTGTTTGCTCCTCTTCTTGGGCTCGAACCAAGGACCCTCTGATTAACAGTCAGATGCTCTAACCAACTGAGCTAAAGAGGAAGGTTATTTTTCGCGTTAGCGAGCGCAAATTTAAATCATTTTTTTTATTTACACAAAATGAAATTATATTTTTTTTCATTTTATTAAAATTTTAATTTGAAATGGCCTTAAAAATATCATTACCATTTGCAAATAGAACTAATGCAATTAAAATAAAAAATCCAACCATTTGTGCACGCTCTAAAAATTTCTCACTTGGCTTACGTCCAGAAATCATTTCATAGAGTAAAAACATTACATGCCCTCCATCTAAAGCTGGTATTGGAAGTAAATTAAGTATACCTAACATAATGGATAAAAATGCTGTTAAACTCCAGAAATCTTGCCAAATCCATTGATCAGGGAATACATCAAAAATAGCTTTAAAACCACCAACGCCTTTATAAGCACCTGTGCTTGGAGTAAATATCTTTCCTAATTGACCAAAGTAATCAGAAACTTGTTCTTTAAACTTATCTACGCCTCCACCAAAACTTTCTAAAAAGGTATAGTCTTTATGAATAATATCAAAATAACCTAAATCTGCAAATCTAGAGTTGTGTGTAGCAAGACCTACTTCAAATTTCCCTTTTTCACTAACCTTTAAAGTTCTTTCTATTTTTTTGTCTTCTCTTAGAAATGTAACCTTTACAGATTCATTTTTATATTTTTCTATATTAGCAGCTACTTGATCAAAATATTTAATCTTCTCATCATTTACAGATAGTAATATATCACCAGTTTTAATGTCTACACCTTTATTAATAGACGTATCTGGCACTGTACCAACCATAAACGGAATTCTTAATCTAAAAGTTCCATTTTCGCGTTCTGCAGATGATAATTGACCCAAGAAATCTTCAGGTAGTACAATTTCTTTTTGTTCACCATCTCTTATTATAGAATAGTTTTCTCCGTTGACTATATTTTTTCGTACTTCAGAATATGTACTAACTTTTTCTCCGTTTATAGCAACTATTTTATCGCCTGTTTTAAAGCCTACATCTAACAATAATTGGTTTTCTATCCAATAACCATCTTTCATGCTATCTGTAGTAACATCAGTATCTCCGTAAGTAAAAGATAATGCTACATAGATAAAATAAGCTAAAATAAAGTTTACCGTTACACCTCCTAACATTATAATTAAACGTTGCCAAGCTGGTTTAGATCGAAATTCCCAAGGCTGTGGTGGTTTAGCCATGGCTTCTTTATCCATGCTTTCATCAATCATACCTGCTATTTTCACGTAACCACCTAAAGGTAACCAACCAATCCCATAAACGGTTTCTCCTATTTTCTTCTTAAACAATGAAAATTTAACATCAAAAAAGAGGTAAAATTTTTCAACTTTAGTTTTAAATAGTTTTGCTGGTATAAAATGCCCAAGTTCATGCAACACAATAAGCAAGGATAAACTGAGTAAAAATTGAGATATCTTTATAATAAATTCCATGTTGTCATTTCAAAATTCGATTTGCAAAAGTAAGTTATTTAAATCAAAAAATTATATTAAAATAAATGATCTCGTTTTATGATACTTAGTTCTAATTTTTTATAATTCTCTTATTAATAATTTTATTCTCTGTTTCAAATTGAACAAACAATAATCCTGAGCCTAAACTATTTAAGTTAATTTCTGTTGTCCACTGGGTTTGCATTAATAATTGCCCTAAACTATTGTATATTTTTATACGATCTACATCTACGTGCTGTGGTTTTAAAATATAAATAGTAGATGCCGTTGGATTTGGATAAATGGTAATTTCTGAATTAATCTCCAATTCTAAATTACTTAACGATACAGTATTATTTTTTGATATTAAATGGTAATCTGGGTCTAAATACACGTCTTGTATTGTAAAATTTATGGTCTCTAAAAATTGCTGATTATTTACGGTATTATCTAAAACAACATCTAAACTTTCTCCTAAGGTGCCAACAATTCTTATAGGTACTCCTGCTTCAAAAAATGATACAGACGAATGACTTTGGCTTTGAGACAAAAGTATGTTTAATTGATTTCCATTTTGTTCCCAATTTAAAGTATAACTAGGATAACCTTGGTTATATAACCAATCGTTAAAAAATTCTGCTAAATTTTCTCCTGTAATTGATTCCATAACAGCAATAAAATCTTCAGTTTTGGCATAATCAAATGCTAAACCTGGCGTGTTTAAATAAGTTTGCAAGCCAAGGTAAAAATCTGTGTCACCTAATTTACGTCTTAGCATATGTAAAACCATAGCACCTTTATTATAACTGAGACGACTATTAAATATTCGGTTTACAGAGGTAGTATCTTGATCCGTAAGATAAACGGCACCATCAGTTTGAGAGGTAATAAAAGTTACCGATTGCTGTCTCCAATTTGTAAAACTGTCTTCACCATCTAAATCTTCAATAACTAAAGCCGCTAAGTAAGTAGCAAAACCTTCGTTTAGCCAAATGTCCTTCCAACTTCCACAAGTTACTTTATTACCAAACCATTGGTGCGCTAATTCGTGGGCAATAAGACCTCTACTAAATCCGCCCATAAATGAAATTGTGGTATGCTCCATACCTCCTCCCCAACCAAATTGGGCATGGCCATATTTTTCATCTGCAAAGGGATATTCTTCAAAAAGATTGGTAAAAATATCCATAATATCTACTGTAATTTGAGTACTTGCTTGCGCTGTTACCAAACTCTCTGGATAAACGTAATTCACAATATCAAAAGGGTTTCCGTTATTAGGTACTGTATGTGAATATACCTGATAATTTGTAACTGCAAAAGCTACTAAATAAGCAGGTATTAAATGACGATGCTTAAAGTGAGTTGTTTTACTGGAGTTACTTACAAGCGCACTTACTTCTACACCATTAGAAGCTACAACATAACTCTCATTGCTATCATTAAACTCTGGGGTTGTAACAAAAACATCAATAGAATCTATTTTATCTATTAAATCTTGTTTACAAGGCCACCAACCTTTTGCGCCATAAGGTTCAGATAATGTCCACATTACTGGAGCTCCATTATGTGTGCTTTGTTCAAACGATCCAAAACCAGAACTAATAGGATTTCCATTATAAGTTACCGTTAAAGAATCTAAAACACCTTGAGCTTGTGTAATTGGTAATGTAATCACTAATTCATCATCTGAATTTTGTACAAAGCTTAAGCTATTATTACGTTGCATTACTTGTGTAACCGTCATGTTATCTGCCAAATCAAACGTAATATCGGTCATTGCTTCGTTAGCCTCAAAGTAAGTGGTAATTGCTCCAGAAATTTGTGATATAGCAGGATCAACATTTAATTCTAAACGATGATATTTAACATCGTAATTTCCCGTATTGTTATTTACTGTATTTGCCATTTTTCGCAAAGCTCTATTGGCTTCAGCCGACCGAATAGCTTTTAAATTTTCATGATAATCTTGCGCATTTATTTGCAATCCTAATAAAAAGAATAAGCAGCCTAAAAGTTGTTTCATAGCAGTCATTTTATTGTTAAAAATAAAACAATTATTAACAATGGGTCGTATTTTTGTACCTCAACTTTCTATAAATCAATTATAATGTCGTTTCTATCTTTTTTTAAGGGCTATAAAAACTTCGGAATTTTCTTTTCTATATTATGCATTATAATCATTGCTATTATATACAATGTTTTAAATGTAAAGCAACCACTACCTATATATCAACCTGCAATGGTTGCAGAAGAATTGGTAGATAGCACTATACAGCATCAATTAAAATATCATAAAATTGCAGACTTTAGTTTAATAAATCAGAATGGAAAAACTATAACGCAAGAAGATTATAAAGATAAAATTTATGTAGCGGATTTTTTCTTTACTACCTGCCAAACAATTTGCCCTATAATGACTAAAAACATGGAGCAAATACAAAAAGAGATTCTTAATGATGATGATGTTATGCTACTATCACATTCGGTTACACCTAAAATTGATAGTGTTGCCCAACTGAAAAAATACGCTCTAGAAAAAGGAGTTATTGACCGAAAATGGAATTTAGTTACTGGCGACAAAAAACAAATCTACCAGTTGGCAAGAAAAAGTTATCTCGCTGTAAAAACGGAAGGGAATGGTGATGAATACGATATGATACATACCGAAAATTTTATGTTAATAGATAAAAAGCGTCAAATTAGAGGTTTTTACGATGGCACAAAACCAGAAGACATTGAACGTATTTTAGAAGATATTGAAACTTTGAAGTATTTTGATGGCCGTTAAAAACCTATAATGCTGTTAAATATTCGTAATCTAGCTTTAAACACTAATATTTTTCGCTTATTTTTGCTTCTTTAAAACTATTCTAAATAAGCAGCAATTGACATTAGCCGAATTAAAACGAGGACAACAAGGCATCATTACAGATGTGTCTTCAATTCATATTCCTTTAAAACTTCTCGAAATGGGTTGCTTACCTGGTAATTCCGTAAAACTAGTTCAGGTTGCGCCATTTGCAGACCCAATGTATCTTAACATCAATGGCACTCATTTAGCGATTAGAAAAGAAACTGCTAATCATATTACAATTGAAACTATAGATGAGTAAGCAGATAAACGTTGCATTAATAGGAAATCCAAACACCGGAAAAACCTCTGTTTTTAATGCCTTAACTGGGTTAAACCAAAAGGTTGGAAACTATCCTGGAATAACAGTTGAAAAAAAAGAAGGTATCTGTAAATTACCAAGAGGCTTAAAAGCTCATATTATAGATTTACCAGGAACATACAGTCTTAACGCATCTTCTCTTGATGAAAATGTGGTAATAGAACTGCTTCTTAATAAAAATGATAAGGATTATCCAGATGTTGCTGTAGTAGTAAGTGATGTAGAAAACTTAAAACGAAACTTACTTTTATTTACGCAGATAAAAGATTTAGAAATTCCTACAATTTTAGTCATTAACATGTCTGATAGGATGGAATACAAAGGTATTTCTATAGATATTCCATATTTAGAAGCACAATTAAAAACGAAAATTGCTCTTATAAGTACAAGAAAAAATAAGGGAATTAATGATTTAAAAGAACTTATAACTAAATATAAAGAACTACCTGCTGAACCTTGTTTAGATGCTTCTGTTATAGATGAAACGTACTTTAACAACTTGAGAAAAGTATTTCCTAACCAATTATTATACAAATTATGGTTGGTAATTACTCAAGATGTAAACTTTGGAAAAACAGATAGGGCTACTTATGATAAAGTTGAAGATTTTAAAACTAAATCTAAAGCAGATTTAAAACGACTTCAGCAAAAAGAGACCATAAAGCGTTATCAATTTATTAACGAAACCTTAAAGAAAGGTCAAACTATTGACCTTAAATCTGCCAAAGATTTACGCATAAAATTAGATCGCATCTTAACGCATAAAGTTTGGGGATATGTAATTTTTGCAGCCATTCTTTTACTTATTTTTCAAGCAATATACGACTGGTCTAGTATTCCAATGGATTTCATAGATGGTGCATTTGCTTCATTAAGTGAATGGACAAAAAACACATTACCAGAAGGTGCATTTACTAATTTATTGGCAGAAGGTATTATTTCTGGACTTGGTGGTGTAGTTATTTTCATTCCACAGATTGCCTTCTTATTTCTATTTATATCTATACTAGAAGAAAGTGGTTATATGAGCCGTGTGGTATTCTTAATGGATAGAATAATGCGTCGTTTTGGACTGAGTGGCAAAAGTGTAGTGCCCTTAATTTCTGGCACAGCATGTGCAATACCAGCAATTATGGCAACCCGTAATATTGAAAGCTGGAAAGAACGCTTAATCACCATTTTAGTAACGCCATTCACTACTTGTGCTGCAAGGTTACCTGTATATTTAATAATTATTGCATTAATTATTCCTGAAGGTCGCTTTTTAGGTGTTATAAGCTACCAAGCATTAACTTTAATGTTATTATACCTCCTAGGTTTTGGTACGGCTGTTGGCTCTGCTTGGATATTAAATAAAGTATTAAAAATGAAGAGTAAGACATTTTTCGTTGTAGAAATGCCTAATTATAAGCTACCCTTATTAAAAAATGTTGCTCTAACGGTATTAGAAAAAACAAAAGCTTTTGTCTTTGGTGCAGGTAAAATTATACTGGCCCTCTCTATTGTTTTATGGTTTTTAGCATCTTATGGACCTGGAGACAATTTTAACAATGCAGAAACAATCGTCACTAAACAATACGCTTCAAAGAATTTAAACGAAGAAGAGTTAGAACAAAAAATAGCCTCACATAAACTAGAACATTCATTTATTGGTATAGCAGGCCACGCTTTAGAACCTGTTATTAGACCTTTAGGTTATGATTGGAAGATAGGCATTGCCATTGTAAGTTCTTTTGCTGCACGTGAAGTGTTTGTAGGGACATTAGCAACCATTTATAGTGTTGGTAGTGATGAAGAGGAAACTATTAAAAATAGAATGGCAGGAGAAATAAACCCTATTTTAGGAGGACCTTTATTTAATTTTGCCTCTGGTATTTCTTTACTTTTATTTTATGCATTTGCTATGCAATGTATGAGTACATTAGCTATTGTAAAACGAGAGACTAATTCTTGGAAATGGCCGATTTACCAGTTAGTAATCATGAGTGGTTTTGCTTATATTGCAGCATTGATTGCTTTTCAAGTATTAAAATAGATATGAATACAATAATTCAAAACATATTAGTATTTACAGCATTAGCAATGGCTTTATTCTTTTTAATACGCAAGTTTTTTTGGACACCAAAAGCTAAACCATCTAAATCTTGTGGTGGAGAGGATGGCTGTGGTTGCCATTAAAATTATTCAAATAAAAAAAGTCTATTACTTGAATTTTGTTAATAATACTCTTGCTTATCGCTTATTATTTCGATTTCAAATCTAACCAACATACATTTTTAAAAGACCTATCAAGCGGCATAATTGTATGCATTTTACTTGGTATTTCAGCACTTGCATTTGTAAGTCTATTTAATCTTACAATTATACATGGCATCTTCTATTTAGGCATAGAACTTATTATTATTTTTGTAATAAAAGCATTAATTAACAATCAAAGATAGATAACTAAGCTTTTCGTGAAATTTATCTTATTTTTCTATAAAACCGTCAGGAACATCAAACGTATTAGGTGATGTCTTTACAAACTTTGCGCTCCTAATAGTTGCATCTCCAATAACTTTACCTAAACCATTTGTACTAGACCACTCATAAAATTCCCAATTATGAGCAACTGGTATTCCATCAATCATTTTGTAATTAGAATAACCAATAGCATGCGGATCAGCTTCTGCTGCTTCTGTAGATTTATTAACGGTAACAATATAGGCTACGTAATCAATTAAATGAGTATGTGGATCACTGTAAACAATATACCAATCGTCTGGAGCATCACCTGTATTGGCTTCAAATGTTAAACGTTGAGAATTGTAAGTTTTATCGTTAAGTTGTACAGATTCAACATTAGACCAAATAGTGCCAGGATCATTTAATTTGTTAGAAAACAATAAAAAGTACATCCAAGTGTAAGCATCAAAACGCGCTGCTTTATCATTTTTTAGATCTGTTGAATGATATACTTTTGACCCATCATAATAGATAGAAGAGCCATCCTTTAATTCAATCCTTCCTTATGTAGAATTAGTAAGGTATGTCATTTTAGCATCTAAACGTTCTTTACCTCCAAATTTAATTACCATATCTACTTCAATTGCCTTACGAGATAAAAATTCGTCTTTATTATAAGCCTTTTCAATACGCTCAATTGGTGATAGTTCTTTTTCCTCTTTAACCTCAACAACAGGTTTTGGTGTTTCTGCTGTTACTTTATTTTCATTTTTACAACTTGTGGTTAGCACTAAAAACAGTAAACAAATAAAAGTGGGTTTATAGATAGGTGACATAAATACAATTTAATTAAAAGTTGGTTTTCATCAAAACTAGAGCGTAATTTATTTAATAAGGCACTCTATTCTCTATTTTAGGATAATTTTAGCTTTTAAAGCAACAAATGTTCGGTTTAAAGATTACACTTTCTTTACATAAAGATTTTTGGCTACGTTTTGCGAAACCACAATTTCTCGATCTTCTAACTCTATTTTTATAGAATTATCATAAGGTTCCTTATGTTTTATTGTAATCACAGAACCCAAAGCAATTTTATTACTATCCAAATACTTTAAAAAACTAGAAGAACTATCATCTACACCAACACATTTATAGACAGCACCTAATTCTGATTTTGCTAATATTATCTTATCAATATACTGAAAATTTCCTTCTTTGTCTGGTATGGGATCTCCATGAGGATCGTGCTTAGGGAATTCTAAAAAAGCATCCAATTGATTAATCAATTTTTCAGATTTTATATGCTCTAAATGCTCTGCTACCTCATGTACTTCATCCCAAGAAAAATTTAACTTCTCAACTAAAAATACTTCCCAAAGTCTATGTTTTCTAATAATATTTATGGCAACAAACTTTCCTTCTTCGGTTAATGTAACACCTTGATACTTTTTATAATCTGCGTAATTTTTATCAGATAACTTTTTAATCATATCAGTAACGGAAGATGCTTTGGTCTCCATTGCTTCAGCAATAGCATTTGTATTTACGGTATTTGCTCCATTGTTACCAAGATGATAAATAGCTTTTATATAATTTTCTTCCGTTAGTGTTATCATAGTATAATTGTCTAGCACAAATATAAAAAAGATATATTTCTTAAAATATTTTTAGACAAATCTAAATTTTATTTTAATTTTGTTTAAAATTAATTCAAGATGAATCTAATTAAAGGATTACTACTATTTCTCTGTGCCTCTTCTTTTGCCCAATCTACTTTTTCTATAGAAGGAAAAGTCTTAACAAATGGACAGCCTTTACCTTATACTAATATTTATATTGAAAACACAACAAAAGGAACAACTTCAGACACAAACGGTATTTTTATTTTAGAGAATTTAAAACCTGGAAACTATAGTATTGCAGCTTCTTTTACGGGTTATAAAATTCAAAAGAAACGCGTAACAATTAAAGACAAAAACATTAAAATAACGTTTAATTTAAACGAAAGTGAAGATTTAGACGAAGTTATAATTACTGGTACCTTAAAAGCGGTATCTAGATTAGAAAGTCCAGTGCCTGTAGAAGTTTATTCTACAACATTTTTAAAGAAAAACCCAACGCCTAACATTTTTGAAGCACTACAAAACGTAAATGGTGTTCGTCCTCAGCTTAACTGTAATGTCTGTAATACTGGAGATATTCATATTAACGGGCTAGAAGGTCCTTATACTCTAGTTTTAATTGATGGTATGCCAATTGTCAGTGGATTATCTACTGTCTATGGCTTATCTGGAATACCGAATTCTCTTATTGAACAAATTGAAGTTGTAAAAGGTCCTGCATCTTCCCTATACGGCAGTGAAGCGGTTGGAGGATTAATAAACGTTATTACAAAACTGCCAGAAAATGCACCTCGCTTTTTTGCAGATGGTTTTATTACAGGCTGGGGCGAAGTAAATTTAGATGTCGGTTTTAAAGCAAACGTAGGTAAAAAAGCAAACGTTTTGTTTGGCACCAACTATTTTAAATACGACAATGTTATTGATAATAACAATGACAACTTTACGGATTTAACTTTACAAGATCGTATATCTGTATTTCAAAAATGGGATTTTAAAAGAGCTAGCAATAAAAAATTATCCGTAGCTGGTCGGTATTTTTACGAAGATCGTTGGGGCGGAGAATTACAATGGACTAAAGCTAATAGAGGCGGAAATGAAGTTTATGGTGAAAGTATTTACACCTCTCGTTTTGAAATTTTAGGAAACTACGAGCTACCAATTAAAGAGAACGTAAACTTTCAATTCTCATATTCTGATCACGATCAAAACTCAGTCTATGGAAACACACCATACCTAGCACAACAACGAATTGGTTTTGGACAGCTTATTTGGGACAAAAAAATCAATAAACACGATGTACTATTTGGATCAGCCATTAGATATAACTATTATAATGATAATACCACGGCAACTGTTACTGCAGATGAAGTTACAATGCCTTCTTTATTTGTTCAAGATGAAATTAAATTTAACAAAAAACAAAGCCTTTTACTAGGTATACGATACGATTATGACAACAGACATGGTAATATTTTTACACCGAGAATTGCCTATAAATACAAACCAACAAACACTGATATTATAAGAATAAATGCTGGTACCGGATTTAGAGTTGTAAACCTATTTACAGAAGACCATGCCGCACTCACAGGCGCAAGAGATGTCATTATAGAAGAAACTTTAAAACCAGAAGAATCCTATAACATTACTCTTAATTATTTAAAAAAACTATACTTAAAAAATGGCATGTATTTCACCTTAGAAACATCGGCTTGGTACACGCATTTTACAAATGCAATTATTCCAGATTATGACACAAACCCAAACCAGATTATTTATGACAATTTAGATGGCTACTCAACATCAAAAGGACTTAGTTTTAACGTAGATGCCGTATTTGATAGTGGAATAAAAGCATCAATTGGTGCCACATACCAAGATGTTTCGCAAACAGAAGACAATCAACGTGTAGAACAAATTTTAACTGAAAAATTCTCTGGCGTATGGTCTTTTAGTTACAAAAACTATCCAACAAATCTTACTCTAGATTATACAGGAAATATTTATGGCCCAATGCGATTACCGCTTCTAGGTGAATTAGACCCAAGACAAGAATATTCACCAACATGGAGTCTTCAAAACATACAGCTAACACACGACGGTTTAGATAATTTTGAATTTTATGGAGGTGTAAAAAACCTTTTAAACTGGACACCCAATAAAGGAAATCCATTTATAATAGCACGATCAGATGATCCGTTTGATGAAAATGTTCAGTTTGATACAAATGGAGATGTTATTGCTACAGCAAACAATCCATACGCCTTAACCTTTGATCCATCTTATGTTTATGGTCCAAATCAAGGTATTCGATTATTTTTTGGCGTACGATATAAGTTAAAATAATCACTCATTTTTAGTACTTTCGTAATAAATATTTAGAGACATGAAAAAAGTTATATTACTCTTTATAATAACACTAGTTATTACAAGCTGTAAGAATGATGTTAAAAACGAAGAAAACATCAACAAAAAGCTCAATGTAGTTACTACAACTACAATGATTACAGATTTAGTTAAAAACATTGGTGGCAATTTAATAAATGTAAAAGGTTTAATGGGCGCTGGTGTAGATCCACATTTATATAAAGCAAGTGAAGGCGATGTCACTAAACTAGTAAATGCAGATGTTATCTTTTATAACGGTTTACATTTAGAAGGTAAACTTGTAGAAGTATTTGAAAAAATGGAAGCATCTAACAAAACACCTATCGCTTTAGCCAAAGAGATTAATAAAAGACATTTAATTGGTTCAGAATACTTTGCGTCAAACTATGATCCACATGTTTGGTTTAATATAGATTTCTTTGAAAAATTTGCAGAAAAAGTAACACTTGTTTTATCTGAAAAAGACCCAACAAATGCAGAAACATATAGAACTAATGAAAAACGTTACTTAACAGAATTAGAAAAATTAAGAGAAGATGTAGAAAGTGCTATTGAAGCCTTAGAGCCCGAAAAACGAATATTAGTTACCGCACACGACGCATTTAATTACTTTGGAAAATCCTATGGCTTTGAAGTTGTTGGTCTACAAGGTTTATCTACAGCCACAGAAGCTGGTGTAAAAGACGTACAAAAATTAGCCGCATTTATCATTGAAAAAAATATAAAAGCGATATTTATTGAAAGTTCTGTACCAAAACGTACTATTGAAGCTTTGCAAAAAGCTGTAAACTCTAAAGGGCATAAAGTTGAAATTGGTGGTACCTTATACTCAGATGCTCTTGGTAGTGAAGGTTCTAATGAAGGCACTTACGTAGGCATGTATCGTTACAATATTAAAACAATAGTAAGTGCATTACAGTAATTTTAACCACTATCTTTAACAGGTTTCCAACAACAAATAAATGAGCAAAATAGCTGTAAAGGTTGATGATTTAACGGTAGCTTACAACTACAAACCAGTACTCTGGGATATTGATTTAGAAATTCCCGAAGGTGTTCTAATGGCTATTGTTGGACCAAATGGTGCCGGAAAATCAACGTTAATAAAATCTATATTAGGGATTTTAAAACCTATTGCTGGCAGTGTATCAATATACGGAAAACCCTATACCAAACAGAGACAACTTGTTGCATACGTTCCTCAAAAAGGAAGTGTAGATTGGGATTTTCCAACTACAGCATTAGATGTTGTATTGATGGGAACTTATGGAAGTTTAGGCTGGATTAAACGTCCTGGACAAAAAGAAAAAAAAGCCGCACTTGAAGCTTTAGAAAAAGTAGGTATGCTAGCTTTTAAAGGACGACAAATAAGTCAGCTTTCTGGCGGTCAACAACAACGAATTTTTTTGGCTAGAGCATTGGTTCAAAATGCTTCAATATATTTTATGGACGAACCTTTTCAAGGCGTTGATGCAACAACAGAAATAGCGATTATCAATATTTTAAAAGAATTAAGAAAAGCAGGCAAAACAGTTATTGTAGTTCATCACGATCTTCAAACTGTACCAGAATATTTTGATTGGGTCACCTTTTTAAACGTAAAAAAAATTGCCACAGGACCAGTAAAAGACATTTTTAATGATGATAACTTAACGAAGACTTACGGCATTAATTATAAAGTGAGTATTCAAGAGTGAAAAATAGTTAGCAGTTTTCAGTAAATAGTTGGTGGTACTCACGTATACGGATAAAAAAGGACTTCAATAAAAAATAAAAATTTGAGTCCCAAATTTTGACATATTTGAACAACAAATTGACACAACTTAATAAAGTCTCAATATTAAAATAAACAATTCTAAACGGGAGATTACTGCTTTCGCAGAAATTATGGATATAACGGAATACATAAAATTAGTCTTCACAGATTACACACTAAGAACCATAACACTAGGTACGGCAATTTTAGGTGCTGTAACGGGAATGTTAGGTAGTTTTGCTGTACTTAGAAAACAAAGTTTATTAGGTGATGCTATTTCTCATGCCGCTTTGCCTGGTATAGCCATTGCCTTTTTAATTACAGGCGCAAAAGACACTAATACGTTACTTATTGGCGCATTAATAAGTGGTTTAATTGGTACATTTTGGATTAGAGGTATAGTTACAAAAACCCATTTAAAATCTGACACTGCTTTAGGACTAATTTTATCCCTATTTTTTGGCTTCGGTATGTTATTACTCACATTTATACAAAAACAACCTAATGCTAACCAAGCAGGTTTAGACAAGTATCTTTTTGGGCAAGCCGCAACATTAGTAGAAAGTGATGTTTGGCTTATGGCAATAGTTACAGGGATTTGTTTAATTGTAATGCTTACTTTCTGGAAAGAATTCAAAATACTATTATTTGATGCTGATTATACTAAAACTCTTGGTTTTAATACAAAATTTATAGACATACTTATTACCTCATTTATTGTTTTGGCTATTGTATTAGGCTTACAAACCGTTGGCGTTGTTTTAATGAGTGCTATGCTATTAGCACCTGCTGCTGCTGCAAGACAATGGACAAATAGCTTATCTATAATGGTGTTTTTAGCTGCCATCTTTGGAGCTTTTTCTGGAGTTTTCGGTACTGCAATTAGTGCGAGTCAAAATAACCTATCAACAGGACCCGTTATTGTATTAGTCGCTGCTGTATTTGTAGCATTCTCATTTATATTTTCACCAAGTCGTGGATTATTATTTAAGCAAATTAGATTTATTAAAAATAGACGCGATTTAGAATTACATAAAACACTTGCGTTTATGCATCATATTGCAGAAACTCACGAAGACATTTCACATCCACACACCATTAAATTACTTAATAATTTTCAGGGCTACACAAAAAGCACACTTCAAAAATTAGTAGAAAAAGATTATGTTAAATTAAATGGAAACATGTGGAGTTTAACTAAGACAGGTTTTGAAACTGCTGAGAATTTGTATACTAAACAAACTACAGAAGATGAGTAGCGCACAAATAGAAATACAACTCATAGCCAGCATAGTTGCAGTTGCATGTGCTATTCCTGGTACATTTTTAGTACTAAGAAAAATGGCAATGATTAGCGATGCCATTAGTCATTCTATTTTACCAGGTATTGTTGTTGGTTTTTTTATTACACAAGATTTAAACTCACCATTATTAATTCTGCTTGCTGCTTTAACCGGCATTATAACTGTGGTATTGGTTGAGTATATTCAAAAAACGGGCTTGGTAAAAGAAGATACAGCTATTGGTTTAGTATTTCCTGCGTTGTTTAGTATTGGTGTAATTCTCATTGCAAAAAACGCTAATGATGTTCACTTAGATGTTGATGCTGTTTTGTTAGGTGAATTAGCTTTTGCTCCATTTGATAGATTACTTACTGGAGGCACAGATGTTGGTCCAAAATCACTTTGGGTTGTGGGTAGCATATTAATTGTAACCGTTACACTTTTAATTTTATTTTTTAAAGAATTAAAAGTGAGCACCTTTGATAAAGGTTTAGCGGCCTCACTAGGATTTTCACCTGCTATAATACATTATGGTTTAATGTCTATTTCCTCTGTAACAACAGTTGGTGCTTTTGATGCTGTAGGAGCTATTTTAGTCGTTGCATTAATGATTGCTCCTGCTGCTGCTGCCTATTTGCTAACAACCGATTTAAAGAAAATGTTAGCTTTGGCTATAATTTTCGGGATTTTTAGTGCTGTTTTCGGCTATTGGGTTGCACACTGGTTAGATGCTTCAATAGCTGGCTCAATTACAACGGTTTTAGGATTGGTGTTTTTATTAGTGTATTTATTTGCACCTTCTAAAGGAATAATTGCAGTTATGTATAGAGAACGACAACAACAAACAGAAGTCTCACTCCTCACCTTTTTACTACATTTAAAAAACCATGACGAGCTGGAAGAACGACATGTTAATCACCTCAACGAACATATTAATTGGCAAAAAGTGCGCGCTAAAACAGTTTTAGATCTTGCACAGAAAAACAATATGATTACTATTGAAAAAAACATTGTGTCTCTTACCAAAAAAGGTAATGAATTTACCTCTAAAGCCATCAATTACATTATGACCAACGAAGACACACAAATAGAAGACATGAAAGATGATTTCTTTTTGTTTAGAGGCTAGTTACTTAAACCCACGCTCTTTCTGAATATGCTCATAAGCTTCTTGTACCTGTCTGAACTTGGCCTCTGCACCTTCTTGATGCTCTTTTCCTAAGTGGCCAACTCTATCTGGATGGTATTTTTTAGCCATAGCTCTATAGGCTTTTTTAACTGCGTCATCTGACACTGACTTATCAATTTCAAGAATTTTATACGCATTATCACTACTGTTGTAAAACATTGCTTTAATACTTTCGTAATCTTTACTGCTAATTCCCAAATAACCAGTAATAGTATAAATCTGCCTTAACTCATCTTCTGTTACAACACCATCTGCTTTAGCAATTCCGAATAAAAAATGAAGCAACTGTAGACGTGATGCATGGTCCATCATTTGTCTAATCTGTGTACAAACCTGGCGCGTAGAAATATTCTGCTTACTTATACGTTTAAACAGCTCAAAAGCCTTATTTGCTCTGTCTTTGCCATACATATTGGTGAATTGCTGGCGCACAAAATCTAATTCGCGTTGATCCTGTTTGCCATCTGCTTTTATAACTATAGAAGCTAAAATTAGTAAGCTCACTTCAAAATCTCCAGATTTAGTTTGTGGGCGCGAAGATGTACGCTTTCCGTAATTTGGTTTTGTTCTATATGTATCTCTTTTATTTCCGGTTTGACGATCACCAAGCAAAGGTGTTCCATTATCAGCTAAATTATCAACAAAACTACCTATAGCTAATCCTATAATAGCACCTATTGGTCCACCAAAAGACCAACCTAAAGCACCACCAACCCATTTTGCAAAACTCATATTCTATTTATTTTATAAAATTCAAATATACTATTTTGTTAGTCTATCTTTAATAGTTTTTGTTACTATTCAAAACATAAATGGTTCCATATAAACTGCTAACCATAGACTATGTACTGCCTACTATTTTTCATTATCTTTGCACTTTAAATTAAGAATAATAAAAATATAGAAATATGTATCCAGCAGAATTAGTAAAACCAATGCGTGAGGATTTAACCAATGTTGGTTTTGAAGAATTACATACATCAGAGGCAGTAGAAGCTGCATTAGCAAAGGAAGGAACAACCTTAGTTGTTGTAAACTCTGTTTGTGGTTGTGCTGCAGCAAATGCAAGACCAGGTGCAATTAGCAGTATTAAAAATGATAAACGTCCAGATCATATTGTTACCGTTTTTGCAGGTGTTGACAAAGAGGCTGTTAATGCTGCAAGAGCACATATGATACCTTTTCCTCCAAGCTCGCCAAGTATGGCTTTATTTAAAAATGGAGAATTGGTGCATATGTTAGAGCGTCACCATATTGAAGGAAGACCTGCTGAGCTAATAGCAGAAAACCTTAAAGATGCCTATAACGAGTATTGCTAAAAAATTATAAAATCTATATTATAGATAAAAAACCACGAAATAATTCGTGGTTTTTTTGATTTTAAACGCAACCAATTCGTGTTTTTTGCATCTATTAAAAAAACACATCAATGAAATCAATCAATTTTTTTCTTCTAAGTTTTATTTTAATTCTATTCTCTTGCGACTATGACGAAGCAAATTCTAGCGGATATATAGATTTGTCTAGTGTTGAATTTGCTGGTGATCAATACAACGAATTAGGCGAAAACCAATTTATTTATACAGAAACAGCTCCTATCTCAACATTTTCAATAGATGCGGATGGTGCTTCTTATGCTAATGTAAGACGATTTATTGAACAAGACCAATCACTTCCTCCTACTGCAGCCGTAAGAACAGAAGAACTTATTAATTATTTCAATTTAGATTATGGCTATACCGATGCTACGCATCCAATTAATTTAAATGGAGAAATAAGCTCTTGTCCTTGGCAAACTGAGAATAAATTGGTTAGAATTGGTATGAAAGCAAAACCATTAAACCCAATAGATACTCAAGCTTCAAATTTTGTATTACTAATAGATGTTTCTGGATCTATGGGAAGTGAAGATAAGTTAGAACTTTTAAAGAGTGGATTTAAGGATTTTGTAGATCAAACATCTAACGAAGATAAAATTGCAATTGTTACTTATGCTGGTTCTGCAGGTCTGGTTTTGCCATCTACATCTTGTTCTAATAAACAGACGATTAAAGATGCTATTGAAACCTTAGGTTCTGGAGGCAGTACAGCAGGAGCAGAAGGTATAATAACAGCTTATGATATTGCTTTAGAAAATTTTATTACAAACGGAAATAACAGAATTATAATTGGTACAGATGGCGATTTTAATGTTGGTATAAGTAACCAAGATGAATTAATTAGTTTAATTGAAGAAAAGCGAGATTTAGGCATTTTTTTAACGGTTTTAGGTGTAGGAAGAGGAAACTTAAATGATGGAACCTTAGAACAAATTGCAAATAAAGGCAATGGAACTTATGAGTATATAGATACTATAGAACAATTACATAAAGTATTTATATATGATTATAGTAAGTTTTTTACCGTAGCAAAAGATGTTAAAGTACAAGTAGAATTTAATCCTGAAATTGTTGAGTCTTACCGTCTAATTGGATACGAAAACAGAGCTTTAGATACAGAAGATTTTGAAGATGACACAGAAGATGCTGGTGAGATTGGAGCCAACCAAAACATAACAGCAATCTACGAGATTGTACCAACTGTAGCATCTAACTTGCTTAACGAAAAAGCCTTTACAATTGCTGTAAGATATAAGTTACCTGATGCAGACACAAGTATAGAAATGGATTTAGACATTAATGACCAAGAAGTTACCTTTAATCAATCTTCAGATTTTATGAAATTTACTGCGAGCGTGGCTTCTTTTTCAATGTTACTTACAGATTCAGAATTTAAAGGCTCTAGTAGTTTTTCTAATATTACAACTTGGTTAAATGATATTAATTTAAATGATGAGCATAATTTTAAAAATCAATTTAAAACTATGGTACAAAGCGCTTCAACGCTATAATGAGTTTTAAACCCTTTTTTGTTTCAAATCTCAAAAGCAATTTTTAAAAATTATCTTGAAAAGAATCACATATAATATCACATTTTTAGTTGTATTAAGTCTCTTTTTTATTTCCTGTACACTTCCTGATGATGACCCTGTGACTTGCGAAGAAATATTTGAAGAACTACAACAACAAAAGATAGCAATAGAAGACTATGCAGCCACATCAATCTGTGGTGAAGATTATGAATGTCAATTTATTGGCTTTGGTTCTAAACCATGTGGTGGTCCATGGGAGTACCTTATTTATACAACATCTATAGATACTGAGCAATTAATTATTATGGTCAATGACTACAATGAATTAGAAAACAATTACAATGAATTATGTGGAGGAGCATCAGACTGTTCTATTCCATCTCAACCAATTGGCTTCACTTGCGAGGATAACCAATGTATTCCTATTTTTTTAAACTTTAAAAACTTAGTTATTTACTTATTTTTGTATTAATAAACCTTTTATTGTGCAAAAAATTATTTCCTATCCGCTTTCGGTTATTTTTTATTTATGTTTTGGTATAACTCTAGTCATATTTCAGGCTATACAATGGTTTTCTTATAATATATTTGGCTATAAAGGATTAAAAGTTGTTGTAGATTTTTTGCAATTGGCCATTATAAGATGTCTTAATATTTTAGGCACAAGAATTTCTTTTAACAATCCCTATACTTTAAATACTGACCAACCTTTAATTATTGTTGCCAACCACCAAAGTATGTTTGATATTTCACCTATTCTATGGTACATGCGCAAACACCATGTAAAATTTGTTTCAAAAAAAGAACTTGGTAAAGGTATACCAAGTATCTCTTACAATTTGCGCCATGGTGGCTCTGTATTAATAGACAGAAAAAATCCAAGACAAGCATTACCAGCAATGATGAAATTTGCTGAATATATAGAAAGTACCAATAGAGCAGCCGTTATTTTTCCGGAAGGTACACGTAGTAAAAATGGTGTACCAAAACCGTTTAAAACAAAAGGATTAGAACTTTTAATAAAAAAAATACCTTCGGCATTAATAATACCTATAACTGTTAATAATTCTTGGAAGATGTTAAGGTATGGTAATTTCCCTATGGGAATAGGAAATCATATTAAATTTAAAGTGCATAAGCCTCTAGAAATTACTAACTTTACGGATAAGACTGAATTAATTCAACAAATTGAAAAAACAATAGTTGATGCCATTGAGCGCTAAACAAGAAAAAAACTCTACATATGTCTTTGAAAAATGTACGTTTAGAAGTGATGCAACATCTTGAAAAAGATGTACAATCACTTATAGAAAAATATTTAATTCCTGTTGAAAAAATTTGGCAACCAACTGATTTTTTACCAGATTCTAAAAAGGATACATTTTTTGAGGACGTACGAGAAATTAGAGAACTCTCTAAAGAATTACCTTATGATTTTTGGGTAGTTTTAGTAGGTGATATGATAACAGAAGAAGCTTTACCAACCTACGAGTCTTGGCTTATGGACGTAGAGGGTGTTAATCAAACGGAGCATAACGGATGGTCTACTTGGGTAAGACATTGGACAGGTGAAGAAAACAGACATGGAGACGTTTTAAATAAATATTTATACCTATCTGGACGTGTAAACATGCGCGAAGTTGAAAAAACTACACAATATTTAATTAATGATGGTTTTGATATAGGTACAGGAAGAGACCCTTACAAAAACTTTGTTTATACCAGTTTTCAAGAATTAGCAACTTATATTTCTCACAACCGAGTGGCTAAAATTGCCAAACAAAAAGGTAATAAGCAATTGGCTAAAATGTGTAAAATTATTTCTGGCGATGAGATGCGTCACCACCATGCTTATTCAGAATTTGTAGAACGTATTTTTGCCGTAGATCCAAGCCAAATGATGATGGCTTTTTACGATATGATGAAGCGAAAAATTGCCATGCCAGCACACTTTTTAAGAGAATCTGGTGAAAGTATTGGTGCTGCTTTTGAAGAATTTTCTAATACAGCACAACGTATTGGCGTTTACACTTCTACTGATTATGTAGATATTTTACAAAAATTAATTAAACGTTGGGAGATTGACAAAATCACAAATCTTACAGATGAAGCTGAAAGAGCTAGAGATTATTTAATGAAATTACCTCCTAGAATGTATCGCTTATCTGAACGTATGAAAATACCAGAAAATTCATTTCAATTTAAATGGGTTGATCCTGCATAAATGTTAAGAATGACAGTTTCTGAAAAACAACTCATAGCTTCTACAATAGACTTTGTTAAAACTGAACTTAAAAATGCAGAAGGCGGACACGATTGGTTTCATGTTGAACGTGTTTATAAAAACACATTATTAATTGCTAAGCACGAAAATGTAAATATTACCGTGGTTTCTTTAGCAGCTTTACTTCATGATATTGCAGATTCTAAATTTCATAATGGTGACGAAACTATAGGCTCTAAAAAAGCTAGCGCTTTTCTACTAAGCAAAAATGTGGATAGTGAAATTATAGAACATGTTGCGCAAATCATAGATAACATGTCTTTTAAAAACTCTTTTGATTTAAACACAGCTTTTAATTCTTTAGAAATGGAAGTTGTACAAGATGCTGATCGTTTAGATGCCATTGGAGCTATTGGTATTGCACGTTGTTTTAACTATGGAGGTTTTAAAAACAGAGCATTATATAATCCAGAAATTAAGCCTAATCTTAACATGACAAAGGCAGAGTATAAAAACTCTAATGCGCCTACAATTAATCATTTTTATGAAAAATTGTTACTCTTAAAAGACCAAATGAATACTAAAACTGGTAAACGTATTGCTTTAGAAAGACACAATTATATGAAAGGCTTTTTAAAACAATTTTATGCAGAATGGGAAGGCAAAAAATAAACGTGTTAATTCTCTTTAGCAACTTCTAAAGCTGTTAACTTATACTCAATAGCAGCCATTTCTTCGCCATAATGAATAATTTGGTCTGCAGTAAGATTGTCATTAGAGTTCACTGCATCTAAAATATCTTGCCCTTTTTTAGTATAATAGGCTATGGTAATATCTATTTTATCTTCCATATACAATACGTTGCTGTTATTGTACCATTAGTTTTAATTCACTTCTATATTTAGAAGCGCTTTTACCAGTAAATTCTTTAAACAGCTTATTAAAATGCGAAAAATTATTAAACCCACACTCAAAACTTACATCTGCAATACTCATTTGGCTTTCAGACAATAACTTAGTAGCGTGCACCACTCTATATTCGTTTACCAATTTTGTAAACGTTTTACCTGTTACTTTTTTAAAGTAACGACAAAAGGCAGGAACCGTCATACTCACCTTTTCTGATATTTCATCTAAGCTAATATGGCCTTTAAAATTCTCATTGATATGCTTAAATATAATATCTATCTTAGCACTATCTTGTGGTTCAGTTTCAAAAGCAAAGCCATCAACATTTAATAAGGTGTAGTCATCTGCCTTTGCTAAACCATGTAGAACTTCTAAAAGGATTAATATTTTTTTAAAGCCTTCTTTTTCATTTAACTTTTCAATTTTAGCGCCAAGCTTTTGTTTTGTTTTTATACCAAAAAGAATTCCTTTTTTAGAGCGCTCAAATAAGGTATTAATTTTGCCCATCTCAGGAATATTAAAAAAATGATCACCCAAAAATTCTGGTTTAAACTGTACTAAAGTCTCAGACCCATTAATTGTTAACCTATCGGTAAAGCCATAATGTGGTAAATTAGGACCAATTAGTAACAATTGGCTATTATTAAAATAAGACAGGTGATTTCCTATATGTCGTTTTCCTTGTCCTTTATTGACATACACCAATTCAATTTCTGGGTGAAAATGCCAAAATGGTTTGGTTTCACCTTTGTAGACGTCCATCATGTGTTTCTTTACCAGTAAAGAACTTCCAAATTCTGGACTAATTTTTTCTAAAGTAGGTTTTCTTGCTTTCATTTTCTTAAACAATTAATTACAAAGTTAATTTCTATTTCTAATGACAAACTATGTAAAATTACCAAAAACATACACTAAATTAACAATTTACAGTTTTATTAACAATCATTAGGTTAATTTTGTATATAAAGTAGCCAAATCTGTTGTTTTCTAAACGTCATTACCACTATAACTTTGTAGTGTTGAATTAAATGAACTGATTTTAAAAATTTAAAATTCAGTTTATAATAAAAATGAAACATTATGAAAACATTATTTAAAAACATTTTAGTATTAGCAGTGATGTTAGGAACATGCACAAGCTACGCAAATGCTGCATTAGAAGTTTCACCTACTTTTAATAATGTAAACGAAGGAGACCTAATTTCTGTAAAAGATGAGTCTGGAGCAGTTATTTATAACGGACGTATTAACTACAACGGAAACTTACAACATCTTTATGATTTCTCTCAATTAAACGACGGAACCTATAAAGTAGAAGTTAATAAAGATTATGAAATTGTTGTTAATTCGGTTAAAGTAAAAAACAATATTGTAACTTTTATAGAAGCAAAAAGCGAAAAAATCTTTAAACCTGTATTTAGAACAAAAGATTCTAAAATTATTATTTCTAAAATAGCAATTGATACAAATGAAATGGAAGTAGAGTTGTACTATGAAAACAACCTAATCCATACAGAAACTGTTACAGGTGAAGATATTTTAAATAGAATTTACCAATTAGATAACACTCAAAGAGGAGAATACACTGCTGTAATTAAATCTAATGACCGAGTATTTGTTGAAACTTTTAGAATCTAAATAAATTTAGACATTAACTTTAATAAAAAAGTAGGCTTAATTAGCCTACTTTTTTTGTTTTCAACAGTTTGTAATATTCTTTTAAGAAATTATTCTGCACGTCGCATTTATTTATTTCTACATAACCTTTAAGATATTAATCTTCTATACCATCATCAATTTACTATTTCATCAAATCTTAAAGAGTAAGTCAATTAGGAAGCTAAATTTTTATTCAGTTATAGTTGTCAAAAAAATTTAATTAGTTCCAGTCTGCAAATTGTATCAAAATATCATTTCTATAGAAAATTAACATTAAAAACATCTATATTATCCGTTACCACACAATAGTCAAATTCTTAAGTTAATTTAGAATAGTTATTCGTTAAAATGCATGTTTTCAGTACTTTAAATGCATTATATATTTGTATCAGTAATCACTTAATACCATATTATTATGAAAAAAGTATTTAAAATTATTTTAGTATTAGCGGTAGTGTTAGGCTCATCTACTAGCTACGCAAACGAAGTTTTAAAAGTTGAATCAGCTTTTAAATACGTTAACAAAGGAAATCACATTTCTGTATCTGATGCTTTTGGAGAAGTCATTTACAGTGGAGAAATTAATAATAGTGGAAATTTAATCTCATTATACGACTTTAGCCAATTAAAAAATGGTAAATATGATGTAGAAGTTACTAGTGGCTATAAAATTGAAGTAAGCACTATTGAGGTAAATGATAGTATTGTATCAATATTAGAAACTAACAAAAAAACAATACACAAACCTGTTGTAAGACAAGAAAACGCTTCTATTCTAATAACAAAATTAGCGTTAGAAGGTGAAACAATGGAAATAGAACTATATTTTGAAGGTGAATTAATTCATACAGAATCATTAGCAGGAGACACTGTTTTAAGTAGAGTTTATAAACTAGATGAAAGCCAAAAAGGAAGCTATTCAACAATTATTAAATCTAACGATAGAATATTTATTACCAATTTTAACCTCTAGTGATACATTAAGATTTAAATTTTAAATAAAAAGTGGATGTTTATAACGTCCACTTTTTTTTGTATTCACATTTTATAACTAATAACAATATGTTAAATGTGTAGCAAATTAACTCTAATATATACAAAATTACCTATTGGAATTAGAGCTAATTATCTATTGGTTAATTTAGCATACATTTTAGCCAAAATTGATGTTTTCTACATACTTAATGTTATTTAAATTTGTATAAGCACTTAGTTATTAAGGAAGAGATAAAATGAAGGTTTGATTATAGTGCAAAAAAGATGAAAACAAAGTTTCATCTATTAGTTAGAATATAAATTGTTGTTTATATATTATTAGTTTATTTATTTAGTTAAAAAAGTGGGTAGTAGAGAACCCACTTTTTTTTGTTTAAAACTCTTTAGTTTATTTATTAATAATATTCTGTAAGTGAAAATACTATCCTTTCTACTAAAGTAAATCTACTTTTATATTGCAATCTATAATTTCCTTGATTTAAAACTTTCTTGACTTGTAAATTATGTCTTAAAATGTTAGGTTAATTCTGTACAGTTATTAGGTAAAAGTATTGTTTTCTGCTGTTTAAACAGGTTTTACATTCGCCCAAAATTAACATCTATAATTATGTATCAGCTTTACAAAATACAATTGCTAATAATGAGCCCACTGGTTATCGCTAGCTTTATTTTACTAGCACCACTTTATTTTATTAATAAATTAACCTCTAAGAAAACGGATCAAAGGTAACATTCTATTTACCAGGAAAATCAGCTTTACGTTTTTCTAAGAAAGCCGTAGTTCCTTCCACAAAATCCTCAGTACCAAAGCATTTTCCAAATTGCGTAATTTCTACTTTATAACCATCTTTACCATCTTTGTAATTGGCATTAATAGCCTTAATAGCTTTACCTATAGCAACAGAAGAGTTTCGCATAATTTTACCAGCTAACTTCTCTGCAAATGGCAACAACTCATCTTGTGCTACAACATGGTTTATTAATCCATAATTAAGGGCTTGGTTAGCATCAATCATAGTAGCTGTCATAATCATTTCCATGGCTCTACCTTTACCAACTAATTGCGGCAAACGTTGTGTGCCTCCATAACCAGGAATAAGACCAAGTGAGGTTTCTGGTAATCCCATTTTTGCATTAGTACTAGCAATTCTAAAGTGGCTTGCCATTGCCAGTTCTAAACCTCCACCAAGTGCAAAACCATTAACTGCTGCAATTACAGGCGTTTTTAGATTTTCAACAAAATCAAATAATAATTCATGACCCTTTGCGGCTAATTTATCTCCAGCTTTTACATCAAAATCTGCAAACTCACTAATATCAGCTCCTGCAACAAAAGCTTTTTCGCCACTACCTGTAATAATAATTACTTTAGTATTTCTATCCTTATCAGCTGCATCAAATCCATAGTGCAGTTCTTTAATAGTATCTCTATTTAAAGCATTTAACTTTTTAGGCCTATTAATTGTAATTGTAGTTATGCCATTAGAGACAGTTGTTAAAATATTATCGTAGTTCATTCTAAAAGATTTTTTACAAAAAAAGTAGTCTTGTTGTTTAATAATCTGTGCTTTACATTTTTTTTTAAAACACTTAGCGTAATTGAAGAGTTGCTAAAACACTTATTAATTAACTGTGTCTATTGGTTTTTAGGAAAACTAACAGTGAAAATAGTGCCTTTACCTAACTCTGATGTAAAGATAATACTTCCTTTGTAAGTTTCTACAATGTTTTTAACCATGGCTAAACCTAATCCCATACCACTAGACTTTGTTGTAAATTTAGGTTCAAATATTTTAGACTTGGTTTCTTCTTCTATACCATCACCATTATCTTCTACAGTAATATTAACATTATACTCATCACTAAATACACGTACTAAAATTTTAGGATTTTGATGCTCATTAGAAATCGCCTGAATACCATTTTTAACTAGGTTAGTTACCACTCTAATAAGTTGTGTTCTATCGAACTTAGCCATAATTTCATCATCTTCAGAATGAAATTCTATATAACTCTCATTAAAAATATCGAGAGCTAATTTTACAATATGCACCACGTTTAAATCTTCACTTTTTTGAGCGGGCATTTTAGCAAAATTAGAAAAAGCAGAAGCAATAGAACTCATAATATCAATTTGCTGAATTAGCGTATTACTATATTCATTAACTTTTTGATGTATGTTCTCATCTTTAGGATTAAACTTACGCTGAAAACTTTGCACTGTTAACCGCATGGGTGTTAACGGGTTTTTAATCTCGTGTGCTACTTGCTTTGCCATTTCTCTCCAAGCCTGTTCACGCTCATTAGTTGCCAAGACCACAGCACTAGCTTCTAACTCATCAATCATACTATTATATGAATTGACTAAAGTTTCAATTTCTGCACTGGTAGATTTTATTTGTATTTTCTTATTTCTTTTTTCTAAACGAGTTTCATTCATTTTATCACTAATGGTTCTTAGTGATTTGGTGATAAATTTTGATATAAAATAAGCGAAAATTATGGCTACCAAAATTAGAACAACGTATGCCAATGATAAACGAATTAAAAACTCTTTAAGTTCTTTGTTTAAAAAATCATCATTTTCTAAATATGGTAAGTTTAAAATAGCTAAATTCTTAAATTTCTCATCGGTTATATAGGTGTAGGACGATTGAAATGTCTGTCCGGCTTCAACATTTTTCACTACATAACGATGCTCTAAAGTATTAGATAATGTGTTTAAAATTTCAGGATCCAAGCAGAGGTCTGTGGTATCTCTTTGAATGGTTCTTTTTGAACTTTTTAGCAACTGACCATCTAAATCATATAAATTAATCTGAAGATTATGAATAGCATCAATATCAAATATTTCCTCTTTAAAAATTAATGGAATATTTTCAGTTGTAACAGGATAGGTAGTTTCTCTTATAACAAAATTTATGCTTTGCTTTATAGCTTTTTCTTTGCGCTCTAAACGCTCTCTATGATAATCTTTTGCTTCTTCCCTATATTGGTATATAGTAACAGCCGCTATTAATACCGAAGCTACCAATACCAAAAGAACCATGTTTAAAATGATTCTGGCTCTTAAAGAAAGACGTTTTTTATTCATTTAAATTAACTTATGATAAAGCGGTTTTAATTTTAAAAATATAAACTTAAATATAGCAATAATCAATCCAAAGACGGTAGTTGTAAATTCTAAAAATGAAAAACCCTAATATTTAGGAAAAATTAAGCACCTTAATAAAACTATGCTTCCGGATTTTTAGAACGAATATTTTTATAAAGCTTAAAGCCCAACATAATTAAAACACCCAAAACAACTAAACCAACAATTCCAAAAATCCAATTAATAGAATTTTTAAGAATCACTAAAAAAACAACGGCAAATAAAATAAAGGTTGCGCCTTCATTCCAAATTCTCATAAAACTAGAGGTTATTTTTACCTCATCATTTTGAAGTTGTTTATAATAAATGTGTGTTTTATAATGATAAATAAAAAGTAATAAGACAAATAGTAGTTTTACATTCATCCATCCTTGCTGAAACCAACTCGGCATTAATATCATTAACCAAACCGCAAATAAAGTTGCTAATATTGCAGAAGGCCAAGTAATAATATACCACAAACGTTTAGACATTAATTTTAATTGCTTGCCTAAAATTTCCTTTTCTGGTGATGGTTTATGAAACGCTTCTATCTGATATACAAATAATCTAGGAATGTAAAATAAACCCGCAAACCATGTAATTACAAATATGAGATGTAAGGATTTTATGTAGTTGTAATATTCCATGAGATTAAACAATAAATTGAAATTTATACAATAATGTAAAATTACAGATTAAAAGCTTACACTGTTGTTTTAGAGTTAAGATTTAAATTAACTTCACGATACAAAAAATAAGCTGTTACAAGTGTAGAAAGTAAATCTGCAATAGGAAATGATAACCAAATGCCAAATTCTCCTAAATATAATGGCAAAATATACATTAACGGAATAAAGAAAATAGCTTGCCTGGTTAATGTTAATAACAACGCTGGTAAAGCTTTACCTACAGCCTGAAAATATGCTGCTCCAATAAGCTGAAGTGCTAAAATTGGTACAGCTGCAAACGTCCATCTCATATTACTTGGTGTTTCTCTAATAACATGGACATCTGTTGTAAACCATTTAGTTATAACTTCAGGAAAAAACATAAGACCAATAAAAACAAGCGTTCCTAATATAGTCGCATACTTAATAGCTGTGTATATTACTTCTTTAACTCTATTGTATTTTTTTGCACCAAAATTAAAACCTGCAATAGGTATAAAACCTTGGGTAATACCAAAAACAGGAAATAAGGCAAACATGCTTAATCTTCCTATAATGGCGTAGGTTGTAACAGACGTTTCGCCTCCAAAATCGTAAAGTGCATTATTAACTAATAAAAACGTTACACTTACAACGGCTTGTCTGGCTAAGGTTACAAAACCCAAAGACCCAATTTCTGAAACTATAGCTTTATTAAAACCAAAATGCGAAAGATTAATTTTTAACTCAGAATTTACAGATAAAAAATACCAGAATATAAATAAGAATGCAACAATGTATGATCCAGTTGTTGCCCAAGCTGCTCCAGCCATTCCGTAATCTAAAACATTAATAAAAACATAATCTAAAACTAGGTTTCCAACAGATGGAATTAACATAGCATACATGGCAAATTTTGGTTTACCTTCTGCTCTTATTACATTATTACCCAACATTACAAATCCCAAAACAGGAACACCGTAAAGTATAATTTCGTAATAGATTTTTGCTGGTTCAAAAATGTTTCCTTTACCTCCAAAAGCTGGTATTAATGTATCAACAAAATACACGCCAAAAACAGCAAATGTAATTGTAAACAAAAATGTAAGAGACAACTGATTACCAAAGGTCTTTAGGGCTTTTAGTTTATTATCTGCGCCTAAGGCTCGAGAAATTATTGAAGAACCTCCAACACCAATAGCCATACCCAATGCCGCTATAAAGAAAGAAACTGGTAGCACAACATTTATAGCCGCAATGGCTGTAGAGCCAATCCAATTACCAACAAAAATAGTATCTACTAAAATATTAAGTGACATTACCAGTATACCAATAGCCGCAGGCACGGCTTGCTTTATTAGTAATTTACCTATAGGTTCTGTTCCTAAATCTTGTGAAGACACTTTTGCCATTATTTGGCCATAGTTTCAGCATTTACCCACTCGTCTGTAATATTTGCAAGTACTTGCGCAAAATCATCGCGCTCATTAAGGCACGGAATAACAGTGAATTCTTCTCCTCCCATTTCGTGAAAAATCTCCTTACCTTCCATGGCAATTTCTTCTAAAGTTTCTAAACAATCACTTACAAAAGCAGGTGTTACAATCGCCATTTTTTTAACACCCTCCTTTCCCATTCTCTCAATAGTACGATCTGTATATGGCTTTAACCATGGGTCAAAACCAAGCCTAGATTGAAATGTTGTAGAATACGTTCCGTTTTTTAACCCTAGTTTTTTAGCGACATTTACCGTTGTAATTTCGCATTGATGACGGTAACAGAACTCATGCTGCTTACTCCCTTTTTTAAAGCAACATTTTCCGTTCATTTTACAATTGCCATTGGTAATATCACTTTTTCTTATGTGTCGTTCTGGCACACCATGGTAACTAAAAAGAATATGCTCGTAATCTAAATCGTTTAAAACTTCTCCAATACTTTTAGAAAGTACATCTATGTAATCTTGGCGATGATAAAATGCAGGCGTTCTTGTAATTTTTACCTCAGGAAAAAATTCAGCAACCAACTCATCTATTTTTACATCAATAGTTTCCGTAGTTGCCATAGCAAATTGAGGATACAATGGTACAGTTTTTATTTCAGTACAGCCTTTATCTACTAACTCTTGTAATCCTTTTTTAATAGTCATGCTTCCATAACGCATGGCTAGTGCCACAGGATAATCTACTTTGTTTTGAAGCTTTTCTTGAAGTCGTTCTGACAAAACAATTAAAGGCGAACCTTCCTCCCACCAAATTTTCTTGTATGCAGCGGCAGATGCTTTGGGTCTAGTATTTAAAATAATACCTTTTACTAATAATGTACGTGCTAATAATGGTAAATCTATAACACGCTCATCCATTAAAAATTCTCCCAAGTATTTCTTTACATCCTTTGGATTTGGACTATCTGGAGAGCCCAAATTGACTAATAAAATTCCTTTTGACATGCTTTTTCTTTTCTAATACAAAAATACAACACTATTTACAATACTGTAAGAAGAACAGCATAGGTTTTATTTATAGTGATATCATCAAATATTTTATAAAATTTAAAGTTATTCTATTAATAATAAACTACTATAAATTTAACTTTTTAACGAGTTTTACTAATTATATATGGCTATTTAAAGGATTTAGATATCTTTACAAGACTTGACAACTACATATTATGAAAAAAACCCTATCGCTATTTCTTACTTTTTTTACAATAATCGCTTTCTCTCAACAAAAATATCAGAGCTTACTCTGGGAAATTTCCGGAAACGGACTAGAAAAACCATCTTACCTTTATGGTACCATGCACGTTAGCAAAAAAGTGGCTTTCCGTTTAGATGATGTATTTTACAAAGCATTAGAAGATAGTGATTGTATTGCTTTAGAATCTGACCCAACTACATGGCCTGGTTTTAATTATGAAATGATGTTAGACCAAATGACTGCATACACAAACAATAACAATGAATTTTACACCAATTTGTTTAAGCTAATGCATCCAGAAGAAATGGCAATTAGAGGCTCGGTAAGAATGGATAATAATGCTGTTAATGCGTATTTATATAGAAAAAATTATGGCTCAGATAATTTTGAAGAAGAAACCTATTTAGATATGTTTATTTTTCAGGCCGGTAAGAAAAATAATAAAGATATATACGCTTTAGAAGATTTAGCAGAGTCTCGTTATTTAACAACTAAAGCTGCTTATAACGCTAACAAAAAGGAATTAGACCCTTGGGTACAGAAACTATACGCCAAGGAAAATCCCTATTTAATACAAGAAAACTTATATCGCGATAGAAACTTAGATTTATTAGATTCTATTGGTGCTGGTGTAAATACTGAATTCTATAGAGAGAACATGCTTTATATTCGTAATAAGAATATGGTAGTTGCATTAATAGAATTAATGCCAACCAAATCTGTTTTTGCCGGTGTAGGCGCAGCACATTTACCAGGTGAGCAAGGCATGATTAATATGCTACGCAAAAGAGGCTACACCGTAAAATCCTTAACCTCTGAGCAAACAGATTACAGTAAAACCGAAAAAACTAAATTAGATAGTTTATTTATTCCTCCTGTACTCAAAAGGCATAGTACACCAGACAATTTTATTAGCATAAATACTTACGATGAATTACGTGAATTCTCTTATGGCGGACAAAAATATTATCTAGATCCAGACATGACTAATGGTGCATATTTAACCATGAATAGAATTAGTCGTTTTTTGTATTTACCAAACGAAAAGGAAAATATCACTCTTCAGGATATAGACCATTTATTATACGAAGATATTCCGGGTGATATTATTAAAAAGGAAGAATTAACCGCACCTTATCCTGGAATCAGTATTGTAAACAAAACCAAAAAAGGTGAATTTCAGAAATATCATATTTATCAAACACCATTAGAAATTATTATTATAAAATTTGCTGGTAGAAGTGATTTTGTGCTTAAACATCAAAACAAAATATTCGATTCTATTACCTTAAAAACACCAACTAGCAAGACAAAACTATTTGTCTCACCTCACAAAAAATTTCAAGTTGATTTCCCTGAGTATTATGTTTCAAGTAACATGAATAATTTCGGAAAAAAACTAATAGAAGGTTATAAAAATGATGCTTATTACTTTGTTGAAGAAGCCGTTTTAAACGACATATCTTATATTGAAGAAGATAGTTTTGAAGCTAAATATTTCCATCATGCTTTGTACAAAAATTACAAATTAGAAGAAAAAGAAGGTGGTTTTAAAGCTGGAGATTACAAAACCTATGAGTCTAAAGCGTTATTAGATGCTACTTCTCAAAAACATTTGCATTTAAAAACCATTGTAAAGGATGGTAGTTATTATTTACTAGGTTATGTTGGCACTAAAGAAGATGATAAAAATGCTTTTTTTAAATCCTTTAAATTTAACAAAACTGACTACTCTGGTTTTAACAAAGTTATAGATACATCCTTGCATTTTTCTGTACATACCAACTCAAAAGCACCAGCTCCAAACCCTTATGGATACGGTTATGGTTACAATACTGGGAAAAAGGATAAAGCCTACGAGAAAAAAGTAAACGAAACAACATATTCTACACAGGCAAACGAGCAAATTTATATTACTAGAACTAAATATCACGACCTCCAAATGTTTCATAACATAGATAGTGTATGGGCTAATCTAGAAAAACAAGTTAATTATGGTGGCTATTATTTTGATGCTAAAAAAGGTTTTAAAATCTCTAATCGAAACTCTACTAATAAAGATTCTATATATACCCATCGTTTTAGCTACACTGATTCTTCAAGTGCCAAACAAGTTTTGGTAAAAAATATTTTAAAGAAAGGTGTACTTTTTGAATTAAAGACCTTGGTAGATTCTATAAGTGGTCCTTCAAAATTTGTAACCGAATTTTACGACTCTTTTACACCTATTGATACACTTATGGGGAAAAGCGTCCTTAAAGATAAAACCGGGCAATTTTTTGAAGCCTTAAGAGCAAAAGATAGTATTATTTTAGAATCTTATGGCTTAATTAAATTTAAGAAACATAACAGTAAAGAAATTGTATCTGTTTTAAAAGATTTTGAATTTGATAAAGAACGCTTAGACATAAAATCTTATTTAGTAGGGCAACTAATTGAAATAGATTTAAAAAACAATCTTCCCTTTATTAAGCAATTGTATCTAGACAGTTATTCAGATACACAAACACAAACAGCAATTTTAGATGGTTTGTTTGAGTCTAATAATAAAGAGAACTATAATTTAGCTTTAGAATTAATGGAACGCGACTTGCCATTAGGAAGTGTTAGTAGTATGTTTTATAACTATTACAGAAAAGATTCTTTACAATTAAAAGCAACGCTTTTTCCAAAAATATTAGAATATTCAACCATTTCAGAGTATAAACAACCCTTATACAATCTGTTGGCTAGAGTAAAAGATAGTGGCTATATAAAAACAAAATCTTATAAAAAATATAAGAATCAATTAATTAACGATGGTAAAATTGAAGTAAAACGTAGCTTAGGAAACAACAGTTACGGTTATAACTCTTACTCCTATAGTTTGGCCACTTTTGTAAGACTTATTTTCCCATACAGAAAAGAACGATCAGCTCAAGATTTCTTTGAAAAACTACTTAATGTAGATGACACCAATGCACTTGTTAAATACTATGTTTTATTAACTAAAGCAAAAGAAGCTATTCCTGCTAAATTAACTCAAAAGCTTATAGATGATGAAGAAAACCTATACTTGGTCATAGAAGAATTAAATGACGCTAAACTTTTAAAGAAATTAAAATCATTTAAAATTAATCAGCAACAATTTGCAAAATCTAAACTATTATCTGATGCTAATTTTGAAAAAGAAACCGACTCTGTTCAATTTCTTTTTAAACGCGAATTTAAAACAGATAAAGGGCACAAAGACGCTGTAATGTATTTCTTTAAAATAGATAAAGACGACGATTATTCTGGTAAAGTTGAGGCCTTACATTACATCTCATTTATTAAACCAAAAGACCCAACAGAATTGGTGGTAGACTATTATTCTAAATCTGAAAGTTATGGTACTATCGTTGATAAAACAAAAGAGTTAGAAGAGCAATACACAGAAATTATAAATTTGGCTATCTACAAAGACCGCGAACGTGTAACACCAAGTGGTAATGGTAATTATTATGATTATTAATCAAGCAAAAAATTAAAAGCTATTGTTTTAAAAGAAATAATAGCCTTTAGTAAGAAAGTAATATTGAGGATTTAGAAAACCTATTTTTAACGAGTTATTAAAAATATATTTAACTTCAACTAGAAGCCGTTATATACTTCTTAGGCGTTGTCCCAAATTTCTTCTTAAAAGCCGCAATAAAGTGGCTACCTGTGCTGTAACCTACTTTTAAACCAACTTCGTTAACGTTATAATCACCAGATTCTAAAAGCTTACGAGCCACTTCCATTTTATAATCAAACAAAAAGCTAAACACCGAATCGCCATATATCTGTTTAAAACCTTCTTTTAATTTTTTAAGACTCAAATCTATGTCATCTGCCAATTCTTGTAAGGTTGGTGGCTCAGCCATATTGGCAATGATGATGTCTTTTGCTTTTTTCAATTTCGCTACATTAACCTCATCTACTAAATAAGGACATTGCTCAATATCAGCATCTTCGCTTCGGTTAAAAAACAAGCTTAATAACTCATAGGCTTTACCTTTAAAATATAAAGACTTAATAGAATTGTTAAGATTAAAGCTAATTAACTGGTTTAATACCACAGCCATAGAGGGTGAAATTTTGCCATCCTTGTAATATTTTTTATCCTTATTATCATCAGTTAAAAAGGTAACGTAATTGGCATCTTCAGAAAATAAGCCATGAAATTTTTTAATAGAAATTACCAAAGACACCAACCAAGAATGGGGTCGCAATTCTAAATGAATCGGTAAATCGCGTTGCGGATTGTAAAGTAACAATGAAGTTTCTTCATCTATATTTAACGAGTAATTCCCTTGATTAAACATAAAAGCTGCTGAACCCTTATTACAAAAATGAAATTGTATGTAACTGCTATCAATCTCGCGCTCAAGAACTTTAGTGTTGTCTCCATCATTTTTGCTCGTTAAAACAAAAAATCCTTCTTCTAATTTAACTTCGTCAAAAGCACCTTTAGCGATACTTTTAATAGCCGTTTTTTTTAAATTCATTTCAAAGTTATTTAGATTCGTTCTAAACAAATAGAGTCTTAAACCCTAATTTTACTACAAAAGTATGATATTTATCATCTTTAAGTTAAAATGCATGTTAAAAAACCACAATCGATACTAAAAGTTCTTCTAGCGTTGTTTTTTTATAAATATCAAAATTACATTTGCGCTGTTACTTTCATAAGTCAGGTAAACGAGTAAAGCAACACATGCCAAACAGAAGCAAACATTTTTACGCTATAGGTCTCAGCTATAAAAAAGCTGATGCGCGCGTACGTGGCCATTTTAGTTTAAGTGATAACGCAAAACAAAACGTTTTGTCTCAAGCCAAACAAAATGGTGTAGATAGCCTTTTGGTTATTTCTACATGTAACAGAACAGAACTTTATGGTTTTGCAGAACACCCTTTTCAACTCATTCAATTATTGTGTGACAATACAAAAGGAACGGTTGAAGAATTTAGAGAGGTTGCCTACGTTCATAAAAATAAAGACGCTATTAACCACATGTTTCGTGTTGGTTCTGGTTTAGATAGTCAAATTCTTGGCGATTTTGAAATTATTAGTCAGCTTAAATTTAGTGCAAAAGCGTCTCGTAAAGTCGGTTTATTAAATTCGTTTACGGAGCGTTTAGTGAATTCCGTAATTCAGGCAAGCAAGCGCATTAAAAACGAAACCGAACTTTCTTCTGGAGCAACGTCTGTCTCTTTTGCCTCTGTACAATATATAATGAATAATGTAGAATCTATATCTGAAAAGAACATTCTACTCTTTGGCACCGGAAAAATAGGAAGAAACACCTGTGAAAATTTAGTAAAACACACTAAAAATTCGCACATCACTTTAATCAACAGAACCAAAACTAAAGCAGAAGAAGTCGCTGGAAAATTCAATCTAATTGTAAAAGATTATGAGAATTTAACCGAAGAACTCAACGCTTCAGATATCGTTATTGTGGCCACAGGTGCACAACACCCAACAGTTTATAAATCTTTAATAACAACTCAAAAGCCATTATTGATTTTAGATTTATCAATTCCTAAAAATGTAAACGAAGATATTAAAGACCTTCCGAACATCACTTTGGTACATTTAGATGATTTGGCTAAAATTACTGACGATACTTTAGAAAAACGCAAAGCTTTTATTCCTGCAGCAGAAGCTATAATTGAAGATATTACAGCCGAATTTAATGCATGGCTAGACACACTTAAATTTGTACCAACCATTCAGGCAATAAAACATAAATTGACAGATTTCAAAAATTCTGAATTCAATACCCAACGTAAAAAATTAGCTAACTTCAATGAAGACCAAGCAGAATTGATTACTAATAATCTCATTCAGAAAATCACCAATCAGTTTGCACACCACTTAAGAGAAGACAGCACGTCTTCAGATGAAAGCATAGAGCTTATCAAAAAAATATTTCAGTTAGAAACTACCGATAATGTCTAAAATTATTCGCATTGGCACACGCGACAGCCAGCTCGCTATGTGGCAAGCAAAAACTGTTCAATCTCAACTTGAACATTTAGGTCATAAAACCGTTTTAGTTCCTGTAAAATCAACAGGAGATTTAGTACTAGACAAGCCCTTATACGAAATGGGAATTACAGGCGTATTTACTAAAACCCTAGATATCGCCATGCTTAATGGCAGCATTGATATTGCAGTGCATTCCTTAAAAGATGTGCCAACCATTTTACCAAAAGGTATTGTACAAGCTGCTGTTTTAAAACGAGGAAACATTAACGACACTTTGGTGTTTAAAAATAACGAAGAGTTTTTATCGGCTAGAGATGCCGTTATCGCCACCGGAAGTTTAAGACGACGTGCACAATGGCTTAACCGCTACCCAACACATACCGTTGTTGGTTTGCGAGGAAATGTTAATAGACGACTAGAAAAACTTGAAGAAAACGAAGATTGGAATGGCGCTATTTTCGCAGCTGCAGGTTTAGGGCGTTTAGGTATTACCCCAGAAAACTCAATTAATTTAGGTTGGATGATTCCTGCGCCAGCACAAGGTGCTGTAATGATTGCTGCCCTAGAAGCCGATGAAGAAACTAGAGCTATACTTTCTGAAATTAATGACCAAACCACTCAAATTTGCACCTCTATTGAACGCGAATTCTTAAACCGTTTAGAAGGTGGATGTACCGCACCAATTGGAGCCATTTGCTACGTCAATAAGGCAGAAGAAGTTAATTTTAAAGGGATTCTTTTAAGTAAAGACGGCAGTAAAAAAATTGAAGTGACTAAAGTGGTGCCTTTAGGTAAACATGACGACGTCGCTAAATTTTGTGCCGAATATATCATAGGAAAAGGCGGAAAAGTTCTAATTGACGAGTTAACCCAAGGCGATAAGATTACTAATATATATTCTACCAAAAAACTAACTAACGACCAAGTTGCTAAGTTTCATGATGATGTGGTCGCACAAAGCAACGATGCTATCAAAATTAATCCCAATCGATTAAATAAAAGCATTATTCGTAACGAAATTGAAAACGTGATTATAACGAGTCAGAATGCGGTTGAAGCCTTATTAACTAACTTTTCTGCAGTAGAATTACAATTCAAAAATATTTATTGTGTAGGTCGTAAAACCAAACGTATAGTTGAAAAACGCATAGGAAAAGTGAAGCATTACGAACAAAATGCAAAAGCTCTAGCCGAACATATGGTTGAATATATGGATGGAACGGAAGCTACCTATTTCTGTAGTAATTTAAGATTAGATACTATTCCAGACATTTTAGAAGAAAACAACATAAAAGTCAACGAAGTTGAAGCCTACGAAACAAAGTTTGATGCCGAAAAAGTAGAAGGCGATTTAGATGGTGTGATGTTTTACAGTCCTTCTACCGTACAAAGTTTCTTAAAGCAGAATAAAGCTAAAGGTATTGCCTTTTGTATAGGTGAAACGACAGCTACGGAAGCTAGAAAGTATTTTGAAGATGTTAGGGTTGCTAAAGTGCCTTTGGTTGATAGTGTTGTGGAGTTGGTAAATGCGTTTTATGAATAGAGCTGTTGGCTCTTAGCCATTAGCTTTTAGCATCACTGTTACGCTAAAAGCTAACGGCAAACAACTAAAAGCTGAAACATGAGAAATTTTAGGACACTTGAAATTTGGAAAAATGGAATTACAATTGTCAAACAAGTTTATGTCCTTTCTCAGCAATTACCATCAGAAGAAAAATTTGGATTAAGAAGTCAAGTTACAAGAGCAGCCGTTTCAATTCCATCCAATATTGCGGAAGGTTGCAGTAGAAATAGTGATATAGAATTTAAACGCTTCCTTGAAATAGCGATGGGTTCACTTTTTGAAGTTGAAACACAATTAATTATTTCTAAGGAACTTAAGTTTATTCCTGAAGAAAATTTAAAAGTCATTTTTGAACTTATTCATAAAGAGGCAAGAATGATAAATAGTTTAATAAGCAAGATTAAAAACAGCTAATAGCAACTGGCCAAAAGCCAAAAGCTAATAGCCAAAAGCCAAAGGCTAACATGATAAAAAACGATTTATTCCTTAGAGCATTAAAAGGCGAAACAGTAGAACGTCCACCAGTGTGGATGATGCGTCAAGCCGGTAGATACTTACCAGAATTCATGGAAATCAAAGCGAAATACGATTTCTTTACACGCTGCCAAACCCCAGAATTAGCAAGTGAAATTACAGTACAACCTATCCGTCGTTATGGTATGGATGCTGCTATTTTGTTTTCTGATATTTTGGTAATTCCACAAGCCATGAATATTGAGGTACAAATGAAACCAAACTTTGGGCCTTACTTACCAAATCCTATTCGTTCTCAAAAGGATGTGGATAATGTTATTGTTCCTGATGTTAAAGACGCTTTAAACTACGTTTACGAAGCCATTAAAGCGACTAAAGAAAAACTGAATGACGAAATTCCGTTGATTGGTTTTGCTGGTTCGCCTTGGACCATTTTATGTTATTGTGTGCAAGGGCAAGGCTCTAAAAACTTTGATAAAGCCAAAGAATTTTGTTTTACAAACCCTATTGCTGCGCATGGTTTATTGCAAAAGATTACAGATACTACCATTGCATATTTAAAAGAAAAAGTAAAAGCAGGTTGTAATGCTGTACAAGTATTCGATTCTTGGGGAGGCATGTTATCGCCTGTAGATTATCAAGAATTTTCTTGGCAATATATTCAACAAATCATTGATGCTTTAAAAGATGATGCACCAGTTATCGCTTTCGGAAAAGGTTGTTGGTTTGCACTAGATACTATGGCAAAATCTGGAGCATCTGCTTTAGGTGTAGATTGGACGTGCTCTGCAAAAAATGCACGATACCTAACAGGAGGAAATATTACGTTACAAGGTAATTTTGACCCAACACGTTTATTTTCGCCACCTGCTGAAATCAAGAAAATGGTCACTCAAATGATTAACGATTTCGGAAAAGATAAGTATATTGTTAATTTAGGTCATGGTATTTTACCAAATATTCCTTTAGAAAATGCTAAGGCATTTATTGATGCTGTAAAGGAATATAAAAGCCCATCCTAGCCTTGCTAATTGGGAAGGAACGCGAACTCAGTTGGCTTAGTCATTTTAAAAAAGTGTTTAAATATTCTTAATTTTGAAATGAACTTTTAAAGCATAGTAAGTTTAGACATCAATTATTGTAACTTAAAGCCTGTTTTTGCGTCTTTTAAGTAGTCATCATCAAAAACAATAATATGATAAGGAACATATTAAAAGGCATCCAAGCCTATACCGGAACTTTGGCATTAATTTCAAAATTAAAACTTTGGAAATACTTCGCTATTCCTATAATCATTAGCGTTGTAACGGCATTTATTATCGGACTTTCCGCTTACGGATTATCAGATAATATTGGTCGTTTTATTGCAAAAATTTGGTTTTGGGATTGGGGAAAGGAAACGTTCACATCCATCTCAACCTTTATTGGTGGCATTGTGGTTATTGCTATAGGTTTAATCCTTTACAAACACATCATCATGGCATTTTCTGCACCATTTATGAGTCCGGTTTCAGAAAAAATTGAACATCATTTAACAGGAATAAAACCGCACAATCACAGAAACACCACGTTTCAAGAACAACTATGGCGAGGTATTAGAATAAACATCAGAAACTTAGGCAAAGAACTACTGTTTACCATTCCATTATTGCTGTTAAAATTCTTTCCTATTGTAAATATTTTTTCAACCATTATGCTATTCCTCTTACAAGCCTATTACGCAGGTTTTGGTAATATGGATTACACGTTAGAGCGTCATTATAAATACAGAGAAAGTATCAATTTTGTTGGTAGACATAAAGGTATTGCTATAGGTAACGGTATTGTGTTTATGTTGTTTCTATTGATTCCTGTAGTTGGCGTTATTTTAGTATTACCAATGAGTGTAACAGCCTCTTCACTTAATACTGTAAAATTAATTGAACAAGAGAAAACACTAAATCAAAATACAGTAGTCGTATAATGGTTGCAGCGTTTAACGGTTTTGAGATTGGCCCAATCCATGGCGGAGACACTTGGAAAGTATGTAATTTCTGTGTTGCCAATGAAGACCGATTAAAACGTTATTTTCCTAAAACTTTAGAGCAAAATCTCAACCCAACATTATCTAATTACTTTGTTGAATCTAAAGTGAAAGCTTTTGAAAACAAAGAGGAATTTCTATTCACATTAAAACATTCTGAAACCAGAGCACTTGCCGGATTAATTTATCTCAAAGAAATCAATTGGGAAATCAAACAAGGCGAATTTGCTTATTGTATTGGTTATACATTTGAAGGACAAGGCTTAACTTCTAAAGCTGTTCAATTATTATCAACACATGCATTTGAAGATTTAGGATTAGAAACACTTCAAATTATAGCACATAAAGACAATTTAGGTAGTGTAAAGGTAGCGTTGAAAAATAATTTTAAATGGATTAAGACATTAATTAATGAGTTTACACCAATTGGAGAGCAACCTTTGGATATGGAGTTGTATGAATTAGTTTCTAAGACCTAGCAGGTTTTAAAAACCAGCTAACAAACATTACAATCCTGCAAGGTTTCTAAAACCTTGTAGGTATAAAAACTAAATTAAACATATAAATCATAAGATATTATTATACACTTGTTATTTACCAACCAATGAATCCAATTAATAGTAACTAGTATAACCAATATAAACACCTGCAAGGTTTTAGAAACCTTGCAGGATAAGGAAACAAAAACTTTAGAACTGAAAATGAAATTAGAGAGTTTAGAAAAAGACCATTATTATCATATCTACAATCGAGGAATCAATGGTTGTAACATATACAATTCAGATGAGAACAAACGTTATTTTCTTCAATTAACAGGAAAGTATCTAAATGAAAAAGCCAATATTTCTGCTTATGCCCTTCTAGATAATCATTTTCATTTTTTAATTCAGGTAAATTGCAAAACCGAAGAGATAACCCAAGCTTTTTCAAATCTTTTTAATTCCTATTCGAAAGCATTCAACAAGCAAAACAATAGAACAGGAAGCCTTTTTGAAAAACATTTCAAACGAAAAAAAATAGATACAGAGGCATATTTCAAAACCGTTTTTTGTTACATTCATCATAATCCAATTAAAGATTGGGAACATTATACGTTTTCTTCATTCCATTATTATATGAATGAAAATACACCTAACTATTTTTCATTAGATAAAACTTACAGTTTAAAGTTATTTGATGATATAAATAATCTAAAATATATGCATAATCAATTTAAGGATGAAGACCTACAAGGTTTCGAAAACCTCGCAGGTCAGGAAACCAAAGAGCCTGAAGGTTTTAAACCAAATACAATTATAAAAGATAAATTCTTCAACTACATCAACCAATTACAAGACACCATCACTTCAAAGCTTGAAGAAGTTGATGGAAAAGCCAAATTTCAAGAAGACCTTTGGGACCGACCAGAAGGTGGTGGCGGACGAACACGTGTTATAGAAAATGGCAATGTTTTTGAAAAAGGTGGTGTTAATATTTCTGGTGTTCATGGTAAATTGCCGGACTCAATGCAAAAATACTTTGGTGTAGAAGATGCCGATTTTTTTGCTTGTGGATTAAGTTTAGTATTACATCCTACAAATCCGATGGTTCCGACTGTTCACGCGAATTGGCGCTATTTTGAAATGTATGATAAAGACGGTAACATTGTAGACCAATGGTTTGGTGGCGGACAAGATTTAACGCCTTACTACCTATTTGAAGAAGACGCCAAACACTTCCACCAAATTTGCAAAACCGCTTGCGATAAACATAACCCAGAATTTTACCCAAAATATAAAGCACGATGCGATGAATATTTTTACAACGCACACCGAAATGAAGGTCGTGGTTTAGGTGGTTTATTCTTTGATTACTGTAAAGCAACTGACGAGATGAACATGCAAAACTGGTACGATTTTGTCACTGAAGTTGGGGACAGTTTCTTAGAAGCATACGTCCCAATTGTTGAAAAACGAAAAACTTTAGAATTTACCATAGCGCAACGCGACTGGCAAGAAATTAGAAGAGGACGTTATGTAGAATTCAATTTAGTACATGATAAAGGCACCTTATTTGGGTTAAAAACTAATGGTCGAATTGAAAGTATCCTTATGAGTTTACCACCACATGTGCAATGGGTTTACGACCATCATCCGGAGGTCGGAAGCGAAGAAGAGAAATTGATTAAGGTATTGCAAAATCCTGTGGATTGGGTGTAAGAAGCCCCTTAATCCCCAAAGGGGAAACTGTTACACCAAATAATTAGCCTAACTAAGACCTAGCAGGTTTTAAAAACCTAGCAGGTCTACTGGCCTGAGACATATATCATTCCATGACTATCATTAATCCTGCACGGTTTCCAAAACCTTGTAGGTATCAATCAGAGAAATATCTTAAATTCAACCATGAATTGCTACTGCGGAACCAATAAAACTTACCAAGACTGCTGCGAAGTTTTCCATCTTAACAGCGGAAAAACAGACACAGCTGAACAACTAATGCGTTCTAGATATTCCGCTTTTGTCCTTGCCAATGGCGATTATCTTATGGCAACACATCATCAATCGACACGACCAATAAAAGAGAAAAAAGCGATTGTGAAATGGGCAAAATCTGTAAAATGGATTAAACTAGAAGTTTTAGAAACAACTAAAGGCTCTGAGAATGATACTGAAGGTACCGTGACTTTTAACGCCTATTTTTTTGAAAACGGAAAAGTAGATGCTATCCATGAAAAATCGGCCTTTGTAAAAGAAGATAATCGTTGGTTTTATTTAGGATTGAGTGAATAGACATTAAAACTAAGACCTGACCTTGCAGTTTTTAAAAACCCAGCAGGTCTGCATGATAATTATAATATCACTTCCAAACTATAACCTCTTTAGTTACTTCTTTAAAGGCATTATAAACATGAAACAAGCGTGCTTTTAACAACAGTTTTCTTCCCTCAACGCTGCGCGTAAAGAATAATTTATTTCTTCCTAAATTCTTCGTCCAATGTTTTTGAAACACTAAAGCATTTTCTTTTTTATCGCCAAACAATTCCGGAACAGGATAGAAATTTTCAACATTTAACCGTTTTCTAAAAAAATTGGTCTTTACAATTAAATATCTTGGCGATTCAATTGGTTCTAAAAGCTCTGTCAATGCTTTGGCAAATAATGAATTTTCAAGCGCATTGGCACCAACCAAATTACAAACCACATCGCCTTTTCCTATTACATAAGAATTCACGTTAATGTTAGCTCTACCAGAAGTGATATAACCCAATTCATCTAAAGTATCTAAAATGGCTAATCCCATTTTCCCGATTTTCTTATAGAGATATCCATAACGAATGTAGAGTTTTACAGCTTTCCAAAGTTTATACCCAAACATGGCGACAAATGCTGCAATAAAGGCATACACAAAATAAAGCACACCTCTTTGTAAAATAAGGTTGAAACTGCCTGCTATAAATTCTACATAAAAAAGCGTAATCGTAATTAACAATTCTACCACAAAAAACCGAAGTACATCAAAATAATAGATTTGTTTTTGACGTTTATAAGGGCGTTTGCCTTGATGTAAAACCTTTACTTCTTTGGTTAGTTTGGTGCCTTTTCCAATGGCATTATTCCATTTTTCCGTGGTTAATATTCGTTTGGTTGCAACCTTTAAGGTCGATTCATTTAAGGCATCAATGAATTCAACTGGAATCTCATCAGGAATATTTAAACGTTCAAAACCATTAGAAATAAAAGGAATGGTACTGTTTGTAACACCTACAAAAGCTTCAAACCGTCGTTTTAAAGTGTCTAATTCTCTTCCACCATCTAAATCGGTTGGGTCCACACAGGCCAAATGCCAAATGTTTCCGGTTTTGTTAGGCGAATCGGCATCTTTTCTAATCGCTCGTCCTCGCATTTGATTAGATGACACAAACGAACCAATAAAAGAAGCCAGAATTAAACTATTTATAGATGGCGCATCCCAACCTTCGCCTAATAAGGATTTTGTACCAATTAAAACTCTAATATAACCTGTTTCAAAAAGTTGTGTAATAATGCTTACAATAGAATTTTTGGGTTTTCCTTTTGAAGCTACTAGTAAGAATGATTCGTCTATTTGTAATGGCGACAATGAAAAATAATCTAAAGATTCAATCGCCTCAAAATGTCTTAAGATAGATTGATGAATGATAACAATACTACCCGAAAGCACAGCTAATTCTTCAGGCTTATCGCAATAATGACGTACATATTGAAAAATAGGAAGCACACCAATTTTGTCTATGCCTTCTATTTCTTCAGTTTTAATATTTATAAATTCCTTTCGGATATAATCGGTGAGAATTACACATCTTAAATCGCGTTTTAGAGTTTTCCGTTCGGCATTGATAATACTAACGATACTTTTTAGCTTACTCGGACTATTAGAAAGAGATTTATAAAGCAGTTGTTCACCAATAAAATCAACTGCATTCCGCTCAAAAACGTGAAGTCGTCTAAGTCGTTTTTCTAAAGTAGAAATGTATTTTTCTTCTTCAATTAATTGTTCTCTATCGGTAACTAAGATATTCTGAAATAGAATAGCTAACCATTGATAATCGAGTTTAGGAAACTGAATCATTTCTTTTTCATCAAACCCTAAAACTTCTAATTTTTGATGCTTAATTTCAATGCCACAGGCATACAAAAAGATGAGAATAGCCGAAAAATATTCAGTATTGGCATAAAGTTCATCTAGGTGCCAATTCGGGTTTTTATAAAAACGATGCTCAATTAAAAAGTTAATGAAAGTTTCGTCCTCTAACAATTCGTCTTTAAAATCTGAAATATTCCGTCTGTAATCAACAATAAAATTAATCTCTAAATCTTCGGGTTTTGAGAAGTAGACAAAATCTTGATGTGGACTCAAATCGCCTTCGCGCACTAAATCTGGCACTGCGATTTCATCATCAACTTCGCCACAAAGCGTAAAATATTTAGACACCTCAGCTCTACTGCTATCGTATGGTGGTGTTGCTGTGAGTGCAACAATGTAAAATTCAGAATTACGTTTTAAATCCATTAAGCAATTCCACCATGCGTTTTTTAAATGATGTGCTTCGTCTAAAACTAAAGTTTCAATATTATGGGTTTTGAAGAATCGGTAATAGTCGTTTTTATCTTCAAACGTTTTATATAAAGCATGAAGAGATTGATAAGTAGAAAACGTGATTTCACTTGGCGATTTAATATCGAATGAAAAGGCTTCAAAATCACAATTCTTAGTAAAAAAGTTTTGTAATCGATCTTCCCATTGGTTTCTAATGGTCAGCGTTGGTGCTAAAACCAACGTTTTCTTCCCTAATTTTCTAACAATTTCTAATCCCAGAATGGTTTTTCCGGAACCAGGCGGTGCAATTACGTGAAAATGATTGTCTGCAATATGACTATTAAAGTGCTTTAAAAGTTCGGCTTGGTAGCTTCGCCATGGAAAAATAAATTCTAAATCATCTAAGGACTTGAGCACTCTAAAATGGGTTTAAATCGTTAACTTTGTATTTGATAAAAGTAATCATAAAGACCTTAATGACCTAGCTGGTTTTAGATACTGAAATAAATTCAGCACAACACCTAGTTGGTCTAAAAAGCATAGAATATGTTCCCAATTAAAAGACACCGAAGACTAAGAACCAATGAAGCTATTAGAAGTTTGGTAAGAGAAACGTACATTACACCAAACGACTTTTTAGTGCCGCTTTTTGTGGTAGAAGGCAAAGGTGTAAAAGACGAAATTGCGTCTATGCCCAACTATTTTAGGTACAGTTTAGATTTGCTTGAAAAGGAAGTGAAAGAATTATGGAATTTAGGTTTAAAAGCCGTGTTACTTTTTGTAAAAGTTCCGGATAATTTAAAAGACAACAAAGGCACAGAGGCTTTAAATCCAGACGGATTAATGCAGCGCGCTATTAAAACGGTAAAAAATGCTTGTCCGGATATGCTGGTAATGACAGATGTTGCACTAGACCCATACTCTTCCGTTGGCCACGATGGTATTGTACAAAACGGTATGATAATTAATGACGAATCTGCCGAAGTTTTAGCAAAAATGGCCTTAACTCACGCCCAAGCAGGTTCTGATTTTGTAGCACCTAGTGATATGAATGATGGTAGAACTTTACAAATTCGTCAATTACTAGAACAAGAAGGTTTTAACAACACTGGTATTATGGCGTACACCGCAAAATATGCGTCTTCGTTTTATGGCCCTTTTCGCGATGCTTTGGATTCTGCACCTGTGGATTTAGTTGATGTCCCAAAAGACAAAAAAACCTATCAAATGGATTTTGGTAACCGAATAGAAGCAATTAAAGAAACCTTGATAGATATTGAAGAAGGTGCCGATATTGTAATGGTAAAACCAGGCCTTTCGTATCTTGATATTTTAAGAGATATTAAGAACGAAGTAGAGGTTCCTGTAGCCGTATATCAAGTATCTGGTGAATATGCTATGATTAAAGCTGCTGCCGAAAAAGGGTGGCTAAACCATGACCAAGTAATGCTAGAAACCACAATGGCATTTAAGCGTGCTGGTGCCGATATTATTACAAGTTATTTTGCTAAGGATGTGGTGAAGCTACTTAATAATCAATAAATTACAATTTATAATCATTAGTAATTTTATATATTTGGTTTCGAATCTGTTGAATACATAACAAATTAAATTCGAATCAAAATATGGACGCTATTGACAAAAAAATAATAAAAATGCTTTCTGCAAACGCTAGAGAGTCATTTGCTAACATCGGAAAATCTGTAGATTTATCTGCTCCTGCTGTTGGTAAACGCGTAAAACAGTTAGAAGATAAAGGTTATATTAAGGGGTATTCGCTTCAACTTAATTATGAGAAATTAGGCTATAACACAAGAGCTTATATCAATCTAAAAATTCATCAATCGAGTACGTTAAGAACTGCATATAATCAGATTAGAGGTTTTGACGAAGTACAACGTTGCGATCGTATTTCTGGTGAAGATAGTTTATGCATTCTTGCATATTTTAAAAGCAACAAAGACTTAGTGAAATTGTTAGAGCGTATTTCTCAATATGGTGTTCCAAATACCAGAATAATTCTAGAAAGTTAAAATTAATCTTTGGCAAAAGGATTACCACAGAATTCTGCAAATTCTTCTTTTGTCATTAAATCACCATCAACTGGTTCTATAATATCATCAGCTTCTGGACTTTCAAAATCTATTTTAATGGCTTTCCATAAGTAAATAACATCTTCTATTTCTAAAATTAAACCTGGTAACCCATTAAATCCTTTTGGTCCATGTTTTACTGGTATAGCTGGCGTGTACCACGCTTTTAACTTTTTATTATTAAGCTTATCAATTGTGGCTAAATAACAAGTGTAACCATCAATAACTTTAGTTTTTTCGGTAAGTGTCCACTCTTTAGGTTTTTGAATCACTCTTACCGTTGGACCCATTATTTCATTTTGAGAAATAGTAAAATCACGACTCAGGTCATTAAAATAAGTAGAATTTCCACCTGCCAATGACCAAGAAATATTCAATTTACTTCTTGTTATTATAAGACCGTCACTCCCATTATTCCATCCAGGAATATCAATTTTTGGCTCTACATTATAAATAGAAATACTATCATTAAAGACCAAATAACCTTCTACAGGCTTAGAATCTTTAAACATTTGTAACGCCTTATTTTTAGCATCTGAATTTTCTAAATTTTCAAAAGGCTGTTCAATGCTATCTTTAATGGCTTCAATTCGGTAGGTAATTTTTCCTTTATTTTGAGCAGATAAAGTACAAATTCCTATGAAGTAGATTATTAAACCAAAGTTTTTCATGTTTCAATTTACAAAATAAATTAATCTCTATCAAGATCATAAAAATATAACTTGGTAACCACCATAAATTTAGCTAGTTTTATATTAGTATTCATTTTGTAACTTTGTACATATAAAACTTCAACATATTAATGGCCTTACTTATATTTTACGCTGTCATATCTATTTTCTTTTCTTTTTTATGTTCTATTTTAGAAGCAGTACTGCTTAGTATAACACCTACATTTATAAACATTAAAAAGAAAGAAGGCAAAGCTTACGCAACAGAATTAGAAGAATTAAAAAAAGACGTAGATCGCCCCTTAATAGCTATATTAACACTTAATACCATTGCACATACTGTTGGTGCCATATTGGTAGGTGTACAAGCTAAAGTTGCTTATTCAGAATTATATGGCTCAACAAAACGCTCTATTCTAGGTATAGAATTTACTGAAGAGTTAATGGTTGGTGTAGTATCAACTATAATGACCATTCTTATATTAGTAGCGTCAGAAATTATCCCAAAAACCATTGGCGCAACCTTTTGGAAACAACTGGCTAATTTTACCTCTAAGGCTCTCAATGTTTTAATTTTTCCTTTAAAATGGACAGGAATTTTATGGATTCTTCAACTAACAACTAAATTAATAGGAGGAAAAGGTCATGGCAGTGTGTTAAGCAGAGAAGGATTTGTTGCAATGACAGAAATTGCACACGAAGAAGGTGTATTTGAAGAAAATGAAAGCAAAGTAATTAAAAACCTTCTTACCTTTAAAGAAGTGCAAGCTAAAGATGTAATGACGCCTAGAACTGTAGTAAAAACTGAAAATGAACGAATGACTGTTGAAGAATTTTTTAAAGAAAATTCTAATATTCGTTTTTCTCGTATTCCTGTTTATACGGAAGACTCTGATAATATTACTGGTTTAGTTTTAAAAGCTGAAGTCTTTAGAGAAATGGCACTTGGAAATGGCACAAAACCAATTTCAGAAATAAAAAGAAATATAATTATTGTAAATAGAAGTTTACCGATTCCGACATTATTTGAAGAACTGGTAGAGTCTAGAAACCACATGGCACTCGTTGTAGATGAATATGGTTCTGTTAGTGGTTTGGTAACTATGGAAGATGTCATTGAAACGCTATTAGGTCTTGAAATTATGGACGAAAGCGATAATGTTTCAGATCTACAACAATTAGCCAGACGAAGCTGGGAAACAAGAGCAAAACGCCTAGGTATTATAGACAACGACAAGCCAGAATAATAAACATAATGCAAACCTGCTATATTGAAACACCCTTAGGCCATGCCAAAATTGTAGGCGACAACAATGGCATTGCTTCAGTTTCAGTATTAGATACAAAAGAAGAAATTTCGGATACCATTCCAGAAGAACTTTTAGATTGTGTTGTTCAGCTTAAAGAATACTTTAACGAAGCGCGTAAACATTTTGACCTTAAGCTTAATCCTGAAGGTACCTCTTTTCAAAAAAAAGTATGGCAACAATTGAAAACGATTCCTTTTGGCAAAACCATTTCCTATTGGCAATTATCTAAACAATTAGGCGACGTAAAAGCCATCAGAGCTGCTGCAAGTGCTAACGGTAAAAATCCACTTTGGATTATTGTGCCTTGTCATAGAGTAATTGGTAGCGATGGAAGTTTAACTGGTTATTCAAGCGGATTATACAGAAAACAATGGTTACTTAACCATGAAAGTAAATACAAACAACAATCTTTATTTTAATGTACAAAAAAGGTACAGAAATCTTAAAACGCTTTTTTAAAACCTCAACTATTTATAAATATGGTTTTAATTGGTCACCAATGTACAGACGCACCACAGCAAAACTTATAGAGGTCAGTGACGATTTGCTCTACGTAAAAATTAGAATAAAACCCAATTGGAAAAACCGCAATTACGCAGGATCTATTTTTGGTGGAAGTATGCTGTCTGCAACAGACCCTATTTATATGATACAATTAATTCAGTTACTTGGAGACGACTATGTGGTTTGGGATAAAGCCGTAGAAGCACGCTATAAAAAGCCTGGTAAAACAACAATCTATGGTGAATTTGTATTTAACACAAAAGAAATAGAGACTATAAAAGAGTCTGTGGCATTACAAAACGAAACTGACATCACTAAAACAATGTATCTTGTAGATGCAGAACAAAATATTATTGCTACTTTTAATAAAACACTTTATATAGCTAATAAACAGTTTTATAAAGAAAAACTAGCCAAAAGAAAAACTAATAAATAAACACACGCTCTAAATGAAATTCTTAAAAAACACCCTAAAATTCATTGTAGTTTTATTAGCGCTAATAATAGCTGCCTTATACATTACAGATACAGATTACCTCATAAAAGCGGTAAGAACTATATACATGAAAGGGCACTCAACAGCCTATTTAGAAGATTATAAAGAATTTGACAACCAAACTGTAGCCGCAAGTAGTAATCCTTTACCATGGCCTAAGCATAAAAACTATAATTCAGTAGAAGCTACAAAAGATTTAAAACAAGCCCATAAAGACTGGAAATCTATTGCTTATGTTATTATAAAAAATGATAGCATTTGGTTTGAACAATACTACGATGGTTTTAACGAAGATTCTAAAACCAACTCTTTTTCTATGGCAAAGAGCTATGTGTCTGGTTTAATGTTTAAAGCCATACAAGAAGGCTATATAAAAAGTTTAGACCAACCTGTCTGTGATTTTCTACCGGCTTTTTGTGATGACAATGCCGTAAAAATGACCGTTGGCGATTTATCTAGTATGGCTTCTGGAACCAATTGGGATGAAGCTTATTATTCGCCATTATCTATAACAACACGTGCTTATTTTGATGATGACTTGGCTAAAGTAATGAATGGTCTTAAAATGGAAAAAGAACCGGGACAAACCTTTAAATATGCTAGTGGTGACACACAAATGCTAGCTATGGTTGTAGAAAAAGCAACTGGTAAAAAGTTGTACAAATATTTAGAAGAGAGCTTTTGGAAACCGTTAGGTTCTGAAAACGAAACCCTTTGGCAAGTAGATAGCGAAGACCATGATTTAGTTAAAGCTTACTGCTGTATTGCTAGCAATGCTAAAGATTTTGCCAGATATGGAAAGTTATTTAAAGACTATGGTAAATGGAATGGCAAACAAATACTAGATTCAACTTTTGTAGCTAAATCTATAACACCAAGATTTTCTGAGAGTCCAGAATACGGTTATGGCTGGTGGTTAAAAACCCAGTTTGGTAAAGACTTTTTTATGATGCGAGGTCACCTTGGTCAATACGTTATAGTACAACCAGAAGATAATGTAATAATTGTAAGACTAGGACACCAAAAATCTCCAGACGCAGGTGTTGGTGTTTTTACAAGTGATATCAGCTTATATATTGAAGAAGCCTATGAAATGATGAATAAATAAAATTTTGAAAAATTCATTAACAAAACAACATTTATTATTTTTAATAATTGGAGCGTTTAGCCTCCTTGTAGCAAGTGAATTTTCACATTTTATTGGTACAATTACGCAACAACTCTTAATTATTACATACCAGAAGCCCTTACTTACTATTATAGTAAAGGATATTGTTCAATTTTCTGTATTCGTACTGAGTATTTTATTCATTTTAAAACTTGTTTCTAGCTCAAAAAAAGATCAACCAATACAATTTAGAAAGATAATTATAAGGTTAATTGTAATTTATATAATCATTCAAATTTCTAGAGTTTTATATGGTATTAACGGAATATCTAGTATAAAAAACTATAATGCTTGCGCAAAAATTCATTCAGAATATATCAAAGAAAATTATTTAGTCTTAAATGTTTCATCATTTGTATATTATCTTCAACTAATATTTTTTGTTGTTATAATTCTAAACCATAAAATTAAAAATGATAAGTAAACTCAACCTAGAAAACATTTTATTCTTAGATATAGAAACAGTTCCGGAAACGGAAAATTTCTCTGATTTAGATAAAACCAAACAAGACCTCTGGGATGCAAAATCGCGTTACCAAAGAAAAGAAGAGTTTACGGCTGAAGAATTTTATGATAGAGCTGGTATATGGGCAGAATTCGGAAAAATAATTTGTATTTCTGTTGGGTATTTTAAAATGGAAGGGGAATCTCGACATTTTAGAGTCACGTCTTTTTATGGCGATGAAATTAAAATATTAAAAGATTTTAAAAACCTATTGATTTCGCATTTCAGTTCTAATAAACATTTGCTTTGTGCTCATAATGGTAAAGAATTTGATTTTCCGTACATAGCCAGAAGAATGATTATACATAATATAGAATTACCATACAAACTAAATCTATTCGGCAAAAAACCATGGGAAGTACCTCATCTTGATACTTTAGAATTGTGGAAATTTGGGGATTACAAAACGTATACCTCTTTAAAATTATTAACTAATGTATTAGGGATTCCGTCTCCAAAAGATGATATAGATGGTAGCGAAGTTTACCGTGTTTATTATAAAGAGAAAGAAATTGATCGCATTATTGTGTATTGCGAAAAAGACACAATTGCTGTGGCACAAATATTCTTAAGATTACGAGGCGATGAATTATTACATGAGAACGAAATAAAACATATATAAAAAAAGTCCTGATTAGTATATCAGGACTTTTTCATTACTAACTGCATATTTATTCCTTAATAAAACGTTTTAATTGTTTCTTTTCTCCAATATTCAATTGTAAGATATAAACACCATTTTCAAATCTTGATACATCAATTGTAGAGCTGTAACGCCCTTTTACTACAATTTGTCCTAACATATTTAATATTTCATACGTTTGTGCTTCGTATCCAACTAAATCAACCATAAGTGTTTCTTTAACAGGGTTTGGATATACGTTAAAATATTGACTAGGATTTTCTTCGATTACGCTTGCATTTAAACCAAAGTTTGAACTAGAACTTCCTAAACAGAAATTGGTAGTCTCAGAACTTGTAAACGAACCACCTGACGCTAATACAGCGCCTGTATCAGAATTTGTTAAGGTATATGACCCATTTCCGTAAGAACAGCAAATGCCATCACCATAAGTGTCTGTAATCACAAAATCGTAGCATCCATCATCTAAACAACCAACATCAATAGTTAATGTAGAACCATCTGCCTGAGAACCATATGTTCCTCCAGAAGCTATTGTACTACCAGAAGCATTAACTAAACTCCAAGCTGTTTCTTCTGGGTAATTATCTAAAGTTATGGATAATGAAACATCAGAACATGTTGTGCCAGATCCACCACCTGTAGATAAACTTACAGCATCTACAGCCATATCACCTTGCCAAGTTGTACCAGTTACACCATTAAATCTCAATTGTACTGAATTGCCAACGTAAGCTGCTAAGTTAACACTAGCTGTTAGCCAAGAATTCCCTTGATTTCCAGATGCACTCCAAATACTTGTCCAAGACGCACCATCATCATCACTCAATTCTAAAGCTAAACTTCCCATTGAAGAAGATCCATACATATGGTATTTAAATCCAAATGAAGCTTGAGTCACAGTTGCTAAATCAAAACAAGGCGAATTTAAAATGGCCCTTTTTGTAGAATAATTAGGTGAAGAAGATTCCATATAAATATAATAAGAACCTGAATCTGCACTAGAAGGACCAGTATTGCTAGATGGTGTTGTTCCGCTTCTCGTTGCCCAATTAAAATCATCACCTGTTGCTTGTGTCCATGCCCCAAAAGTATTTTCAAAACTTTCAGAATAAGGGAATGAAGAAATACCACTTGTACAACCATTTCCTGTAGAAGGTTCTGTAACTATAATAGATCTTGTTCTTTGTGTTGCTGCATTTCCTGCTGCATCACTAACGTTATAATACTTTGTATATGTTCCTTCTAAATTTGTATTTACCGTTCCTGTAATTACAATACTAGATGTTAGGTTGCCATCTACATTATCCGTTGCAGTTGCGCCTAATTCAGTATAAACATCTCCAACTTCTAAATTAATTGTAGAAGCTCCTGTTAATGTAATAACTGGAGCGGTTGTGTCTGCTGGCTGAGTTACAATGATGGTTCTTGTTACTTGCGCAGCTGCATTTCCTGCAGCATCACTTACATTGTAAAACTTGGTGTAAGTTCCAGCAGAATTTGTATTTACCGTTCCTGTTATTACAATGCTAGACGTTAAGTTGCCATCTATATTATCTGTTGCCGTTGCACCTAATTCAGTATAATTATCTCCAACTTCTAAGTTAATTGTAGAAGCTCCTGTTAATGTAATAACTGGTGCAGTTGTATCTGGTGTACCTGTTGCAAGATTTACCGTATAATCTTCAACTTCGCCATAAGTAAACGATTGACATTCCGTTGGTACAGCATTATAACTCATTGAAACTCGCATTCTTGTATTTCCTATATAAGTTCCCGACGGAATTACAAAACTACCACTTACCGGTGTAGTTTGCGTTGCTGCTTGCGACCAAACTTGTTCTCCCGAGTCTGAAAAATCGCCATCGTGATTATAATCTATCCAAACAGAATAACCTTCTGCATATACCGTACCTGTCCAAGTAGGCGTTATTGTAATAGAATAACTCTGACCTTGGCTTAAAACCGTAGATAAATTGGTAAAATCTGAATAAAACTGAGCACCAGATGTATTATCTATTGCGCCTAATTGTACACGACTAATATATTCATCGTTAACATTACTACTTGCAGATGCACAATAATTTAGTTGTACTTCGGTAGTAGTAAAACTTGCAGAACTCGTGTAAGACGACGTTGAATTATCGGCACAGACACTTCTCACTTGTACATCGTAAGATGTTTCAGGCGTTAAACCAGATATCGAAGTTGAAGTTCCAGAAACCGAAGATGTTGTCCATGTCGACGTTCCTGTTTCGCGATATCTAAAATCATATGACGCTCCTGGCACAGCATTCCAAGAAACTGTTGCAGTAGAAGAACCATAACCATCAATAGATAAACCTGTTGGTGTGCTTGCATTACAAACTATTGGTGTACTAGATAAACCAGTTACAATTAATGAATAATTTTGGCTTCCGCCCGTTAACGACCCTTTATGAGTAATGGTAATAGTGTATGTTCCGGAAGCATTAGCAACGTCTACTCTTTCATAAGGATCCTTTATGTTATCACCTTGTCCATTAGTTGAAACTCCTGTTAAACGCCATGGACTATAAGTTGTTCCTCCTTGAGTTACTCTTATATCTAAATCATTAACTAAAACAGCTGAGTTAGAATTAGCTGTTGTAGTAGCAGTACCTGCACGATCTGTCCAAGAAATTGATGCATATAAATCATTAACTCCATCAGAATCTACTGTAATTTGGTATGTTTGTCCATTACTTAATGTTAATTCTTCTATTTTAGATTCGTTTCCATTATTGGTAATCGCTTCGGCTGCACTTTTTGCATTCATTAATCCCCAACCATAGATAGCATCTGGTCCAGTAGATCCAACATCATCAGCTGTGTGAAGTGCTAAACCTTTTAAGGTAGATGCTCTTAAATAACTACCATTAACATTATTAGCATGTTGTTGTAATAACAATAAAGAACCAGCTACATTAGGCGATGCCATTGATGTTCCTGTAATACTATTGTATGCCGTGTCACTAGACTCATATGTAGAATATACTCCTGTTCCGTTACCAGTTATATCTGGCTTTATTCTATAATCATCTGTTGGTCCCTCACTACTACTGCTATTAATAGTAACGCTAACTAAGTTACCGTTAGCATCGATATTGGCATCATTTGCATTAGCGACAACCATATTATTTTTTGCCGTAGCATGGCCCGAAAGTTTATCATAAGAAGCATTTCCGTCTAAAGGAGCACCATTTGCAGAATTATCAGATCCATCATTACCAGCAGCCACTACCATTAAATAGTATGGTGCATTAAACATAATTTCATCCCAATCTCTAGAATCTGTAATATAACCCCCAAAATAATAGTCTGGTAATTGTGGCTGACCAAATGAATTTCTCGCTGCATAACCATAAGAGTGATTAGAAATTAACATTCCATTTCCTGCGGCAGTAGTTGCTTCAGAGATATCATTATTCCATTCGTACCCAACAGCACTTGCCTGAGGAGCCATACCCTTAGCATTAGCAACAACACCAGAAGCAATAATTGTACCTGTAACGTGTGCTGAATGATAATTTAATGTTGTGGTACCATCACCAATAGAGAATCTATTATTACCTCCTGCGCCATCGTACTCTTGGTGAGACGCGCGAGCTAAACCACCATCCCAAACATGAGCTATCATATTTTGCCCATCTAAATTCAATCCTAATGACCCTCCTGAATTTAAATGATTAGTCCTTGTAGATTCTGCTGCATCAACATTAAACGTCGTATAATAAATTGGTTTTCCTTCAGAAGATATTTTTTGTAGTTCTAAATATGAATTTTCATTCCTAATAATTAATGGCCATCCATTTAATAATGCCATTTGGGTGGCTTCTGCTTTTTCAGCTTTAGCCTGTTCATTAAATTTATGACTTAAATCTTGAATTACTTCTAAATCATAACGACTTATAATTTGTTCTTTTTGAATATCTGTTTGCGAATACATTGGAAGAATACTCCACATAAACAACATTAAACAAATACCATTAAAATAGTTTTTTACCATAAAAATTATTGATTAATTAAGTTAATATTTATTGATTGTTTACTGAAATTATTAAAATTTTGTTAAAAACTAAAAACGTTTTCGATGAAATACAGCAAAGTTTTTAGAGTTACGGTTTTACCACAACACTATTGAAGAAATTGACTACATTTACCTATGGCAATTAAAAATTTACTCTCTGTAGACGCATTAAATATTTCATTTTTTAAGGATAAAATTGAAAAGGAAATCATTAAGAATATTTCATTTAAAATTCAACCCAATGAAATTGTAGCAGTTGTAGGTGAATCTGGTTCTGGCAAATCTATTTCTTCACTTGCATTAATGGGTTTATTACCTAAGCAGATTTCTAAAATTACTTCTGGATCTATTTTATTTGAAGGCAAAGACTTAGTTAAGTATTCCGAAAAAGAATTTCAAAACTTAAGAGGAAAAGATATTGCTATGATTTTTCAAGAACCAATGAGTTCTTTAAATCCTTCAATGACATGTGGTAAACAAGTTGAAGAAATTTTAAAACAACATTTTAAATTATCGGCTTCAGAAATTAAATCTGAGGTTTTAAGTCTCTTCGACAAAGTAAAATTGCCAAATCCAGAACGAATTTATAAAGTCTATCCGCATGAAATATCTGGTGGACAAAAACAACGCGTAATGATTGCTATGGCTATTGCCTGTAAACCAAAATTACTCATTGCAGATGAGCCAACAACGGCTTTAGATGTAACCGTACAAAAAGAAATTTTAGAGTTGTTAAAGACCATACAAACAGAAACTAAAATGAGTGTGCTGTTTATTTCGCATGATTTGTCTTTAGTTTCAGAATTAGCCAACAGAGTTTTGGTAATGTATAAAGGTAAAATTGTAGAACAAGGCACAACAGAAGAAATATTCAACAGACCAAAACATAATTACACCAAAGCTTTAATTGGAGCAAGACCTTCTACTGATTATCGATTGAAACAATTACCAACCATTTCTGACTTTATGAATAATAGTGTTAGCGCTACAATTATTTCTGATACAGAACGAGAAGCAAATCATAAAAACCTCTACAACCAAACCCCTTTATTAGAGCTTATTGATGTAGAAAAAACCTATCTCTCAAAAACAGGTTGGTTTTCTGAAGATTTAAAATTTAATGCTGTTGATGGTGTAAGTTTTAAAGTTTATCCTGGTGAAACCTTAGGTTTAGTCGGTGAGTCTGGCTGTGGAAAATCTACCTTAGGCAATGCCATTTTACAATTAGACAAGGCCACTTCTGGACAAATTTTATACAAAGGAAATAATATTACCCATTTAACTAGGTCACAAATACGATTGCTAAGGAAAGAGATTCAAATAATTTTTCAAGACCCTTTTGCCTCCTTAAATCCAAGATTAACCGTAGGAAATGCTATACTAGAACCTATGAAAGTCCATAATATTGGGACTTCGAACAACTTAAGAAAAGAAAAAGTAATTGATATTTTAGAAAAAGTAGGTTTAGACGCTTCTGCATTTAACCGTTATCCGCATGAGTTTTCTGGTGGACAACGACAACGTATTGGTATTGCAAGAACTATTGCTTTAGAACCTCAGCTTATTGTTTGTGATGAATCTGTTTCTGCTTTAGACATCTCTGTACAAGCACAGGTTTTAAATTTATTAAATGATTTAAAAACAAAATTTGGATTTACCTATATATTTATTTCTCACGATTTAGCCGTTGTAAAATATATGGCAGACCAATTATTAGTAATGAATAAAGGAAAAATTGAAGAAATTGGAGATGCCGACCATATCTATGCATCACCTAAAAAAGATTACACAAAAAAGCTTATTCATGCCATCCCGAAAGGATTATAGCATGAATACTTTTTTGGCTAATTTTAAAACATTTGAGACTAATTCAAAAGTGTTTTCTAAAATTGAAAATTCTTCAACTTCATCAAAAGTAGGTTCTTGTGGATTTGAATTCATTTTCATAATTCTTGGTAGATTTGGGACAAAAAGGTAAATTAATTTGGGTTAATTTATTCGTTTTGTTTGGGACTGCAATATGGAAATTATTTTCAATTAATCGGGTTAAATACACTATTAATCGATGAAATACATATATTTTTAACATTTTAACACTTCGCTCAAGAAATTACGCACAAAAAAGTCGCTAAATTTAGCGACTCTCATTTTTATGATAAGTGAAATTAGATACTCATTTCTGGTACTTCGGCTTTAATTATTAAATCACCTTCAGTAGCTTTTATAATATCATCTACAGAAACACCTGGAGCACGCTCTAAAAGTTCAAAACCTTTTGGTGTTACTTCTAAAACAGCCATATTAGTCACAATTTTCTTTACACAACCAACACCGGTTAACGGTAAAGAACACTTTTTTAATAATTTGGACGCACCTGCTCTGTTAGTATGCATCATGGCTACAATGATATTCTCTGCACTTGCCACTAAATCCATAGCGCCTCCCATGCCTTTTACCATTTTACCAGGAATTTTCCAGTTAGCAATATCTCCATTTTCAGAAACTTCCATTGCACCTAATATGGTTAAATCTACGTGTTGTCCTCTTATCATAGAAAAACTCATAGCCGAATCAAAAAATGATGCGCCTGGCAATGTTGTAATGGTTTGTTTTCCTGCATTAATAATATCAGCATCTTCTTCGCCTTCAAAAGGAAATGGTCCCATACCTAAAACGCCATTTTCACTTTGAAATTCAACTTCAATATCATCTCTTACAAAATTGGCAACTAAAGTTGGAATTCCTATTCCTAAATTAACATAGTAACCGTCTTTTACTTCTTGTGCGATACGTTTCGCTATTCCGTTTTTATCTAACATATCTAGGCTTTTTGTCTTACAGTTCGTTGTTCTATTCGTTTTTCAAAATGTGCACCTTTAAAAATACGTTGTACAAATATGCCTGGAATATGTATTTCATTAGGATCTAATGTTCCTACAGGTAGTAATTCTTCAACCTCAACAACAGTAATTTTTGCAGCACCACACATATTAGGATTAAAATTTCTTGCTGTGCCTTTAAAAATTAAATTACCGGCAGCATCACCTTTCCATGCTTTAATAAATGCAAAGTCTGCTTTAAATGCATACTCTAAGACATGCATTTTTCCATCAAATTCTCTAACCTCTTTTCCTTCTGCAACTTCTGTTCCGTAGCCAGCAGGTGTGTAGAATGCAGGAAAACCAGCTTGTGCTGCTCTACAACGTTCTGCTAATGTACCTTGGGGTATTAATTCTACATCTAATTCTCCAGACAGCATTTGACGCTCAAACTCATCGTTTTCGCCAACGTAAGAAGACACCATTTTTTTTATTTGCTTTTGTTGTAATAACAAACCTAGACCAAAGTCATCTACACCTGCATTATTAGAGATACAGGTTAATCCTTTTAGATTAAGTTTTACGAGTTGGGCTATCGCGTTTTCTGGAATACCAGATAGACCAAAACCACCAAACATAAAGGTCATGTTATCAGAAACACCTTTAAGTGCATCAGCAACATTCTCTACTTTTTTGTTAATCATATTGTTTAAAAATTTAGCTTTTTAAAAATACGAAACTAAGTAGTTACTTTATAATTTAATAGAATTAAAAATGGTTTGACTATTATAAGGCTATTAGAAATCTACTTCTATCTCATCTTCTGCACCCAACGTTCCACCTATATCACCTTCATCTCTGGCTTCGCAATCGATATCTATATTTAATTCTGATGGTTTTTCAAATTTACCATCTGAAACATCTAAAGTTTTATCTGCGTAACAAGCTTTCATGTATAATCCCCAAATTGGTAGTGCCATTGATGCTCCTTGTCCATAATGAATTGATTTAAAGTGAGCAGCTCTATCTTCTGCACCTACCCAAACACCTGTAACTAAATTAGGTACCATTCCCATAAACCAACCATCACTTTGGTTTTGGGTAGTTCCTGTTTTACCAGCAATAGGGTTTTTTAATTCGTATGGATAACCTGTCATAACTTCTTTATAAACCGATGATTTTGCTAACCAATCTGAATTGTGTCTAAGGCGTTTACCAGAACCTGCTTGTGTTACACCTTCCATTAGGTTAACCGTAACATAAGCGACCTCTTCACTTAAAACATCTTTACTTTCTGGTTTAAATTGATACAACACAGTACCATTTTTATCCTCAATACGTGTTACCATAACGGGTTTATTGTAAACGCCTTTATTAGCAAAGGTTGAATAAGCCGCAACCATTTCGTAAATACTAATATCTGGTGTACCCAAGGCAATTGCAGGAACAGGTAAAATCTCGGAGGTAATTCCTAATTTTTTTGCCATTTCTACTACAGGTTGTGGGCCAATTTCATTCATTAGCCTTGCTGTAACCGTGTTAGTTGAACTCGCTAATGCATCTTTAAGGGTTTGCTTACCAGAATATTTACCATCAGAATTTTTAACAGTCCAAGGTTCTGGGTTACCAAATTTATTAGCCTCTATTGTGATTTGTGTTCTAGGAAAAGAGTCGCAAGGCGAAAATTGTAATTGATCTATAGCTGTAGCATAAACAAAAGGCTTAAAGGTAGATCCCACTTGACGTTTTCCTTGTTTCACCATATCGTACTGAAAATGCTTGTAATTCATGCCTCCAACCCAAGCTTTTACATGCCCTGTAAGTGGATCCATAGACATCATTCCTGGTCGTAGAAAGGATTTATAATAACGCATGGAATCTATAGGCTTCATAATGGTATCTACCTCACCAGGTTTGCCATTAATCCATTTAAACACCTTCATTGCCGTAGGTTTTTGAAATGACGCTCTAATTTCTTTATCCGATTTGCCTTGATTTTTAAGAATTCTCCAACGTTCACCACGCTTCATTCCGTCATTCATTAACTTAGTTTCTTCAGCTTTAGTTAAATCTAAAAATGGTGCTGTTTTATTTCTATCTGGTGTGTTTTGGTTATCAAACTCTGCTTGCAATCTGGGCATGTGCTGAGCAATAGCATCTTCTGCGTATTGCTGCATACGAGAATCTATAGTTGTATACACTTTTAATCCATCACTATAAATGTCGTATTTACTACCATCTGGCTTTTTATTCTCTTCTTTGTTTGTCCATTCCTTCATGAAACTTCTAAGGTATTCTCTAAAATAAGTTGCAATACCTTCACGATGAGATTCTGGTGAATAATTTAAATCTAGCTCTGTATTTTGTAATGAATCCTTAATTGATTCGGATAGTTTATCATATTTCGACATTTGCGCTAAAACGACATTTCTCCGATTCTTCGTTCCAACAGGGTTTTTATGTGCTCTTGGATTATATAAGGACGGATTTTTTAACATACCAACAATCATTGCTGACTCCTTTATATCTAATTCCATAGGTTCTTTACCAAAGTAAATTCTTGCCGCACTTCTTATTCCATCAGCATTATTATTGAAATCTACAATATTTAAGTACTGTGCTATAATTTCTTCTTTTGTGTATTGACGCTCTAATCGAATCGCTATAATCCATTCTCTTACTTTTTGCGAAAGACGTTCTATTATATTTTTAGAAACTTTTTTTGTAAATAAATTTTTGGCCAATTGTTGAGTTATTGTACTTGCTCCCCCTCCACTTCCTAATTTAGAAATAGCCCTTAAAGTCCCTCTTCCATCAATACCTGAATGTTCATAAAAACGAACATCTTCAGTAGCTATTAATGCATCTATTATATTTTGAGGTAATTCATCATAATCTACAGGTGTTCTATTATCATTAAAATAAAACTTACCTAAGGTTTGATTATCCGAAGAAATAATTTCTGTAGCCAAATTCGTTTCAGGGTTCTCTAATTTAGTGTGGTCTGGCATTTCACCTAAAAATCCCCAAGACGCAAATAGAAAAAGTAAAACGTTAGCTATAATTCCACATAAAAAAAGAATCCAAAACCAACGTATGTATTTTGTGAAATCTAAAGTCTCTTTTTTAGACTGAGTTATTTTCTTTTTTGCCATATTTATTAATTTTGAGCCTGTTCTACTCTAAATCCTATATCTGTAATTCCCTTTAAATTCTTCACACCATTAACTTCGCCGTTATTTCTCATGGCATGTTGAATATTCACGGTATAATCGCCTTCTTCTGTAAATTTAAATGGCTCTTTATAACCTCTATACCACAATTTATTTTCTTTTACATCTGAAAAACCTGTTCCTAAAAGTTCTCCATTTGGTGCTGCCATTTTATATTCTAAAGTGTCTTTTACAGCCTTACCATTAGGATAATTTAACTCTACCAATAGAAATAAATTGCTAAACTTATAAGCGTCTGTATTTCTTAAATTAACATACAGATTATATGTGCTAATGGTGTCTGGAGCTTTAAATTTAAAGCTAGCTATTGAGTCTTTATTCCATTGATTTGGTAGAGATTTATACTCGTCAAAAACAGCTTTAGAGTCACAACTTGTTATAAAAACACAACAGATTAAAGCTTTAACAAAAGTGTTAGTCTTTTTTAGCATTAGTTTTAGCATTTGTTTTGGCTTTTTGCTTTTGATTACGGTTTCGATTGTGAGATTTATTTTTAGAATTGTTATTATTACTACTCTTGTTATTATTCTTATTGTTGTGGTTTCGGTTTTTGTTATTTCTATTATTCCTATTGTTTTTACGTTTCTTTTTAGGTTTTGGACTATCAAAGCGCGTTAAACTATCTTGACCAACAACGTTTTCAAATTCATTTTTAGTATCTTGTATATGCTCTACAGAATATTCTTCTAAACTGGCAACTTTTTCTCTTTTCTTGTTTTTTTCTATAATCTCATTGGCTTGCTCTGTAGTAATAATATGCCAATTCATCCATTCACCTTCATAAGCATACCACATTAGACCTTTAAAAATATCGGTCTTTTGGCATACCGCAGTTCCTTTTGCTGTATATAATTTAACATCAGATTTTGGAAACGCTTTTAAGGCGTCTAAATACGCATCTAGCTCATAATTAAGACAGCATTTTAGTTTACCACATTGACCCGCAAGCTTTAATGGATTTAGAGATAATTGTTGGTAACGCGCTGCAGAGGTACTCACGGATCTAAAGTCGGTTAACCATGTAGAACAACACAATTCTCTACCACAAGAACCAATACCACCAAGTCTAGCCGCTTCTTGTCTAAAGCCAACTTGTTTCATCTCAATTCGCGTTCTAAACTCGCGCGCAAAGACCTTAATTAATTCTCTAAAATCTACACGTTCTTCTGCTGTGTAATAAAAAGTAGCTTTACTGCCATCTCCTTGAAATTCAATATCTGAAATTTTCATTTTCAGGTTTAAATCTATAGCAAACTGACGTGCTTTTACCTTCATTGGCTCCTCCTTATCTCTGGCAGCAGACCAAATATCAATATCTTTTTGTGATGCTTTTCGGTATATTTTTAAAACATTTTCAGCGTCGTCTAGTTTTACTTTTTTTCGCTTCATTTGCACACGTACTAACTCACCAGTAAGTGTAACCATACCAATATCGTGACCAGATTTTGCCTGTGTTGCCACAATATCTCCTATACTTAATGTAAGATTTTCAGTGTTTTTATAATAGTGTTTTCTACCGTTTTTAAAACGTACTTCTACACCTATAAACGGTTTTTGTCCGTTTGGAAGTGACATGTTTGCTAACCAATCAAAAACCGTGAGTTTATTACAGCTGTCTGTGCCGCAAGTCCCATTGTTTTTGCATCCTTTTGGTTGGCCATCTTCTCCAGTTGCGCAACTGTTACAAGCCATAAAAATTTTATATATTAAATCTAGAGTCTTTAAAAAACTAGATATAGGATTCGTAAATAATTAATGAGTAAAGATAAGATTATTTCTTTAGCTTACTAAAACTCAATTTTTATTGTTTTTAATATGAATCAGAAAACGCTTTTAATTTATGCTTCTTTTACTAAATGTTTTTTACAGAAATAATTTTTACCGGACAAGCTTTAGATGCATTTTCGCAAGGCTCTAAAATTTCATAATCTTTAGATTTTAAGGTGAAAAACCCTTTTTTTTCTTCGGAATGAAGCAAAACAGATTTTCCGTCTTTTTTTGACATTTGAAACTGATTTGGCGCTAATTCTACACAGTAATTACAACCAATACACTTGTTTCGTTGAAGCGTAATTACAACCATTAGGCTTCAACTTTATTTTCAACAATTTTATACAACTTATCTGATGGCCTAATTCTAAAATCTAATGGAATTGTAATTGAATCTCCCTTAGTGCCTTTTAATAATTTTTCATCATTAACCAACATTTCCTTGAGTTGAAATTCTTTTGCTCCTGTTGTTGGACCTGTTATTAAGATTGTATCATCTATTGAAATATCATAGGCTTCTATTTTAAACTCGCCAATTTTTGCTTTTGGATAAAAGTGAACGCCTTTACCGATATACACTTTTTTCTGCGTAGCATGGCTACCAGAACCTTTACTCCATTCTCCTAACTTCTGACCTAAATAATAACCGCTCCAAAAACCACGATTATAGACCTTTTCTAATTCTTGCATCCAAGTAATCACTTGCTCTTTAGAATAAGTATCGTTAGCGATACTATCAATAGCTTCTCTATAACATTTTATAACCTTGGCAACATATTCTGGTGCACGACCTCTACCTTCAATTTTTAAAACTTTTATGCCAGCGTCTGCAACTTGGTCTAAAAAATCTATAGTACATAAATCTTTTGGCGACATAATGTACTCATTGTCTAATTCCATTTCTACACCAGTTTCTTGATCAATAACGGTGTATTTTTTTCTGCAGTTTTGTTTACAAGCGCCTCTATTTGCAGATGAATTATGCGCGTGTAAACTCATATAACATTTACCAGAAACCGCCATACAAAGTGCTCCATGACCAAATATTTCAATTTCAACTAATCTTCCAGATGGCCCTTTTATTTGTTCCTTTTCAATTTGCTCTGTAATATGTTTTACTTGACGTAAACTTAATTCTCTACTTAATACCATAGTATCAGCAAATAGCGCATAAAATTTTACGGTTTCAATATTGGTAATATTTATTTGCGTAGAGATATGCACTTCCATATTGTGTTCTCTCGCTACAGCAATTACCGCTTGATCCATTGCTATTACAGCAGTAACATTAGACTCTTTTGCTTGCTTTATCAATGTTTTTACAACTGATAAATCGTGATCGTAAATTATGGTATTTAAGGTAAGGTAGGTTCTTACCTTTTTAGCTTCGCATCGTTTAACTATTTCTGGTAAATCTTCTAAAGTGAAGTTAATTGTAGCTCTGGCTCTCATATTGAGTTGCTCTACGCCAAAGTAAATTGAATCTGCACCATTATCTAAGGCTGCCTGTAAGGATTCAAAATTACCTGCAGGTGCCATTAACTCTATCTTTTGCATAACTAATTAGATAGTGTTAGTCTTCATGGTTTCAAAAATATTACGCAAGTCCTTTTTATAAGGTAAATGATCTGCGCGTCCTTTTTTGAATATATCATTACTATTACCCTGTCCTTTTCTTAAGGCTTTTTGTTCTTCGTATGGTAATCTATTAATTTCCATACAGTTGGTTGAACAGCAATTTTCCATTTTTTCTTTACACGAGTCGCATTGTATAAATAATAAATGACAGGCTTCATTGGCGCAATTGGTATGCAAATCTGCTGGCTCACCACATTGATGGCAATTGGCAATAACATCATCTGAAATTCGTTCAGAACGACGTTGGTCAAAAACAAAATTCTTACCTAAAAATTTGTTTTCTAAACCTTCAGCTTCAATTTGACGTACATAATTAATAATACCACCTTCTAGCTGAAATACATTTTTGAAGCCCTTGTGTTTGTAATATGCACTTGCTTTTTCGCAACGAATTCCACCTGTACAATACATTACCAATTTCTTGTCTTCTTTGTGTTCTCTTAAATCTTCTTCAATTAAATCTAAAGATTCTCTAAAAGTATCAACATCTGGAGTAATAGCATTTTTAAAATGCCCTATTTCGCTTTCGTAATGATTTCTCATATCTACTAAAACCGTGTCTGGGTCTTCAATGAGTTCGTTAAATTTTTCGGCATTAACATGTACGCCTTTATTTGTTACATCAAAAGACGCATCGTTTAATCCATCTGCGACTATTTTGTTACGCACTTTTACTTTCAGCTTTAAAAAAGAAAAATTATCATGCTCAACAGCAATATTTAATCTTACATTTTCTAAAAACGAAATAGTATCTAAATGATTTTTAAAAGGTTCAAAATTTTCGGCTGGCACAGAGAGTTGCGCGTTAATACCTTCGGTAGCTACATAGATTCTGCCTAAGACATCTAACGCATCCCAAGCTAAAAATAGGTGGTTTCTAAAAATTTCGGTATTGTTAATTTTGGCGTACTTGTAGAAAGAGATTGTTAAGCGTTCTTTACCTGCTTGTTCAATAAGTTCTGCTCTTTCTTTAGCACTTAAATTATTGTACAGTTGCATGCTATACTAATTTTAAGGTTAAAGAATATTTTTATAAAAGACACAAGACTGCTTCGCTTTAAGAACGAAGAAACAAGACTTAATTACAATAATTCTTATTTTTATATCACATTAAAAAATGTAACTCTTCGCTATATAATCTTATGTATATTAAGGGCAAAGGTATTGTTTTTACTCAAAAGTGAACAACTATGTACAAAAAAAAGCACTTTGAGATATTCAAAGTGCTTTTTAGATTAACTACTAACTTAAAACTAAAATATTAATCTACATCGGCTTTACAATTATTGAGGAATTCACAATAACTGAAACACCTAATGTTTTTGTAATACGTTTAAAAGGAGTGCTTAAGTTCGTTTAACTTGCCACCTCTTTTTAATAGTATTCATAGCAATTTTTTCCTTTTTCATTTAGTAGATGTAAAAAGTGCAAAAGGGTTGCGTTAAAAATTGAAAAAAAATAATTTCTTTAACAGTAATTTTAAAACGAGAAATGAAATAAATAAAATAAGCCGTATTTTTGAAGTCAGATTAATTCAGAAAAAAAAGAACAAATGAGTAGCGAAAAAGATGCAAAATTAAAAGCTTTAAAATTAACTTTAGATAAGTTAGATAAGGCTTACGGAAAAGGAACGGTAATGAAAATGAGCGATCAAGCTGTAGTTGATGTAGAAGCTATATCTTCTGGCTCATTAGGTTTAGATATTGCATTAGGCGTTGGTGGTTACCCTAGAGGACGTGTCATTGAAATATATGGACCAGAATCATCTGGTAAAACAACTCTAACATTACATGCTATTGCAGAAGCACAAAAAGCAGGTGGAATTGCTGCTTTTATTGATGCAGAGCATGCTTTTGACCGTTTTTATGCCGAAAAACTAAACGTTGATATAGATAATTTAATTATTTCACAGCCAGACAATGGTGAGCAGGCTTTAGAGATTGCAGATAATTTAATTAGATCTGGAGCTATTGACATTGTAGTGGTGGATTCTGTTGCTGCCTTAACACCTAAAAGTGAAATTGAAGGTGAAATGGGAGATTCCAAAATGGGTTTACATGCGCGTTTAATGTCTCAAGCCCTTAGAAAATTAACATCTTCTATTAGCAAAACTAATTGTACTGTTATATTTATTAACCAATTACGTGAAAAAATTGGTGTAATGTTTGGTAACCCAGAAACAACAACTGGTGGTAATGCCTTAAAATTCTATGCTTCGGTCCGTTTAGATATAAGACGATCTACTCAAATAAAAGATAGCAATGGTGATGTTATGGGTAACAAAACCCGAGTTAAAGTTGTTAAAAACAAAGTGGCACCACCTTTTAGACTTGCAGAATTTGATATTATGTATGGTGCAGGTGTTTCTAAAGTTGGTGAAATACTAGATTTAGCAGTAGAACATGATATTGTTAAAAAAAGCGGTTCTTGGTTTAGTTATGGCGATACAAAACTTGGGCAAGGAAGAGATGCTGTTAAACTTTTAATACAAGATAATCCTGATTTAATGGATGAATTAGAGGAAAAAGTAAGGACACTGATTAACGAGTCTGAATAGTACAAATTAAAAAAATCCTGAAATTCAGGATTTTTTTAGTTTTTAGACGCAACCCTTTTACACTTTTTGCATCTATATATTGAAATTGATTATAATTAATTATGAAAAAATTTGCCCTATTAGCAGTTATATTCATTTTAACCTTTACCTCTTGTAGCTTAGATGACACTGTAAATGACAGCTTTATATTAGAAGTATTACCTATAGAGAGCGTTGAGATGCCAGAATATTTTGTACATGGAGAAACCTATGAAATATTTGTAACATATACCAAACCTAACTCTTGTTATTATTTCAATGACTTCATTTACGAAATTGACGGCCACGAAAGGACCATTGCTGTAGTAAATACTGTTTATGAAACTAACACTTTAAATTGTGAAGGTGATCCAGAACAAGTCTCTGTAAATTTTGACTTTACAGTATCTGGTACAGAAACATACCTATTTAAATTTTATCAAGGAGAAGATAATTATGGAGAAGACCAATATTATTTAGTAGAAGTACCTGTTATGGATGAAAGACAATTTTCTGACCAACCAGCAAAAGACTAATTATTAATTAATTCCCAGAATCATGTGAGTTTAAATCTACTCATAAAAAATTGTATTGAACGTGATGCTAAAGCACAAAGCCAATTATACAAGCAGTATGCCAGTAAATTATTTTCGCTTTGTCTTAAGTATTCAAAAAATTATGCAGAAGCAGAAGATAATTTGCACGATGCATTTATAACTATTTTCAACAAAATAGACCAATACAATAAAAAAGGTTCTTTTGAAGGCTGGTTAAAGCGCATTGCAATTAATACATCATTACAACGTTACAGAGAAAATGTTGGCGTTTATGATATTATTAATGAGGGTAATATAGAAGACGTATCAGTAGATATAAATGAAGATGATGTAAGTATAGAGTACTTACTGCAAATTATACAAGAGTTACCAGATAGGTATAGATTAATATTTAATTTGTATGTATTAGATGGTTATTCTCATGTTGAAATTAGTGAATTAATTAATATTTCAACCGGAACATCTAAATCTAACTTAGCAAGAGCGAGGTTAATTTTAAGAGACAAAATTAAAGAATATAACGCGAATTTAAATTCGCAGACTATATAATGAAAGAGAAGAAGAATATAGATAGACTTTTTCAAGAAAAGTTTAAAGATTTTGAAGCAGTACCAAATGATGCTGTTTGGGAGCGCATAAGCGAAAATCTACCAAAGAAAAAGAAAAAGCGTAGAGTAATTGCACTTTGGTGGCAACTAGGTGGTGTTGCTGCTGCTATTGCTATTATGCTAACTGTTGGTGTTTCTGTGTTTAATAATAAAGGTATTGATTCTGAAAATTTACCAATAGTAGATACAGATAACACAAAGACTAACTCAAAACCTAACAATGCTAGTGATTCTTCAACATTAAAACAAAAGGAATTAAATAGCAGTAAAAAGTTTAACACTTCGGTTGCTGACACAAACAATGAAACAGAAAATGAATTAAATGTAAATGATTTTACAAATAAAGAACCTTATAAAAAAGCTGGTTCTAACCCATTACCATCAAATCAATATTCAAATAATAGGTTTAATTCAGTTGTAGCTGATTCAGACAAAAATAAAGCGTCTGTTAATACAGTTCAAAAGCAAAATCAATTTTCTACAATTACAAACAAAGAAAAGAATAGTAAAGTAGCCAATGAAAAGACATCAAATTCAACTTTAAAATCAGAAAATAAAGCACAACTTAAATCTGAAGTTAAAAGAAAATCTGCTATTAAAAACGCAATAAATAATAATGAAACAGTTGTTGCAGAGAATGAGATTTTAAAAGAATCTAATAAAAATTCAAGCTTAGAAACAGAAAATAAAACTCAGCTAAAATCTGATGCCGAAAGAAAATCTGCAATTAAAAATGCAATTAATAGAAATGAAACGGCAGTTGTAGAAAACAATACGTCTAAGAGCTCAAAAGAACATTCAGATTCAATTAATGAAACCAAACCTGAAGATTCTGTAAAAACAGTAAATGAATTAATTGAAGATTCAACAAAAGAATCGATAGAAAAAGCTATAGCAGAAAATACTGAAACTATTATTGAAGAAGAAGAGGATAACCAAAGCAGGTGGAGCATTGCACCCAATGTTGCGCCTGTTTATTTTAATTCTTTAGGTAAAGGGTCTTCTTTAGACAAACAATTTAACGACAACGAAAAAAGCAGTGATGTTAATATGAGTTATGGAATTGCTGGTAGTTATAATATTTCTAAAAAATTAAAAATTAGAGCTGGTATTAATAGTTTAAGCTTAAACCAAGCCACTTCAGACGTGTATGCATTTACAGGAGCAGAAACCGCTGCAAGAGGTGTAGATGCTGAGTTTAGAAACATTACATTTAATGGTAATGAGCAGCATGTATCACTAATGAGTACTACTATGCTGAACAGATCTTCTACTCCAGAATTATTCAACACTAAATCTGCAGGAATAATTGATCAAAAATTTAGTTTTATTGAAATTCCGTTAGAATTGGAATATCGTGTGTTAGATAAAAAATTTGGAATAAACGTTATTGGAGGATTTAGCACTTTCTTTTTAAGTAATAATGAAATTTATGCAGATGTTAATGGATCTAGCACTTTAATAGGTGAAGCTAATAATATTAATGATACTAGTTTTAGTGCCAATTTTGGTTTAGGCATGGATTATAGTTTATCTAAACAATGGAATATAAATTTAGAACCGACATTTAAATATCAGATTAATACATTTAATAATACTACGGGAGATTTTAAACCTTTCTTTATTGGTGTATATACAGGCTTAAGTTATAAGTTTTAGGTTAGGTTATTGCAACAAAAAAGCTTTGATGAATGCAAATGCAATACTTATAAAAGCTACTCTTGGTTAGGGTAGCTTTTTTTATGCCTTAACTGTAGAATTCAACTCTTTAAAGATTAAAGATCTAGTTTGCTCATTTAAAGATTTAGTATCTTGTATAGTTAAACCTTCTGTAGAAATAAATTTATGAATCTTAGCACGCATTTTTCCTGGACTTCCGCTAAAAAACGTATAAGAAAAACGCTTTTTATTATCATAAAAAGTTAGAGGTACAACAGGTATTTGATGGTTAATAGCTAAACGAAATGCACCATCTTTAAAGCTATCTAATAAGATATGCTCTTCTGGGACACCGCCTTCTGGAAATATACAAATACTAACCCCTTGTTTTAAACGTCTTTGTGCTCTTAAAAAAACAGCCTGTCTACTTTTAGCACTACTTCTATCTACCAAAATACAAGTGCGTTTATAGAAGAATCCAAACAACGGAATTTTAGCTAATTCTTGCTTTCCCACAAATACAAATGGATTTTTCACGGCAACTAACATTAACATAATATCTGCCATAGACGTATGGTTAGCAACAAACATATAGCTTTTATTAGGATCTGGAATTTCTTCTCTTTTTATTTTATAACCAAAACCCATGCCTATTAAAATAAACTTAGACCAAATACGAGCCAATTTAAAAAAGAGCGGATACCATTGCTCTCTTGAAATGGAAATTATAAGAATAGGAAACATTATAATAATCGGTAAAGCTACTAAAATGTAGAACCAAATACGATATATAACCCAAAATGGATATTTAAAAATTGCCATGGTACCAAAACTAACTATTTAAATTAAATCACCTCTTAAAGTTGACCTAAAAAATTTACCTTTGTGCTTTGTTTAATTTATAAAAAAGATTCCCACTTTTGTGGGAAGTAAGCATGGCAAGAATATTAACAGGCGTACAAAGTACAGGAACTCCGCATTTAGGAAATATATTAGGTGCAATTTTACCAGCAATAGAAATGGCAAACGATGCCAAAAACGATTCGTTTTTGTTTATTGCCAATCTACATACGTTAACCCAAATCAAAGATGCTAAAGAATTAAGAAATCACACATACTCAGTTGCTGCCACTTGGTTAGCTTGTGGTTTAGATATAGAGAAAACTGTATTTTATAGACAAAGCGATATTCCACAAGTAACAGAATTATCTTGGTATTTAAGCTGTTTCTTTCCTTACCAACGTTTAACCTTAGCACATGGCTTTAAAGATAAAGCAGATCGCTTAGCAGATGTAAACTCGGGTTTGTTTACGTACCCAATGTTAATGGCTGCAGATATTTTGCTGTATGATGCAGAAATTATTCCGGTAGGAAAAGACCAATTGCAACATATTGAAATGACTCGAGATGTTGCCTCTCGTTTTCACGCAAAAATGGGTGAAGCTTTTGTATTACCAGAAGGTAAAATACAAGAAAATGGTATGCTAATTCCTGGCACAGATGGTGAAAAAATGAGTAAAAGTAGAGACAACTTTATCAATATCTTTTTACCCGAAAAAAAATTACGCAAAAAAATAATGTCTATTGAAACTGATAGTACGCCTCTTGAAGAGCCTAAAGATTGGGCAACTTGTAACTGTTTTGCTATTTACAGTTTATTAGCTTCTGATAACCAAATAGCAGAAATGAAAGCTAATTATGAAGGTGGAAATTATGGTTATGGACATGCCAAACAAGCCTTATATGAGTTGATTTTAGAGCGTTTCTCTAAGCAAAGAGAACGTTATACTTATTACATGGATAATCTTGAAGAAGTTGATGCCGCGTTAGCAAAAGGTGCTGAAAAAGCTAAATTAGTTGCGGATGCCGTTTTACGACGTGTAAGAGAAAAGGTTGGGTATTAATATTAGTAAACTACTTTAGGTTTATCTTTTTTTATACATTTTAAATAACCTCAAACAACTTACCAGGTAAAGGTCTAACCAAACCTTTCAATTCCATATTAAGTAAAATGCCAGCAATTTTATACGTTGGCATTTTACATTTAATAGCAATGACGTCTAACATTTCTCTGTTATTATCCTTTAAAAAATTATAAATAATCTTTTCATCGGGCTCTAGCTCTACAAATAATTGTTGCTGTACTGCTGGTTTTTTATCTATCTCTAATTCCCAATTAAGCATATACGGTACATCTAAAGGATTAGATAATAAATGAGCTTTCTGAAATTTTATTAGATTATTACAACCAATACTTTGGCTATCTGTAGTTCTTCCTGGCACTGCAAACACCTCTCTGTTATAAGAATTAGCGATGTCCGCTGTTACCAAACTCCCACCTTTTTCTGCAGATTCTATAACTATAGTAGCTTCGCTAAGACCAGCGATTATTCGGTTTCGTTTTAAAAAATTATTTCTATCAAAATTATCAGAACTCCAAAAATCGGTATAAAACCCACCATGATTTTCTATTTCTGCTACATACTTTTTATGTACTTTAGGGTAAATTTGATTGAGTCCATGCGCTAAACAACCTATTGTTTGTAAATTATGCTTTACAGCAGCTCTTTGAGCCGTAATATCTGTTCCGTAAGCAAAGCCCGAAACAATAATAGGATTAAACTCCGCTAACGTTTCTACAAGTTTTTCGCAAAAAGCAACTCCACTCGTTGTAATTTTCCGAGTACCAACTATACTAATTATTCGTTGCTGTTTTATATTAATGTTTCCGGATTGAAATAATACAATTGGTCCATCAATACAATGCTTTAAACGTTCTGGATAAGTATCTTCTGTATAATAATGTGTTATAATATTATTATCTCTAATAAATTTTAATTCGTGCTCAGCTTCTTCTAAATGTATTTTATCAAAAAGCCCTTGTATTGTAATAGTACCAATACCGTCTATTTTTAAAAGTGTAGAAGCCTTTTCTTTTAAAACTGCTTCTGCAGAACCACAGTGATTAATTAACTTTTTAGCCGTTGTTGCTCCAATTTTTGGAACGTGTTGCAATGCTAAAGCGTAAATAAGTTGCTGGTCTGTCATTAATTAGAATTCTTTAGCGTGTAATTTAACGAAATACTTCTCAAGATAAAAGAAGGTTTTTCTTATTTTTATAACATAAAAAATAACCTATGATAACGCGCTCAATATTTATATTTATTTATATGCTTTCTTTTATCGCTGCAGCGCAGAATTCAAAATTTAAAAATATTGAGGGCTCCGTAACACTAAAACCAACTATAACTTTAATAGATTTAAATGAATTTTCATTAATCAAAAATGATAACTCTTCAAGATTAAACACTTTTAATTATTCTGAAAAATTGAATACTCAACTTGTGGGACTAAAATTTGATATGGCGAAAATTGAAATCATGAGAGATGGCTTTATTGTATTTTCTTCCAAAGACCTAAAAAGAAGTTTCTTTAGAGACTTTAATATTACATATAGACGCGCAGAACTGAAACGTTTACTGCCAAAAATCCCTGATTATAGCAATTATGACCCTCGCAATAATCTATAAAAAAATATCAATTTATGTAAATATTTTATATGGAATTCTTACAGAATCAATCATATAGAGAATATTTTTTTTCGATGTTAATAACTAAATCTCACTTAATGTCTTTCAGATATAAAAATTTTTAACTTTGCCTTAATATGCAGTTAGAAACTTACATTAGCGACCTTTTATACCGATACGAGTGTGTTACTGTTCCTGGTTTTGGAGCTTTTTTAACACAACGTGTTTCGGCCAAAGTACATGAAACTACAAACACATTTTATCCGCCCAAAAAAGCACTGTCTTTTAATGAGCAATTACAACAAAATGATGGTTTGTTGGCTAATTATATCGCTGAGGTAGAAAAATTGCCATATACAACGGCTTTAAACAACCTCTCTAACAAAATAAAATCTCTAAAGACATTATTAGCTGACGGTGAAACTATTCAGCTTAAAAATATTGGAGAATTGGTATTGAATGCCGATGGAAAAATTGAATTTGATCCATCACGTCATATTAACTATCTCACAGATTCTTTTGGGTTATCTCATTTTACATCTAAAGATGTTGATCGTGAAATTCATTTAAAAAATGTTGAAAATATAGAAGTGCATGCTCCTATAATTTTGACTCCAGAAAAACGAGCTAACCGTAATTGGATTAAATATGCTGCCGCAGCTGTATTTGTATTAGGTATAGGAGGCTTTGGTGTTGCTACGTATTACAATAACAACACAATTAAAAACCAAAATCAAATTGCTCAAGAAAAGGCTAACGCACAATTAGATGCTAAAGTACAAGAAGCAACTTTTGTGATTAGTAACCCGTTACCTGCTGCAACATTGAGCTTAGAGAAACAAAGTGGAAACTACCATATTGTTGCTGGTGCGTTTAGAGTTGAGGCTAATTCTGATAAAAAAGTTAATCAACTTAAAAATAGAGGTTATAAGGCACGAACAATTGGTGTAAATCGTTATGGTTTGCATGAGGTTGTTTACGGAAGCTATAACTCTAGAGAGGAAGCACAAGAAGAACTTTTTAAGATTCGTCGTGAGCATAATCCTGATGCGTGGTTGTTAATTAAGAAACTACAGTAAACTGTTTATTTCTCTAAACTTTCTTTTTTCTAATATTAGACGGCGCATTGCAAAATCATTCTATATTTGCACAAAATTTAAATTTTTATGCAATCTAGAACCGCTTCTCAGTCTAAAACAATAGTTACCGATCTTGTTTTACCTAGCGAAACCAATCCTTTAAATAATTTATTTGGTGGTGAACTTTTAGCTCGTATGGATCGTGCAGCTAGTATCTCTGCCAGAAGACACTCTAGACGTATCGTTGTAACAGCTTCTGTAAATCATGTAGCCTTTAACCGATCAGTACCATTAGGAAGTTTGGTAATGATAGAAGCTAAAGTATCTAGAGCATTCTCTTCTTCTATGGAAGTTTATATGGACGTTTGGATAGAAGACAGAGAGTCTGGTGAATGCATTAAAGCTAATGAAGCAATCTATACCTTTGTAGCCGTTGATGAAACCGGAAGACCAGTAAAAGTGCCAGAATTGGTGCCTGAAACAGAATTAGAAAAGCAACGTTTTGATGCAGCCTTAAGACGTAAACAATTAAGTTTATTATTAGCGGGTAAAATGAAACCTGCTGACGCTACAGAACTGAAAGCACTTTTTGATTAGTATTTAGCTAACCAAGGCTCTGGATTAAGAACTTGGTCGTTTTTATAAATTCTAAAACCAAGTAGTGATTCTCCAGACGATTTATTAGAGAAAACCTTTCCTATAACCTGACCTGTGACAACTTTATCACCTTTCTTTACATTAACTTCAGAAAGATTCATATAAACACTAAAATAACTACCGTGCCTAACCAATATAGTAGGATTACCACGTTTCATTACATGAATTTGAGCTACAACACCATTAAAAACAGCTTTCACTTCTGAGTTGGTATCCGTAGCGATATAAATACTCTTATAGTTTTGAGTAATAGAATTATCTGTTAAAGAACGTCTTTTACCAAATTTACCCTTAATGACACCTCTAGCAACAGGCCAACCAAGTTTTCCTCGATTAGATTCAAAATTAGCAGATAATTTTTTTGCTTCTGGCGTTAAAACAAATTTACCTTTAGTTGTTGTTTTACCAGAATTCTTATTAGACGCAGCAATAGTCTCTTTAATCAATCGATCAATTTCTTTGTCTAAACGAGCTGCTTCTTGCTTTTTCTTTTTAATCTGAGCGGCAAACTTTCCCATTTCAGATTTTATAGAAGCCATTAAAGTTTCACGCTCTTTTAATTCGTTTTCTAATTGACGTTTGGCAATTCGGTTTTCTTCAATTAGCTTCTGTTTATCTTCCTTTTGCTTAGACAATTCAACATTTAATTGTTCTAATTCTTTAGTTTTAGTTTTTATAGCTTCGCCTTGCTCCTTTTGGTAATTAGAATATTGCTTAATGTATTGCAATCGTTTATAGGCTTGTTGAAAATTACTAGAAGACAGCAAAAACATCACTTTGCTTTGCTCAGATTTACTTTTATAAGATTTTACTACCATAGCAGCATAATCATCTTTAAGCTCTTTTAATTGCGTTTTTAGGCTTGCAATTTCGTTTTGGTTGTTATTGATTTCTCTAGTCAGTAAATTAGCTTGCTCGTTAGTTATTCTAATTAAATTTTTACGAACACTTACTTTATAATTTATGTCTTCTATTAAAGTAATCGCTGATTTTTGCTCTTTCTTTTTAGTAAACAACAAAGCATTAATTTGCTTCATTTCCTTTAAAACCTGCTGACGTTGCGCTTCTAATTTTTTTTGCTTATCACTTTGTGCAAAACCTGCTGTAGTAGACATTAAAAACCCTAACAGAAACAAAATACATGTTAGTTTTTTTACGCTATTTTTAATATAAAATTTCTCGTGAATCATACTTCATTGTGTCTTTAAGACAACCAATTATTTTATAACAATTTCTTTATAACCTGAAGGAATTTTAAAAGGAAACCTTACTTCGTCATTCAAAGATACAGATTTAATCGCCATAGCAACAGCAACCTCATCACTATCGTCCACAGCAATAATTCTAATATTTTTAGGAATGATTTGTTTATCTACTTCCTGATAAGATGCATAATCTACTTGAAGCATTCGTCTTTTTTGTTGTTGCTGTAATTGTAAGCTATCCATTTTAAAATGCGACGGATTTATTAAATAAAACAATTCCATAAGCGCAGCTTGGTCTTTTGGGCTTATAGCATAAGAATTACCACTTAAAGCAACTTGATGAGGTTGTGCTTTAAGATCATAAATTGCTTCGCCTAAAAGGATGCTTTGCACTTTCATAAAATCTAAATCTATACCTGCTACATCACTTAAAAGTTTGTAGTCGCCATCAAAATATTCGTTATCTAGCTTATTGTAAAACTTTACTTTATCTGGTGTAATCATCATACGTGCCATACCTAAAACAGACTCACTTAGCCAAATTACTTTATCTTTTTCTATGCGAAGTGTAAAACCAGCACCTTGGGTTTTATCGTTTTGGGTAATGTCTATTTTAACTCTCGCTTTAAGAGTTTTAAACGCTGTACTATTTTTTTCGTGTTGTTTGATTACTTGTTTTGCAGAAAGCTTATCACTTGCTTCACCAGAAGCGATAACATTTTTAGCAGAATTACAACTAAACGTAAAAAGAATAAGCAATATGCCAACACTCATTTTTACATTTTTATAGGCTTGAGATAACTTCATTTATAATTACAATTTAAGGGCTTTTGCCTTTTTAGCAAACGCATTAGATTTACTAATATTATTTAAGGCTTTATAGGCTATACTTAATTCTGAATAAAAATCAGCTTCCATACTAGGGTTATCTATTAAATAATCTAAGCCCATTTCTAAATAGTCTATAGCTGTTTTAGAATGCCCTAATTTATTATTAGCAACTCCTATTGCTAAATACAATATTGGTTGTGCAGGATATAACTCTAAGGCACTTTCTCCATCTTTTATAACCGCTTTATAGTCTTCAATATCTATTTGAAGCAGTAATACATCTTTTATTAATTTAAAGTCGTTAGGGTTTTGCTTTAAGGCTTCTTTAAAGTTAGCAAGCGCTTTTAGTTTGTCTCCTGCTTTTAAATAATAATGACCTAAATCGCTATGGGTTTGTGCGTCTTTGTTTTGGTCAATTAGCGAAGTAATTTCTACTAAATCCGATTCATATTCTGGGTTTTTACCCACAAATGCCACAAAATCTTTAAGCACTTTTGCTTTAGCATCTGCATTAATCTCAGGACTAGTTAAAACTGTTTTTACAGAACCAATAGCATCTTCTACTTTACCGTCTTGAAGATAAAACTTATACAACGCTAAATGCACAAATTTAGATTCTGGCTTTACTTTTAATAAACTCTTTGCGGCTTTATAAGCATTTTTGCGATCACCAGATTGACTGTATCTATAAATAAGTTTTAAATGATTATCTTCATTACTTGGGTTATTAGCAATGCGTTGCTCTAAATTTTCTATACGATCGCCTACATTACCAGTAATACTATATATATCATTACGCATGGCGTCTCTAGATTCGCTCAATCCAAATTCTGCATCTAACTCATCTAAGATATCTAAGGCTTGTTTATACTTTTCTTCTCTAACATAAAGTGCCGCTAAATCTTCTTTATAATCTGGATGATATTTTACCAATTGCTTTATAGTTTTTAACGCATTTTTAATATCATCTTGCTGAAAATAAACATCGTAAAGTTCATCTAAAAACCAAACATTATCTGGTTGCATTTCTATTGCTTTTTTTAGATGGTCTTCTGCTGCACCAAAGTTTTTAAGCTTATTATAGTTTTTACCTAGTTCAAAATAAATAATAGGAAGTTTAGTATTTAGATTTAAACATTTATGAAGTTCATCTACAGCACGATCATAATTTTCAATGCCTTTTTGTTTTAAAGCTTCAAAAAAATGTTCTTGAAATTCGTCTTCATAATTTCCTAAATCATCATCTGGTAATTTATTAAAATCAACTTGGGCATACACACTTTGCGGAACACATATCATCCCGAAAAAAAATACCACTATACAAATAAATTTCTTATTCACTTTGCTGTTGTTTTAATAGGTCTTTTACGACTTCTAATTTTTCTAATACTTCAAATTTTACACAAGCAGATTTCATACTGTCTCTATAGTAATTGGCTTCTTCTGGTAAATTGCCTCCTGCAATATCAAAGGCATTTTGATTTGGCCATTGTGCATATGCTATGTAATTTAACGCATCCTTTTTATGTAATCTAGACCCTAGACTTCCTTCGTGTTTATAAATTAGCGATGTTAAGCCTTGCCAAGCTTCAATAAACTTTGTTTCTTGATTAGGTTTTAACTCAAAAGCATATATCACTACATACATTTACTGCTTACTTTAAATTGTTATTCATTATTCAAAAGTTATTCCAAAGTCAACCAAAAACTGCAAATTAAAAGTTTAATATAGCTGAAACTTCCGTTTATTATTAAAAATACAATTTATTCTATAACGGAATAATCTCCTATACTAATTTTAGTAAACTCGCCATTATATTTTACATGATTTCCAATCATAGCTTCGTCTAACTTTGCATTTATAATACTTGTATTGTTTTGAATTAAGCTATTTGTTATGGTTGAATTTTCAATAACACAATCTTTCCCAATTGAAACATGAGGACCAACGGTTGTATTTTTTAAAATAGTGCCTTTACCAATAAAACAAGGTTCAATTATTTTTGAATTCTCTAAAACGATAGAACTATCAATTAGTTGTTCTAAACTATCTTCTTTTAAGAAGCCCAACATTTTTGCATTAGTTTCTAAAGTAATGTTTTTGTTTCCACAATCCATCCACTCATCAACGGTTCCGGTTTTAAAAATGCGTCCATCTGCCATCATGCGTTTAATACCGTCATTAATTTGGTATTCGCCGCCATTCATAATATTTTCATCTAAGATTTCCTGTAGTTTTTCTTTTAAAACAGCAACATCTTTAAAATAATAAATACCAATTACAGCTTGATCACTTACAAAGTTTTCTGGCTTTTCAACTAACTCAACAATATTTTTATCATCGTTTAGTTTTACAACACCATAAGCCTCTGGGTTTGCAACACGCTTTGTCCAGATAACGCTATCTGCTGTTGGGTCTAAATCAAACTCCGCTCTAATTAAAGTATCTGCATAAGCAATTACTGCAGGACCAGAAAGTGAAGGTTTTGCACTCATAATAGCATGACCAGTTCCTAATGGTTGGTCTTGTCTATAAATAGATGCTTTTGCTCCCAAGCTTTCAGCAAGTTCCGTTAAACTTTCTACAACCTCTTCTCCAAAGAATGCCGGATCACCCAAAACAAAAGCAATTTCTTCTATAGGTTGCTTTAAAACTTTAGCAATATCTTTTACTAAACGATGCACAATTGGTTGACCTGCAACAGGAATTAATGGTTTTGGTACTGTTAAACTATGTGGTCTAAGGCGGGATCCTCTGCCTGCCATTGGTACTATTATTTTCATATTATATGCCTGTGAAAACAGGTGTCTTTTTATTGTTACACTTAATTTCTAATCTCTTTTCTATTATTGGAATTCGTTATTATGCCTCAGAACTTCACTAATACATCCAAATTCTTCAATATAATAAGTTCTTCTATATAAATTAATCAATTTGTTTTTTCTTTTCTATTCTTAGACTTCTGCCTTACCAGGAAATGGTTATTTAACTCCTGTACTTCCAAAACCACCTTCTCCTCTGTCTGTATCAGATAAAATTGCGACTTGTTCCCAGTCAGCACGTTCGTGTTTTGCTATAACTAGTTGTGCTATTCTTTCGCCATTATTTATAGTAAATTCTTCATTAGAAAGATTCACTAAAATTACACCTATTTCACCTCTATAATCTGCATCTATAGTTCCTGGTGCATTAAGTACTGTAACTCCTTTTTTCGCAGCCAAACCACTCCTTGGTCTTACCTGTGCTTCTGTGCCTATTGGTAATTCAATAAATAAGCCTGTGCCTACAATTGTACGTTCTAAAGGTTTTAAAATTCTTGATTCTGACAAGTTTGCACGCAAATCCATACCAGCTGAAGCTATAGTTTCGTAGTGCGGTAAGGCGTGACTTGATTTATTTATTATTTTAATTTTCATGAGTTGAGAATATTCGCTTTGCTCTAAACAAGAGTTTAATTTCTTTTTAAGAGTTGTTTTAGTTGGTTCTTTTCCAATATTATAACTAATCCCAAAAATACAATTAACATTGCACTTCCAATCATATAATTCTCTCGATAGTTATAAAAAAACAGAAATGAAAACAGAATGGAAACCACTAAATACAAACCAATTTTACTTAAATTATATGGAATGGGATAATATTTTTTACCAAAATAAAATGATAACATCATCATTACTGAATACGCAGAAAGCGTTGCTATTGCTGAGCCTTTAAACCCAATTACCGGAATTAAAACTACGTTTAAAACTAATGTTATTAATGCTCCAAAAATTGAAATATAAGCACCAAACTTAGTTCTATCTGTTATTTTATACCAAACAGATAGGTTGTGATAAATTCCTAAGCAAAAGTTAGCTAATAGAATAAATGGTACGATCCACATAGCTTCATAATAAGCTTCACTTAAAATTATGAAAGGTTTTAAGAGATCCGCAAATATGACAACAACTAAAAGAATAACCGAACCTAATGCAACAAAGTATTCTAATATTTTAGCATAATTAGTTTGGGGATTTTTAGTTTTAGAATGACTAAAAAAATAGGGTTCTATACCTAAACGAAATGCGGTTGCAAACAAGGTCATAAATAAAGCGAGTTTATAACAAGCCGAATACATACCTATTTGTTGATCTGCAACATCATTTGGCAACAAATATTCTAATAAAATACGATCAAAGGTTTCATTTACAGAATAAGCAATACCTGCAATTAGTACTGGTAGCCCGTAATGCATCATTTTTTGCCATAATTCTGTATCGAATTTAAAATTAAGTTTTAAGTAAAATGGTAACAATAAAAGTAGGGTTACACCACTGGCTACAAGATTAGAAATAAAAATATAACTGATTTGATAATGGGGAATATAAATACTATTAAATAATGAATTGCCTTCCGCTAGATCTTTTAAATACAGTAATAAGAAAATGTTTAAACCTAAATTTACCGCTACATTCAAAATTTTAATAATCGCGTATTTCATTGGTCTTGCCGTTGCTCTTAACCATGCAAATGGAATAATAACTAGGGCATCAAAAAGTAAAATTATAAATACTAAATTGAGGTATTTAAGTTCTATATTTATCAGTGAAGCAATCTGATTTTTGAATAGAAAAGCAATTCCTAATAACGCAAATGAGCTTATTACTAAAGAGATTGCAGATGTACTAGTTACTTTTTCTTGATTTTCTTCTTTATTAAAAAACCTAAAAAATGCAGTTTCCATACCATAGGCTAGTACCACATTAAAAAGTACAAAATAGGCAAAAATGAATGATACGCGTCCATATTCTTCAACCGACAGTACTTGTGGATTAGTGTACAGAGGTACCAAGATAAAGCTCAACATTCTTGGCAAAACAGTTGCTAAGCCATAAATAAAAGTTTGTTTAAAAAGTGTTTTAAATCCGCTCAAGAGTATTAGTATCAGTAAAACTCAAAAGTATTAAATTAATGCATTGTATACTTAACAACTATAAGAATTAATATTAATGCGCTATTATATTAGTAAAGACGACTATATTTTTACTAAAATAGCCATTGTGAGATTTATTTATGGTGTTTATACATAAGTCATAGTTTTGCCAAATAATTATTTTTTAACGCCATAAAGTTTAAATGCTTACGAATAATAGATTCTTTAATTGCACTAATTCTATCTCTATTGGGATCTCTCTCATAAATATTTGGCGGACCATTTTCATAGTAAACACCTCTCTTTTCATTGAGGTCGGAAATTTTTATATACTTAACCTCACCATTTTCTACAAAACTAATGGCACATTCATTATCCTCTAGCGTAAATGGAAAATCTGGATCTTTCTCAGCTTTTTTAAAAGTATAATAAGGCGATTTATTTTTTAAAACAGCTGTATATCTGCCAGAATCTTCTACTAATTTAGCTTTAAGATTTCTAAAATAAACGCTGTCTATTTTTATATGTTCATCTTTATTTACAATAGGTACAAAAACATTCATACCTGTTCCTCCTACTTTTATACCAGCATACCACTCTTGAAAAGAAATTGTTTTTACTTTAAATGTTGTTGAAGGTTGAAAGGTTGGTTTTAAAGCTACATGAGATTCCTCACCAGAAACTATCATAGCTTCTCGTCTTCTTTGATAAGCTAAAGGTGGACCATCCTTATAATAAATAGATTCCTTTTGAATAAGATTTGAAAACTTTGAATATCTCACTTTACCATTATCAACGTATCGTATCACGCATTCATTTTCAGCTAAATTAAATGGGTAATCTGGTTTTTCTTGTTGCTGCTCAATAATAGTATCATTCACAGAGTTATGTCTTAGAACAGAAGTGTATCTGCTATAATTTCTAACAAGTTGACCTTTATAGTTTTTAAAATAAACACTATCAATTAATATATGATCTTCCTTTTCAGTTATAGGTACATAAATATTAATGCCTGTTTTTTCTTTGTTCTCACCAGCATTCCATTCTTGAAACGCTATAGTTTTAACCTTAAACGGAATTGAGGCTTCTGTTTTATTAGAAATTGCACTAGAACTTGCACATTGAAAATTTAATGATAAAACAATACATACTGTTACGGAAAATAATACCCTCTTTAGATGTTTCATTTTTATGTAGATTAAAGATTTGGATCGGCAATATACGAATAAATCTGATTAAAAACATATAAATACGACAAACAGCAAATATTTGTAAGTATTACAGTAAAAAATGTTAAAAAAAATTGTAAAATGTAGGAAAAAAATTATATTTTTAACAATATAACTTTTTATATAGAACATAAGTTAACCTATTGTTCAACAGCAATTTGACGTTGTTAGGGTAAAATTTCATTAATTTTTAGAGTTAGACAACACTAAGTCTGCTAAATATTTATAAATCTGAATGTTAAATTAAAATTAAAACAACACGATAACCATCCATTTATATAATTTTGAATTAAGACATCTAAAGATTAAAACGAATGGTATCTGAAGCATAAAAATACTTCGTTTAATGCCATGAAAGACTATGTAATTTTAAACTCTTTTTAAGTCTGAAACCAATGTATTATAATAAACTATATTATTGCTATAAAACCCTTTAAGTTATAAAAGATAAAACAGAAAGAATAGTCTTATACATTTTTATAACTGTTATTGATGCTCCTTAAAACAATCTAAATTTAAGAGTATAAAAAAACCTAACTAAAATAGTTAGGTTTCTATCTAATTATTAAATTAAATATTAATTATTTAAAGCTTCTGCTCCACCTACAATTTCTAGTATTTCATTAGTAATAGCAGCTTGTCGCGCTTTATTGTAGGTTAACTTCAGTTGATCTCTTAATTCTGTAGCATTATCTGTTGCTTTATGCATTGCTGTCATACGTGCACCGTGCTCAGAAGCAAAAGAATCCCTTATACCTTTATACAATTGTGTTTTTAAAGATTTAGGTATTAATTCTTCAACTATTTCTAATTTAGATGGTTCAAAAACGTAATCTAAATTTACGTTGGCATCACTTTCAACAGGTACAATTGGTAAAAATTGTTCTGTTAAAACAATTTGAGTTGCGGCATTTTTAAAATGATTATACACCACTTCAATTTTATCAAACTCACCTGTAACAAATTTTTCCATTAACATTTCTGCTATTTCAGAAACATTTTCAAATGTTAAATTATCAAATAAATCGCTTTTATTAGCAATAACTTTATTTGTTTTTACAAATGCATCATTTGCTTTTTTACCTATAGCTATATAAGAAACATCTTTATTTGCATACGTCTCATTAGTCAGTCTATTGACTTCCTTAATGATATTAGAATTAAATGCACCAGCTAACCCTCTGTTAGAAGTTATCGCAACAATCAGAACATTTTTAACTTCTCTTTGTACAGCATATTTACTACCTGTATCTTCATCTAAAGTTGCACTTAAACTTTGAAGTAATTCGGTAAGTTTATTTGAGTAAGGACGCATTGCAGTAATAGCATCTTGGGCTTTCTTTAACTTTGCAGCAGAAACCATTTTCATGGCACTAGTAATCTGCATGGTAGAAGATACCGATGATATTCTATTACGTATTTCTTTTAAATTAGCCATTTGTTATAGTATTAAGTGTTTAGTGAAATGTGTTTTTTGTAATAATAAAAACACATTTCACTTGTTACTTTGTACTTATTTAGTTTTTAAACTTTCCTGTTAAATCTTTAGCTACACTAGTTAATGTATCTGTAACTTCATCTGTTAATTTACCAGACTTCAACGTATCTAATACACCTCTATGTTTAGCATTTAAGAACTCTATAAAATCGCGTTCAAATTCTTTTACCTTTTCTACAGGAACATCTTTTAATAAGTTCTTAGAACCAGCATATATAATTGCAATTTGATCTTCTACAGTAAAAGGATCGTTTTGACCTTGTTTTAATATCTCAACATTACGTTTACCTTTATTAATAACGTTTAACGTTGAAGCATCTAAATCAGAACCAAACTTAGCAAATGCTTCTAATTCGCGGAACTGAGCTTGATCTAATTTTAATGTACCAGATACTTTTTTCATAGATTTAATCTGAGCATTACCACCAACACGAGATACTGAAATACCTACGTTAATTGCCGGACGAACACCAGAGTTAAATAAATCACCATCTAAGAAAATTTGACCATCAGTAATAGAAATTACATTGGTTGGAATATAAGCCGATACATCACCAGCCTGTGTTTCAATAATTGGTAATGCCGTTAAAGATCCACCACCTTTTACCAATGGTTTTAAAACCTCTGGTAAATCGTTCATTTCTTTTGCAATATTATCATCATTGATAACTTTTGCAGAACGCTCTAATAATCTAGAGTGTAAGTAGAAAACATCACCAGGATAAGCCTCACGCCCTGGAGGACGACGTAATAATAAAGACACCTCACGGTAAGCTACAGCTTGTTTAGATAAATCATCATAAATAATTAAAGCCGGACGGCCAGTGTCTCTAAAATATTCTCCTATAGAGGCTCCTGTCATAGGTGCATAAACTTGCATTGCTGCAGGATCTGATGCGTTTGCCGCTACAATAGTGGTATACGCTAAAGCACCTCTTTCTTCTAGTGTTTTTGCAATGTTTGCAACCGTAGATGCCTTTTGCCCTACTGCTACATATATACAATATACAGGTTCACCTGCATCGTAAAATTCTTTTTGATTTAATATGGTATCAATACAAACTGTTGTTTTACCCGTTTGACGGTCACCAATTACCAACTCTCGTTGACCTCTACCTACAGGAATCATAGCATCAATCGCTTTAATTCCGGTTTGTAACGGCTCAGTTACAGGTTCTCTATAGATAACACCTGGCGCTTTACGCTCTAAAGGCATCTCGTAAGTATCACCTGATATTGGTCCTTTACCATCAATTGGATTTCCTAAAGTATCTACAACACGTCCAACAATTCCTTCACCTACTTTTACAGAAGCAATACGCTCAGTACGTTTAACGGTAGACCCTTCCTTTACTCCTGTTGATACACCTAAAAGTACTATACCAACATTATCTTCTTCAAGGTTAAGTACAATACCTTCTGCACCTCCTTCAAATTCCACTAATTCACCATATTGTGCGTTAGCCAATCCGTAAGCACGTACAATACCATCACCTACAGTTAATACTGTTCCTACTTCATCTAATGAAGAACCTGCTTCAAAACCTGAAAGTTGTTGTTTTAAGATTGCTGATATCTCAGCTGGTTTTACTTCTGCCATCTTATTTAGTCTTTAGTTTTTAGTTGCTAGCACTGAGAATGTACTAACCAAAACCTTATTAATTTAATGTAAATTCTCTTTTTAATTTATTAAGCTTGTTAGCAATACTAGCGTTATACTGTATATCTCCAACTCTTAATATGAAACCACCCAAGATGCTTTCATCTATAATATTTTCTACTTCAGCTTCTTTACCAGTAAGCTCTTTAACTTTTGCTAAAACCTTACTTTTTAATTCGTCAGTTAAGGCAATTGCTGTTGTTACTGTTGCCACTTGGCTGTCCCTTAACTGATCATATAGCTGACTAAAACTTATGGCTACATCATTTAATAATGGTAACCTTTTATTTGCAATTAATGTATCTATTAAATTAGTAGTAGCAATATTGGTATCTTTAAATACAGATGTTAATACTGATTTTTTGTCTGAAGATTTAATAACAGGACTTTGAATCATCCCATTTAAATCATCACTTTCTGCAATAGTTTTAGCAATACGCTTCATATCATTATTAACTATCTCAGCAGACTTTTGATCTGTTGCAATACTTAAAACGGCTTTAGCATATCTAATGGCTGCTCTTGATCCTGACATTTATCTTAATTTAAAGTTGCTTCTCCTAACATATCTTCAATTAATTTTAATTGCTTGTCTTTGTTAGATAATTCGTTACGCACTACTTTTTCTGCAATTTCAATAGACAAACCAGAAACATGGTTCTTTAATTCTGCCATTGCTGATTTCTTTTCGCTTTCAATAGCTGCTTGAGCTTGAGCAATCATATTGTTTGCCGTTTCTTGAGCTTCTGTCTTAGCGTCTTCAATCATTTTATTTTTTAGATCTCTAGCTTCTTTTAGCATAGACTCTCGTTCTGCGCGTGCTTCTTTTAATAATTTTTCGTTATCTGCTTGTAGATTTTGCATTTCTAACTTTGCATTTTCGGCAGCATCTAATGCATTTTGAATACCGTCTTCTCTCGATTGTAACCCATCAAGAATTGGTTTCCATGCAAATTTTCTCATTAATACAATTAATATAAATAAAATAATGCCTTGCATAAAAAATAAGCCTGGCGAAAAATCATGTAATAACTGATCCATGTTTAACTGTAAATTAGTTGTTATTTGTTTTGTTTAATTTTAAAAACAGGTCCTGCAACCAACCGTTACAGGATTCTGTTCCTTTAGTTTTTAGGAAATTCTTATTTCCCTAAGATTAATGCACCAAATGCTAAACCTTCTAATAAGGCTCCAATGATGATCATCGCAGTTTGAATTTTTCCAGCTGCTTCTGGTTGACGAGCAATACCTTCCATTGCTTTTCCACCAATTTGACCTAATCCGATTCCTCCTCCGATTACGATTAATCCTGCTCCAATTAAATTGTACATAGTAATTTGATTTTTATAAATATTAATTAAACAAATTCTTTTTAATGATGGTCGTCGTGTTCTTCAACAGCCATACCAATAAATAACGATGATAACATCGTAAAAATAAACGCTTGTAAAAACGCTACTAAAAGTTCTATTACCATAATAAATAATGATAACAAAAGAGACATACCTGTAGAAACTACTGGTCCAAATGACGCTTTCAAGGTAATCATTAAAGCTATTAAACTCATTACCACAAAGTGTCCTGCTGTAATATTAGCAAACAAACGTATTAATAATGAAAATGGTTTAATGATAACAAAACCAACTAACTCAATAACCGCTAATATAGGTCTTAAAATGACAGGAACACCTGGCATCCACAATGTATGAGCCCAAAAATCTTTAGTACCACTAAACATATAAATTACTACTGTAAAAATAGCTAAACAAGCTGTTACAGCAATTTGTCCTGTTACATTAAATCCTAATGGTGTTAAGCCTAATAAATTTAATATCCAGATAAAGAAAAACACAGTTAATAAAAAGCCCATAAATTTGCGGTACTTTTTCTCTCCAATGTTTGGTTTTGCTATTTCGTCTCTAACATAAATAACTAATGGCTCTAGAACTCTAGAAAAACCTGTAGGTACAGATTTTCCTTTTTTAAATCCTCTAGCTAATGCTCCAAAACCTAAAAGCATTAATAAACCGGTTAACAACATTCCAAATACAGATTTTGTAATAGAAAAATCTAAAACTTTATGTGCATTAGTTGCATGATGCTCGGCATCAAAATTTACTGATGTTGCTCCTTGATCTAATTCGTAAATCTTACTGTGTATTTTTACTAACTTAGTATCGCCTTTATCAACTATAACCTGTCCAGCATCATCATGATGAAATGCTGAGGACATAAATGTTTTTAAACCGTTACTTGTCCAAACAATAACAGGAAGTGGAAAGCTATAATGAGTACCAGATTCATTATGTGTATAAAAATGAAAATCGTGAGAGTCCTTTAAGTGATGAGAAATATATTCTCTAATCTCTTCTGCTGTATCTACCTTATTGCCAGAAACAACAGGGTCTTTAGAGCTGTTATCAGCCATTGCAAAAGCGTTTGCAAAAAGAAATGATACAAGGATGAAAAATTTAAAAGTTTGTTTAGCTACCTTCATTGTTAAAAAAATCAAAAAAACTGCGTTTTTAAATTCCGTGCAAAAGTACGGAATTTATTAACACAACAATATGTTTTTATATTTATTATTTAACTCATGTTCTTAGATATGGTTTTTACAACAAAATAAACCTCCAACACTAAAAAGAAGAGAAACGGAATTATTAGACAAAATCGCTCTGGTGTACTTAAACTTTCTAAACCAAAAACAGAGTCTTTAAAGGCAACGTAAAACAAAATTCCTTTAACAAAAAATGTTGGTAAATAAACAAAACCTAATTTTGTTTTTAATGATTCTAATAGAGAAAATAGTTGAATTTGGGCACAGATAACAAAGGACACTATTGCTAAAAATAAATTTGTGTCCCAAAAATTAAATCTTATTGAAGCACCTATATATTTATAAATAAAATCTTGAGAAAATGAAATGGCAAAATACAATAATGCAAAAGCTATTACATAAATCATTAACGTTTTAATCATCTTCTTTTGAAACTTTTATAACCTGAGAAATCACCAAATACATAGAAGTAAATACTGCGAAGAGCGTAATTGTTTTTTTCCAAAAATCTTTGTTATAGTTAGTATCTAACCATTCTCCTAAATAATTTCCAAGAAAAATAGTGCCTCCCATTTGAAATGCAATTGATGTAAATCTAAAAAACTTACTTACGCCTTTTTTATTTCCTTTGGGCACTTTGTGAGAGTTGCGGTTTGCCAGAGTCGCTAGATAGTGCTTTTACATTTCCTTTCATACTACAAGTTGCATTAAAGGTAGCTCCTGGTTCTACAGCTAATTTTGTAATATGAACCTCACCTTCTATATTTGCTGTAGATTTTAAAGACAATGTACCTGACAAAATAAGTTTTCCTGAAAATTTACCTTCAAAATCAGCATTTTCACCTTGTAATGTTCCTTTTATAAAACCAGATTTACCTACAACAACTTTACCAGAAGTTTTAACGTTACCTTCTACGGTTCCGTCTATTCTAAATGGTCCTTGACTAGCTATGTCACCTACTATTTTTGTGCCTTGAGCTATGATATTTTGTTGTGTAGTTGCTTCCATGATTGAATATTTTTGTTTTTTTTTGTCTGGAGAAAACATGTTGATTTGGTTTTAAATTACTGTAACTTTAAATACGCATTTAAATTTTTGTGTCTTTGAATTATAGCATAATTTGGTGATGAAATCGCAAAATATGGTCGTGTAATTTTAGGTTTAATTGTTCGCCCTCGCTTATCTTTTTCTTCAGATTTAAGCAATTCTGCAAAACCATTTGCACCACCAATACTTTTTAATCCATGTACTACTACAAAGGTAGTATTTTCTGTATAAACATCTTTTGAAGTGGTGAGATCAAAATAGTCTATTTTAGCGACCTCTTCATCTAAAATTTTAATAAAAGCATCTATATCCTCACCAGAATTATTTTCAAATTGAAAAATTACATTAAACTTATCAGAATCGTTATCAGAAATAAATTCTTTTTTTGCTAATATTGGTAAAGCATTATCAATTAAGTCTTGTGCCTTTTTACCTTCTTCGGTATTACCATACGTTAAAGCAATATAATTAATACCTTCTTTATAAGCTTCAAAACCGTATAATCTTCCTTTTGCTGAAGCTTTTAATATTTCAAACTTAGGCACAAAATCATCACCTTCAAATCGCTTAATTTGTACTTCTGTCTCTGCTATAACCTCTGCATATAATTCGTCATTAAACTTATTATAAATCTGAGTGTAAATAGATTCTGGACTGTTTTCGTCTTTAGATAATTCTGATTGTGGATTTAAAAGAATTTCAGCATAACGAGAATCTGGATATTCATTTATAATTGCAGATTTAATGGCATCTGCTTTAATATGTAAACCTAATTCTACATAAATACGGTATAAGTTATATTTTGAAGGAAGTACCAAGCGGTCTTCTGGATTGCTATCTAATAGACTTTCAAGTTTTGATTTGGCTAATTCTAATTCTTTAAACTTTTCCTTATATATAATTCCTAATTGGTAATAGGCAAAATTGCGCTCTTTAGCGATACTATCTAATTCAGATTGTTTTGTTGGCAATAACGCTATGTAGGTTTCAGGATTAAATCTAATATCTTCTTCTGTAGTACCTGTTAAACTATCAACTTCAGTAGTAGTTGTTAAATTAGCACTTTGACTAGAGTGTCGCCAATTATCTTGAAGTTTACGGTTGCCCCATATTTTTAAAAACTCCGTTTTACCGTAAGCAACCGTTGTAGAATTGTAGAAATAAAAATTACTGCTTCCTTTACTAGAACCTGTGTTTAAAATATCTGTAGAAACACCTGGTGGATTTCCAAAACCTATAGAATTTCTAGGATTATTATTTGCAGGATTAGGAACGGACTGCAAACTTTCCTTTTTTAAAGCTTCTTCTTTCTGTTTTCTAGCTTCTATCTCTTTTAATTTTTGGTCTTCTGCAAACTTTGTGTAAATAGCTAACTGCTCTGCTTTAGGTAAGCTAACCATTCTTAAAATACTATCGTTAGTTTGTGCAATTCCTTCATAATAGATTACGTCATCAAGATTTTCGCGTTTCTTTTTAATAACTCTATAAGGTTTTGTATTTACAGTCATTACTGTCATCGTAGAATCATAATATGCGCCTGCCGTTTTATAAACATTTTTATCAAAATACATGTTACCTAATGTTTCATAACTAAGTGACTTTAAGTATTGATCAGAAGTTGTTTTTCTGAGTGATTTATTATAATAAACCTCAGCAATACTATCAGACATTTTATTGCGATGGTATTCTGCAATACGATAATATATTTTATCTAAAAAGGGTCTATTTTCTCTATTTTCCTCTAAATCTGTAAGATATTCTTGAAACTCTACATCATCTACATTTGAAACATCTGCATTATAGGATTTTTCTAGATGAGCATTAATATAAAAAGACCTTGGTACTTGGCGATGCATATCTATTATGGCATCGAACTCTAAGTTTGCACTATCTTTTTTTCCAAATTCATTATAAAGCTGCCCTTTTATAAAATGGTAACGCGCTTTCTCTCTTTTAATTTTTGTGTTCTCTGCCGCAACTGTTAACTGAGCAATAGCGCTATCTTTAGAATTTGTGTTAAGATAAGCCTGAGCTAATGCTGCTGAAGCATCTGCTAAATCTTGGCCTTCAATAGCGCCTTTTTCTTCTTCTAATAATCGCTTTAACTTTTCTATAGCACCAGCATCATTATCTAAACGCATACTTGTTTTTTCGCGCCAAATTTTAACCTGATTTATTTTATCGCTTGTAGGATATTTATTTAGAATATTATTAAAAGCTGCCATTGCTGGTACAAAACGCTGATCGTAATAACGTGCTTGACCTAAAAGTAAGTATGCTTCATCTATTTGTGGATTTTTTTCCTTACCACCAATATTCATTCCGTGCACTTGGATAGCTTTAATGGCTTTTTCTTCAGCGCGTTCAAAATCTGCGTTTTTAGATTGACCAGGAAGAAAAATATCTTCTGAAACAGCCATTCTTTCAATTGGTAAAAGTTTCCAAAAATTCTCCGTAAATTCATTGTTTACACCATCAATTCCACGTTGTAAGGCAATGTTACCATTGTAAAGCACATTGTATTTTGTGGCTGTAGAATGAAATTTTCTATTTAAGAATTTATCTTTTTTACGAGAACAACTTTGAGTAATCAAAGCTACACAAGACAGGAATAATATGAATTTGTAAAAGGTTTTCAAACGTTGGTTCTATTTGGTTAATAGATAACTGAAAAACACACTGTTTAGTGTGCTACGTGGTAAAAATACGTATCTTTTTGAATTTGCGGCTGAATTTGAAGCTGAATTTCTACGAGCAAGCGAAGGCACAAAGACGCAAATATCCAATATTCCTTAAAAAATGAAATTAAAATACGTACGGACAACCGATATGTTGTCCGCATCTCTTATAATATTTTAAATCAGTTTTCCCCTTTGGGGAATTAAAGGGGCTTTTACTCCTCCTCTTGAGAAACAACTGCATTGCTTCCAAAATGTGCTTCTAACTCTTTTAAGGTTGCCGGATTTGTTTCTAAATCTTTGACTACATTCCCTTTTTCTAATACCACAATTCTCTCGCATACGTCTGTAACATGCATTAAATCGTGACTAGAGACTAAAACAGTAACACCTTGTTTTTCGGCTAAATCTTTTATAATTTGTTTTAGTCTTATTTGGGTTGTTGGGTCTAAATTAGCGAAAGGTTCATCTAAGATGATGACTTCAGGATTACCTATTAATGCAGCTACAATTCCGGCTTTCTTCTGGTTTCCTTTACTTAAATCTCGTAGGTATTTTTTCTTGCCTATAATTTCTCCATTAAAGAAATCTTCAAACTGAGCTGTTAAGCTATCAACATCTGCTTTATTTTGTCCTCTTAATTCTCCTATAAAATAGAAGTATTCTTCTGGCGTTAAATAGCCAATAAGAAAACTTTCATCTATAAATGATGATGTAAATGGTTTCCAATCCTCACTTTGGTCCACAACGACTTCATTACTTGTAATGTTTCCTGTGGTAGGTTTAATTAAATCTAATAACAGACTGAAATAGGTTGTTTTACCTGCGCCATTATTTCCTACCAAACCAAAACTTTGGCCTTTTGGAATGGTTAATTCTTCAATATTTAGAACCGTTGTTCCGTTATATGTTTTTGAAAGATCTTTTGTATATATCATGGTTGTGTTGTATTAGTTATCTTGACTAAACGCGTTAATCATTTTGTATTTTGAATCTAGATATTTCTGTGTAATAGCTTTCATTAGTTTTTTATGAAAAATAATGCCTACCAATCCTAAAACGATAAGCAAAGCTACTGCAGCTGCAAAACCTACCAACCAATTTACTAGGCCAAACATTGCCATTGGCACCAACATTAACGGAATACCTATTAGCCATTGTACAGCGCCTGTACCTTGGTAATTAAAAGCAGCTTTTTTATCTAATTCTATTTTTTTTCTGTTAAAGGATCCTCCCCAAAGTATCACGTGTGTATTTACTCCAATATTATAAATAGCTGCAGCAAAATGTGCAATTAAAATTTTATAACCAAAATACACATAAGGAATGCCTAGTACAAAAAGTAGCACTACACTAATAACCATTAAGATAAATTTTGAACGTAAATACTGCTCGTATTTTATATTTTGACTCATTAGTAGTTTGTAATAACCACTATCCCAAGCCGGAATGAATTGTCCGAAATTAATAAGAAAGAATCCTGTTGAAAAAATCCCAATAAAGGCATACATAAAGGTCATTTCTCTATACATGGGTTGCGGATAAAAGAATAAACCATATAAAACACCAATTAACAATAAAAATGCCATAGATTTGGTACGCTTATTTCTCCAAATGAGTTTTAAATCTAGCTTCATAAATGGTGCAACATCTCCAAAACGCTCTGTCCAAGATAAATCTGCTGCATTAACTTCTGTTACTTTAGATTTTAGTGAACTATCCAAAAAGAGTTTACTTCTTAAAAGTTTATAATTGTAAGTATAGCATGCGGCCAAAATTAGTATTGGAACTAGTATTAGAATAGGATTGTTTGAAACTGCCAGATATGCACTACCAACCAATGTTGTCATTGGTAAAATTTCAAAATAATTTAAACTAAACAAAACACCTACTACAGTGAGTATTGGAAGCATAGACAGCTCAGACTCTGCCGAGAAAGCTTCAATAATGAAATTTAAAAAATTGATAATTAGCACTGTAATTATCATAGTAATTAGCCATGTTAAAACTGTAGAAGTTTCATATCCATTTAAAAAAAGTGAAATACTAAAAGGAATAATAGCAAATAACGGTAAGAAATTAAAAAATGATAATGCTGATTTCCCTAAAACGAAATTAACTACAGTAGACCGTTTTATAGGTAATGTTAATAATGGTTTTACGCTCATTACTGGTAGTTTTTGCAAAAAGAATCGCATAAGAAGGTCTCCTATAATCCAATAAAACAAATAATAATTAACTACCTTAAAAGGGTCTTGGTCTGGAACCAATTTACCAACGATTTTAAATAAAAAAGCGCCAATAAACAGAAACACACCAATAAAATAAAGCGCAAAAAACACCATAAAAATATTGATGGCCATGTTTTTTTGCCAATAAGACGAACGGAAATATTGTTTCCATTCTAAATTGAGAAAATGTTTTATCATAGTGTTATGATGGGTTGGTTTATGTAGTAAGTATTAAAAATGAAGAATTTGTTACAAACTAAATTCTGGATAAGTTTCGTTTAGCAGTTTTTCGGCTTTGTTTGGGAGAATTTTAAAACTGATATAGTTAATTAAAACTAATGCTGTAAATGCCAAGGAAAAAAGCGTTAAGAATAAGGTGCTCATTTCAAATTTTTCTGGAATTATAAATACATTATATAATTGCGAAAGAAAAATCAATGATGTACCTCCTGCTTGTTTAAAAATCATTTCTTCTAAGAGCCATTTTTTATTAGATATTTCTTTCCGTTTTCTAAATTGCCTATTCAATTGTATACTTTTATACATAGCCCATGCTGTAATAAGAGCATAAATAACAATAGAAAAAACGTTAGTGTAACCTATTGAAAACATAACATAAAACATCCCAAACAAAGCTATGGTTCCGATAATTTGTGGCAACTCAAACCATTTTCTAAGCTCTGCCCACAAATACTTTCTATAGCGCTTATTCATCGCCTTTTGTTTTTGCTCAATGGCATCCATAAAACCAAAAATGCCAAATTTTTTAAAGGCTATATTTTTAGCATCTTCAAAACTGAGTTTTGGTTGCTCTTGCCACTGTGTTTCAATATCATTGGCTAAATGGTCTACAAGTTCGGTTTGTAAATCGTAGTGTTCTACAAAATGTTGTCTTGTAAAGGCGTAGAGGTCTTGTATTTGAGATTCTGTTAGTTTCATCTATAAAAACTTAAGGTCAAACGTTTTCTTATTCTCGTTATAAACTTTTTTATAAACTTCTATATTGACTCTTATCATTGGGTAAAAAACGCATGCTACGATAGCAAAGAAACTATGAGGCATACTTAACACATTTTCATAATTATTTTTTAAGATATAAAATGAAAGATTATACAAAGACCAAACAGCCATGGCTGAACTTGTAGCCATTGAAAAGCTTAATGATTTTCGTGTAGACTTATCTTTAAAAGAATAATATGAAGAATATATTGTTGGTAAAATTAATACCAGTAGTCCAACGCCAAAACATGCTTCAGGCTTAAACTGATAAAGTATTATAAATAGCAAAATAACTGAAGCATACTCTAACCAAAATTTAAAAGTAGAAAACTTAATTTTTAAATGTTTCCATATGATTTTTCTATACTTTCTGCCTAATTCTTTTTGTTTTTGTCTAATAAACTTCTTAAAACCTGAATTACTCTGATACAATCCTTTTTCAAAAATCTTGTTTTTTGAAACACCATATTCAATAAATTGGTTTCCAAAACCTCTATGCACATCAAGTAAAGCTTCATTAAACGAAATACCTTCATTAGTCATTTTATCTTCAACCGCAGAAACAATGTGGTCTAGTAATTCTAAACGCACATCCCAAAACTTAACCTCGTTTTTAATGAGGTAGCTGTCTATAAATTGTATTTCTTGTTTTGTTAGTTTCATTGTTTAATAATCAAATTTAGACCTGCTAGGTTTTTAAAACCTGCTAGGTCAACCATGATTAAGCCAGTTTTGGATTTACCAAAGCTTGCATTGTTTTAATATATTCCGCTAATTCTTCAAGCTTAGTAACAGTTTCTTTGGTTCCGGTTTCTGTTAATTTGTAATATTTACGTAAACGGTTATCTACTTTTGCGACTTCAACATCTAGTAAACCTTCAGCTTCTAGCTTGTGTAATGCAGGATAAAGTGCGCCTTCCGTTATCTTAAGTTCGCCTTTGGTTAATGCCTTTACTTTTTGGGTAATCTCGTAACCATACATTTTATCGTGCTCATTTAAAAGCTTTAAAATAATAGTATTTAAACTCCCTTTATATAATTTTGAATTGCTCATTGTATTACAAATATATACATAATTTTCTTATGTATAAGAAACTTAGGTATAAGATGTTCTAAAAAAAGACCTGACAGGTTTTTGAAAGCTGCCAGGTCTAAAGTAGAATGTTTATCTTTGCGCAAAATTATTTATAATGTCACAATTTCATTCTCTCACTATAAAATCAGTTGATAAAGTAACGGACAATTCGGTTGCCATTACCTTTGATATTCCTGATGTTCTTAAAGAAACATTTAGCTTTAAAGCCGGCCAATATATTACCTTAAAGACCACCATAAAAGGCGAAGATATTAGAAGAGATTACTCTATATGTGCGTCTCAAAATAGTGGAAATGTAACAGTTGCCGTAAAAGCGGTTGAAAACGGAACTTTTTCTGTTTATGCCAACACAGCGCTTAAAGCTGGCGATACTTTAGAGGTTGCAGAACCTAATGGTCGTTTTGTGCTTGAAGCGAATGCGGCTAAAACCAGAACTATTGCTGCTTTTGCTGCTGGTAGTGGAATTACACCTATACTTAGTATTGCAAAAACACTCTTAGAGGAAGAGCCTTTTAGTAATTTTATATTGGTTTATGGAAATAAAACATTAGCTGATGCTATGTTTATTGACCAATTATTACAGATGAAACAACAGTACGATAATCGTTTTCATGTACACTTTATTTACAGTCAAGCGCAAGAAGAAGATGCCTTATTTGGACGTATTGAAAAAAGCACTGTTAACCTCATTGTAAAAAACAAATACAAAGGTGTTACTATAGAAAATTTCTACCTATGTGGACCAGAACAAATGATTCATACCGTAAAGGATGTTTTGATTGAAAATGGTGTGAAAGAAAAAGCCATTAAGTTTGAATTATTTACAGCACCAGTTGAAGCTAAAACTGAAGTTTCTACATCAGATCTACCATCTGGCGAAACTAAAATTAAAGTGGTGGTTGATGAAGAAGAATTTGAATTTAACATGTCTCAAAAATCGACCATTCTTGATGCTGCTTTAAAACAAGATATTGATGCACCTTACTCTTGCCAAGGTGGAATTTGTAGTAGTTGTATTGCAAAGGTTACAGAAGGTACCGCAGAAATGCGTCAGAATAATATTTTAACGGATAGCGAAGTTGCCGAAGGTTTAATTTTAACGTGCCAAGCGCATCCTACCTCAGCTACAATTGCTGTAGATTTTGATGATGTTTAAATAGCCTTCCCTAACCCTTCCAGAAGAAGAGAACTAGCTACTTAAGTAAAAAGAAACTGACCTTTTATGTTTTGAAACATGAAAGGTCTTTTTTATTTACAACACTTATTATTGAAAACTCTTAAAAAAAAGGAGTCAAATAAATTCAGCCAAAGTCTTTTTTCGATAAAGAAATTACCATTTCCAAGACAGGTAATCCGCCATTGGAATTTTTAAATCTTTCCACTTTTCTTTGATTAATTCGATATTTTCAATCCCTCTTTTAGGGATTATTAATGTAGAATTATTTGAGATATTAATAAAAAAATTGTCTTGAGTTTCGTTAATAATTTCAATTTCTGAAACCATAATTTTATCTGTTCCACTTTTAGTGTTTGCAATCAAATACTCATTTTTAAATACTATACTTTCAAGTTTTCCTATTTTATTGGCATAATCTTTTTTTACAAACTCAGAATAGAATTTTTCTAATTTTGATTTATACAGTTTACTAAAAAAAAGGAAAAAAGAAATAGCAACACAAACTGCTATAAGCGCTAAAAACATTCTGCCTTGATTATATATTTTATAACTCATAAAAAGAAAAGCAACCGTAATGCCAACTCTCAAAAAGTTTAAAAATATTTTAGATTTTTTACTTTCTGAAATTAAAAACAAGTGATAATTAACCAAATCATCTTGCTCCAACACATACTCTAACTTCATAAACTGGTCTTTATTTTTTTTATAATATCTTTTACAAGTACAGTACCTGCAGCATTTTCGTAACCTTCAGGAAATTTATTTCCGTATATAGATGTTGGAATTAGTGGAAATTGCAATCTATCAGCCGTAAGTGCAAAATCTTTAGGCTGATTAAAAGGCGCAAAACCAGCAAATGGATGCGTAACACCCCAAATAGTTATAACTTTTTTACCTAACATTGCGGCTAAATGTGCATTGCCAGAATCCATAGCTAACATGAGGTCTAAATTTGAAATGAGACTTAATTCTTCTTCTAAATTCAATTTTCCTGCTACAGATGTTACGTTATTGAATTTAGCCTCAAATTGATTTAAAATCTCTACTTCTTTTTTTCCTCCTCCAAATAAAATGATATTGTAACTTTTTGATAGTTCTTGGATTACATCTTCCGTTTGTGATAAAGGATACATTTTACTTTGGTGTGCTGCAAAAGGCGCTATACCAATTGTTTTTAGGTCCTTTTTAGATATAAAAGAATTTAAATTTTCAGATAAATATTTAGGTTCTGGAAATCTCGGTTGTGATAAATCTACAGAATAACCCAAAGCTTCAAAAACCTCAGCGTATCGTAGATGAGTGGTTTTTAATTGTTGAAACTTTTGACCAGACACCAATGCTTTTTTTTCAGCTCTACCTTTATCTAATTGCACCACTTTTTTTCCGAAGAAAAAGAACTTTAAAATCTTACTTCGTAATACATTATGTAAGTCTGCAACAGCATCAAAATTTAGTGCTTTTAGCTCTTTTGATAATTTATAAAGTCCAAATACACCATTATGTTTGCCTTTTAAATCAGCTTCAAAAACTGTTACATTTTCTAAATCTTGAAAGAAAGGTTTAAAAAATACTCTTGTAACTACTGTTATTTTAAGTTCGGGATGTTGTGTAGTTAAGGCTCGCAACACAGGCACTGTCATTGCTACGTCTCCCATTGCAGAAAACCTAAGAACTAGTATGTGTTTTGGGTTTGGCATTTTGTACCAAACCTGCCAGATTTTAAAAACTTGACAGGTTTATTTAGAAAGTTATTTCTGTCCTCTTAGAACAGGATTAAGTTCATCGTCGTTGTACATTTTCATTTGCTTATACACTTTCATGTACTTATCGCCTTTTGAAATGTCTTCTAATAAATCATCAATAGCAGTACTTAAATCTACACGTTGTTCTAATAAAACGTCTAATTTCTTTTGGCAAGTTGCTTTATGAGCTTCACTGGCATCTTCTCTCACGGTTTCAAGATGCATGTGGTAAATTTTAAGCGCTAAAATTGATAGTCTATCGATTGCCCAAGCCGGACTTTCAGAATTAATTTTAGCATCACTTTTTACTGTAACGTCTTTATATTTATCTAAAAAATAACTGTCTATAAATTCTACAGTATCTGTTCTGTCTTGGTTAGAAGCATCAATCATTCGCTTTAATTTTAGAGCTGCAACTGGGTCAATGTTTGGGTCTCTAATAATATCTTCGTAAGCCCATTGAACCGTGTCTATCCAACATTTTCTGTATAATAAATGTGCTATTAAATCTTCGTCTTTATTGTATTTATTTGTAAATGACTGGTCTACGGTGTTTAAAACTTTATACGTTTTAATAACCTCTTGAAATATAGTGTTTGCTTTTTCTGAAAACATAATGAAATCGATTTATTATATGCAAATATAGTTTGAATTATTAACTTTAACGACCGAACTAAATTACATATTATGCAAATTCATAACCTTTCTGAAACGCCTTCAATATTAAATACTTTTATGTCTGAATTAAGAGATAAAACCACACAAAAGGATAGTATGCGATTTAGGCGAAACATAGAACGTATTGGAGAAATAATGGGTTATGAATTAAGTAAATCGCTTCAATTTGAAGCTCATGAAGTAGAAACACCTTTTGGCACTTCTACTACTGTGTTACATAAAAAAGACATCGTACTATGTTCTATTTTAAGAGCAGGAGTTCCATTACATAATGGTTTATTAAATTACTTTGATGCAGCTGAAAACGCTTTTATTTCAGCGTATAGACATCACAAGCATAATCCTGAAAGTTTTGAAATTATAGTAGAATATTTAGCGTGTCCAAGTTTAGAAGGTAAGACCTTAATATTAGCCGATCCAATGCTTGCTACAGGGCAATCTATGGTGGCTACTTTTGAAGCTTTAAAGCCTTTTGGAACACCAAAAGAAATTCATTTGGTTAGTATAATTGGTGCGCAAGAAGGTGTAGATTATGTTTCTAAGACTTTTAATTCTGATGTAAAACTCTGGATTGCTGCTATTGATAAAAAATTGAACGAAAAAGGCTATATAATTCCAGGATTAGGTGATGCTGGCGATTTAGCCTTTGGTAATAAATTACAGCAGTAAACTAATAATGGGTGCAAGGATTAAGAGCGCTATAAATACTTCTTTAAACCAGCGCTCTGAAATAACTTCGAGGTAATTAGCCATTACAATAGAAAAAGGCGCAAATAAAAATAAATACTCACTTCCGTTTTTAATTGGTGCTATAATAGCTACTAAAACCGCAATGGTGCATGCCCAAGCTATTATAAAATATGATGGTTTTAATTTTTTATTTTTATCTGGAATACTCTTAAAATAATATATAAGTGTCCAAACAAGGTAGGTAAACAGCAAAGTGAGCTTAATAATGCCTGTTTTAGAGTTATAAACCGTGTAATCTAAACTTGCATAACGTTCAAAATCTGTGCTTCTAAAATAGGCATCATGCACTAAAACATTAAAAATAAGCAATAATATAATGGCCGTACATGTACCTATAAACGGAATAATTATATTTTTAAAGTCATTTTGAGAGTAGTAAATTAAGGCTACTATTACTAAAGCAAAAAACAAGCTTGACCAAAAAAAGAAAAATGAGGCTATTGTAATCCAAAAAGCTGCATCAAAAAGTTTCTTTTTTATATTTAATTTAGTGTGCAGACTTATTAATCTTCTTAAAGCAAAAAACACAAATAAATTAGATAATAATAAATCTAAATGCGCCATAGCTTCTGGAAAAATTCCTAACAACAAACCAAAGGTCATTATAGCATAACTGTTTTGCTGCGTAAGGCTGTTTTTAGACACAATAAAGTCTAGTAAAAATACCAATAACAAGGTAATTACCCATTTAAAAAGTGCTGAAATAGCAGTATTTAAATCAGAAAAAATGAAAGAATACCTAGTAATTAGAAAAAGTAGCGTAACATAAACCGTAACAATTATGAAGTTTATAGGCTTAGATTTACTAAAAACACTTGTAATCATGAACTCTTTTTGTATTTTTGCTGCTCGAATCCAATTCGATATTAAACTAGAATTGGTGTAAATTTATAAAGTTATGAATGATTTCTTTAACGCAATAGCGGATTTATTTGTGAATGTATTATTCGCACCTTTTGATGCTCTTAGAGCATTAGAATTAGAAAGCTGGTTTGGCGCTAATTTTATGTCTTGGATTTTTATGGCTATAGGCTTTGTAGCAATGGTATACTGGATGCTACAACTTAAAAAATACAATGATAATGACGAAGAGGACAAAAGTATTTCTTCGCACTCTTATTTATAATATTCTTATTGGTTTATAAATCGAAACCAATATCCTTACGATAATTCATCTTATCAAAGTTTAGTTTATCTATGCTTTGGTAAGATTTTTTTATGGCCTCTGGATACGTGTTTCCGTAAGACGTTATTGCCATTACACGACCACCAGACGTTACTACTTTTCCATCTTGAGATTTTGCACCTGCATGAAACACAATAGAATCAGTTACTACTTCTATACCTGTAATTTCTTTTCCTTTCTCGTAAGCCTCAGGATAACCGCCAGACACTAACACTACGGTTGTTGCTGCACGCTCATCAATTTCAATATTAATTTTAGATAATGTTTGGCTTGCCATCGCTTCAAAAACCTCAACCAAATCCGTTTTTAATCTTGGTAAAACAACTTCTGTTTCTGGATCTCCCATTCTTACATTGTATTCAATTACTTTAGGGGCATCACCTACTTTAATTAACCCAATAAATATAAAACCTACGTATGGTAAATTATCTTTCTTTAAACCTTCAACCGTTGGGATTACAATTTGGTTTTCAATTTTATCTAAAAACTCTTTAGTTGCAAAAGGTACTGGTGAAACAGCTCCCATTCCGCCTGTGTTTAAACCAGTATCTCCTTCTCCAATGCGCTTGTAGTCTTTTGCTGTTGGTAAAATTTTATAGTCTTTGCCATCAGAAAGGACAAAACAGCTAAGTTCAATACCATCGAGAAACTCTTCAATTACTACCTTAGTACTAGCTTCTCCAAATTTAGAATCTACAAGCATGCTTTTAAGTTCGTCTTTAGCTTCTTGTAAGTCATTTAGTATTAAAACACCTTTACCAGCTGCTAAACCATCTGCTTTTAAAACGTACGGTGCATTTAAGGTTTCTAAAAATTTATAACCTTCCTCTACATTATCCTTAGTAAAACTCTCATAAGCTGCAGTAGGAATGTTATGACGCATCATAAACTCTTTAGCAAATTCCTTGCTGCCCTCTAATTCTGCTGCTGCTTTTTGTGGCCCAATAACTGAAACATGTCTTAAAGCTTCATCTTGTAAAAAGAAATCGTGAACACCTTGTACTAATGGATCTTCTGGCCCTACCACAACCATATCAATTTTATGCTTTAAAACTGCAGATTTAATAGCTTCAAATTCGGTAACACCAATATTTAAATTGGTGGCAATAGCTTCGGTTCCAGAATTTCCTGGTGCAACAAAAACTGCTTTACAACGACTGCTTTGTGCTAATTTCCATGCAAATGTGTGTTCTCTTCCGCCAGAGCCAAGTACTAAAATATTCATGTTTCAAATTTGTTTCGACAAAAATAATTGGTTTTAAGATTAAAAAATAATTATTTTACACAAACATTAAAGTCTAAAAATACAACTTGCGACTATTCGATTTTTCTTTAAAAGTAAATGGCTTTAAAATAGACAAGGCTAAAACTGCTTTGGCTAAAATTCAGGCTAAAAATGACGCTGATTTTAAAACGTACATAGAGCAAAAAAAACAAGAGATTATTCTATATCATTTAAAACATAATTCGTTTTATAAAGCTTTAGGGAAATCGATAACTATTAATGATTGGAATTCTGTTCCAGTAATTACCAAGCGTCATTTACAACAACCTATTGAGCAACGCCTAAGTAATGGTTTTACAACTAAAAACGTCTATTTAAATAAAACATCTGGCAGCTCTGGAGACCCTTTTATTTTTGCTAAAGACAAATGGTGCCATGCGATGACTTGGGCCGAAATTATGAGCAGATTTGCTTGGTATGGTATTGATTTTAATAGCTCTAGACAAGCGCGTTTTTACGGAATTCCATTAGATAAAAAAGGCTATTATAAAGAACGTGTAAAGGATTGGTTTAGTAATCGTTATCGGTTTTCGGTGTTTGATTTGAGTGATACTGCTTTTAAAGAGACTTTAGATAGATTTAAATCAGATAAATTCGATTTTATTAATGGTTACACCAGTCCTATAGTACAATTTGCTAAATACTTAAAACGAAAAGATGTTATTTTAACCTCTATTTGTCCCAGTCTTAAAGTTTGTATTGTAACGTCTGAAATGCTTTTTGAAGATGATAAAACGTTAATGGAAACTCAATTTGGTGTGCCTGTTGTTAATGAATATGGAGCATCAGAATTAGATTTAATTGCTTTTGAAAATACTAATGATGAATGGCAAGTAAATAATGAAACCTTATATGTTGAAATCCTAGATAAAAAAGGAAATGTTTTACCTTATGGAGAAGAGGGTAGAATTGTAATTACATCATTATACAACAAAGCACATCCATTAATAAGATATGATGTTGGTGATGTTGGTGTGCTCTCTGAAAAAAGTACTTTAAGAAAGCCTATTCTAAAAAAACTAATTGGAAGAACTAATGATGTTGCCGTTTTACCTAGCGGAAAAAAAGCAGCTGGTTTAACCTTTTATTACATAACTAAAAGTGTTATTGAAAATGATGGTAATGTTTCAGAATTTGTGATAGAGCAATTAGCTTTAGACCATTTTATCATTCGTTTTGTCAGCAAAGAAGAACTTTCAAATGAACAAAAAATGGTTATTACAACAGAAATGGAACGTTACTTAGAACCAGGAATTAATGTTGATTTTGAACGCGTTGAAATATTAAAACGTAGTAAATCTGGAAAACTAAAACAGTTTATTTCTAAGCTATAGACTTTATTAAGCGGGTTTTAATGAATAAATGTTCAAATAAAAACTGAATTAAATAAAACGAAGATTTAAAGTAAGAATAGCCTAAGCCTTTATAATATACATTAAAATTGTGTTTTATTAAATTGACTTTATTAGAAGACAGTGAGCCTTCCGAAATACGATAATAAGCAATGGTCTCTTGGATGCCAATGGCTGGTTTATCGCTTCGTTTTATAGCCTCTAGCCATAATAACCAATCTTGACGTTTTTTTAAATCTTTAGTGTATATTTTTCCGAGTTTTTCGCAATTATAGATTCCTGTTAAATTGCCAATATAATTTGCTTTAAGCAATTTATTATAGCTTAATTGTTTTAAGGCTTCAACTCTTTTATGCAAAGGTTCACCTTTAGAATTAATCCATTCATAAGTACCAAAACTAACATCTGTGATATTAGTAGTTAATTGACTTACTTGCAGCTCTAATTTATTCTCTAACCATAGGTCATCTGCATCTAAAAAGGCGATATACTGACCATTTGCCATTTTGGTGCCTAAATTACGTGCCTCTGCGGCACCTTTATTTGTTTTGTGTTGAAACACTTTAATTCGGGAATCCGATTTAGTAAATGGCTTTAAAACAGTTGTTGTTTCGTCTGAAGACGCATCGTCTATTAACAGCAATTCCCAATTAGAGTATGATTGGCTTAGAACACTAGAAATAGTTTCTTTAATAACCTTAGCGTTATTATACATTGGAGTTATTATAGAAACTAAGGGTTGTTTGTTATGTTTAATAAGCTTTGTCGTCACCTTTAACCGCGTTAATAAAGGTTTGAATTATAATTTTAAAATCTAAAAGTAAAGACCAGTTTTCTATATAAAATATATCGAATCTTACTCTTCCAATAATATCCTTATCGGTTTCTACTTCGCCTCTAAATCCACTAGTTTGTGCTAAACCTGTAATACCTGGTTTAACAAAGTGTCTTACCATAAATTTATCTATTTTTTTGGCATACATATTTGTATGACTTACCATGTGTGGTCTAGGACCAACAACAGACATATCTCCAAAAAGTACATTAAAAAATTGCGGAAGTTCATCTATGCTTGTTTTTCTAATAAATTTACCCACTTTAGTAACACGTTCATCACCTCTAGTCGCTTGGTATAAATGAGCATCTTCATTTGGCATCATTGACCTAAATTTATAGCAATCAAATTCTTTGTAATTAAAACCATTACGCGATTGTTTAAAAAAAACAGGTCCTTTAGATTCTAATTTAATTAAAATAGCTATTAAAGGTGTTAACCATGATAATACAAAAATTATCATAAAGCTGGCGAATAATATATCAAAACCACGTTTTAAAAACTTGTTTACAGACTCTTCTAAAGGAATTGTTCTAAGGCTTAAAATTGGGATGTAATCGTAATACTCGTATTGAAGTTTTTTAGAATAGATTTCTTTACTATCTGGAATGAATTTTAAAATTTTTAAGTTGTTATCCGCAAAATCAACCGTATCTGCTATCTGTGTATTTGTAAGTTCGGAAATAGAGCAATAAATTTCATCTATATTTTCTTTTAATATATACTGAAAACAATCTTCTAAAGAGAAATTATTATTCTTAAAATCAAAGGTTTTTTTGTGAGTATATCCATATTCTGGATTTTTATTAAAAAAATTGTTTAATGCTATTGTCTTTTTATTGTGGCCAAATATTACAGTTCTTCTATAATTTCCGCCTAAGGAAGTTCTATATTTTTGAAGTAAATAATAGATGGCAAATTTTAAAATGGTAATAAACACAAAACATAAAAGTGCATATTTTACAATTGGTCTTGGGTATATATCTAATTCATGGTATAATCCCGAAAATGCAAACACTATAAGCAAAAACAAAATAAATTGTTTTACAATTAATGCCAAAATACTTATTGGTCTTGTAAATCTGTAAACCTCGTAAAAATTTGAATAAACAGACAATAAAACCCAACCAATAGATATAAAGACTGAAAAGATTAATGGATCCTTGCCTTTAAGTAGGTATAAAAGAGCAATTATATTAATGATTGATAAATCAATAATGTATGAAATAGGTCTTATGTAACCTGAATATCTTCCTTGTTTAAATAGACTCAAATTTTTTAATATTCTAAAATTCGAATGTAAAGATATCGTTTACAATATTTACAACAAAGCTATTACCATTACATTTAATTGTTATTAACAGTTTGACCATAACCAACCGTTACACTAAAATAAAAAATTATTAAATAAGGGATTATTGGCACATTTGTAAAAAAACTACCAGATAAAAGTGCACAAAATAAAAATATAATAATCGGTAATTTTAAGGTTTTAATTTTAAGTATTTGAGAAAGTATTTTATTGTATAATAATGTAAGATAAAGTAAGGTCCCAGCAACACCTAGAAACCAAATCAAATCAATAATTTCAATTTCTGTTCTAAATTGGTGAAACTCTGCTCCACCAAAAATATAGTTAAAGAAATTCCAGTTTTTTAGAATGTATGGAATAAATTCATGAGTTACATTTAAATCTCTATAGCTAAATAACATCGTTGTTATACCGTGATTTTCATATACATTATTTAGTACCTGAAAATTATTTCTAAAAACCATAACACTATTTGAAAATGTAAAAACAAATAATAATCCTAACGTCGTTAAGATTAACAAAGCATAAGCTCTTTTTATATAAGCAAATAGAACATATAGTAAAAAAAGTAAATTAAATAAATAAACTGTTTTTGTACCTATTAAGAAAGAAATAACGACTGAAGCTATTAAAAAATAAAAATTAATTGTGGTGTGTGTTTTTAAGTAGCTAGAAAAAAAATACAAAATAAAAATAATATATATATAACTAGAGTGACTAGCGTGGAGAAAAAAACCATTATACCCAAATCTATTAGAGAAGCCTAAGTAGCTTTTAAATAAATCTAAATCAAAAATTAACCCTGTAAAAATTGCAATAGCATTTATAACAAATATACTTTTAATGCTAAAATCTAAATAATTTAACTGCTTTCTTAAGGTTTCAAGGTTATGTTTTGAATTCGGTTCGAGAGCAAAATACAAAACAAATATAAACATATAAGAATTAAGTGTATATACGTTTAGTATTGTTCTATTTAAAAAATCTCCGCGTAACAGAAAGTATTGACCAAAAAAATAAAAAACAGTAAAAATCGCAATTATTTTAATTAGGTTTTTACCTGACTCCTTTTTAAATTTAAATATATATATTAATAATAAAACTTCCGCTATAAGCTTGATAACCCCTGAAACTCTCGTAAATTCATAGTAACTATACTTTAGATATTTGCTAACAAATTCACTAAAATAAAAACCTAGAATTAGGAGTGATGGTATTACTAGCCTTAAATTAGGATTGGGCCTTTTTAGCTTGAAGAGTTTTGAAGTATTTAACATTCCATTTTAAAATAAACTTTATTATGCTTTTTAAATTCCAAAAATTATACTTACTAAAAAAATACCTTGCGCTAGATTCGTTTAGATGATGAAAAACAACTGAATCTTTTACAGCAATTACCTTTAACCCTTTATTATGTGCAGAGAAACAAATATCAATATCCTCACAATACAATCTATATCTTTCGTCTAATAGACAACTATTAGGTTTTAACAATTTATCACTAATTAACATACATGCCCCAAGGCACCAATCTATTTCAGGACCTTCCATTTGCATTTCGTCAATAGCTTTTAAAATGCCTAGTCTTTTCTTAAATACATTTATAAAATTAGGAAATTGTTTCCAAGTTTTCTGAAGCCTACCGTCTGGATATTTCATCAATGGAGTTGTTATAGCTATTTGAGGATTCTTAATCATGGCCTTGTAAAGTAAATCTATAAAATCCATTTCAAAATAAGTGTCTGGATTTAGCAGCAAGAAATATTTTGTTTTAAGATTAAAATGCCTGATTAAATCATTATTGTTCTTTGAGAAACCCTCTAATTTCTCTTTTATTAATACTGATTTACTATAAAAACTATTTAAAAGTATTGCAGAAGTATTATCTGTAGATTTTGCGTCACAGAAATAAACATTTTTTATATTAAATTTTATTAAAGAGTCTAGTAATTTTTGAATATAGTCTCCGTGATTATGTGTAACCACAAGAATACTAATATCTCCTTCTTTAACCATGTAAGGTAATTTTTTTTAGTTCCTTAATATAATCAGCAAACTTATATTTCTTAAGATAAGAATTTCTAATAATTGCTTTCGAATTCTTTTTATTTCTTGAAAAATCATCTAAAAGTGATACAAAGTTATCTAAATTACAAGTTAGAACTTTGGCTACATTATCATTTCTGAGTTTGTCCGATATGTTTTGTTTTGTAGTGAAGATTGTTAATCCACTCATTAATGCCTCAATATATACTAGTGGAGAAACTTCATAATTTTCATCGCTTAAAAATAATAACGCATCGTTTTGCTGTATTGCTTCAAATTTATCCTTTTCATTTAATAATGGTCCATAATAGGTAAGAAATTCATATGATTTATTCAAAATATTAATTAAGGTCTCGTCTTTTTCTGATAAGGTTCCTCCATAAATATTAAGTTTACACTTAATTTCTTGTGATTTAATTAACTCTGCTAGCTTTTGAATTCTATAGATACCTTTTTCTTTGGAAAGATTAGATAAAAAAATAAAATGCACCTCATTAGATTTATTAAACCTCAACGGTATAGACTTATAATAATCCGGCAACGCATTAGGTAATAAATAGCAGTTTAGCCCAAATTTTTCAACACTTTTTAATTGAACCTCATTAATAACTATAATTTTTGTTCTTAAAAACAACCATTTGTTATAAAACTTAATTTTATGTTCTAAACCATTAGCATGTATATGGATAGTAACATTGGATGTTCTAAAATGACAAACCAATAATATTATAAAATCTCGATAAAAAGCAAATCCCTTAGGCGTAAAATTAAGATAAACACGGTCTTTATTCTTAACTTTTAAAACATTTTTTAAAATTTTAAATAGAAATGATATTTTTTTAAAACTAAACTTGCCAAAATTACCGTAATCTTTTGCCTGTGCGGTATCAATTGTCTTAATTTCTATTTCATTATCTAGCGCTAGAGCGTTTTTTATATGTGTTGATATAATTTTTACTCCATTATTAGGTCCAGAAATAGGAAAAACAAAAAATAGACTCATTGAGCGTTTTCACTTAATTTTTTATTATTAAAATTTGCATTTACGAGTAAACATGTAAAAAACACAAAGAAAATAATTCCCTTATTTCTTACTAAAGCAGACTCCGTTAGGTTAAAACACAAATATATAAATCCAATAGCAACTAAAAGCTTATTATGATCAATAAGTCCTTTTTTAAATATAATAAAGAATAAGTAAACAAGGACTAAAAAACCAAAAACACCTGTATAAATGAATTCTGTTAAATATTGGTTATGAGAATTAAACTTTTTAATCATACCATGCGTAAATTTATTCTTTTCATAATACTTAAGTAATTCGTCAATCTCATCACCTGGAGAAACTCCAATAAAAAAATTATCACTAATAAGGTCTATTGAGCAATAATACTTGGCCACTCTAGCTCTAACGGCTGTAAAATCTGAACCAGAAAAATCCCGAGAAGTAAAATCTCTTTTAAAATTAATTCCATTTAGTTTATCTACAACAAATATAGATGATAGAGATATACTTGAAACCAATAAGGCTAGTATAAGTAGCTTAAATTTTGTGTGTGTTTTTAATAAAAACGTAAAATATATTATAAGCACAATAAATAGACCCGTCAATAAAAAAGAGTTTAGAAAAAATACTAAAACTGTTAAATATAGTATTAGTAATAGCTTAATTCTAAACCTAATGTTAAAGATTTTTTTTACCTCAATTGCATCGTAACAAATAATAAACAAAGCAAATAATACTTGAGTACCAAAATAAATAGGGTGTGTATTTTCCATAACTTTGGTAAGCTCCATATAGGCAAAAAAATTACCATTAGCCTCATTGAATGGATTAGGTGATGCATATTGCCATGTTCTAAAAATGGCTGTAATAAAAAAAATTAAACTTACTATTAATACGGAATAAACAAACCACTTTAAAACTTTGTGTATTAATTTATTAGTTATCAAACTTGAAAGTAAATAGCAGATAAAAGGAATTATAACAAAAGCCGCACGATATTCAAGTTTTCTCAGACCTCTTTCAAAATTATTGGTATATAGAAGAGCAATGACCATTAATACAAATAGTAAAATAAATAAGGTGTATAAAAGCTGCCATTTTTTTTCCGCCGTCTTGTTTAAAATAGAATAAACAATAGCTGAAATTAATGTTAAAATAATAGCAATATTGTTTGCTAACATCCACAACGGAATTGTAGCTGCCGTTGAGATTAATAAAAATTCAATTAATTTTTCAAACTTCATACCTTTTTGGGTGTAGGCTATAATAAATTATCAATAGATAAAAAATGAAAAGTGTATCGAAATAAATAAAGACATTATCAGACAAAAATAATAGATTCATAAATACCAGAAGTGGAATTACTTTTTTGTTTACTAAATTAATTTTAAAAAATCCAAAAACCCAAACCAAATAAGAAATGAAACCCATTTCAATTATTATTTTTAAAATATCTGAATGTAAGAAACTGATGTTTTCAAAATTGTCTGTTAGAAATAAATTAGTAGAACCTAATGAATTACCAAATAATAGGTTTGATGAGAAATGATTGAGAGTATCTGTATAAACTCTTAATCGTCCTTGTGTAAACCAATTGGGACTAATACCTGTAATGTTTGTTATCAATTCATCAAAGTTGCCTTGAATGAAATTATAAACTATTATAAGAAGCGCAAAATTTAAAAATATAAACCAATAATAAACGTTTTTTTTGTTTGATGCTCTTTTATTTCTAATACTAAAAAACCAGTATATAGACAAACCAAGGATTGCTCCTAAAATAGATATTCTTTTAAATGCTAACAAAAACAAAATGACAGATATAATAGCGCGTTTTTTACGCTTTTCTATCAAATAAAAAATAGTAAACAGGCCAAATGGAAAAGCCATCCACGACTCTGTTTTGAGAGTCGATGTTGTTAAAGCCAGAATAAAATCATTAATGATATTTACGTTAAAAAAAAAGTTAATATTAGTAACTATAAAAATAATAGCGTAAACAAAAAATAGGTGATCTAAAATAACGCCTACAGGCTTTTTTATAACGGTTGTTATTAGTATTACAGAAAGAATAGGTAGTAATATTAAAAGGGACTCTTCAAAAAATCTAAATGATAAATCAAAGCTAATGATTGAGACAATCAAATTAAGTGCAATTAAACTAGAAAACAAAAGAAGATTCTTTAGTGGTGATGCATATATTTTTAATTTTCTAATGCCAAAAAAAGCGAACAATAAAAAAACAGGAGGTATTAGGTATTTGGTGTAACGCAAACTAGAACCATAATTAGTAGCAATTGCAGATACGCCCACTAATAAGCATAAAAACCATAGTAATAAAGAACCTTTTTTTACTATTAGTGTTTTATCCATTTAAAAGTCCTTTTAAGTCAAAATTATTCTTTTCTCTGAATTTTTTAAATAATAAATCACTTCTTAAATAGTCTTCATAAGAAAAAACATCGCAACCATATTCACTGGCATAAAACAATAAAGAAGTTGTAAAACCATATACTTTTAACCCAGAGTTTGTTAAAATAATTTCCTCAAATGCTATTTCGTTTGGTATTACTTCTGTTTTTATTTTATGTTGTTTAATTAGGTTTTCTATTTTAACACAGTTCGCTTTAGATTGAGCAGGATGAAACTTTATATAAATACTTCCGGCATTAATATCTTCTAGAATTCTTCTTATTCCGTTTAGCATTGTGCTTAACTTCATATTGCCCTGCTCAACAGCTCCTTCTAAAACTAATACAGAGCTCCCAGAGATGTCATAATCGATATGATTAGATGGTAGCATTTTTATTCTTTCTACATGATATGATAAACCCTGAAACCCTTTTGAAGTAATAGAATAAAATATTGGTGGTGTATTTTTTGCAAACCTTGTTAAATCAAAGTTTTTAACATAAAAAATACGGTTTTTACCAATAAATGATAATGCGTTTATAGTACTCTTAACCATTTTTTTTATTAAACTTTTGTCTTTTTTATGCATTAAGTACTTAGAGTATGCATTAACGCCCTCTTCTATTATATGGACTTCTTCACATAAATTATGAGTTGCAATAATTTGCATTACTGGGTGAAAAACATGAGGCAAATAGGCCCTGAACTTTATTTCTTGGCTAAATAAATTATTTAACAATTCATCAATCTGGTTGATATATTTATGCTTTTTATAGAAGTTATAAATATTAAAAGAGTCTAAATGATCATGTATAGTTGTAACGTCTAAAACAGTATAACTACCAATCTCTTTATGCTTATAGTTTCTTGAGGTTACTAAAACAATTTCATCGTTTTTTAGTTTAAATTTTTTAATTATTGCTTTAGTCACATAATAAGTTAAATGGCTATGTATATAAAAGAGATTTTTCATTTAAACTTATTCAACAGGTTTTTGAAGAATTTACGTTCTAAAATTAATAAAGTAATTAAATAATAAAAGATAGACAAAGGTACTATGTAATACTTTTTTTCATCAGTTATGAATAGATTTTTTGCAATGTAATAAAATGGAATAGCTACTAAAGCAGACACCACTATTACTTTAAAAAACTGAACAACAGGAAAGTACGACAACAAATTTGTTGATAGCCTTCTATTAATAAATAAAATTGGAATAATTACAGTAGTGTAGCTTGCTATTAATGTTGCTATAACAGCACCAATATTACCATATATTGGAATTAATATTAGATTACAAAACACATTAACAACAGCGCTAGCAATAACATGGATTGGTGCTAAGTTCTTTAGGCCAATTATACCCATAAAAATACTAAACGGAAAAACTGAGATTAAAAAACGTAAGGTATATATTTTAAAAATACTTCCTGATGCTTCAAATCGAGAACCAAATAAAAATATGATTATTTCAGCAGAAAACAAAAAACAAAAAACTATAATCGGCAGCAGTAAAACTGACGTTTGTTTGGTTGTTGCTTTTGTGATTTTTAGTGTTTCGGCAATATTATTGGCTCTCAATAATTCTGTTATTTGGGGCGTAACAACTGTAAACAAAGATGTTGTAATCACAGCAATAAAAGGAATATTAAATGCTCCTACTTGATAAAAAGCAAATACCTCTGGAGTTTCTAAACCAGAAATCATATACTTATCTATCTGCATATTTAATATACCTGCTAAAACCAAAAATATGGTTGGCAAAACAAATTTTAACTCTTCATTTTTTAAATTAACATCTGTTTTAAAATTAAATGTTTTAAAAGATTTAGCGAAAGGAATACTAAACACTACAAACTTTACAATTTCATATATAAGAAAAAACTGTAAGATTTCAGTAATTGTAAACTCATGGGTACCGAAATAAAAAAAGCCACCTAGATAACTAATTAAAAACAAAAAGCTCGTTACGTTTAGATAATTGAGCTTATTAGAGAATAAGAAAAAATTAGAGAAAAAAGTATTAGTTATTTTAAATAAAATAATAAATACAAAATAGACAATATAGATTGGGAAAAAATCATTTTCGAACCATAGAGCAAGCTTGTCCTTTAGTACAAAAAAAAGAAATGCGGCTAATACCGAAAAGAACATCATACTAAAGAAAAATCGCTTATATAAGGCATTCTTCTCTAATAAAGTAGTGTATTTACTAATATAATAATTAAGTGATGTAGGAAATGAAGATGCAACCGTTACAGCAAAGGTTAAGATAACAAAAAACTGTTGAAGCTTACCAAATTCTGAAACATCTAATATTACTCTAGCTAAACCAATATTTAAAACTAAAGTCTCTAGAAGTCTAATAAAATTACTCGCACTATATTTTAATTGAGTTTTCAATTTAGTTTTATAGCATCTTTTCTAAATGTAGAAATATAATTGGGACTTAATTCCTTTAGAGTTTCGTTGTTGTAACCAAAAAAAGATATTTCATTATTATCAGCGGCTTCAAAATCATTAATAGAGTCACCAATTAAGCATGTACTCTCCATTGCGTAGTTATGTTTAATAATAATATCTTTAACTAACTTGGATTTTGCTGTTGGAGAACCCTCAATAGATAAAAAATATTTATCTAAATTTAATGCTTTACACAAAAACCGAAGTTCTTCTTGGTCAGATCCTGAGACTATATGAAACTTATAGTTATTATAATTTCCCTTTATAAATGATACACTATCTTTTATTAGATTCTTTTGATCTACAAGCGCATTTAGCATAATATCAGAAAAACGACTAGCGTATTCTAAAATTTCTTGTTCAGTTGTTGCTCTACCAATAATTTCTTCAAAAAAATATCTTATTTTAACATATCTAGAAAGACCTCCATTATATCTATGATAGTCAATAAGCTTATCTACGTCTAACGGTTTAAAATCTTTAAAAATCTCTCTAAACCCAAAGTCTCTAACTTGCATGGAGTCTAATATTACACCATCAAAATCCCATAGAATTGTTTTAAATTTCATTTAATTATTGTGTTTATATATTAATTCTGCCATATCAAAATCATCTGGCCAGTCTATATCAAATGAAGTATAGCCTTTTGTTTCGAACAGAAATGGTTTAGCACCAATTCTATCTAACATAACCTTGTAATTAGAAACAGAATTTATAAAAATACCACTATTTATCTCGTATAGTTTTGGTAAGGTTTGAGTTCTTGGCCATTTTTCTTTATTTCTATCGTAATTAATACTTCCGTTTTTATCCCATAAAAACGTTTGTAAGTTATTTACAGACATTAAACTATCAAATGTATCTTCTTCTAAATTCTTAAGATAAGTTTTTATAGCTAAATCATAATGTTCTGATTTTAAAAATGGTGATGTAACATGTGTCCATAATACATGACCAGATTTAATTATTTTAGGTACATACTTAATTAAATCATCTGTACTAGTAGAGGATGATGCTAGATGCTCTGGTCTATTGTCTACAATAATTTTATCACCAAAGCGCTCTACAATTTTCTTCACTTCATTATCATTCGTAGAAACAACTATATTGTCAACTAGCTTAGCTTTTAATAATTGTTTAATCTTTAAAAATAATAATCCTCCTTCTACTTCAGCAAAAGGCTTCGTGTTTTTGTTAGGAACTCTTTCACTACCTGCTCTACATGGTAAAAATACTGTCATCATTATATTAGACTATAAATTGAAGATGTTGATAAATTCTTATATTTTGTAGGTGTTAAGGCTAATACATTTAAGTTTTTAATTAATAACAAATCGTTAATAATAGCCTGATTTTCTTGTGCTAATATCTGTTGTGTTTGGTTAATTAAAGCATCATAACCATCAAAACCAACTAAAAACACATTGTAGACTCCAAGATCTAATCCTATTTGAATAGCAATAGTTAGAGGTGATTCCGTGGATGATTTAGTAAAACTTATAGAAGAGAGTTCTTTAGATATTGATTTAATCTCTTTGGGAATAACCGTACCCATTACCCTAGGAAATGGCGGGTATATACAGGTTTGAGATAGTTTTGTGTGATCGTTTATGTTACTTAATAACTTTTCACTCTCAAAACCAGATAAAGCATAAAACTGATCGCATTTCACATCTAAATAATCAGAAACATTTCTGGCCCCAGCATGTATTAGACAAACATTCTTTTCTTTATTTATTAGTTTTTTAATGGCATTGTTATGATTTTTTGCAGATTTCCCTCCTCCTAATATTATTGCCGAATTGTAAATCTTTTCTTTTTTTTGTAGAGTTGGTAATTTAAAATTATCCTTAATATCTTCCGTTTGATTTTTAAGAGCATTTACAACACTACTCATAGGATATCTATTCATCCCTACCCATTCCATTACTTGCTTTTGAGGAAGTGAAAAAGCACCAGAAAACATATATGGTAAATTTGTTCCCCATCCATGTTTCTTTTTCATTTCTTCAAATAAAGCAACCACTTTACCTAATTTAGTATACTCTATTTCTATGTTTTTAACCTTATTTAAATAGGTTAAGAAAAGTTCTGTTTTTAGATTACCTGCTCCTCTTCCCATTCCTGTAATTGTACAATCTACAATCTCACAACCTTCATTTATTGAAGTAATAGTATTAATGAGCGCCATTTCTAAATTATTATGTCCATGAAAACCAAGTTTTACATTCGTTTTGGTTTTTACTAAAGTCATAATATCTATAACATCATTTGGCATAATACCTCCAAAAGAATCTACCATATAAAAATAGTCTATAGTATCTTCTAATCCTTCTAAGCCATTTAAAAAATCAGAATCTTGTTTCCAATTAGACATATACATAACATTAAAAGCAACCTCAAAACCCATCAACTTTATGGCTTTTGCTAATTCTATTGCTCTTTTAAAGTTTTTTGGGTCTATTGCAATCCTAACCATAGCAATATATTTAAGGCATGGCTTTAATAATTCTTCTACATGATGACCTCTTATATCCTTTTCATTAAGAATAATAGTTAGTTTTTTTGTAGGCATTAAAGCTTTCAATTCTGCCATTACATGTTTTGGGCAATAAAAATATTCTCCCAAATAACCATTTAATGGTGTGCTTCGATAACCAATTTCTACATATTCAATGGGAAGAACCTCCATTGTTTTACAATAATCAAAAACAAGATCTTTGTTAAAATCCCAATTAGTATAATAACCACCATCTCTTAATGTACAATCGAGTGTCTTAAATTCTTTTTTCATAACTCTACTTAAATAAATTCGTTACCATATCACTAATATTTACTGTGATAAAAAATGGGTCATAGAAATTATTTATTGTTTGTCTTTTATATGTATTTATTCCGTCTGTTTTAACTAAGTGTTTGTTTGGTTTAAAAATTAAGTTGAACTCATTAGAATTAATTATCTTTTTATTATTACCAGAAGAAAAAACGACTTCATCAATTTTAATAACGGAATTATGCTTTTTAGACCCAACATCAAAACGAAGTTTTACTGGGTATATTTCTTCAGGAAGATTAAAAACTAACTCTTGGATTTTTTTGCTTCCTTTTACACCCACGCTTACCTGATTGTCTGACCTATATTGACTAAAAATGTGCTCTGAAAAAAACATATTAAAAATATCATCTTCTAAGACAGTAGCTTTTACTATAACGGTTAAAAATCCTTGTTTTACTTTAGCTTTATCAATTGAAGAAGATTTATTTTTTTCCTCACAACAAAAAAGTGTTAGCAAAATAAAAACTACTAATACTTTTCTCATGAAATTGTGTTTTAAAATCTTAAAACAAAGATACAATAGTAATCTTGTATAACAAGCGGTCTTATTTTGAGAATGTAGATGAAAAAAATTAATAAATTGAAGCCCAATATTGTTATAAGTGGTAAATTAGAAGGCAGAGTTGAGTATATTTAATTATCAAAAGTACTACAATTTTGAAATAGCTACAACTAAACTGTCCTTCCAATTTAGAGTTTTTTTATCTAATATTTGAGATATTTTAGAAGTATCTAATACACTATATTTTGGTCTTTTAGCAGGTGTTGGGTAATCTTTAGTTCCTATTTTATTTAATTGAATGTTGCTTTGGTTTAATCTAAAAATTTCCTTGGCAAAATCATACCAGCTAATAACTCCTTTATTACTATAATGGTAAACACCGTATGCGTTGTTTTTAGATTCAATTAATTCTACTATCACCACTGCCAAATCTATAGCATAGGTTGGGCTACCTATTTGATCACCTACAACGCCTAGTTCATCTCTTTGATCAGCCAATCTTAGCATGGTTTTTAAAAAGTTGTTACCAAACTCAGAATATAACCATGATGTTCTTATAATAAAATGATTTTTTATTGTGTTTATAATTTGCTGTTCGCCTTCTAACTTAGTTTTTCCATATACACCAATAGGATTTGTACTATCAGTTTCTTTATATGGTTTTGATGCATTACCATCAAACACAAAATCTGTAGAAACATGTATTAATGTTACTTGGTGTTTACTGCACGTTTCTGCTAAATATTTAGGCCCTAATACGTTAATTTTATAGGCCAACTCCTTTTCAGATTCTGCCTTATCTACATTGGTGTAAGCCGCACAATTAATACAATAATCAAAGGCCTGAAAATTAAAAGTAGACTCAACCTCATCTTTATTAGTAATATCTAGTTCTGAGGATGTTTTATATGTAAACTTAAGCTTTGGGTATAAACCAGCTACACTTTTAATACATTGAGCCAGCTGACCTCCTCCTCCAGTAACTAATACTTTTAACATGATTGTGCATCTTTAAATTTAGGCAATAACAAATCTTTGTCTGATAGTATAAAGTCAGACGATTGTAGTTGCCAGTTGATATTTAAATCTTCGTCGTTATAAATTACGCCTGCTTCAGAGGCTTTATTATAAAAATTATCGCATTTATAACTAAAAATAGTTTCGTCTTCTAGAACTATAAATCCATGAGCAAATCCTCTAGGTACAAATAATTGTGTTTTGTTTTCTTCAGTTAATTCAACAGAAATATGTTCTCCAAACGTTTGGGAATCCTTTCTCATATCTACAGCAACATCTAAAACACCCCCTTTAACAACACGTACAAGTTTTGCTTGAGCATATTCGCCCATTTGATAGTGTAAACCTCTTAAAACACCTCTAGATGACTTAGATTCATTATCTTGTACAAACTGAATATCTAATCCTAATTTTGCATTAAAAGTTTGTTGATTGAAAGACTCAATAAAATAACCTCGTTTATCTTTAAAAATTTGAGGTTGAAGAATAAAACACCCTTTTAATTTAGTCTCTTTTATCGTCATAATTATTCAGATACTAAGCTTAATAAATGTTTACCATAACCGCTTTTAGTTAATGGTTGAATGACTTTTTTAAATTGGGATTTATCTATGTATCCCATTTTAAAAGCTGCTTCTTCTATAGCACCAATTTTTAAGCCTTGGCGCTCTTCTATAACTTGTACAAATTGGGACGCTTGCATTAAAGATTGAAAAGTACCTGTGTCTAACCAAGCTGTACCCTTATCTAATACACTTACTTTTAACTTTCCCTTTTTTAAATAAGCCTTGTTTACATCTGTAATTTCTAACTCTCCTCTTTTACTTGGTTTTATATTTTTTGCTATTTCTACCACTGTATTATCGTAAAAATAAATACCAGGAACAGCGTAATTAGATTTAGGATGTTCTGGTTTTTCTTCAATTGAGATAGCAACATCATTAGCATCAAACTCTACAACACCATAGCGTTCTGGGTCGTGTACATGATACGCGTAAATAATTCCGCCTTCTGGATCATTATTTTGTTGAAGTAATTCTGATAAACCAGAACCATAAAATATATTATCACCTAATATTAATGCTACTTTATCATTACCAATAAATTCTTCTCCTATGATAAAGGCTTCTGCCAAACCATTTGGAGCCTCTTGTACTGCGTACTGAAAGTTACAACCATAAGATTTACCATCGCCTAATAATTTTTGAAATAATGGTAAATCTTGAGGTGTAGAAATAATGAGAATATCTCTTATCCCAGACCACATTAAAGTGGATACGGGATAATATATCATAGGCTTATCGTATATAGGCATTAATTGTTTACTCACAGCCAAGGTTAATGGATGTAATCTTGTGCCAGATCCGCCTGCTAAAACTATTCCTTTCATATTATTGGTTTGTTATACTTTTTAATCAAAAATTATAATTAATTATTTTTTGTATTTATCTAGATACCACTCAATAGTTTTAATAATACCACTTTCAAAATTTTCGTCGGCTTTCCAGTTTAAATCGTCCTCTATTTTAGAGGCATCAATTGCGTATCTAAAATCATGTCCAGGTCTATCTTTTACAAATGAAATTTGCTCAGAATACGATTTAGATTTTGGTAATAATTCATCTAAAATATCACAGATTTTATTAGCAATATATAAGTTAGTACGTTCGTTTTTACCACCAATATTATAAGTTTCTCCTGGATTGCCATTTTTAAAGGCTAAATAAATTCCTTTACAATGATCTTCTACATACAACCAATCTCTAATGTTTTTTCCATCTCCATAAATAGGAATTGGGTCATTATTAATTGCTTTTCTTATTATTGTTGGAATTAGCTTTTCATCGTGTTGTTTAGGTCCGTAATTATTGCTACAATTAGTAGTTACCACATTCATTCCGTAGGTGTGAAAATAACTTCTTACAATAAAATCTGAAGATGCTTTAGAGGCACTATAAGGACTGTTAGGTGCATAAGGTGTTTTTTCTGTAAATAAACCTGTTTCACCTAATGTACCATACACCTCATCTGTAGAAATATGATGAAACCTATTGTTTTTGCAACCATCTTTAAATAAAAATGGTGCTTCCATCCAATGCTTTTTTGCAACATTTAAAAGATTGAATGTGCCATATACATTTGTATTAATAAATGCATCGGGATTTTTTATAGAATTATCTACATGAGATTCTGCGGCAAAATGTATAACTCCAGAAAATTTATATTGCTCAAACAATGCTTCCACTAACTGGGTGTCGCAAATGTCACCTTTAATAAAAGTATAATTATTATTTGACTCTAATGCAGTTAAATTAGCAAGGTCACCTGCATAGGTTAATAGGTCTAGATTAACAACTTCAATATCTGTATTAGTATTTAATAAATAAGTAATAAAATTTGCACCTATAAAACCAGCACCTCCAGTTACAAGAATTTTTTTATTCATAGTTTTTAATGAATTTAAATACTTTTAAAAACAAAAAGAAAAATAGAAAAAGCACTAATAAAATTAGAGGAAACAATAAAGAGTAACGTTGCTTAAAACTGTAGTCTTTTTTACCAATTTTATCAAAAGGAGAAAGAATATCATAAAATGTATTTTCTTCAGCAACTGTTTTATTTAAGAGACTTAATTCTCTCCTCAAGCTAAGTTCTCTTAAAAATAAATCGAATTCCTTAGTCGCTGTTTTCTCTTCTTGAAGCGGTAAAACATTGCCTAATCCCAGAGATAAATTTGAATTTTTAGAATCATTTTTAATTGCTTCTAAATACGTTTTTTGAATGCTGTCTAGTCGATCCAATTGCATTTTTAAGGATTCTTGTTCTATATACGCTAAAGTATCTCTAACCTTTTTTTGATGTCCGGAAAAATCGTTCTCAAATGTCTCCTTAAACCCTTTTTGTAAATGAGGGAAAATATCAATCTTAGTAGATTTAGACTTTATCGCGAATAATCTACTAGACATTAAATCTCTATTGTTTATATAATCAATAAAACTTAACTCATCAACCAAAGAAGTATCCACTGACTGTACGTACTCATCATATTCTATAAACAAATCGTTTTGTGATTCTGGACCAGCTTCTAACTCAAAACTCACCAATGTTTTTGCATCAGAAGTATCTATTTTAAAAATATTAGATAATTCAATATAGTTTTGTGAACCTATCAAGGTATTAAAATATCCAATATTAGTAGCCAGTTGATATTTAGAATCAAAATGTGGTTTAACCACCATTTCTGAAAAATAAATTGGATCTTTAGATTTTTCATAGATGTAACCTAATATGGCCGAGATAACAAGAACTGATACCACAATTTTAAAATTATCTACCAAGGGTTTTATAACGTATATAATCGCCGAGAAAATGCCCTTAAAAACACTTCCAATAAATGCAAATAACCTTTCAAATAAACGACCTATAGCATTGAATAATTGTCCTAAATCAACCTCTTCGTTATTTGGCTGTTGTGGTAATTTTTCACTCATATTTTATGAATTAAATATTTGTTCTAATATCTTTTTTGTAATTACATATGTAGGTTTTACACCTGAAGTTCCTAAGCCTCCTGAAGCTAATGTGCTCCCTGTTTCTAATGGATTATCACTAGCGTAATATGCATATCTTACTTTAACGTCTTCATTAATACTGCCTCGCACTCTAGATGCTGCTTGTATGGCCTTTTGATAATGTGCGCCTTCCATTTCTAGACCAATAACGTTCCATGTAGAATTCTTAAAGAATTTTAATATCTCTTTATTTTGAAGCGAAGTCCCTAAAACCGTTACCATTGTACCTTCATAAACATCAACGCCACAATCTGATAAATCGTTTTTGCTTAATTCGTTTTTAAAAGGGTAGTTATCTGCTGTACCTTCAAAAATGTGAGCATTAGGTATCATTACGTCACCTTTTCCGCCTTCTAAAATTCCGGCTTTACCCATTATAGAAATAGACTTTACATCTAAATGAATCTTTTTACCATCAACCTTTATTGGTTTTAAAAATTCATCTAAGGTTTCATAGGCTTGCTCTCCAAACGCATAATCCATAACAAAAATGACAGCTTTATTCTCCACCACTTCCTCTAAATATTTAAAATCTGTTTTAGAAAAATCTATTTTATCGGTGTCAAAAATCTGAACATCTATATTGGTACCAGAGGTGTCTTTTATTTGAATCATTCCACTTTGCAACGCTGACTTTTCTACTTTATTGCGCAATGCTCCATTCTTAGAATCACTTAAAGATTCATAGGTTTCAAATATGTCTTTTTTAAGCTCAGCGCCTTTAAGTGTTCCTTTTGCAAACAGCGAATTCATTACACTGTGCATATTTGCACTAATAATGTGAATTGGTCGCTCTAATAAACCATGTTTGTGTAGTGTAGATTTAATAGTATCTGCCCATATTTCTCCGTGAATATGATGACCTAAACGCTCTCTTAAAACCGGACTAAATGTAATAGTTCGTTTGTTATTATTAATGGTTTCTTCAATAGCCAACTTACCTAACCAGTATACAATATGTAATAAACGTTCTGGCTGATTATCTGTTGCAAATTTTGGATATGCTTCCGTTAATTCATTAAATGTTCTTCCTAAAATATTGGCCGTATGCGTAATAGCAATTTCGCGTTCCTTTTGGGTTAACTTTTTGGTTGATGTAACGGCATTTTCTAATTTATTCCAATCTCTAACTGTTGAACCATCTTCGTCAATAATAACACGTTTGCTTATTTTATGAGACTCAACAAACAAGAAGGTAAGGTGTGTTAAAATATCATATATTTCAGAACGCCCTCTGGTAATTTCTATGTTCATTTGTTCATCGTCAATGCGATAGCAATTACGTCTTCTTTTAGGTGGAATTATAGCTTTAAAATGCGAATTTCCATAACCTTCATCACTTGTAAGGTTTATAAACGTACATTCTTCAATACCTTGAGGTAATCTGTCTACAACATAAAGTAAACCTTCTAATTCTGCTTTTTCCTCTCCAATAGAACCATATATTTCTGGTCTTAAAAGCAATAAGGCTTCCCTTAGTGTTTCACCCGAAACTCCCATAGGTTTATAAAACCCACGATTAAAGAGGTGACGCATTGTAATATACATGCGTTCTATGGCGCTAGAACTTTCTTGTGCTCTAGTTCTTTTATCTATTTTTTTCATTGAATTCATTCATTACTTTAACACACAAATATAGCTTTATTTAGTCAGATTAAATTGGTACAGACTGTCAGCTATTTTTCGGTCATTAGATAATCTTGGAATTTTATTTTGTCCACCTAACTTCCCAATAGATTTCATGTAAGATTGAAATCCGTCTTTCTTAATTTTTGTAATTTTTAAAGGTCTTAAAACTTTACCATCTATTAAATCTAAATAATACGAATTTTGTTGTTTTAATGAGGCTTCTAAACCTTCAATTAATTGAGCCTCATTTTCTGGTTCGTTTTCAAACTCTATTAACCACTCGTGGTATGGCAAGCCTTCTTCAGGATTTATTTGCGGCGCAACCGTAAACTCATTAACCGAAATTGAGGTATTTTCTGTGGCTTCCCTTAAGGCTTGTTCTACTTCTTTTCCTATAACATGTTCTCCAAAAGCCGATATAAAATGCTTAATTCTTCCACTTACAATAACTCTGTAAGGTTTTAGTGATGTAAACTGAACAGTATCTCCAATATTGTATGCCCAAAGTCCTGCTGTTGTAGAAATAATCATAACATAATTTACACTTAACTTTACATCTGCAATTGTGATACGTTTTGGGTTATCTTCAAAGAAGTGCTCTGCTTCTATAAACTCATAAAAAATTCCTGAATCTAACTGAAGTAACATGCCTTTTTCATCTTGTTTATCTTGAAATGCAAAAAACCCTTCACTCGCAGGATACAATTCTATACTATCTACTTTTCTGCCTATTAAATTCTCAAATTTTGCCCTGTATGGTTCGTAATTTACACCTCCAAAAATGAAAAGATTGAAGTTCTTAAAAAGGTCACCAACACTTTTTCCTGATTTTTCAATTAACTTTTCAAAATACATTTGTACCCAAGACGGAATACCAGAGATAATACTCATGTCTTCATTTATGGTTTCCTCTACAATAGCATCTACCTTAGTTTCCCAATCCTCAATACAATTGGTTTTTAAACTAGGCATTCTATTTTTTTGAAGATATTTAGGCACATAATGCGCTACAATTCCTGATAACCTACCGAGTTTAATACCATTCTTTTCGTCTAAAATTGGACTGCCTTGAAGAAAAATCATTTTACCATCTACAAACTTTGCATTTCCTGTTTCATGAATATAAAGCAGTATTGCATTTCTAGCAGCATTAACATGTGTTGGCATGCTCTCCTTGGTGATAGGAATGTATTTTGCACCAGAAGTTGTTCCAGAGGTTTTTGCAAAGTAAATAGGTTTGCCTTTCCAGAGGACATCTTCCTCACCTGCAACAACACGTTCTACATAAGGTTTTAACTCTTCGTAATCTCTTACAGGAACATTGTTTTGAAAGTCTTTAAAAGACGAAATTGAACTAAAATTATGGTCCTTACCAAATGCTGTTTGTTTAGCTTCTGCTATTAAATTCTTAAAAACTTTATGTTGGGTTTCGATAGGTTTAGATGACCATTTTTTAATTTTTTTTGCAATATATTTTGCAAACGGTTTTGAAAGAGCGACTTTAATTGATGGCATTATTCAAAATCTATAAAATTTGTTGGGTTTACAGGATATCCTTTACTCCATAACTCAAAATGAAGATGTGGTCCTGTGGTTAATTCTCCGCTATTACCAGACATAGCAATTACTTCCCCAGATTTAACTAAATCTCCTTGAGATTTTGTAATTGCAGCATTGTGTTTATATACAGAAATTAATTCTCTATTGTGTTCTATGATAACTACATAACCTGTTTCTACAGTCCATTCTGCAAAAATAACGGTTCCGTCTGCTGTTGCTTTAACTGGTGTGTTTTCTGGGACAACAACATCTACAGCAAAATGCTTTTCTTCTAAATTATAACGTTCTGAAATGGTACCATTAACTGGTGGAAAAAGCACATAACTAGATTGGTCACCAGCAATTTCAAACAAATTATATTTATCTTCTTTACCCACTTTTTCACGTAATAATGAGTCTTCTCTATTTGTTGGTACTTGTAGAATATCTAAATCATTTTTAGCTGCTTCTATTAAAGAATCTCTATTTAATTCTAATGATGAAACGTCACCTGTTAACACTTTTCTTATTGAAGCATAGTATAATTTATCAACTTCTAGTTTTTGAACTAAAGAATCCGTTTTGTAGTTAAGCATTGTAGCTTCCTTCTTTAATTTTGCTGACGAATAGCCAGGAATGTATTCTCGTAATGGTGTAAAAGCAATTAATAAAACCGTTAGAAAAACCAGTGAAATAGCAGATATTGATGTTAAAATAAAAACATTAAGACGTGTTAACTTAATAGCAAAACGTTCTTCAAAAGTATCTTCGTTTAATATGACTAAACGATACTTATGTAGTAGTTTTTTAGCTAATTTCTTTTCCTTTATTTTCTTTTTTGCCATTAAAACAAAATTAATTAAAATACTCAAATAGTACCATTTTAAAGTCCTAAAGTTGTTAATACAACGTTTTATTTAAACTATAATTACTAACTTTGTAATCTAAATTTTAAAATTATGATTTTCAGCAATATATTTTTGTTCATTGGACCATGGCAATACGTAATTATTGGTCTTGCGATACTTTTGTTGTTTGGTGGTAAAAAAATACCTGAATTAATGAAGGGCTTAGGTAGCGGAATAAAGGAGTTTAAAGACGCTAGTAAAGATGATACTAAAGATTTAAAGGAAAAAGAATAACAACAATTAAGTTACGTTATAAAAAAAGGTCTTCTAAATAATTTTTAGAAGACCTTTTTTTAATTGAATAAAATTAAAAGCTTAATTTATTACAATAGATTTAATCATAGCTTCTAACTCAAAAACATAGTCTCGTTTAGGTAATGATGGTGCATAAACATAGCCATCTGCAACCAAATATCTATTATTAATTTTATCTTCTATGGCATAGGTAATAAATGGCCCTCCCATACTGTAACCTTGCATATCCCACATTCCTCTTACCTCGTAAGCTGGTTTATTGTCTATTATAGTTGTAAATAAAGATGGCGCATATGCTTCTTCTACTGCCATATAAATACCGTCTTCTCCAAGAATTTTTTCTTTAGTGATTTTGTTTCGCATTTTAACAATATCTACGATTGTACTATCGCCTTTAGAAATGGTTTCTATTGGTACTTCATAAAGCATTAAATCAATTGTTTTTGTGTTAGAAAGACTTTTTCTAATCCAAAAGAAGTCATCTTCTGCCTTACCTATTCTATAAGCTGAAGGAATATCAATAGTGATACCTAATTTATCTTCCATGGCTTTATCATCCATTAAAGACAGATTAATACGTCTTAAATTCTCCTTTACTTCTTCTTTATTAAATGCATCGAGAATTTTGTACTTATTCTCTGTTAATTGCGCTATAATTTCTTTATCTGTTTTACCTGCTACAACAACAACTGTTTGTGGTTTAGCGTAAGCCTCATGAAGCATTTTTGTTGTTGACTCTACATCTCCCTTTTCAATTTTTAAAACAATTCTACTACGTGCTGCAAATCCATCAAAAACTTGAGGTGGAATTTGTCTTACATCATACATTGGTTCATCTGTTGGTAAACCATTTAAAGGTGCTGCAAATATCTTCCTAATATTTTCACCAATATTGTCTTCCCATAACATGTTATCTACAACAACAGATAATGTGTTTAAATTTCCATTAGAGTCTGGTAAGTATTTTTTGCCATCATCTTTTTTGGTTTCTCCACAAGACAATAACAATACACAAAATAATAGAGTGTAAATCGCTTTCATAGATTTAAGTTTTAATTGGTTAATTACTGTGAAACAACAAGAATTGTTCCAATTTTAAGTTTATTACTGCTAATTTTATTCCAATCTTTTATATTTTGAACTGATACACCCGGAAATTTCTGAGCAATGGTCCAAAGTGAATCACCCGACTTCACTTTATAGGTTTGTTTTCCTTCAGTATTAATTACTTTTTTAGGTGGAGATGATACAGTAATTGCACCTCTATTTCTTGGATAAACGATTAACCTTTGTCCTATTTTTAGATTATTACTTCTTAAGCCATTCCATTGTTTTAATTGGCTTACTCTAACACCATATTTTCTGGCAATTTTACCTAAATAATCTCCGTTTTTTACTCTGTAACTTACTTTAGTATCTGCGTTAAAAAGTTGCGGCAAAGGTTTTTCTCGTTGATCAAATTCTGTCTTTGCAAAGTCGTAAATAAGATTTTCATTGGTTACAAAAGTACCTACGGCTGCTCTAGGTAATCTTAATACATGAGTTTTACCTTCAATCTTTGGAATAATATCTAATTTATATGAAGGATTTAGAAACTGTAATTCCTCAATTTTAATACCTGTTGCCTCTGCAATATGATCTAAAGAAATCATTCTTTTTACATGTACTGTATCTGTTTCTATTAATTGAAAAGGTGGTCTTTCTGGTTTAAAACCGTGTTCTTCGGCATATTCAAAAATATACATAGTTGCCAAAAAGGCCGGAACATAACCCGCCGTTTCTCTCGGTAAATTACTTCTTATATTCCAATAATTCTTATAGCCACCAGATCGTCTTATAGCTTTATTTACATTTCCAGGTCCAGAATTATATGCTGCCAAAGCCAAATCCCAATCTCCAAAAATTCGGTACATTCTTCCTAAATATTCTGCAGCCGCTGTTGTAGATTTAATAGGATCTCTTCTATCATCTACATAGCTACTAACATTTAAATTGTGTTCCTTTCCAGTACCATACATAAACTGCCATAAACCTGTTGCTCCTACTCTAGAGCGTGCTCTAGGTTTTAAAGCAGATTCTACTATGGCCAAATATTTCATTTCTAGTGGAATATCATGGTTGTCAAACTCTTGTTCAAACATTGGAAAGTAAAAATGACTTAAGCCCATTAAACGCTCCATAGACGATCGTCTATGTTTTAAATACCCCTTTATTACACTTTCTAATGAAGGATTATATTCTACATTAAACGGTGTTCTAGCATTTAATGTTGCTAACCTAGCCTTTAAGGTATCTGTAGGTAAATCTGGATAGTAAACGGGTTTATAATCTAATTCAGTTACAGATTTATATATAGTATCATAAAGTGAATTACTATAAAGCTCTTTTAACCATTTTTCATCTAATTCAGCAGCTTCTGGTAAATCTTTTAAGGTTTTTATATCAAAAGTATCTGTTTTGGCTTTGATATCTTTTTCATTTGAAAAAAGCTTACCATCTATAACTTTTCCTTTAGATGAACTAATACTATCCGTTTTTATTTGCGAAAATCCATTAAAAAAAGACAAGCATAAGCAAGCCCATAAAAACATTTTTGATGTCATGGTTTGAAAATTGATTCTTATTAAGCAACGTTACAATAACGTTAGAATCGCTAAAAATAGTGTTTTTTTACTACTCTTCTAATATGGCAGCAATACCTGGAAGTGTTTTACCTTCTAGGCTTTCTAGCATAGCTCCTCCTCCTGTACTTACATAACTTACCTTATCTTCAAAACCAAATTCTTTTACGGCTGCTACAGAATCTCCTCCTCCAACTAAAGAAAAAGCACCATTTTTGGTAGCATTGGCTATAGAATTACCAAGTGCTATAGTTCCTTTAGAAAAGGTTTCCATTTCAAAAACACCTAAAGGACCATTCCATAAAATGGTATTGCATTTGTTAACAACATCATCAAAAATCTCTATAGACTTATGTCCTGCATCTAAACCTTGCCATCCATCTGGTATATTAAAAACATCAACAAGTTGTGTATTTGCATCATTGCTAAATGCATCGGCAGCTATAACATCTACTGGTAAATGAACTTGTACTCCTTTTGCTTCGGCTTGCTTTAAAATATCTAATGCTAATTCCATTTTATCATCTTCGCAGATAGAATCACCAACCTTGCCTCCTCTTGCTTTAATGAAGGTAAACGTCATTCCTCCACCAATAATTAAATGATCTACTTTGTCTAAGATATTTTCAATGACCGTAATTTTTGAAGATACTTTAGCTCCTCCAAGAACTGCTAAAACAGGCTTTTCTCCATCTTCTAATACCTTTTTTATACTCTCTATTTCTTTAGCCAATAAACTTCCAAAGCATTTAGCATCTTTAAAAAACTCAGCTACAATTGTAGTAGAGGCATGTGCCCTGTGTGCTGTACCAAAGGCATCGTTTACATAAACATCACCTAATTTAGATAACTGCTCTGCAAAGGCCTTATCTCCTTGCTTTTCTTCATCATGAAATCTTAAATTTTCAAGTAATAAAATTTCACCAGGTTGCAATGCATTTGCTTTTTCTTCAGCTTCTTCTCCAACACAATCACTAGCAAATTTGACTTCTACACCAAGAATATCTTCAATTTTTGGAATAATGTGTTTTAAAGAAAACTCCTCTTGTACACCTTTTGGTCTGCCTAAGTGCGACATTAAAACACAGCTTCCACCATCTTCTAAAATTTTAATAATTGTTGGTTTTGCAGATACAATTCTAGTTGCGTCTGTAACATCAAAATTATCATTTAATGGCACATTAAAATCTACTCTGATTAGTGCTTTTTTATTTTGAAAATTGAAATCGTTTAGTGTCTTCATGAGAATATAAATAAGTTGTGAAAAATTTTTTATTTTGAATAACAAATATAAAGATTTGAAAGTTAAAATATAGACTTCATAGTGTTCCAATTAAGTAATAACACACTATTATTTACGATAACCTTTTCGTAATTACGTAATTTTTAAACAAAAAATTCAATTAAAGATTTTACGTATATCTTCCATCTAAAATTTAAATAACAGATTGATAAAAAAAACATAGTTTTGCGTTATGCAATTTTCTGAAGTTTTAGGGCAAAAACATATTAAAAATCATCTTACCACAAGCGTTGATGCTGGTAGAATAGCGCATGCACAATTATTTGTTGGTCCGGAAGGTTCTGGTACGTTACCTATGGCTTTAGCTTATGCACAGTATATACTTTGCAATAATACCAATGGCGAAAATAGTGGAGGAAACGACAGTTGTAATCTTAAATTTAAAAACTATTCGCATCCAGATTTACATTTTGCTTTTCCGGTAACCACAAGTGATAAGGTAAAAAGTAAACCCGTTTCTAGTTTTTATCTCGAAGAATGGCGACAACTCCTAGACCAACAACCTTATGGTAACCTATTCGATTGGTATAAAATGCTTGGCGTTGATAATAAACAAGGGCAAATTGGTGTTGAAGAAGCCTTACAAATTGTAAAATCTCTGACACTAAAATCTTACGAAGGTGGTTACAAGGTAATGCTAATTTGGATGGCCGAAAAGATGAATTCAGCTAGTGCAAACAAACTACTTAAACTCATTGAAGAGCCACCAGAAAAAACCATATTTATACTTATTGCTGAAGATGAGGAGCAAATTATTAATACAATACGCTCGCGTTGTCAAATTTTACATTTTCCGCCTTTAGCTGAGGACGCTATTTCTGAAGCTTTGGTTAAAAACTATCAAATTGAGCAATCTATTGCTATTAAAATTGCACATCAGGCTAATGGAAATTACAACAAAGCTTGCGATTTAATTTACCAAGATAGTGAAGATATACAATTTGAAAAATGGTTTGTTATATGGATTCGTTCTGCATTTAAAGCTAAAGGTAATAAAGCGGCTATTCACGATTTAATTTCTTGGTCTGAAGAAATTGCTAAAACAGGACGAGAAACTCAGAAGAAATTTCTCAACTTTTGCTTAGATTATTTTAGACAGGCCTTACTACTTAATTATAAGGCCAATGAATTGGTGTATTTAGAACCAAAATCAGATAATTTTAAGCTTGAAAACTTTGCGCCTTTTGTTCATAATTCTAATATTATGGAAATCTCAGAGCAATTGCAAGATGCTATTTATCACATAGAGCGTAATGGTAATTCTAAGATAATTTTAACGGATTTATCTATAAAACTTACTAGATTATTACATAAAAAATCTGAATAAACTATAGATTATCTTTTTGAGTTTTAAAAAACAATTGAGAAATTGGTATAAACATGGCTCCACAAAACACTAAGGTAAAAAAGGCCTTTTTTAACCCAAAATTATGCGATAAATAGCCTATTAATGGTGGCCCAATAAACATGCCTACAATTGCATAAGTACCTATTATTGAAATAGCCATGCCTGGCGAATACTTTTTTGATTTACCGGCCAAAATATAAGTCATAGGAAAAATAGCTGAAACACCTATTCCTACTAAGCAAAAGCCTATTAAAGCGGTCCAAAATTTTGGTAATAAAATAGTAGTTAAAGTACCTGTAGAAATTAACAAACCACTAATGATATAGAGCTTTGGCATACCTATTTTATCTAGAATTTGGTCTAGAAAAAAACGCGATGATGCCATAAAAATCATAAAAATTAAATAACCATAGGTAAATACCTCTTCTTTAACCACTTCTTTAAAATATATACCACTCCAATCAAACATACCTCCTTCACATAAAGCAGCAAAAAAGATCAGTAAACCTAAATAAAATATAAATGGGTCTGGTTTACCAATAATTAACTTATTTCCTGTAGTAGATTTATCCTTTGTTAGCGTGTTTTTATAAGCTGCCATAACAGCAATAATGGTTATTAAAGCAACAATTAAGAAGTGATTTTTAATATTAACCCTAAACTCTACCATAATTGTAGAAAATAAGACGCCTATAACACCTCCAAGACTCCAAATACCATGAAAGGAACCAATAATTTTTTTATCAAACAGACTTTGTAACGTAATAGATTGCGCATTCATTGCAATATTTAAAACACGCATGCAAATAGAGAATATTGCCAAAACAATAATTAAAAGAAACGTGCTTTGCACAAGGCTTATTCCTAATAGAGCAAAGGCAAAAAATAGAAAAGAAAACAGTAGTAAATCTCTATTATTAAATTTAGAAATTAACCAGCCAGATGATACTGTACCTATTAAAGCAGCTATTGGCATTACAAGTAAAATACTACCTAATTGAGCGTCATTTAAATTAAAAAATTCCTTTAACGTAGGAATACGAGATGCCCAAGTGGCAAAACACAAACCAGACAGAAAAAAATAGACACTTAAGGCAATTCTATTTGTTTGTTTAGTTTTCAAACGCAATAGTTGTTTTTATTTAAACTAAAAAAAGTCAAGCTTTTCACCTGACTCTAAGATTATTTCATTTCAAAATGTTGAAATTTATTCTTCAGACTTAACGTCTTCTTTTTCAGAATCTTTATTTAACGCTGAAAGTATTTCTTCTGTAATATCATTTGTATCATTACCATATAAAACACTTCCGGCATCGTTAGCACCTAGAATATAAGTATATCCATTAGTTTTACCATAATCTTTAATAAAAGCTTTTACTTCTTTTACTATAGTATCTAATTGCTTTTGCCCTTCTGCAGTTAAAGCTTTTTCTTCATTGCTTATTTGATAATCTTGCATTTGTTTTTTCTGCAAGAGCGTATTGTATTTTTCTTCTGCTACACTTTGCTTCATTTTTGATGCTGACGCTTGAAAAGCTTGCGCTTCCATTTGGATCATTTTATTAAGACTATCTGCCTTTTTATTAAAAGCATCTATTTTGGTTTTAAAGTTTGCCTCAAAATCAACTTTCTTATTAAATTCGTTCACCACTTTTGCATTATCTACAAAAGCGATTTTTTGTTGTTCTTGGCAAGAAGCCGCTCCAACTAAAATTATTAAACCTAAAATTATTTTTTTCATTTTGTCTTGTTATTTACTTTTTATGAAATCTAAAATCTTTCTTGTTATGTTTCAATTTAATTTTTGCAAATGTATAAAACTTAGTCTCTGAAATATCGAAAAATTTAAATATTGATATTTTCTATAGAAAACAGACTCCTTTATTTTTAAAACCTATTAAAAACGACTTCATTTAAGACGTTTTAAGCGCATTTCTAAAATTTCTGGTATATTTAGGCCTTACGCTCTAAGAAGTAAATAAAGAAGGTGTTTAAATCACAAATTAGCATTCTTAAGCATATAAATATGTGAAGAATACTCTTTAGAGCGTTTTGCTTTCCGGTTTGATTGCCAAGCAATCCAAAATGCTTTCACAGCATTCATATATCCAGATTTATATTTTTCTGAAAGTAAACATACGTAATAAGCATCAAATTTCATTGGTAAGATATTTTCTAAAGTCATACTTTTCTTTTTGAATAATTCTAAAATCGATGTTTTAGAAAAATGCCAAAGATGTCTTGGCACATCATAAGCTGCCCAAAAGTTTTTGTAATACTGCGCATCGTAACTTTTATAGTTAGGAACTGCAATGACCAAAGTACCATTTGGCTTTAATAAGGATTTAAATAATGCCGTGTGCATTTCTAAATCTGGTAAATGCTCTAGCACATGCCATAGCGTAATCACATCAAAACTGTTAGGTTTTAATTTTGATAATTCTTCGGTTTCATAGACAGCATTGTTGGTTTTGGAATTTGCAATTTGTCTTGCGCTTTCATTTGGTTCTATTCCTGTAATATTCCAATTATCATTTAAAGCCGTTTGTAAAAAATCACCTGTTCCGCATCCTATATCTAAAAGTTGTTTTGTTTCTGATTGAAAAGAATTGATTAATTTAAGTTTTCGCTTTAGAGAAATTGCCCTCACTTTGTGATAGGCAAATTCTAATAGATTTCGCTTCGTATCTGTATGCGAAATATAATCTTCACTTTTATAATATTCTGAAAGTTTTTCACCTTTAGGTTCTGGATAAGTTTCTAACATATCGAGTGCCTTATTGTATAACAATTGGAACTCTTCTTTTGAAACGGAATGGTCTTTTAGGGTTAGGTATGTTGGTTTATTGTTTGGCACTAATTCGAAGGTAATAATGGTTTATCAAATAGTAATTTTGAACTTGAACTAAATTTATTCTTATAATCTTAATCGTTTTTCTAACACCCCTAAAGTCCGCTCAAGGGGACAATTTATATTTTAAAAATTTTATTTACTGATAAAAAAGGTCTATTTAAAACAAATATTTATAATCAGAACCACTAAATATTAATAGAACGATTGTCCCCTTGAGGGGACTTTAGGGGTGTTTATTTGCACAAATAAAACAATTTGTTTCACGTGGAACATTAAAATAATGTTTCATGAGATTAGCTTCGCTGAAACTTCGATTTCCTATTTAAAAGATATTTAGCGACCTAAATAAACTAATAAGACAGAAATATCATTAGGTGAAACTCCACTAATTCGAGATGCCTGAGAAATGGTTACAGGTTGTATTTTATTTAGTTTTTGTCTTGCCTCAATACTCATAGATTTCAATTTTGAATAATCAAAATCAGCAGGAATTTTTAAATTTTCAAGTCTATTAAGTTTATCTGCATTGTTCTTTTCTTTTTCAATATAACCAGCGTATTTAACTTGAATCTCTGTTTGTTCTATCACTTCCCTATCCAAATCATTAGCTTGAATATAATTCTCTACAGCTTCAAATTTTCTAACATCTTCTATTGTAATATTAGGTCTTGCATACAACTTAAACATTTTGTCTTGCTGTTTCACTAATGCAGAATTTTTTGACTCTAAAACCGGATTTGCTTCTTCTGGCGTAACACTAGTGTCTCTAAAAAATTGAACAAAAGCTTCCGATTTAGCTTGTTTTTCTTCCATACGTCTTAGACGCTGTTCTGAAGCTAAACCCAATTTATATCCTTTTGGTGTCAATCTAAAATCTGCGTTATCTTGCCTTAACAACGTTCTATATTCAGCTCGCGATGTAAACATTCTATAAGGCTCTTCTGTTCCCTTAGTAATTAAATCATCTATTAAAACACCTATGTAAGCTTCATCACGTTGCAATGTAAATGCTTCCTTTTCTTGGACTTTTAAACTCGCATTAATTCCTGCCATCAAACCTTGAGACGCTGCTTCTTCATATCCTGTTGTTCCATTAATCTGACCTGCGAAATATAAACCTTCAACTAACTTCGTTTCTAACGTATGTTTTAATTGTGTAGGTGGAAAATAATCGTACTCTATAGCATAACCAGGTCTAAAGAACTTAACATTTTCAAAACCAACTACAGAACGTAATGCCTTAAATTGAACATCTTCTGGTAAGGATGTTGAGAATCCATTGATATAATATTCGCAAGTATTCCATCCTTCTGGTTCCACAAATAATTGATGTCTATCCTTATCAGCAAATCGATTAATCTTATCTTCAATTGAAGGACAATATCTTGGTCCAACACTTTTAATTCTACCATTAAACATTGGTGAACGGTCAAAACCTTCGCGCAACAAATCGTGAACCAATTCACTTGTGTAAGACATGTGACAAGAACGTTGTTCTGTTAATGGCTTTGTAGTATCTAAATAAGAAAACTTTTCAGGATTTACATCTCCAGGTTGTTCTATCATTTTGGAAAAATCTAAAGAACGACCATCCACTCTAGGTGGTGTTCCCGTTTTCATTCTACCAGATTCAAAACCTAAATTAACGAGTTGTTCTGTGATTCCTGTTGCAGCTCTTTCACCTGCTCTTCCACCACCAAAATTTTTATCTCCTATATGAATTAAGCCATTTAAAAAAGTACCATTTGTGAGAACAACAGATTTTGCTCTTACCTCAACTCCAAGTGATGTTTTTACACCAACAACTTTATGATTTTCTACAATAAGACCTGAAACCATTTCTTGATAGAAATCTAAATTATCAGTTTTTTCTAAAAGCATTCTCCAATCTTCAGCAAAACGCATTCTATCAGATTGCACTCTTGGACTCCACATTGCTGGCCCTTTAGATTTATTAAGCATCTTAAATTGTATAGCAGATGTATCTGAAACGATTCCACTATAACCACCAAGCGCATCAATCTCTCTAACAATTTGTCCTTTTGCAATTCCTCCCATAGCAGGATTACAAGACATCTGTGCAATGTTTTGAAGATTCATTGTAATTAACAATGTTTTACTTCCCATATTTGCAGCAGCAGCAGCAGCCTCACTACCTGCATGTCCTGCTCCAACAACTACAACATCATATTCTTCGTTAAACATAACTTTGGTTTATCTTAATTTATTCTTGAGTCCTAAAAAATCACATTTATAATTCTCAACTTGTTTCAGAAAATATATAACCTTTTTTACGAGATACTAAAACAATTTCAGAACTATAAATTCGAACGTTTTCTCTTCTAAAAAAGAACTGTTCCACGTGGAACAATCATAGTTTTTTATAATCGAAATTTTCAGCCTGCAAATATACAATGAAATTGAATCTCTTCTCATTAATGGCTTTTTGCTATCCGAATTAGAGCTTTATTTCTTCAAAGAAATTTATCGCTTCCCTAAATAGTAATCTTCCTTAGAACGCATTAACTTCCCTTCGTCTTCTGATTTGTCTTTGTAACCACAATAATGAAGTACTCCATGAATGATAACTCTTGCCATTTCATCTTCAAAAGAGACCATATAATCTGAAGCATTTTCCTTCACTCTATCGACAGAAATATAAATATCTCCATGTAGTTCTTTTCCTACTGAGTAATCGAAGCTAATAATGTCCGTTAAAGTATCGTGATTTAGAAAATCTACATTCAATTTATATAAATAATCATCTGAACAGAAAATGTAATTTATATCTCCTTCTTTACAATTTTCTTCTTGAATGGTATTTGATATCCAGGTTGAAATATGTTCTTCGTCCTCTAAATTAAAATCGATTTCGTAATTAAAACTAATCATTGGCTTTATTAAAATACTCTTGAATTTTCTTTTTTAAATGATTTTGCAAAGGTAACGCTTGTCTATTTAAAATCTCAGTAGTATTAAAATATTGTTTTGCTGTAGGTATCTGACTTCCATTATTATGATTGAATTCTTCTGTATTAGTCTCAGATTTACGCTTAGTATCTTGCCCTTGCATAAAGGTTGCATTCTCTAATTTTAATAATTGATGCTGCACATCCATCATTTTTTGAAGGGTTTGATTTGTGAAACCGGTGTTTAATAAATCCAATTCTATCTCTTCCATTTGCTTTATTAATTGTCCGGCAGATTCAATCTTTCCTTCCTTTGCAAATTTGTCTTCTAAAGCCTGACGCAATAATTGTTGTTTCTGGTAGATTTTGTAAAGTTCACCATTCTGTTCTTCACTTCCTCCTTCACCATAACCATCGTTCTTATCACCTTCGCCGTCACCATTACCATTACCATCACCTCCATTTTTTCCACTTTTTCCTTTTCCTTGACCATTTTTGCCTTCACCATTCTCACCTTCACCTTTGCCATTTCTACCATCTTTTTGTCCATTTTGGTTTCCATCACCTTGCTGTTCCCCATTTTGTCCAGACTTACCACCTTGACCACTTTTACCTTGTCCTTCGCCACTCTTTCCATTCTCTCCGCTTTTTCCTGCCTTGCCCTCCTTGCCAGCTTTACCTTGCTCACCAGGCTTTTCACCTTGTCCTTCTTTTCCTTCTTTTCCATCGTTACCTGGTTTCTCACCTTCGCCTTCATTTCCCTCGTCACCTTCTTTGCCTTCTTCTCCTTTTTTAACGCCTTCTTCCATCTTTTTATTGAGTTCTTCTTGACTCATTATAATGTCCTCTAATTGTGAGTCTCCACCTTCCCCTTGTGAAGGATTCATTTGCATTTCCATATTATCTAAAACATCACTTAAAAAACTAGCCAATTCATTAGTAGATGTTACCGCGTATTGTTGCGCTCCGACACCTTGATATAATCTATTTTCACATAATTGCTCCAATGCCTTATCAATATTGAAATACACCTCAGTAATCTGAGAATTTACTTTTTCGGAAATCTTTGGTTGTCTTAAAGACAGTGCAAATAAACTATCATCAATATGCTCGAAATGTTCTCTAAGGTTACTTTGCTCTATGATGTATTTTCCGTAATTGTTGTTATTAATTCCAATGCTTTCAAAAGTTTCCATGAGCGCTTCTTGGTCAAAAGAATACAATAATAAATTCTCTAAAATTTGACGAAGTGCGTCAATATCTTCAGACATTTGGTCGCCTCCACCACCTCCTCCAGCTTTCATTTTCATCATGTCGCTCATTTGTTTGATTTTCTGAGCGGCTTTCTTTTGCTGTTTTTTGGCCTTTTGCTTCTGTTCTTGCGCTTCTTTTTGGTCGTCCTTAGATTCAGCTTCTTCTTTCTTTTCTAACGCTTCTTTAGCTTCCTTTTGGTCGAATTTTATTTCATCTTCTAAAAACTCATCTCTTGCAATTTTCATTGGTCTTTGAAGTTGTCTATCCTCACGCTTTAATTCTTCAAGTTCTTTTTGAAGTTTATCAAATTCCTTGTTTAATTTATCTTGAGCCTCTTTATTGTTTACTTTGTCTTCTTCGGATAATTTTTGTTGTTTTTCAGAAAGCTTTTCTAATTCATTAGACATTTTCTCAGCCTTTTTCATCACATAGAAACGCTTCGTTAATTCTAAAAGCTGTTTCATGCTTCGCTTTTTATTCTTGTTTTGCTTGGCTAATTCTTCAAGCTTTTGCGTGAATTCTTCCTTGTTTATTTTATCCTTTAATTCTTCCAATTCTTTAAGCAATTCTTCATCCTTTTTTAATTGCTCTTCGTTTTCTTTTAAACGTTCTTTTAAATCTTCTTTGAACTGGTCGTCTTTCTTTTCGTCTATTTGAAATTCTTCTAAATTATCTTGCAATTTTTTGTTGAAATTTTTCATCAACTGTTCTTGATTTTTCTGTCGCTTTAAGAACTCTTCAAATTTCTTCTTATCATTAAAATTTAGACTTTCTTTTTCCTTTTGGGTTTTAGAAAACTCTTCTAGCTTTTTATCTTGTTCTTGAAGTTTATTAAATGTTTTACTAATATCTTTTATGGTTTCATTCTGCTCATTCAACTGCTTCTGCTCTTCCTCATCTTTTGTTAATTTTCGATAACTGAACGTAGAACTTTTGGTGCGTTTATATTTATGTAAGGCATCGTTATCAAAAACTTCAAAATACAATTGGTAACTTACTCCGTCTTCTAAATTAAATTGATTTGGAAACGCGCTTACAAATTCTGTAAAATTAGATTTAGAAATATTTATCGGTTCTACCTCTTTTTTAGACTCATCGTCCGTAGGATAATAGACCAACTGTAACTTGGTTAATCCATAATCATCACTCGCTTGTCCATAGAAATATAAACTCTGTTGGTCTACGGAATCTTTTTGCACCTTGATTTTCATTTCAGGATAAGTATCCTTGACGACGCTGATGTTGTAGGCTAAATTCTCGTAATCTTTTAAATCCTCATTACTGGTTGTAATACTGTAATTGTAGTTTTTGTAAAGTCGTTTTGAGGCTTCAAAATTTCCGTTACTATTGGACTTAAAACTTAAGGTGTCTTCGGCATAAATTTGAACACCTGTTGTAGATTTTGTCTTTGCTTTCCATGTGACATTTGTACCTTCTGGTATCACAGCAGAACCTGTACTTTTTAAAACCTCATCTTGCTTTTTGGTGTGCGATGGATAATCTAACACCATTTCAAAATTGACCAAATTTGGTGTATTAACTACCGTTAATTTATAAGGTTTTGATGTAACATCGTTGGCTGATAATGTAAATTCAATAGCTTCTTTTGGTAAACTGAATGTGTATTGAAATTCGCCAGTGGCTACTTGTTGTAAAAAGTAAGATTGCCCATTGAATTTGATTTGTGCGTTTTCGGGAATTACATTTCCTGCGGTAGAGATATTCAGCTTAAAATCCTTATTTTCAATAGCTTGTAAATTTTCATTTAATACAAAAAACTGAAAAGGTGCTGGTGGCTCGTATGCAGTTTTGTAGTTTACTACACGCTCATAACTATCACTGAACCAGTTTATTTTTCCTGTTAAAAAGGACAATAAAAGAATTGCGATTGGAATTGCTGCGTACTTTAAGTATTTGGTATTCGATTTAAAATTAACCGCAGATTTAAACGGAATGGGTTGTAATTCTTGGGACTTCTGCTCTATACTTGCTAATAGTAAATCGGATTGTTGAGGGCTTTGGTTGAGTTGTAAAACGTTTAATAATTTATCGTTCACTTCAGGAAAATGGTTTCCGATGAGTTTTGACGCCGTTTCGTAATTAATACCTTGTCTTAATTTAAATAAATGTGACAACGGAATGGCGATGAATTTTACGAATAAGGCTAATTCTACAGCTATAAATACCCAAAATAAAATGGTTCTGGCCGTTGGATTCAACCAAAGTACGTATTCTATGAAAATTGTGATAATTAGGTAAAGTAAGCCAATGGCGAAGAATAGTATTGCGCCTTTTAGAAGTTCATTGGTGTAGTACCTCTTTATGAACTGTTCTAGTTTTTGTTTTATATTTTCGAAATTGGTCAATTCTTTATTTGTCTTTTTAATATTTGCGTTACTCTTTTTTCTCTTTTCATTTTACTCATCTGTTTCCATAGTTTATAGATGAATTCGTGATGTGCTTTGCAGTTGTCTTGATACAAAACAAAAATTACTCACTTTTATATTTTATTAAATAGGATGCCGTGAATCTTCGATTTTAAAACGATTTATTAGAAAATTGCAAGCACCATTAATCGCTAATACATTGACAATTATTTACTTTTAATGAAATTTTAATTCAATAAAGATTCAATGTTTCGATGCCAATTATTAGGTATTCAATTTACTAACAACTTACCAACTAACAACTACTTACTAATATCAACTGACTAAACTACGATTTTATTTTAAATGTAAATTCGGTAAAATTGGTAAGATTCTGTTAATATGTGCTTTATTTGGTGTTAATTTCGGCTAAAAAGGACTTTTTTTGATGCTTATTGCATTTTAACTAATGTTTAGTTAATCGATTCTTTAATTTAAATAAAACTTCACACTTGGTTCTTCCTACTTAAAATCTATAATTTTATCTTTGCGCGAGATTCTGAAATAAATTCAGAATGACAAACTATTTCTATTTTCCGTTATGTCTAAAAAAGTACGTGTGCGTTTTGCACCAAGTCCAACAGGACCTTTACATATTGGTGGTGTAAGAACTGCTTTATTCAACTATTTATTTGCCAAAAAACATGGTGGCGATTTTGTATTAAGAATTGAAGATACAGACCAAAATCGTTATGTGGAAGGTGCTGAAGAATATATTGTTAAATCATTAGATTGGTGTGGTATTTCGTTTGACGAAGGTCCAGATAAAAACGAAAAATTTGGTCCATACAGACAAAGTGAACGTAAGGATTTATACAAGCAATATGCAGATGAACTAATTGCAAACGGAAAAGCCTATTATGCTTTTGATACTGCTGAACAATTAGATGCCGAACGAAAAGGTCATGAAGCGGAAGGCAAAACCTTTATCTATAATTGGCATAACCGCGAAAAAGGACGTTTAGTAAACTCTTTAGTGTTAACTGAAGCAGAAACTAAAGCTAAAATTGATGCTGGTGAACATTACGTGGTTCGTTTTAAATCGCCTCAAGATGAAACGCTTCATTTAACTGATATTATTCGTGGAAATATTAAGATTGATACTAATGTTTTAGACGATAAAATATTGTTTAAAAGTGATGGTATGCCAACCTATCATTTAGCCAATATTGTAGATGACCATTTAATGGAAATTACACATGTAATACGTGGTGAGGAATGGTTACCATCTTTAGCATTACATAAATTATTATATGATGCTTTTGGATGGGAAGCACCAGAATTTGCGCATTTACCATTGATTTTAAAACCAACAGGAAAAGGAAAACTAAGCAAACGAGATGGTGATAAAATGGGATTCCCTGTATTTCCTTTAGAATATACAGCAGCAGATGGAACCGTTTCTAGAGGTTATAAAGAAGATGGTTACTTCCCAGAAGCGGTTGTAAATTTCTTAGCTTTTTTAGGATGGAATCCTGGTACCGAACAAGAGATTTTTAGCTTAGAACAATTGATTACTGATTTTGATTTAGCGAGAGTAAACAAAGCTGGCGCACGTTTTGATCCAGATAAAACGAAATGGTTTAATCATCATTATATGCAACAGCAGTTAGATTTAGATTTAGCTGAGCAATTTAAAGCTTCTAAACCAGAATTAGCAGATATTGATATTAATTACATTGCTTTATGTGTTGGCTTGATAAAAGAACGCGCAACGTTTATTTCTGATTTTTGGAATTTAAGTCATTTCTTTTTTACGGCTCCGACATCTTATGATGAAAAAGCGTCTAAAAAAGCCATAAAAGAAGGGACTGCAGAAATTATGACAAAGGTTATAGAACTTGTTAATGCTACTGAAGATTTTACGGTTGAAAACCTTCAAACTAACATTAAAGGTTGGATTACTGATAACGAGATTGGTTTTGGTAAAGTAATGATGCCTTTACGTTTGGCTTTAGTTGGTGCTTTACAAGGACCAGATGTTTTTGATATTATGTTTATGATTGGTAAAGCTGAAACCGTAAAACGTATTGAGCAATTAATCGCTTAATTTCTATTTCAAAATTATTTAAAACTTCTCAATAGGTTTATTAACGATAACGGATATACTTCTTTTTTATTAATAGTTACTAAACTTATTGAGTTGCTTAAATGGGCTATTTTAAAAGAATCTCCTTCTGGTTTCAGTACTAAAATTGATCTCATTTTATCAAATTCTGGAAAATCTTTAAAATAAGGAATGTCCCAGAACGATACAACTGCACTAATAATAAGTCCGCTGTCATCTACTCTAGCATCTTGTTCTATGATACTAATTTTAAAAGGATAATTAATTTGATTATAATCATTTTTAATAGCCTCAATCCATTTCTCTTTGTTATAAATAGTTTGGGTAATACCATCTAGACCAATAAAATCTTCAGTAAATAAATCTGTAATACCTAAATCTCTGGCAGAATATAGTTTAAAATAGTTTAGTATAAATTTTTCAATCTCATTGATGTTGGTTGCATTCATAAAATAACTTAAATAGAATATGTCATAAAATAGTAATAAATGCTGAAAATAAGAAATAAACTACTAATTATAAGGTAATTATAGCCGTTAAAGCAATTAAAGATTGATTCCCTTTAAATTTTTCATCATTAATAAGATTAAAATCTTTGTCATTTAATTTTCTTAAAATATTGGTAAAACCATAAATATATTGCGCACGTAATTGAAATCTTCTTACTCCTAATGATAAACCAATTGCTCCATTAGCATTAAAGTTAGAGATTTCTCTAATATCTTCTGTCAATAAATTATTATAACCAGTTAAAATGTAGCCTTCTTTAGAATTGTCCTTAAGTTCTAACTCACTATTATATTGCAGCATTGGTCCAACATCTAAAGTTAAATTGTTACTTATTAATTTTACATGAAGTAAAAAGGAAATATCAGCTGTAAACATTTTGTATTCTACAAACTCATTAGTTAAAAGGCCAACTGGTGAAGCGCTTATATCTATATGATTTTGAGATAATTGTATATTATAACTTACGTTATACCACTTATGAGGAATATCTACCGAAGCCGACATTCCACCAATAAACCCTGTATTAGATTTGGTTTCAAAATTATCTGTAAGAATATCAAATTGGGTAATACCACCTTGTAATCCAATTCCGTTTTTAATCTTATAATTTTTACGTTGTGCGTAACTTAGTGTAACAAATAGTAAACAAATAGCGACTAATGATATAGACTTAAAGTTTTTCATAACAAAAATTATAGGTGTTCTAAACAAACCTAGTTAAAATTATTTAAAATAACTTACTTTTAGTCATTCTAAATTCTAATCTTAAAAACTAATATTATGGGTCAATTTATTTTCGTTCCAATTCTATTTTTTGCAATTGTTATCTTAATATCCTCTTTTTTTGTAGTAAAACAGCAAACTGCTGCAATTATTGAGCGTTTTGGTAAATTTCAAAGTATACGGCATTCTGGTTTACAGTTAAAAATTCCATTAATTGATAAAGTAGCAGGAAAATTAAGTCTTAAGATTCAGCAATTAGATGTAATTGTTGAAACAAAAACATTAGATGATGTATTTGTGCGTCTTAAAGTTTCTGTACAATATCGGGTACTAAGTCAAAAAGTATATGATGCCTTTTACAAACTAGATTATCCGCATGAGCAAATAACAAGTTATGTATTTGATGTAGTAAGAGCAGAAGTACCAAAAATGAAGCTCGATGATGTTTTTGTAAAGAAAGATGATATTGCATTAGCCGTAAAAGCTGAATTAAATGATGCCATGCTAGAATATGGTTTTGATATTATTAAAACCTTAGTAACTGATATAGATCCAGATGCACAAGTAAAAGCTGCAATGAACCGAATAAACGCTGCAGAACGTGAAAAAACTGCTGCTCAATATGAAGGTGATGCCGCAAGAATCTTAATTGTTGAAAAAGCAAAAGCAGAAGCAGAAAGTAAACGATTACAAGGACAAGGTATTGCAGACCAAAGACGTGAAATTGCACGTGGATTAGAAGAATCTGTAGATGTATTAAACAGAGTTGGTATTAACTCTCAAGAAGCATCAGCTCTTATTGTTGTGACGCAACACTATGATACTTTACAATCTATAGGACAAGAAACAAACAGTAACCTAATATTATTACCTAATTCTCCACAAGCTGGTAGCCAAATGTTAAATGACATGGTGGCTAGTTTTACAGCAAGTAACCAAATTGGAGAAGCTATGAAAGCGGCAAAAAACAAAAAGAAAGATAATGAATAAACTAAAAAAAATAGTTCTGTTAGCTTTAATCACTGTAAGTACAATTGCATTTTCTCAAACTAAAGAAAGTGCATTAAATGATGCTACAGCTGCAGTAAAAGCTAATTTAGACATGAATTTTGATATTGTAGTAAAGCATACTTTACCTGCTGTACTAGATATGATGGGTGGAAAAGAAGCCGCATTACAAGTTTTAAAATCTACAATGGAAGGTGCAAAAGCACAAGGTTTAGTAATTGAGAAATCAGACGTTATTAGTGTTTCTAAAGTTACTAAAGAACAAGGTCAATCGCGTTGTATAATGACAAGTTATACAGAAATGATTATGTCTGGCCAACGCGTAAAATCTACAATTCATTTTGTTGGTATCTACAATGATGTTGATAACTATTGGTGGTTTATAGAAGCTAAACAATTAAAAAATGAAGTGTTAGCAAATAAGATTGCTCCAAATTTTGAAACCAGTTTTGAAATCCCTGAGGATGCCGTTCAGGTAGAGAAAATTTAATTTTAAAATTGACACAAATAAAAAACCTCATAATCAGTAATTATGAGGTTTTCTTATTTTAATAATAATGTTCTTCTTTATACTTATCTCTAATTGAGATTAACTCGTTAAGATAGTTTTCTAAATCAGCAGTATCTAAATTTGCACTATCATTTGAACCTTGTGGTAATGTACTTCGTGTTTCATCTAAATGTTTTTGAAGCTCTGGGTAATTGTCTTCAATATCTCTGGTTACTGCTGAAATTTCTGTTAATATTTTCTGTGATTCTTTCATAATTTATAGTGTTTACCATAAGTTACAAATTAACAGAAACAAACGCTCTCAATAAACTGTTAAATATCAGAAGCTTCTGCAACTAAAATGTCATTTTTATCTTCTTTTGCTTTTTCAATAAATTGAGAAATAGCTTCGTTTTTTTCTAAGCCATTTTTAAGCAATTCTTTTAACGCAATTAAAACAACGATACGTGTGCCTGCTTTTTTTACTGCAGTGCCAAATAACGGCTCTAAATCATCATAAGAGACATCTTTTGCAAGCTCTTGTATTTCGGCTTTAGCCTTTAATTGTTTTTCTTCTGGAAATTTAGTGTATTTCTTACCAAATTGTTGAATAACACTAATCGCAGAACGCTTTTGCTGTTGCGGATTAGGTTTATTTTGGTTATTTTGAGAATTAGGCTTTTGTTTTGCCCAACTATCTCTTAAACCAACCGTTTTATTGAAAACTAATTTCTCTGTTGTAGAATCATCATCTACATTAAAATAACCTAAACGTTGAAACTGAAACTGCTCTCCTACTTTAGCTTCTGCCAAACTTGGTTCTAAATAACCTGTTTTTACAGTTAAAGAATTTGGATTTAAGAATTCCATAAAATCCTTTTCTCCATGACTATCTGGAGCTTCATCATTAAACAAACGATCGTATTCTCTAATCTCAGCAATAATAGCATGTTTTACAGAAACCCAATGCAACGTCCCTTTTATTTTTTTAGAAGTATCCTCATCATAGGTACACTGAATTTCTAGAATATCGCCATTCTGGTCTTTTCTAACCTCATTAGCTTTAATGATGTAAGCATTTTTTAATCTTACCTCACCTCCTAATTTTAATCTAAAAAATTTATTTCCGGCTTCTTCTTTAAAATCTTCTCTTTCAATATAGATTTCTCTAGAAAATGGTACTTTTCTAAATCCGGCTGAATCATCTTCTTGGTTATTTTCGGCTTCTAACCATTCTTCTTTATCTTTAGGATAATTAGTAATTACCACTTTTACGGGATCTAAAACAGCCATAACTCTATTTGCTGTTTTATTTAAATCTTCTCGTATACAAAATTCTAAAAGTGAAACATCAATGACGTTTTCGCGCTTTGCAACACCAACTTTTTCAATAAATTTTCTGATTGAATTTGGTGTATAACCACGACGACGCAAGCCAGAAATTGTTGGCATACGTGGATCATCCCAACCAGAGACAACACCTTCTTCTACCAAACGTAATAATTTACGCTTACTCATAATGGTATAGCTTAAATTAAGGCGTGCAAATTCGCGTTGTTTTGGTGGTAATGGATAGTTTTCTTTACTATATTCATAAACATTATCTTTAAACCAATCGTAAAGTTTTCTGTGAGGTTTAAATTCTAATGAACATAATGAATGTGAAATTTGTTCTATATAATCACTTTCGCCATGCGTCCAATCGTACATTGGGTAAATACACCAATCATCACCAGTTCTATGGTGATGCGCATACATAATACGATACATTATAGGATCTCGCATTAACATATTTGGATCTTCCATGTCTATTTTAGCACGTAAAACATGTGTACCAGCTGAGAATTTTCCGGCTTTCATGCCTTCAAATAATTCTAAATTTTCTTCAACAGAACGATCTCTATAAGGACTATTAGTACCAACTTGTGTCGGTGTTCCTTTTTGTTCTGCCATAGCTTCAGAAGATTGAGAATCTACATAAGCTTTACCATCCTTTATCATTAAAATGGCCCAATCGTATAACTTCTGAAAGTAATCTGAAGAGTACAATTCATTTTCCCATTTATAACCTAGCCAAGCAATATCACGTTTTATAGCGTCTACATATTCTTGTTCTTCTTTTGCAGGATTAGTATCATCAAACCTTAAATTAACAGGTGCGTTATACTTTTCTCCTAAGCCAAAACTAATTCCAATAGCTTTAGTATGACCAATGTGTAAATAGCCATTTGGTTCTGGTGGAAAACGAAAACGAAGTTTATCTTTTGCTAAACCATTAGCTAAATCTTCTTCTATAATATGCTCAATAAAATTGAGTGATTTTGTTTCTTCTGACATGTGTAAGGTATTAGCTGTTGGCTATTAGTGCTAAGTAAAACATATATACATAACGCTAAATATCAACATCATTATTCCAGTTGGTAAAATTAAACAAAATGTAACATTTATTTATCTTTTTAGACTGATAGTATAAATCAAAACATACAGAAAATTATGAATTATAACTGCCCAAAATGTGATAATACCACCTATGAAGTCGATGAAATGAGAGCCACTGGTGGACGATGGTCTAAAATATTTGATATTCAGAATAAAAAATTTAGCTCTGTTACTTGTAAAAAATGTAGTTATACAGAATTTTATAAAGCGAAAACTAGTGCATTGAGTAATGTTTTTGATTTATTTACGAATTAGTATAAAAAGATAAAAGTCCGCTTCGCTGTTATAGACAAGAATCCAGACGTTTGCTGAGAACATCCCTTCAACTGCGAAAAGCGACTGAAATTCATTAAGAAATATTACTTTTGAATCATGGGAATAATAAAAGTTGAAAACATCCGTGTATTTGCAAATCATGGTTGTTTAAAAGAAGAAACAGCTATTGGAAGTGATTATAGAGTTGATATTGAAGTTAAGGCTGACTTAAAAAAATCATCTAAATCTGATGACTTAAGTGATACTGTAGATTATGTTTTTCTAAACAAAGTTGTGCGTGAAGAAATGGCTAAACCTTCTAAACTTTTAGAAACGGTTGCTCAGCGTATTTTAGACCGTGTTTTTAAAGAAGATTCATTAATTACCAAAACAACAATTGCGGTTAGTAAAATAAATCCTCCAATAGGTGGTGACGTTGAGATGGTTACCATAAAAATGTGTCAGAAGCGAAAAAAGTAATCCTATTTAGGCTAAAACATATATAATTTTTATATTTGCGCTCTCAATAAATCTATTGAGATGATTATAAGGTGTCGTGGCCGAGTGGCTAGGCAGTGGTCTGCAACACCATCTACAGCGGTTCGAATCCGCTCGACACCTCAAAAAGCTTCTAAGTTCTCTTAGAGGCTTTTTTATTTTTTATCTCTTCTATTTTCTTGACTTCTATCAATTAAAAAATAATCTAAAATCAACAACATACATAATTGTAAAATACCAAGTGTAAAGAGTATTGCACCATAAGGCCAATGTTGAATTTTAAATATAATTCCGCAACTTAAAGTTACAAATGTTACTACAATAAAAACGTAATAAATGCCTTTTATCAATTTATTACTCCTGTATTTTCTGTTTTTAAAATAATATATACCTTCTACAAAAAACCAGTAGATAAATAGTGTAACCAATAGTATTTCAAATACATATGGCATATTAAATAAATGAAATACTTTAACTAAATAACTAAAAACCCAGATTAAAACTAGACTTAATTTTATATAATCTAACTTAGACTTATAAACTTTTTTTATAAAACGAATGCTATATAAAATTCCTATTAAAACTCCACCAATTAACATTAATTGGGTTACATATGGCCAATGCATAATTTTAAATAGCGCTCCAAAAATTAAGATGATTAATGAAAGACGTAAAGGAAAGGTTAAAACTTTATATTGCATTTAAAATATTTAATCTATTAATACCACAGAACTCGCAATCTTATCATGAATAGCTTGCTTTTTATCAGTACCAGTAACACTTAATAGAGACACCCAACCCAAAAAAAACTTTAATATAAATCTTAATACTGCTAATGGAAAACTTATGTTTTTATCATGATTATTCTCTCTTTTTACTTTAATATCAAAGTAATAATGTCCTGCAGTGAAGCCAAAAATAGACACCATTAAAGGCTCGTATAAAAAGAAGAATAGTATAAATAAAGACATTCTTAACAACGAAGGTACATCATTAAAAAACTTAAGAATTTCTGTAATGCTATACATTATAACAATTAATAGAATTCCATCTGCAACTGCAGCTTTAATTCTATCTTGTAAACCAGCATATACGTTTTCCATAACGTTTTAATTAATAGGATTTACCTTTTCAATCTGCTCTATACTTTTCTCATAAACCTTAGGAAAAAGTCCTTGAACCAATAAAAAAATTCCGAAAATCAAAATCACTAAAGACACAATCTTTTTAGTCTTAAAAATACGCCTTGGTGTTAGTTTACTACGTAGTCTTTTTGCAGCTGCTATTTTTATTAAATCCGTTAAGAAATAAGAAATTAACATAGTTGTAATAAAAATGGTAACGCCGTTTTTTGAAGTTGTAATAGATGTACCAATAACTATAAAACCTAACCAACCTAACAGTACACCAATATTAATAAAATTGAGTAAAAATCCTTTAATAAAAAGTTTACCGTAATCCTTTTTAGGTAGTTCTATTCGATGATGTTCTCTAACTATAGAACGAAATGATTTGGAAGTTTTTATAAAACTTATAAGACCATATACCACTAATAAAGTGCCACCAAATACAAGAAGTTTTGGGTCATCTTTAATTTTATCTAAAAGAGAATCTGTACTAAAAAATATAACAAAGATAAATACGATATCAGCAAAAATAACGCCTAAATCAAATATAACAGCGCTTGTAAAGCCTTTAGTTGCACCTGTTTCTAATAACACAAAAAACACAGGACCAATAGTAAAGGCTAATATAATTCCAAAAGGAATCGCTGCTAAAATATCGTCTAACATCTATAAAATTTAGCTTTACACAAATGTAAGAAACTAAGTGGACTTTACATACGTTTTATTCTACCACCAAGCAGTGTATTTTCATCTATTGTTTTTGGCTTACCATAAATAAACACATCACCACCAGCCTTTATTCTTACTTCTACAAATTCTGATGCATTTACATACGCTTCACCAGCTGCATTAATACTTACTTCGGTATGTTCTGTAATAAATTCTTCACCATTAAAAACACCTCCAGTATAAATAGAAATATCTTGATTTTTAGAAGTACCAGTGACATTAATTACACCACCAGTTACAGCTCTCATATTAGCGTAAGTAGTCTTTAAATTAATTGTAATCTCAGCACCTTCTTGCGTTCTTAAATCAACTTCGTATTGCTTTAGTGTTCCTTTAAATGTCACTTTAGCCCCTTCATTAGCATCTATAACATCTACAGAAGTAAAGTATAATTGTACAACAGTATCATTACCATCATAACTTTCTTCAAGATTCATGCGTATTTTAAGCTTTCCGTTGTTATTAACAACTTCAACATCATTTTTATTTTTACCAGATATAACTACTTTATTTTCATCTGATTGAATCATTTTTAAATGAATTAAATCAAAAACCTTAACAGTTGTAAATTCACCTATAGTTTTTTCTATAGCATCTTGAGCATTTACATAAAAACCAAAAACTATAAACAATATGGATATTATTTGTTTCATTTTTAAAAAATTTATTTTAAGATAATTACTTTATTACTAAATAACCATTTAAGCTGAATTTCGTCTCCAGAACGTTTTTTTACAATACGTCTTTGTGGTGATAATAATAGCGTTAATAATGCCGAAACCGCTGTTAATACATATCTGTTTATATCTTGAAATATCATCTGAATTCCGAATCTAATAATCAAATAAGTGACTAAGAAGATTAAGAATACATATATACTTGCTTTTGTAGATGTTTTCATAATTAAACGGCAACTTTTACTGCTGTTCCTGTTACTGAAACCATTGCATAATTACTAGTAGTTAATTCTATTTCTATTTTAATACCAACTACAGCATTTGCCTTTAATTTTGCTGCATTATTTTGTAACGTTTGAAACGCTTCTTCTTTAACATCTTCTATACTATTCTGTATTTTAGTATAATATTTAGACATACTAAAACCCATAGATAACGCTTCTTTATTCATGGCAACACCAGTTACAATACCTAAATAATCAATTATTTTATGGTTTTCTATTGAGTTAGTTGTAGTCAGTATCATTTTCTGAGTATTTTCTTATTAGATTTTTTATATACTGTAAAGTTACAATTCTATTTGTTTTGAATGAAGATAAAAACGTACACTTAACAACTAAAATTAAACTTATTCAGTATCTACTTCTGGTTTACCTACCATATAAAAGTCTAAGTGTTTTTTTGTTAAATCAGTATTTTTAACTTTAACAACTACTTCATCTCCAAGTTGATATACAACGTCAGAATTTTTACCAATCATAGCATATTGATCTTGATCAAATTGGTAGTGGTCATCTTTCATATCTCTCACACTAACCATGCCTTCACATTTATTTGAAATAATTTCTACATAAATTCCCCAATCTGTTACACCTGAGATTACACCCAAAAATTCTTCGTCTTGATGATCTTGCATAAAACGAATTTGCATGTATTTAATAGAATCGCGTTCTGCTTTTGTTGCTAAATATTCCATGTTGCTAGAATGTTTACAACGCTCTTCATAAACCTCTTGATTAGCTGATTTTTCGCCATCTAAATAGCGTTGTAATAAACGATGTGCCATGACATCTGGATAACGACGAATTGGTGATGTAAAGTGACTGTAATACTCAAAAGCTAAACCGTAATGACCGATATTATGTGTGGTATATTCTGCTTTAGACATGGTTCTAATAGTTAACGTATCTACTAAATTTTGTTCTTTTTTACCTACAACATCTTTTAGTAAATTATTTAAGGAAGAAGCAATACTACCTTTGTCTCTAAAATTTAATTTATGTCCAAAACGACCTACAACGGTTTGAAGTTGTGCTAATTTAGATTCATCTGGCTCATCATGAACTCTATAAACAAATGTTTTTTTCTGTTTACCAACAAATTCTGAAACCTTTCTGTTAGCTAACAACATAAATTCTTCAATTAATTTATTAGCATCTTTACTTGTTTTAAAGAATACACCAACTGGGTTTGCTTCTTCATCTAAATTAAACTTAACTTCAACTTTATCAAAAGAAATAGCACCATCTCGCATACGAGCGCTTCGCATTTTACGCGCTAATTCATTCATTTTTAATACTGCAAAAGCAATATCATTAGAAGTTTTATATGCTTTTCCGGTTAATGAAACTTCGGTAGGAATTGTAGTATCTATATCTAAAATTGCAGCTTTGGTTGGCATTCCAGGATTGTTTTCTATAATAGCTTGTGCTTCTTCGTATGCAAAACGCGCATCAGAATAGGTTACGGTTCTACCAAACCATTCGTTTTTAATTTCGCATTTATCATTCATTTGAAACACTGCAGAAAAGGTATATTTTTCTTCGTGTGGACGCAAAGAACAGGCTCCATTAGATAAAATTTCTGGTAACATTGGTACTACTCTATCTACTAAATAAATAGAGGTTGCACGCTCGTAAGCTTCATCATCTAAAACGGTTCCTGGTTGTAAATAATGCGATACATCTGCGATATGTATTCCAACTTCGTATAAACCATTTTCTAAAACTGTAAACGATAAGGCATCATCAAAATCTTTAGCATCTTTAGGATCTATGGTAAAGGTTAAATCTTTACGCATATCGCGTCGCTTAGCAATTTCTTCTGGTTTAATTTCTAAATCTATATTATTAGCATAGGCTTCAACCTCATGAGGAAACTCCATAGGTAATCCATACTCTGCCATAATAGAATTAATCTCAGTACCATGTTCACCTGGTTTACCAAGTACTTCTATCACTTTACCGTTTGGTGAATCTGCCTTAGATGGCCAATCTTCTAACGATACTAATACTTTATCGCCATCTTCGGCTTTGTTTATTTTATTGATAGGTACAAAAATATCCGTGTACATTTTGTTACTATCTGGCACAACGAAGGCAAAATTCTTTTTCTCGTGAATTTGAATTGTACCAACATACTCAGTTTTTGCACGTTTAATAATATTGGTAATTTCCCCTTCTTTTTTACCTCTATGTCTTCTTTTATAGGCGTAAAATTCTACTTCATCGCCATTTAAAGCTTTGTTGATATTGTTTGAAGCAATAAATACATCTTCTTCAAAATCATCGCAAATAATATAACCATTTCCTTTAGAAGATAAATCTAAAATACCTGTATGATACTCTGTATTTACAATAGCTTTAAATTTACCACGATCTACTTCTTCTATCTCTTGTTTAGCTTTAAGTTGATGAAGTTTCTTTATAATTTGATTTCGGCTACTAGTATCGTTTACGCCAAGTATAGCTGCAATCTGTTTATAATTAAAAGTTTTGTTTCTGTCTTTTTTTAAAATACCCAGAATAGTATTTGTAAGATTTGAAATCCCTTTTTTAGACTTCTTTTTTTTCTTTTTTGTCATTTAATTTGTAATCATATTCATTTCCTATAAGTGATAGGAATTCTAATTTAAAACTTAATATAAGGCGAAGAGAGGTTATTAAGTTTACTACAAAGTTACGTTTTAATTTTTTAAAGTTGTTTAGAGAACGTTAAATAAATAAAAATTGATGTTATCAACATATATATACATATTATCTTTTTTCTTTTAAAATTTAAAAAATAAAATGGTGGTTATTATAGGTTGTTAATAGTTGGTATAACTTTTTAAGGTTTTATTTTGAGAAGTGACTTATTAGAATTACTTAATACTTAGTTAACATTAAGTTTACATATAACTACTTCATTTTAAAGGTTATTTTAAAAGCTATTAACAACTGTTAATAACCGTTGTTAATAGAAATGACTGATATGTTTTTTATAAAATACTGTTCATTTCAATACAAATGATCTTTAATAACTCAATTTTAAAAAAGGACTAACTTATTTGGTAATCTCATCTGTATTTTGGTTTGAAAAAATAAGTGGATAATCCTAATTTTTATTTTCAATACTTGTAAACAGTTATTAACAAGTAGTGATCATTTTTAGTTAGACTTATAAACAGTAATTATAAAAATTTTTGAAGCGTATAAGTTTCAAACTTAAAATTTATGAATAAGAAAGGCAGTATTAGTTATGCTTACTTATAAGCAATTATTAACTTTGATGTTTAATAAGATAATTTACATATTATGACTATTTCAATAGGAAACGACCACGCAGGACCAGATTATAAATTTGCCATTGTAAAACATTTAGAAGCTAAGGGTTATACTGTTAATAACTATGGAACTGATACTTTAGATAGTGTTGATTATCCAGATTTTGTGCATCCTGTAGCTAAAGATGTAGAAGCTAACAAAGTAGATTTTGGCATTTTAATTTGTGGTAGTGCAAATGGCGTTGCAATGACGGCTAATAAATATCAACACGTAAGAGCTGGTGTTTGTTGGACTAGTGAAATTACGGAACTCACACGTTTGCATAATAATGCAAATATACTTTGTATACCTGCGCGTTTTACATCTATTCCTCAAGCTATTAAAATGGTAGATACGTTTTTAGATACTGATTTTGAAGGTGGTCGTCATCAAAATAGAGTAGATAAAATACCGCTGTCTTGCTAAACATCTAAACTATCAATTTTAAATTGATAAAATATGAGTCACTCTCATTCACATTCGCATTTGCATGCACACGATCTAAATGGTCGTAATCTATTAATTTCCATTTTTTTTAATATAGCAATCACTGTTGCCCAAGTTATTGGTGGTTTGCTTTCTAGTAGTTTAGCTTTATTAAGTGATGCTTTACATAATTTTAGTGATGTAGTGTCTTTAATTATAAGTTACATTGCTCATAAATTAGTCAAAAGAAAAGCGTCTTTAAAACGTACTTTTGGTTATAAACGTGCCGAAATTTTGGCTGCTTTTATTAATGCTTCTACGTTAATAATTGTTGCTGTACTGCTTATTATTGAAGCAGTAAAACGTTTTCAAAATCCACAACAGATTGAATCTAATTTGGTTATTTGGTTATCTGTAATGGCTATTATAGGAAATGGTTTTAGTGTATTATTATTAAAGAATAATGCCAAATCTAATATGAATATGAAAAGCGCATACTTACATCTCTTAACAGATATGATGGCAAGTGTGGCTGTTTTAGTTGGTGGACTTTTAATGAAGTTTTATCAAATTTGGTGGATAGATAGTGTACTTACATTTTTAATTGCTTTATATTTAATTTGGATGGGTTTTGCTTTATTAAAAGCATCAACTAAAGTTCTTATGTTATTTACACCAGATTCAATTCCGGTAGATGAAATTGTAACAAAGCTTAATAGTTTTGAAACTATTAGTAACGTGCATCATGTCCATGTTTGGCAATTAAATGAAGAAGAGATACATTTTGAAGCACATGTAGATTTTGAAAAAGATATTTCATTAACAGAATTTGATGTTATACGTAGTAAAATTGAAGATTTTATATATAATAAATACGATATTAACCATGTAAATATTCAACCAGAATTTGGAAAAAGTGATACCAAAGATATTATTGTACAAGATTAATTATGTTAACAATTAAAATAAGCGATTTTAAGGCACTTTCTATTGATGAATTATATAGTTTATTACAATTACGTAGTGAAGTCTTTGTAGTAGAGCAAGATTGTGTTTACCAAGATATTGATGGTAAAGACCAAAAAGCTTTACATATTTTAGGTTTTAAAGATAACAAGTTAGTGGCTTATACACGTATTTTTAAACCAGGTGATTATTTTAAAGAAGCGAGTATTGGTAGAGTAGTAGTGCTAAAAACTGAAAGGCAACACCAATACGGTTATGAAATTATGAAGGCTTCTATAAAAGCTATTAAAACATATTATAACCAAAGCGAAATTAAGATTTCTGCCCAAGTGTATTTAAAACGTTTTTATAACAATTTAGAATTTAAAGAAATAGGCGAGGCATACTTAGAAGATGGTATTGCGCATATTGCTATGCTGCGTTCTTAGTTTTTTATAAGATTTTATTTTTTCTCGTAAATTTTAGTCACTAAAATTTCTACACGTCTATCTAATTCTGGTTCACCACCAAGCGGAAATTTACGTCGCATACCAGCAAATTTCATTCTATAAGGTTTTACGCCTGCTTTTACTAAATAATCGTATATGTATTTAGCACGAGCCATAGAAAGGTTTCTTTTTTTAGTTTTACGATCAATAGCATCTCTAGTTCCTTCTGTACAACACACATGACCTTCAATGGTAAAATAAACATTAGTACGTTCTACTAAAATTTCTGCAATGCCATCTAATACAACTTTAGACTCTTTAGTTAAGTAACTATAACCTGTTCTAAACAATAAGTTTTCTAATAGAATTTTATCGCCTTCTTTTAATTCGCCTTTTAAAATATCTTTGGTGTCTTTTTTTTCTGGTACTACTTCTTCTGGTTTTGGCGGATAAACAGGTGTTACAATAATTTCAACTTTACGATTTAATCCTCTTATTTTATTAAGATTTTCTTCGTGTACAACGTTTACTAAAATTTCGCCTTTACCATCTACATTGGTAATTACAGATTCGTCAAATTCATTATTAGAAAATACTTCTTTTATAGATTCTGCTCTGTTTTGAGATAATACTAAATTATAATTATCACTACCTCTATCATCTGTAAATCCGTAAATTGATATTTTTTCGATATCAATATCTTCAATTTTAGTTAAAAATAGTAATAATCTACTATGTTCTGTTTCTGGTATATCGTGCTGGTCGGTTTCAAAATAAACTTCGTGTTTCAATTCTTCTTGAGAAAAAGATAATTGAAAGCATAAGCACAAAAGGATAACTAGGGACTTCATTTTATAATAATTTTCTTACTAACAGAAAATGTTTACGATGTTAAATATAGAAAAAAAATAGCGTTTATCTTAATATACTTGTGTATTGTGATGGATTATTTAAAATTTCTTTTGCCTTTTTTATTTCGGTATTATTAGCCGTATAATAAGAATATAAACCTTCACTGTAAAAATAACGTTTAATAATTTCGTCTGTTAGTAATGATTTTAATTGTTTTTTATTGTTGTCAATGGCATTAGATTTATAAGATTGTAAAGCGTTATTTAGGTCTGTATATTCAGTTTTAATAACACCGTCTAATTCTTCTTCTTTAGCCACATTTATTGCATTTGTTAATGCTATTTCGGTTTTAGTTTTAAAGTTAAAACCACTTGTTTTTAAATAGTTTTTAAATTTTTTAAAATCAGAATCTGAAAATTCAAATTCTTTTAAGTCGTTTATTTTATTATCGTAATAGTATTTGGTTGCATAGTTAAACACAAGGTTTTCGTTAGATATAGCCTTAGTAATTGGTGTTTGTTTAGAAAATTCTATTTCTATATCTGGTTGTACGCCTCCACCATCATAAACATTCCGTCCATTTTTAGTTTTAAATACATTATAATTTTCTTCTTTTGTTCTTGTTGCATTTCCGTTTTCGTCTCTATTCCAATAATCTAAAGCTTGTATACAACGACCAGAAGGTGTATAATATCTAGAAATTGTAATTTTCATTTGTGTACCATAGGTTAATGGTTTTGGTCGTTGTACTAAACCTTTACCAAAACTTCTTGTACCAACAACAACTGCACGATCCATATCTTGTAATGCACCAGACACAATTTCACTTGCAGAGGCACTACTTCCATCTATTAAAACTACTAGCGGAATTTCTGTATCAATTGGTTCTCTTTGTGTGTGATAGGTTTTATTATATTTTTTTACTTTAGATTTTGTAGTAACTACTAATTGATTTTTAGGAACAAAAATATTAGTAACATTAACTGCTTCATGTAGTAAACCACCAGGATTTCCTCTTAAATCTAATATTAATTGTGTTGCACCTTGATTTTTTAACGCTTTTATAGCTTTAATTGTTTCTGAAGAAGCTTTATCATTAAATTTTCTTAAAACCACATAGCCTGTTTTTTCATCTACCATAGAGTAATGAGGCACTGCTTTTATCTCTAAAGATTCTCTTATAATTTTTACAGTTTTTGTTTTTCCTTGGCGTTTATAAGTCACATTAACTTCTGTACCTGCTGCACCACGTAAAATATTGGCTGCATCATTCTCATAATCTTTAATGGTAACATTGTCTAGTTTAATAATTTCATCACCAGCTTTTAAACCGGCTTTATCAGCTGCATAACCTTGGTAAGGTTCTACAATTACTAATTTATCTTTTAACGTTAACACTTTTGCGCCAATACCTGTATAGTCGCCTGCATTATTAATTCTAGAGGCTTCTACGTCTTGCTCGTTGTAAAACTGTGTATATGGATCTAAATCCTCTAACATGCTTTTTATAGCAGTATCCATTAAATCACCAGGATTAGTATCATCCACATAGTTCATGTTAATTTCCTTAAAGAGCGTTGTAAATATTTCTATTTGTTTTGCAATTTCGAAGAAATCATTTTTGAATGCTGTGGTACTAAAAAAGATAATTACTGCTACAGCAGGAATTAGTATTTTTTTATGTAAAAGTCTTTTCATTAGAGTATAGTTTTAGAATCTGCTTTTTTTATGGATAGTTCATTTTTAGCTAAGAATTTTTTAAACAACAATTTCATACTATGGTTAACTTTATCAAAAGTTGTTCCATCTTTACTTAAATATAAAATCATAAACGCAAAAGAGCCAGAACTATTGTTAAAATACAAGGGTTTATTAAGTCTATAAGCTTCGCGAAGTAAACGTTTTATATTATTTCTAGAAACTGCTGTTTTATGTAATCGTTTACTAACAGAAACACCTGTTTTTAGTTGTAAACCGTTTTCAAAATCTGTTTTTAGATATATAAGCTTTAGCGGATAGGCAGTTACAGCTTTCCCTTCTGTAAAAAGTTGCTCTATTAACTTTTTACTTTTTAGTTTATCTTTTTTAGAATATTTAAAAGACATTTTGAGACATTATACTTTTAATAAAGCTTTAAAAACTTAATACCATATTTTATTTAACAAAGTACGTTTAAATCTTGTCAATACTAAAGTTTTAGTACTAAAAATTAAGAAAATAGCTATTTAATGGTTTAAATTTCTTCTAAAATTTTATTACAATATTATTCGGTTATTTTTGTTGTAATGATTTATTTAATTTAACTCTAATACTGCAGTATAATGACAAAAAAGAAAACTCTGGTTGTTATAACTCTACTTATATTAAGTTTAGGCTTATATTCATTTTATAGTTTTTACATAGATAATAATGACAATTTAAAATCTATTTATCTGGTTCCTGAAGATGCAGTTTATATTATTGAAACTCAAGATCCAATAGATAATTGGGATGAAATTAGTAAAAGCGATATATGGAAACATCTTAATACCAATTCTTACTTTAATGAACTCGCAGAAAGTCTAAATAAAATAGATACTATTTTTAAAAAAGAAAAAAGTATTTTTAATAGAATAGGGAATAGGGAAATTTTAGTATCTGCACACGTCTATAAACCTAAAAAATACGATTTTTTCTATGTGGTAGACCTACAAAAAATAGCAAAACTAAATATTCTTAAAGATCACTTAAATACGTTTACAAATAGTAATTATAAGGTAAGTAAACGAAAATATCACAATCACGAAATTATAGAAATCTATGATGTAAAAGAGCGCGAAACATTACATATCAGTTTTATAAAAAATCAAATGATTGCGTCTTATGTTCATACATTGGTTGAAGCATCAATTGATCAATATTTAGAACCTAAAATAGGAAGAAATTTAGAATATATTGAAGTTGAAAAAGAAGTTGGATATGGCGATATGTTTAGACTTTACGTACAATACAAGTATCTAGAAGATTATTTAAAAGTGTTTTCTAATGAGCCAGGAGCATTTACCAAAACATTAAGTAATAGTTTAAATTTTAGCGGATTTAATTTTAATGTAGATGATAATACAATCTCTGCAAACGGAATCACTAATTTTAATGACGATGCAAGTTTGTATTTAAAATCGCTTCAAAATTCTGGAAAAAGTTCGCGCAAAATTACAGAAATTGCACCTAAACAAACTGCTTTTTATCTCAGTTTTTCATTTGATAGTTTTGAAAAATTCTATGGAAATTTTGAAAGTGTTTTAAAAGAAAAACCAGAAGAATTTAAAAGCTATTTAGATGGTACAGAACAAGTTGAAAATTTCTTAAAAATAGATTTAAAAAAGCATTTTGTAAGTTGGATAGATGATGAAATTGCCTTAGTACAATTACATTCTACCGTTACTAACTCTAAAAAAGATGTGGCATTAATTTTAAAAGCAACTGATAGTGATGATGCTAACAAAAATTTGCAGTTTATATTAGAACAGATAAGACGTAAAAGTCCGGTAAAATTTAAGGAAGTTAGTTATAAAGGTCATTCTATAAATTTTATGGATATTAAAGGCTTTTTTAAAATTTTACTAGGCGATTTATTTAAGGAAATTGATAAACCTTATTTTACAATTATAGACGATTATGTGGTTTTTAGTAATCACCCAAACACTCTAAAAAGCATAATCACTAGCTACATTAATGATGAAACCTTAGCAAATTTTGAATCCTTTGAAGATTTTGATAATAATTTTGATAGCAGATCTACAGTCTTTGCATATATAAACTCTCCTAATTTATACAATAGTGCTTACAATTTTGTTGATGCCACAACTAAAAAAGAATTGAGAGATAATAAGGATTATTTTATATGTTTTTCGCAAATAGGAATTCAACTAAAGCCAGAAGATGATTTATTTGAAACAAAAATAGTAGTTGACTATGAGGATCCAGAAACTGTAAAAACTAAATATAAATTTACAGATTCACCAATTGTAAAAAAAGGAAATTCTTCAAATAAACCTGTTGAAATAACTGATGATAATATTAATAAAGCAGCAGTATTTAATATTAAAGAAATTTTTCCTTCAGATTTAACCGCTAAGAAGTTCACTAAAAAATATTATAATGGTAAAGTTAGATTTTCTGTAGAACTTAAAAATGGACTAAAACATGGAGAATATATAGAATATTATAGTAACGGAAAACTAAAAATAAAAGGAAAGTACAAAAGAGATAACCAAGACGGAACTTGGCGTGTTTTTAATTACAAAGGTGATGTTGTTTATAAACAACGTTTTTAGTTTAAAATCTAAATGGTATCATAAAAAAGAGCGCAACAATTAGTTGCGCTCTTTTTAATTTAAAATTGTTTAATAAGTTTACTCTACCGTAAACAAATTATTTTCTCTATTAACATCTGCCATCATTTGAGATGGATCAATTTCAACAGATTTTACAGTTTTTTTCGTTTTAAAAGTATACGTTGGCATGGCCCAAGCCCAATCACTAACTATTGTAGCTGAGGTAGGCTTTTCACCACGCATCATTTGTAAAGGAATATAAAATGTTTCTGTTGTTCCGTCTGTATAAGTAACAGAAATATCTAAAGGCATTGGCATTAAACCAATACGCTCTAAGGTAATGGATTTTCCTTCTATGTTTTTAACACCATAATCTATAGTGTTAGTTGTTTGTGCAAAATCAATAAAATACCAATCGAGTTCAAAATCTGTAATACGCTCTGCGGTTCTTATAATATCAAAAGGTTTTGGGTGCTTAAATGAAAAATCATTAAAATACTTTTTAATGGTTTTTTCTAAATTATCTGATCCAATTACATAACCTAATTGCGCTAAAAATACGGCACCTTTGTTGTATGCAGCAGCTCCATAAACCTTATTTAATAAATAACGATCAGAGTGTGTTGTTAAAGGCTGTTCAAAACCAGAATTGGCTAAACCTAAATAACCTCTATAGGCACCAGAAAGTGGATTTGGTTTCTTTTCTTCTTTAAGTGAGTTCATGGCTAAAGTAGAAATATAAGTTGTAAAACCTTCATCCATCCACTCATGTTTAGACTCGTTACTTGCCAATAAAAATTGAAACCAAGTATGGGCTAACTCATGTGCAGTAACACCTAATAAACTGCCAAACTTACGTTTTCCAGTAATTAAAGTACACATAGCATATTCCATTCCGCCATCACCACCTTGTATTACAGAATATTGATCGTAAGGATATTTACCAACGTTAGTGCTAAAATAAGCCATAAGCTTAGCTGTTTCTGCTGGTAACTTTTTCCAATTGTCTAAATACTCTTTTTCTAAATCTTTTTTATAATAGAAATTAAGTAAAGGACCGTTTGGCATTTGGAACGTATCATGAATAAAATCTGGATCTGCAGCCCAAGTAAAATCATGTACATTAGGTGCTTTAAAATGATGTGTTTTCTTACCAGATTTTTTAGTTGGTTCACCTTGTAAATAACCTGTTCCACCAACTACATAATCTTTATCAATGGTTAATTTTACATCAAAATTTCCCCAAACACCATGAAATTCTCTTCCTATATAAGGATCAGCATGCCAACCTTCTTCATCATATTCTGCTAATTTAGGATACCATTGTGTCATTGATAATGCTACACCTTCTTTGTTATTTCTGCCAGAACGACGAATTTGAACTGGTACTTGTGCATCAAAATCCATTTCAAAAGTTACCTTTTCACCAGGTTGAATAGGTTGATCTAATTTTACTTCTAAAACGGTACCTACAGTGTCGTAAGAAATAGAAGTACCGTTTTGTTTTAAAGAATTAACTTTAATATAACCAATCTCATTAGGCTGAAGTTTACTAATACGATCACCAACTCTAGGATCTGGATCTTTAATAGTACGAGAACGTACATCCATTTCACTTCCAGGCTGAAAAGCATTAAAATACAAATGGTAATATACTCTTTTAAGTACATCTGGCGAGTTATTAGTATACACTAACATCTGCTTGCCTTTGTATTGATAATTTTTAGTATCCATATCAATCTCCATAGAATAATCAACATGTTGTTGCCAATAACCGTTTACAGAATCTGTAACTTTAGTTACGGTAGTTGCAGTTGTATTAGAGGCAGCACAAGCCGATAAAACTAAGAGAGAAAAAATGCTGAAAATGAAATGTTTCATGTAAAAATTATTTTATTAAAGTTTAGAAGCCATAATTAACGCATTAAAAGCATTAACTATTCTACCGGTTTTAGATAATTCTGAAAATGATTTTACATTAGAAGCATCGCCACCTACTACAACTTTAGTTGTTAAAGCTAAGCCAGAATCTAAAACTACTTGTTTTACTTGTGCAGCTGATAATTTAGGATAGTAAGAACGTACTAAAGCAACCACACCAGCAACAGCAGGCGCAGCCATAGAAGTTCCGCTAATGCTTTTATATTCGTTTTCTGGGAATGTAGAATAGATAGCAGAACCTGGTGCAAAAACATCTACATTATTTTTTCCGTAATTAGAAAAACCAGAAACCATTTTAGAACCATATTTAGATGTTAAGGCACCAACTCTAATATATGTGTTAGAAATTTCAACGTAATCTACATTATCATCTGGAAAATTAGCTTCAACATCTACATCTTTACTATCATTACCTGCAGCATGTACAAAAACAACATCATTATCTGATGCGTACTTAATAGCATCTCTTACCCATTGAGAGTGTGGAGAAAAAGATTTTCCGAAACTACCATTAATTACTTGTGCGCCATTATCTACAGCATAACGTATTGCTTTAGCTACATCTTTATCGTACTCATCTCCATTTGGAACTGCTCTAACTGACATAATTTGTACGTTGTTTGCTACACCATTAGCTCCTAAACCGTTGTTACGTTCTGCAGCAATGATACCAGCAACGTGTGTTCCGTGAGATTCAGATTTTTTTACTGGCTTAACGTTTGCATTACCATAACCAGGCTTATCATTAAAATCATCTGGATTATCACCAGTTGTTCTACCTTTAAAATCTACATTGTAGTTAGTATTTAAACGCTCAGCTAAACCGTCTAAAGCTCCTTTTAATTCTTCTTTTGCATCTTGTACACTTTCTAAACCAAAATTATTCATTTGTGCAGCTACAGATTTATGTTTCAATAAAGTTTCATCAGTAGTTTCTAATGCTTTTACTTGATCATTTGTATAATCTGCAGTACCAAAGTGTTTTGTAAAGGCAGTATCAGCTTCTTGTAAGGCTTGATAAATTTGCTCATAACGTGTTTTAGTCGGCGATAATTGTGCAATACCTGCTTCTAATGCGGTTTTAGCTTCAGAAAATTTAGGATTGCTTGTGTCACCAGAAGCCACTATTCTTGTCATTTCTAATTGTTCATCATAAGCATCTCCTAAGAAATTCCAACCGTGAATATCATCTATATAACCGTTTTTATCATCATCGATACCGTTGTTTGGTATTTCATCTTCATTAGTCCAGATAACACCATCTAAATCTTCGTGATCAATATCTATACCAGAGTCTATTACAGCAACAATTACAGTTTTACCTTTTTTATCTTTTATAATTTCAGCATAAGCTTTATCTACAGCCATACCAGGAATTGTATCTTTAACAAGATCCAAATGGCCCCAATTTTTTGCTTCGGCATCTGTTAATTCTGTAACTTTTAAAGGTGAAGTATCTATATTTTCTATTGGTGTAGATATAATATCTCCTGTACCACAGCCTAATAAAACTGTTCCTGCAAATCCTAAATATGCAGCTATTCTGTAATTAAATTTCATTTGTTTTTATTTATTGTTATTGAATTGAAATATCCTTTTTACGCTTATAATATAAATTATGTTTACGTTAAAAGTATACGTTTTTTTAAGTATTAATTAAATATTGAATTTGTTGTAAATGTTTCGTTTAGTCTTACGCCTTTTTCGGTATGCTTAACGGTAATAATTTCGTTATGCGCATCATGCTCTAAAAACAAATAGAAGTTGTTATCCGCAGCTTTATTTAAAAACAATTCTTTTTCGTCTAAGGTTAATAAAGGTCTTGTATCATAACCCATAACAAATGGTAAAGGTAAATGACCAACAGTTGGCAATAAGTCTGCCATAAAACAAATGGTTTTTCCTTTGTAGGTAATCATAGGAATCATTTGTTTATCGGTATGTCCATTGGCAAAGAAAATATCAAATCCTAATGCAGAATTTTTTAAAATATGTTGATCAGGTACATCTGTAAATTTTAATTGACCACTTTCTTCCATTGGTAGAATGTTTTCTTTTAAAAACGAAGCAACCTCTCGTCTGTTTGGTTCTGTTGCCCATTTCCAATGATCTTGGTTACTCCAAAAGTGTGCGTTTTTAAAAGCAGGTTCATAGCCTGTTCTATCTTTATTCCATTGTACGCTTCCTCCACAATGATCAAAGTGAAGATGCGTCATAAATACATCTGTAATATCATCTCTATGAAACCCATAAGACGCTAAAGATTTATCTATACTATCATTGCCATAAAGAAAATAGTACCCAAAAAATTTATCGCTTTGTTTATTGCCCATACCTGTATCTATTAGTATAAGGCGATCACCATCTTCAATTAATAAACAGCGTGCAGCAATATCAATCATATTATTATTGTCTGCAGGATTGGTACGTTGCCATATAGATTTTGGAACAACACCAAACATGGCGCCACCATCGAGCTTAAAATTTCCAGATTCAATAGGATATAATTTCATTTGCAAAAAATTATGTAAAAGTCTTGCAAATTACTAAAAGGATTAAAACTAATTGTTGTTAGTAACAATTAATTACGGGATTTTTAACAAATTTGAAGCATATTATCTTATATCTATTATTAAAAAATAATTACATTTAACTATTCGGCTTTAAAATTGAATTATTTCTACTCATGAAAACACCAAAAACTACATTCAAAAAAAAGTATTTATTGAGTTTTGGTCGCGATTTTAATCCTGATCAAAAAGTAATTTTAAGAGATTATTTGGCCATAGAGCGAACACGTTTAGCTAATGAGCGAACGTTATTATCTTACATTCGTTCTTCGTTGTATTTGTTATTAGGAGCAATTGCACTTTACCAACTTAAGGAGTTTGCTAATTTTGAATATTTAGCTTTGGTGGCTTTAATTTTTTGTGTGGTCTTTTTTGTGATAGGTGTGTACCGTTTTTCGCTATTAAAACGCAGTTTAAAACGTTTATATTATAAAACGGAATCTGCAGAACAGTTGTAATAATAATTATTTAGAAATAACTTCTTTTAAGCGTTTGCCATAGTCAAGTAAAGCTTTTACTTCTTTTGTACTTGCTAATCGTTCTTTATTAAAAACTAACAAACACTCTCCGTTAGATTCTACATGATAGTATGGATTACTTTCAAAAAAATGAGTGATTTCGGTATTAAAAAGTGATTTAACGGCTGTTGCATTATCACCTAATAAATAGAAACGTTTGTTAAAATCTGAGTGTTCTTTAATAGGAATATCTTTATGACTAGCAAAACCATATAATTTTTCAAGAAAACCTTCACGATCTAACGTAAATTTCGGAATGGTCTTTTCTAGAGTCATAAACAACATTGTAGTTTTAATCGTTTCTTTAGCAATTAATTCACCTTCAGAAAATTCGATATCAAAAATGCTAATTGATCCATTTTTGGCAGTGAGTTTATTATAAATATGATTAACTACTTTAATTCTAAAGAAATAAAATTTATTTAAAAAGTGCGTGTTTTTTTCGTTTTTAGATTCATAAATTAAATTAAAATTCTTAGCAATTTCTTCTAGTGTTTTTTGACGTTTTGTACGTCCACTTTTAATTATTCCGGGAACTGGCAATAAGCGCCTAAGCGCAAAAGGGTGTTTAGAATCTGAATTGTGTAAATCTAAACCAATGACATCAAAATTACCATCTCTTTTTATAAATAAATCACGATAATTATTTAGGTTTTCCATAACTGTGTGATCCACAAATTCACAAAGTGAAAAATCTATAATTACATCTCTATTTTCTGGGACAGCGTCTAATTTTTCTTTTAATCTGTAAAAATTTAAAAAACTACAAAAGTGTTTTATGCTTACATAATAATTACCATTGTCTTGCTCTTGATACATTAAGACGTTAGGCTTCAAAACATTTCTAAAAAATAACGAAGCACTTTTATTAATGATAATATGAATTAAAAAAGTAACAATAACACCAGATAAAATTCCAGAAATCAAGCCTATTTTTAAGGTTATAATAAGGGTTACTAAAAATATAATTGCTTGTTCTTTTCCTATTGAAAAAATTCTTTTAATAGTTGATGGTGATGCTAATTTGTAACCTGTATACACTAAAATAGCCATTAAAGCAGGTAAAGGAATACGCGTTAATTGCGTACTAAAAAGCACAATAAAAATGACTAAAAACGTGGCATGAAAAAAGTTAGATGAGCGATTAGTTGCATTATTATTTACGTTTACAGAACTTCTTGCAATTACAGTTACAACATTTAAACCGCCTAAAAAACCACTACCAATAGTAGCTAAACCTAAAGCTTTTAAATCTAAATTTACATTAGAACGTCTTTTTTCTGGATCTAATTTATCTACTGCTTTTATACTTAAAAGAGATTCTATACTTGCAATTAAGGTTAAGGCTAAAACACTAGACCAAAACGGAAATGTACCAGCTTTACTAAAATTAACGGTTGGTAATTGTGCTATAATAGCTTTAAACTCCGGAATACCAGAAATCATATACACCGAAGAAATAGGGTTGGCTTGGTGCGCAATAAATTCAAAATAATAACTAAATCCAATGGAGAATATAACAATCCACATTGGTGCTGGTATAAGTTGTAAATACTTGTTTCTAATTTTAGGGTATAATACCATTATTATTAAACTTAGAACACCTGCAGCTGCTGCATAAATTAAGCCTGTTTTATCGTAATGTATAGCGTCGTTTATAGTGTAGGGAATCTCAATTAAATAATCTATAGTATCTGCTCGTTTAATTTTATGAGCAAGCATAATATGAAATTGTTTCCCTAGAATAATTAGACCTATTGCGGCAAGCATGCCTTGTATGGCAGACGACGGAAAAAAATCGGCTAGTTTTCCTAATCTTAAGAATCCTAAAACAGCTAAAAATATGCCAGAACATATAATTGCTGCATAAGCACTTTCTAAACCTAGTGTTGTTACAGCTACTAATAGCACATCAACCAAGCCGTTTCCTGGCCCTGTTATGGTGACGTTACTGCCACCAAAAATTGAAACTATAATACCACCAATTACTGCAGCAATTACACCCGAAATAGGAGGTGCTTCACTTGCCATAGCTAGTCCTAATCCTAGTGGTAATGCAATAAGACTTACTACAAAACCAGCAAAAATATTTTTAGGCAATGCTTTTAAAAAGACGTTTAATTTATTACGTTTTGGACTCATTGAATAATTAAAACATCTGTTGGTAGTTCTGTTAAAATATGCTCTATATCGTGTGGAAAGAGACGGTCCCAAAAGTTCATTTTGCTGGGAGAATTCATAATGAGCAAATCTGCTCTGGCAATTTGTGCATAATGACCAATAGAATATCCCTTTTTACCAAAAATGGGCTGCGATTTAATTTTCACATCTTTTGTGTACGTTTCTGGTATATCTTCAATAATAGCTTTTACACGTGCATTTTCTCTAAGTTTAATGCGTTCTTTTACAATATTGGCCATTCGTAGAGATTTATCGTCTTCTACTTTTACGTCTAATTCATTTTTAGATACTTCTTCAACAATGGTTATTTTATTAACATCTAAAGCATTGGCAACATAAAATGCAGCTGCAATAGTTTCTTTAGTTTTAGGGTCTTTTAATCCATTAACCACTATATGCTGGCAAGGTATTCTTTCTATAGATGGTTTTATAAGAAGTAAAATAGAACATTTAGCTTTTCTAGTAATTTGTCTAGCAATAGAGCCAACGTAATATTTTAGGAAATTTTCGCGTTGTAAAGCACCTAAAATTAATAAATCAATTCTTTTATTTTCTGCGGTTGATAATATAACATTAACCGGATCACCAGACTTAAATACAATTTCTACTTCTAAATTATTTTCTAAGAATGGTTTTAAAATGGCTTTAAATTTTGATTCTTTTTCTAAAGATTTATCACCAACATGTACTAAAACCAAACGTGTATTTAGCATTTGAGACAATCGCGCGGCCTCATAAATATTTGCTTTTAGATTTGGTGAAAAAGTGACACCAATACCTATAGTTTTAAATGGTTTTAAAGGCAATTTTGTAATTATTGTTTTATGAGTAAGTTACGAAAGATAGTACATTTTTAAAAACCTTTAGATTATAAATACAATTACTGCACTTTAAAAATTATATTAATTTAGTATTTTCACAAAAAAAGCAGATAGATGTTAGAATTAGGAGGAATTATTATACTTGGTATATTAGCACAATGGGTGGCATGGAAATTTAAGATTCCGGCAATTTTACCATTAATTTTAATTGGTCTTTTAGTTGGTCCAATTGCTGCTGAGTTTTTAAGTAGTGACGGAACCAAGTGGATAGAACCTATTTGGAATGAAACCGAAGGTCTTTTTCCTGGTGAAAGTTTATTTTATTTTGTATCTCTTGCTATAAGTATTATACTTTTTGAAGGTGGACTAACTTTAAAATTAAGTGAAATTAAAAACGTAGGCCCAGTAATTACAAAGTTAATAACAGTTGGTTCTATAGTTACATTTTTTGGTGCTGCTGTTGCTGCTCGATTTATCTTTGAGCTAAGCTGGGAAATATCGTTTTTATTCTCAGGTCTTATTATTGTAACAGGTCCAACGGTTATAACACCTATTTTAAGAAATATACCATTAAAGAAAGATGTATCTGCTGTTTTAAAATGGGAAGGTATTCTTATTGATCCAATTGGTGCTTTAGTGGCCGTATTAGTTTTTGAATTTATTAGTGTAGATGCAGGAGGTGAATTTACTAAAACAGCACTAGTAGAATTTGGAAAAATTGTATTGTTTGGTTCTACATTTGGTTTCACCTTTGCACATGCCGTTAATCTTATTTTAAATAAAAAATGGGTACCACATTATCTTATCAATGTTTTCTCGTTAGCCGCAGTTTTAGGTGTTTTTGTTTTATCAGATAGCTTTGCTCACGAGTCTGGTTTATTAGCTGTAGTTGTAATGGGAATGGTTTTGGGTAACTCTAATTCTCCACATATTAAAGACATTTTATATTTTAAAGAATCGCTAAGTGTCCTCTTAATTTCTATATTATTTATTCTATTAGCCGCTAATATTAATTTTGACGAATTACTATTAATCTATAATTGGAAAACTGCTATACTTTTCTTAGTTATTGTATTTTTAATAAGACCAATTGGTGTGTTTTTAAGCACCTATGGTTCTACGCTAAAATTAAATGAAAAACTGTTTATAAGTTGGGTTGGTCCTCGTGGTATTGTGGCTGCTGGTATTGCTTCTTTATTTGGATTAAAATTAGCGAGTAAAGGCGTAACAGATGCAAAATATATTACACCATTAGTATTTGTTATTGTATTAGGAACCGTATTATTAAATGCAACTACGGCAAGATTATTTGCAAGACTTGTAGGTGTATTTCTAAAAAAATCTAACGGAATTTTAATTGTTGGTGCTTCAAAAATATCGCGTTTATTAGGCCATTATTTAGAAAGCAATGGCAGACATGTGGTGTTAATAGATAGTAACCAAAGCAATATTAATAAAACTAAAGAATTAGGCTTAGAAGCTATTAATACTAATATATATTCTGACGCGTTAACCGATAATATAGAATTAAATGATGTTGGTTACTTAATGGCTATGACTGGTAATTCTGATATTAATAAGTACGCTATTAATAAGTTTAGAGATCAATTTGGTGAAAATGGTTCTTTTAGATTGGTAACGACTGATGAAATGAATAATCCTGAAACCATACCAAGTGAAGGTTTGTTTTCTCAAACCGATGATTTTATTAAATTAACTGAAGTCACTAGAAAATATCCATCTATTCAAGAAATTGATTTAGAAGACAAAGAACATTACTTAAACCTTATTGAAATTACGAATAAAAATGTAGATATGATTCCTTTATTTTTAAAAGATAATGAAGGCGAATTACATATTATTTCTTCCAATAATACTAAAATTGATAAAATAGGAGAAGACTTTAAATTGGTTTATTTAGGAAAGCCATTTGATGTTGAAAAGGTGGTTTTAGAGGACGCCTAATTTATTAAAAAGTTAAAATGAGTAATAGTGTAAAATTAACAGTATATTATTCAAAGCATCAGGAAGATGAAGTCTTATAAACAATTATAGATGCATTATTTTCTCTACTCTATATAGATAGTTTTAGGTATTAATCTGGTTGTTTTTTGTACCTTATTAACGCTATTTTGTATAATGTTTATAGATAATACTTTTTTAAGTATATTATTTATGGATTTTCACTTTTGTAATTTCAATTAGGTTTAGGTAGTGTACTTAAAAAATAAAAGCAGTCATCTATATTGAGATAACTGCTTTGTATTTAAACTATAATAGTTTATTTATTCTTTTATAAACTTATTGGTAAAAGTATAACCATTTTCATCGGTTAATTGAACAATGTAAGTTCCTGCTGCTAACGCAGATGTAAAAATAGTTGAGTCATTAAATTCAACAGAAACTTTTCTTCCTATCATTGTAAATAATTCCACTTTTTTTAATGCCAAATCCTTAACAAATAAATTCTCTGATGTTGGATTTGGATATAAATCTGCACCTTCTGTAAAAGATAAGTCTTCTGAGGATAAAGTTGAACTATCTGTTATAGTTATATTATCTAAAAATACATTAGTAGCATTAGTTGTTATATCTCCTTCAAAACCCCAAAAAGCAAACTGTACGTCATTTACAAAGTAAGAGCTGTCTGATAATTCTACAGAAAAAGTTTCTCCTCCATCTGTTATAACAGAAGTACTGTCAAAAGCAGCTAAAGAGGTAAAAGTAGACCCACCATCGACAGAGACAAGTAATCTAATTTCATCTCCTGCATTAAGTGCCTGAAATGTAGTTCCAGAGCCGTGAGCGGCAAAAGCCATGTCCCACTCAATAGTATAACTACCGCTTGTAGGTGTAGTTGATAAATCTACCAAAGGAAAAATCAACCAGTCACGTTTTACACTATTGGTCATGTTAAGTCTAATTGCACCAGTAGTTCCATTATTATTAAAGCCATCCCTTAGCCATGCGCCACCATCATCTACCGAGTAGCCATTAGCGTAGGTACCATCTGTATTTCTTGTTTGATTCCAGTCTCCTAGAGAGAAATTATTTCCTGTAGCAGTGGATGTAAGACCTGAAAAGTCTTCAGAAAATACTTGACTTTGTATTGAGATGGTTACTAAGAAAACTAAAAAAGAGAGTAAAATTCTATTCATATTTAAATATTTAAAAAGGTTAGTTTAAATAAAAATATAAAAAGTCATAATTAAGAAAAAGATTTGCTTAAATATTTTTAGGTTTTTAGTAAAAACGTTGATAAACCCCTATTTTTTTATCAAATAGAAACAATAAAACGATTAAAAAACAGATTTGTTAATCGTTCAGTTTTAGTACAGCCATAAATGCTTGCTGTGGTATTTCTACATTACCAACTTGGCGCATACGTTTTTTACCTTTTTTCTGCTTTTCTAATAACTTACGTTTACGAGAAATATCTCCACCATAACATTTAGCCGTTACATCTTTACGTAAAGCTTTTACGGTTTCTCGTGAAATAATTTTGGCTCCAATAGCAGCCTGAATAGGGATATCAAATTGCTGACGTGGAATTAATTCTTTTAACTTCTCACACATTTTTTTACCAATACTATGTGCATTGTCTGCGTGAATTAAAGCTGAGAGTGCATCAACGGGTTGAGCATTTAATAAGACATCTAGTCTTACTAATTTAGAAACTTTCATACCAATTGGGTGATAATCAAAAGAAGCATAGCCTTTAGAGACTGTTTTTAAACGATCGTAAAAATCAAAAACAATTTCTGCTAATGGCATTTCAAAAATTAACTCAACACGTTCTGTAGTTAGGTAGGTTTGGTTAACAATCATCCCACGTTTTTCAATACAAAGACTCATTACATTACCAACAAAGTCAGATTTTGTAATAATGGTGGCTTTTATAAAAGGTTCTTCAACACGATTAACCGTAGTTGGTTCTGGCAAATCACTAGGATTGTTAACTATAAAAGCTTCGTCAGGGTTTTTGTTGGTATAAGCATGATACGATACGTTAGGAACTGTAGTAATAACCGTCATATCAAACTCGCGCTCTAAACGTTCTTGTATAATTTCCATGTGTAACATACCCAAGAAACCACATCGGAACCCAAACCCTAAAGCCGCAGAACTTTCGGGTTGAAATACTAAAGACGCATCATTTAGTTGCAGTTTTTCCATAGAGTTTCTCAACTCTTCATAATCTTCCGTATCAACAGGATATATACCAGCAAATACCATTGGTTTTACATCCTCAAAACCTTCAATTACATTGGTTGTAGGATTGGCAAAATCTGTGATGGTATCACCAACTTTTACTTCTTTTGCAGTTTTTATCCCTGTTATTAAATAGCCAACATCACCAGCTTTTACACTTTGTTTAGGTACTTGGTTTAGTTTTAAAGTACCAACCTCATCAGCATAATATTCTTTTCCTGTGGCAACGAATTTAATTTTTTGTCCTTTTTTAATTTCGCCATTAAATACTCTAAAATAGGTTTCAATACCTCTAAATGTATTGTATACAGAATCGAATATTAAAGCTTGTAAAGGTTCATCAACATTGCCTTCTGGCGCAGGAATACGTTCTATAATTGCTTTTAAAATATTATCTACTCCAAAACCTGTTTTTCCACTGGCATGAATCACTTCTTCTGGGTCACAACCTAAAAGGTCAACAATATCATCTGTAACTTCTTCTGGGTTAGCACTCGGTAAATCTACTTTGTTTAACACCGGAATAATTTCTAAGTCATTTTCTAATGCCAAGTATAAATTAGAAATAGTTTGCGCTTGTATACTCTGTGCAGCATCTACAATAAGTAATGCTCCTTCACAAGCGGCAATAGAACGAGAAACTTCATAGGAGAAATCTACATGACCAGGCGTATCAATTAGGTTTAATACATATTTTTCACCGTTTAATTCATAATCCATTTGTATGGCATGCGATTTTATGGTAATTCCACGTTCGCGCTCTAAATCCATATTATCTAAAAGTTGAGCTTGCTGTTCTCTAGCAGTTACAGAACCAGTATAATCTAATAAGCGATCTGCTAAGGTACTTTTTCCGTGGTCAATATGTGCAATAATGCAAAAGTTACGTATGTTCTTCATGTCTTTTTCTAAGGCAATGAACTTGCAAAAAACGAGTTCTAATATCTAATTTGCAAATATAATCGATTTCTTGTGCTTTAAACTATCAATTATTACAATTAAACTGTGGCATTTACGGTAAAACCACACTAAAAAGTTAAAAACAATTAATATATTGCTTCACAATTTTTGTAAATGGTTTTTAGATTTCGTTATTTCACTTGTACATTATTTATAATACTAACTTCTATTGTTTCTGCCCAAGAGTCTTCAATTTCTGGTAAGGTAGTAGATACTAATAATAAACCTATTTCTTTAGCTAATGTCGTAATCTATAGTGATGATGATAATACATTTATTAAAGGCACATCCACCGATGACCAAGGTTTTTTTACAATTAGTAAACTTTCTACTGAAAATTATTTAGTAAAGATTAGCTTTATTGGATATGAAGAATTTGAACAAAAAATTATTCTTAGCGGAAACTTAGATTTGGCTAATATTGAGCTTAAAGAAATTTCTGAAAGTTTAGATGAAGTTACTGTAGTTGCAAAAAAACCTACGGTAACACGTCAACCAGACCGACTTATATTTAATGTAGAAAACACGGCTTTAACTGAAGGCTCAACGCTAGGTGTATTAAAAAGTACACCAGGCATTATTGTTTCAGAGGGTAGTATTAATATTAAAAGTGCACCAGCTACAGTATTTATAAATAATAGACGTGTACAATTGACGTCTGATGAACTCATAACATTATTAGAAAGTGCGCCTGCCAACAGTATAAAATCAGTTGAGGTGATTACAAATCCGCCTGCAAGTTATGATGCAGATTCTGGATCTGTAATTAACATAAAAATGGATAAAAACCTTGTTACAGGTTATAGAGGAAGTGTGTTTGCTAATTATACACAAGGTGTTTTTCCTAGGTATAATGCTGGGACGAGTCATTATTTTAAAAACAACAAAATCAATCTTAATTTAAATTATAGCTATTCTCAAAATAAAATAAACAGAGATCAAGATGATACTATTAACTATTTGGATGATTTAAATGAAATAGATCAAATTTGGAAATCTAATATCAACAGAAACACATGGTCCCAAACACATAACCTTAACCTTAATTTTGATTATTATATTGATGATAATAATACGTTTAGCCTAACAAGTACAGGACTCTACACACCTTATTATAAATATTCTGTAAAGAATAGAACTAGTATTTTCGATGAAAACTTAACGTTTCAAGACCGTTTTACTGCAGATAATTTATCTAGAGATAATAAATATAATATAGGTACAGATTTAAACTTTAAACACAATTTTGAAAGTGGTGCAAGCCTTACTCTAAATGGTCATTATACTATTTACAATTATAATAGAGACCAAAACGTATTTACTAATAATTATGATGCGGCTTATAATTTTGAAGACAGCTCAGAATTTAATACAGATGCCAACCAAAAAACCGATATTATTAATGGTAAAATAGATTATAGTTTACCAATAAATGAAACCTCTGGTTTAGATGTTGGTGTAAAATATTCTAACGTAAATACTGAAAGCGATATTACAAGATTAGATATTATAGCTGGATCAGAAGTAATTAATACAGATAATACAGATGCTTTTATATATGACGAAAATGTTTTTGCAGCCTATTCAAACTATTCAAAATCTTGGGAAAAATGGGAATTAAGTTTAGGCCTAAGGGTAGAACAAAGTAATATTGAAGGTACCTCTGAAACTTTGGGAGAGACAAATACTCAAGACTATTTAGATTGGTTTCCTAATGCGAGTTTATCATATCAAATTTCAGAAGATATAGGTGTAACAGCTAATTATAAACGCAGTATTACAAGGCCAAGTTACACGGATTTAAACCCTTTTACATTCTTTTTAAATGAGAGCAATGTAGTTCTCGGTAACCCTAATTTAAACCCGACATATAGAGATTATTTTTATTTAGGATTTAACTTTCTTGAGAATTTTACAATTTCTGGGTACTATAGTAACTATGATGGAGATATTGTTGAGTTACCTAGGCAAGATAATGACACAAATATAATTGCGTATACACCAACCAATCTCGATAAAAAAGTAGAGTATGGTTTTGATTTTGAATATATCGCGGCTCCAGCCAATAATTGGGACTTATATTTTGTGACTTCGTTTTATAATATTACAGAAGAAGCCAGTTTTGTAGAAGGTTTTGCTGAGCAAAATCAGTGGTCTAATTATAGTATTTTATCTAACAGTTTTTCATTTTTAGAAGATCGAAGTTTAAATGCTAGTCTCACTTTTACTTGGGTTGGTAAAAACTTACAGCAATTTCAAACTATAGATGATCGGTTAATTTCAGAACTAAGTGTTTCTAAAACTATTTTAAAGAAAAAGGGCGTTATAACTTTAGCCGTTGAAGATTTCTTTAACCTTCAAGATTTTAAAACAAGAACAAGCTATTTAAATCAATCAAGTTTTGGTAATATAGATTCTGATAACCGTTATATTAAACTAGGTTTTCGTTACAAATTTGGTAACACAAAGCTAAATACTAACGAGCGTACTACAGACGCAGAAGAACGAGAAAGGCTTTAGAATTTAATCTTGCCATTCTGCAATAAATAAGATTGTATCTCATTTTGTATATTTCAGAATATCGCTAATCGCGCCATTCTGCAATAAACAAATTAGTATCGCGTCCACCACCATTATTTCTATTAGAAGAAAAGGCTAAATATTTACCATCATTAGAAAACACAGGGAATGCATCAAACGTTTCACCATGCGTAACGCGCTTTAGATTTTTTCCATCAATATCTATTAAATATAAGTTAAAGGGAAAACCGCGTTCTGCTTCAAAATTAGAAGAGAATAATACTTTATCTCCAGAAGGATGAAAAAATGGGCTCCAGTTGGCATTGCCTAAATCCGTTAATTGTCTTAATTCTGAGCCATCTGCATTACAGATATAAAGTTCCATTTCGGTTGGTTCTACTAATCCTTCAGCCAATAAATCTTTGTATTCTTTTATTTCTTTTTCGGTTTTTGGTCTAGACGATCGGAAGATTAATTTACTACCATCTGGCGAGAAAAATGCGCCTCCATCGTAACCTAATTCGTTTGTAATTTGCTTAACGTCTGTACCATCAATATTCATGGTATACAATTCTAAATCGCCACTTCTTGTTGAGGTAAATACAATTTTATCACCTTTAGGAGATACTGTTGGCTCAGCATCATAACCAATTTCATTGGTCAATTGCTTAACAATATTGCCTTCTAAATCGGCTACAAAAATATCATAACTATCATAGATTGGCCAGATGTATTTACCATTTTTTCTTAGTGGAGTTTCAGGACATTCTTCACCACCTAAATGGGTAGAAGCGTATATAATATGTTTGTTATCTGGCAAAAAATACGAGCAGGTGGTTCTCCCTTTTCCGGTACTTACCATTGGTGGTGCAATACTATCTGTAAAGGTTTCATTAGCGTTCATTAAAAACATTTGGTCGCAACCAACACCCCATTTTACGTTGTTAGATTGAAACACTAATTGTTTGTCATCAAAACTCCAATACGCTTCGGCATTATCGCCTCCATAAGTTACTTGTCTTAAAGATTTAAAATGGGTTTCTTCCGGGTAAATTAACGAATCGTACTTTTTAGTAGCGCCAGATGTAGTATCGTTAGAATATTCTGAAGCCTCAGACTTTTCGTTTTTACATGACGAAAAAGAAACGAGTATGATTAAAATAACAATGATTTTGTTCATAATATAGAATTATAATAAATGGCTTTTAATACCTAATTTTGTGTAAAAATAAGATTTCAAGATCAAATGAGCCACATTGTATTTTTGAAATTACTTTAAATTTTAATGACGAATTACATTTTTACAAAACAATAAAATAGGTGTTTTAAAATGAAAAAATTAATGTTTTTATTCCTTTTTGCAGGAGTATTATCTTGTAAAAACGAACCCAAAGTAGCTGAAAATAAAATTAAAGAAGATGTTATGTTTTTAGCCGATGATAAACTTGAAGGTCGCCAAACAGGGACACAAGGCGAAGTATTAGCTTCAGAATATCTTATTAAACGCTATACCGAAATTGGGCTTCAGCCTAAAGGAACGGAAGGGTTTTTACAATCATTTTCTTTTAAACCCAAAACAGATCCGCATAGCGAAGTAGAATTTACGACCAACGCAGACAGCACAATTACAGGTCATAATGTTATAGGTTTTATAGACAATAAAGCGAAAACTACAATTGTTATTGGTGCGCATTATGATCATTTGGGTTTTGGAGGCGAAGGCTCTTTATATCGTGGTAAGGAAAAAGCGATACACAATGGCGCAGACGATAATGCTAGTGGAGTTGCAGTTATGCTTAATTTAGCAAGCCGATTAAAAATAAAAAACGACCAAGCCAAAATTAAAGACAAAAACAACTATTTATTTATGGCTTTCTCTGGAGAAGAAATGGGATTGTTAGGCTCTAATTATTTTTCAAAAAACCCAACTATAGAATCTGAATCTATTAATTATATGATTAATATGGATATGGTCGGTAGAATGAAAGCTGATAGCACATTAGCTGTTTATGGCACAGGCACATCACCAATGTTTAAACAAACAATCAAAGCAAATAACGATAAATTTAATATTGTTGAAAACGAAAGTGGTGTAGGGCCAAGTGATCACACCTCTTTTTACTTAATTGATGTTCCGGTTTTACATTTCTTTACTGGTCAGCATGAAGATTATCACAAACCTGGTGATGATTCTGATAAGTTGAATTATCAAGGTATGGATCTTATTTCAGATTATCTCTTCAATATTATATCAGATTTAGATGACAATGGTGAGTTAGCATTCAGAAAAACTAAAAATGAAAGTGAGGAAACTCCCAGATTTAAAGTGGGCTTAGGTGTTGTACCAGATTATTTGTACGATGGTAAAGGCATGCGAATTGACGGCACACGAGAAGAAACTCCAGCCTTTAACGCAGGTTTACAAAAAGGAGATGTAGTTGTTAAATTAGGAGACAGTACTATAACAGATATGATGAGTTATATGAGAGCATTATCTGTTTTTGATAAAGGCGATGAAGCAGCTATCTCTGTAAAAAGAGGCGAAGAAGTTATAGATACTAAGGTGAAGTTTTAGTGTAAAAAAGCAAACTAAAAAAAATAATGTAGATTTGTGAAACAACTAATCTAACTCCCATTTAATATGAAAAAAATTTTAGCGCTCTTTTGTCTTTTTACTTTATTAACTGCATTTACTTGCGAAGACGAACCTTTAGATGATGGTATAGATTCTGGATCTAACACTAGTGACACAAATGTTGCTTTAATAGGATCTTGGGATTTAACCGATTTTAGTGTAATTCTTGAAACCTCTACAGAATTTAATGGTGAGAGTTTTACCTCTAATATAGACATACAAAGTACAGAAGAAGATTATGTGTTAACTTTTACAGAAAGTTCTTTTACTACAAATGGAAGTTATTCATATGATACAAATATTGTATTTAACGGTGAAACTACGCAAAGTGAGCCTTATACATTAGAAAATGTAAGTGGAAGTGGAACTTATTATACAAGTGGAAACCTAATGACTGTTGATGGTTCTTTTTATGAATTTGAATATGAAGGGATGGACCAAAGTATTTTAGACGAAGAACAAACTGGAACTTTTGAAATTTCTGAAGATGGGCAAACACTAACGTTTTATCAGGAAGAAACAATTTCTCAAACTGATCCCGTAACAGGTACAGTAACCTCTAGTGCTACAAACTCTACTTCTGTTTGGACAAAACAATAGGTATACAACATCTTTGGTTTTAGCATAAATAAAAAAAGCAGCTATTCATTAAAAATGATGGAGCTGCTTTTTTTATTTAAAAATTAGGATTAAACACCTAAAATTTCAGCATCTACTCTAAATGTAGTATCAATAATTATATCGTGTGTTTCATTAATAGTTTCGTCTGTTACGGTTTGTACGCGTAAACTAAAACTATCTTTTTTAATAAATTCTTTTAGTTCTTCACCCAGCACATCTAATTCTAAAATGTTAGAATCTGTGTTTTCTAAATCGTAAACATTAGCAATTTCTACTTCATCTAAATCCTCTGCATCAATATAGATATGTACTTCTTTTAAAAAATTAAAATCACCATCTTCAGGCGCATCAATGGTAAGTTTTAAACTTTTTAATTTAATACTTTCAATTAAATCTTTGTGTGTGTCATTACTTTCAAAAGACGACTCAGATTCTGTGGTAACATCTGGTGTATCTAAAGTAAAAGGGGTGTTTATTAAAGTGGTTGCAGCAATAGAATAATTGGTCTGGTAATCTAAATCAAATTTTGTTAATTCGTCTACAACATCACAACTAACAAGCACAACAAGTGCCCATAAAATGGTTAATAGGTTATTTTTCATAATAAATAGATTTGGCTGTAAATATACATGTTTTACATTAACCACCTATAAATACTACGAAACAACTAAAATTCTTCAATATTGATGTTTAATAGGTTCATTGTATATTTGCAGCCAAATACAATTAATTTTAGAATTCATGTTTAAAAAATCACTCGCTATTCTTTCTTTACTTCTTATACTTAGTTCTTGTTGGAAAGACAAAAGTCCTGAGGATTTAATTCGTCTAAAAGACAAGTTTAAATCTCAAGTTTCTGATTTTGAAAGTAAAAAGGAAGTAGCTAATAAAAAGGTGTCTCAAGGTTTAGAATCTTTAGGTGCTTTAAAATTAGCATTAGAAGATGCAAAAAATGAAGATAAAGAATTTGCTAAGGTATATGGCGATTGGGAAAAAGTTAATAAGCGTGTAGAAAATTTAAATAAAGAATACGAAGATTTAAAAACTAAAGCTTCAAACTTATTTACAGCCATGGAAACGCAAACCAATAGTTTAAGCGATGAGAAAAGCCGAAACACTTTATTAAAGGCCATCAATAAAGCTAAAACCAAGTATAATGTTACATTATCTAATACGTCTGAAGCTATTGGAAAATTAAGATTATTACATAAAGATGCTGTTGATGTTGTTAAAGCTTTAGAAGTTGCAGCAGCTTTAAATTCGTTTGATTCTATTAACGGACAAATGAAAAGTATAGAAGATAGAGTAGATGGCATTATGCAAGAGTTAAACGTTGCTGTTGTTGAGAGTAAAAAACTCTACGAGAAAAAAATAACAGAATTAGGCAACGATTAAATAGATATAGATTGGTTAAAATAGGCGACATAGAATTACCAGATTTCCCTTTGCTTTTAGCACCAATGGAAGATGTTAGTGATCCTCCATTTAGAGCGTTGTGCAAGGAGCAAGGCGCAGATGTAGTATACACAGAGTTTATATCTAGTGAAGGATTAATAAGAGACGCAGCAAAAAGCGTAATGAAATTAGATATCTACGAAAAAGAACGACCAGTTGGTATACAAATTTTTGGCGCTAACATGGAAAGCATGCTCAAAACCATTGACATTGTAGAAAAATCTAAGCCAGATATTATAGATATTAATTTTGGTTGTCCTGTTAAAAAAGTAGTTTCAAAAGGTGCAGGAGCAGGTATTTTAAAAGATATCTGTTTAATGGAGCAACTCACTGCAGAAATGGTAAAACGAACCAATTTACCTGTTACTGTAAAAACGCGTTTAGGTTGGGATCACAATTCTATTAAAATTGTAGAGGTTGCAGAACGCTTACAAGATGTTGGTTGTGCTGCCATTTCAATTCATGGAAGAACCAGAGCCCAAATGTATAAAGGCGATGCCGATTGGAAACCTATTGCAGAGGTAAAGAATAATCCACGAATGCACATCCCAGTTTTTGGAAATGGTGATGTAAACTCACCAGAAAGAGCTGCAGAAATGAGAGATTCTTACGGATTAGATGGCGCAATGATTGGAAGAGCTTCTATAGGAAACCCTTGGTTTTTTAAACAAGTAAAACACTTTTTTGAAACAGGAGAGCATTTAGCACCTATTTCAATGCCAGAACGTGTAGATGCTGCTAGACGTCATCTTAAAATGGCAATAGATTGGAAAGGGGAGACCTTAGGTGTTTTTGAAACCAGAAGACATTACACCAACTATTTTAGAGGAATTCCACACTTTAAAGAATACCGCATGAAAATGGTAACTAGCGATGACTCTAAAGATGTATTTGCAGCTTTTGATGAGGTTTTAGAAAAGTTTGCCGATCATCAGTTTACGTCTTAATACTGCTTAAGTTTCAAAGTTGAAGAGTTAATCTAGTTAATTCGTTTAGTTTTAAAGTCTGTTTTAACTTTAGCTTTTAATTAAGCTTGGTGTAATACGTTGCGATGCAATTTTAGAAGCTACAATTCCTAAGATAAAAATGGTTGCTAAAACTACCAAAACATTAAAGGCATTAAGACGAACAGGGTAGGCCAAATCTGGTGTAAGCATAACTAGATCAAAGCTTTGTTGTAAAAACACTATTATTAAACCAATGGTAACACCAATTAGACCACTTACAATAGTCATTAAACTGCCTTGAAGAAAAAAGATAGATTTAATAGTTTTTGATTCGGTACCAAGATTAAAAAGTGTATTCAGTGATTTCTTTTTATCTAAAATCATCATAATAATAGCACCAATTACGTTGAATAAGGCTATAATAATTACTAAGGTAAAGATGAGGTAGATAGCAAGATTTTCGGTATTCAACATTTTATAGAGCGCATCATTAAGTTCTGCTCTATTTTTTATATTAAATTTTGTTCCGAAAGTTGTTTCAAGCTGAGTTCTAATAGCGTTTTCGTCTGTATTAGGTTCTAATTTAATTTCAATAGCTGTTAATTGTGCATCAGAATAATTTAGTAATTGCTTGGCCAATTCAATATCAGAAAATATGTATTTGTTATTCAATTCTTCATTTATTTGAAATAAACCAACATTATTAACAAAAACTGAGTTGTAATAGCCTTTTGGTGTACTTGCTTGTCCAACACCTGCTTTTGGTACATATAACGATAAAGGCTGAAGGTAATTTATAATTCCAAAAGAAAGGTTATTAGAAATTCCCCAACCAGAAACCACATCATTACTTCCGGGAGTAATCCAACCTCCTTTAGTTACCATTGAATCTATATTGGTTACATTTAAATAATTGGCATCAACACCTTTTAAAGTGGCAACAAGGTTTTTGTTATCAGATTTAATAAAAATGCGTTCTTCTATAATTTTAGAATAAGAATTAATTCCGTTAATATTCTGCAATGCTCGCGCATCATCTTCTTGCCATTGAAATGATTTTCCTTCTGTAGGAAATAATTTTAAATCTGGGTCTACAAATGAGGAATATTGTAAGCTAAAATCCTTTAAACCAGCAAAAACAGACAATACAATTAATAATGCTGCAGATGCAATTATAACGCCTCCAGAAGCAATTAACGTCATTATATTAATGGCATTATTACTGCTTTTAGAAAACAAATATCGTTTTGCTATATATAAAGGGAAATTCACTTAAGATTTTTTGCGCTTATCTAATAAATCTGGATTTTCTAATGGGTTATCTTCACCTTTTAAAGAACGCTCTATGCCATCAATATATTCTAAAGAATCATCAATAAAAAACTCTAGTTGTGGCATACGTCTAAGTTGATGACGTGTACGTTGAGATAACTCATGCCTAATAAGTGGTTTGTTAGATTTAATTCCTTCTAATAAACTTTGGGCTTCTTTATTAGGGAAAATACTAAGATATACCTTTGCAACAGATAAGTCTGTTGTAACATTAACTTTACTTACTGAAATAATTACACCACGCAAGCCACCATCCGTTGCTGCTTTTTGTAATACTTGTGCTAAATCTTGTTGAAGGATTCCTCCTATTTTTTTCTGTCTCTGTGTAAATTCTTCCATAATCCTATTCTAACTAAACTTCTGCAAAAGTAGATGATATTTAAGGATTATCTTATTTTTGATGGTAGAATTTGATTTTATGCCTCAATTACACTAAAAATTTAATAACAGAACTGTTTTTGCAGAATTAAAGATGAAAAAAATTGAACATATAGGTATTGCTGTTAAAGATTTAGAACATTCTAATCAGTTGTTTAAATCCTTATTTGGAGAAAAATACTATAAAATTGAAGATGTAGAAAGCGAAGGTGTAAAAACATCATTTTTTAAATGCGGACCTAATAAAATTGAATTGCTTCAGGCAACAACAGAGGACAGTCCTATTGCTAAGTTTGTTGAAAAAAAAGGGGAAGGTATACACCACATAGCATTTGCGGTAGATGATATAGAAGCCGAAATAAAACGATTAACCAACGAAGGCTTTACCATGATCCATAAAGCACCCAAAAAAGGTGCGGATCATAAATTAATTGCTTTTTTACATCCAAAATCAACAAATGGCGTTCTTATAGAGTTGTGCCAAGAGATAAACAAATAAAATTTCTTGTAGAGTATTAAAATATGTAGTAATATTGCACACTCTTTTAAAATAAGAGATAAAATTAACAGCAATGTTAATTGGTCCCATAGCTCAGTTGGTTAGAGCACCTGACTCATAATCAGGTGGTCCTTGGTTCGAGCCCAAGTGGGACCACAACTTCAAGCCAAACTTTTGTTTGGCTTTTTTTGTGCCTTGATGTTGTCTCTAAATAAAATATAATTACTTATTCACTCTTAATTTCTCAGTACTTTTTGTTCTTTAATAATAACATAATTTACGCTAAGCACTGTAAACATGCGTGTTTATAGGGTTTATGCAACAAATGTATTAATGTTCGCATCATTAGTTTTACTGTAAAGTTTTCATTTCATATAGATTTACTTTCACTAAGAGTTTAATCTTATTCTCATTTAGAATTAGATTATTTTAAACCTAATTAACTAAATATTTTATATGAATTTTGTTACTAAATATTGCAAAATAGCATCTTGCTTTTCCTTAATAGTTTTATTTCTAAATTGTGAACAAAAAGACTCTAAAACGTTAGATAGTAAAGTTTCAGATTATAATAATGAAATTGAAGCTAAAATAGACTCTATAATCCCATTATTAACCTTAGAAGAAAAAGTGGAAATGTGCCATGCGCAGTCAAAATTTAGTACAAAAGGGGTTGAGCGTTTGGGTATACCAGAAATTTGGATGGCAGACGGACCACATGGTGTAAGAGCTGAGGTGAGTTGGGACGATTGGGCTTATGCTGGTTGGACAAATGATTCCATTACCGCGTTTCCTGCTTTAACGTGTTTAGCGTCTACCTTTAATCCAGAACTTGCTAATAATTATGGGTTTAGTTTAGGAGAAGAAGCGCGTTACAGAAAAAAAGATATCATTTTAGGACCAGGAGTAAACATTTATAGAACACCTATGAATGGTCGTAATTTTGAATATATGGGTGAAGATCCATTTTTAGCATCTACTATGGTTGTACCGTATGTAAAAGGTTTACAATCTACAGGTGTTGCAGCATGTATAAAACATTTTGCACTTAATAATCAAGAACGTTGGAGAGATAAAGTAGATGTTTACGTAAGTGATCGTGCCTTACACGAAATATATTTACCAGCTTTTAAAGCTGCAGTTACCGAAGCAGATGTTTGGGCGATAATGGGAGCTTACAATAAGTTTAGAGGTCAGTATACAACACATCACGAGTTGTTAACCAAGAAAATTTTAAAAGGCGATTGGGCGTATGATGGTGTTGTTATTAGTGATTGGAGTTCTGCACACTCTACAGACGAAGCTGCTAATTTTGGTCTAGATTTAGAAATGGGAACTGGTACGGATGGCTTAGGGTTAACAACGGCTAACCATTATAGTCAATATTACTTGGCTACACCGTTTTTAAATAAGCTGAAATCAGGGGAAATTGCAGAATCTGTGGTAGACGAAAAAGTAAGACGTATACTAAGATTAATGTATCGCACTAATATGAGCGAAAACCGTCTTGTGGGTCGTGCAAATACTAAAGCGCATCATAATGTGGCAAGAAAAATAGCAACAGAAGGTATTGTATTATTAAAAAACGATAACAATTTCTTTCCAATAGAAGATAAAAAAGGCTTAAGCATAGCTGTAATTGGTGAAAACGCAACACGATCAATGACCGCTGGTGGTGGATCTTCAGAATTAAAACCTAAATTCGAAATTTCTCCACTTCAAGGTTTACAAGAACGCTATAAAAATGCGACCATTACGCATGCTTTGGGTTATCATTCTGGTAAATCAGTTTACGATGAAATTATTCCGTCTACCTACAATGCAGACTCTTTAAAGTTGCAAGCAATAGAAGTTGCTAAAGCAGCTGATATTGTGCTGTTTGTTGGTGGTTTAACTAAAAGTCATTTACAAGATTGCGAAGGTGATGACAGAAGACAATATAACTTACCATTTGGCCAAGAGGAATTATTAAGTGCTATTAAAGCAGTAAATAAAAACGTAGGTTTTGTTTTGGTTACAGGTAATGCTGTTGAAATGGAGTGGTTAAATCAGGTCAATGGTGTTATTCAAACATGGTATTTAGGCTCTATGGCAGGTCATGCTATTGCAGATGTTATTAGTGGAGACGTAAATCCTTCTGGTAAATTACCATTTTCATTTCCTAAAAAAATAGAAGATAATGCTGCTATGTCTTTTGGTGAAACGTCTTATCCTGGTGTTGATTTAAAACAAGAATATAAAGAAGATATTTTAGTAGGTTACCGTTGGCACGATACTAAAAATATTGAACCTCAATATGCCTTTGGTTACGGAATGTCTTATACCAATTTTGAGTTTAAAGATATCGCTGTAGATAAGGATAGTTATACTAAGGATGAAAACATAAAGATATCTTGTCAAGTATCTAACACCGGAAATCGTGAAGGTGCAGAGGTTGTGCAAGTGTATATAGGTAAAACTAATTCTAAAGTAAAACGTGCTTTAAAAGAACTTAAAGGCTTTTCTAAAGTGAATTTAGAGAAAGGAACATCTGAAACTATTGAAGTGTCTATAGATGTAAATAAACTTGCTTTTTATGACGAATCAATTTCAGATTGGAATTTAGAAAAAGGAGATTACACGGTTTATGTTGGTAACGCCTCTAATAACATTTTTGAAACGTTAAAAATTAATATTCAGTAAGTTATTTCTAAGTTGATATTTTAAATAATCGTAAACCTTTTTGTTTCGTGGTTTCGGTTTAATTTTACTTTATAAATAACTATTAATAACCTTAATAATTTCGTTATATGCTAAAATATGTTCTCTGTGCTATTGTATCCATAACATTAATAAGCTGTGGAATTACAAATGATACGTTGAGTACTACAGAAGAAAATAAGGTAACATTAGCCTATCTAACAAAAGCAAAATTAGGAGAAGGTGCCATTTGGAATGATAAAACAAAAGAACTCTATTGGATAGATATAGAAGGAAAGTCCTTAAATATTTATAATCCAAAAACTAATATTAATAAGGTTTTAAAAACACCATCTCGAGTTGGGACGGTTGTACCAAAAAATAAGACTGAAGCTTTAGTAGCCTTAGAAGATGGTATACATACCATAAATTTAAAAACAGGATCAACATCTTTGTTTTTAAATATGAAAGATGACTTAAAAGGAAAACGACTTAATGATGGGAAATGTGATCCTTCAGGAAGATTTTGGGTGGGTTCAATGCACTTTAACCAAACCAAAGGAGAAGCTAAACTTTTTTGTGTCACTAACAAACCAGAGTTAGAAACCAAAATAGATAGTGTTACTATTTCTAACGGCATTGTATGGACATCAGATAAGCAAACCATGTATTATATAGACACACCAACATCACAAATAAAAGCCTACGATTTTAATAATGACACTGGTGCAATATCTAATGAAAGAATAGCTGTTGAAATACCCGAAGAGTTAGGATATCCTGATGGAATGACTATAGATAAAGAAGATATGCTTTGGGTTGGCATGTGGAATGGAAATGCTGTTATTCGCTTTAACCCAAATACAGGTAAAGTACTTAAACGTATAGAAGTTCCGGCTCATAATATTACATCTTGTGCTTTTGGAGGCGACAATTTAGAGATTCTTTTTATTACCTCAGCACGTGTAGATATGACCGTAGAAGAATTAGAAAATTATCCGCTAGCAGGTTCCATATTTAAAGTTGTTCCTGGAGTTAAAGGCGTGAAAAGTAATTTTTTTAAAAATTGATTAACAATCCAAGTACATATAAATCAACTATGAAATTATCACTAAAAACCTTAACCTTATTATTCATTTTTATTTGTTTTTCGGCTTGTTCTAATAAAGAATCACAAAGCGAATCGAGAAGCTCTGAAGAAGATAAGATAGAATCTCAAATCGAAGACATTCTATCTAAAATGACGCTTCAAGAAAAAATCGGACAAACCAATTTAAGGGGAACGTCGAGTAGAGTAAAAGGTGAATTACCAGAAGAACTAAAGACCGCAGTTAGAAACGGAGAAATTGGTGCCTTTTTAAACGTTATGAATTTAGATTATGTAAAAGAATTACAACGTATTGCCGTAGAAGAAAGTCCAAATGGTATTCCGTTAATTTTTGCAAGAGATGTCATTCATGGTTTTAAGACGGTTTTTCCAATTCCATTAGGTATGGCCGCATCTTGGGATGCTGAGGTGGCTAGAAAATCTTCAGAAATTGCTGCTTTTGAGGCTAGTTCTGCTGGTATTAGATGGACCTTTGCACCTATGTTAGATATTGCTAGAGATAGTCGTTGGGGACGCATAGCAGAATCACCAGGTGAGGACCCTTATTTAGCTTCTATTTTGGGTAAAGCTTATATAGAAGGTTTTCAAAGTGATGATTTAAGCAATCCAACAACAATGGCGGCATGTGCAAAACACTATATTGGTTATGGAGCAGCCATTGGAGGAAGAGATTATAACACTGTAAACATATCTGAACCCTTATTAAGAAACGTATATTTACCGCCTTTTAAGTCTGCTTTAGATGCAGGTGCGGCAACCGTAATGAGTTCTTTTAATGAAATTAATGGAATACCAGCCACAGGAAACGAGTACCTATTAAAAGATGTGTTAAGAGACGAACTAAATTTTGATGGTTTTGTAGTAAGCGATTGGGACTCTACAAAAGAAATGATTGCACATGGCTATGCACGAGATGATAAACATGCAGCAGAATTATCAGCTAATGCAGGTTTAGATATGGAAATGAATAGTAAAGTCTACGAAAACCATTTAAAAGAATTAATTGATGAAGGTAAAGTCTCTTTGAAGCAATTAGATGAATTTGTAAAGCATATTCTTCGTATAAAATTAAGATTAAATCTTTTTGAAAAGCCGTATATACCAGAAAATCATACGGGTAATTTATATGCAGAAGCACATTTAAAAGAAGCTAAAAAAGCTGCTGTTAAAAGTACAGTTTTACTTAAAAATGAATCCATATTACCATTGGCTAAAGATACAAAAGTTGCTGTAATTGGACCATTGGCAAACAAACCTCACGAGCAACTAGGCACATGGACTTTTGATGGTGATAAAACGCATACTGTAACACCTGTTGATGCTTTTAAAAAATCGGAAGTTAACTTTCAATTTGTTGAAGGTTTAACCTACAGTAGAGATAAAAGTACAAATGGATTTGAAGAAGCTATTAAAGCAGTTAATAACGCAGATGTTATTTTGTTTTTTGGAGGTGAAGAAGCTATTCTTTCTGGTGAAGCACACAGCAGAGCAAACATAGATTTACCTGGTGCTCAAACAGAATTACTGAAAGCCTTAGCCCAAACAGGCAAACCTATTGTACTTATAATTATGGCTGGTAGACCAATAACCATTACTAATATTATAGATGATGTAGATGCTGTATTAATGGCATGGCATCCAGGTACAATGGGAGGAGAGGCTTTACATGATATTATTTTTGGAAGGAGTGAACCACAAGGAAGATTACCAGTATCTTGGCCAAAAGCAGCTGGACAATTACCATATTTTTACAATCATAAAAATACTGGCAGACCAGCAGAGGTAGATCAATTTGTACAAATGGATAGTATTCCTATTGGTGTATGGCAGAGTTCTCTGGGTAACGATTCTCATTATTTAGATATAGGTTATACACCTCATTTTCCATTTGGTTATGGTTTATCTTATACGGATTTTGAATATGAAGATATTTCAGTTTCAAAAGATACGATTAGTTTTAATGAAGACATTACAATTAAAGCCTACGTAAAAAATACAGGTAAGACCTCTGGAAAAGAAATAGTTCAATTATACATACAAGATGTAGTAGGAAGTATTACCAGACCAATAAGAGAATTAAAAGGATTTAAGCATGTGTCATTAAAACCAGGAGAAATAAAAGAAGTCTCATTTACTATAAGTTCGGTAGATTTAAAGTTTACAAATTCTAAATTAATAAACAATGCGGAAGAAGGTGCATTTAATGTTTGGATAGCACCAAACGCAGCTTCAGGTTTAAAAACGTCCTTTTATTTGAAGTAGTAATGATAGACTATACGCTTATAGTTGCGGTATTTGCTGGCATTGCCATTTTATTGGCGCTGATACTTAAATATAAAATCCAAGCATTTATTTCACTATTAATAGCTAGTATTAGTGTTGGTATACTTGCCGGAATGCATCCTGGAGATATCATGTCTACCATAAAACAAGGAATGGGAAACACCTTAGGTTTTGTAGCCGTAGTTGTTGGTTTAGGTGCAATGTTTGGTGCAATTTTAGAACATTCCGGAGGTGCAAAAGCATTAGCCACTTATTTATTAAAGACGTTTGGCCAAAAAAATGCTTCTTGGGCCATGGTAATTACTGGTTTTTTCATTGCTATACCTGTTTTTTTTGATGTGGCTTTTATAATTATAGTGCCTATTTTATATTCACTTCAGCGCAAAACAAAAAAATCTTTATTGTTATATGCCATTCCGTTATTAGCAGGTTTAGCAATAACACATTCATTTATACCACCAACACCAGGACCCGTTGCTGTGGCTGATATTTTGAATGCAGATTTAGGTTGGGTTATTTTATTTGGTTTTATTGTTGGTTTGCCTACAGCTGTGGTTTGTGGCCCATTATTTGGAAAATATATTGCTGAGAAAATATATATTGAAGCACCAAAGTTAGAGACTGAAATAGCCTTAGTTGAAAACTATCCTTCAGTTAGACTAATTATATCTATAATAGGAATTCCGATACTGCTTATAGTAGGTAATACAGTTTTAAATAGTGCTTTATTTGAAGAAGGAACAATACCTGAAGATTTAAAAGATTGGTTAGGAATGATTGGTCATCCATTTTCCGCTTTAATTATAGCCAATTTAATTGCTTGGTACTTTCTGGGTATTAAGCGAAATTTTACCAAAGAAAAATTACTAGACATTACAACCAAATCTATGGGACCAGCCGGAATTATAATTCTATTAACAGGAGCAGGTGGTGTGTTTAAGCAAGTTTTGGTTAATACAGGCACAGGAGAAATGTTAGCTAATTACTTTGCAGATAAGGGAGTAAGTGTAATGTTATTTGCCTTTTTAGCAGCTGTACTTATTCGTGTTTTACAAGGCTCTGCTACGGTTGCAATGATTACAGCTGCAGGCATAACAGCGCCACTTTTAGCAATTGGTATTACTGAAACAGATAAAGCTTTATTGGTTATTGCCATTGCTTCAGGTGCTTCAATAGCATCTCATGTTAATGATAGCGGCTTTTGGTTGGTAAGTAAATATTTAGGTTTAAATGAAAAACAAACTTTTAAAAGCTGGACTGTAATGACAACCTTACTTTCTTTAACTAGCTTTATTGTGGTATTAGTTTTATCATTAATAGTTTAATTTACTTTAATAAACTGCAGATAATCATTGTTTTTGGCAGCAATAATATAATTGTCGTTTCCAATTTTAATATTAGAAATATCTTTTGTGTCTCCTTTTATAAATAGTCCGCTTGTTTGTGTATCTACAGCTTTAAAATTGCCTTTACCATTTCCTTCAAGATAATAGCCAAAACTACCGTCATTTCTTGGTGTTTCTACCTCAGAAACGTATAAGTTACCGGCTATTATAATATCTAAGTTTCCATCGTTATTAAAATCTTGTACAATAGTTTGGTTAATAGACGAAAACTGAGCTTCAATGGGTAAATTATGACTTATAAATTTACCATCTTTATTTTCGAGATAAATACTTGCAAATGATTTAACTTGGTAATGCAATGATTTATTTAATTCTTCTTCTGTATAAACATCAACTAATGTAGCTTTAGAGAAGCTGTTATAGTCTTTAAATTTACTTTTTATAGCAGGTATTTGTTGAGAAGAGCAAGAGCGTCCCCTTAAAGGTACTTGTTTGCCTTCACTATAATAACTAAGCACAATATCATCATGGTTATTATTATCAAAGTCTTTAACATAAATATCAAATGTTTCGTCTTCAGTAGCTTTGTATTTGTAGTTTAGTCCGTTATTACCTACTATAAAATCTTGGTCACCATCATTATCAAAATCACCAGATTTTATGCTCCACCACCAGCCAGTGCTATTTTCTTTTGTTAATCCCATTTGTGAGGATATGTCTTCAAAATGTGATTTTTTGTTTTTAAAAACCTTAATTGGCATCCACTCTCCAACCACAATAATATCTAACCAGGTATCATTATCAATATCGGTTATTACTGCACTTGTTGCCATACCTAAGTTTTGAAATCCGTCTGCAAATTGGTTGGTTTCATCTGAGAAAGAGACCTCGTTTTTTGTGCTATTATTTAACAATAAATAGCTATTAACAGGTGAAGGGTAATGTTCTGGTAATTGCCTTCCTAAAACTAAAAGATCTTGTTTTCCATCTTTATTAAAATCTGCATTATAAACATTAGAACCACTTATAGGCATATTAGGAAGTACACTTTTTGTAAATTCTCCATTACCATTGTTTAAGTATAAGCGGTCTTGATAAAAGCTTGAGTTAGCGGAAAATTCATAACCTCCACTTACCACATATAAATCGTTGTCGCCATCTGCATCTGCATCGAAAATTAATGCACCTACGTCTTCGCATAAATTGTCTTTTTCTAAAAATGTTTTATTTCCTTCAGTAAATCCATTATTAGATTGAAAGTAAATACTACCAATATTACTATGCGAACCTCCAATAAAAAAATCATCTAAACCATCATTATTAAGGTCGCCTACCGCCAAAGCTGGCCCAAATGAAGACATTTTGTGAGGAAGTAAAACTTGTTTTTGAAAATCGTCATAATCGTTTTCTATATGTTTATGTTTAGGAAGGTTATTACTGTTTATAGTTGTGAAAAGAGGATATGATTCTTCTGAGGTTTCTTTTTCTAGTTTTGCGTTTTTATAGTTTAGAATAAGATTTTGATTTGCCTTTACATTTTTTATAGTTTGAGTTTTACCATCTGTCCAAGTTACTTTTAGTTGCTTTATTATTGTTTTATTGTTTATACCAAAATTGAGTCTTGGAGCTACAGAAGATTGAAAGCCTCTAGTTAGCGTTAATTCTTGCATTTGGGTTTGGTCTTCTGTGATGATTTCAACACGGTTTCCTAGTCCGAATTTGTTTTTATTTGTTCCTTTAAACTCAATTGAAATGTAATTATTAATTTCAGAGCTATTGTTTTTAAAAACAGAAGCATAGTCGTCTACATTATTAATAATTATTTCTAAATCACCATCGTTATCTAAATCTGCATATGCTACACCATTAGAAAAACCTTTGTACTCAATTCCCCAATCTTTGTTAGCATTTTTAAAATCTAAATTACCGTTGTTTCTAAACATAAAATTATCTGTTTTTTCAGAAGGTATTTTTAGGCTTTTTTCTAGATCGGTAAGGTTTGTTGTGTCGTTTTTAGAGTAGGTATTAAAGAAGTCTGTGTTGTTAATTTCTCTTCTAACACCATTAGTAATATATAGGTCTTTATAACCATCATTATCAAAATCTGCAAATAGAGGTGCCCAACTCCAGTCTGTTGAAGAGGTTCCTGTTAATCTAGATATATTAGTAAATTGTGGAATTTCATTATCTGTGATACCAGTGTTTAATTGCATACAATTGTGCATGTATTGGTAATGAAATCCCATGTAAACAATTTCGTGAAAAAGTTGTGGATTCATGCTAGACATGTTGGCTTTTTGCCTTCTACTACTTTTAGAATCCATATCTGCTTGAAAAATATCTAAAAAGCCATCGTTATTAATGTCTGCAATATCTATTCCCATACCGTAAAAAGAAGTTTGGTTTGTTGCATCTTTTACAACATTTTTAAACGTATTGTCTCCATTATTGATATACATAAAATCAGGAATACTGTAATCATTAGATACATAGAGATCCTGCCAACCATCATTATTAATATCTGCAGCAGTTATACCTAAAGAAAAACCATAACTTTTTACGCCTGCCTGTTCAGACACATTTGTAAATTTCTCTCCGTCATTTCTGAAAAGTTTATCAGATTCGGTATTATTTACAGTTTTCATTCTGTTAACATATGTAAAATTAGATGTATTTACATTAGATATAGGGTAATTGGCAACATATAGGTCTAAATCGCCGTCATTGTCGTAATCAAAAAATGTACCTTGTGTAGAGTTTGCAGCATCGTCAACACCATATGCTTCTCCCTTTTCTGTGAATGTGTTATTACCGTTATTAATATAAAGTTGGTTTCGTCTTTCATTAGATAAACCCGCAACAGAACAATAAATATCTAGTAAGCCATCTCCATTAATATCCGCCATAGTAGATCCTGTATACCATCTGCTATCTCCACTTATATTAGCTTTTTCAGTAATATCTTCAAATTGAAGATTGCCTTTGTTTAGATACAGTCGGTTTTTTACTTGGTTACCTGTAAAAAAGAGGTCTATTAGTCCGTCATTGTTAATATCTCCAGCAGATACACCACCACCCATATAAATTGAGGTGTAGTTAAAATAATTCATGCTATTTGTTTCTACTAGTGTATTAGAAAAATTAATACCTGTAGATTTAACACCTAATTTTTTAAATACCTTAGTATTATCTAGGGATTTGTTTTGGCTACATCCAAAAACTAGACTTAAAATAATGAGAGATACTAATCTAATTGACATCTTAAAGCATTTTTAAAATCTAAAAAAACAACGTAGTAAAAATACCACGTTGCTTTTAAAAACTAATCTACAAACTATAATCAATTGTTTATTATTAATAACCAGGGTTTTGATCTTCTATGGTCATTAATTCGTTTTTATCTATTTCTGTTATTGGAATAGGGAATAAATCGTTTTTAGATGTGTAGCCAGTACCTGCTAATTCAGTTGCTGCTTTTCCCCATCTAACTAAATCCCAAAAACGTTGACCTTCATGAGCAAGCTCTAAGAATTTTTCATCAACAATGGCTTCAAATAAATCATTACCTGCTACAGAGTTATCAATATCTGCTAAGCCTGCTCTATTTCTAACTTTATTTAATTCAATTCTTGCTAGGCCGTCTTGAGAGGTTTTGTTATATGCCTCTGCAGCTAATAATAATACTTCTGCATAACGGAATAATCTAAAATTAGTTGAATAGTTTAATTCTAAAACACCACCATCACTAGTATCTTCAGTTTTTGTTGCATATTTAATTCTAATAGCACCTTCATAGTCTTCAATTACTCCACCTGTGGCTGCAGTAGGATCAACAGAACCACCTCCTGCTATTAAATCTGCTTCTGATAATACAGTTGCTGCTTTTCTGTTTACATCTCCCGCTGAATCAAAGGCGTCTACTAATTTACTAGAAGGAAGGTTAAAGCCCCATCCATTAATTAATTCTGTTCCGGTTAAATCAAAAATACCATCACCACGTGGTCCCATTAATTGAATATGCAGGTTGCTCTCGTTTCTTCCGCCCCAAGCTATATTTCCCCAATCTCTTGCCGATGTAGATACATAGCCAATTTCTAATAAAGATTCTATTCCAAATTCATGATCAATATTCCAAACGTCTTCAGGATTAGGTTCTAAATCATGAGAGGCATTACTGATTACACTTTGAAAATAAGGTAATGATTCTGAGTATTTTTCTTGAAAAACAAGAACTTTACCCATTAAAGCTTGTGCGGCACCTTTAGAAACTCTAAAATTATCTGCTAATGCTGATTTTTCTGGTAAAAATGATATAGCATCTAAAAGGTCTGACTCAATTTGAGCGTAAACGTCTGCTCTTGATGATTTTGCAATAGGAAAATCTTCAGCACTGCTAGGTACTGAAACCCTTAGAGGAACGTCACCAAACATAGTTGTTAATTCAAAATGACACCAAGCTCTAAAAAACTTAACCTCTGAAATTACTCTATCCTTGTTACTAAGATTAGTGTCCTGTACATTTTCTATAATTAAATTTGTTAATGCAATTGTTCTATAAAATAGGTCCCAATTACTAGTTACAGAAACATTAGATGAAGATAACGTATTGTAATCATCAATATCGTGCAGTTGTGGTTGGTCTGTTGGTCCGCTTCCTCCTGCTCCAGCGTCATCGCCAGGAAGTAGCTTTACTAAAAAGGCACTATGCCAATCTCTACCATAATTATATTGCATTAAATCGTATACGCCAATTACGGCTTTTTCTACGTTACCTTCTTCTAGAAAATAAGTTTGTAAGTCCTGACCATCTAGTCTAGGGTTATTTGTAAAGTCATCATCACAGGCTACAATACCTAGGAGGGCAATACATAAAAGTGTTAAAAAAGTTCTTTTCATAATAGTCTGTTTTTTTTATTAAAAGTCTAATGCTAGTCCAAATATTGCTTTTGCTGCTGTAGGGTAGAATCCTCTATCTACACCAATAGCATTAAAACTAAAGTTTCCAATTTCAGGATCTAAGCCAGAGTAATCTGTGAATGTAAAGAAGTCATCTAATGAAACATAAACTCTAAAATTATCTAGTTTTAATTTGTCGCTAAAGCTTCTTGGCAGTGTATATCCAAGTTGTATTTGCTTTATTCTCATATATGAACCATCTTCTACAACTAAATCTGTATCGTAAGCAGATGCTACATTTGCAGCGCCTGGAAAACTTGCGTTATCACCTGGTTGTTGCCATCTGTTATTAAAGAAATGTATAGGTTTATTGGTTATTGCTCTAGAAGGTTGGTGGTAAGTGGCAACGATATCATTTCCTATAGTTCCTTGAAACTGAAGATTAAAGTCGAAAGATTTATAACCTAAACTAATATTTCCACCATATAATACATCTGGATGAGGTGAGCCAATCATGGTTTTGTCTGCATCTGTAATGTCTCCGTCATTATTGGTATCAGCAATAAGAATTTCCCCTGTATTAGAGTCTATTCCTGTTGTTTGATAACCATAGAAATACCAAGCCGGTAACCCTTCTGAAAACCTTGTGATTCCTTCTGCGTTCTGTGGTGCGCCTGCACCTGTTAAATAACCAGCGTCTCCAACATAAAGAATTTCGGTAACTTCATTTTTTAAAGTGGATAAGTTGGCATTAATACTGTATGTAAAACCACCTTCCGTAGTGTCTGAATATCCAAGTTCAAATTCAAAACCTTGATTAACAATAGTACCTGCATTAAAGGCTTGTGAATTAAAGCCAGCAGAACCTGGAGTTATTAAACTTCCGTCATCAACAACAGCATCTCTTGTCGTTTTTTTGTAATATTCTGTTGTAAATCTTAATTTATTATCAAAAGCTCTTAAATCAATACCAAAATTTAATTGTTCTGATGTTTCCCAAACTAAATTTTCATTAGAATAGCCAGTTATTTGAGCACCTGTATTTCCTAAGTAATCAATTCCTAAGCCATTTAATGCTTCAATTATATACGTTTTATCTGCATTTCCTGTTAAATTACTTCGACTACCATTTTGTCCCCAACTTGCTCTTAATTTAAGGTAGCTTATAGGTGATTCAGTTTTCCAAAAATCTTCTTTAGACACTAACCAACCACCAGAAAATGCAGGAAACACAGCTGTTCTGTTAGCTTCTGGAAATTTATCTGACTTGTCTGCTCTAATGGAAGCTTCAAATAAATATATACCATCATAATCGTAAGATAATCTACCGTATGTAGAAACCATATTATCTAAATATGGTAAGGGATTTGTTACGTTTGAATTAAAACCTGGTAAACTAAAATCGAAACCAGTAAACTCATCTATACTAACGGATCCACTTGTTGCTTTTAAGGTTACATTGTCTCTATCTTCGGCAGAATATCCTGCAAGTAACTTAAAATTGTGATTTTTGAAAGACTTATTGTAGGTTATAAAATTTTCCCACAACCATCTTTTGTTTTCATATTTTGTATGAGAACCTGTGTAGGCTGTGTTTGAAGCTTCAGAAGATACATAATATGGATTAATCATGTTTTTAACATCTATTCTTCCAGTTTCTTTACCAAATCTTGTTGTAATGCTTAACCCTTCAAGTATATTTAATTTTAAATATGCAGAATATAAAGACTGTACATCATTTGTAATAGTTTTGTTCATAACGTTAGCATATGCAACAGGGTTTACCACCTCACCAGTAGAATAGCTTGGGTAGCCATAAACATTTCCATTACTGTCTGTTAATAACGGAACATTGTTTGCAGCAGCGTTGTCTAAAACGGATTGTGGTACATCTGCTAAACTATCATAAATTACAGGAGTTAATGGGTCTATAATTAACATGTTTTGAATAACACCTCTGGTATCACTGTTTTCTTGAATACCAAATCTATCTGAAAAAGAATATGTTGCGTTTACACCAACTTCTAAAAATTTGGTTAACTCACTTTTAAAGTTAAATCTGAAAGTTTTTCTTTTAAATGAAGAGTTTTCTTGCCCAACAATACCTTCTTGTTCTAAGTGGCCCATTGATCCATAGAAAGATGTTTTGTCATTACCTCCAGAAACATTTAAATCGTATCGGGTTAGTGGTGCTTTGTCAAATGTAGAGTCTATCCAGTTTGTGTTATAACCATTATCTACTACAGAAGAAATACCTGCCTCATTCATATATTGAACAAATTGAGAAGCATTCATTAATTCCATATCAGTATTAACAAACTGTGTACCTAATTGTGTGCTAAAACCAACTTTAATGCCGCCTCTACTACCTCCTTTTGTAGTAATGATAACAACACCATTTGCACCTTCTGTACCATATATGGCAGCAGAAGCTGCATCTTTTAAGACTTCCATACTCGCAATATCACTAGGCGCAAGTGTTGCAATAGAAGAAGATTTCATTCCATCTACAATATATAAAGGCTCAGAAGACCCACTTGAACCAGCACCACGAATACGAATTTGTGCACCTTGACCAGGAGAACCAGATGATGAAGTAACTGTAACACCAGAAGTTCTACCTTGTAAAACCTGCTCTACTCTTTGATTAGAAGAACTTTTAATTTGTTTAGAATCTATACTAGATATGGCTCCTGTAACTAAGCTCTTTTTCTTAGTTCCATAACCTACAACTACTACTTCTTCTAAAGAATTTTCATCCTCTATTAGCGTTACGTTAATTACAGATTGATTGCCAACGGTTATTTCTTGAGTTATATAGCCTAAATAGCTAACTACCAACACGGAAGTTGTAGAGACATTTTCAATGGTATATTTACCATCAAAATCGGAGGATGTTCCATTGGTAGTACCTTTCACAATGATACTAGCACCAGGCAGTGGCATGTCTCCACTACTTACAGTACCAGTAACTGTTTGTGCTTGGGAAAATACACCAAACAGAATGGTCAATGTGAAAAATAATTTTTTGAGTAGTTTAATCTTCATAAAAATTGTTTTTTAATTGTTAGTTTATTAGTTGTTTAGTTTAAAAGATAAATACCGCTAAAAAAATGATTAGACAAATAATAGCAGTGATGAGAATAAGCTCACTTAAGAGTTTTGGTTTAGAGTTTTTGATTCCCATTAAACAAATGTTAAAAAATTATTAAATTATAAATATTAATTTTAGAGCATCTGATGTAAATTTTGATGCGTTTTAGCGCAAAAGCCCTTTAAATTCAACATGTTTCTTTTAGACTGCAACATTTTTAATATTATAACAACTAAATCAATTTTATAAATAATTCGTATTTTTTAATAAGTAAAAATATGATATTATTAAAAAATTACACAGCCTTAAATTATGTATAATGAAGAAAAAAGTCTTTTTCTTAAGTAGGAATTATGGTGTTTTTATTTCAATTTCTTTTGGTAGTATTCCAAAATAACTTTTGAAACATTTGGTGAAATATGAAGGTGAAGAGAAGCCTACTTTATAACAAACCTCGCTGATATTACTATTACCCATTTCTATCATTTGCTTGGCTTTTAGTAACCGGATATTTCTTATAAATTCATTGGCTGTTTGGTTAGTAAGTGCTTTAATTTTTCTATAAAATTGACTTCTGCTTAAATTTAATTGAGACGCTAGAGATTCTACATTTAAATCTGGATCGCCAATACTTTCATTGATAAAGCTTAGTACTTTTTCAATAAACTCTTTATCCATTGAAGTGGTGTTTTTTGTTTCTACATCACTTATAACATTAAAGTATTTGTTAAAAATTAATTGTCTGCTTGTAATAAGCTGTGATAATCTCAGCTTTAATAAGCCCATATCAAATGGTTTTACCATGTAAGCGTCTGCGCCATTTTCTATGCCTTCCATTCTGTTTTCTATTGTTGTTTTTGCGGTAAGCATTAGTAATGGAATATGGCTTGTTTTAATGTCGCTTTTTATGTGTTTACAAAATTGAAATCCGTCCATTTCTGGCATAATTACATCAGTCATTATAATATCTGGGAGAACTTCTTTTGCCATTTGTAAACCTTCTTTTCCATTTTTGGCTAACAGAATTTTGTATTGGCTTTTTAATTCGTTTTTTAAGTAATTTCTTAATTCGGTATTGTCTTCTACGATTAATAATGTACGAGAACTTACGTTGGCGTCTTCTTCACTATGGTTATTTGTAGATTCCTCACTTTGTTTAGGTATAAAATAAGTTGCTTGCTTTACTTGGTCTTTTACGTTCTCGGTTAAAGTTTCTGTTTCACTAAAACAAGCATTTCCGGCCGGTAAAATTATTGTAAATGTTGTGCCTACTCCTAGTTCACTAGTTACTTTAATTTTTCCTTTATGTAATTTTACGAAATTTTGTACCACTTCTAACCCTATACCTGTACCACCGTAATAGGTTTTATTTAGATTATCTACTTGATAAAAGCGTTCAAAAATATTTGCAATTTGTTCTTCTTTTAATCCTGGTCCTGTATCTGAAATTGATATTTCAATGGCTTTAATTTTTTCTTTATCATTTGCTAAAGGTAAATCTACCAAGTCTTCTTTAGAGGAAATATCTATGGTAATGGCGCCTCCTTCTGGTGTTACTTTAAATGCATTAGACAAAATATTAAAAATTATTTTTTCTAGCATACCTTGATCGGCATAAATAGCAATGTCTTGCACATCTGTATCAATACTGAGGTGAATGTTTTTAATAAAAGCTTCTTCTTTAAAGTAACTGGTTACGTTTTTTGTGAATGCTACTAGGTTTAATTCACTTACTTTAATACGAACTTTGTTTAAGTCTAATTTTCTAAAATCCAATAATTCGTTAATAAGACGATAGAGTCTATTGGTATTTTTATGGATGGTGTTATGTTTATTTTTTACTCGTTCTGGTAGGTTTTCGCTGTCATTTTTAATTATATCTTCAAGCGGACCAATAATTAAAGATAGTGGAGTTCTAAACTCATGAGAAATATTTGTAAAAAACTGAAGTTTTTTCTCGTTGAGTTCCTTCTCTAAAAGTCGGTTGTTCCTTTCGTTTAAAACAAGCTGTTTGTCTCTAATTCTATTTCGGGTTATTTTATTTAATAAGTATAGTCCTGTTAGAAATAAAAGTATGTATGATAATATGGCCCAAATTGTTTTCCACCAAGGAGGCAATATGGTAATTTTTAAATCTAAAGAAGATTCGTTCCATACACCATCGTTGTTGGCTGACTTTAGTTTAAAAGTATACGTGCCAGAATCTAAATTTGTATAAGTTGCACTGCGTTTTTTACCAACATAATTCCATGCGGTTTCATAGCCTTCTAAATAATAAGCATATTCGGTTTTTTCTGGTCTGGTGTGATTAATACTAGAATACTCAATTGTAAAAACAGATTGCTGATTTGTAAGTGTAATAGCATCTGTATTTGAGATTACTTTTTTTAATGGAGACCCATTTTCGTTTGGTAAAACACTTTCGTTAAATAATTTAAAATCCGTTAAATATGATGAAGGTAGGCTATTATTTACCTTAATTTCTATTGGATTAAAATAATCTATGCCTTGAAAATTTCCAAAGTACATTAAACCGTCCTTGTCTATAAATGCAGAATTTATATTATAATCATTAGATAATAAGCCGTCATTTACTGTGTAATTGGTAAATGTATTTGTTGATACGTTTAGTTTTGTAATACCAGAGTTACCTGCAATCCAGATATTTCCGTCAGCACTTTCTTCAATACTATTTACATTTTCTTCTACCAGGTTATTAAGTTTATTATACCATATAAATTCTTCTTCATCCGGATTGTATTTGCACATACCAGCACCTCTTGTGCCTATCCAGATATTGCCGTCGGTACTTTCAAAAAGTGATAAGATATTGTCTGAACTATTATGGTTATTAAAATTTTCTGGCATTTTATTGCGCATGTCTGTTACAGAAAACTTACCATTTGCTTGTTTTTTTATTTTGTAAAGTCCTGCTTCTGTACCAATCCAAATATTATCATTTTTGTCTATAATTACTTTTCTTATTTCAATATTAGATATTCCGTTTTCTGCAAATACTCCAGAATTATAGTGTGTAAAACCTTTAGTTTTTGGATTATAGGAATAGAGCCCATTAGTGTAAGAACCAATCCAAATAATGCCGTTTGCATCTTCTGCAAGAGTGAGAATTGTGTTAGATGCTAAATTATTTGTATTTTCTATACGGTAGTTAACAAATTTTTTAGATCCCTTTTTTAGGTAAAATAAACCCTTCTCCCAACTACCTGCCCAAATATTTTGGTTGCTATCAATTAGTAACGCTTCAATATAATCGCTGGTAAGTCCATGTACATCTTTATTACTAGAGTTAATATGAGTAAAATTGTTTGTTTGTCTATCTAAAACATCAATTCCGCCTCCATCCATGGCTATCCATAGTTTATCATTCTCATCTTGGACGATAGCTGTTACTGAAACATGTTGTAGAGAATTTGGATTTTGAGAGAGACTATTTATTTCGTTAAACTTATCGTATAATTTGTCATAAACGGAAACACCTTGGTTATAATATCCAAGCCATATTCGCTCGTTATTATCAATATATAACGACCAGATGGAGTTAGATAGAATACTGTTGTTATCTGTTTTGCTTGCTTCGTATTTATTTAAAACAGTGCCATTATTCTCAATATGATATAAGCCATCATTTTCGGTACCACATAATATGGTGCCATTTTTTAAGTCTACAAGAGATAAAAATTGATTAGAAGATAAGTGAAACTGATCAATTGTAAATAAGTTGTTGTTATTTTGATTGGAACTTACTTTAATTAAGCCATCGGTTTCTGTACCTACCCAAATGTTGTTTTGCACATCTATAATTAAAGATTCAATGGCATTCTCAACCGTATTTTCTCCTTGTTCAGTTATAAAAACAGAGGGTTTTAAGGTATTTGTATTATAATCATATTCTTTAAGACCTCTATCAGTAGCAATGTAAATTTTACCATTATTATCAATTTGAATTCCCTTTATGTTAAGAGGAATAGATTCTATGGACTCCTTGCTTATAATACGTTCTATTTCGGTACGCTCTGCATTCATTTTAAATAATCCAGTACTTAGTGTACCGATAAATAAATTTCCGTTTTTATCTTCCATTAAACTGTTAATGGAAATGTTTGAGTTATGGTTTAAATGAAATAACGAATTAGGTATGCGATTAAAATAATCGTTTTCTCTGTTGTAATAATTTAGTCCATTATCTGTGCCAAACCAAAGCCTATTTTTGCTATCTAAATAAGAACTTTGAACCAAACTACTACTTAAAGATGTAGAATCGTTTATAATGTATTTGTAAGACGAATAATTTATACCATCATAACGATATAAACCAGCCCCATTTGTACCTAACCAAATAAAACCTAAATTGTCTTGAATTATTGTGTAAACCCCAACTTTAGAAATACCTTCTTTTATACTCACAAAATCATACTTTTGAAGCGGCTCTTGAGACCAAATACATTGGTTTATAAAGCATAATAAGAATATAAAAAGGCGATACTTTATTTTCATTTTAATAATATTTCTCTAGCGAGATTTACTCAAATTTACAGTTTTATTTTACATTAGTTGTAGCTTTATTTTAGCTTTTCTTCCAGAAGTCTTCAATCTCTTCTAGCGATTTTCCTTTAGTTTCTGGTATATATTTGTAAGTGACAAAAACAATAACAAGAATGAAAGCTATGAAGATAAAGTAAGGTAATGAGCCATGCCAAGGTGAGCCATTATTTATATCGCTTCCCATTACAACCGGAAAAGTTTGAGACACAAAAGCATTGGCTGCCCACTGCGCTGCCACAGCAATAGACATGGCAAAACTTCTAATTTTATTAGGAAACATTTCTGATAACAAAACCCAAACTACAGGTCCCATTGACAGGGCAAAAGAACCAATAAAAATTAAGACACCTAATAAAGATATGATACCTACAGATTCTTGTTGTAAACTTATACCTAAGAGTAAAAAGCCTAATACCATACCTGCAGAACCAATATAAAGTAAAGGTTTTCTACCATTTTTGTCTACTGTATACATTGCCACAAGAGTAAAAACTAAATTAACAAAAGCCAACAAAATTTGTTGTGCTAAAATGTCTTCTTTTCCAAATCCAAGGGCTTTTTCAAAAATATCTGCACCATAATATAATACAGCATTAATTCCGGTAAATTGTTGTAAAACAGATAATAAGGTACCAATTGCAATTATGCTTATTATAGCTTTAGATAAATAATTGGTTTTAACTTTTACATTTTCTTTTTTTAGTGATTCTTTTATGTTTTGTAATTCTTTAGAGGCTTCATCATCATTGTGTATTTTAGAAAGAATGGTTTTTGCTTCGCTGTCATTGCCTTTTAAAACTAACCATCGTGGACTTTTAGGGACAAAAAATAAAAGGATTAAAAACAAGGCACTTGGTATTAATTCAGACCAAAACATACGTCGCCAACCTATACGAATATTTTCAGACTCAGATAAATTATTTCCTATTGCATATGTGGCTAAAAAGACAATAAAAAAACCTATTACAATGGCTAATTGATAGTAGGTTACCATTTTACCTCTAATGTGGCTAGGCGCAATTTCTGCTATATACATTGGAGCATTCATTGAAGCAATACCAATACCAAGTCCTCCTAAAATTCTAAAGAAAACTAATGTAGAGATGGTTTGCGGAAAAATTTCTGGTAAGCCAGAACCATAAGCAGAAATTGAAAATAAAATAGCCGAGATTATTAAAGAGTGCTTTCTGCCAAGCTTAATACTCAGAGGTCCTGCGGCAATGGCGCCAAATAGGCAACCCATAAGTGCGCTACTTACAACCCATCCTTTCATGCCATCTGAGAGTGTAAAATATTTACTTAAATAAAATTGTGCGCCATTGATAACTCCGGTATCATAACCAAATAATAATCCACCTAATGCAGAAACTGTTGTTATTAATAACAAAAAAGATTTTTTAGACATGTAAGTTTATTTTGTGTGTTATTCTATATTTTTTAATAAATGTAATTGGTTAAAAAAAATGAAGAGATTATAAATCGAGCAATTAATGAAACAAATGATGCATATGGTGTTTTACATAGAAAACACAAGGCATGTAAAGCCTTGTTTTTTGTTAGAATTACCAGCGGTTTAGATTCTATTTAAAACAGTATCCTTAAAATATTAATGCTGAATTAGTATTTTCCTAATTAAAATGCTCTCAATTTCATTTCTATATAAAAATGAGAGTAGATGTTTTTAATGTGAAATCCCTTCGTTATATTTGGTTAGATATAACGCTCTAGTTAGCATGATTTCAGTTCAACAAGCATTAGATATAATTGATAGGTTTCCAAATAGGTTTTCTTCTGTAGAAGTGAAGCTTCAAGATGCATTAAATTTGGTTTTGTTTGAAGATGTGTTTTCACCTATAAACATGCCACCATTTAGGCAATCTGCCATGGATGGCTACGCTATTCAATATTCAGAAGCAGAAAAATTTACAGTGATTGAAGAATCTAAAGCAGGCGATTCTACAAATTATACGCTTAAACCAACAGAAGCTGTTCGTATTTTTACAGGAGCATTAGTGCCAGACCATGCAGATACTGTGATTATGCAAGAACATGTTGAGCGTGAAGACCAATTTATTCAGATTCAAAAAATGCCTTCAAAATTTGCTAATATTCGTAAAACTGGCGAGCAAATTAAAACAGGAGAATTAGCATTAAAAAAAGGAACCAAACTAAATGAAGCAGCTATAGGTTTTTTAGCCTGTTTAGGTGTAACCACTGTTTCGGTTTATAAAACACCAAGTGTAGCAATTTTAGTAACTGGTAACGAATTACAACAACCAGGAACGGATTTAGAAATCGGAAAAATATACGAAAGCAATTCCGTAATGCTCAAAGCAGCATTACAAAAATCTGGAATAAAAGACATAAAAATCATCGCTGTAAAAGATGATTATGATGCGACAAAAATATGTGTAAAAAAGGCTTTACAAGCTAATGACATATTATTAGTTTCTGGTGGAATTTCAGTTGGAGATTACGATTTTGTAAAAGAAGCCTTATTAGAAAACGATGTTGAAGAGTTGTTTTACAAAATTAATCAAAAACCAGGCAAACCATTGTGGTTTGGTAAAAAAGAAAATACATATGTATTTGCATTACCAGGGAATCCGGCTTCTGCGTTGACGTGTTTCTATATCTATACGCTTCCATTACTAAGAAAAATGTGTGGTTTTAAAAATAATCACTTACAAAAAGTAATAGCAAAAAGTAAATCAGTGATAAAAAATCCATCTCAAAAAACATTGTTTCTCAAGGCTTATTTAGAAAGCGAATTTGTTGAGATATTGCAAGGTCAGAGCTCAGCGATGTTGTACACTTATGCCATGAGTAATGTATTGATTTGTGTAGATTCTGAAACAGCTGAAGTTAACATAGGAGATGAGGTTACCTGTATAAAACTAGACGTATAATGGAAATAAAATCGAGACTTTGGATTGAGAAAGAAGGTAAACCCTTTATTGGTTTTGGGCGCATTAATTTATTGAAGCAAGTTGATGAAACAGCCTCAATAAGTGCCGCCGCAAAAGCGTTAAAAATGTCTTATAAAAAAGCATGGAATCTACTCAATGAGATAGAAACTTTAGCAGAACAGCCGGTTTTGGTAAAAAACATTGGCGGTAAAAATGGAGGCGGAACTCAAGTAACAGACTATGGAAAATCATTAATTCTTCAATTTGAAACTTTAAACCAAAACTGTATTAATTTTTTAGAAGCGGAATACAAGAAATTAGAATTATGAATATAATGTCTACAGATATATGGGTCATTTTCTCTATTGCTTTAATTGGCATTGCATTTCTGTACGCAAGTGTTGGTCATGGAGGCGCAAGTGGCTACATAGCTTTAATGGCAGCATTTTCATTTCCTGTAGATTATATAAAACCAACGGCTTTAATTTTAAATATTTTTATTTCCGGAATTTCATTTTGGTATTTTAAAAAGCACAATCATTTTAAATGGAATCTGTTTTATCCTTTTGCAGTGGCATCTATTCCTGCGGCATTTTTAGGAGGTTATATTACAATTGATGCGCAAGTGTATAAAATAATCTTAGCAGTTTTCTTATTGGTTGCTATCTTCAGAATTGTGTTTGCGTCTAAAGAAAGCACAACCACTAAAGTTGAATTTAAAACCCTTTTCGCCATAGGAATTGGTTTGTTTATAGGTTTGTTTTCTGGAATGATTGGTATTGGAGGCGGCATTATTTTAAGTCCAATTATCATCCTTTTAGGTTGGGGAAACATGAAGGAAGCTGCAGCAGTTTCGGCACTCTTTATTTTTGTGAATTCCGTTTCTGGTATTTCTGGTTATGCGTTTAACCATTCCATTTCTGTAGCATCCTTCAAATTAATACCTATTGCATTTATTGGAGGTTTTTTAGGTGCTGTTTATGGTAGTCATAAAATCCCAAATACGGTTTTAAAAAACATCCTTGCTGTTGTATTATTAATTGCTTGTTTTAAACTGACATTGATATAAATGAGTAATAAAACCAACATATCAGTTTATATTTTATGTGGCGGATTAAGCTCGCGTATGCAGGAAGAAAAAGGACTTGTTTTGTATAAAAACAAACCGTTTGTAGCACATATTATCGACGCTGTCATTCCAATTAGTGAAAGCATAGTTCTAGTTACAAAAAACGACGCGTATAAACAATTTGGATATCCGTTAGTTGCAGATATTTATGAAAACAAAGGACCTGTTGGAGGCATTTATTCGGCATTAAACCATTCAGAAAATGAATTCAATCTGATTTTAAGTTGTGATATCCCAAATATAAAAACAGCTGTTTTAAACACCTATTTGTTGCAAAATTTTCAAAGCCATTCCATTTCTTATTTAAAAGATGATGAAAGCGATTATCCATTAATCGGAATGTATTCAAAAAAATTAACGTCACTTTTTAAAGCGGCAATTTTAGAAAACAAATTAAAGCTTTTAGACCTTATAAAAACAACGGATTATAATACCATTCAAATTAAACCTGAAGCAAAATCAGCCGTAAAAAATATAAATACAAAAGAAGAATTAACAGCTTTAAGCCAATTAAAATAATGACAGAACACACAAAAAAAAGACCTAAGGTTGTATTGGTTGGCGCTGGACCAGGAGACCCAGAATTGCTAACACTAAAAGCCGTAAAAGCGCTCAATAAAGCTAAAGCTGTTTTGTACGATGCTTTGGTAAATGAGTCCATTTTAGAGCATGCACCAAATGCGGTTAAACTGTTTGTTGGTAAACGAAAAGGCGCACATGCATATTCGCAAGATGAAATCAATGATTTGTTAGTAGAATACGCTGAGAAATACGAATATATCGTTCGGTTAAAAGGTGGCGACCCATTTGTTTTTGGACGCGGAAAAGAAGAAACCGATTATCTAGAAACTTTTGGGATTAGAACCGCAATTATTCCAGGAATTACCTCTGCAATTGCCGTTCCTGCTGCAATTGGTATTCCTGTAACGCAACGAACCGTTACCGAAAGTTTTTGGGTTATCACAGGAACAACGTCAAGCAGAAAATTATCTGAAGACGTAAAATTTGCAGCTAAATCTTCAGCAACTGTGGTTATTTTAATGGGAATGGGAAAACTAGCAGAAATTGTTTCTATTTATAAGCAAAATAATCGTGAAAATCTGCCTATTGCAGTCATTCAAGATGGTACAAAAACCGATGAAAATTCTGGTGTTGGTACCATAAATACCATTGAAGCTATTGTAGAAGAGAAGCAATTAACAAGTCCTGCAATTATTATCATTGGCAATGTGGTTAATGGTCATAAAAGTGCATTAACTTATTTTAAAGAATCGTTTATGGACGACGATTTTATCTATCAAAATTTAAATATAAATCCATAATATGGAACGTAACGAGTTATACCCAATATTTGTAAAAGTACACGAGCTAAATGTCTTAATTGTAGGTGGCGGAAATGTTGGTTTAGAGAAACTATCTTTTCTTTTAAAATCTAGCCCTAATGCCAACGTAGAAGTTATTTCTATAGACTTTTTACAGGAGTTAGTTGACCTTGCTGAGAAGCATCCAACCGTAAAATTAACGCAAAAGGCTTATGATATTTCAGATTTAGAAAAACGTCATATGGTTATTGGTTGTACCGATAATCTCGATGTGAATTTGCAAATAAACAGAGAAGCTAAAGCCAAATATTTATTGGTAAATATTGCAGATACACCAGACCAATGCGATTATTATTTAGGAGGCATTGTCACTAAAGGACACGTAAAAATTGCGATTTCTACCAACGGAAAATCGCCAACAACGGCAAAACGTATCAGACAATTTTTAGAAGATGTCATTCCGGAAGATGTTAATGAAATGGTGCTTAATCTCAACGAATTTAGAAAAACCATTAAAGGGAATTTTGAAGAAAAAGTAGAAAAAATGAATCAGGTTACAAGAGCCTTGGTAAACAAAAAGAAATAATATGGCTGTAATAAAATATTTTGGAGCAATTGCAGAGGTAACAAATTGTAATGAAGAACAAATTGAGGTTTCAGATTTAAAAGTTTCAGATTGTTTGGAGCTTTTAAATGAAAAGTATAATCTAAATACGATTGATGTTTCTGTAGCATTAAATCAAAATTTAGTAGATAGAGAGAGTACAATTAAATTGAGTGATAACGATGAAATTGCATTGTTGCCTCCATTTGCAGGAGGATAATTTTGGAAAGGTACAATAGACAAATACAATTACCACAAGTTGGTAAAACAGGTCAGCAAAAACTAAAAGATGCAAAAATTTTAGTGGTTGGTGCTGGTGGTTTGGGTTGCGCTATTTTGCCTTATTTAGCCGCTTCTGGTATTGAAAATATCGGAATTATTGATGGAGACACCATTGAAGAAACCAATTTGCAACGTCAAATTTTATACACGGAAAAGGCTATTAAGCAGCAAAAAGTTGTCGTAGCCAAACAACAATTAAAAGCTTTAAATTCTAATGTAAATATTGAAATTTATAATTACTATTTGTCAGGCAAAAATGCCTTAGAGATTTTTAAAAACTACGATATTATAATCGATGCCACAGACAGCATACAAACACGCTATTTAATTAATGACGCGTGTATTATTACTAACAAACCCTTTGTTTACGGTTCTATTTATAGGTTTGAAGGTCAGGTTTCGGTCTTCAATTATAAAAATGGACCAACTTATCGTTGTTTATTTAAAAATGATAAAGCAAAAGTAACCAATTGCGAAACTGTAGGTGTTTTAGGAACAACTGTTGGTTTAATTGGTATGCTTCAAGCTAATGAAGTCATCAAAATGATTTTGGAAATAGGTGACGTTTTATCTGGAAAATTATTGGTGTATAACACTTTAAATAATGCTCAGAATGGTATCAATTTCAAAAAATCTGAAACTAAAATTATTGACGAAGCCTTTTTTAATTCAGAATATAAAACCCATAAAATAGAAGCGGTTTGTGTTAACGAAGCCATTTCTCAGAACCTCATTTTTATAGATGTGAGAGAATTGCACGAAACACCAAAAATTACAGTCCCAAATGGTGTTCAAATTCCCTTATCAATTTTAGAAACGAAAATTAAAAATCTAAATAAAAACGAAAACTATGCAGTTTACTGCCAAAGCGGAAAACGTAGTATAGAAGCCATTAAACTATTGAAAAACCATCAATTTCAAAATGTAAAAAATATTGAAGGTGGTGTAATTTCAATGCAACAAAACATCAACAATGAAAAAAGTATTTATTAACGGACCAATTACACCAGCATTTATAGCCAATTCTATAGAAAAACATCAATCCAAACACAGTATTGGTGCGCACAATATCTTTTTAGGCCAAGTGCGAGCAGATGTCATAAAGGATAAAACCGTTGCAGGAATAGACTTTACGTGTTACGAAGACATGGCACATCCTATTTTAGACGATATTAGAGAAAAAGCGTTTAAGACATTCAACTTAACATGCATGCATATTTACCATAGTTTGGGCGAAATTAAAGCAGGAGAAGTCTGTTTTTTCGTTTTTGTATCTGCAAAACACAGTAAAGAAGTGTATGCAGCCACGGAGTATTTAGTCAATATTGTAAAAAAGAAAGTGCCCATATTTGGAAAGGAAATTTTTGAAGATGAGTCGCACCAATGGAAGGTTAATAAATAATAGAGCCAAGACCGCTTTGCTGTTAGAATCAAGAATAAAGACTTAACTCTAATCATTAAGGAAAGACCAATAATAAATTATTAAAATGGTAGATATTACGCATAAAATTAAAACGCTCAGAGTGGCAACTGCAGAAGCTACTGTAAAAGTGAGCAAGCAAGAAACTATAGATGCGCTTCAAAATAATACAGTACCAAAAGGCAATGTGTTTGAGATGGCAAAGACGGCTGGTTTATTTGCTGTAAAAACCACACATAATGTTATTCCAGATTGTCATCCTTTACCTATTGAATTCACTGCAATTACCTATAAAATTGAAGGTTTAGAAGTACAAATCAGCTTAACGATTAAAACCATTTATAAAACTGGTGTTGAAGTTGAGGCTATGCATGGTGCTTCGGTTGTGGCGCTAACCATGTACGATATGTTGAAACCAATTGACAAACAAATTGAAATAGGAAACATACGATTAGTTGAAAAACGAGGTGGAAAGAGTAGTTTTAAAACCAAGCATCGTTCGCAATTAAAAGCGAGTGTAGTTGTGTGTTCAGATTCTATTTCCGAAGGTAAAAAAGAAGATTTTGCAGGAAAAGCCATCATTGAAAAACTGAAGCAAAGTGACATTGAAATTAGTAATTATGATATCATTCCAGATGAAATAGAAAACATACGAAACAAAGCCATGTTGTATTCTGAAACCTCTAATCTAGTCATATTTACAGGTGGAACAGGCTTATCGTACAGAGACGTTACACCAGAAGCTTTAGAGCCAATTTTAGAACGACGAATTCCTGGCGTAGAAGAAGCCATTAGAAGTTACGGCCAAGACCGAATGCCTTATGCGATGCTATCTAGAAGTATTTGTGGGACTATTGGAGATAGTTTAATATTAGCACTGCCAGGTTCTACAAATGGCGCAAAAGAATCTATGGATGCTGTGTTTCCGCATTTAACACATGTTTTTAAAATACTAAAAGGTCAGCAACATTACTAATGCAAAAACCCAACACCATTTTAACGGATACATTAGGTAGAACACACAACTACCTTAGAATCTCGTTGACCGAAAAATGCAATTTGCGTTGTACGTATTGTATGCCGTCTGAAGGTGTGCAATTAACACCAAGACAGCATTTAATGAATGCAGATGAGGTTTATGAAATTGCAAAAGTGTTTGTGGCGAATGGTGTAGATAAAATTAGATTAACAGGAGGAGAGCCTTTAGTGAGGAAAGATTTTAAAGCTATTTTGAAACGTTTGTCATCACTAAAAACAACACTTTCCATTACTACAAACGGTATTTTAGTAGACCGATTTATTGACGATTTTAAAACTTACGGACTCAAAAACATTAATGTAAGTTTAGATACTTTAGATGCTGAAAAATTTAATCACATCACAAGACGAAATCAATTTTCTAAAGCCTACGAAAACATTCATTTGTTAATTGAAAATGGTTTTAAAGTAAAGCTAAATATTGTTTTAATTAAAGGATTTAATGATAATGAAATTATTGATTTTATTGCATTAACGAAAGCGTTACCAATTTCAATTCGGTTTATAGAATTTATGCCTTTTGATGGCAATAACTGGAATAAATCAAAACTGGTTACACAACAAGATATATTAGAACAAACCACAAATCATTTTGGAGCTAAGAATTTAATAAAGCTAAAAAATGAAAACAACTTCACCTCTAGAGATTATAAAATTTTTGGTCATAAAGGCGAATTCGGAATTATAAGTTCTGTGAGTAATCCTTTCTGTGATGGTTGCAATAGAATTCGTTTAACAGCCAATGGTAAAGTTAAAAACTGCCTATTTTCTAATAATGAAACCGATATTTTAACCGCTTTAAGAAACCAAGAATATATTGAAGATGTTATCGCAAAAGCCATTTATAAAAAATTACCAAAACGAGGTGGAATGAACAGTTTTGAGCAACTAAACGACCCAAAACAACACTCTAATAATAGAAGTATGATTACTATTGGAGGATAGTTATTTAACTAAGCTTTTTAGTAAAGGTTTTCTTTTCAAAATTAGATTTAGGCGCCTCACAAAGTGAACACACATAATTGTCGCTTAAATCTTCAAAAGCAGTGTTGGGTTCAATGTTTTGGGTAATGTCGCCATAAGTTTGGTTATATACCGTTAAACAATCTTTACATTGATAAACTTCGTATTCAATTTCTTCTTCTACCACTTCAAGTGGTTCTAGTGAGGTGCTTTCTGAGCCTAATTGTTCAAAATACAAACGACTTAATTCTAAAAGTAAACTTGGCAATTCTGCTTTATCAACCTCTTGTACATGTACAATATATTCTCTTGTGTTTGGGTCGAAATTTTTAGCGTATAATAAGTTATAGGTGTCTCGTATTTTAAAATCTTTTAGTCCTGTTGGCGGAGTGTTTTTTTCAATAACAACAGATGTAAAATAGTAAGCTTTTCGGGTATATTCTGTAATACCAAAAGTTAAACCGTAGGTACTAATATCGTTGGTGTCAAAATAATCAACTAAGTATTTCTTTAGCTTTAAAGCATCGTCATTTGCTACAGGTAAATGCCAATTTAATTCTAGCATAGAATGCCTAACATTGATGCCATGTTTACCTAGAAATTTTTCCCAATGTAATTTTGCGGTCCTTGGAATGTCTTTTACTATAAAGGATTTCCAAGGCGTAATAGATATTTTACCAATTTTACAATCTGAACATAAATCGCACATGGCTTTTAAAAATTTTAAATCGTATCGATTATTGCGCCAATATAGTCCAAGCCAGTACTTATCGCTTCCTATTCTGTTCATGCCTTCATAATATGGAAACGGATGAAACGGTATGTGCAAAGGTTTGTCTATTGTAATGTTATTGGTTTGTATGGCGTCGTTGACTAAATCAAAAATCATGTCTACAGATTCTGGCTCTTCTTTAAGTAGATTTTCTATGACGTTTGCCACTTTAGCTATATCCCAACTGTAGATTAAAACAGGGTAGGCTTCCATCTTTTTCCAAAAAGGCAATCTTATATAAAGGTACCAATAATCTTCTTGCTCTGATGCAATAAAATTAAGGTGTCCTGTAAATAAGGGAACTAAACGTTGTTTTGGGTCTGTAATGTTTATTTTTAAATGGTGTTCATTTCTAAATTGTTCTAATACGTATAGATATTTATCGCCTGTAAGCCATGGTGTGTTAGGAAAAATATCTGCAGACACATAAGACGACATAATGTTTTCAGTGTTGTTTTTTATAGGATTAACAACTTGAAAACCTTCAATTTTCTCTGTGTTATCATTATTTAAATCATCAGGAAATAAAATGTCTTGTCTTGATCCAAATGAAATCACATCTGAACCTAGGTCTTCTGCAGATTGGCAAATTAATTTTAATTCGGCAGGAGATAAAACACCACCTTTAATTATTAAACGCGTTAACTTGTTAATCATACCAATTAGATTTTAGTATTAAGAATCTCTCTAACTTCTGTTTTACAACTACCACAACCTAAGCCAGCACCTGTTTGTTTACATAATTCGGTAAAGTTTGTGCAGCCATTTGTTATGGCTTCTGTTAAATTACCCTCGCCAACTTGGCTACAAGAGCAAATTAGTCTTCCAATCACTGGCTTGTCGTTAGAAGCGCCTCTTAATAAAGACTCTCGTTTATCGGATAATTCAACCTTACTTTCTATTAAGCCTTTAAATTCTGCAAACTCATTTTTGTCACCTACTAAAACAGCACCAACAAGTAAGTCGTCTTTAACAATACATTTTTTGTAGTAGCGCTTGCTCATGTCGGTGAAAATGATTTCTTCATAGCTATTGTCATTTTCTGGCACACTTATGTTGCCAATACTACATAAATCTAAGTCGCTAAATTTTAAAATGTTCATGGCTACAGAACCTTTGTAAATACTGCTAATATCGCCCAAAATAAAATTTGCCAGAATTGCGGCTTGTTCTTCAGCTGCAGAGGTAATGCCAAGTAAAGTATTCTTAAATTCTGCAATTTCACCTATAGCAAAAATGTTTGGATCTGTAGATTGTAAATGTTGGTTTACTTTAATACCACGTCCACAGGCAATACCAGAAGATTTTGCAATTTCAATATTTGGTCTTGTTCCAATGGCATATACAATAGCGTTAGATTTAAATGCTTTTCCACTCTTTAAGGTTACACCTAGTTCATCAGTGTCTTCATCATTAAAAACGGTACTAACTTCATTAGAAAAATAAACTTGTATACCCAGTTCTTGTACATGCATGGCTAGCAACTTACTAGAAAGCTGATCTAGTTGTCTCTCCATTAATCTAGAACCTCTCTGGATAATAGTAATATTTACATTTTTATGTTTAAGTGCAGCGGCTAATTCTAGACCTAAAAGCCCTCCACCTACTATTGTTACGTGTTGCTCATGTGCTGGTAAATTAGTGGCGTTAAGGTAAGATTTAAACCTATCTGCATCAGTTTTGCTTCGTAATGTAAATCTTCCAGGTAGAGCGAGTTGCACATCGTTTGGTACAAAAGCACGACTTCCTGTTGCTAAGATTAACTTATCGTAATTATGTTTTTCTCCTTTATTATCGGTAGCAATTTTATTTTCTTTATCTATATCAATAATGAAAGTGTTGCCGTATAAATCTATCTTAAGTTTTTCTAATTCAAGATCTTTAATTTTTTGAAGTTGCTCCCAAGACAATTCTTCAGTGACGTATTCTGGGAGCAAAACACGATTGTAAAAAGGATTATCTTCTTTAGAAAATACACTTATTTTATCAACGTCGTTATGATCACGATAGTTTTGTACAAATCTAAATGCGGCTGCACCTGCTCCAACAACAATAATCTTTTCTTCAGGTTTGTTATATTTTGAAACCGAAACACGCGTGTACTTAAAATCTGGTTCTTTAGATATTGGGTCTATGAGTGTGTTGGTTAAATTATTGGCCCGATTTAGATCGCTTTGTAGTTGTTTTCCCCAGTGCATAGGTAAGAAAACAACGCCTAATCTAACGTTATTTGTGAGTTTGGCTCGTACTCTAACAACACCATTTGCACTTCTTACTTCAACAACATCGCCATCTTTAATTTTATTGACATAGGCATCTGCATTGTTAATTTCTAAAACAGGACTAGAGTAATGGGTTTTTAATCTCGAAACCTTACCGGTTTTAGTCATGGTGTGCCACTGATCTCTTATTCTACCTGTGGTTAAAATTAGAGGGAATTCTAAATTAGGATGCTCAGATGTATTTTTTGTAGTTGCTGGAATATTGAAGATTGCTTTTTGAGAAGGTGTATAGAATTTTTTGTCTTCAAAAAGTCGAGGTGTTCCTTTATGTCCAGAAGAAGGTACAGGCCATTGAAAGGTACCTTCATTTTTTAATCTAGAATAGTTAAGATGTGAAATATCAATATTTGAACCTTTGGTCATGGCACAATATTCTTGATAAATTTCACTTGTTGAGTTATAATTAAAACCATTGAAATCCATTCTGTTTGCAAAATCGCATAAGATTTCTACATCTGGTCTGGCTTCTCCTGGTGCTTCAATGGCTTTGGGTAAATAAGAGATACGACGTTCTGAATTAGTCATGGTTCCTTCCTTTTCTAACCATGCAGCCGCAGGGAGTACTAAATCTGCATAATCTACTGTGTCTGCATTTTTTGAAATATCTTGAACCACAACAAACTTGGCATTTTTAAGTGCCTTTTCAATACGATGAGAATTTGGCATACTCACCATTGGATTGGTACAAATAATCCAAATGGCTTTCATTTTACCACTTTCTAAGGCATCGAACATTTCGGTTGCGGTTAGGCCAGGATTTGGTGATATTTTATCTACGTTCCAAAATTCAGCAACATCATTTCTGTCTTTTTCGTTTAACAAATCCTTGTGTACAGCTAAAAGATTAGCCATGCCTCCAACTTCTCTACCACCCATTGCATTTGGTTGGCCGGTTAAAGAAAATGGTCCTGAACCAGGTTTGCCAATTTGGCCAGTAATAAGTGATAAGTTTATTAATGAGAAATTTTTATAGGTACCTATGGCGCTTTGGTTCAATCCCATTGTCCACATACTTATAAATCCAGTAGCATTGCCTATCATTGATGCTGCTTTCTTTATTTCATCTACAGTTATACCACAAATATCTGCGGCGTTTTTAAGTGATGTAGATTGCACATGTTTTTTATATTTTTCAAAATCTTCAGTATGATTTTTAATGAAATTTTTATCTATTTTTTTTCGCTCTATTAGGCGTCTTCCTATGGCATTATTAAGAACAATATCTGTTCCTGGAATAATTTGAAGGTGTAAATCTGCAAAGTTTGCAGTGTCTGTTTTCCTTGGATCTACAACAATAATCTTAACATCAGGATTGTTTTCCTTATGCATTTCTAATCGTCTAAAAAGTATGGGATGACAATATGCAGGATTTGCACCTGTAATGAAAAAGCAATCCGCTAATTCAATATCTTCATAAGAAATAGGGACAGAGTCTTCACCAAATGTTTTTTTGTATCCAACAACGGCAGAACTCATGCATAGTCTAGAGTTGGTGTCAATATTATTGGTCCCTAAAAATCCTTTGGTTAGCTTATTGGCTATGTAGTACTCTTCGGTTAAACATTGTCCGGAAACATAAAACCCAACACTATCTGGTCCGTACTTATTAATTAGAGATTTAAAAACGCCTGCAGCACGATTTAGTGCACTGTCCCAAGAAACACGGTCGTAAGGATGTGAGCGACTCCATCTCATTTGAGGATACAAAAGTCTATCTGAGGTATCTTTTGCTACATAATGAAGATTCATGCCTTTAGAGCATAACATTCCTCTGTTTACAGGATGCTCTTTGTCTCCTTCTACAGTGATGTTGTTGTTTATATCCTTTTTAACAATAATTCCGCATCCTACACCGCAATACGAACATGTTGTTTTAATTTCATTTTGTTGCATGAGACTTAGTTAAGTGTTATAAAGTGACATAATCTAAGTTTTGTTTACCAATTTAATGGTCTTAAATATGTTAACAGCTATAAAAATACGTATTTATACGTAGTTTTTAAATTAAAAACTAAGTGTTTTTAGGCATTTTGTTGATTTGGCAACGTAAGATTGTTATTTTAGTAATTCTTTAATAAAGCGTCCTTTATTTTATTGATTGATGTAGTTTTATTTACTTAAAATTGAATTCTGCAGCTTTATTAGAAAGTTCTATTAGGTTTTTTACTTTTAGTTTTTTCATTAAATTAAAACGATGAACTTCTGCAGTACGTTTGCTAACTTCTAGTTCTGCGGCAATGTCTTTGTTGCTATTTCCTTTTAAAATGAGTCTTAAAATTTGCTTTTCTCTTTTGGTGAGTTGAAATGGATTGTCGTCAATAGGTTTGGCCTCAGGTTCTGTAACAGTTTGTTTATTTGTTAAATTGTTAATTATTATAGCGGAGATGTCACCAGAAAAATATTTTCCGCCTGTTGCTATGGTGTTTAACGCTTTAAGGAATTCTTCTTTGCTTGCCCCTTTTAATAGATAGCCGTCTGCGCCAGCTTCAATAGCACTAAGGACGTATTCTTCAGAATCGTGCATGGATAGTACTAAAGTTTTAATTTGTGGATAGTCTTTTTTTACTTCTTTTACAACTTCAAGACCATTCATTTGTGGCATTCTTATATCCACAATTAAAATATTAGGTTGTTGTTTTTGTAAAACGGTTAGTGCCTCTATGCCATTAGAAGCTTCGTCGATTACAGTTAAGCCTTGTTCTTCTTCTAAAAGTGCTTTAATGCCGTCTCTTACAAGCACGTGGTCATCAACAAGAACTATATTTAAGGTATTCATAAATACGTATGATTTTGAACTCAAAAATAAGCTTTTTTAAGTAATTATACCTAATTAAGTAATGGGTATATTAAGGGTTATTCTTGTTCCGTTTTCTGGAGAAGAAGCTACAAAAAACCTTCCGTTGATGTAAGAAATACGTTCTTTCATAAACATCATTCCCATACCGCCAGATTCTTTTGATGGGTTGTTGGTGTTCTTGGTATCAAAACCAATTCCATTATCATCAATTAAAATACTTAGTATAGTTGAGCTATGTGATAATGTTACTATAATATGGCTAGATTCTGCATACTTAATAGCATTATTAATGGCTTCTTGGGTTATTCTGTAAATATTGATTTCTACAAGAGAGTCTAATCTTTGATCAAAGCCAGTTTTATTGTAGAATTCTATTTTCTTGTTTGTAAACTTATTAAGCTCTTGAGTGAGTTTAGTTAATGCTGGTATAATTCCATAATCACCTAATTCTGGTGGTGCTAAATTAAATGTAGCAGTTCTTACACCTTGAATAATATTTGAAGCTAGTTCTTTTAGATATTCTACTTTAATAGTTGATTTTTCTACATCTTTAGGGTTAATGCTTTCTAAATTAAATTTTAGTCCTGTAAGCATTTGGCCTATGCCATCATGGATGTCTTTAGCAATTCTGTTTTGTTCTTTTTCTTGATTTTCAATAATCTTGCTAGCGATTATTTTTTGTTGATTCATTTGCTCTAAATAGCGTTCATTAGTTAGTTTTTGGACTTCTAATTGTGCATTTTTTCTTGTTGTAACGTCTGAAGAAATAATAATAAATTCTGACTTTTCGTTAACGCTATAAAATGGAATGATATACATTTCTAGCCAAACGCTTTCTTTGTTTATTTTAGTACCTTTTACTTCACCTTGCCATCCTATTTTGCTATGGTTTGCTAGCAAGTTATTTATAGTTTTTTGCTCGTTTTTATTTATGGATATTATTTCTGATAATTTGAGCCCTTTTGTAAAATGCGAAACTTTAAATAATCTCGAAAATTTATCGCCTAAATGTATAATTGAACCATCAGAACGTACTCTAGCAAAAAGTAGAGTTCTGTCCATAACCTCGTTTAATTTTCGGAGTTCTTTTACCGAGTTTTCATTTTTTTCTCTTAAAACATCGGCGTCACGAGCTATTTTTAAAGCTTGGGTTTCAGATTTTAATAAGCGTTTTATAGTTGCTTTTACAAACTTGGCTGATGGCCAGAATATGAAGATAAATTCACCTAATAATATGGCTAAGGTGATTAAAACTAAAATTAATTCTAGGTTACGCAGACGATCAACTTTTTCGTTGGCTTCAAGGTTATACTGATTTACTATTTTATCCATTAATTGAAGAAAAGGGGCTTCATTTTCTTTAATTAATTCTATATTTTCTGTTAGTGATGCCGAAGAGGTTTCGGGATTATTCTCTACTGACTTAATTATTGCTTTTGTTGCTTTTAGAATTGTTTCGTGGTAAGGGCTAATTTTTTTGTACATGGCTAATATCTCATTGCTATTTTCGCCAGGTAAATTAATGCTGTCATTGCCTTTTTGAAGACCGTTATGAGAGGTTTCCCATAGATTTAATGTTTTAATTAATTGGTTTTTTAATTCAATTTTATTGGGAATTTTATTTTCTATAGAGATGAGCAGAATTTCTTTTGTAATTCTTTGGCTAAGCATACGTTGTCTACCAGCAACATTTATAACTGTAGAGTCACTTTGTTGGTCATCTAAATAATTTCTAACAAATATTTGGCTAATAAAAACGGATAAGGCAATGGCGCTTAGTGCAATTATATATAAACGTCTTAATTTGCTAAAAGTTCTATTATCTAATGAGCTAACATTAGTTGTCATTGTCGTTGGTTTTATTCTAATGCCTTTTTTACCAAATTTAGGCTACGAGGCGAAAGATTTAATTTTAAAGCTATAGCTTGGCCTTTAGCGGACATTTTGCCCCAAGTTTTTTGTAAAATATCAATAATTTTTTCATCTGTATGTTTTTCTATAAAATCTTCTAAATAGTATTTTAGAAAAACTAAACAGGCTACATCTTCTAAAGTTTGACTCTCAGAGTCTTTTTTTATAAGTTTTTTATTAATTAGAAAAGAAGTGCGGTCTATAAACTCTTGAGTATAACCAACATCTTTAAGAATCTCACCAGTAAGTTTAGAATGCATTTTTTTTAAATCATTTCTCCACTGAAAATAACCTATTTTATCCATTGGATAAGATTTGCGTTCTATTGCCCAACGACAAATGTGTTGGGCTCTTATAGCAATTTGAAGTTCAGCAGAAGCATTAGCTTCTATGTCTATTAGCATAGTGGTCATCCGATGAGAATATAATAGTTCTTTTGGAAACGTTTTGCCTTTAAACACAACTGTATTTGGGTCTTCAGAGTTTTTTTGATCTATAAGGGCAATTGCTTTGTTAAACTTGGCATCCACAATAAAATGATTAAATGTAATTTCTAAATCTATTCAGAAAATCCAATATATACAATGTTATTTTCAATTTTCACAGGATAGGTAGCTATTGCTTCTAGGTTGCCATTAAGATTCTCCCCAGTTTCTAAGGAGAATGTTTTTTTGTGCATAGGACAAGCTACTTTTGGAATCCCTCCTTGATCACCAATCATTCCGCGAGATAAAACCATTTCTAGTTTATGAGGACAAAGGTTTTGACAGGCATACCAAGTTTGAGTTCTTTCAAAATTAAATACAGCTATTTGTTTGTCTTTGTATTTTACGCAAGCCCCTCCGTCTTTTGGGAAATCGCTAACTAAAGCAGCTTTAAACCAAACATTTACATTATCTAATTTAGTGGTTGTATACGTGTTTAGAATGTTTTCCATAGTGTTGTGTGTTTTGTTTATTTCCAAGGTTGTGGCATTTTTTGGTCTCGCATTGGTACAAATACAAGGTTGTCATCTTCCTCTTCGCTATTTACAAAATGGTTAAAGCGTTTCATCATTTCCGGATTGTTAACGGCTTGTGTCCATTCGCATTCAAATTTATTGACAAGGGTTTGCATTTCGTCTTCTAAATCTTGAACAATGCCAAGTTTATCTTCTATAATAACTTCTTTTAAATACTCTAGTCCGCCTTCTAAGCGTTCTTGCCATGCTGCAGTACGTTGTAGAGGTTTTGCTGTGCGCATGTAAAACATAAGATACCTGTCTAAGTATTTGATTACGGTTTCGTTGTCAATTTGTTCTGCAAACAATTCTGCATGTCTTGGTGTTGCACCTCCATTTCCTCCTAGGTAGAGATTCCAACCACCTTCAACGGCAATTAATCCAAAATCTTTTCCGCGTGCTTCGGCACATTCTCGTATACAGCCAGAAACACCACCTTTAATTTTATGCGGTGCGCGTATGCCACGATATCTGTTTTCTAGTTCAATTCCGAATGAAACACTTTCGTCCATTCCGTATCGGCACCATGTGGATCCTACACAAGTTTTTACGGTACGTAGAGATTTTCCGTAAGCATGGCCACTTTCAAATCCATGGCTTATGAGTTCTTTCCAGATTAAGGGTAACTGTCGTAAAGTTGCTCCAAATAAATCAATACGAACGCCTCCTGTTACTTTAGTGTAAAGATCATATTTTTTAGCAATTTGTCCTAAAGCAATAAGTTTGTCTGGAGTGATTTCTCCACCAGGAACACGAGGAACTACAGAATAAGTTCCGTTACGTTGAATGTTGGCTAAGAAGCGATCATTAGAATCTTGAATTGCATATTCTTTATTAGCTGTATCTGCATTAATTGATGCCATTAATGATGCTATTAAAGGCTTGCAAAGTTCGCAGCCATGTCCTCCATTTCCGTGGTTATCTAGTACTTCGTTAAATTTAGTGTAACCTTTTACTTGGATAATTTTGTAGAGGTCTTGTCTACTTAGGTCAAAGTGTTCGCAAACACCTTCTTTAACTTCTATTCCTAGAGCTTTTAGGGTTGCGTTTGTTAAGTCGGTTACCATAGGTTTGCAACCTCCACAGCCTGTTCCTGCTTTTGTGCAACTCACTACACCTGTAACATCTGTAGCTTTACCGTTTTCAATAACACTGCATATTTGTCCCTTAGTAACACTCTCGCATGAGCAAACTTGTGCCTCGTCTGGTAAATCTGTTACATCACCAAAAGAAGCGCCTCCTTCACTGGCAGGCAGAATTAATTGTGCGGGATCCTCTGGAATTGCCATGCCGTTTAAATAAATTTGATGCAGCATGTTGTAATCTGTTGCATCGCCAACTAAAATGCCGCCTAGTAGAGATTTTCCATCAAGGCTAACATTAATTCTTTTATATAAATGTTGTGTTTTGTTTTCAAAAATAATAGAATGTCCCTTTGATGCTGGCATAAAAGGCTCGCCAAAACTAGCGACATCTACACCTATAAGTTTTAATTTGGTAGACATATCTATTTCGTCTGGCATTAATATGTCGGTTTTACCTAAAATTTGGTTTGCAGCAACCTCTGCCATATCATAACCAGGAGCTACCAAACCATAAATCATTTGGTTATATAATGCTACTTCGCCAATAGCATAAATATCTTTATCAGAAGTTTGCATTTTATTATTAACTACAATTCCGCCACGAACACCCATTTCTAAGTCGCACGTTTTTCCGAGTTCGTCTCTAGGCCGAATACCTGCAGATATTACTAACATGTCTACATCTAATTTGTCATCCTCTCCAAATTCCATTCCAGTAATATGGCCATCGTTTCCTAAAATTTGATTTGTAGCTTTACTTAAATGAATGTTTAACCCTATAGATTCTAATTTTAATTGCAGTACTTGGCTACTTCTAGAATCTAATTGTCTTGGCATTAACTTAGGAGCAAACTCTACAATATGTGGTTCTAAGCCCATATCCATTACTGCTTTGCCAGCCTCTAAGCCAAGTAGTCCTCCGCCTAAAACAGCTGCTTTAGCGTTTGGTTTCTCTTTATTAAGTTTGTCTGCATATGCTAACATACCCTCTAAATCTTCAATTGTTCTATAAACAAAAACGCCTTCTTTTTCTATACCTTTAATTGGAGGAACGAAAGGGGAAGAACCAGTAGCGAGTACTAAATAATCGTAGTTGTATTGTTGCTCTGTAGTACTGGTTATGGTCTTTTTGCTTCTGTGAATATCAGTAATGCGTGTGTTTGTTATGAGTTCAATACCGTTTTCTTTATACCATAATCTTGGGGCCATTTCTAAGGCTTTTGCATTTTGGTTTTCAAAAAACTCACTTAAATGAACGCGGTCGTAAGCTGGTCTAGGTTCTTCACCAAAAACAATAATTTTAAAATTTTCATGGCCTTTTTTGCTTACTAATTTTTCGCAAAATTTGTATCCAACCATTCCATTTCCTATAACAATTAAGGTTTTCATAAGGTTATAATTTAAAACAATACTTTCAAAATTACGTATAAATACTTAATTATATGTATTAAATTGTAATTTGCTTTTTGTTGTATACGTATTTTTATGAATATCAAAATAATTTCCAGTATTTATAATAATGTGCTTAATTAAACCTGTTAAAACTGAGAAATTTTATTGTTATTTCTTTATGTAAATGAATATTTCTATGGTTTAAAAAGGAATTATTTTATTTAAAACCAAATAATTATGCTTTGGCATGCTGTTTTTCCTTCTGATTTCGGGTCTTAGATTTATGAGTGTTTTAAATTTGACGGGTTTTATTGAATTATTCTGTTTTTCAACAAGAGTTCATTGACAATTATGTAATAAGAGGAATAAATACTTAGTTTTTTCGATGTATTTTTGTGTTTAAATACTTAGTTTTATAGATTTGTTGTATTGCTAACTAGATTAATTAATACGTAGTCTTACAGTAATGGGTTTATTTTATAACTTGAAAATAACACTTTATGGCTGTTCCAAATATAAATTGTAAGACTTGTTCTAATCAAAATTGTTTAATCAAAAAAAATATTGATAGAAATTCTATTGAGCAATTTATGCCAGATAGAAGTACAATTGTCTGTAAAAAGGGGCAACAATTTGTAATGGAAGGTGCGCCAACAAATGGCTTGTTTTTTATGAATAAAGGAAAGTCTAAGGTGCTGAAAACGGGTATTTACGGCAAGGAACAAATTTTACGTTTTGTAAGTAATGGCGAAATTATTGGGCATCGTGGTTTTGGTGTCCGTGAGAAGTATTCCATAAGTGCTGTAGCATTAGAAGACAGTGTTCTATGTAATTTTACTGATAAGACTCTGAAAAAAATGCTAAAGGAAATTCCAGAACTAACCTATGACCTTATGTTGTTTTATGCCTACGAATTAAATATAATAGAGTCTAAAGTTAAAGCAATTGCTCAAATGACGGTTAGAGAAAAAGTGATTGATGCGCTCTTATATATTAACAGAAAGTTTGGTGTTAATTATAAAGGTCTATTAGATTTAAAATTAAGCAGGAAGGAAATAGCTGGTTTTGCAGGTACTACAGATGAGCAGGTAACAAGGACTATTTCTGCTTTAAAAAAAGAGGGCTTAGTTTTTACTATAGGTAAAAGAATAGGGATTGTTAATATAGATAGGTTAAGAATGGAAATATCAGAACACAATTATTTTTTAGACAGTTAAATATAAATAAGTAAACTAGTGATTTAAATACTTAGTCAAAGAAATTTGTCTAAGTATTTTTTATTTACATCAATTTGTATTGATTAATAGGTGTTTATGGTTTTAGTATGGTTTTTAGCAATATTTTATATGTTTATAAATAGGTTTATAGCATGTCTATAACATCTTAAGTTTAAGGAAGTACTTATATATTTGTCTCAAATAAGTATTAATACTTAGATTAACTAAAAATCAACTTAGAGATGAAAACATTATTATCAAAATGGACTTGGATATTCTCGCTCGCTATTTTATTGTCAGCTTGTGGAGAAGAAAAGAAAACAGAAGCTAAAGAAACCGAATCAACTTCTACTGCTAAAACAACTAGTTTAGAAATAGAAAAACCACAATTAACTTTTGGGTTTATAAAATTAACTGATATGGCACCTTTAGCCATTGCTAAAGAAAAAGGTTTTTTTGAAGATGAAGGGTTATTTGTTTCTGTAGAGGCACAGTCTAATTGGAAAAATGTATTAGACCGTGTTATAGACGGACAACTAGATGGTTCGCATATGTTAGCGGGTCAACCAATTGCTGCAGGAGCTGGTTTTGGTCGTCAAGCCAAATTGGTTACACCATTTTCTATGGATTTAAATGGAAACGGAATTACCGTATCTAACGATGTTTGGTCTAAAATGAAACCAAATGTGCCAAAGGATTCAGACGGTAAGCCTATTCACCCAATTAAGGCTGAAGCTTTAAAACCAGTAATTGAACAATATAAAACAGATGGTAAAGCTTTTAAAATGGGTATGGTGTTTCCTGTATCTACACATAACTACGAAATTAGATATTGGTTAGCCGCTGCTGGTATTCACCCAGGTATGTATACGGCAGATAACGTACAAGGGCAAATTGATGCTGAAGTGTTATTATCTGTAACGCCTCCACCACAAATGCCAGCAACTTTAGAAGCAGGAACTATTTATGGGTATTGTGTAGGTGAACCATGGAACCAACAAGCCGTTTTTAAAGGTATTGGTGTACCTGTTGTTACAAATTATGATATCTGGAAAAATAACCCAGAAAAAGTATTTGTTATGACAGAGAAATTTGTAGAAGAAAACCCTAACACAGCTGTTGCTGTTACAAAAGCACTAATAAGAGCTGGTAAATGGTTAGATGAGCCTAGTAATAGAGCTGAGGCTGTAAAGATTTTATCAATGTCTCAATACGTAGGAGCTGATGAGGCTGTATTAGCAAATTCAATGACTGGTACTTTTGAGTTTGAAAAAGGTGATAAAAGAGAGATGCCAGATTTTAATGTGTTCTATAAATACAATGCAACATACCCATTTTATTCTGATGGTATTTGGTTTTTAACTCAAATGAGAAGATGGGGACAGATACCAGAAGCAAAATCGGCGGATTGGTATGCTAATACTATAAAGGATATTTATAGACCAGACATTTGGAAAAAAGCGGCAACACTTTTAGTTGAAGAAGGAAATATTCCTGCAACAGATATTCCTGAAACAGATGGTTATAAACCAGCAACATCAGACTTTATTGATGGTACAACTTATGATGCTAAGGATCCAATTTCTTATATCAACAGTTTTAAAATTGGAAACAAAGACAAGGTTGAATAATAAATCTTAAACAACAATTAAATAAGAAGTTATGAAGCAAAGTATAACATTAGGAAGAGTTACTAAATTTATGGGATTAGGTATTTTTAGCACACTTAAGGATCTATTTACGGGTAAGTTAGAAAAAGAAGATTTTAAAAATTTTATCCGTAAAACAATTGTGCCACTTGCTTCTATACTTCTTTTTATTGGTATTTGGCATATTGGAGCTAAGGCACTTTATAATAAAGAAGCCGATTTTAAAATTCAAAAAGCGCTTTCGGATCAAGGACAAGCAGCTGCAGATGCAATGGAAGCATGTATAGCTTCTGGTGATGTAAGTTGTAAGCCAAACACATTACCGTCACCCGCTCAGGTTTGGGATTCTTACAAGTCCTTATTAAGGGATCATAATATTATTGCTGCGGACAAGGCGGCTTTTAAAGAGAAAACAGCTGTTTTAAATGAAAAACGAATTGCAGATGGTTTGGATCCAATTACCTATACAGGCAGGCCTTCGTTTGTAGATCAAATATTTAGAAGTTTAAAAACTGTATTTGCAGGATTTTTATTGGCATTATTAATTGCTGTACCATTAGGAATATTTATAGGACTAAGCCCAACTTTAAAAAGTTCATTTAATTGGTTTATTCAAATCTTTAAACCTGTATCTCCAGTAGTATGGTACTTGTTGGTGTTTATGATTGTAAAAACATTATTAATAGATTCTAATGAAGACAGTTCTTTCACTATTTCTTTTATCAGTGTTGGTTTGTGTTCAATGTGGGCAACATTGGTGAATACCGCAATGGGAGTCTCTTCAGTAGATAAAGATTATATAAATGTTGCTAAAGTATTAAAATTGGGACCTTTTCAAAAAATATTTAAAGTGGTATTGCCGTCTTCATTACCACTAATTTTTACGGGATTAAAAATTACCTTATCAGTTGCTTGGATGGTGTTGATTGCTATAGAATTATTAGCACAAAGCCCAGGTTTAGGACTGTTTGTTTGGGAGGAATTTCAAAATGGCGCTAATGATTCTAATGCAAAAATTATAGTAGCAATGTTTGTTATTGGTATTATAGGTTTTTTATTAGATCGTTTAATGCTAACCATACAGAATTGGGTATCTTTTGATAAAACCGAAGCGATTTAAAAACCAAATAGCAAATAAAATGGCATATCTAGAACTTAATAATATTTATAAAAATTACGGTCAAGGTGATTCTGAAACAGAAGTTTTGTCTAATATAAACCTTTCAATAGAAGAAGGAGAGTTTGTGGCTATTGTTGGTTTTACAGGAAGCGGAAAAACAACGTTAGTAAATCTTATTAATGGATTGATAGAACCAACTAAAGGAGAGGTTTTATTTAAAGGAAAACCAGTTTCTGGCACAAGTCACGAAAGAGGTGTGATTTTTCAGAATTACTCATTGTTACCATGGTTAACTGTAGAACAAAATGTATTAATGGCTGTTAAGGAAGCTTTTCCAAAACGAGAAAAAGCAGTATGGAAACGAAAAGCCCATTATTATATAGAAATGGTAGGACTAACACCAGCTATTAATAAATTACCTAAAGAATTATCTGGAGGAATGCGTCAAAGAGTTGCGGTAGCTAGGGCCTTATCGATGAAACCAGATATGATTATAATGGACGAACCTTTAGGAGCTTTAGATGCTTTAACAAGAGGGACGCTTCAGGATCAAATTTTAAATATATGGGAAAAGGATAAAAGAACAGCTTTGTTAATAACAAATGATGTTGATGAAGGTATATATATGGCTGATCGTATAATTCCATTGAGACCTGGACCTAATGCTACTTTGGGACCAGAATTTAAAATAGATATAGATCGTCCTAGAGATAAAACAGAATTAAACGATAATGAAAATTTTAAGCAAACAAGAAATGCTATTATCGAATATTTAATGGATATAGGAGAAGAAAGAAAAGCCAAGGCTACAGAAGAAATTTTACTTCCAGAATTAACACCAATAGATTTTGTAAAATAATTTAATAAGCATTGTAATGAGTATTGTAGAAGAAAAATTAAAAAATTCAGCAGGAAGTACTGTGTTTTCCTCTAGTGAGGTGATGCTAGATTTAAATAATTTGAAAAAAATATATCCTACTCCAAAAGGTGATTATGTAGTGTTAGAAGATTTAAATCTTCAAATTAAAAAAGAAGAATTTGTAACTATAATTGGGCATTCAGGTTGTGGCAAAACAACAATGTTGTCAATGATAGCTGGATTAAATCCAATCACAGGAGGCAATATATCAGTATTAGGTAAACCTATAAAAGGTCCTGGTCCAGATAGAGGTGTTATTTTCCAGGCACCGAGTTTAATGCCTTGGATGACATCTCTTCAAAATGTAATGTTAGGCGTTAATCAGGTCTTTCCTCATGCTACAAAGGCACAACGCAGCGATATTGCTAAATACTATTTACAGAAAGTGGGTTTAGAAGATGCGTTTCATAAAAGAGCATCAGATTTGTCTCAAGGTATGCAACAGCGTGTTGGTATTGCCAGAGCGTTTGCTATTAAACCTAAAGTACTACTATTAGATGAGCCTTTTGGTATGTTAGATTCACTTACGCGCGGTGAGCTTCAAGATATTTTAATTGAAATATGGAATAAAGAAAAAATCACTGCCGTAATGATTACTCACGATGTTGATGAAGCTATCTTTTTAGCAGATCGAGTGGTTATGATGACAAGTGGACCAAAGGCTAAAATTGGTGATATTCTAGATATAAACTTTGAAAGACCCAGAACACGGAAGACCGTTTTAGAGCATGATGATTATTATAAATACAGAAAACACCTAATAGACTTTTTAGAGCACTAAGAAGTAAAACACAAGAATTTATTCAATTTAAAACAGGCTTAAGAAAAGGAGATTTCTTATAAGCACAGGGAAGCTACAATCTAAAAACAATCAAAAAATGACACTTAATAACTCGAAAAATAATTCAAATTTAAAAACAAGAACCATGAAAAAACAATACATTTTAATAGGCTTTATAGCTTTGTTTGTGCAATTTGCTCAAGCACAATTTAGTCTAGATGGAGAATTTAGACCACGAACAGAATATAGAAATGGATTTGGAAGTCTTATTGCTGATGATGCAGATGCCGGATTTGGAATTTCCACAAGAGCAAGATTAAATGCCGGATTTAAAACCGAAGCTTATAGCTTTTATTTAAGTTTACAAGATGTGCTGGTTTGGGGAGAAAACAGGCAAATTTTACCTTATGATCAAAATAATTCTTTTGCTGTATTTCAAGCTTGGGCAGACATTAAGTTAGGTGAAGGGTTTTCTACAAAAATTGGTCGTCAAATTTTATCTTATGATGATCAAAGAATTTTAGGAGGTTTAGATTGGGCACAGCAAGGGCGTAACCATGATGCAGCTTTACTTAAGTATTCTAAGGATAGTTTTAAATTAGATTTTGCTTTAGCTTTTAATCAAGATTATAGTAATCCAACCGGTTTTGTTTCTTCAGGTACTTCTTACGATACTACAGGTTTTTTCTCTTATAAAACAATGCAAATGCTCCATTTAAGTAAAAAGTGGTCTAAATTTTCTGGAAGTTTATTATTGATGAATAATGGTTTTCAGGAATATGAAGATGATGGTGTAACTGCTGATGGAACAAGTGGTTTGCAAACAATAGGTACGCACTTAAAATATAATAGTGGTAAATTTGGTGTAGCTGCAAATGCTTATATACAAACTGGTCAAAGACAAGGTGAAGTAGATGTTAAAGGTGCTCATTTATTAAGTCTTGATTTATCTTACAAATCTTCCGATAAAGTTACATTTGGTGCTGGTGTTGAAGTTATTAGTGGAAATGATGCTGATGCTGGTGAGACAGGAGCGTTTTTTCCATTATACGGAACAAACCATAAGTTTAACGGATTTATGGATTATTTCTATGTAGGTAACCATGCTAATTCAATAGGATTGGTAGATATACATGCTAGTGCAAACTTTAAACTAGGTGAAAAGTCTAGTCTGTTGGTAAAAGCATTAAATTTTAGTGGTGAACAAGAATTATCTAGCGGTGAAAAATCTTTAGGAACTGAGGTTGATTTGGTTTTTAAGCAAAAATTTAAAGGTTACGCATTGGTTTTGGGTTATTCTCAAATGTTTGCGGGCGATGGCATGTATGAGTTAAAAGGTATTACTGAAGATTTAGCTGCAGGTAGTCAAAATTGGGCTTGGGCGATGTTAGTTATTAAGCCTAAATTTCTTTAAAAATTAAATTCTTGGATATGGGTTTAAGAATGTAATTCTACCAGATGATTTAATTTTATAAACTTAAAGACTCTTTTTAACCATGTAATAGTTCTTAGTGTTGTTATTATTGAGTTTTCAAAAGTTATTCAAGAATTAAGTTAAGCCTTTCAAGAAATTGAAAGGTTTTTCTCTTAGAAATTGATTAAGGTGTAACTAAAATTGAAGATTAGCGACAGATAGTAATAAAGCTATATTTTGAATATAACGCCAATTACAATTTCCGCTGAAGATAAAGACGCCTTAATAAATGCTAAAGCTAGTATGCACAATTTAAGTTGGGCTATTAAAAACGTTAATAAGGTCGGTAATACAGTAGAGACAAGTGTGAAATTTGTGCCTGAGAAAATTTTATTAAAAGTTAAGAAAATTACAGAGTCTGTGTTATTAAAAGTGGTGCAGGCTAATTTGTTAACGATTCAGAAAAACAAAACATTTAAAAAGCCTTCTAAAAAAACATATAAAGGAATTGTAACTGGTACAGGAGCGATTAGTGGCTTTTTTGGTGCATCTACAGGTTTTGGTACAGCAATTTTTGTATCAGAAGTAACGCTAACAACTAAATTTTTAATGCGGACTATAATGGATATTGCTCGTAGTGAAGGAGAAGATATATATACGTTAGAAGGGCAAATGGCCTGTTTACAGGTTTTTGCTTTAGGAGGTGGTTCTAAAAACGACGATGATTTAGAGGCAAGTTACTATACAACTCGTTTAGCGCTAAACTCAACAATTAATAACGTGTCTGCTTCTGGTATAAAAGTGACTTTAGAGAGTTTGGCTAAAGGTGCAGGTGTTTTAGGGTCTAACGCTATAGGTAATTTTTTATCTAAAATAGCAACGAGATTAAGTCTGTTAATTAGTGAAAAATTTTTAGCACAAGCTGTACCTGTAATTGGAGCATTAGGAGGGGGAGGATTAAATTATGTATTTGTGGATCATTTTCAGAAAATGGCAACGGCTCATTTTACTGTACGACGCCTAGAACGTAAGTATGGTGAAACGGTAGTTAAGCATGCTTTTCAAACTATTAAAGTTTAAGTGAATTTCAACTTTGTAGCGTTTAATTGTCTAAGTTTAAAAAAAATAAATAGAATAGTTTATTGTTACATAGAAGTTAAATAATATTTTGGGTTTATTAAAATAGTATTAACACTTATTTTTTTAATTTATATACTTTTGGTTCTGTTTATAATAAGAGAAATTAATAGTATATTTGTGCTTAAATAAAAAGGAAATGTAGGTAACTTCCCTAAAAAACTACATTTTTAAGCGTTTTGTCGATAAATTTTACCGTTTATAGACGTTTTTGTGTCAATTAATTTTGTAAGCTCATTTTTTTTAATACTTTTACACCATATTTAATAGAATGCAGAACAAGAATATGTTAGCCTCAGTCTTAGTTTTTTTCGTTGCTTTCGCATCTATGGCGCAAGGAGAAACGCCTCCTCCGCCTGCGCCACCACCGCCACCAGGTCTTCCAATTGATACGGGAATTATAGTATTATTTATTGTAGCTCTAATTTATGGAGCTTACAAAATTTATAATATGCCTAAAAAAACGATTTAAATCCTTAAGTCATTTAAGCGTTTTACATATTTTCCAATGACGTCAAACTCTAAGTTTACCTTATCTCCAACTTTTATTGATTTAAAGGTTGTATTATTATATGTATAAGGAATAATTGCAACAGAAAATTTATTTATTTCAGAGTTTACAACTGTCAAGCTAACCCCATTTACAGTTATAGACCCTTTCTCTATTGTAATATTGTTTAAAGCTGTATCATATTTAAAAGTAAAGATCCAACTTCCATTTTCTTCTACAATACTAATACAGTTTGCAGTTTGGTCTACATGGCCTTGCACAATGTGTCCGTCTAAGCGGTCATTTAGTTTCATGCCACGTTCTAAATTAACAAGCTCATTTTCTTTTAAGTCATAGATATTAGTTTTATCTAATGTTTCCTGTATTGCTGTAACTGTATACAAGTCATTTTCAATATTAACAACCGTTAAACAAACTCCATTATGGGCAACACTTTGGTCAATTTTTAATTCATTTGTAATAGAAGATTGTATTGTAATATGAAGATTACTTCCGTCCTTTTCTAGTTTATTAACTGTACCTAGATTTTCAATAATTCCTGTAAACATAGAATATGCTTTATTTAGTTTAAATTTGCAATTACAAAGTTAAACCCAAAAAGTGGAAATATAACTTTGTAGATAGTATAAATAAAACGAAACACTATTATATACTAGTAATTAGTTAAAAAAGATAGTTAGCATATATATGAACCAAAATGAATCAGTGATTGTTGGCATTTCAATTGGAGACCTTAATGGTATAGGCCCAGAAATTATTATAAAGTCTTACGAAGACCCAAGAACTTTGGAGTTAAGTACACCATTAATTTTTGCATCAGGTAAAACTATGCAGTTTTTTAAAAAACATTTTAAAAGTAAAATTAACTTTTACAATATTGATACACCAGAAAAAATAGTTGTTGGTAAGGTTAATGTAGTAAATGTATGGAATGAATCCGTAAAAATAGATTTTGGCAAAGAAGACAGAAACATAGGGGAATATGCTATAAAATCACTTGAAGCCGCAACCAATGCTTTAAAAAATGGAACAGTAGATGTTTTAGTTACTGCTCCAATTAATAAGCACAACATACAGTCCGAAAAATTTAATTTTCCAGGACATACAGATTATTTAGCGAATGCGTTAAATGGTAAAAGTCTTATGTTTATGGTTTCTAATAGACTTCGTGTTGGGCTTTTTACCGATCATGTTCCGCTTAAAGAAGCTAGCGAAAAGATTACAGAGGAATTAATAAATGAAAAAATTGCAACAGTTATAACATCGTTAAAACAAGATTTTGGCATTGTAAAACCAAAAGTAGCTGTTTTAGCCATTAATCCGCATGCAGGTGATAATGGTGTTATAGGTAATGAGGATGATGTGGTTTTAAAACCTACGTTAGAAAAAATAAAATCTAAAGGTAATTTGGTTTATGGTCCCTATTCTGCAGATAGCTTCTTCGGCTCTAGTACATATCAAAAGTTCGATGCTATAATCGCTTCTTATCACGATCAAGGATTAATACCCTTTAAAACTATTGCTTTTGGAGAAGGTGTTAACTATACAGCAGGTTTAAGTAAGGTGAGGACATCACCAGATCATGGAACAGCTTATGAAATTGCAGGAAAAGGTATTGCCAATGAGGGATCTATGAAACAAGCAATATTTACTGCAATTCAAATTTTTAGGAGTCGTAAAACATATAATTTTTACAGTAAAAACCCGTTAAAAAAGCAAACGAGATAGTTATAAACAAAATTTGTTGATATCTAGGCTGTAAATAATTAAAAATTTATATATTTGCAGGCTCAAAATGAGTGGAGTAATGAAGGCATTAAAATCTTATACAATTCCTTTTGTAGGATTAAAAATAGGAGAGCATCATTTTGATTATCAAATTGACAATACGTTCTTTGAGCATTTTGAATACGATGAATTAAACTCAGTTGATGTTAAAATTGACCTGAAATTTGAGAAAAAAACAACGCTTTTAGAGTTGCATTTCTCGGCAGAAGGTAATGTTAATATTAATTGCGACCTTACAAATGAACCGTTTAATCAAGCTATTAATGACGATTTTAAGTTAGTAGTTAAGTTTGGTGATGAGTACAATAACGATAATGAAGATATACTAATTGTACCGCATGGAGAATATGAAATTAATGTAGCTCAATATATATATGAGCTCATTATTTTGGCAGTTCCAATTAAGAGAATTCATCCAGGTATAGAAGATGGTACATTAGAATCAGATATACTTTCAAAATTAGAAGAATTGAGTCCAAAAAAGGACAATAATGAAAAATCATCGGAGGAAATTGATCCTCGTTGGAATAATTTAAAAAAACTATTAACGGATAAATAACATTTAAAATGGCACATCCAAAGCGTAAAATATCGAAAACAAGAAGAGATAAAAGAAGAACACATTACAAAGCTTCTGTACCTCAAATAGCAACTTGCCCAACAACAGGTGAGCCACACTTATATCATAGAGCTCACTGGCATGAAGGTAAATTATACTACAGAGGTCAAATTTTAATTGACAAATCTGTTGAAGAAGAAAATGTAGCATAACTATTATGCGTGCATATAAGAAAACGCTCACTTGTGAGCGTTTTTTTTGTTATTATTTTTCGAATAGCGCAAAAACTACTTACTTTGCGTAATTATTTGCGATAAATTGATAAAAATTGAATAAAACACGGCAATTTTTGTCGATTTCCGTTACATTTAATCTTCTAAATCCTAACAATGAGTAAAATCACAGCGGCAATTACAGCAGTCGGAGGCTATGTTCCGGATTATGTTTTAACTAACAAAATCCTTGAAACCATGGTTGAAACTAACGACGAATGGATTACTACTAGAACAGGTATTAAAGAACGTCGAATTCTTAAAGAAGAAGGTAAAGGAACCTCATTCTTAGCTATAAAAGCAGCCGAAGATTTAATTAATAAAAAAGGTCTAGACCCAAAAGAAATTGATTTGGTAATTGTTTGTACAGCAACACCAGATATGAAAGCTGCGGCAACGGCAGCATATACAGCTACTCAAATTGGAGCTGTTAACGCTTTTTCTTTCGATTTAGAAGCGGCGTGTTCTAGTTTTCTTTACGGTATGTCTACGGCATCTGCTTACATAGAGTCAGGCAGATATAAAAAGATTCTTCTTATTGGAGCTGATAAAAATTCTTCATTTATAAACTATAAAGATAGAGCAACATGTATCATCTTTGGTGATGGCGCAGGAGCAGTGCTGTTTGAACCCAATGAAGAAGGTTTAGGTCTTCAAGATGAATTATTAAGAAGTAATGGAGAAGGGAGAGAATTTCTTCAGGCAACTTATGGTGGTTCTTCTTATCCAATTAATGAAAATACATTTAAAGAAGGTAAGCATTACGTTTTTCAAGATGGAAAAACAGTGTTTAAAAACGCTGTCTTTAATATGGCTGACATAACAGAACGCCTTTTAAATAAAAACAACCTTACTAACGATGATGTGCAATGGTTGGCGGCTCACCAAGCCAATAAACGTATCATTGATGCTACTGCAAACAGAATAAACTTAGAAGAAGACAAGGTAATGATGAATATTCAGAAGTATGGAAACACAACTTCTGCAACGCTACCATTATTATTGTTTGATTACGAATCACAACTTAAAAAAGGTGATAAAATAATATTCGCTGCCTTTGGTGGTGGATTTACTTGGGGCTCAATATATTTTAAATGGGCTTATAATTCCTAAAAACAATTAACTAACTAATTAATATCTAAAATTATGGATATAAAAGAAATACAAAACTTAATTAGGTTTGTAGCCAAATCGGGTGCAAGCGAAGTGAAGTTAGAAATGGATGATGTTAAAATTACCATTAGAACCGGTTCAGATGACACTACAATTGTTCAACAAGTACCAGTTCAGGCAGCACCTGTAATGCACCAACAAGTGCCAGTTCAACAACAACCAACACCTATACAAGAGGCTCCAGCTAAACCAGCTGCAAGTAATGCTCCAGACGATTCTAAATATATTACAATAAAATCTCCAATAATCGGTACATTTTATCGCAAACCATCTCCAGATAAACCAGTTTTTGTAGAGGTGGGAACAGATGTTAAAGAAGGTGATATACTTTGTGTAATAGAGGCCATGAAATTATTTAATGAAATTGAATCTGAAATTTCTGGTAAAATTGTAAAAGTATTGGTTGATGATGCATCACCAGTAGAATTTGATCAACCATTATTTTTAGTTGATCCTTCATAAATTTTAAGTTTAGAAGTTTAAGTTAAAAGTTTAAGTAATAGATTTTATTTAAACCTAAACAACTAAACCATGAACTCTTAAACTCAAAAGAAATGTTTAAAAAAATACTAATTGCAAATAGAGGGGAAATAGCACTTAGAGTTATTAGAACCTGTAAAGAAATGGGTATCAGAACTGTTGCTGTATACTCTACAGCAGATGCAGAAAGTCTTCATGTGAAATTTGCAGATGAAGCTGTTTGTATAGGTCCACCTTCAAGTACTGATTCTTATCTAAAAATATCAAATATTATTGCTGCGGCAGAAATCACAAATGCTGATGCTATACATCCTGGCTATGGATTTTTGTCTGAAAATGCAAAATTCTCTAAAATATGTGAAGAGCATGGTATAAAATTCATTGGTGCATCTGAAGAGATGATAGACAAAATGGGTGATAAATCTAATGCAAAAGCAACAATGAAGGCTGCAGGCGTGCCATGTGTGCCAGGAAGTGATGGTGTAATACAATCTTATGAAGAATGTGTTATAGTTGCAGAAAAAACTGGTTACCCTGTAATGTTAAAAGCATCTGCAGGTGGTGGCGGAAAAGGGATGCGTGCCGTATGGAAACCAGAAGATCTTCAAAGCGCGTGGGAATCTGCCCGATCAGAATCTAAAGCGGCATTTGGAAATGACGATATGTATATGGAGAAGCTTATTGAAGAGCCTCGTCATATAGAAATACAAATTGTTGGAGACTCTAGTGGAAAGGCCTGTCATTTATCAGAACGAGATTGTTCTATTCAAAGACGTCATCAAAAATTAACAGAAGAAGTGCCTTCTCCTTTTATGACAGATAAATTGAGAACCAAAATGGGTAAAGCAGCTGTGAAAGCTGCCGAATTTATAAAATACGAAGGTGCTGGTACAGTAGAGTTTCTTGTAGATAAGCATAGAAACTTCTACTTTATGGAAATGAATACACGTATTCAAGTAGAGCATCCAATAACGGAGCAAGTTATTGATTTCGATTTAATTCGAGAGCAAATATTAGTAGCTGCAGGTGTGCCAATTTCCGGTAAAAATTATTTACCTCAATTGCATTCAATAGAGTGCAGAATAAACGCTGAAGATCCATTTAATGATTTTAGACCTTCACCAGGAAAAATCACAACACTTCACGCGCCAGGAGGTCATGGAGTAAGATTAGATACTCATGTTTATGCAGGTTACAGCATTCCTCCTAATTACGATTCAATGATTGCGAAGTTGATTACAACGGCTCAAACAAGAGAAGAAGCTATCAATAAAATGAAACGTGCTTTAGATGAATTTGTAATTGAAGGGATAAAAACTACAATTCCTTTTCACAGGCAATTAATGGATCATCCAGATTATTTAGCTGGTAATTATACCACCAAATTTATGGAAGATTTTAAAATTCAAAATCAAATTGAAGATTAAAAAACTACCCAAATCGAAAGGTTTGGGTTTTTTATTAGACTAACTCAAATAATATACTTTTTTTATTGCAATTTTAAAGATATAATGACGTTTTTTTGATAATCTAATAAATACAAGTAACTTTAAGGATGAAAAATAATAGTAACTATGAATAAAAACTACTTTATTAAAACAACAATGGCTTTCTTTGTGCTATTCACAATAGCAGTTAGCGCACAGAATTCTAATGAATTATGGTCTAGTATAAATGAAGCCAAAGCAATTCAGTATAATCAGGTTTTTAGAAAAATCTCTTTAAAAACGGAGAAATTTTTTAAATTGAACCTTGATGATTTAAAATATGCATTACAAAACGTTGGAAATAGAGAGAATAAAGGCAATACTATAATTTCTTTTCCAAATTCTAATGGAGACTTTAAAGATTATAGAGTGTTTGAGACTCCGATGATGGAAGCTGAGCTTCAGGCTGAATATCCTAATATAAAAACTTATGCAGGTCAAGGTATTGAAAATCCTTCCGAGATAATTAGGTTTAGTATAACATCTAAAGGATTTCATGCTATGTTCTTAAACACAGCAGAAGGCACACAATTTATTGATCCATTTTCAACGGAAGGTGATATATATACGGTATATTCTCGACGAAATTTAGAAGATTCAAATTTTAATTTTGAATGTGGTGTAATTGATGACGAAAGGCTAACTAGCTCATTTGATGACGCTACATCTTTTGCTAAAAATGCCAATGATGGTACGCTAAGAAACTATAGACTAGCCGTTGCTTGTACTGGAGAATATACGGCATTTCATGGAGGAACAGTTGCTGATGCTATGGCTGCAATTGTTGTTACAATGAATAGAGTTAACGGCATTTACGAAAGAGATTTGTCCGTTACTATGACATTAGTTGCTAATAACTCTAGTTTAGTATACACAGATGCAGATACTGACCCTTTTAGTAATGATAATACTAATACTTTGATTAATCAAAGTCAAACCCAGATAAATGGTACAATTGGTTCTGGAAATTATGATATTGGCCATACATTTAGTACAGGAGCTGGTGGACTGGCTGGTTTAGGTGTTACCTGTAATAATAGTAATAAAGCTAGAGGTGTAACAGGTGTTTCGCAACCGGTTGGTGATTCTTTTGATATAGATTATGTTGCACATGAGTTGGGTCATCAATTTGGAGCGCCTCATACATTTAATGGATCTGTTGGTAGCTGTGCCGGAGGAAACCGATCTGCAGCTAATGCATATGAACCAGGAAGTGGGTCTACAATAATGGCGTATGCTGGTATATGTGGTTCAGATAATATTCAAGTAGGGAGTGATGCTTATTTTCATAGAAATAGTATTTTCAGAATGTGGAGTCATATATCAGGTACAGGAACATGTCCTGTAAATAGTACAGCTACCGGAAATACTGAGCCAGTTGCAAATGCTGGGTCCGATTATATTATTCCTCAAGGTACACCATATAAATTAGATGGTAGTAGCTCTACTGATGTAGATGGTACAGCCTCATTAACCTATACATGGGAACAATATGATTTAGGTGCAGCAGGTGTTCCTACAGAAACAACAGCTTCAGGACCATTAGTAAGGTCTTATGAAGGCACTACAGATCCTGTAAGATATATTCCTAGATTAATTGATATCGTTGCCAACGGAGGTGTGTCTACAACATGGGAAAAACTAGCAACTGTAAATAGAGATATAAACTTTACATTAACTGTTAGAGATAATGATGCTAGTGGAGGACAAACGGATTCTGATGGTATGATTGCAACGGTAACAACTTCTGCAGGTCCGTTTACAGTAACGTCTCAAAATACAAGTGGAATTTCATGGGATGTTGGTAGTACACAAACCATAACTTGGAATGTTGCAGGTACTACTGCCAATGGTGTAAATGAGGCGAATGTAAATATTTTACTTTCTACAGATGGTGGTTTAAATTTTGACACCGTTTTAGCAAGTAATACACCAAATGATGGTTCTCAGAATATTACTGTACCAAATGTAGCTTCTTCAAACTGTAGAATTATGGTAGAGGCAGCAAATGGTATATTCTTTAATATTAACAGTAATAGTATTGCAATAGGTGTAGATGTAATATGTACAACTTATGCCTCAGGTGATATTGCATTGGCAATTCCAGACGGAGCTGGAGCGAATATGCAAGGAACAGTAGTTGGGAACACTATTAATGTTTCAGACACAGGTATTATTACAGATTTAAGAGTTTCTATTGATGTTACACATTCTTATATAGGCGATTTAATTTTACAATTACAACATCCTAACGGCACCGATTTTGTAAATGTTTGGAATAGAACATGTAATACAGGTCAGTTTAGTAATATTGACGTTACGTTTATGGATGGTGAACCAGCTATCTCCTGTGCGTCACCTACAACCGGTACATATGAATCCTCAAGCCCGCTAAGTGTTTTTAATGGTTTAGATATGAATGGAGATTGGACAATTTTGGCCGTAGATTTCTATAATGGTGATACAGGTACTTTAAATAATTGGTCTTTAGAATTCTGCACAGAATCTTTAAGTGTTACAGAAAATGAGTTAGATAATTTAAGCGTTTATCCTAATCCAAATAATGGAGAATTTAATATAGGATTCGATTCTAAATCGAGTGAAGCAATTTCAATAGATGTTTATGATATTAGAGGACGTTCTATTTATAAAAATATTTATGATAACACAGGTCGTTTTGAAGAAACGATTCAATTGAGTAATGCTCAGGCTGGTGTTTATATGCTAATGATTTCCGACGGTTTACAAAAAGTGACCAAGAAAATTATAGTAGAATAAAAATATTATGTATACTTTAAAAGCTCCTTATTTGAGGGGCTTTTTTTATGGGAAATAATGTTGTTATGAATTTATCGTATTGGGAAACAAAAACGTGGTTAGCTAACATTGACTTTACAATTGTTGGTAGCGGAATAGTTGGTCTCAATTGTGCTTTACGGTTAAAACAGCGTTTTCCAAACTCAAAGATTTTAATTCTCGAAAAAGGAATCCTTCCACAAGGCGCAAGTACAAAAAACGCTGGTTTTGCTTGTTTTGGTAGCTTAAGTGAGATTATTTATGATTTACAGTCGCATTCTAAAGAAGAAGTTTTAGAATTGATTAAGAAAAGAATAAATGGATTACAAATTCTTCGTAAAAACTTAGGAGATAAAACAATTGGTTATCAGAATTTAGGAGGTTTTGAGTTGTTTTTAGAATCAAACAAAATACTTTATGACTCATGTAAAAGTCAGCAGAAAGAAATTAATGAACTGTTGTTCCCAATTTTTAATGCGAATGTGTTTTCGTTTAAAGACAACGATTTTGGCTTTAAAAATATAAAATCAGACTATTGTTTTAATCCAATTGAAGGGCAGATTGATACCGGAAAAATGATGAGTGCTTTATTGAATAAAGTTCAGTCTTTGGGCATAAAAATTTTGAATAACATAACGGTTGAATCCTATTCTGAAGACAAAAATGCTGTAACAATTAAAACCAACCAATTTGAATTCAAAACCAAGAATTTATGTATTGCAACCAATGGATTTGCTAACCATCTTAATATAGAAAAAGTAAAACCAGCAAGAGCACAAGTTTTAATTACAAAACCGATAGATAATTTACACATAAAAGGCACGTTTCATTTAGATGAAGGTTATTATTACTTTAGAAATATAGATAATAGAGTTTTACTTGGTGGCGGACGACACCTAGATTTTAAAACTGAAGAAACCACAATATTTGCCCAAACAGAAATTATACAAAATAAGCTTGAAGACTTATTGAAAACAACAATTTTGCCAACTACAAATTTTGAAATTGACCATCGTTGGTCTGGCATTATGGGTGTTGGTAAACATAAAAAACCAATGGTAAAACAACTATCTAACCATGTGTTTTGTGGCGTGCGTTTAGGAGGCATGGGTATTGCAATTGGAAGTATTGTAGGTAAGGAATTAGCTGATTTAATCGAATAGATTTGTAATTTTTGCACAGACACAAATCTACTTTTTAATACAAACATGAATATAAAACAACAACTACATAATCAATGCCAAGATTTCTTAAACAATCGTTTAGAAGTGATACAAAATACCATTTCGGATATTCAAGTGTCTCTAACGTCCGAAACCAAAAGCAGTGCAGGCGATAAGCACGAAACCGGAAGAGCCATGCTGCAATTAGAACGCGAAAAAGCAGGTCATCAATTAGCTGAAATTGAAAAGCAAAAACAAATTCTTCAAAAAATAAATGTAGAATCAAAACACCAAAAAGTAGCATTAGGTTCTGTGATAAAAACAACGCAAGCCAATTATTTTATTGCTGTTAGTGCTGGCGAATTAGTTGTGGATAAAACAAAGTATTTTGCGATATCTGCAGCAACACCAATCGCACAATTATTGCTGTCTAAAGGTGTTGAGGATGTCATTGTTTTTAGAGGGAATGAATTTAAGGTAGTTGAGGTTTTTTAAAATTAAAAAGCAGACCAACCGAAGTCAATCCACTTTTTCCCTTTCTAAGATTAAATTTTTTGACCTAGCAGGTCTTATTTTTAAAGGTTAATGTCTCCTTTTAGAGTTTCTACGTTTCTCACGCCTAATCTTCCAAGGTGCATTTTTTTGCCAATCTCCTGCCATAATACAACCATAAGGCATGACTTCGTCAATGACTTTTCCTAGATTAAATTCATCTATTTGTTGTCTTACCGCTTTGGCATTTTTGTATGCCGACGGCAACTCAGTAATATCAATTTCTTTTGAAAAAAACCGGATATCTAATCCACGCGTTTCTTCTTTAAAGATTTGCATAGTTGTTCCTGTTTTCCTTTTTCTATGTTGTGTTCTACTCACGTTTCTACCTGCGCCATGTGGTGCAAAGCCTAAATTGGTGTTTGTAGTAGCGCCTTCAACAATTAAAACAGGTTCAGACATGTTTAACGGAATCAATCTTGGTCCTGTAATATCTGGCATAAACTTAGCATCTAATGGTGTGGCTCCTTTTGCATGATAAAATAAATCGCCATCTTTAAAGACAAAGTTATGTTCGTTCCAGTATCTGTTTTCAATATTAATTTCTAAATTTTCAGCTACTGAGTTATGCAATACTTCATGATTGGTTTTGGTCCAATCTCTTATGATTTGCAGTGCTTCCCAATACGACTGCCCTTCTTCAGTTTCAAATGGAATCCACGCATTTTGCTTTTTCGTATCTGGCGATAATTCTTTTCTAAAACGTTCTGCAATCTTCATACCTTTGGTGTGCAATCTTGCTCCAGGACCTCTTGAGCCATGATGTGTAACCAACATGATGTTTCCTGTTTTTTTAGATGTACCAACAAACAAGAAATGATTACCATCGCCTTGAGTTCCTAAATGAGACCTTGCGATTGAAATCATATTACCATCATTCAAGAAATAGTTAGATTCAAAAGCGTCTAAAAGTTCTTTAGGAAATCTAAACTGTGAATCTCTATCACGTCCACCAGGACCAAAATGTGTAATGGAATGTGCTGCATCTAAAATGTCTTTTGGTGCTGCTTTTCCGAAATCGGTTAACATTACAGAACAACAAATATCTGCACTATGCATTCCTGGATGAATGGCGTTTTTGGCCACTGCAACACCACCTACAGGTATGGTTCCATCTGGACCAGCAGGACAAGCATCTGGCATAATAGTACCATTTACTAATGTTGGTGTTTTCATAAGCGTTTGCATGGAATTAATCACTTTATCAACATTCTCTTTTTCTTCTTCGTTTTCTGCTTTAATGTTAATTGAAAACTCAATCGGTGTTTTGTGTAATTCTATTGGGTCTGGCGATTTAAATTGCGCTAAATAGGTGTTTAAGGCGTCGCCTTTTAATTCATTTTTGTTGATATGAGTTAGGGCGTCTTTCATCCATTTGCCTTGTCTGTAACCTAAGGCTAACAAATCGTGACCTGTTAATTTTTTATTTGTTTTCATATTCATTTTCCACGGAAGTGGTAGTCTTTTTAATTAATAGTTTTTTTATAGATTCCGCATCAAGTGCGGAATAACAGTTAACTGTCAATAACACTACGAATATTATAGTGTATTGCGCATTGTTTTTGCGTAGTTGTCTTTTTGTCATTCAAGGTCTTTTTTGACCTTATAGGATAAACTACTTATTATAATACCTACAAGGTTCTGAAACCTTGCAGGATTATAGAATTTACTTATTCACAGAGAATATGTCCTTTAATTGTTCAATGACGTTACCGTTGCCAGCAACTGTGATTTCACCAATTTTGTCGGCAATTTTCTCAACATATTCCATCTCTTTTAATTTAAACAACATGCTGTTGTTTTCCATTAATTTCGCGGTATTTAACAAGCTTCTTGTTGAGGCTGTTTCTTCTCGTCTTGTGACCACATTAGCCTGCGCTTTTTTGTGGGCAATCAATACTTGATTCATAATCTCTTTCATATCACCTGGTAAAATAACATCTCGTAAACCTGCGTGCAACACATTTACACCTAACTTGTTGGCTTGTGTTTTTACATCCTCTAAAACAGCTTTGGCAATTGTTTCCTTTTGCTCTAACAATTCGTCTAAAGTGTAAGCGCCAACAAATGCGCGTAATGCTAATTGCAAAATAATGTACAATTGCTTTTCGTAATCTTTGTTATGCATTAACGCGGTTTCTACGTTAGTCACTTTGTATTGTGCATAGAAATTAATACGAACGGTTGCTTTGTCTTTAGTCAATAATTCTTGACCTGCAACTTCTAATTGCAATTGACGCATATCTGCTTTAGAGATTTTAATGGTTTGCTCATTTCTCCAGAAATGGTATGTACCATGTTCTAAGGTTTTAACAAACGCGTCATTAACAATCATAATAGCTTTTTCGTATGCTGCAACTTCAAATGTTCTAATGTATTGACGCAATTGCATATTGCTAAATAAAGCTTTGCTGACTTCTTCTGTGATGTCAATTTTACTTAAATCTGCAGTAACAAACTTGTAGTTTATTAAACCTTTCCAGAAGGTGTAACGACCAGCTTTTAATACGCATTTAAAGTTGTTGTTTTCGTAAAGCAAAACAATTTCGTTATCCTTTACCTCTACAACGTGCAACATGTTGGCTAAAGTCTCATCTTTAAGCAAGATTTCTAATGCTTTTGGTGCACTGAAAGCTTGTGATAAGTCGTATTTTAAAACTTGCTCTCTAAAATTTATCCAATGTTTACCTGCTGTAATAACGCGAGCGTAATTACCGTTTTTAAACACTAAACCTACTGTACCTGCATGAATTCTTACTCTATACATGATTTCTAATTTTTTGTTCTGAAGTTTTTATTTTTTATTTCAGAACGGTTAAACATTTATAATAGAATTCTCTCCCGATAATTGACAGGATTGAGAATGACTATTCAATTAAAACAAAATGAAAGAAAACCATCTTTCTAACTACGGAAATACTTGCGATTTAAAGAGTTTTTAAGCTTTGTTCTTGAGACAATTTATCAATTTTGAAGCAACCAATGTTGAATCGTTTATTGAAAAATGAATCTTTAAAAGAAAACCTAAAACGGCTTTTAATACATCAGTATTTCAAGGTGTTTTCTAGACTGCGCTAACAACAAGTTGCTATTGCTAGTTTTAGTTCACTTTGTTTTTGCCATTTAAAGTGTGGCGCACTTGGTGGTCTATTTTTAAAAGTGACCTTCTTTGACTAATGATGGATTTTTAGTCCATTTCAAACTGTAACCGAAATACAGCGCGTTTACCAATTCCGCCACAAACCGAATCTCGGTTTGGTAGGATTCGAACCTACATATTGAATCTATTGCTATAACCGCTTTAGCTACTTCCCGTTAAAGAAGACAGGATTCGAACCTGTGTACATAGATGTGGTGGTTATTCTTTACCAAATAACCCGTTGGTATCAAGTCAAGTTGAATATAAAAACCTAATACCTATTGGTAAGGATTTATACAATAGTGCTATACTGAAACACTTAACAAGACTTGCTTGATATTATGTCCTGCAAAAGCAGGAATCTTAGTCTGAGAAGCAGGACTCGAACCTGCAACCTTTCGCATCCAAAGCGAGAAAACATCCAATCGTTATATTCTCAGTTTTTATTTTAAAGAACTTTCTTTAGCTTTTTTCTATACGTTCATTTTGTCTTGATACAAAACGAACCAAAAAATCACTGTCAAGTCAAGGAATTTTCAGTTTTTCAAACTGAAACCGATTTGAAAACTTCGCGTCGAACTGTGTTCTCCTGATTTCGAAGCTTTTCTTCATCTATTCTGCGCCTTGATGTTCAATTCTGCGAATTGATTTAGGGTTTGAATATTTGCCGTCTTTCATCATAAAAAAATGTTTATGGCTTTTTTCCTAACTCATGTGGAAGCAGTAGTACTTGAACCTACGCGTTCATTATGAAACAAGATTTACAATCTCGTGAGCCAACCAATTGCTCAATGCTTCCGTTTTGTTACTCTAGTAATAGTAATATTTCTGTCATTCTTTTTCCGAATACTTCTTTGTCTTCATATAGATTAAAAAAGCCACTTGATATTTTATCAAATTTTGAAATGTTAATTTCTTTGATAATCGCTTCAATATTATTTTTAATATCTAGTACGTCATGCTGTAATGTTTTGCTAAGAATAGTTTCTTTATCAAAAGCAAAAGCATCAATTCCGCAACATTCTACCATGCAATGAATTTCTAATGCTTTCCAAAAGGTTTCATTTTTATTAATCCAATTATCAATATTTAAATATTTCATTTTCCTTTTATTAAGCTCTGCCAGATGCCTCGTTCTGGCAGAGCACTACTTTAAAGTCTGATTCCAAAAAGACTTCTTATTAATTACGATGCAAATATTTTACGCTATTGCGCAATGTTTTTGCGTAGTAATAATTATTTCAATTTTTCTTCTTCTTTTTTTTCTTGCTCTTGACTTTTTTAGTCTTTTTCGGTTTCATTTTGTTTTTAATTCTTTTAATTTCAGAATCGATAAAACTGGTAAAGCTGTTATTGTACACGTGCTTTTTTGCGAGTTTTAAAGTCTTTAATGCTTTCTTGTATTTTTGAAGAATCTCAAAAAGTTGCCCTTGAAACAAGTAAACTTCGCCTTTGTTTAATCCTTTTACGGTTAATGCAAAGTCAATTAATTTTTGAGCTTCTTGGTAATCTTCATTCCACATTAAAACCAGAATGTATTTTGAATACACCTTGTGAAAATCTAGTTTGTTAGCCAAAGCTTCTGCATAATACTGCCTGGCTTTTTCGTAATCGCCAAATTGTTCGGCTTGTAAACGACCCATTAAATACAAAGCATAGGCATTGTTGGCTTCGTAGGATAAGGCGTAGTTTAGATTTTCTACAGTTTCTTCTAGTTCGTATGGATAAGCATCTATAGCTTTTAGCACATAATTGTTTAATAAATTAGTGTCCATTGTTATATTATTTTTTTCCTGAATTTATTTCAGAAAGTGATTTAAAATTATTGAACGCAAATGTGCGTAATTGCAAAACATTTTTGTTCAACTTTAATTTGTACTGTTTGTGAAAATGTGTTTAGCAGGTTTGCTAATGACTGAAAACAAAAAATCCGAAACAGTTTTTAATTGGCTTCGGATTTTTCATCTATAATTTTGAAAAGTTTATCTAACGATAATCACGAAGCATCACAAAAGGAGGTATTCCTTCTGGACGGTTTTGATATGTTATAAATAAACTCATAGCTTCTAATTTTTAATTCAACTTATGTTTTGGTTGAAATGCGATGCAAATATTTAGCTTTTTTTTTGACTTTACAAAACTTATTTTCGAGATGGTATAAAATTTGAGACCATAATACGAAGTATTATAATTTTTTTAAAAAAGCAAATAATTTTTGTTTTAAAGTTGATTTTCTGGTTTTTGGAAGCGTTTTTATATGTTTGATTGCTTGATTTTTATCAAGTAAATCTAAGAACAAAACTTCTTTTTTGTCGTCAATAGTTTTACAGTTTTTTAAGTTTTCTAAGACGGTTTTTGCGTAGGTAACTGTTCTAAAATTTATGTCCTTCAGTGAACCTTTTGTGAAATTTGTGTAGTCAAAACCATTGAATGAGTAATATAAACTATAAAAATTTTCATATACCGTTGATTCTATTTCAAAATTAAAATCTTTAATAATGTTAAAGACATATTTTTCTATATTTTTTGGTGTGTTTGAGTTCACTATTTTTCTACAATTCACTTTAATTTTCATAGCGACTAAGTGCTTTTCATCAAATAGAGTTGAAGCAATATTTTTTAGTTCTTTTAGCGCAGTTTCTTTTCTGTAATTGATCGTTATAACTTCAAAAATAAGTGAGTTTTGTTTTAGATTTTCATTTAATAAATCTGATTGATATAACCATTTTTCAAATTCCTCAATGCTAATATCGTTAACTAACACTTCGATTATTTTTAATTTTAAAGTTTCCATTTTATTAATTTTGATCAAATGTCTTTAGATGTTGCGCAATCTTTTTGCGTAGATTAATTATTTCTTTTAAATTTAATTATTAAGACCTGCTAGATTTTTAAAATCTGCTAGGTCTAAACGTATGTAGATAAGGTGATATGGCAGTAAATAAAAACGCATTAATAAGATATAAAACCATTGATAAATGTCTACAGAATAGGTTTAGACAATGGACACTTAATGATTTAATAGAAGCCGTTTCTGATGCGCTTTATGAATACGAAGGCAAAGATGTTGATGTGAGTAAACGCACTGTACAATTAGATTTGCAAATGATGCGTAGCGATAAATTAGGTTACAACGCACCAATTGTAGTTTATAATCGTAAGTTTTACAAATACGATGATGACGATTATAGTATTACAAACAGTCCAATATCTAATCAAGATTTAACCAAATTATCAGAGGCTGTTTCCTTTTTAAAACAGTTTCAAGGATTTTCTCATTTTTCGGAATTAGGAAGTATGGTTCAAAAATTAGAAGACCACGTTTACACACAAAAAACACATGAAAAATCGTTAATCGATTTTGAAAAGAACGATAATTTAAAAGGCTTAGAATTTTTAGATGAGCTGTACCAATTTATTTTAAAGAAAGAAACGATAGAAATAACCTATCAATCGTTTAAAGCAAGGAAAGAAAACACCTTTTTATTTCATGCCTATTTGTTGAAAGAGTTTAGAAATCGGTGGTTTTTAATTGGGAAACGCAATAAAAATGAAGGCATTATGAATTTAGCTTTAGATAGAATTATTGCCATTAAAAAAAGTGATAGCCCTTATGTAATTGACCATAATTTTGATGTTGTAAACTATTATAACAATGCTATTGGCGTTTCTGTGAGTCCTAATTTAGAGCCAGAACACGTCTTACTTTATGTGACACATAAACAAGCACCATATGTGTTAACAAAGCCATTTCATCACTCGCAGAAAGAAGTGAGTAGAGATTATTATGGTGTAACCATTTCTTTAGATGTACAGTTAAATTTTGAATTAGAAAAAGAGATTTTAGGCTTAGGTGAAGGCATCAAAGTTATTGCACCAGAGCGTTTAAAACGAAACATTAAAGAACGCTTATATGATGCTATTGATACTTATGAAACTGAAATTAATGATAAAAGCCTAAGAACAATTGCCAAACGGTTAGAACATAAAGGTTTTGGCATATTAAACCATGTGTACACTAAACGAGATATAAGAAAATTAAAAACTAGGTTCGACGCTTATTTTAAAGCACACAACGAGCAGACTTTTGGTATGCGAAAAGTGCTAAAAAAGATGCCAGAATTGAAAGAAATTTTATTCAACAAGAATTTTAAAAAACTCGTAAAATCGATTGATAGAAATGCTTTTTTAACTAAAGCCATTTATTTTGATAAATCGCCAAAAGATAATTGGTACGTTACTTGGCATCAAGATGTGCCTATAAATGTGTTGGAAAAAATAGACACTGAAGGTTTTTCGTCTTGGACAAATAAAAAAGGTGTAATTAGCGTTCGTCCACCAGAAGCGATTTCAAAAAACACGTTTTCAATGCGAATACATTTAGATGATACAACGGTAAAAAATGGGGCGCTAAAAGTGATTCCTGGTTCTCATAATAAACAGTTGAGTACCGAAGACATTAATTTAATTAGCACTAATTCTATTCCTTTTGTCAGTGAAGTTACTTCTGGTGGTGTTCAATTATTAAAACCATTAGTGTTGCATGCGTCATCGGAAACAACAGTACAAAAGAGAAGACGCGTTTTGCATTTAGAATTTTCATCTATAGAATTACCAAATGGTTTGAGCTACGCAGAGCGAGAAGATTTATTTAGCAATTGAGATGTAAATGTCTTGACCTGATTCTATTTCCTTAGAATGCTCAATAAAAATAGATTCTGACTTATATTCTGCTTCAATTAGCCAGTTACTACCATTAAAATAAGAATGTTTTACAACAGCTTCTAAATCGGATTGTTCTACAATTTCAATTTGACTAGCATATACAATACCAAAAGGCTCAATAATATTAAACTCTCCAAAAAATGAAGCTATTAGAGGTGTTTTTGGATGGTTGTAAATGTGCTGAGGTGTGTCTTTTTCTATAATTTTAGAATCGTGAATTACGAGTAGTTGGTCTGCAAAACCGAGGACATCATTTTTGTCGTGTGTGGCAACAACGCAAGCAATATTATTGTCTTTTAGATACTTAAAAATGCTTCGCCTCAATGATTGTTTTTTAAAATTATCAATATGGCTAAATGGTTCGTCTAGTAGAAGGATTTCTGGTTGTTTGGCTAAGGCTCTCGCAATGGCTACGCGCTGTTTTTGTCCTCCACTTAATAGTTTTACTTTGGTTTTGGCAAAGGCTTCTAATTCTACAACTTTTATAAGTTCTTCTGTGCGTCTTTGTTTTTCTTCAGGATAGAAACGAGACAGGTATTTACCAATATTTTCTTCGACTGTAATGAAAGGCATAAGGTCAAATTCCTGGGTCACGTATTTCATAAAATCATAACCAATCACTAAGTTGTGTTTTGGACCTAAAATTTCTTCGTTTTTCCAAAAAATATGGCCTTGTTTTAAATCGTATTCGCCATAAATTAGTTTTAGAAGCGTGCTTTTTCCTGAGCCACTTTCGCCTATTATGGCAAGATTTTCTCCAGCTTCAACTTTAAAGTCAACAGCTTTTAAAACCTTAGTTTTAGAGTATCCAAAAGTGACATTTTTTACTTGAAGCATATTGCAAAGATAGGTCTTTCAAAAAATTAATTTGCATAAAAAAACCGCTTGATTTCTCAAACGGTTTCATATGATTTTTAAATTTTGAAGTTTTATTTCTTTATAAACTTTCGTTTCATAATTTTTCCATTAGATTCTAATCTTAGAAAGTAAACACCACTTGTTAAATTTGAAACATCAATTGAGGTTGTGTTTAATTTTAGGTTAAGGACGCGTTTACCATTAATATCAAAAACTGTTGCTACTTTATTGGTAATATCAGCAGTGGTTTCAATATTTAATTCGTCTTCTACAGGATTAGGATATACGGTAAGATCTAATAAGGTTTCATCTATAACACTTAATGCAGAACCTTCGGTAATATTATGGGTTGTATCTATTGCTGGGTTTTCTATGTAATCTACAACACCAGAAGGCCAATATATAGTTATACTATTAATTGAAGTTTCTGTACCAAGCCCAAAATGTGCCGTTAGTGAACTCATAAACTCAAAACCTTCTCCACTTCTTACATCACGTATTTGAGTTCCTGTTGCAGTTTCAATTTCTATTCTGGCGCCAATTCCATTAATATTACTATTTGTACCTATGGTGTTAATTTTAATCCAGTGATTAGAGTTTGCATTATTTAAATAGATATTCCCGTTTCTAAAAACATCTAAAAATCCGTCATTATTTGTGTCTCCAATGGCACCACTTTGTGGCATATAATCTGAATAATTTGTAAATGTAAAATCACCATTATTAAATAATATATCACCATTAGTTAATATGTCTACATAGCCATCATTATCGAAATCTGCAGGTGCATTTTCTATTCCCATTGGTGCACCGTTTACTCCTGATCCCGCAGTAACGTCTGTAAAAGTACCGTCACCATTGTTTTGCATTAATTTTGAGAGTCCGTTTGTACTACTACTTGCGCCAACGTATACATCCATATCACCATCATTATCAAAATCTGCCCAAGCAGAAGACCAGGTTTGAATGTTGTCTCCTAAATTTGAAGAATTATTGTGTCCGACGCTTGGGTAATTGGAATTGTACCAATTATTGCTGTCGGCAACATTGGTGAAAATACCATTGCCATCGTTTCTCCATAATTCGTTTGTACTTATAGTTGTCGATCCACCTCTACATTTTGCGATAAACATATCCATGTCTCTATCGTTGTCAAAATCTATCCATACGGTTCCATAATTTCCACCACCAGGAGTTAGGCCTAGACCATTAGGAACAACACCTGCACTCTGTCCTTGGTAAAAAGTTAAATTACCTGATCCATCATTAATATAATAGACATTAGCATCAACATCATGGCAAACAAAAGCGTCTAAGTGACCATCGTTATTGATGTCTACAAAATTAGATCGCTGTGAAAAAACATAATTAGATCCAGATATTTCAGTATAACCAGTGCCAGAACTGTTAGCTTTCATAAACGTAACGCCTGATCCACCTCCATAAACGAGGTCGTTATAGCCATTTCGGTCAAAATCACCAGCAGCTAAACTCCAACTAGGCACAAAATCTGCTGTTGAGGTTGCAATGTTTGTTTCATTAAAACCGCCTGTTGCTAATTGATAATGCACATTGATATTATTGGAACTTACAGAAACAACATCATCTAAAAAGTCGCCATTTAAATCTACCAGAGCAATATCATAAGTTCCAGTTGTGTTTATGGAGTTGGTTGTAAATGTTGTTGGAAAACTAGATAAATCAATTCCCGTTGTAAAATTATAACATTCCCAACCACTAAAACCTTCTATTGCACAATCGGCTCTTACACAAACGATATAGTCGGTTTCTGGTAATAAGTTTGTAATTGTATATGGGTTTTCTGCTGTAGTAGTACCTGATGTAGGTGTAGATTCAGTAGTTAAGTAGACGGCAACTTCCCAGGTTGTTTCAGTATCACCTGGAACCCAGCTAACAAGTGCAGTTGTATCAGTGATATTATTAACAGTTACAGCGTTAACATTTGGACAAGCAGGAGGTGTACTTGAAGATATATTAACGGTATTAACACAGAAACCCCAACCATAAGAATTATTATCGTTGTAATAAATACGATATTTAAAACCAGTTAATTGTGAAGTGGAAAATGTTGAAATGTCTAAACCATCACTAATAAATGTTGTTGGAGTATCGTTACAAAAATTTACTGTTGTATTAGAATTTTCAGGAAGAGTGCTTCCCCAATTTTCCCATGAGCTCGTAGAATTATTCCAGTACTGAAGTTGTAGAGCTTCATTTTGATAAATGTTAAGACCATATTGAAAACTAACCACAATGTTGGTTTCATTAGCATTAAAAGCAGCGCTTAAATCAATAATAGGCGATTCTGCGGCAACATCATTAACCGAAGCACCACCTGCAAGATTATCATCAAATGAAAATGAGCTACTGCTAGTTGTTGGGTCTTCATATAAATATGAAGCATTGTAAGATCCAGAAAGTGTCCATTGATTGTTTGGCCAATTGGCAGGTTGATTTAACTGTTGCGCGTATGTGTAACTACAGCACAAGCTAAATAGAAGAGTAAAGCGTAGAAGTTTTATCATATTGGTTGGTTTAGTTACAATTGGTATTTAATGAGTCTATCCAAGCTTCAATTAATTGAACACCTTCAGTATGCATAACAGTTCTTGCTAATAAGGGCATTCTATTTGAAGGTTCAATAGAACTAATTCTGTAATGCAATACAGAATTTCTTGCATCACCTGGTTCTATAATATGTCCAAGGTCAAAACCAAGGTCAGTATCTGCATCAACACATACTCCTAAGTTTGTTAGGTTTTCTGTATCTGTGAAATCTAATCGTAGTGGTCTGTATGCGCAATGTGTTTCTTCTGAGTGGCAATGTGCACAATTTATATCTACATAAGCTCTTACTCTGCGCTCTAAAGTCTCATTAGTATTGTTATAATTTGGAAGTTTTGCTATGGTATTTGGGAGTGAATTTTCTAAATAACCAACATCCACTAATTTGTCTAATTGATTTGCAGAGCCATCACTATAATTATATATTAAATTTAAGTTTCTTGGTTTAGGACCAATTGGTTGCGCTATCTCCATTACTTTGTGACACGTATGACATTCTGCCGCTGATGGTATTCTATACTGTACTGTTTTTATTTCATCGTCTTGCTGCCATTGCAAATCTACATAGCTACCATCCATGTTTAAGGTAGCTTCGGTTTGATCAGTGTTCCAGACGTAGTTAGCAAAAACCCAACCCTCTTCTTTTCTTATGATTAGTCTTGTTTCTAGGTTTTTAGATTCATTTTCTGGTAAAACATTATCATAATAAAAACTTTTAATTATAATAGTTCCTATTGGAAAATCTAAGTTTTTATCGGCACTAACAAATGCTGCTTTGGTGTTGTTAGGCATCCAAACAAATCGTTTTTTCTTTGCATAATCACTAAATAACGTAGAATTTAAGGTATATGGAACCACGCCAAATGTTGGTTCTAGATTTTTTAAATCATTTTCAAAAAATTGATAATCTGAAAGTGATTGATAAGGTATATTTTCTAAATCAAATTGAACAATGGATTCTGGGTCAACAGGTGTTAACCCATCATCTTTACCGCAAGAAAATAGACATAGAATAATTAGTAAATAAGTAAAGTAGATTTTTTTCATGCACTAAAGTTAATCCTTATAAATAAGACAGTTAAATACTTGAAAACCCTACCATAACGTATTTTTAAATTTAAAATATATTATCCTTTTATTTTTTCTTCTGTTTTAGATGGTAACACTTCAAATCCCATATTGTATAAAGTAAATCCATAAATATCAGCATACTGCTCAATGGTTTTACTTACAGGTGTACCAGCGCCATGTCCAGCATCTGTTTCTATTCTAATAAGTGTTGGGTTGTTACCTGTTTGTTTACTTTGTAATTCGGCAGCAAATTTAAAACTATGAGCAGGTACAACGCGATCGTCATGATCACCAGTTGTTACCAAAGTTGCAGGATATTCTACTCCTTCTTTTACATTATGAACAGGTGAGTAGCCTTTAAGATAGTCAAACATTTCTTTACTATCTTCTGCGGTTCCATAATCATAAGCCCAACCAGCACCAGCTGTAAATGTATGGTAACGTAACATATCTAAAACGCCAACAGCAGGTAAAGCTACCTTCATTAATTCTGGGCGTTGGGTCATAGTTGCACCAACTAATAAGCCTCCATTAGAACCTCCTCTAATCGCTAAATAATCTGAAGACGTGTAGTTTTCTGAAATAAGATATTCTGCTGCAGCAATAAAATCATCAAAAACATTTTGCTTTTGCATTTTTGTACCAGCATCATGCCATGCTTTTCCGTATTCTCCTCCACCTCTAAGGTTTGGTACTGCGTATATACCACCTTGTTCCATCCAAACAGCATTTGCAATACTAAAACTTGGTGTTAAACTTATGTTGAAACCTCCGTAACCATATAATATTGTTGGATTTTTTCCATTAAGCTCTAAACCTTTTTTATGAGTTATAATCATTGGCACTTTAGTACCATCTTTAGATTTATAAAACACTTGCTTGCTTTCATAATCTTCTGGATTGAAATCAATATCTGGTTTTCTGTATAATTCTGAGGTTCCGCTTTCAATATCATATTTGTAGATACTTCCTGGAGTCACATAATTTGTGAATGAGTAGTATAGCTCTTTTTCTTCTTTTTTTGCTCCAAAACCACCTGCACTTCCTACGCCAGGTAGTTCAACTTCTCTAACTAATTTTCCATCATAATCATATTGTAATATTTTTGAAACGGCATCAACCATGTATTTAGCAAAAAAGTAACCACCAGCAGTTGATGGGCTTAATACATTTTTCGTTTCGGGTATGAAATCTACCCAATTTTCTGGAGTTGGATTTGAAGCATCAACCGTTACAACCCTTTTATTTGGAGCGTTTAAGTTTGTAGACAGATAAAGTTTTGAACCTACATTTTCTAAAATACTAATATCACTATCTGTATGATTTAAAATAGTAATTAACTTACTATTGGGTTTTGTTAAGTCTTTAATAAAAAGTTTGTTACCAGATGTTGAAACGCTAGCTGATATAATTAAGTATTTATCATCTTCTGTTACACCTCCATAAATATATCTGTGTTTTTGTTCTGGTGTACCTCCAAATATTAATTCGTCTTCGGATTGTTTTGTACCTAGTTTATGATAGTAAACTTTATGTTGGTCTGTTTTAGCAGATAATTCACTTCCTTTTGGTTTGTCGTAACTAGAGTAATAAAACCCTTCGTTTTTATACCAAGACATGCCACTAAATTTAATATCAACTAAAGTGTCTTCTACAATTTCTTTGGTATCTGTATTCATAATCAGAATCTTTCTCCAGTCGCTACCGCCTTCAGAAATAGAATAGGCTAGCGTTTTACCATCTTTAGAAAAACTTGTACCTCCTAAAGAAATGGTGCCATCTTCTTTAAATGTATTTGGGTCTAAAAATACTTCTGCAGTACTTGGGTCATTTCCTGTTTTATATCTGTAAATTACGTATTGGTTTTGTAAACCATCATTTTTATAAAAGTAGGTATAATCTCCTTCTTTAAATGGTGAACCTATTTTTTCGTAATTCCAAAGTTTCGTAAGACGTTCTTTTAATTCTTTTCGATAAGGAATGTTATCTAAATAACCATAAGTTGCTTCATTTTCAGCTTTAACCCAAGCTTCAGTTTCGGCACTTCTGTCATCTTCTAACCAACGGTATGGATCAGATACAGCTTCTCCAAATATAGTGTCAATAACTTCAATTTTGTTTGTGTTAGGGTAGTCTACAGAAATTGTTTTCAAAGTTTCAGTTTCGTTTTTACATGATACAAAAATACTCAGCACTAGGGTTAGGAGCAGTAATTTTTTCATAATTAGAATGATTGATTTTAAAGTACGATTCTCCCAAAGATAAGATTTTCATATTTTGGCATTAGTTAAAATGCAAAAAAATACGCTAATTCAATTAATAACATAATTGAATTAGCGTATTTATTAAGATTGTATAGATGTATATTACTTTACACTAAGTCATTTTTTACAAGGTATTCTGCGATTTGAACCGTATTTGTTGCAGCACCTTTTCTGAGGTTATCACTTACAACCCACATGTTTAAAGTATTTGGTTGTGAACCATCGCGTCTTATACGACCAACAAAAACATCATCTTTACCATGCGCAAACATTGGCATAGGATAACTGTTGGTTTCTAAATTATCTTGAACAATTACTCCATCTGTAGCGTTTAGAAGTTCTCTTACGTCAGCAACATCGTATTCGTTTTCAAATTCTACATTAATAGCTTCGCTATGTCCACCAGCTGTAGGAATTCTAACAGCAGTTGCAGTAACAGCGATAGAACGGTCACCTAATATTTTTTGAGTTTCGTTAACCAATTTCATTTCTTCTTTGGTGTAACCGTTGTCTTCAAAAACGTCACAGTGAGGAATTGCATTTTTATGAATTGGATAAGGGTAAGCCATATCACCTTCTTTACCTGCAATTTCATTTTCCATTTGTTCCACAGCTTTTACACCAGTACCCGAAACAGATTGGTATGTAGACACAATGATTCTTTTAATTTTATATTTTTTATGTAACGGAGCTAATGCCATAACCATTTGAATGGTTGAGCAATTTGGGTTAGCAATAATCTTATCTGATTTAGTTAACTCATTGGCATTTATTTCTGGGACTACTAATTTTTTAGTGTTATCCATTCTCCAGGCCGAAGAATTATCAATTACTGTGGTACCAACTTCAGCAAATTTTGGAGCCCATTCTAAAGACGTGCTACCTCCTGCAGAAAAAAGAGCAATATCTGGTTTGGCTTCTATAGCTGACGGAATACTAATTACAGAAATCTCTGTGCCTTTATAATCCATCTTTTTGCCTACTGAACGTTCTGAAGCGACTAATAATAATTCATCTACTGGGAAATTACGCTCTTCTAAGACGTTAAGCATTACATTTCCTACTAAGCCTGTTGCTCCTACGATAGCTACTTTCATTTTTTTAACTTTTAAATAAATTTTAAGCAAAACTAAACAAAAAACCTCTTTTTAATAATTTAACTATGTCTTATAACAACAAAAAACAAAATGTTAATTATTTAACAATTTACATAAAAAAACCCAGATTTACTATCTGGGTTTGGTTATTAAAATTGCGGTGTAGCGGTGTCGCTAAACGTTTTATTTTTTTAATGAATCTCTAATTTCTTTTAATATATCAAGCTCAGTAGGTCCTGCTGGAGCTGGTTCTTCAGCTGGTGCCTTAGTTTTGTTGTATGCCTTAACGATTATGAACATTACAAAACCAACAATTAATAAGTTAATGATTGTATCTATCCAAGCACCATAAGTAATAGCGTTTTCAGCTTGAGTTACTTTACCTGCAGCATCTACAACAGCCTCAGATAATACAACTTTTTTGTCTGCAAAATTTACACCACCTGTAAACATACCAACAACTGGCATAACAATATTAGATACAAATCCGTTTACTACTCCACCAATAGCAGTAGCCATAATTACAGCAACGGCAAACTCTACAACGTTGCCAGTCATAATAAAATTCTTAAATTCTTTTAACATAATTTAATGTTTTTAATAGTTAGTTAATGTGTTAGTTGAGACACAAAGTTAGTAGAAAAAGTCACAAGATGTTAAAAAAATGTGAAATTAGCTTAAAAAAATGCGTTTAACTCGCTGAGAAACAGCTGTGATAATCTCGTAAGAAATGGTTTTTGCATTTTCAGAAAGGTTGCTAGCTTTATATTCTGAGTTAAAAATAATCACCTCATCACCTTCTTTACATTCTATATCAGTAACGTTTACCATAATCATGTCCATACAGACATTTCCTATTATAGGTGCTTTTTTGTTATTTATAACAACAAAACCATTGCCGTTACCATATATTCTATTTATACCATCTGCATGACCAATGGGTATGGTAGCAGTTCTTTCAGTTCCTTGAGAGGTATAAGCTCTATTATAACCAACAGTTTCATCTTTTTCTATAGTATGAATTTGAGAAACAATAGATTTTAAACTAGCAATAGGTTTAAGGTTTTTATCTTCTTCTACAGAATTTCCAAAACCATAAAGTCCAATACCAGATCTTACCATGTTAAAATGCGCTTCTGGATAATTAAGTATTCCAGAAGTATTACATAAATGTAACCAAGGTTTTTCACCAGATAGGTTTTCAAACTGTTTAGCTATATGTTGAAATGTTTTAATTTGAAATTGGGTAAAATGTAACTCGTTAAAATCTTCACTAGCCGCTAAATGAGAAAATAAAGATTTTATTTTTACCGATGGCGAGTGTTTAATTTTAGATACTACATTTTCAATTTCTTTATCTTTAAAACCAAGACGGTTTAAACCTGTATTGAATTTGAGATGGATAGGATAATCTTGCACATCAAGTTCTTCTGTAATTTTAATAAATTCATCTAACACATGGTTACTATAAATACTAGGTTCTAAGCAGCGATTTATAAGTGTATTAAAATTTATAGATTGTGGATGAAGCACTAAGATTGGTGTCTTTATACCTGCATCTCTAAGTGCAACACCTTCCTTTACATAAGCAACAGCAAAATAATCTACATTTAGTTTTTCTAAATGTTTGGCGATTTCTACAGAATCACTTCCATAAGCAAAAGCTTTAACTACAGCTAAAAATTTGGTTTTTGGTTGTAATTTAGATTTTAAGTAATTGTAATTATGGGTAAGTGCACTTAAATCAATTTCGAGAACTGTTTCTTGAGCTTTAGGCATTTCCATTTTTGTCTTTAGAATCTATTTCTTCGGCATCATTCACTTTCATTTGTCTTACTTTATCGCGTTGCATACTTTTATAATATGCGGCTCTACTTAAAGGTTCGTATTCGTCAACTTCACCTAGTAAAACTAAATCATCACTCGTAGCTTTTCTATAACTATATTGTGCTAAATTTCCTGTTTTGGTACAAACGGCATGTACTTTAGTTACATATTCTGCCGTTGCCATTAGGTTTGGCATTGGCCCAAAGGGATTACCTTTAAAATCCATATCTAAACCAGCAACAATAACTCTAATGCCTTTATTAGCTAAATCATTACAAATGCGTACAATTTCATCATCAAAAAATTGAGCTTCGTCAATGCCAACCACATCACAACCGTCTGCTAAAATGGGGATATTTGCAGCAGCAGGTACAGGTGTAGATCTAATTTCATTAGCATCATGAGAAACCACCATTTCTTCATCATAGCGCGTATCTACAGCAGGTTTAAAAATTTCAACCTTTTGTTTTGCAAATTGCGCACGTTTTAGTCGACGGATTAATTCTTCGGTTTTACCTGAGAACATGGATCCGCAGATGACTTCAATCCACCCAAATTGTTCTTTCTGATTTACTGTATTTTCGAGAAACATTTTGTAATTTTAGCACTAGATCGAAATCTAACATTCGATTTTCATAAAGGTCTCGCAAATTTATTAAAAATCAAAAGTAAAACTTACGAAAAGATGAAAAAGAAATTAGAATCAGAATTAGTTAGCATTGCACATAGGATTCTAAAACTAAAAGGAAAAGAAGATGTAGAGCAGATGCATAAAGAAGTTTCTAAGCTTTACGAAAAATTGACTGTTTTGAAATTCGCGCAAGAAAATTTTGAAGAAACTATGCCAACCATTGGTCATGATTCATCATTTTTTGGCATGTTAGATACTGCTTTTAACAATAAAGTAAGCGATAATGTAGAGGTTGAAAACCGCACCTATATAAATGTGGACGAGGTTGAAGATGATGGTATTGTAGAACCTGTAATGACTAAAATTAAGGATATGTATGAGCATATGCCTAAGGATACGGAACCAAAAGATACAATATTAGAAAAAGCTTTAGCGCAAGAAGAAGTACCAGCAAAAACCATTGAATTTGAAACTATAACCTCTGGTTTTGAAGCGATGCCAGAATTTGAACCTATTGAAGAGGCTAAAAAACGAGAAGCCGAATCCGCGAAAAAATCTTTAAACGATAAGCTAAAAGGAAAACGATTAAATATTGGACTCAATGATAAACTAGCTTTTATTAAACATTTATTTGAAGGTCAAAACGAAGATTACGATCGTGTGATTTCTCAAATAAACACCATGAATTCATTAGAGGAAACAAAACTACTCATCTTAGAAATGGTAAAACCAGATTACAACAATTGGGTTGGTAAAGAAGAGTATGAAGCTCGTTTTATGGAGTTAGTAGAAGGTAAATTTAGTTAATAAGTTAAATAAACATATCCCACAATATCATTAGGCAATCCGTTAATTTCTAGTATATAGAAATAGGTGCCAACGGGTAATAATTCTGAGCTTTTTAAAATACCCATATTTGCTTTTCCATCCCAAGTATTTGCATAATTGGTGGCTTCGTAAATTTGTGTACCATATCTATTAAAAATCTTAAGAGTATTAGAATAATCCTCGATACACGGAATAATTAAAAAATCATTAGAACCATCATCATTGGGTGAAATGCCTTCTGGTATGGTTAAGCAATTATTAATTTCTACAGTAGCGTCATCTTCATTATTTGTTAAATTTCTATCCGGTTCGTTAGTGCTATTTAAAAGTGCTACATTGGTTAAATCATTAGAAGACATTACTGTTGCTGTTAACAATAAAGTTTCATAAGTATTAGCATTAAGGTTAGGGATTGACCAAATAAGTGTAGTATTATCAAAAGTACCAAAGCTTGGCGTAGCAGAAACAAATTCAAATCCGATTGGTAGCGCATCCATAACTTCTATTAATGTAGCCGTTGTTGTACCTAAGTTAGTTGCAGTTATTGTGAAATCTACATTTTGACCATGAAACGCTTCAGTAGGTTCAGCCGTTTTTACGATTTCAATATCAATATTAGAGGTGTCTTCTATAACATGTAAAGTTGCACTTGTTTGGGATGTATTTATATTATAATTATTTGTGAAATTTTCAAAATTATTAAGATGCTCCCCAATAATTTCTGAAGTTACCATAACAGAAAATGTACAACTTTCTATACCATCTGGAAATACTAAATCTTCAACTCCAACAAAAATATCTCCTATACTACCTATAAAATTAGCAGTACAACCATTGTCTTGTACCCAATTTGGTATGCCAGAAAGTGTAATACCTGTTGGTAAATTATCAGTAAAAGAAATATTACTTTGAGTAGGGTTTGAAGCTACGTTATAAACTGTAAATATTAATTCGCTTTGGCCACCTTCAATTATAGAATCTGGAAAAAAGCTTTTTTGTAAAACAGGAGCAATTACCTGCACACTATTTATAGAAATATTAGAATCTGGAGTAAGTTCTTGATTGTTTGAAGCGTTTGGTATGGCTTCAGCAATATTATTAAAGGCACCTCCAAAGCTTGGAGCGGAAACGGGTATACTAATTCTAACTGTTGAGCCAGCTTCCATAGTTGGTATAATACCTGTAATAAAATTACCAGTAGTATTAAAACTAGAAATACAACTTGCGTTACCAGAAGTTACGGTACAAGTTGGAGTGCCAATGATTGTAAATACCGAATTTAAGGTGTCTTCAAAAATCACATCAATCGCATTAGAACTGGTTGTACTATTACTAATGTCAATAATCCAATTAAATGTTTGGTTGATATCTACTTGTGTAAACTCTGGGTAAGTTTGTACAATGAGGTCTAAACAAGGAGCAAAATAGGTGTTAACTGAAGCTAAGTTATTATTAGGATTGCTATCTACTAAGTTACCTGCATAATCCGCTGATACAACATTAGTCGCAATCATAGGGTCATAAGAACATTCGGGTAACCAATCTATAGTAACGTTAAACGTGATAGAGCTATTGGCTGGTAATTCCCAATTTTCTTCAGGTGTTATTTCCCAAAAAATATCAAAATTACCGTCATCAGTAATTCCATCCAATCCTACACCTAAATTAGCATTTACAATTGTAAAACAAGAAGCTGTTCCAGTAGTTTCAACGCATTCTATATTAGTTAAAGTAGCTAAAATTTCTGGGTCGTCCAAATCTCGGATTGGCATGTAGTCTTGTAGTTCTATAAAACTATCTTCAAGCCCTTCATTAGTTACAGTAATTTCATAAGTAATTGGTCCCCAGGAAGCAGTATTGTTGTCAGAACTTCCAATAGGTAATTGCGGATATATTTGTGTTTTTGTTACGATTAAATCATTAGATTCTTCTCCACCACATGGTACCGTAGGAATAGGTAAAGTAACATAATTAGAAAAGTAATTATTGTCAGTATTACTATCTAATAATTGAGTATCTAATATATTGGTTGCACTTCTTATTTGCACCGTAATTGGTGCGTCTCCACAAGGTTCTACAAACCGAACTACGGTTTGTAAGGTAATTGTTGTGTTGGGTTGCAAGAGGAAATCACTACTTGTCCATAGTTGACCATTATTAGATAAATTAAAATCATTACAAGTTACGGAGCCAGTTGTATTTATGCAGTTAACTGAGACAATTTCCCAACCTACACTAAGCGATAAATTTTGAAAGAAGAATCGCATAGGTGCTTCTAAAGGACCATTATTACATACGGTAGTTTCAAAAGTAATATCCTGATTATAGTTTAAATCCACTGAAGGTAAAGGATTTGTTTGGACACTTTCAATACATAAATCCGTTAGAGCACAGGCTTCTGCTAATATCAAATTAGTAGTAACACTATTAGAATCTATTGAAGTAATAGTTGCCGTATTCAATTCTATATTTATAACACTATTTACATCAATTGGCAGTGGATTTGTTGAGCAAGAAAAGTTTGTATATCTGTAAACTAATTGAAAAGTTATACTTCCTCCTGAAGTCATTTCGTGGTCGTCATAAAAAATAAACATAGAGCTGATAGATGTTACCGTATCAGAGTTTCCGTTTAAAGTAGTTAAATCTGGACATAGTGTTCCGTTAGTTGCTCCTAAACATTCAAGCGAAATAAATTCTGCATAAGGTTGACCATTTTCATTAGGTGAACTTAAATTTAAATGACCTTCAATACTAGACACAGGAAAAGCTATAGCACTATTATTTGTGATGGTAAATTGATACGTCACCAAATCTCCCCAAGCATTAATTGCTGTGCCTTCTGTAGGATTAATTTGTGTTTGTGTTACAGAAAAATCTATAATCACATCGAGAACATCAATAGATATAATAGCTTGATTATTACTTGTATTTGTATCTTGTGTATCTGTTGGTGGGCTTATAGTCCCGTTTGCAGTAATGCCACCTAAACTAGTTGGTGCTGTAACTAAAACTAACAACTCTACGCTAGAGTTATTAGGCATTGTAGCAATAGATGCTGTTAATACATTACTTGTAACATCTATGTTAGAAAAATCAGATGCACCTGCATTACTATTTTGTGAATTATAAGAAAGGATGGTTAAATCTGAATCAAAATTTACTGAAATACTAGCATTATCAACAGTGTTTCCAGAATTTAAAACAGTAATAACATACTGAAAATCTTCATAAATATCAACTTGAGAAATTGCAGTTCCAGATAAATCTTGAGTTTCAATAGCAATAGACAAATCTGTAGTTTGACCATGTAATTGAAATCCTAAAAGAAATAAAACCAATAAGCGGTATGGTTTTCCAATCATAAATAATTAAGTTGATTAATGGTATGCCCTCAGTTATAAAACAAGTAAGATGCTAATTTTCCTACTTAATTTTCTAACTTATTATAAAGATGCTAAATATCTCAAATGGTTGCGTTGATATATTTGGAAACATTGTAAATTTGAAAAGAAATTGCACACAATGAGTAAACTATATCTCGTTCCAACACCTATTGGAAATTTAAAAGACATCACCTTTAGGGCTATTGAAGTACTTAAGGAAGCAGATTTAATTTTAGCAGAAGATACCAGAACTTCTGGAAAACTTTTAAAGCATTTTGAAATCACCACACAAATGCAAAGTCACCATATGCATAACGAGCATAAAACGGTGAATCATTTAATTGAAAAGTTAAAAGCCGGATTAACCATTGCTGTAATAAGTGATGCTGGCACACCTGCCATTTCAGATCCAGGGTTTTTATTAGTGAGAGCCTGCGTTGAGAATAATATTGAGGTCGATTGTTTACCAGGAGCAACAGCCTTTGTACCAGCTTTAGTAAATAGTGGATTACCAAACGACAAGTTTGTTTTTGAAGGATTTCTTCCTGTAAAAAAAGGACGTCAAACCAGATTTTTATTACTAGCGGAAGAAACAAGAACTATGATTTTTTATGAAAGTCCACACAAATTAGTTAAAACTTTAGGGCATTTCTGTGAGTATTTTGGAGAAGATAGACCAGTTTCAGTTTCGCGCGAAATCACAAAACTCTACGAAGAAACCATAAGAGGAACTGCCAAAAAAGTTTTAGAACATTACACCAATAAACCACCAAAAGGGGAAATTGTTATTATCGTTGGCGGAAAGCAAAAATAATATGACTTTAAACGAATTTAAAAATAAATTGAAATCGAATTCAGAGCAAATTGAGTTCTCTGAGACAATTGCTGTAATTGAAGAAAATTACGAGTTTATACCAACAGCTTTTACAAATGGAACCATAGAAAATGCCGAAGGGCAGAATTCAGGCTCTTGCAAGTTATTTGCTTTTGCAAAAGACCAAAATCTTACAAAAGAAGAAACCTTAGCCTGTTTTGGCGAACATTATTTTGAAAATGTTTTGAAAGAACCAAACGGCACAGGACATCAAAACATAAGAAACTTTATGAGAACGGGTTTTGAAGGTTTGGAGTTTAAATCTTTTCCGTTGAAAAAGAAGTAGCTTGTTTTATCTCGAATTTATTTACTCTAAAGTCAGTTCGAGTATCAAGCTTTTTTGCTTGATGTATTAAGAACCAAATTAATATGGAAGACTTACTTTACATCATCAGCCAATGCACCATTTGCAAAGCACATCTTCCATTGGGTCCAAGACCAGTTGTCACTGCAAACCCAAAATCTAAAATTGTAATTATTGGTCAAGCACCAGGAACAAAAGTAAACGATTCTGGAATTCCTTGGGACGACCAAAGCGGAAAGAAATTGAAACAATGGCTTAATGTTACAGACGAGCAATTTTACAACACTGAAAACTTTGCGATTATCCCAATGGGATTTTGTTATCCTGGAAAAGGAAAAACAGGCGATTTGCCACCAAGACCAGAATGTGCACCACAATGGCACAAACCATTATTAGATAAAATGCCTAATGTGGAATTGGTTATTTTAATTGGTGCCTACGCACAGAAGTATTATTTAAAAAACAATGCAAAACGAACGTTGACAGAAACAGTTGGCGATTATAAAATGTATTTTCCAAAGTATTTCCCTATTCCGCATCCATCTCCTACCAATCGGTTTTGGAGAATTAAAAATCCTTGGTTTGAGGAGTTTATTGTGCCTGAGTTACAGAATAGGGTTGAAGAAGTTTTAAACAAACCCTCCAGTTCCAGAGAATAAATCTAGACATCATTCTTTTTATTCCAATTGATTGTATAATTTATTTTGGTGTTCTTTTCGAAGTTTTCAATTTCTTTTAATGTAGCTGTAGGATGAAGTTTTTTGTGTTGCCATAATCTAATAAGTTTGCCTAGGTTTAAAACTTTGCACAACCCAATTATAAAGGTAGATACGGAACCAAGAATCAAATAAATTTCCATTTTAATAGGTTTTAAACAAAAGTAAATCAGCCTTTTACTATTTACTGTAACATGGTTTTGAACATGTTCTTTGTCAAAATTAGTAGATTTTATCTAGATCCATAGTTTACAAAGCTCAAATAATTTTGAACTATATGATGTTTATCATTTATTTACACACAGTAAAACCTGAAACATTTACATGGTAAATAATTGTTTATTAGATGTTTATATGGGATTTTTTAAAAAAAACAAGAGAGTTGGCTTTTAAAGCTAAAAGGCCTATCACTACTGTAAAATTAAGTAAATATTTGTTTCATTCGAGATACCATTAAACATTGACTTCATAGTTCAAGTAGTTTATAATCAAAAAAAACCTCACTATTTCTAGAAAGGTTTCAAGATAATTTATCTAATTGCTGGGCGCTCTAAAAGTCTAACAATCTATTTAATTAAAATACTCAAAATATTTTCTTGCTTTTTGAGGATTAGCTTTTACATCAACACGATCAATTTCTTTACCATCTTCATTTAGCTCTAAAATGTAAAACTTTTCGTTTTCAAAAACACGTTGTAAATAGATTTTAGTACTACCATCTTCATTAAAAAATTTCATGGTTTCATAACTGTCATAGTTAGACGATACCATTTCAGAAAAAATCTTTCCTTCAACAATTTTTTGAGTTATGGTTCTTCCATCTTTAATAAAACTTTGAGAAATGATGTTGCCTAACAAATCAAAATGTTGCGTTTCAACGGTTTCTCCATCTTCAATTTTAGATTCAGATTGTATTTTTCCTGTTTCATAAAAATTGAATTTACTTCCAACTAAAATATCATTGTTAAAGGTGCTTTTACTGTTCAAAACACCATCTGGGAAATACATTAGTTCTTCACCATGCTTTTTACCATTTCTATATTGAGTGTGAGAAAACATTTCACCATTTGGGTGAAAAACAATATAATCGCCATTTAGAAGTCCTTCTTTAAATTCAAACTCTTCCCATTTAGACATTTCGTTGCCAACCACATAATAACCATCCATAAATTCATTGGTTTTATTAAGTCGGTAGTAAGCTAAACCATTATAGGTGTTAATAGTATATGAGCCTTTTTCAATAAATGTAAAGCTTTCATCTTTTTTATCTTTTCCTTTGGAATTACAGCCTAATAAAAATAAGAACGTAACGGTTAATACTATAATTTGCTTAATTGTTTTCATTCTTAATAATTACTATTAATACAACGACCCATCATGCTTACCAACGCTATAACCATGCTTCCCTAAATATTTGTTTCCACTTTCTACAGCACCTTCTTCTATATCTGTTCCCATAGAATCATTCCAGCGATTTAGATATCCAAAGAGAGAAATTACACCGAGCATTTCTACAATTTCGCCTTCGTCCCAATATTGGTATAAACGTTCTTTTATTTCTGCATTTACAGCATTTGGTACTTGGCTTGCGGCTAAGCTAAAATCTAAGGCTGCACGCTCGGCTTCCGAAAAAGCAGGATGTGTTCTATAGTCCCAAATATTATCTAATTGTTCTTTTTCAGCACCATAACGTTCTGCAGCTCTAATGGCATGTGCTTGGCAATATCTACAACCAGTGGCATTACTACTAACCCAAGCAATCATTCGTTTTAAAGCTGAGGTAACTTTACCTTCGTTAGCCATTACGGCTTTATTTAAATTAATAAATGCTTTACTTATTGCTGGTCTACGTTGCATGGTTAAGACAGAATTAGGGCAAAACCCAAGAGTTTCATTAAAAAATTCTGCTAATTCTTTGGTTTCTAAATCGTGTTCTGCAGACAAAGGTGTTACAAGTGCCATAGTTGTTATTTTAGTAGTATTTTTGAACTTAGTTAGTGTCTAAAATACTTAAAATCATATTTTATATAAAACTTTATGGCACTTTAAGTACTCACAATTTTAAAAATGTAATAAAATGGCAGATAAAATAACAACACACTGGAGAGGAAACATGACATTTGAGTCTGATAATCCTAGGTGGCCTTCAATAATGATGGATGCTTCTGAAGAATTTGGAGGTACAGGATCTGGTATGGCACCAAAAGCAATGATGCTATCATCTTTGGCTGGTTGCTCTGGTCTAGATGTTATTTCTACATTAGATAAAATGAAAGTAAAAATAGACGATTTTAAAATTGAAGTGTCTGGTGAATTAACAGATGAGCATCCTAAAATTTATCATACGGTAAACGTAGATTATCATTTTTATGGCTCAGATTTAAACGAAAAAAAATGCGAACGTGCTGTAAATTTATCCGTTGAAAAATACTGCGGTGTAATGGAAATGTTTAGACAATTTGCAACAGTAAAAACCAAAATACACTTTCATAACAAATAATTAGACCTACATATAATGTCTATAAATAACTTATTTTTACAATAAAAACGCATATTATGAGAATTAGAAGTAACAAAATAAGTCCGATTATAATATTATTTATTAGCTTGTTTATAAGCTGTTCTTCGGACAATAATTCTTCAAATGATAACGACGATGATCAGATAGTAATAGATGACCCTACAGATGATGACGTTGAGGAGCCTTCAGACCTTTATGAGCGTTTTGTATTTAGCTCAGATTTAGTAATTGAACACAGTTGGAATACTGATGGTTGCGATAGTCCACCATGTAGTACAAATCAAGATAATTTAGATAACGTTTTTGATAACGCACTACCTAACCAGCCTTATTTTTATATGGAAGATAATGAGGAAGAGTTAAATCTTGTATGCCAATTAGACAAAGGACGACGTGCCGAATTGAAACAAACCACAGAAGGCCCTTTAACCTCTTATTCTAAAATGGAATTTGAAGGTATTTATTACAACATTCCTTCAGAAGGTATGACAATTGCTCAGGTACACAACAGAGGAGGGAATTCTAATAAACCATTTTTTAGATTAGAATTACATAACCATAAACTTGAAACGGTAATCCGTAAAGATCCAGAAGTAAGTTCTAGCGAAACAACGTTTAGCAAAATTGATTTTCCTTTTGTAGACAATGGAAATTACACACAATTTCCACTTAATGTGACGTTAGAAAAAAACAACGGTGTAGTTAGTATTAGGGTAATGCAAGGTGATGTGGTCATTGTAGACGAAGATTTTGAAGCTGATCCAACAACCAATTGGGTAAACGATACAGGTATTTCTAATGGCTATTATTTAAAAGCAGGTCTCTATAATGCGGCAACTACACATACAGAAAACATTACATTAGGTTATACAAACTTTTTGTTTGAAAGTGATGATAACTAAAGACTAAAATTCTTAACTACATAAATGCGTTGGACGTTAAAACCAAAACCTGAAGCTGTAAAAGTTTCTGAAATGAAAAAAGCACTAGGTGTTGATAATGTCATTGCAACTCTATTGTTGCAGCGTGGTATTGATACTTTTGAAGCTGCCAAAACATTTTTTAGGCCAAGTTTTAGTGATTTGCACAATCCGTATTTAATGAAAGATATGGACATTGCCGTTGCACGTATAGAAAAAGCCATTGAAGCAGGAGAAAACATAATGGTTTATGGCGATTACGATGTTGATGGTACTACGTCTGTGGCCTTAATGTCTTCGTATTTAAAAACAAGAATTAATTCGGTTGCTACCTATATTCCAGATCGCTATAATGAAGGTTATGGTGTATCTTATAAAGGTATTGATTTTGCAGACGACAATGATTTTACACTAATTATAGCCTTAGACTGTGGTGTAAAAGCCATAGATAAAGTGGCTTATGCAAACAAAATAGGGATAGATTTTATTATCTGTGATCATCATAGGCCAGGAGAAAAACTTCCAGATGCAGTAGCAGTTTTAGACCCAAAACGAGAGGATTGCAACTATCCTTTTAAAGAATTATGTGGTTGTGGTGTTGGCTTTAAATTAATAACTGCTTTAGCTGCAAACCAAGGACAAAAAGCTGAAGATTTAGTAGAATATTTAGATTTAGTAGCTACAGCAATTGGTGCAGATATTGTACCTATTGTAGATGAAAATAGAGCATTGGCTTATCTTGGCTTGCAGGTTATAAACACCAATCCAAGACCAGGAATGAAAGCCATTATTGCTGAAGTAAAAAAGGATATTTTAACTATTACAGATGTTGTTTTTATAATTGCGCCAAGAATAAATGCAGCTGGAAGAATGAAACATGGCAACCATGCCGTAACACTTTTAACTGAAACGGATTTTAATCTAGCAGCTGAATATGCTGTAGATATTGACCAATTTAATACGGATCGTCGTGAAACTGATAAACAAATTACGGAAGAAGCTTTAATTCAAATTGAAGAAAATAACGAGCAAGAAGGCTTTACAACCGTTGTTTACAATAAAACTTGGCACAAAGGTGTCATTGGTATTGTGGCTTCTCGCTTAATAGAAACGTATTACAGACCAACTTTGGTTTTTACAAAAAGTGGCGATAAATTAGCAGCATCAGCACGTTCTGTTAAGGGTTTTGATGTGTACAATGCTTTAGAAGCATGCTCAGAGCATATTGAACAATTTGGAGGTCATAAATACGCAGCAGGCTTAACTTTACTGCCAGAAAATTACGAAGCCTTTAAAGCAAAGTTTGAAAGTGTTGTACAAGAAACTATAGATCCAAAATTACTAACGCCAGAATTAAAGATTGATTTAGAAATAGAATTAGGAGAAATCAATGATAAACTAATGCGTATCTTAAAGCAATTTGCACCTTTTGGGCCTGGCAATATGTCGCCAACCTTTATGTCGCAGAATTTAAAAGATACAGGTTATGGAAAATGTGTTGGCGAAGATGATAAACATATTAGGTTAACCGTTACCCAATCTTTTAACGATAAAATAGTTTGTATCGGTTTTGGTTTAGGCGACAAAATAGATATTATTAAAAGTAAAAGACCATTCAGTGCAGCCTATTCTATTGACGAAAATCACTGGAATGGCAATGTGAGTTTACAACTAAAGTTAAAAGATATTAAAGCATAAATAAGTGGTAAAAAACGATCCATACGCAGCTCTTAGAATTAAAGAATTCAACATTTTTTTATTAGTGAGATTTGCCCTAGTTTTTGGTTGGTCTATGCAATTTGTTGTGATTGAATGGCAAGTGTACGCAATGACTAACGACAAATTGAGTCTTGCTATAATAGGTTTATGTGAGTTTTTACCCGCTTTTTTTCTAGCACCATTTGCAGGCCATATTGCAGACAAAAAAGAAAAGCGTAATCTTTTTGCGCTATGCATTGCGTTGTTTTCGTTAATAAGTTTTGGATTGTTTTGGTTAACGTCTAATCAAATTGAATCTTCTTGGTCAACAAATTATATTTTATACAGTATCTACAGTTTGGTGTTTTTTGGTGGTGTTTTAAGAGCGTTTTTTGGCCCAACTATCTTTTCACTAATTGGTTTACTCGTTCCAAAGAAAATTTATCCTAATGCGGCAACATGGAGCAGTAGTACTTGGAAAGGTGCAAGTGTGTTTGGTGCGTTATTAGGCGGATTTTTAATTGCTTGGATTGGTGTACACTATACGCTTGGTATTATATTCTCTTTGGTAATGTTATCTCTATTATTGGTGTTTGGTATTGTTAAAAAACCAATTCTAAACCAAGGAAATACCGAAACTGTAAAAGAAAGCCTTAAAGCAGGACTCAACTTTGTTTTTAATGACAAAGTGATTTTAGGAGCGCTAACTTTAGATATGATTGCTGTTTTATTTGGTGGTGCTGTTGCCATTTTTACAGTTTTTGCAAAAGATATTTTAGACGCAGGACCAAAAGGTTTAGGTATTTTACATGCTGCCTTATCATCTGGTAGTATTTTAACCATGTTGGCTACAACATATATTCCTATTGCAAAAAGCACAGGGAAGAAGTTACTGATTTCAATTTTTGGTTTTGGTCTTTGTATGATAGTTTTTGGGGCTTCAAAACTTTTGTGGCTTAGTGTTATAGCTTTGTTTCTTGCTGGTGTTTTTGATGGGATTTCTATGGTTGTACGTCAAACCATATTACAACTAAAAACACCTGACCATATGAGAGGACGTGTTGGAGCTGTTAATTCTATGTTTGTTGGGTCTTCTAATGAATTAGGTGCTGTAGAAAGTGGTGTTGCAGCGAGAATTTTTGGTGCGCCATTAGCAGTAGTACTTGGCGGTACTGTAACCCTTATTGTTGTTTCCGTTATAGGAATTAAAAACAAACCGTTAAGAACACTAGATTTACAGCAAGATATTAAAGAGCACGAAAAAGAAGAAGTTGTTTAATACTTTTTCAACTCAAAAGTAGTTCCATCAAAAACACCATAGGTGTAATACAGAATCCAATCACCAAGATTAATGTATTTAGACGTTTCGTTCAGTTGAATTTCTAGTGGTAAATGTCTATGACCAAATATAAAGTAATCTCTGTGTTTGTCTTGGAGTTTTCGTTTGGCATATTGAGCCAACCACTCGTTGTCTTCACCTAAAAATTTGGCATCATCATCTCCAGAAATCATTTTGTTTTTAACAGACATATATTGGCCAATCTTCATACCAATATCTGGATGCATCCATCTAAACAACCATTTAAAGAAAGGATTGGTAAACACTTTTTTCATGCGTTTATAGCCTTTGTCTTTTGGGCCTAAACCATCACCATGACCAATAAAAAAACTTTTGTTGTTAAAAGAGAATTCTTGAGGTTTATGAAAAACAGGAATGTTTAATTCGGTTTTAAAATAATCCTTCATCCATAAATCATGGTTGCCAACAAAGAAATAAACTGGGATTCCTGAATCTGTAATTTCAGCTAATTTCCCTAAAGTTCTTGTAAATCCTTTAGGTACTACGGTTTTATATTCAAACCAAAAATCGAATAAATCGCCTAATAGAAAAATAGCAGCAGCATCGTCTTTAATTTCATCTAACCAAGAAACAAATTTTTTCTCACGAGGTTTTGACGCTTCAGGTGTTGGTGCACCTAAATGATTATCTGATGAGAAGTAAACTTTCTTTCCTTCAGCAAGTGTTATGTGATGCGGTTTATTCATTATCTGAAGCGTACCATTCAGCAAAAGAAGATGTCGTTTCTGAAAGCTTCAAGGAATGTAATTTTATCGTTTCTGGTAAGTGTTTTTTTATTTTTTCAGCAAAATCAATAACCATCATTTCACTGGTTGGTTGATAATCTACTAATAATACATTATGGTCTCTAGCTGCTAATTCTTTGGCTAATTCTACATGAGGTGTGTTTTTGTTAAACACAGTAGCGTGGTCAAAAACATCAACAATTTCTTCTTTTACTATTTTCTTTAAATCGCCAAAATCTATAACCATTCCAAATTTCACGTTATTAGAATCTGCGATAGGTTTACCAATAACTGTAACGTATAATTGATAACTATGGCCATGTACATTTTTACACTTACCGTCGTAACCATAAAGTGCGTGACCTGTTTCAAAAGAAAACTGTTTTGTAATACGTATGTTACTCATTATCGTCTTTTATTTCGGTTATAGAAGTAAATAATAATTAGCACCAATCCTAAGATTAGAAACAATCCGTTTCCACCTAAAAAGCTAAGAATATCCATATTAAGTATCTTTATATCTGTTTTTATTGTATCTATAAATTACAAAAGCTATAATAACTAAAACCACAAATGGTAAAAGCGTACCAATAAAAACACCAATACTGTAACTGTCGTCTGGCGCATTCTTTAGCTTCTCGTCTATTTTTGCGTTTTGTAGTAAGGCAATTAGTAAGCTCATTTATAGAAAATTAATTTCTCGGACAAATTTAAGCGTTTTGAGCAAGGCTTTTGAATGTTTTTCTAAATTTTATGATTAATGGTAATCCTCGCGCTATCATCCAAAGCGTAAATGCTATAAAAATCCCAGTAAGTTTATAGCTTTGAGTATCTGTCCAATAAATAACAGGAATAAAAATTATTAAAGTAGAGAATAAGAGAACATTTCTAAGATATTTCATTTTGCCTAAGCCTTTAAATACACCATCGAAAATAAATGCTAAAGCACACAAAGGTTGCATGGCAAGGATAATCCAGAATACATTATAAAACGCTTTTAAAACGTTTGCATCATTACTAAATATACGTCCTAAAGGATAATAAAATAGAGCGCCAATTAATCCTAAAATTAATCCGACTAGAATACCATATTTAATTAGTTTATTACTCAATTCAATAAGTGTTTTATAATCTTTAGCACCATATAGTTTACCAGATAAAATGTTACCAGCACTAGCATAACCATCAATAAGAAACGCACCAAAAAACCAAAGATTTATGGCTATGGTATAAGCTGCTATGTAATTTTCGCCATATTTGGTGGCAAAGCTTGTTCCAAAATATAAAGCAGCATTTAAGGCTAGTGTTCTTACAAATAAATTAAGTATCATTAATGTAAAGCGTTTCATTTCGTGATTAAAAGGAAATGTAACCAATAGCGGAATATTTGTTTTTTTAAGTAAATAATATGCTGAAAGAACAGCCATAATTATCTGAGCAATAACACTTGCAAAGGCAGCACCTTCAATATGCATCGCAGGAATAATATCTTTAATTCCGTATACTAAAACAATGTCTAAAATAATATTTGAAGCAGCACCAGAAATAGCAATTAACATTGGGTAATAGGTGTTTTGAAGACCTCTAAACGTCCCAAAAACGGCAATTGTAAAAAGTGTAAAGGGAAACCCAAAAACACGAATTTGATAATAATCTACACAAAAATCTAAAATGCTTCCTGATGCATTGTAAAGTTTAAAAATTTTTGATGCTAAAGGAAAAGAAATAGCTATAATTATAAGGCTTAAACTTGTTATTGCAAAAATAGCTTGTGCTGGTAGGTTTTTAACGGCTTCTACATTTCCTGCACCTAAGTATTGTGAAATGATAGAAGAAATTGAACTACGTGCTTGCCCTAAAACCCAAATAAGCATGGACATAAATGTACTTACAATGCCAATTGCCGCTAAAGATTCTGTGGCATTAAATTCCATATTTCTAATTATAGCTAAATCGGTTAACGACAAAATGGGCTCCGAGATGCCGGCAATAATGGCCGGAATTGCTAATTTATTAATCTGTTTTAATGTTATAGAGTTGCTCACAATACCAATTCGTAACAATGAAAAGGGAATTTACTTTGTTTTGGGAAGTAAATATCACCTAATCGTTTATAGCCGCGAAGTTCGTAAAACTTTTGGTTTCTTTGGTTACCAGAAAAGGTATCTAAACGAATAGAACTATAATTGTTGTCTTTGGCAAGTTGTTCCGCAAAGAACATAAGCTGTTGAGCATAACCTTTACCTTGGTATTTGGGATGAATGGCTAATCGATGTATATAAATGTTATTTTTATTTGGTGTAAACCATGTAACAGGTATATATTCTTCATCTATAAACGTAGAAATAACAACACAACCAATAATCTTGCAATTTACTTCGAGTACATAAAGTTCTTTTCGGTTTAGGTCGTTTATAAAAACAGACTTATTTGGGTAATGTTCATTCCATTGAAAAATACCTTGGTCTATCATAAATTTAGCACAAGCTTGAGTGATCTTTATTAAAGATTCAATATCTGTTTTTTCTGCATTTCTAATCATTAATAATGTTTACATTTGTTTCGCATGTACAAGAAGTTTCTCTCAACATTACAAAAATACTCGGTTAGATTGAATTAATTTTTGGGGATGTAGCTCAGTTGGCTAGAGCGCTTGACTGGCAGTCAAGAGGTCGTCGGTTCGAGCCCGATCTTCTCCACAAAAGGTAATGTTTTAACTTTAAGTGCTATTCTAAAAACCGAATAGCACTTTTAACAACTAATTTTAATTCTTGAGAAAGCTCTTCTTTATCCCAAGGATGTTTGGTATTAAAAACATGGTCTGCATTTTCAATAATGTTATATAAACTCTTAGGATTCCATAGATGTAATGCTTCAGCTTCACTTATTTTAACAGAAGTATCGTTTGAACCATGAATAATTAAATGCGGAATTTTTAAACGTTTCTCTGCAGATTCTATATGAAGGCGTTCTTCATTCGCTTTAAAATCTTCAAAAAATTGATAGAAATGAGGCATTTGTTGTTTTGTTCTTCCGTTTAAAACGTATTTAACACCTGTTGCTTTCCATTCCTCTAAATTTCCAGTAGTAGAGGAACGACTGCCAAAATCACTCACACTTGCCAACGTGATAAGTTTTGAAATTCTATCATCTTCTGAAGCTTTTATGATGGTAATTCCACCACCACGACTATGACCAATTAATGAAATATTTTTAGTATTGATATTAGAGTTGGGTTTAAAATAATCTTGAGTCCAGGTTATAACGGCATCTAAATCATCTAATTCTTTGGTGTAGTTATTATTGCCAAAAGCTTCTAGGTCAGGGAAATCAATAGGGTTTTCTATTGTGCCTCCATTATGAGAAAAGTTGAATTTTATAAAACAGAATCCGGCTTTTGCAAAAGCCCGAGACATAAGATTCCAACTTCCCCAATCTTTAAATCCTTTATAGCCGTGACAAAAAATAACAATAGGTTGATTTTCTAGGTCTTTTGTATAAAAAGCATCAATTAATATGGGTTTTTTGTTATCTCTAGTTAGGATTATGTTTTTATCAATTTTCATTAGTCGAGTTCTTTTTCAATGAAATTTATCTCAGGATTACAGATTTCAGTAATTAGTTTTTTAAGTTCAATTTCAAAATTATTTAAAGTCTCTTGAGTGATAAGTTGGTCTTTAGATCGTGAATTTGTTGATGCTTTTTTACCAAATTTCAGGAAGCCTTCATTTAAATTTTTAAAGGAAATAATACCAGCTTCAATTGGTAATTCAATTCGGTTTTGTTGTTTCATCATATAGGCATAGCACAACACTTGAAAAGATTTACTGTATTTATCATAGTCTGTAATTAAATCTTCCCAGTCTACGACTTCTACTTTATTTTGAGTTACTTTGCCAGATTTATAATCTATAACTCTTGTAAGTCCATTAAAGCTATCCACTCTATCTACTTTTCCTTTTAGTTTAATTGGAAAATCTAAACCGTCGATTTTAATGTCTATATATTCATCGGCTTCAATAGATAGGATTTTTATTTCGTTACCTTGTTTAATACTTTCAATTTCTTGGTTTAGAAAATTAGTGATGTAACGTTGGGCGATTTCAAAAATGATAAGATTTTTTCCGTTAGAAAAACCACCTTTATTATAAAGTGTTTCAAAATGCTTTGTAACCATTTCCTTTACTTTACTTTTAAACATTTTAAGATGTTCTAAGGTAAGCAAAGTACCCTCAAGTGGTTTGTAAAAATCTTCTAATGAATTATGAATCACTGATCCCAAAGTATTAGCAGCAATGTTTTCTTCCACTTCTTCAAATTCTTTTATCCCTAATACTTTATCGTAGTAAAAATCTATAGGATTACGTATATAATTGGTAAGTGAAGAAGGAGAATAGCCTTTGTTAGACAAAACTTTTAGCTGCTCTGTAACAGATGCTGTTTTAATAATTTCTTGCAAATTTTGTGCTATAGTTGGTACTTCTGGTGACACTATTTTATGCTGAACGTTATGAATACCTTCAATATCGAGTTGCGTAATAAATCTACTTTTTTCACCACCTTTTAGTGCGTCTAATTCTGTATTATAGAGAATATAAACGTTTTTTGCGCGTTGTAGTAGTCGGTAGAAGTGATATGTGTAAACGGCATCTTTGTCTTTAAAGGTTGGTAGGTTGTTTTCAATTTTAACATCAAAAGGTATAAAAGAATTATTCGTTTTACCAGATGGTAAAATGCCTTCATTTACAGAGCTTATAATTACAGTTTCAAAATCTAAAACTCGAGACTCTAACATTCCCATAATTTGAAGCCCTTCTAGTGGTTCCCCTTTAAAATCAACGGTTTCTGAACTTAATAATTCTTTATATATAGCTTGTAAGGCTGTAATAGAATTGAGGTATTGGTAATTGTTGTTTAATTCTGTTAGTTGATTGAATAATATATTAAAGCGGTATAAAAATTCAAGTTCTAGGCTATGTTTTACTTTATCTGTGTCTAGATTACTCTTCATTTTAAAAATGAGGTCCGTACATTGTTGTAAAGCAATTTTAGGGTTGTTATTCCAAGATTCAAAAAGTAAGTCTATTATGTCAAGGTGTAAAGTTTCTATTTGCTTGAGGTCTGAAGCGGTTAGGTAAACTAAATTATTTTTTTGAATATAGGAAACGATTGCACTTGAGATATTTTTCTCTTCAGTTTCAAAAAGTGAATATATCATAGGGTGAGATAATATATTTATGACATCTTTAAAATAGAAGTGCTTTGGGTTATTTTTATGTGTGGCAAACAAGAGCTCAAAAAGGGAAGCTAAGGGAACAAATTGCAAGGCTAAACCCATTGTTACATTAAGTTTGGTAATATCTTTTGGTATAGAATTTAGTACAGGTAATAAAAGTTGTTCTTCGCCAAGTACAACTGCTATTTTTGATAAATTGGTTTCGTTTTGAGTTAATTCTTCTAAGATTTGACCAATATATTTTGCTTGGCCTACAAGTTTAGGAATACCTATGGCTTGTATGTTTTTTGTTTTAGAATAATGAGATGTAACCCAATTAAATGGTTTAGTAGTAAAGTAGTCCCATTGCTTTCTATGTTGTCTTGTAAACCATCCTGCGTCATGTATATTATCATCAATAAAAGCTTTATCAATATCCCAATAGATGTGAGCTGTTTTGTTTTGTAATAATCCTTGAATAATTTGAGATTCTGCCGTGTTTAAGGCATTAAACCCAAGAAACACATGTGTTTTATTATTGTTATTTTTTATGTAAGATTCTAAGTTATTAGCTGCTTCTCTATAAATTAGTCCTTGATAGGCTTGTTTAGATTCAATCAAGTTTTTTGTAAATACAGAATAGTATGTTTTAAGCTGTTTCCAGAACTTTAAATGATTAGCAACAAGTTCTGTTGGGTTTGTTTCTAAAGACCAATGGTTTAGTTCTTTTATTGCATTTAGGTAATCAAAAATATGTTCTTGTGGAATAAGGTAACGGTCAATCTCATTAAAATCTTGCAATAGGATTTGAGCCCATTTAGAGAAAGATTCAAATGTTTCTTGTTCGGTATCTTGTGTAAGTTGTTTATACGTTTCGTAAAGACGAAAGAGTAAATCTGTATTTGGTATGTTCTGTAAACCAGAAATTTCTTCAACAAATTCTTCTATACTTAGAATATGTGGCGTAAATATAGGTTGGTCAATTAATGTAGAAAGGTGGTGCTTAAGAAAAACACCGGCTCTTTTACTAGGCAAGATAAAATGTAACTCTTCAAAATTTAAGTTTTTAATGTGTAAATCTTGCAGTACAGTTTTTATAAAAGGTATCATTTTATAAAAATAAAAAACGCTCCGAATTTCGGAGCGTTTTTAAAATATATTTTAGATGTGATTAGTTTTTCAACTTCACTTCTACACGTCTGTTTTCTTTTCTACCAGCTGCTGTTTTATTGTTAGCAATTGGATTAGACTCACCAAAACCAGTTGATGTTAATCTTTCAGCAGCAATACCATTAGAAATTAAATAATCTCTAACCGCGTTTGCTCTTCTTTCAGATAACGCTTGGTTACTAGATGCAGGGCCTTGGCTATCAGTGTGACCTTCGATAGAGAAATCTGCATTAGGATATTCTTTTAAGATAGCTGTCATTGCTTGTAACACTTGATCAGTTGATTTTTGGAAACTAGCTTTACCAGACTGGAATAAGATTGTTCTTGCATATTCGTTTAAGGTTTTCATAACCTCCTCAGTTGGCTTAACTTCTGGACAACCATTGTTTGCAGCTGTACCAGCTTCGCTAGGACACTTATCATCTTTGTCTAAAATACCATCACCATCAGTATCTGGCCAAGGACATCCGTTGTTTGCAGCAGGACCTGCTTCACCAGGACATTTATCATCACCATCAGCAACACCGTCACCATCAGCATCTGGACAACCAGCTAAAGTTTTTAAACCAGCTACAGTAGGACAGTTATCATCTTTATCTACTACACCGTCACCATCAGTATCAGGACAACCGTTAAATTCAGCTAAACCTGCAGTGTTAGGACAATCATCTTTAGAATCTTGGATACCATCGTTATCAGAATCTGGACAACCATTAAAGATTTCTAATCCAGCTTCTTCAGGACAAGCATCATCTTGATCGTAGATACCATCACCATCTGTATCAGTACCACCAAATTTGAAAGTAATACCTACAGAATGTTGGAAATGTTTTCTAGTTGAATTTTCAAAGGCATGCTTATATGTAGATTGTAAGTTAAGACCAACTTGTTCTCCAGCCCAGATATTGAAACCTAATGTTCCATTTAATGTACCTGCACCTGAGTCATCTAACCAAGTGTAACCACCACCAACACCTACGTACGGCTCAATTACTTTAGAATTAATAACTTCCATTAAGCTGTAAGAAACTCTACCGTCAAGACCATAATAAGATAAGTCGTCAACAGAATTTGTTGTCTCTGCTCCAGTTGTAGCATCAACATTAGATCCAAATTTTTCAATTTTATTTAATGAACCTGTAGCTGTAAAGGTAAAACCATCAGAAAGATATCTAGAAACTGAAATTGTAGATAAAGATGGAAGAATATTCCAGTGATCATCTACGTTAAAGTATTCATCAAAATAATCACCTTGAGGTGTATCTTCTCCTACTGGGTAATAGTCAACCGCATTGGCTCCTATACTAATAGCCCAAGGATTGTTTTTGTCTTGAGCATTAGATGCGCTAAAACTTGCGACAAGTACTGCAACAAAAAATAATCTGCTAAGATTTTTCATATTCTTAATTATTTAATTTTAAGTGTTAATTAAAGACAAAAGTAAGTTGTTAAATTTTATTAACAAAGTAAAATGCGTAAAATTATTACTGTAAGGCTTTAAAACAGAGAGTTTGTAACCGTTTTAAATAACGTTTAGAATTTGCCCTACTTTAATAAATGCTGCAATAGCTTTGTCTAACTGTTCTTTAGTATGAGCTGCAGAGAGTTGTACTCTAATTCTCGCTTTTTCTTTTGGTACAACCGGATAAAAGAATCCAATAACATAGATTTCTTCTTCTAACAGCATATTCGCCATATTTTGAGATAACTTAGCATCATACAGCATTACTGGCACTATGGCAGAATCTCCATCTATAATATCAAAACCAGCGTCTTTCATTCCTTTTTTGAAATATTTTGTATTCCAATCTACTTTATCTCTTAATGTAGTATCATTCTTTAACATATCAAACACTTTTATTGAAGCTCCTACAATCGCTGGTGCTAAAGAGTTTGAAAATAAATAAGGACGAGAACGTTGACGCAATAGTTCAATTATTTCTTTTTTTGCAGTGGTGTAGCCACCCATTGCGCCACCCATTGCTTTTCCTAATGTTCCGGTAATAATGTCAATTCTTCCTAAAACGCCTTTTTCTTCAAGAGTTCCAATACCTGTTTCGCCAATAAATCCTGTGGCATGACATTCATCTATCATAACCATTGCATCATATTTATCCGCTAAATCACATATTTTATCTAATGGTGCTACTAAACCATCCATGGAAAAAACACCGTCAGTAACAATAATCTTAAAGCGTGCACCATTGGCATTAGCTTCAATTAGCTGTGTTTCTAAATCTGCCATATCATTATTTTGGTAACGATATCTTGCTGCTTTACATAATCTTACACCATCTATAATAGAAGCGTGATTTAAAGAGTCTGAAATTATGGCATCTTCTTTAGTTAATAAAGGTTCAAAAACGCCACCATTTGCATCAAAAGCTGCGGCGTATAAAATGGTATCTTCTGTTCCGTAGAAATCGGCTATTTTTTGTTCAAGTTCTTTATGGATATCTTGAGTACCGCAAATAAAACGTACTGAAGACATCCCAAAACCATGCGTATCCATAGTGTCTTTTGCTGCTTGAATAACATCTGGATGCGATGATAAACCTAAATAATTATTAGCACAAAAGTTTAAAACTTTCTGTCCTGTATTTAAAGTGATTTCGGCCCCTTGTGGCGAGGTAATAATGCGTTCTTCTTTAAAAAGACCTGCGTCTTTTATAGCTTCTATTTCTTGTTGTAAATGGTTTTTTATAGTTCCGTACATGGTAGTAATTTTTGATTGTTTTGCAAAGGTACTATGAATAATCAGACTTCGAGAACTTCAACTGTATCATTTATATAAACCAATAATTTGTGCGTAACTTTAAGTTTCATTTCATTTAATACAGTTTCGTATTTGTTAAGCTGAAATGCATGAGATTCTTTAGGTTCACCTGTTTTATAATCTATTATTATAGCTTCGTTATCTGAATTAATATTTAAACGGTCTGGTCTTAAAAGCTCACCAGAATTTGTAATAATATCACGTTCGTTATAAATTTTAAAATCGTCTTTATAATAACTTTCTAATTTAGGATGTTGTAAAACTTTTAAAACTAAAACTTTCAGAGTTTCACTATTACTTTTTGTTATATCACCAGAAAATAATAAATCTGTAAAGGCAGAATCTACGTCTTCAATAATTTCTATTTTAGATAAAATTAAATGTACCAAGTTACCGCGTTCTATTGCAACCTCTTGTTGTGTATCCCAAAGCAATCCAGATTTGGTAATAATCTTTAAATTATGGTCTTCTTTTGGTACTGAAATTAATTTTAGGGAACTTGTTGTTGATTTGGTTTCTTTATCATTCTCGTTAGGTTTTATAGTACCATAACTGTAATTCAGTTGATTTTCATTCCACTTATTTTCTTTAATGAGAAAATTAATGAATTTACCGGCATAACTATTTTTATTAACGTTACCTTTTGAATCAAAATCTTTTTTAGATATTATATACAATTGCTCAACGGCTCTGGTTAAAACTACATAAAGTAGATTCATGTTATCTAACTCTAATTGCGATTGATGTTTTGTGAAAATTTGATTACCAACGGCACCAAAATGCTCAATATCCTTGCTGTAACTTAGAAGTAAAGTGCTAAAACCATTATAATCTTCGGGATTAACCGGATACCACTCTTTTGGTTCTATTTCTCTATAAATATTGAGGTCAGCAAATGGAAATATTACAATAGGAAACTCTAGCCCTTTAGCCTTATGAATGGTCATTATCTCAACAGCGTTCAAGTTTTCTGGTGTAACCACACTTAAGCTATCCGCTTTTTTTTCAAAATAATTTATAAAACCTGTTAAATCTGAATTTTGTTTTTGTGTATATTCTAAAACAACATCTAAATAAAATTGAAGATACGCGTCTGAAGTGTCATTCAATTTAAACAGCCTTATCACATGTTCTACCAATTCGTAAAGTGGTAATTGCAGGCACTGATTTTTATCGATGTGAATTTCTAGATTATTTAATTCTAAAAACATGTCATCTAAATTTTGTTTTAGATACGTTTTAAAAAATAAATGTTTATCTTTAGCTTTAATTGCATCTGCCAAATAGGATAACACTTCAACTTTTAAACTATCGTTATTGGGTTGAACAAGTAATTTTAAAAACGAGTTAATAAAATTTACTTTGTTAGAGTTCTTTAAAAGTAAGGTTTCAGAGGAGGTAATTTTTATACCATTTTCGTTGAGATATTTAGCAATGGCAACACCTTCTTTTCGTTTTCTAACCAAAACGCAAATATCATCTAAAGGAAAGCCATTATCTAGGCATTGTTTTATAGTTTTGAGTACTTCAATAGCATATTTTTCATTGAGGTTTTCATCTTTTTCAATGTATAAAAAGTTTAGATTTACATAGCCTTCTGCAGTATTATGTGTTTTTTGTTTTGCTTTTTTAAAGAGCTCAGCATAAGCAATATTACTAAAAGCGGTTTCGCTTATAAATTCAAAAAACGAATTATTGAACTCAATAATAGATGTAGCGCTTCTGTAATTGGTCTCTAGAGGAAGCACTTCGGCTTCAATTTGAAATGGATTTTCTGTTTTATTATAAAGGTTTATAAATTGTTCTGCTTCACCACCTCGCCATCTGTAAATAGCCTGTTTAGCATCGCCAACCAACATAGTATCACCATTAGCAGCAGAAAGGGCATTTTCTAATAAGGGTACCAAGTTTTCCCATTGCATTTGTGATGTGTCTTGAAACTCATCAATAAAATAATGTTTAAATTTTTCACCTAAACGTTCGTAAATAAAAGGTGTTGGTTGGTGTTTTATTTCTTCACTAATAATAGTGTTGAATTCTGAAATCAACATTTTATTTTGGTCCGCTTTTAAAACTTGTAATTCGTTTTTTATTGCATTTAAAACCGAAAGAGGTGTTATGTTTTTATAGAGTCCTTTTTTTAATTTTAAATTAAAATATGCTGTTTTAGAATCTATAAAATATGCTGCTAATTGCGGTTGAATATTTTCTATGGTTGATGCAATAACTTCAGAAACACGTTTTGGATAAAGCGTGTTACCGTTTACTAAATCATTTTGCCAATTAGAATCAAAATTTACGCTAAACTGTTTTTGGGCTAATTTTTGAAAATGTTTAGGAAGTGAACTTCTATTAAAATCATTGAATTGTAAGCCAGATTCTTCAATTAAAGTTAATGCAGAATTAGAGATGTTCTCAATTTTAGTTTCTATTAATATACTTTCTTTACCTAATTGTTCTTTTAAAATTTTAAAATCGTCTAGTGTTTTTTCTTTTAAGGTATTAACAGCAGAAAGGTCGTTCTCATTAACTAATAATTTTGCGATTTTATTAAAATCAAAACTGATATCCCAGCTTTTATCGTCGTCGGCTTTTTCTATGGAAAAATCTACTAAGACTTTGGTTAAAGCTTTATCGCTACCAGCTTTGCCTATTAGGCTATCAACAGCTTCGTTTAATAAGCGTTCTTGGTCTAATTCAACTTCAAAATTTACAGGTAATTTTAAATCGTGTGCAAAAGTTCTAATTACTCTGTGTGTAAATCCATCAATGGTAGAAATATCAAATGCACCATAATTATGAATAATGTGTTTTAATATATGTTTGGATTTGTTATGAAGAATTTCTGGTTTAATATCTAACTCTTCGCAAATAGCTGTAAACATTGGATGTGGTTCTTTTAAACTACGTTCCAAAGAGAAAGATTGCAACATATTTATAATACGTTCTTTCATTTCACCAACAGCTTTGTTGGTAAATGTTATGGCTAATATAGATTTAAATTGGTCGTAACTTTTAGATTTAACAAGTATTTTAAGGTAGGCTTTTGCTAACGTAAATGTTTTTCCACTACCTGCAGAAGCGTTGTATATTTTGAAGGCTGAATTTTGCAAGAGATAATTTTTATACCAAAATAAGCAATCTTAATAGTTTATTATGAAAAATTACCAACCAAAATTGTAAATTTGGGAACAATGAATTATTTCACTAACTAAAAACAAAAATATTATGGCTTTCGAATTACCGAAATTAAAATATGCTTATGATGCTTTAGAACCAAACATTGACGCTCGTACAATGGAGATTCACCATACAAAACATCATAATGGCTATACTACAAAATTAAACGCAGCAATTGAAGGAACAGATTTAGAAGGAAAATCTATTGAAGATATACTTGGTAATCTAGATATGAGTAATGGTGCTGTTAGAAATAATGGTGGTGGTTTCTATAATCACTCATTATTTTGGGAGGTTATGAATCCGGAAGGTAAAGGACGTTTATCAGGTGAGTTAAAGGATGCTATTGAAGCTGAGTTTGGTTCTTTTGATGCCTTTAAGGATGCTTTTTCTAAAGCAGCAGCGACACAATTTGGTTCTGGTTGGGCTTGGTTATGTGTACATAAAGGTGGTAAAGTAGAAGTTTGTTCTACACCAAACCAAGATAATCCATTAATGCCAGGTGTTACTTGTGAAGGTACACCAATCTTAGGTTTAGATGTTTGGGAGCATGCTTATTATTTAAATTATCAAAACAGAAGACCAGATTATATTGAAGCTTTCTTTAATGTAATTAATTGGAACGAAGTTGAGAGACGTTACGCTGAAGCAAAGTAAGTAAATTTTATAAAGTAAAAAAACCGAGTCTTTTTAAGCCTCGGTTTTTTTATGCTTTGTAGTTTTTTATTTAAGAATTAGACATGAAAAAGGATGAACAGATGTTCACCCTTTTTGCCCCAAATCTACCATAAACTTAACCTACTTATGTTATGGTATCTCAAATATAAGTGGTGATTATATTCGTTTTTAATTTTTTGGACAAACGACCTATATATTAGTCTAAGCGTGGAAACTAACTTGTATATATACAAATATCTAATAAATATAAGGAATCTATGAGTTTAAATAGGTTATGTAAAGTTTAAAATATGTTAATAAAAAAAGGTGAACGATGTTCACCTTTTTTTGCCCCAAATCTACCATGAACTTAACCTACTTATGTTATGGTGATACCAAGGTATATTTTATTTGTTAAAATGAACGCAAACATAGGATGAAATGCATATATTTAGGTTAAAATGTATGTTTTTAAGGATTAAATGCAAAAAATAAAACTATTTAATAAGCGCGCTCTTTATTTCCTTCGTAAAAATTAATGAACGCTCTGTTGACAACTCTGTTACCTCCAGGTGTAGGATAATTTCCTGTAAAATACCAATCTCCTAAGTTTTTAGGACACGCTTTGTGTAAGTTACCAACAGGTTGAAAAATAATTTTAACTTCGGCATTTATAGATTCTCCACCTAGTAATTCTGCTATTTTATCTGAAATTTGTTCGTCACTAAAATTGTCATATACTTCCTTAACGTGGTTAACAACCTCTACATCTTTTAGATTAACTTGTTTAATACATTTTTTATAAACATCATCAATGATGTGGTATTGATTATTATCTTTTAACAATTCTAAAGTAGCTCTAAATGCAATTAAAGATTCTAAATTTGCCATATCTATACCATAACAATCTGGATAGCGTATTTGAGGAGCAGAAGAAACCACTACTATTTTCTTAGGGTTTAATCTATCCATCATTTTAATGATACTTTTCTTAAGGGTTGTGCCTCTAACAATACTATCATCAATAATTACAAGGTTATCAGCAGGTTTAATAACACCATAAGTTACGTCATAAACGTGGGCTACTAAATCATCTCTACTGCTATCTTCAGTAATAAAAGTTCTTAATTTAACATCTTTTATTGCTATTTTTTCTATACGTGGAAATTCTGATAAAATTTCGGTAACACGTTCTGCTGAAAGTTTACCACCACCAGCAAGTATAGATTTTGTTTTCTTTTCATTTAAATGTTCTTCTACACTTTCTATCATTCCAAAAAACGACGTTTCTGCTGTATTAGGAATATAAGAGAAAACAGTATTTTGAGTGTCATTATCAATAGCCTTAAGCACTTTAGGCATTAATAAACGACCTAACATTTTACGTTCTTGGTAGATTTCTGCATCACTACCGCGAGAGAAGTAAATACGCTCAAATGAGCAGGCTTTTCGCTCTAAAGGATCTAATATTTTTTTAATTTGTGTTACACCAGATTTTTTGGTTATAATAGCGTGGCCAGGATCTAATTCTTTAACCGATTCAAATGGTACATTAAACACCGTTTGTATAACAGGTCTTTCTGATGCTACTACAACAATTTCATCATCTTTATAATAATAAGCTGGTCTTATACCAGAAGGGTCTCTTAAAACAAAAGAGTCACCATGCCCAAGTAAACCTGCCATGGCATAACCACCATCCCAGTTTTTTGCAGCTCGTTTTAAAATTTTACCAACTTTTAGGCGTTCTGCAATTAAAGGAGAACACTCATTTTTACTGTAACCTTCTTTTTTTAAATCTTTATATATTTTAGACACAGCATCATCTAAAAAATGACCAATTTTTTCCATTACAGTAATGGTATCTGCTTTTTCTTTAGGATGTTGCCCTAATTGTATAAGGTTATCAAATAACTCGTTAACATTGGTCATGTTAAAATTACCTGCAACAATAAGGTTTCTATGCATCCAGTTATTTTGTCTTAAAAACGGATGAACACTTTCTACACTATTTTTTCCAAAAGTACCATAACGAACGTGTCCTAAAAGCAATTCTCCAACATACGGTATGTGCTTTTTTTGTAATTGAACATCATCATTGTACTCAGGGTTACTTAGTAATTTGTTGTTTATTCTTTGGTTAATTTGAGCAAAAATATCTTGGATAGGTTGCTGTGCGATAGATCTAACACGGCTTATGTAACGTTCACCAGGTTCTACATCTAGTTTAATACTAGCAAAACCAGCACCATCTTGCCCACGGTTGTGCTGTTTTTCCATCATTAAGTACATTTTATTTACGCCATAAAAAGCACTTCCGTATTTTTCTTTATAGTATTCTAAAGGTTTTAAAAGTCTAATGAGTGCTATTCCGCATTCATGTTTTAAAGCATCGCTCATGTTGTGTAATCTGCTAGTGTTTATTTTATATTTTTATCTCGATTGTTGCTGAGATGTAATAAAAAAACGCGCTCAATTTTGAGCGCGTTTTTTTAATTTAATTCTATATCAAACTGTGTAAGACTCTTAAATTGGTCTAATCGTTTATAAATTTCTTTGTCCGTTAAATTTTGCATGCGCTCTGTACCAAATTTTTCTACACAGAAAGAAGCTAATGTTGATCCATAAATAACGGCAGTTTTCATGTTCTCAAAAGAGAAGTCACCTGTTTTTGCTAAATAACCAGCAAAACCACCAGCAAAGGTATCACCTGCACCCGTAGGATCAAAAACTTCTTCTAAAGGAAGAGCAGGAGCATAGAAAACATTTTCATTATGAAACAACAATGCGCCATGTTCTCCTTTTTTAATCACTACATATTTAGGTCCCATTTCATGGATTTTTCTTGCGGCAACTACTAAAGAGTATTCCCCTGTTAGTTGTCTTGCTTCTTCGTCATTAATGGTAATTACGTCAACATTTTTAATTACTGAAAGTAAATCGTCTAAAGCAATGTCCATCCAGAAATTCATTGTGTCTAAGATGGTTAGTTTAGGTTTTACTGTCATTTGGTCTAAAACACCTTGCTGAACTAAAGGATGTAAGTTTCCTAACATTACAACTTCTGCATCTTTATAATTGTTAGGTACAATTGGATTAAAGTGTTCTAAGACATTAAGCTCTGTTACAAGTGTGTCTCTAGAGTTCATGTCATTATGATATTTTCCGCTCCAAAAGAAAGTTTTACCATCTTTTACAATTTCTATACCTTCAATATCAATATTCTTATTTTTTAAAAGGTCTAAATAGTCTTGCGGAAAATCTCCACCTACAACAGAAACTGCTGCTGAATCTATGTTGAAATTTGAAGCTGATAAACCTATATATGTTGCTGCACCACCTAATATTTTGTCGGTTTTACCAAAAGGGGTCTCAATAGCATCAAATGCTACAGTACCAACCATCACTAATTTACTCATTACCTAAGTTTGAATTAAGTTGCAAATTTACATAAAATATATTCCTTGTGAAATATGAATTTTACAATAGGTTTAAAATTTATTTCCTGCCAAAATCCGCAGGTATTTCACCCCAAACTTTAGTTTCCCATTTAAGAATTGTAGTAGTATAGGTGTTATTTTTTAGCCATTCTACAGCACGATCCACCAAATCATATACAGGTTTGTTTTTTGCATTACGTGGAAGTTTAGAGTTACATGCTTTTTTGCGCACCCAACTCATAGCTGTTCTAGAATCCGTGTACATAATACGGTCACTATTGTGTTTTTTTAAAAACGCCAAACCATGGACTAAAGCTAAAAATTCGCCTATGTTATTAGTGCCTTGCTCAAAAGGTCCTTGGTGAAAAAGTTGTTTTTTTGTTTTGGTGTCTACACCTCTATATTCCATAATACCTGGATTTCCACTAGAGGCAGCATCAACAGAGATGGAGTTGTAATTAGGAAGGCCTATTTTTTTTAATTCAGCATCAGAGAGTCCACTTTTAAAGGATTTATTTTTACCTATATGATCAAAGTAGTTGCCTTCTAGGGCTTTTTTTGCATCTTCAAGTGTAGAAAATGATTTATACTGTGCACCTTGAAAATCTTTAATTTGTTTTTTACAATCATTCCAAGATTCAAAAACACCTGTTTTCTTACCTTTCCAAACGGTATAATATTTTTTTTTCTTTTTGCTCATGTTCACTTCTTATGAAAACAGAAATCTTAATTTATCATTTTAAATAAGCGTCTAAAACATGTATTAGCTGTTTATACTAATATAATTTCGTTATGCTTAATGTTCTCGTTTACTTTAATAGTTGATTTACAATTAAAGGAAAATGCTTCATCTCTAATAAATGTATCTTTTCTGCGACATCTTTTGCAGTGTCTGTAGATAAAACCTCACATTTTGCTTGAAATATTATGGCGCCTTCATCATAATTTTCGTTTACATAATGAATAGTTATACCAGTTTCTTTCTCATTATTTTCTACAACTGCATTATGTACATGCATACCAAACATACCTTTTCCACCATATTTTGGGAGTAATGCAGGATGAATATTTATAACCATATTAGAAAATTCTTTAAGTATAAATTCTGGAAACTTCCATAAAAAACCAGCAAGTACAATGAGGTCTGGTTCTGCAGATTTTAAAATGTTGAGGACGTCATTAGATTTAGAAAACGCTATTCTATTAAATGACAAAGCGCTAACATTTAGCTTTTTACAACGGTCTAAAACTTTGGCATGAGGATTGTTAGTTAGTACCTGAATAACAGACACATTATCGCTGTTGTGAAAAAACTTAATTAAATTTTCAGCATTAGAGCCACTTCCGGACGCAAAAATTACAACACGTTTCATTTACAGGTATATTACTTAGATTATTCAAACAAAAAAAAGAATAATAATTAACAATTAGCAGCAAAAACAGAATACTTTATCTTTATTTTTATAAAATTAAAAGCACATTTTAGTAGTAAAGATGATTATTCAAATAAAGTTTTTTATTTTTGCGGTCTAATTAAAACTTAAAATTAAAAAATTATGTCAGACATTGCATCACGAGTAAAAGCGATTATCGTAGATAAATTAGGTGTTGATGAAAACGAAGTTGTAACTGAAGCGAGCTTCACAAACGATTTAGGAGCGGATTCATTAGATACTGTAGAATTAATAATGGAGTTTGAAAAAGAGTTTGATATTCAAATCCCAGATGATCAAGCTGAAAACATTGCAACAGTAGGTCAAGCTATATCTTACATAGAAGAAGCTAAATAATAACTTTATTTTTTATGGAATTAAAGCGAGTTGTAGTAACAGGTTTAGGTGCACTTACACCAATAGGAAATACCAAGGATGAATATTGGGATGCTCTTATTAGTGGTAAAAGTGGTGCAGCACCAGTAACACATTTTGATGCTGAAAAGTTCAAGACGAAATTCGCTTGTGAAGTAAAAAACTTTGAGGTTACTGACTTTATTGATAGGAAATTATCGCGTCAGATGGATAAGTTTTCACAGTATGCAATGGTGGCTTCAGATGAAGCTATTGCAGACTCAAAACTTGACTTAGATGCGGTAAATAAATTAAGAGTGGGTGTAATTTGGGGCGCTGGTATTGGTGGTTTAGAAACATTTCAAGATGAAGTGTTAAATTATGCTGCTGGTGACGGAACACCAAGATTTAGTCCACGTTTCATTCCAAAAATGATTGCTGATATAGCTCCAGGAAACATATCTATAAAATATGGTTTTATGGGTCCTAATTATACAACAGTATCTGCTTGTGCATCTTCTGCAAATTCAATGATTGATGCCTTAAACACTATTCGTTTAGGTCATTGTGATGTGATTATTACAGGCGGAAGTGAAGCTGCAGTTACTATAGCAGGTATGGGAGGATTTAATGCTATGCACGCCATGAGTACTCGTAACGATAGCCCAGAAACGGCTTCTAGACCTTTTGATGCTAACCGAGATGGTTTTGTATTAGGTGAAGGGGCAGGAGCAATTGTTTTAGAAGAGTACGAACATGCAAAAGCTAGAGGCGCTAAAATCTATGCAGAAGTTGTAGGTGGCGGTTTATCTTCGGATGCATATCATATGACGGCACCACATCCCGATGGTATTGGTGTTGTTGCGGTAATGAAAAATTGTTTAGAAAATGCTGGTTTAAATCCTGAAGACGTAGACCATATTAATACTCACGGTACATCAACTCCATTAGGAGATGTTGCCGAGCTGAAAGCTATATCTGAAGTATTTGGAGACCATGCTAAGACTATAAATATTAATTCAACAAAATCTATGACAGGTCATTTGTTGGGTGCTGCTGGAGCAGTTGAAGCTATTGCTTCAATCTTAGCTATGGAGCATGGTATTATACCACCAACAATTAACCATGAAACAGTTGATGAAAACATAGATCCAGAATTAAATTTAACTCTTAATAAAGCTCAGAAACGTGAAATTAAAGTCGCAATGAGTAATACATTTGGATTTGGCGGTCATAACGCTTGTGTACTATTCAAAAAATTAGATTAAATCCCGAATGAGCTTCATTCGTAACATATTAAATTCCCGTTCTCAAGGAGACGGGAATTTTTTTTTACAACTCAAGGATATTTTGGGTTTTAAACCCAAAGCAAAATCGTTTTATATAAAGGCCTTTACGCATCGTTCTATGAATTTAAAGGACGAGTTAGGTAATGCTATTAATTATGAACGTTTAGAATTTGTAGGTGATGCTATGCTTAGTTCTGTAATTGCGGCATATTTGTTTGATAAAGTGCCTCATGGTGATGAAGGATACCTCACTAAAATGAGATCTAAGGTAGTAAGCAGAGAGCATTTAAATAAATTAGGACAAGAGTTAAATTTAATAGATTTAGTACAGAGTAGAATACCAACATCTAATTTTGGAGATAATATTCATGGTAATCTTTTTGAAGCTTTAGTAGGAGCTATTTATTTAGATAAGGGTTATAATACTTGTGAAAAATTTATTTTTAAGCGTGTTATAAATCCTCATGTAGACATTGAAATGCTCGAAGGAAAAGTAATTAGTTATAAGAGTTTACTTATTGAATGGTGCCAAAAAGAAAAAAATACTTTTAATTACGAAGTATATGAAGATACAGGAAATGATGAATTAAAACATTTTTCTGTAAAACTTTCAATTAACGATAAAGTAGTTTCAAAAGCAAGAGCCACTTCAAAGAAAAAGGCGGAAGAAAAAGCATCTAAGCGAGCCTTTTTTGCTTTTCAAAATCAAATTTCTAAGCTTCAATAGGCTATTTTTTTATTTTTTCATTTAAATGATAATACGATAACGTTTTCGTAGATATTATAGGTTAAGATTAACGGATTCTTAATAAACATACGGCTAGTTTGTACTATATTTACAGAAATATACCAGTAAAACGTTCAAACTTTTAATTAGATTTTAGAAATTGAATTAAAAATAGAGTTATAAATGTATGGCTTTACACAAACTTCAGGTAGATGATTTCTACGATGATGCCTATAAATTAATAGCAATTCATAGTAGATTAGAAGATTATAGATTAGCATATTTGTTAAACAAGCATTTAGATCTTAAGTTAGAGCGTAAAGACACAGATATTGATTTTAAATATTTAGAATCTTCTTATAGTATTTTTGAATGGAATAATAAAACTGAATATGTACTATGGAATTTAATTTCTAATGTCTGTAAAAGGGAAGCAGATAGTTTATCTAGTACTGGAACTTTGTTTGATAGACCAGAGAAAATATTAAAGACCTTTAATTTAATTACTGAGTATAAAAAAGTAGATTTTTTTTTAAAAATCTCTGATGAAATAGAAAATGTAAACGAAAAGCTTGTACTTAGTAAAATACAAGCAATTCCACAAATAATAACAAGTTATGCGGTAGATCCGCTTCAAATTAAGTCGAAAGACCATTTAATTTTTTGAATTTATGTCAAATAAGAAAACAAAAATAGTAGCCACATTAGGTCCTGCAACAAGTACTAAAGCCGTTCTAAAATCTATGTTAGAGGAAGGTTGTAATGTATTTAGAATAAATTTCTCTCATGCAGATTATAAAGATGTTGAAGAGCGTATAAAAATGATTAGAGAGCTAAATGAAGAATTTGGTTATAACGCTTCAATTTTAGGAGATTTACAAGGCCCTAAATTACGCGTTGGTGTAATGAAAGGTGAAGTTATTGTTAATGAAGGTGATGAAATAATTTTTGCTACAGGTGAACGTTTCGAAGGAACCAAAGAGCGCGTGTACATGACTTATGATAATTTTCCTCAAGATGCAAAACCAGGAGAAAGAATTTTATTAGATGATGGAAAACTTATTTTTGAAGTTGTGTCTACAGATAAAAAGAAGGAAGTCACAGCTAGAGTAATACAAGGTGGACCATTAAAATCTAAAAAAGGGGTAAACCTTCCTAATACTAATATTTCTCAACCTGCTCTCACAGAAAAAGATATTGAAGATGCCATTTTTGCTATTGGGCAAAAAGTTGATTGGATTGCGTTATCATTTGTACGTCATGCAGAAGATTTAATGCAGCTTGAGAGTTTAATTAATGAACATAGCGATCATAAAATTCCGATTATAGCTAAAATAGAAAAACCAGAAGCTGTTGAGAATATAGATAAAATTGTTGCGTATTGTGATGGCTTAATGGTAGCACGCGGTGATTTAGGTGTAGAGATTCCGGCGGAGGAAGTTCCTTTAATTCAGAAGCAGTTAGTGTTAAGGGCAAAACGTGCTAGAATTCCTGTAATTATTGCAACCCAAATGATGGAGACTATGATTACAAGTTTAACACCAACTAGAGCAGAAGTAAATGATGTAGCTAATTCAGTTATGGATGGAGCTGATGCAGTAATGTTATCTGGTGAAACTTCAGTTGGCCAATACCCTGTACAAGTAATTCGCCAAATGTCTAATATAATTAAGAGCGTTGAAGATTCTCCACTTATTGAAGTGCCACAATCGCCACCGCATATTCGCACAAAACGTTACATTACAAAAGCAATTTGCTTTCATGCTGCAAATATGGCTAATGAGATAAATGCTAAAGCTATTTCAACGCTAACGAATAGTGGTTATACCGCATTTCAAATTTCTGCATGGCGACCTTCTGCCCATATTTTAGTCTTTACTTCTAATAAAAGAATTTTAACTCAACTTAGTTTGCTTTGGGGAGTAACAGCATTTTATTATGATAAGTTTGTAAGTACTGACGAAACTATAGAAGATGTTAATGCAATAGCTTGTAAAAAAGGTTATTTAGAAGTTGGAGATATGTTAATTAGTTTAGCGGCAATGCCAATTCAAGATAAAGGTATGGTTAATACATTGCGTGTTTCTGAAATAGAAAGTTGTAGTTTTTAATTTAAAATAAACGATTTAATAGAATAGAGTTATTAAAAAATTGTTCTTAATTATTTAAAGAATTTATTAATACAGCATTAAAAAGAATGAGTAAGATTATTCTATTTAGTGCTGTTTTCTTTTATACAGTAGTCTAAAATGATGTTTATTTAAAATTAGAACTCAAACTTTAGTTGTACATTAATTACTTTTTTCTCTTCTGTTTTGGTGTTTTTTGAGTCTGTATTTAAATTTGATAGCGATATACCTAATAATCTAACGGAATTACTAAGGGTGTCCTGGTATAATAAATCTTTAGCCGTTTCTAAAATTATGGCTTTTTCACTTACAAAATAGGGTATTGTTTTACTCCTAGTTTGTAATGTAAAGTCACTATATTTTATTTTCAATGTAATGGTTTTACCAGCTACTTTGTTTTTGTTTAAACGTTTAGAAACTTCTTCTGCAATTTGTTCTAATTTCTCTAGCATAAATATTTCTGAAGAGAGATTTTCGCTAAACGTTCTTTCGGCAGCTAAGGATTTTCTTATGCGGTTAGGTTTAACTTCGCTATTATGGATTCCTCTTACAACTTGGTAATAGAAGTATCCAGATTTTCCAAAATGTTCATTGAGATAGTCTAAGCTCTTTAATTTTAAATCTTTTCCGGTAAAAATACCTCTCTGGTACATCTTCTCTGCAGTTACTTTACCAACACCATAGAATTTTTTAATATCTAATTCTTCTAAAAATTGAAGTACATCTTCTGGGTTAACAGTTTTTTGTCCGTTAGGTTTATTATAATCGCTTGCTATTTTAGCGATAAATTTATTAATAGAAATGCCTGCCGAGGCTGTTAAGCCCACTTCATTATAAATCCGTGTCCTTATGGTTTGCGCAAGTAAAGTAGCGCTAGGCATCCCTATTTTGTTTACAGTAACATCTAAGTAGGCTTCATCTAATGATAGCGGTTCTACTAAATCTGTATAGTCTAAAAATATGTTGCGTATCTGCTTAGATATTTCCTTGTAGCGTTCAAAATTTGTTTTTACAAAAATGAGTTCTGGACAGAGTTTTATAGCTAACCGACCAGACATAGCACTCCTTACACCAAACATACGAGCTTCATAGCTTGCTGCACTTATAACGCCACGTGCGCCAGCACCACCAACTGCAATTGCTTTTCCCTTCAGTTCAGGGTTGTCCATTTGTGCAACTGAAGCATAAAAAGCATCCATATCTACGTGAATAATCTTTCTTGTTGGCAAATTGTTTTGCATAATGTAAATTTAGGCATTATATACCTTTTAATTATGGAGATTGAGATAGAACGTAAATTTTTGGTAAAAACGGATGACTATAAGTTAGAAGCTGTACATAGTTTTAATATTAAACAAGGATTTTTAAGTAGTCACAAAGAACGAACTGTAAGAGTTAGGCTTATTGGTAATAAAGGATATTTAACTATAAAAGGAAAGTCTAGTGCTAATGGTTTGTCTCGGTTTGAGTGGGAAAAAGAAATTTCTGTATCGGATGCTGAAAATCTTTTATTGTTATGTGAAGAAGGTATAATTAACAAAACCCGTTTTGAAATAAAATGCGGAAAACACACTTATGAAGTAGATGAGTTTTATGATGATAATGCTGGTTTAATTATAGCTGAAATTGAACTTAATTCTGAAACTGAAGTATTTGAAAAACCATCTTGGCTTGGGATGGAAGTCACTGGAGATATTAGGTATTACAATTCTGTATTGAGTAAGAATCCCTTTAAATTATGGAAAAAATAAAGCCTATTCTGTGCGTGAATAGGCTTTAAATTAAAAATATTTGAGTTAGTTATTGGTTTAGACTATTTTATTGTTGTTCTGTATCTGTAACAATTAAAAATTCAGAACGTCTATTTTGAGCATGTTGTTCTTTAGTACAACCATTAGAGCAGTCTACTTTAGGTTCAGATTCGCCTTTACCTTCACCAGAGATACGAGATTCATCAATACCTTTAGAGATTACGTACTGTACGGTAGTTTTGGCTCTTCTATCAGCTAAATTGGCATTATAAGATTCAGAACCTCTACTATCAGTATGCGAGGTAGCTTTTATTACCATCTCAGGATATTTGTTCATTACTTGTACTAGTTTATCTAATTCAAATGCGCCTTGGGCAGTGATATTAGATTTATCAAACTCAAAGTAAATAGGCGCCAAGACAACTTGTGCATGTTCTATAATTTTCTCAATTGGGTCTAAAGAAATTTGAACGTTGTTTTCTTCTTCATTTACACCTTTAACAGGTACTTTTTTACTTTCAAAACCTTCTTTGATTACTTCTAGTTCGGTGTCTTTATCACATTCTACTATAAATTC
>NZ_WOWS01000040.1 GCF_009741275.1 Winogradskyella endarachnes
TGCCTTGTCCTCCGGCGAGGCCTCGGTGCCGAAGCCCCGCTCGAGCCGGTTGTCGGCGTCGTCGGGCTGTTCGGGGGTGGCCATCAGGTAGGCCAGGGCCTTGCCGACGTAGGTGAAGAACGTCGCGCCGAAGAACTTCACGTCGGGCAGGAACCCGGACGCGGAGAACTTGCGGGTCAGGCACACCGTCGCACCGTTGGCCAGGGCCGGGGCCCACAGCGCCATCAGCGCGTTGCCGTGGAACAGCGGCATGCAGCAGTAGTCCACGTCGTCGCGGTGG
>NZ_WOWS01000041.1 GCF_009741275.1 Winogradskyella endarachnes
CGGGGCCGGCGCTGCCTCGGTGCCGGCCGAAAGCTGCGGTTGCGCGAGCAGGCGCAGCAGGTCGGCGGCGGGCAGCTCCAGCGGGACTTCGATGGTGCGGGCGTCGGCATCGTCGAACACCAGCACCGGCCGGTCCGGATGCAGGTCGAAGGCCTGCTTGGCCTTCATCGCGACATGGCGGAGTTCGCCGCTGGCGATCCGTTGCGGGCCGGAAAAGGCCGTGCAACGCAGGGATGGACTGGACATGGGGCCTCCGGACTGAGACTGTATTTTACCCGG
>NZ_WOWS01000042.1 GCF_009741275.1 Winogradskyella endarachnes
TTATATTGAATAATCTACTAGACATTAAATCTCTATTGTTTATATAATCAATAAAACTTAACTCATCAACCAAAGAAGTATCCACTGACTGTACGTACTCATCATATTCTATAAACAAATCGTTTTGTGATTCTGGACCAGCTTCTAACTCAAAACTCACCAATGTTTTTGCATCAGAAGTATCTATTTTAAAAATATTAGATAATTCAATATAA
>NZ_WOWS01000043.1 GCF_009741275.1 Winogradskyella endarachnes
GAAGAAGGTCGCCTTCAAGGTGTCCGGCTCGTGGATGATGTCGCAGATCGGCTCCGACTACAAGGACATGCTGACCAACACCGGGGTCGGCGCGTTCCCGAACGCCTCCGGCGGCGACGACCGCACGGCGACCACGCTCGGCAACTTCAAGTGGGTGATCGACGCGAAGAGCAAGAACCCCGAGGCAGCGGGCAAGTTCCTGGAGTGGGCGCTCGCCGGTGACACCGCCAACCTCGTGCCGTTCTTCGTGCAGACCCAGTTCACCAAGGTGCCGGTCCG
>NZ_WOWS01000044.1 GCF_009741275.1 Winogradskyella endarachnes
TTATACCGTTTTTGGTGAATGGTTTTTTTTGAATTAAATTATTGTATGATTTAAATCTGAAAATAAATCAGTTATTACTTCTTTTTAAACATACTTGTCATAATGGTATTTATGCCAATTGCTAGAAGTACGATTTATTATTAAAATAAGTTTTACACCCAAAATGAGACTAATTTAGGAGGTTTTCCTAGGTTAGATTTTTTCATCAATGCCAAAGTTCGTCAAACCCGTATATTTTTAAAGGCAGAGCATTTTAATTCTTCTTTTACGGGTTA
>NZ_WOWS01000045.1 GCF_009741275.1 Winogradskyella endarachnes
AACGCTAGCGGCAGGCCTAACACATGCAAGTCGAACGGTAACAGGAAAGAGCTTGCTTTTTTGCTGACGAGTGGCGCACGGGTGCGTAACGCGTATATAATCTACCTTTTACAGGGGGATAGCCTTTGGAAATGAAGAATAATACCCCATAGTAAGTTTACTTGGCATCGAGCAGACTTTAAAGTTTCGGCGGTAAAAGATGAATATGCGTTCTATTAGCTAGATGGTGTGGTAACGGCATACCATGGCGACGAT
>NZ_WOWS01000046.1 GCF_009741275.1 Winogradskyella endarachnes
AACGCTAGCGGCAGGCCTAACACATGCAAGTCGAACGGTAACAGGAAAGAGCTTGCTTTTTTGCTGACGAGTGGCGCACGGGTGCGTAACGCGTATATAATCTACCTTTTACAGGGGGATAGCCTTTAGAAATGAAGAATAATACCCCATAGTAAGTTTACTTGGCATCGAGCAGACTTTAAAGTTTCGGCGGTAAAAGATGAATATGCGTTCTATTAGCTAGATGGTGTGGTAACGGCATACCATGGCGACGAT
>NZ_WOWS01000047.1 GCF_009741275.1 Winogradskyella endarachnes
ATTCATAGTCCCCTATCTCATCTCCTAATACTACTTGTATAACGTGATTTTCTGCAAATGCTTGTGTTAATTGCTCAATTGTTAAACTTGGTGGCTCACTTTCTATTACTAAGGTCTCATCGTAATGATCACAATCGGTTAGCGTGTTAGTAACTGTAACACCATAAATACCTTCTGCTGTTGGCATATAAGTACCTTCTGTTGCGCCTGCAATTTCTACGCCTTCATAAGTCCATACAAAACTGTAATCTGTTG
>NZ_WOWS01000048.1 GCF_009741275.1 Winogradskyella endarachnes
GTAATAGTATTGGTTAAAACTGCCGTAATTACCTCTGGATTACTTAGGTTAGTATATGGCGTTGTTATCTCATTGACTCCTGCATCTGCATCTGCTGGACTTGCATAATAGCTAACATCAACATTTACCTGACCATCTAAAATCTCTGTGGTCTTTGTGCTTAAATCAAATGCTTCTTCTTCATCGCCTGTAGTGTTATAGTCACATAATTCATAATCACTAACTGCTATGGTTGTTGGCTTTGGATTTACAATC
>NZ_WOWS01000049.1 GCF_009741275.1 Winogradskyella endarachnes
TTGGGTCTAAAGAAATTTGAACGTTGTTTTCTTCTTCATTTACACCTTTAACAGGTACTTTTTTACTTTCAAAACCTTCTTTGATTACTTCTAGTTCGGTGTCTTTATCACATTCTACTATAAATTCAGCAATACCTTCTTCATTAGTTGTTTTAGATACAACTTTGTTTCCTTGGTCATCAAATAAAGCTATAGCTGCACCACTAATTGGCTCACGTGTCTTATCATCTAAAACCGTTGCTGTAATAAGCACAT
>NZ_WOWS01000005.1 GCF_009741275.1 Winogradskyella endarachnes
GCAATACCTTCTTCATTAGTTGTTTTAGATACAACTTTGTTTCCTTGGTCATCAAATAAAGCTATAGCTGCACCACTAATTGGCTCACGTGTCTTATCATCTAAAACCGTTGCTGTAATAAGCACATCACATAATGGTTGTAATTTTTTAAAGGTATATATATCGTCACTTCCTTTTCCGCCTTCTCTATTAGAAGATACAAATCCTTCGCCTGCTTCTTCATCAATAATAAAAGCAAAATCGTCTGCATTACTGTTAATAGGAATACCTACATTTCTAATTGGTGCTAGTTTACCATCTACTTCTTTAGTGTAAAAAACATCTAAACCACCTAATCCTAAATGACCATTAGATGAGAAGTATAGTGTGTTTGTACTGCTTATGTAAGGAAACATTTCTTGACCTTCGGTATTTACTTTCTGACCTAAGTTTACAGCTTCACCTATTGTGCCATCGGCTTTAATTTCTGCTTTATAGATATCAAAATCGCCATAACCTCCTGGCATATTAGAGGCAAAATAAATAGTTTTACCATCAGCACTTACGGTTGGGTTTTTTACAGAATAATTTTCACTGTTTACAGATAAACTCTCAACAGTATCCCAATCGTCGCCTAGTTTAGTGGCTTTAAATAAGTAAAGCTGACTAAAACGTGTACTACTTAAAGAATCTTTTTGATAGTCTTTTTCAAAATAACTTTCTCTAGAGAAATACATTGTTTTACCATCTGGTGAAAATGATACAAGACCTTCGTGAAATCTAGTATTTACTTTATTGTTGGCTAATACAGCTTCTTGGTAGGTACCATCAGAGTTTTTATTAATTGTATAGATATCTAAAAACGGCTGATCATTCCAACCATAAGTTTTACGACTATCGTTACGTCCAGAGGTGATGTATAATTGATCGCCTTGCAATGTTCCTCCAAAATCTGATTGTGTGGAGTTAAAATCTGCATTCTGCACATTAAACTTTTTACCTTGTTCTAAAATTTTAGGAAGGTAATTAGGGTTTTTTAAATATGCCGTAGCTCTATCGTCTGCTGGTCTCATTGACGCAAACTTGTCCATTTGCACGTTAGAGGCTTCATATTTTCCATTTGCTTTAAGCATTTGAGCATACTTATAAACCATTTCTGGTTGGTCTGAAGTTTCTAGTGCTTTAGCATAATAGCGCTCTGCAGATTCAGTATCAAAAATATTGTAATAACTCTCTGCAAGTTGTCCATAAACATAAGCATCTGCTTTACCATTTTCTACAAGTTTATTATAGCTTTCTGCAGCTTTTACAAATTCGAATCTCGCAAAATATTTATCTGCTTTTTTTGTATCGCTATTTTGAGCAGTTAAGCATAAGCTACTCATCAACGTAATTAGTAATAATGTTTTAAAGTTTTTCATAATTGTTTAGCTTAACTGATTAAAAGTATCTTGGTGAACGAGAAACACGTTTTGGAAAATTAAGGTCAAATAATAAAAAGACCTCATGTGATGCTGGTGCATATTCTTTAATATCCGAAGAAATAAAGTCGTAAGCATAACCCACTCTTAAAGATGGTGTTAAAGCAAAATTAACTAAACCTGAGAATGAATCATCTAATCTATAAGAAGCTCCAATTTCAAACTTTTTATAGAATCTAGCATTAAGGTTAACATCAAAAGAGGTTGGCGCATCAAATGCTGATTTTACCATAAAAGAAGGCTTTAATTCTGTGTTCTCTGACAAATCAAATACATAACCACCCGTAAAGAAATAGTGTTGTGTTTCTGAACCTATCTTAAGACCACTATCATCTAAGTGAACTGAAGATAATAAGTTAGGTACAGATAATGACACGTAATACTTGTCTGTATAATAGAAGAAACCTGCTCCAATATTTGGGGTTACCTCATTTATATCTTGACTTAAAAAAGGGTCTGTAGGATCTACTACATCAATACCTGCTAAACCAATATCGTGAAACGTAGCACCTGCTTTAACACCGAACGCTAATCTATGCTCTCCACCTAATTGTAAGGTATACGATACATCTACATAGGTATTGGTTTCTTTAACGGGCCCTATTTGATCCGCAATAACAGATAAACCTAAACCTAGGTTATTACCTATTGGTGCATGACCAAAGAAAGTTCCTGTTTCTGGCCCACCATCTATTTTTGACCATTGGTTTCTGTATAATAATCCAAAAGAAAGATTTTCTTTTGATCCAGCGTAAGCAGGATTTATCACGTTCATATTATACATATACTGCGTGTACTGAGGGTCTTGTTGCCCATGCATTTGAAATGCTAAAAGCAAAAACGCTATAATTGAGAGTTTTTTCATTATAATTTAAGTTGATTCTGTTAGTTGATTATCTGTTAATATATACCCAAGCACTTTTTGATTTAGCACCACCTTCATAAATAACGGTATAGAAATAAGTACCTACTGGTAATTCTTTACCATCATTAGTCTGACCATGCCATTCGTCTACATAATTGTTTTTAGAGTACACAAGTGTTCCGTTTCTGTTGAATATCTCAAGTTTTGTAACATTGAAACTTGATAAGTCAAACGTGTCATTCTGACCTGGTGATACTCCTGGTGAAATACCTTGTGGGAATTCACATGATTCTAGCTGAATAACTTCAATTTCACTATAACCAATACAACCCGTGTCATTAAACATTACTTCTATTTCATAAAAACCTTGATCGAACACAGAAAGAGTTAATGAATTTTCTCCAGCAATTATACCTCCATCTCTATACCATGTTATTGAAACCTCAGATAAACTATAGTTTTCAGGAATAGCTTCTAAATCTAATGATGCATTTGGACAGAATTCATAATCTACATCATCAGAAAAACTAGTAACTGGCTCACTTCCTATAATTAAATTAAAACTATTTGTTACAAAGCAACCTTCATAGTCAACAGACTCAACTCTAACATAAACAGTACCTGCAGCCCCATCGTAAATATCTGATAAAGCATTTGTTGCCGCTATAGCATCTGCTTCTGATAAATAATATGTTACAATAAATTGAGAAGAATCTTGTCCGTTTAAAATTTCTAAACTATGACTTGAAAAATCAAAATTAGCAATACCGTCACCATCATCATCACAGCCAATTAAATCGACACTTTCTGCTATATGACTTGGCTCTGAAATTGTTATAAAAAACGAAGTAGTGTCATAACAACCAGTATTGTTACTTTCTATTCTAGCATAAATAATTTGAGGGCTAGATACATTTGCATAAGGAGAAGTTAAAGGATTTAAACCATCTATTGCATCTTGCTCATTTAAATGATAAGTGACTGTATAATCCGTTGCACTTTGACTTCCTAAAATATCATCATCATTTTCTGTAAGGTCAAAGAATGCTTGGTTTGTAGCAGAACATTCCATTAAATCACTAGGCGTATTTGCAACAGGAGTATCTAAAAACTCAACAGTAATTTCATCACTAATAATACATTGGCTAGAAAAAATAACTTGTGCAGTATATACAGCTGGTTCAGTCACTGTAATAATAGAGCTTGTTTCACCTGAAATCAATAGACCATCCTTATACCATACATGTTCTAAATTTGGAGCTTGAGTATCTAAAACAACAGGTTCATTTAAACAAACTGCTGTACCTGCATTAATGGTAACATCATCACCCAATGTTAGTTGTCCTAAATCGAAACTTCCTGCCTTTAAAAATACTCCTGAGTCATATGCAGTATCAGATGCATCAGCAATAACAAGCTTTATGTGATAAGATTCCCCTATGTTTACTGCAGACTGAGCTGTAAAAACAGCAGTTCTTCCATCAAATGAGATTGGAGGCATATCATCACCTGTATACCCACCAAAATACTGATTATTAATAGCTGCACAACTCGTATTCTCTTCATGAATATTTGTTACTAATATAGGCGTTGTTGTACCAGGCAAAACAGCTAAATTCGTTGTTACTCCATTAGAATCGGTTAGTAAAAATGCAAAAGCATCAGAATATGTACATTCAAATGAACCTCCATTATATTCTTCTGACGCCATTAAAAAGTCAAAACTTATATTTTGTGCTAGAGGAACAAAATCGAATTCTATTATTGATGCATTATTTGATTGCACTCCTACTTCTGCATCTAATTCAGCATCACCTGGCCATGCACTACCTCCATCACTTAAAAGCACAGTGTTTGGTCCACCAGCAATACTTGCATCTCCAGATGTAAGCAATAAACCTTCATCAAAAGGGAATCCAGGGCCGTCAATTGAAAAATATCCAATTCCATTATCACTACCGTAATTTGTACCAGTTGAATAAGTAATATTAGATATTTGTGCACATTCACCTCCAATTAATACATCTGTAACAAGTTCTTCTATTGTATAAGTTGTTTGATCCACAACAACATTGTGACCACCAGCTCTTATACATAAATCAAAAGTAGTATCTTGTGCATTATTAAATTGAGAAAATATTCTTAAATAATAGGTTTCTCCAATAGTTAAGTTACTTGCAACACTTTCTTCTTCTGTTGTACAATACAATTCCGTTAAAGCTCCACAAGTACCTGAATATACAGCATGATTTAAAACTTCTGTACTACCTTCAATATTTAATAAAGAAATAATTTGATTTTCACTAATGGCTGTGAATTGATACCAAACATCGTCCGTTGGCGAACCAGTGCAAGATCCCGTAGGCACTCCTGATGGTGTGGCTGACAATATAGTACCTGATACAGAGGTTAATATATTACATGTACCATCTTCATTTACATCTACTACAACAGCGCCTTCACAATCATCATTATCTGGAGGGCAGGTAACTAAATCAAATATTGAACTATTAATTATACAATCATTATCCTGTTCGTTCATTACATAAACCACTGTAGAAGTTCCAAAAGGGAAAGGTCCCATTTGGTACACACCAGTTTGAGTTACTTGAATAGTATTAGTATCATAATCTGTAGAAACCTCTAATGAAGTAGCGTCTCCTAAACTAGTAATATCTACATCAATAAAAAATTGATTATTATCACAGTCAGTAACAGCATAATAATTTGCTTCAGCAAGCGTACAATTTAATTGTAGAATATTCACTGTAAAATCTAAAGTAACTCCAGCGGTACCATTATAACATGGGTCTGGAATTGCCTGACCCGTATTTGCCGTACCCATACGCATTCTATGTTGACCTGGTGTAGCAGTATTTGGCAGAGTAAAGGATGCATCTAAAAAATGAGGGTTAGAACCTCCTGGAGACTCTCCTTGATAAACTAATTCCGTATCATCAAACGCTAAATCATCATTATAATCAATCCAAATATTAGTGTCATAAGTACTAGTATGTCCAAATTCTATTTGAACATTTGTATTTAAATTCTGGTAAACATTAACAACGGTAGCTGTATGGTTTTCATACGTTACGTCACCGAAACTAGGAAAGTCAAATACACCAATAGTAACATTATTTACCCCATCAAAATTATTTGTAGTTGGTTCTGAAACACAATATCCTGTATAAAATGTGTATGGTCCTAAAAAAATACTTTCATCACCTACACCACAAATAGATTGAATATAAAAATCGTAATATGTATCTGGAGTTAAATTATCTATTTGGTAAGGGTTAGTAGTTATTGCAGGAACATATGTCCCTGTACCTTGTGTAAATCCAGAAACATCATATTCAATATTCCAAGATGTTACGGAAACATCGTCTGTCCAGCTCACAACTGTAGATGTTGTGCTTAAATTAACAGAAGTTACATCTGAAGGCACAAAACAAGAAGGTGCTTCATCAAAAGTAACATCATCAATAGCAATATCATCATAAAAATCACCTGTAACTACTTCCGAAAAAATAAATCTGGCCTGAACATCACCTGTTATGGTTAGTCCACTCATATCAATCACCTTTAATTCCCAACCATTCGTGTTTGAATCATATGTTTCCATAGGAATCCAAGATGCACCATCCCAAATTTCCACATTTAAAACGCTATTAGCATTACCTTCATTATCACTGATTTCATAAAACGACAAAGCTGGTTCTAAAAGAGTAGACACATCTACTAAAGGCGATGTTAAAGTCCTAACACCTTCATCACCAGAAGCGTCACAATATGCAAAATAGTTATTTGATGCAGTTGTTCCCGTAATTACACCTACATCTCCAATATGACTACCTGAAGCATCATTATCAAAAAACCAATCTTCATTACCATCCATGGTCCAACATAATGGAATAACGCCATTATTTTCAAACGGTTCTGTATATGGCGCTGTAAATGTTGTACACTCTGTGGTAAACGCAAACGGCCCAGCCCATCCACTCAACTCTGTTCCGCAATTTGCCTGTACATAGTATTCGTAATCTGTTGCAGGAGAGAGACCAGAAGCTATAAATGGGTTAGAGACATCAGTATCCGTCGGCACACCTGTCGGTGTAGTGCCTGCAATAACAATTTCAACATTCCAAAGCGAAACGCTTCCAACTTGTGACCAACTTAATTCTGCACCAGTTGCTGTGGTATTAACAGCACTTAATTGAGTTGGAATAAAACAAGAAGGTGCTTCATCAAACGTAACATCATCAATAGCAATATCATCGTAAAAATCAGTTGTTGTTGTTTCTGAAAAAAGAAAACGTGCCTGTACATCACCAGTAATTGTTAAAGAACTTAAATCTATGACCTTTAATTCCCAACCAACAGTGTTAGAATTATATGTCCCTAAGAGATTCCATGCTGCACCATCCCAAACTTCTACTTCCAAAGTACTATTAGAATTACCTTCATTATGACTAATCTCATAAAACGAAAGTGCTGGCGCAATTAAACCAGATACATCCACTAGAGGACTTGTTAAAGTTCTCACCCCTTCATCTCCACTAGAATCACACCATGCAAAATAATTATTTGTTACCGTATTTCCATCCATTATTCCATCGTTACCAATATGATTAAACCCAGGATCGTCATCAAAATACCATTCTTCATTTCCTGCCATAGACCAACATAGCGGTATAACGCCTCCATTTTCAAAGCCTTCAGTGTATGGTGCTACAAATGTTGTACATTCTGTTGAGAAAGATATTGGCCCAACAAATACACTTTGATCACTACCACAATCTGCTTGAATATATACATCGTAAGTAGTTGACGAGGTTAAGCCCGTTATTGAATATGGACTACTAACGCCAACATGATTAGGAGTACCAGTTGGAGTAACACCTGTTTCAACGACTTCTAGATTTGCAATTGTAGCAGTACCATTGTCTGTCCAAGTAATTGTAGCTCCGGTAGCCGTGGTTACAGAAACTGTTAAATCAGATGGTTCTGGACACAATACTTCGTATACGTTTATATTATCAAAACCGAATCCTTCATCGACTATTGAACCGTCCGAACCAAATGCAACTCTAAGAATAACATTAGCTTGGCCTGCTAAACTAGCTAAACTATTTGATGCCATAACCCAAGCATTTGTACCTGCTGTACCTGTGCCAGACCAACCTTCTTGTTGACCTCCAGGGCTTCCATTAATTGAGTTATCTGTATACCAGTTATTTGGGTCTCCCATGGCTCCTACATTAACCCAAGTAGTTCCATTATCTATTGAAGACTGAAGAACGGCTCCATCCCAACTAAATTCGGCATCGTACCAAATACTCATTTGAATAGCAGGTGCACTTAATGCTGAAAAATCGAACACCGGACTTGTTACCCATGAGTTTTCATTAGTATTGTAAGTACCAGTAAGGTTAGTTACCCAGGCATTTGCTCCAGAGGCTGCACTATTAATAATAGCTCCAGCAGGCGTACCTAGTGCCCATGTGCCATTAGTTGTATTATCTGCTACCCAACCACCATCACCAGACTCAAAGTCTTCCGTGTATGGAAATGTACTAATTTGTGCTTCGAGATTTGTTAAGCTAACAAATGAAAGCATGATTAAAAATAGTGTAATCTTTTTCATTATTAATCGGTTTGTTAAGAATTATATATACCCTTATAACCAATTGATTATGAGGGACTGTGCTATTATTTGGTAAAATTGTGATGTAATTTGCACTGTTTCTCGTTGGTTAGACGTATAAAACAATGCGAAGCCTAATATATAAAAAATGGTAATTAACACTACCTTAACAATATTATAATAGACTAAATGCTGTTATAATCGTTAAATGGTTTTGTAAGATTTTTAAGATATCTTATATATCCAATTTAAACCGGGAATTAATCATAAAACCCTCCTTGAATTTTTAAATCTGCATAGAAGATGATTTTTATTCTCTAGTTTGTATTATTATGCGAAATTTTCTGCCCGAAACATTTTCTTTACGACAATAGAGAATCCAAGAAACTTGTTTAAAAAAATCAGATGAATCAAATGCCACTAAAATCTGAAATGTACATAGACCATACGATTTAAAAAAGTTAAAACGTTTACTTTCGTTTTCGATTAGAAGTAAATTATAGTTGTTGGCATTACCTGTACCATAATATTAATTATAATAGTAGAAGTTATATTAAAATTCATTTTATTTAAAACTAAACTACAATTGAATCAAAGGTTTTCAAAAAATAAAAAAAATAACTTTAATATGCACCTTTACTTTTAAAGGCAAGACCAATGTTTTAAAGGATATCTACAATTAAAACTTAGTTAAAAGACAACTGACTTCAAAATGATATTTCATATTTTTGCAATTAAAAAGATGCCACATACTAGAATATCAATTATTCCTACCTCAAATGAAACTATATTAAAATTTGAAGCAGATAGATTTTTAACTAACCATAATAGTTTTGAATTCAACAATATAGACGATGCTAAGCACTCTCCTTTAGCTCAGCAATTATTTTATTTACCCTTTGTAAAAAAGGTATATATAGCTTCTAACTTTGTGGCTATTGAACGCTACAACATTGTTAAATGGAAAGATGTACAAAACGAAGTAGCAGCTCAAATAGAAGATTATTTATCTAATGATGGTGTTGTAATTACTGAAGAAGCCATTAAACCTAAAGCCGCTGTAACAGTTTATGCAGAAAGCACACCAAATCCTGGTGTATTAAAATTTGTTTGTAATAAAGTATTAGTCCCTAACATATTTGAATTTAAATCTATTGAAGAAGCTAAGCCCTCTCCCTTAGCAACTGCCCTTTTTAAATTTCCATTTATTAAAAATGTATATATGGAAAAGAATTTTATCTCTATTACAAAATTTGACGTTGTAGAATGGGAAGATATTACTATTCAGTTAAGAGAATTTTTAAAATCTTATATTGAAGATAGAAAAACAATTTTGAACGACAATGCACCTCAACAACTTAATAAAACAGAGGAAGCCGTAGAGCAAAAATTTGAAGCTTTAGATGATGTTTCAAAAAATATTGTCAACATACTTGAGGAATATATAAAACCAGCTGTAGAAAGTGATGGCGGAAACATTGAATTTAAATCTTATGATGCTAATACAAAAAAAGTAGAAGTTTTACTACAAGGTGCTTGCAGTGGTTGTCCTTCATCTACATTTACATTAAAAAATGGTATTGAAAGTATGTTGAAAGAAATGTTGAATGATAATTCTATTACGGTGAATGCAATAAACGGTTAATAATTCCTTATTTTTAAGGGATTAATTTTTAAAAAATTTACTATGAATTACAATAAAGAATCTGAATTAAAAAGCCATATAAAATCAAACAAATTAAGTTTAAAAAAAGAAGAAGACTTAATAAATATATTCGAATATCTTTCAACTCTAATGGAATAAAAAAGAAAATTAGTTAGCTATACGTTCATTAAATAATAGTTCATAAGTTTATGATACTATTTCTTAACAATAAAGTGACATCCTATAAATTTTAGTGTCTTAATTTTAGTAATCTTTAAAATTTATTAAAATGGCAGTATTAAAAGTAATTGAAGTATTATCTAACTCAGATAAAAGTTGGGAAGACGCAACTAAAAAAGCAGTAAAAGAAGCAGCAAAAACGGTTAAAAACATTAAATCTGTTTATGTACAAGATCAAAGCGCAATTGTAAACGGAAATGATGTTACGGAATTTAGAGTTGCTCTAAAACTAACTTTCGAAGTAAAATAACAAACAAACTATAACTCGGACTAATTTTTTAGCCGAGTTTTTTTAATCACAAAAACTAACAAAAACCAAAATGGAAACACAAAAATGGATTGACAAAGGCATTGACTTTATTGTTGAGTTTGGCCCAAAAGTTATAGGAGCGATTCTTATATGGATTATTGGAAACTGGATTATAAAAATCCTTCTTAAAGGTGCTAAAAAAGCACTAAATGCTGGCAATTATGACGAAAGTTTAAAGAAATTTTTATTAAATCTTGTTAACTGGATTTTAAAAGTTGTTTTAATTATTGTTGTTTTAGGAACTGTTGGCGTAGAAACAACATCTTTTGCTGCAATTATTGCTGCAGCAGGTTTGGCTATTGGTTTAGCATTACAAGGATCATTAGGTAATTTTGCTGGTGGTGTTCTAATTATGATTTTTAAGCCATTTAAAATTGGAGATTTAATTGAAGCTCAAGGGGAATTAGGTGTTGTAAAAGAAATTGAAATCTTTACAACAAAACTTAACACGCCTACTAATAAAGAAGTTATTATACCAAACGGAGCATTGTCTAATGGCAATATTGTTAACTATTCTACAGAAGGAAAATTAAGAGTAGACCTTACATTTGGAGTTAGCTATGATGCAGACATTAAACAAACAAAAGAAGTTTTAATGAACGTATTAACCTCTAACCCTAAAGTTTTACAAGACCCTGCACCTTCAGTAAATGTTTCTGAATTAGCGGATAGCTCTGTAAATTTTGCTGTAAGACCATGGTCTTCTGTCGCAAATTACTGGGACGTATATTTTGAAACTCATGAACAAGTAAAAATAGCTTTAGATGCAGCTGGTATAGAAATACCTTACCCACACTCTGTTGAAATCCATAAAGATTAATAGACTATTTTTTCTTTTTTAAAGCAACAAAATCTTTTAAATAATAAGGTTCAAAATAAGCGACATCTTCGGTGTCGCTTTTTTTGTACTTCAATTCTGCTAATAAAGACATCTCATTTGCAGATGGTAATTTACCCTCAATAAAAACGGCGTTATGGTGATTAATTAAGGTTTCTGTTTTACTCACACCATTGCCAATAAAGTAAACTTTATTTGTTTCAAGCAAATCAGCATAACTATCTTCAGATAAAATTTCAGCTTTAATGTCTCTATGTAATTCTAAATTTGAATTATAAATAGCAGAATACACTTCTAGCCGTCTAGCATCTAACATAGGGATAATTAGTCCGTCTGTATGCTTTACTTGATGCGCTAAACTCTCTAAGGTAGAAATACTAATTAAAGGTTTATTTAACGCAAAACACAAGCCTTTTGCAGAAGACACACCTATTCTTAAACCAGTATAAGAACCTGGCCCTTTGCTTACAGCAATAGCATCTATTTCTGATGGTTTAATATTTGAAATTTTAAAAACCTCATCAATAAAAAGATGCAACGTTTCAGCATGAGAGTACTCTAAACTATTATCTTCTTTTAAAACTAAAGTCTCTCCATCTTTAGACAGAGAGACCGAACAATTTGTTGTTGCTGTTTCTATATTTAGCACTAATGCCATTTGCTAGTTATTTGTAAGTAGTTCTTATTTTTTAATAGAACTTTTTAATGCTTTATTAATCTTCTTCACCTGAAGTATCTTCAGATTTTTTATTTGTAATTTCTAAAAGGTCACCAGGCTTTAATTTTTTCGAAACCATATTATATGGTCCTGTTATGATTTTATCATCTTTATCTAAGCCCGAAATTATTTCAATGTTAGTATCATCTTGTATTCCTGTCTCAACAACTTTTAATTTTGCTTTCCCATTTTCGTTTACAAATACACATTCAAATTTTTCTTCCTCTTTATTAGCATCTTCTTCATCAATTTCTACAGTTTTACCATAAGTTTTTTTAACCGATGTTGTATCAGACTTAATAACAATTGCACTAATAGGCACAGATATTGCATCCTTTTGTTTTTTAGTTATAATATCTACTGTTGCAGTCATTCCTGGTCTAAAAGGCGAATAGTGCTCTGGTTTTCCCTCTGTTAAGTCTTTATAAGATTCTTCAATAATTCTAACCTTCACTTTAAAGTTTGTAACTTGGTCTGCTGTTAGATTACCTTCTGCTGAGTTGGCAATTTCGGTTACAATTCCTTTAAATTCTTTTTTTAAATAAGCATCTACCTCAACAATTGTAGAGTCTCCAATATTTACTTTTACAATATCGTTTTCATTAACATCAACTTCAACTTCCATGTTATTTAAGTTTGCTACTCTCAAAATTTCAGTACCGGCCATTTGTTGCGTTCCTACAACACGTTCTCCTAACTCCACACTTAAAAGAGAAATAGTACCACTCATTGGTGCATAAATAGTTGTTCTATTTAAATTATCCTTGGCCTCATTTACAGTAGCTGCAGCACTTTGTACATTATAATACGCTGAGTTTTTACCTGCAACTGCAGTTTCATAAGTAGCTACAGAGCGGTCCCAATCTGCTTTAGATATCACGCCTTTATCAAAAAGCGTCTTATTTCTATCATAGTCTGCTTTAGACTGTTTTAAAGTGGCTTCAGCTTGCTCTAATCCTGCTCTTACATTCTGATAAGACGCTTGAGAACGGTTCACTGCTGATTGAATTAAATCTGGATTAACACGCACCAATAAATCACCTTTTTTAACTTCTTGACCTTCTTTAAAAGGTAACTCTAGAATTTCACCAGAAACTTCTGATGAAATTTTAACCTCAACTTCTGGCTGAATCTTTCCTGTTGCAGAAACGGTTTGTACAATATCTCTAATTGAAACTTCCTTTTCTGTTACGGCTTTAAAATCGCCCTTTTTACCAAACCATTCTAGTTTTGATCCTACGACTAATAGAATTAATCCTAATACAACAATGGCTATTATAATTTTTATTGTTTTGCTCATAACTCAATTATTTTTATTCAGAAACTGGCATGCCAAAATAGAATTCTAAAACTTTAAGTTTAAATATATAGTCGTATTTTGTTCTTACAACTTCACTTTGCGAAGCCTCTAAACTATTTTTAGATTGATTAAAATCAAATGAATTTAACAAGCCTACATTATAACGTTCTTGTGAATAATTAAAAGCTTCTTCTCTTGCTATTAAAGTTTTTTGAGCAGCTTCATAAGCTTTTAAAGCACCTTTGGCGTCATTGAATGCTTGATATACATTAGTTTCCAAATCTAATTCCGTTTGCTCTAATTGAAATTTAGTCCGTTCTAAATTTACTTTATTTCTTTTTACATTATTACTTACAGAGAAACCATTAAAAATAGGAATACTTAAACTTAAAAAGAAATTATGACTCTTGTTATCCGATATTTGAGTTTCAAAATTAGGCGTATCAAATAATTGAGACGTAAAATAATTAGTACTAAAACTATAAGACCCTGTCAATGTTGGTTGCAAACTTGCTTTTGCAATTTTTAAATCGTACTCTGCTATTTCTGTATTGTTTTGAGCTATTTTTATATCATAACGTGCTTCCTTTGCTTTTTCAAAAACAGTTTGAGGTGTTTCGTTTAATATGTTAGTAGGAGGAACATCGTAATCAAAATCCGCTATATCAAAATTTTCATAATCTTTCAGTAATAACAATTGGGCCAAACTAATTTTAGATAATAATATGGCATTTTCTGCATTAACCACCAGTTGTTCTTGTGACGCTAATGTAGCTTGTATTTCATATAAGTCGCCTCTTGGCAACGAGCCAGCTTCAACAAGTTCGGCTGTTCGTTCAATATCTTGTTTTGTAACTTCTTTTTGTGCTAATGTTACCTTTAGTTGTTCTTTATTAAATAATATTTGTACAAAAGCATTGGCGACATTTAACGAAATATTATCTTTCATATTATCTAATTGATACTGACTTGATAATATTTGAAGATTTGAACGTCTTAACTCATTTACATTACTTAAGCCTCCATATATATCTATTGATGAGCTCACACCTCCATTAATATTTCTTGTTGTAGAATTAATAGCATTAAAAGTTACAGGGTCTTGGTTTAGACCTATACTCCAAGAAAGACCTGAAGACGCATTTAATGTTGGTAAAAAATTACCTATTGCATCTTTTTTAGTTAATTCTGAAGTTTGTATATCTAACTCGCTCTGTTTAACTGAAATGTTATTTTCTAGAGCATATTCTACACATTCTTTTAATGTCCATTTTTTATTTTGAGCTTGTGCTAATACTCCACAAAGTAGTAAAACGATGATGATTGATTTTTTCATGATGCTTATTTGTCTATGCAAAACTTAAAGTGTTACAGAAATTATAAATTTTATTCTTGTGCATATTTTGGCACGCCTTGTACTTGGTTCCAAATTTTTATTTTATCCTCTTTAGAAATGCCACTTTTTACTTCTACAAAAATACCATCACTAATCCCTAATTCTACATCTTTTCTTTCGAATTTTTGATCGCCTACTTCAATTTCTACATAAGGTTTTTGGGTATCTTTATCATATTGAACAAGGGCTTCCTTTATAGCTAAAACCTTCTCTGCTTTTTCTAAAATAATTGAAGCGTTAGCACTTAAACCTGCTCTTATAAAAGTTGAATCTATATTTTTTAAAGATCCCTTAATTTCAAATTGAATAGCTCCATTTTCGGCCACACCTTTTGGTGCAATATAATCTAAAACAGCATCAAACTTCTTGTCTTCTATAGCACCTACAGTAATTTCTAATGGAAGGCCTTCTTTTATTTTACCTACTTCGCTTTCATCTACTTTTCCTTCAAAAATCATTTGTTTAACATCTGCTAAAGATGCTATGGATGTCCCTTCATTAAAATTGTTGGCTTCAATAACTTGGTTACCAGCTTTAACTGGTACATCTAAAACCATACCTGAGACGGTTGCTCTTACCTGTGTTTGTGCAATATTACCTAATCCAGAGGTTGTTCCTGTTTTAATAATATCGTAATTCTGATTGGCAGAGTTTACATTTATTTTGGCTTGCTCTACACTTTGCTTTGTTTGTAAGTATGTGTTTTTTACTCCTTCAAAATCGTTTGCAGAAATCACACCTTTATCAAACAACGCTTTTTGTCTATCATAGTTTGCTTGTTGTGTTTGCAAATTAATCTTTGCGGTTTGCAAAGCCGTTTGATTGGTTGCTATACTGTTTTTAGCACTTGTTAAAGAAGATACATTTGGAATAACTCTAATCTGTGCAATTAAATCACCAGATTTTACATATTCACCAGCTTCAATGAAGATCTCTTCTATTACACCTGAAATATTTGGCTTAATTAAAACTTCTTCTTTAGGCACAATACTTCCTGTTGCAACGGTTTTAACTACGATAGTTTCCTCTGTTGGATTTTCAGATAGATACTTTATTGGATCCTCTTGTCCTTTAGTCCAAAAGAAATATAAAGAGCCTAAAAATCCTACGACTATTATGGCTAAAATGATGATGGTTTTTAATCTTTTCATTATTTAAAGACTGTTTTGGTTGATAAATTATATAATTGTTATTCTATTCTTAGCGCATCTACTGGTTTCATTTTTGTGGCACTATTTGCAGGAATTAATCCGGCTAGTAAACCTGAAACTACTAATATTATTAATGCTGTAAACACCACTTGTATGCTTACGCTTGGATTTGCAAAATTTTGTACAGGACCAACACTATCTAAAATGGTATTCATAATCCAAATAACTAGTGCGGCAAATGAAATACCAACCATACCAGATAGAATGGTTAACACAAGACTTTCTTGTAAAATCTGAGATTTAATAGACCAAGGACTTGCACCTAAAGCTCGCCTCACACCAATTTCTTTAGTACGCTCCTTCACTACAATTAACATAATATTACTAATACCAATAATTCCAGACATTAACACTAATGCTCCTACAAAATAACCTACAAAGGTTAAAATTGAAAATAATCCACTCACACGTTCAAACTGTTCTGATAAATCAAAATGACCAATAGCACGATCATCTTCAGGATGTACTTTATGTCTCGATTTCATTAATTCGAAAATCTGTGGTTTTAGTGATGTTATAGAGACATCATCTACAGCTGTTATTGCCATCCACCCAACATTTTCGCCTCTATTAAAAGCTTGGCTAAACGTTGTAAATGGCATGTAAATAGTATTAGCATCTTGCTCACCATCACCTTGGCTATTGCTCATTTTAAAAGTGCCAACTACTAAAACATTTACACCATTAATTTTAATGTACGTACCTAAGATATCTTCGTCTTTATCATAAAGGCTTTTTACAACACCTGTACCAACTACACAAACTTTTCGTTTAGCATCTATATCAGAGTAACTTATAAAACGTCCTTGAAGTATATCTAATGGCTGTTGTTTTATATATTCTGGGTAATCTCCATAAATCTCAAAAGCACCAGTTTTTGTTCCTCTTACCACATTATTAGCACCATTATAACCGCCTAATTGATTTCTTGGTGATATGTATTTTAAATTTGGAATTTGAGATTTTATAGCAGCAACGTCATCTACCTTATAATTAAAATAACGTCCCTTTGGTAAGCCTTTGTATGGTTTAGATGTACCTTGAGTCCACATAAACATAGAGTTGGTAGCAAAATCACCAAAATCTGCAGTTACACCATTTTTAAGTCCATTTGTTAATGCTAGTAATAAAACTAAAATGGCAATTCCCCAAAACACACCAAATGCTGTTAACAAAGTTCTAAACTTGTTAGCGTTTAATGCTTCAAGTATTTCATCCCAACGGTCTCTACTAAACATACTATTCGTCTCTTAATGCGTCAATTGGTTTAATCATTGCAGCTCTATATGCTGGCACAAAACCGGCTAAAGCACCTGCAAAGACTAATAAAAACACTGTGGTTAATGCAATATTAAAATCTACTTGCGGATATTTTATAAAATCATTTTGAATGTAAGGACCTGCCAATTCTAAAAGCCCTAAGCCAAAAATTAAACCAAATAAACCTGCAAACATGGTTACAAAAACAGATTCTTGTAAAATCATTCCAACAATAGACATTGGTAGTGCACCTAAGGCTTTTCTTATACCAATTTCTTTAGTTCGCTCCTTTACTATGATAAGCATAATATTACCAACACCTACAATTCCTGCTATTATGGTTCCTATACCTACAAACCAAAATACAGCTCTAATGGTAGCAATTAATGAGTATATTTGTTCTGCTTCTTCTAATGTATTATATACTCTTACTGCACTAACATCATCTGGCGCAACCACATGCATTTCTTTTAGATGCTGCTCAATACCTTCTGAAATGGCATTAGATTGAATTACGGCTTCATCAAAATTATCAGCCATTTTTACAGTAAAAGCCATATTTCTAATATTCTCTCCCGCATTAAATATTTTTTGAGCGGTTGAAACAGGAATATAAACTTGTCCTTCTTCACGATCACCACCTGGATCAAAAAATACACCTATGACTTTAAAATTCATACCATAAACCTGAAGATTTTTATTTATTGGGTCTTCATCTTTAAAAAGGTCTGTTTTTAACTTGTTACCAATTACCGCAACTTTCTTACTTCTCTCAACATCTGAATGGTTTATAAAACGCCCTGAACCAATGTCTGCATTTTCAATAAATTGGTTATCTGGTAGTGTACCGCGAACTCTGTAATTGCCTGTTTCATTTTTGTAAGTGACATTTGCGCCCCAAATAGGATAATCTTTGGTTCGATACTCTAAAAAGTCATCATACTTATTTACAACACCATCAAAACTTGAATTTTTAAGTTGAATATAACGTCCTGGATTTAGGCCTTTATACTCTTTGGTTGTTACACCAGTCCATATAGCAATTCTGTTAGTAGCATCGCTTTCAAATTGAGATTTTACGCCGTTTTCAATCCCTTTGCTGAATCCGAGTAGAATAACTAATATGAAAATACCTGAAGCTACAGAGAGTCCTGTTAAAAACGTTCGTAATTTATTTTTACTTAACGTTTCAAATATCTCTTGCCAACGTTCTAAATCAAACATGTAGTGATGCTCTTACTTGTTGAACAGGACTATCATCTATAATTAATCCGTCCTTAAGATTAACTATGCGTTTGGTCATGTGAGCAATATCATCCTCGTGCGTAACCACTAAGATTGTTTTGCCCTCATCATTAATGCCTTGTATTAGTTCCATTACTTCGTACGAAGTTTTTGTATCTAAAGCACCTGTAGGCTCATCTGCTAACAATACTTTTGGATCACTAGCTAATGCTCTTGCTATGGCAACACGTTGTTTTTGACCACCAGAAAGTTCACTTGGTAAATGATGAGACCATTGTGCCAACCCAACTTTTTCTAGGTAATGCATTGCTTTTTCTGTGCGCTCTTTTCGTTTAACACCTTTATAGTATAAAGGCATAGATACATTATCTAATGCGCTTTTATAATTAATAAGATTAAAGGATTGAAATATGAAACCTAAAAAATCGTTTCTATATTTAGCTGCTATTTTTTCATTAAGATTTTTAATTGGTACATTATCTAGAATGTATTTGCCAGAATCGGCTTCATCCAACATACCTAAAATATTTAATAAAGTAGATTTACCAGAGCCAGAAGAACCCATTATAGATACTAACTCTCCTTCTTTTACATTAAAATTAATTCCTTTTAGTACATGGAGCGAATTGGTGCCCATGTGATAAGACTTGTGCAAATCTTTTATCTGAATCATAGAAGTTTAGTTGATTGATTGATGCCAAATTTTCATCTGGTCTATTGCAAGTTTAAGGAAAACCGATTGTTTTTTTGCCAACAATTTGTTAATACCTATAATAATTGCTTACAACTAAGACTATTAAAAAGAGAAATTGTTACAGTTTTTGATTTATTTCTTCAGACTTATTTGGCTTATTAAATTTTACATAGATAATATAACCCAGTGCAGCAACCAAAATATACGGAATAGCCATTAAAAACATAATGCCATCATTAATCCCTTCTGCTGCCGATTGGTTTTCGCCACTTTCTAAAACAGCTCTACACATAGCACATTGCGCATTGACGTGCATAGACACAACTAAAACAAATAGTAAAAAAAGTAGCTTTCGTTTCATAATTATATATAATATGGAGATATCATTAAATAAACAATAACACCTGTTACAGCCACATATAACCACATTGGAAAGGTTATTTTTGCTATTTTTTTATGACGCTCTATATTATTAGTAATTGCTTTTACATACGTTATTAAAACGAATGGAATAATAACAACTGATAATACAATGTGCGTAAACAAAATAAAATAGTAGATATATTTAATGGCACCTTCACCTCCAAATTTTGTAGTGTCACTCGTCATATGATAAGCAACATATAATACTAAAAAAAGAACAGAAAGTCCAATTGCTAATTTCATTAAGCCTTCATGCAACTTTATATTTCTATTTTTAATTGCCAATAAGGCTAAGATTAAAATTACAGCTGTTAAACCATTAGTGGTAGCATAGATTGGTGGTAAAGATGTTAATGGTTCTACGTCAAAACCTAAACTTCGAAGATTGACACCAAATAAAGCAGCCACCGCAATAGGAATTACAACAGATAAGACTACAATCCACTTATTATATTTCTTTTCTTTTTCTATATTAACTGAACTCATAATTACTCCTTTAATAATTTAGCAATGTCTTCTTTTAAAATTGATATTTCTTGAGGAATTCCATCTTCATCTACACCAGTAGCTTCGGGAATTAAACCGTTATAAAATATCATTGGATTTCCAAAATTATCTTGTCTAGATCTAATGTAACCTTCTTTATCAATTAAGGCAAAGTTACCAGAATGTTCAAAACCGCCTTCTACTGTATCATCTTTAGCCGTATAAAGATTGAAACCTTGATTGGCTAATTTATAAATGGCGGCTTCATCTCCTGTCATAAAATGCCAATTAGGATTTGTGATCTCATATTTTTGGGCATATGCTTTTAATACTTCTGGTGTATCAATTTCTGGCGTAATAGTAAAGGAAGCAACCCCGAAATCTTTAAAGTCTTTGAATTCTTCCTGAACTTCCACCAGGTTTCTATTCATAATAGGACAAATTGTTGGACAGGTTGTAAAAAAGAATTCAACCACGTAAACTTTGCCCAAATAGTCTTCATTGGTAATTAGTTTTCCATCTTGGTTAGTAAAACTAAATGCTGGCACTTTTTTAGGTACTCCATTAATTTCTAAATAGGATAAATCACTTTTTTTGCCTTTATCTGCTTTATCTTCTACAGGAGAATTAGAAACAGTTTTACTTCTACTCTCTTCTCTAGTTATATCGTCTTTACTTACTCTATCAATTATTTTAGGAACAAACAAGATTCCAAAAATAAGTATGATAAACGCAATACCGACATAATAATAATTAGATTTTTTACTCATTGTTTTGTTTTATTTCTTTCTCTCTTCTTGAGTTTGAGTTATCAAATTTACCTTTTCTTTTCTGACGGTATTCCGTAAATAATATTCTTACATCATCGCTCATCATATTCTTAATTTCAGCAACTTCAATGGTATTATAAGAATATACACTAAATGTAGGTTTATTTAATTCTATTTCTCGTTCTGAACGTCCGTCTATTCTACCACGTTGATTTAAATCTTTATCAATAATGAATACATTTGTAGATGATAAATCTGTAGTTAAATCTTTTTTTGATTTTAAAGAATTATAAAGCATTTTAATTTCGCCTTCTGTACCGAATGCATAATGCCAAAATTTTAAATCTTCGTAAGTATTAATTTCTTTTTTAAGTTCTTTTACTTCTTGTTCTGTACCTTCTGGCACCACAATAACAATTTGAAAATTTTTAAATCCTTTAAACTTATCGTAAACTAACTCTTTAAGGTTTGATGCAGCAACGGATTGCTTTAATGGCGAATGGCCCAAAAAACCAAGCACCGTAATTTGGTTTTTTAACTGAATACTATCTAAGTTTTCTGAGGTAAAGTTTTCAATGTCAAGGACGTTCTTGTTTACGATATTTAAAGGCTCGTAATTATGTGTTGCAGGATATAGCATTAACAAAAAGGCCACAGGTAAAAAGAACAAAATCCCAAGAATTATATTACGTTTAACTTTGTTTGTTTTCATGTTATATATGCTAAAAATCTAATTATTACGGTCAATTTTTTCCGAATAATATAGCATTGCAAAAATAAAAAAGGTGGTTTAGAAAAACCACCTTTAAATTGTATTTAACACTACTAAAAAGTGTGATAAATATATTATATACTTTTAAAAATCTCTTTTGATTAACGCATCTTCAGCATTATAAACACCAAACACATAACCTCCTTCTTGTAATAAGATAAAAATTATGTAACAGATTAAGAAAACACCTGTCCAAACTATCATTTTTCTAAAACTACCAGTTTCATCTCTTAGGTGCATAAAATCCCAAGCAATGTAGTAAGCCTTTACAATAGTTAATACAATGAAGATTAAATTTAAAGGTTTCATGTAAACAAAAGGTGACAAAATAATATTGCCTATTGTTGCAAAGAAACCACCTTCAAAAGGGGAAATCCAAGTATGCATAAATATTTCTGGCTTATAGATACCTAAAACTACTTCTATCGCAGTTACAATAGAAAGGAATATTAATACACCCCAAATTTTACTTTTATTAGATTTAAACTTAACTAAACCTCTAAATATTTCTAATTTATGCTCGTGTGCCATAATTTTATATAAATTTCATTTGTACCTAGTACTAATTAACTAGTACATATGTTATTCGCTATTAAATTGTTTTATTAAGCGATTAAAAAATTATACTTATTCTATTAAACTAAATAGAAGAATGTGAATACAAATACCCAAACTAAATCTACAAAGTGCCAGTATAATCCAACTTTTTCAACCATTTCATAACTCCCTCTTCTTTCGTAAGTTCCTAAAATCACATTAAAAAATATGATAATATTAAGAACAACCCCTGAAAATACGTGGAATCCATGAAAACCTGTTATAAAGAAAAAGAAATCCGCAAACAATGTAGTACCATATTCATTTACATGAAGATTTGCACCTTTAACTACCAGCTTCCCGTTCTCTTTAATTTGTTTTAAAGACTCTTCTCTAGACAAAACGGTTTTGTGTCCCTCATCATCTAACATTTGGTTACGCACCAAAATATCTTCATTAGCAGCTAAACCCGCATATATTTCACTTACCGTATATGGAGGCAAAGTACCTTCATCTACAAACCACAGTCCATTTTTACGTTCGTGATCTACACGCTCTCCTGCCTGAACTATTGCTATATCATCAATTGAAACACGTTTAAACTTAGTAACACCATCTTCGGTTACATTTTTACCAAACTGTAAAATGTTTCCACCATTAGTTTGCACTGCTCCATAATCTCCTTGAATAAAAGTTGCCCATTCCCATGCTTGTGAGCCCACAAATATTGCACCTCCTATAATAGTTAAAAACATATAGATGGTTACTTTAGCTTTATTCATGTTGTGACCTGCATCAACAGCTAATACCATTGTTACAGAAGACATAATAAGAATAAAGGTCATAAAGGCCACGTATATCATTGGCAATTCTTGCCCGTGTAAAAACGGAACGTGTGTAAACACTTCGTCTGCAATTGGCCATTCATTGATAAACTTAAACCTCGAAAAACCATATGCCGCCAAGAAACCTGAAAACGTTAATGCATCAGATACAATGAAGAACCACATCATCATTTTTCCGTAACTTGCATTTAGTGGCTTATTACCACCTCCCCAAGTTTTTTCTTCTGTATCAGTAGCTACTGTAGAATTCATAGAATTTATTTAAATTTTAAAGATTGGACAAAAATAATCAAATTATATATTTAAAAAAATATAAAAACAAAAAGAGCACAAGCCAAAGCATATCTACGAAATGCCAGAAATTTGCTGCTAGTTCAAAACCCAACATATTGTTGGCATTATACTTTTGTTTAAAATGATTATAAATTACGACAATTAAACATATTAGGCCAGCAATAACGTGCGCTATATGCAATACAGCGATAACATATATGTAAGACATTGTAATATTACTAGTAGGGCCAGCAAAGTGATAACCTGAAGCTATAATTTCTCCAAAACCAACAAATTGATTATAAACAAACCCAACTCCCAAAATCAAGGTTGCTAACAACCAGATAGTTACCATCTTTCTGTTATTTTGTTTTAGGGCATTCTTTCCTAGTATAAAAGTAAAACTACTTAACAAAATAAGCACTAAACTTATTAAAAATGCTGGTGGTAATTGGTAATCTACCAACCAATCTTCATTTAGTCGTTGTTTACTACTGACTATAAATGCACTTATTAAACCAGCAAAGGACATAATTAAAGAGCCAATGCCAAACCATAGCATCATCTTTTTAGACCTTGCTGTTTTCTCTTGATCTGTTCCTTGTGTTAAATCCATCTATTTAATCTCTTATAATTCTTATTGAACTTTTTTAAAAAATTTAATCCTTGATTTATGGTTACGTAATCTACCATTAAACTTTATCACAACACTAGTTTCAAATATTTATCTGCTACATATATAATTTGCAACAATGTAATGTAAAACACGCTAGACAACATAAGTTGTTTTGCAGCTTTTATTGATCTTAACTTAAATAATCTTAACGCATAATTCAGCATAACTAAACCTAATAGAAATACTAGTACAGCACCTACAATAGATAATTTTAAATCACCTGTAAAACCAAATACTGGTAATATAGATACAATAATAGTCCAAACACTATACATTATAATTTGTACTGCGGTCCCTTTATCTGGTTCTCCTGTAGGTAACATATAGAAACCTCCTTTTTTATAATCTTCATGCAAAAACCAACCGATAGACCAAAAATGAGGGAATTGCCAAAAAAATTGAATTGCAAACAACATACCTGGTTCAATACCAAAACTGTCTCTTGCAGCAACCCAACCTAACATAAATGGAATTGCGCCAGGCAACGCACCAACAAATACAGATAAGGAAGTTTTAGTTTTTAAAGGGGTATAGACACTGGTATATAAAAATATTGAAATTGCGCCATACATAGCTGTTTTAGGGTTAATAACGTATAAAGTAATTAATCCTAAAATTGTAAATGACGTGGCAATAATAAATGCAGTATTCACGCTCATTCTACCTGCAGGAATTGGCCTATTCTTAGTTCTTTCCATTAACGCATCTAAATCGCGCTCAATGATTTGATTGTATGCATTAGATGCACCAACCATAAAATAACCACCAATTGCCAATAAAAATAAAGCTGTAAAACTAATTGTTTCTGCTCCAAGAAAATAACCAGCTAAAGACGAAAACACAACACTTAAAGACAATCCCATTTTGGTGATTTCCTTAAAATCTGTTACAACAGAAGCTGTTGATACCGATGATTTTGTGCTACTCAAACTGTATAAATTTTATTCCTTTTAAAACGCGTGCAAAGATAGTTTGAAAATTGATTCTAACCAACGTAATGCCTTAGTTTTAATTAATGAGTAGGTTTTACTGTAAGTTTTAGTATTTTTATAGGACCAAAGAAGCCTAAATCATCACCATGACAATTAGAAATTACATTACAATTCTTTTAATATTTATTTCATCTACAATTATCTCCCAAAATAGATTTGATTCTGTTGAAATTAAATCTATAAAATTAACTGAACACACGTATATGCTTGAAGGCGCCGGAGGAAATATTGGAATTTCCATTGGAGAAGACGGCGTTTTTGTAATAGATGATCAGTTTGCTCCACTATCTGATAAAATATTGGCAAGCATAAAAAAACTAAGTGATAAACCCATCAAATTTTTAGTAAATACGCATTTTCATGGTGATCATACTGGCGGAAATGAGAACCTTGCAAAAGCAGGAGCTACATTAATTGCACATGATAATGTAAGAAAACGTTTAACAGAAGTGCAAAAAGATGGTAGCAATAAACCAAAAGAAGCACTACCAGTAATAACCTTTAATGATAAATTAAACATTTATATCAATGGAGAAAGTGTAGCTATTTTTCACACTGAAAATGCACATACAGATGGTGATGCTATATTGTATTTTACCGAAAGCAATGTTTTACACACAGGAGATACGTATTTCAATAATCGCTATCCTTATATTGATTTAAATTCTGGAGGAAGTGTAGATGGTTATATTTCTGCAGTAAAACGTAGCTTAATGGTAATTAATGATGAAACAAAAATTATTCCTGGTCACGGTAAATTATCTAACAAACAAGAGTACAAAACATTTTTAACAATGCTAGAAAGTTTAAAATCTTCTATTCTAAAGGCAATTGATGAAGGTAAAACAGAAGACGATGTAAAAAACGACACTAGCATAACTAAAACTTATGATGATTTAGATTATGGAACAGGATTTATAAATAGTGAAAAAATAAGATTAACGTTTTACAGAAGTTTAAAAACAAAACAAAACGACTCTGAAGATTAAATATCGTTATACCAATTAAACAAATCGGTTCTTACCCCAAAACTAAACCAAACTGAACCATTACGAACCGTAGTTTCGTTAACCGTATCTGGGTTATAATCTCTGTAAATAATATTTGTAAATATTTTAAGGTTTGTGGTTGGATTTAACAGATAACCGGCTTGCAATTCTGCCATAAAACTATTGGTCTTATTTCCTTGTGCTATTTCAATGCCAGTATCGGCATTTCTATCATTATAATCTCTATAAATATCGCCACCATAAGAAAAATTATCTTCATCTGTATTATAATCTAAACCACGTTGACCAATTATCATCTTTGCATCACCAAACCATCTCTGGTAGTTATAACGACCAATTAATACAAACTCTCTAAAATTGGCTCCCCAAAGGTGTGCCATTGGCTGGTTAAAATGTCCGTAATTTAAAATTTGAGTGTTATGTGAATACGTATAAGGTCTCACCTGATTATATTCTGCTTGAAGTAATAAATTATTCACTTTAAATGCATTAAAATATTTTAGACCTAATTGATACCCAAATTTGTTTTTCCAACTTTTTTCTTGAGCTTTAATATCACTTAATGAAAATTCATCTAAAACAAATTGACCGTAAAGATTCACTTTATTATTCCATTTATATTTAGAGGTTAAACCCAATATGGCATTGCCAGCACCTTGACCGGTTTGAAACTCAATAGCTCTAAAAAAAATAATTGGATTTAAATAATTAACATCAAACCCTCTCCCATTGGTATCTGCCCACATAACAGATTCAAACAAACCAATGTTTAAACGTTTATTAACGTTCCAACTTAAATAATGATTTGCCATATATTTAGTTAAAAAAGCATCATCAACCACTACTTCTGGCCTAACGTCTTTTAGCCACATCCAAGTACTTGTATATTTAATTTTCCAAAACGTAGCATTAAGTTTTAAAAATGGATAAGGGCTCGCCACGTCACTTTGCAATAAAGAACGGTAACCATCGCCTATAAAGTTTTTACCATGACCAAACTGAATATTTAAAAAATCAGCCGGTGTGTAAGACATATACGCTTCGGCAACAGGGTAATCATAAGCATCATCCTTAAAACGTTTTGCTATACCACGACCAGGAATAATTGCAGGATCTGGCCCAAAGGCTTTTAAACTTTCTGCATATTGATTAAAATATTGTGCAAAACGTCCTTGACTTTCGTAAACAGAAGCTGTTAAATTAAATCGTTTACCTAAACCTGCTTGTATATTAATACCTCTTGTATTATTCCATGTTGAATTAAACTCAGCATCAGTATCTGTGTCTTTCCCTATTTGAAGGTCTAAAATTGGATCCACCGTAAACCAATAATCTTTACCTTGCACTTCTACCAAATGCTCGTTATATAATTTTTTACCAAACCAAGAATTGGTATTTTTTGCTAAACTTTCTTTTTCTGCTTTAATATTATAATAGCGAGCAACATCACTATACACAAAAGGTTTAGCACCTGTATGGCTATTAGTACCAATAGCATTCATTTCTTGATCGAAACGCGCGTAATACGAATGTGTAAAAGGAATATTTAATTGGCTAGAATATTCTAGTTTTTCATAAGGCTTTAACTCTTTTTCAATTTGATCAAACTCATTAGACAAGGTTGCATTTAAAGTTTCATTTTCAGTTAACGCAACGTTGTTTACAGATTTAACTTCCATTTTTTTAGGCGCTACTAATGGAATCGTTAAAGTGATACTATATTGAGTAAAGGTAGGATTACCGTTATAGGTTGCAGGTGTAATTTTAGGCAGTAAATTAAATACACGTTCGCTTTCAGTTTTTAATTCGTCATAAATAGCATCAACGTAGATAACTTTAAAATTACCTTCCTTATTAACTTCAAACAATAATTGTACATCACCTTTATAAGAATCGTCTTCTACTATTTGAGGTACTTTAAAATTCTCATATATAAATGTATTTAACGTAAAATTGAAACAAGATTTTAATTGATCTACAGCTACAGAATCACAGGCTTTAAACACTGGAGGTTTTTCATAAGATGAAAATGATTGTGTATAACCTAAAGTGGTTGTTAATAGAATAACCAGCAACAAAATGCGCTTCATAAAAAAGAAAATTTTAAAGTGCGAAAGATACTCAATTTTTTTAGTATACTTAACTCGGAAACGGTCATAAAAAAACCGCTATTATAAGAATAACGGTTATAAACTATTAAGAATTTAAAGTAATTTAGTTTCTAATTTCAAACACAATTGGGAGTGTATAAATTACACCTACAGGAATATTGCGCTGTAAACCTGGTGCCATTTTAGGAATTTTATTAATTACTCTATTTGCCTCTTTTTCTAGAGCTGAATGTGGTCCTTTAATTTTAATATCTGTAATGGTTCCATTTTTATCAATTGTAAATTGCGTATGGATTCTTTGTCTTCCCGAAAGACCATATTTATAACCTATATCAGTATTAAATTTATTATTTATTAGTTTAGTAATTCTTTCAGACATACATTTTTTTCGTTTATTATTGGTTTTATACTTCTCGCAACCAGGATATACAGGTACTTTCTCAATTGCTACAAAAGGTATATCATCCAATTCTGTTGGCTCATCTATAACATTTATTTCTCCAACTTTCACAGGATCTGAAGAAACAACTGGGTCTGTTTCTGTTTTAATAATGGTTTTTATCACAGGTTGATCATCTTCTACAACTTTAACGACATCTGTAATTTTAACACTTGGCGTAGACTCAGAAGCTTTTGGTTTAATAACCTCCTCTACAAAAGGCGGCACATAATCTATGATGACGGGATCTACCTTAGCGGTATCATCTTCAATTAAAACAAATTTTTTCTCTTGAAATTGCATTTCAAAAAGAGCATAAGTACCCAATAAACAAAGTATCAACCCTATTTGAAAATAAAGGGTTGAGTTTTTTTGTAAATTTGCATCGTGCTTTTGTGATTTCTTTACTTCAGTAGTGCTCTGACCAGCAAAACCGAAGTCTTTTTTAGAATTTTTCATAATACTATTATTTAAATGTTAATATTATGTCAAAGTCACAATAAGCATACCAAAACGAAAATCCCGTCCAATTAATTTTGAACGGGATTTTTATATGGTATATAAAAAGTCTATGCTTAGTCTTGTACTTGAAATACAATTGGAATAGAGAATGGCATTACTACCGCTTTACCTCTTTGCTTTCCTGGTTTCATTTTAGGTAACTGACTAATAACTCGTTTAGCCTCTTTTTCTAATCCAGGGTGAGGACCACGAGCAACGATACTTGAAATGTTTCCTGATTTGTCTACTTTAAACTGTACAAAGATTCTCTTTTTTCCTGGAGGTAATCCTAAGTCACTAGCTAAATCTGTATTAAACTTTTTTCCGATGAATTTGTTCACCTTTTCATTCATACAAGCTTTTTTTGCAGCGTTACCTTTCTTTTTTTCACAACCCGGAAAAACAGCCACATTTTCAATTACGTTAAATGGTACTTCTACCTCTTCTTCAACCTCAACTACTTCTACTTCTTCAATTTCAACAATTTCTGTTTCCATTTCAGTTTCTGTAGATTCAATCACAGTTTCTTCAACCTCTACTTCATCTTCAACAACTTCTATAACTTCTGGAGCTGCAGGTGGTGGCGGTGGTGGCGGTGGTGGTGTTGCAATTTGCTCTGTGACTGGTGCTTCTTCTATTAATTCATCATCTAAATTAAGCGAATCAACCACGATATCACTCTTATCATATGTTTTATAATTTATCGCCATATAAGTAATGCCTAACATTAAAAGTAGACCAACAGCAAAATACAATGAACTGTTACGACTGACGTCCGATTTCGGATTTTTTTTAAGTTCCATAGAGTTTTAGTTTATTATAACAGTGCTAATTTAAATAAATAATAGTAAAAAAAGCAATGCTTTATGTTATTTTAATTTATACACATTTATTTGTACAGCAATTAACGTACCAAACATTGCCCCTAAACCATTTGCTATTAAATCGTAAGTATCATATGTTCTATTAGGATTAACAAGATATTGAAGTAACTCTAAAATAAATCCTAGAAATGCTGACAAAAAAAATACAACAAATGGTATATATCTAGTTTTAAACGGCTTATATGTACTAGTCCATAAAAATGCTAAACCTGTATATGCGACTATGTGATAAATTTTATCATCAAATGAAGACCCTAAACTAGGCACAGCTTTAAGGGTTATTAAACTCGCAATAATTAATGTCAACGTGTATAGTATTGACGCAGGTAATAGTATTTTTTTAACCACTAATTAGTGCTTTATAATCTTCTGAAGATAATAAACCATCTATTTGAGAAGCATCAGAGAATTTTAACTTAATCATCCAACCATCACCATAAGGGTCTGTATTTACTTTTTCTGGTTCATCTTCTAACCCTTCGTTAAATTCTGTTATTTCACCAGATAATGGTAAAAATAAATCTGAAACTGTTTTTACTGCTTCAACAGTACCAAATACTTCTTCAATATCTAAAGTTTCATCTAAGGTATCTACTTCTACATATACTATATCGCCTAATTCACTTTGTGCAAAATCTGTAATACCTATGGTAGCAACATCGCCTTCAATTTTAACCCACTCATGGTCTTTGGTGTACTTTAATTCTGATGGTATATTCATTTTTATTCTATTATATTAGTAATACAACAAATGTAATTTTTTAAAACTTTCAATTCAAGTTTAATTACCAAAATTATAGCGTAATGTAATTCCGGTTCTTAAAGATGTTTGAGGGTAAGATGTTGATATAGCAAAATCTGAGAATGTGTAATCAAAATAGAAAATACCAGTAAGGTTTTTACTAAAGGCATAATCTGCTGTATATTTTAATCCCCAAATTGTTTGACCTGCTGTTATTTGATTATTCTCTATATCTAAATATCTAATAATTGTTTTATTGTCTCTAACTGAAATATCTGCCTGCATATTTAAATCGCTTACAATTATCTGCTTTGGTCCTGCAAGTTGTGATCGTATTCTTAAGTCTTTAAATCTATAACCTAATCCTAGTGTATATTCTTTACCTTGAATTTCTGTCATTAAATTATTATCAAAACTTAAAGATAAAGTTCTATCGGTTTTAATTTCTGCTAATACTTTTATAGAATTTTTCATTTCAAAATCTAAACGCATTAACGGACTAAATTGCTCTTCTAAGTTTATGTTACTATATAGTGTTTCGCTTTTATAATTACCAGAAGCATCTAAAGCATCATCTGGCTGATCAACGTAAGCTTCATTGCCATCTCCCGCTGTATAATCTAAATTAGTAATAAATTGATTTACTGTATAACTAGACCTGTAACCATGCTGAATAGAGAAACGTCTAAAGGTTTTTTTAAACCAAGGAATATTCATTAAACCAGTATATTTTAACGTCCAGTTAGGAATTGGTATATCTCTAAATGCACCTGTACTTACCTTATCTGGATCGGTGCCTTGGTAGGCGGATAAAAATGCAGGCAATAATACACGTTGGCTTGTTTTACCAAAACCTTCTGGGTAACCTTCTGCATCTACGTTATATGGCGTATCTCCATAAAATTCTCTCGCCAAACGATTTGCTATAACTAGCCTGTTAGCTCTAAAATCATCAAAGGTTTTTGATTGATTTTCGTCACTAGCATTAAATGCTGTTTTTAATAAAACTGTTGAAATATTAAAGTTTCCGTATGAATTGGTAATTAACTCTTCGTACGTATCACTTAAGCCGTCTAAATCTTCATCAATGGCTTGGAAACTTTCAGATAAATTTTCAGCAAATGTTCTGTTACCTGTAAGATCAATTTTTAAATTCCTCATCGGTTCTAAATTCGCAGAAAACACTAATGATGTATTTTTTACTTCTGTATATTGCTCATTTAGACTAGGAAAAATAGATAACCAACCATTTCTAGCTGCCAAATCTCTAATATCTTGCTGACTACCAAACGTATAACCAATAGTTGGTTTTAAAGTCCCAACAAAACCTGGCGATTCTAAATATCCAGGTAAATATGTTCCGTTATTTTCGGTATAGCCAAGTTGAATACGTTTTACCATAGTCACAATATCTACAAAAGTATTATATGCTTTTTTACCTGCGCTAAGTTTGTTAGCATCTTTATCTTCGCCTTCTTTTTTTGTAGCAACAGTTCTGCTTCTAGAACTAACTTCTCTTGTACGTCCTCTACTATTTCGTTTTTTACCTTTTCTTACCAAACCAATGGTTTTATATAAGGTTTCCATATTAAATGTAGAGTTAATATTATGGGTGTTAGAGTTCTGAATGGAGTGCCCAAGATTATATGTTACACCATCAACTTCTAAATCTTCATATAAATCTGAACCTTTTTGCCATTGAAAAGAACCATTATAAGAATATGTTGTTCTTAAAAAACTTAAAGCAGGAATTTTATATAATGGTAGTTCATAATTAACCTGCAATGATTGAGTTTGGTAATTTGGGTCTCCAAAATCAAAAAAACCATCCCATACATCTAACTCCGGATCTTGGCTACCAGAAAGATTATTATCTATAAAATAATTACGTACAATATTTGTATTAGATGCCGAAAAGTTAATACTTAATGCATCTGTAAGATTATAATTTAGTGCATATTGAAAATCGAAAGTGTAATTTCTGCTAAATAATTCCTCTAAACCAATATCATCACTAGATAATTCTACTTCCCTAAATTTTCGTTTACTAAATTGTCTATTAATGTCTGTGTTAATACTAAAACTAGATGGTAATAGATTTAAATTAAAATCTTTTAAAATCTTCCAATTCTTACCGGTGAATAAAGAATCATTCTTTTTAAAAGGTTCAATTTTTAAAGGCTCAAAAGTATAGTTATAATTTGCACCTGCCCTTACCGTTTGATCTAAAGACCTTTCTATTTCAAAATCGCGTTGTTCTACTTTATTATAAGAATAATTAAGCGTAAGATTTTCTATATCGTAAAAATGCTTTTTAGCTTCACCTGTCTTTAGTTTTCTTACACCAATAAAATTTATACTTTTCCGTTTTGTATATTCTTCGGATTGGCTTGCAATTAAATCTTCTTCTTCTTCGGTTTCTGCTGCATCAATACGAGATTCTAAGGTAAGATCATCGTAATATGCATCGTATTTTGGTGTTACTAACTCTTCACTTTGGGAATAATTAAAAGGTAACTGAACACCCCATTTTTTTGGTAGTAATTGACCTAATTGAATGTTTGTTGTTACATCATAAGACTGAACGTCTTCTAAACTACGTTCGCTTGGACCTTCTTCAATACCGCCAAAACCAATAGTACTTTTAGAACCTGTGGCGCTAATATCTGCAAAATCTGCAATATTAGTGTCCATGCTTAAAACCGCAGCCCAACCACCTTCATTTTCTAATCCAGACATCCTAAGTTCATTAAACCAAACCTCTCCACAAGCCGTGTCGTTATTTATTGAGGTACCAGAGTTTTTAACACCTACCATTAAAACTCTTATATCTCCATAACTAGGATTTCCTTTTATTGAAATACGTTGTTGTTTAATACCGCCAGATATAACATCTAAAAAGTCAACATTACCATTTGCTAAGGGTTCTTCATTTAATTCACCATCAACAATATTATAATATGTAGGTTCTTCATCTCCCAAAGTACCTGCAGCAATACCGAGGGATTTAATGGTTTGTAAATACTCTAAAGGCAATGTAATTTCATTTTCCTCAGGCCACATTTGTTCTTCGGCAGAACCTGTTGCGTCGTCTGTTGTTAAAAGCGGAATTTCTATTTGGTAATAATTGTCTGTAAAATCATTACCCATTCTTATGAAACCAACTAATTCGCCAGAATCTAAACTAGAGCCTTCTTGAGCCTCAGCATGTAAAAACATACGCAAATTGTTGTATTGGCGCATATCTAAATTAATATTTTTATAAACCCCTTTTAAGTCCGTTGGCTCTAAATCACAAACATTAACTACTAATGATTGTTCATTTTCTCTAACAATGGTATTATTATTATTTAACTCTTCTCGCTCAATACCTGGAGGCGATTCATAATCTCCATCATTTTCTTCAATACCAACCGTACTTACATTAAACTCTGCATTTGGACTATCATTGGTAGTGTCGTTATCTAAGTCAGCGGTATAACGAATCCAATCACTTCTTACTAAGTCTAAGCTTGCAAAACGAAGTACTGTGTTTTCATTAAATTCTTTAAGATATAACCTTGCAAAACGCATTGATCTAATATCTGAAATACCACCTATTGCATCTGTAGGTTCATCTATTGGAATTCTAAATTGGTACCAAGTAATATCATCTCTTACTTCTCCATTAGGAAGGGTTACCTCAACATTTTCTTTTCTGTCGTAAATTAATGGATTGGTGGGATCGTTAAGTTGAGCTGGTGTAATTTCAATTTCATACTCATAGTAACTATCAATAGTATTCATTGTATTATCTCTATTGATATCTTCTACATCTGGCTGTGTTGTAGAACCTCTATTTGTATCTGTAAATACATCTGGCGAATTGCCTTCTGTACCATTATACTTTTTATAACGTTCTAAAATATTTCCGTCTGTATTTAAATAATACTCATAATTATCGTTTGCAGGATCTTCTCCAAACTGAACTCCAAATTCTGCAATTTCTTCTGCATCATCATAACCATCATATCCAACATCTTGGTTGTCTCTTTGATCACCTGTTGTATCAAACGTATATATTAATGATTGATTTTCTGGCACTACACCACCAAATACAGTTGGTGTTAATAATGAAATATCACCATCTTCTGGTAGGCCATTTTCATATTGTTTTTTACCATCGCGCAATACATCTTCAGAAATATTACCAAGGTTAATTAATAATTTTCCACCTTGGTTGGTTGGACTATCTAAAAATGGATCTTGAATCCAAAATTCTATATACTCTACGTTGGCTTGCTCAAAATCAGTAGATGTTAATTGCCTAGTAATCCCAGCCCAACGCTGGTCTGGTGAAACAGTCCCTTGTAATTCTTCTGGATCAAAATTATAAGGACCACGTTCTCCAGGATAGTATGCTAAATCTAACGTATTAATTACAGTAGTTTGTCCTTGTACAATATCCGTTTCTGGGAAAATTTCTTCAATAAAAATACGTCTTGTATTTAAATCAGAAATATCATCATCATCAATTTCACTTGGTGCTAGGCTACCATAAAAAATAGGATCAATAGTATACCAGTTTAATAAACCTCTACCATAACCGTTATCTATACCCTTATTATCACTACCATTTATTGTTGAAGGTAAATCTACAGGTCTACTAGATAAATACCAAGACAAAGGACTTAATAAATCTATAGAACCTTGGGTTCCTTCAAAATCATCTATATAAGCTGTAGCTTCATCATTAAAATCTGTTCCGTTTGGAGCACCTGGTAACAAATATGCAAATTCTCCTCTAACAGATAAGTTAGAAGGTACATCTGTATCTATATTTGGAAGTTTGTTTGCAAGTCTTGTTAAGAATGGTACTTCTGTAGAATAATTACCGTTAAATCCAAAAATGGTGTTATTTATTGACTCTGATCCGTAATTAGCCTTTTGCGTAACTGGGCGTTCACTTAAATTTAATAACGTAGCACCTAAAACAAAATTCTCATTGAATTGATGCTCTACATTTATACCTGCAAATCGCTTAGTTTGCTGACCAAAAACAGAATTATTTTCTACAGAAACCTCAATTGGTGTATCTGATGCTTTTAAAGCTTCATCTAAAATTTCTACTTGGCCTAATTGGTAGTTTACTGTATAATCTATACCCTCTACTAAAACACGACCACCTGCACTAACCGTAACGGAACCTCTTGGCACATTAAACGCACCTAAGGAAATGGCACCATCACTTCCACTACTGGTATACGTACCTTTTATTTCAAACTTATTTTTATCGGATTCGTCTAAGGCATCGGTTTTTGTAGATTTATATAATCTATCGTAAACGTATTTTTTTTGGTTTTCATTATAGCCTACTTCGGTGTCAGTGATATCCTCATAATCTGCCTCATTATCATTATCATTACCATCATCATCTAAAACATCAAATAGATAACGACCAAACGGTTCTACTTTGGTAAAAATAATTTTTCCATTCTGGGCTAAAATGGTTGTCCCTTCTTCAAAATCAAAAAAGCCATCACCTCCTTCTTGGGGATCGCCATTTGAGTTTAATTTATCTAAATGAAACAAGCGTATTAATGGTGTTTCATTAATTACCGTATCATCGCCAGGAACATTTGGCGTATTACTATCAAAAAGTGGGAATTCTGTACCTTCAACCGGTGTAATATAATTAAGGGAAGAAGACTCTGTGTAGAAAATATTTAGTTTAAAATCATCCTCACTAATACTATAAGCACCAGTATCGTAAATATTTTTCATCATTAAATCCCAAATCGGTTCTTCAACAGATGTTACAGCGCTTTTTAACATTTTAAGAATTAAACTCTGGCTATTAACCACCTCTGTTCCTGTAGAGGAATCTACTGATGTTGCATCTACACCGTCATTAGCAAATTCACCAACTTGATAAACTACGCCTCCAACTGTATATTGAAAAGCAACACCTAAAACTTCGTCATTTAATAAGCGTTGACTTAAGGAAATGTAACCTAAATCTGAATTTAAAACGTAATCTTGATTTTCTGTTAATTTTCTCGCAGATTCTAACTTACCATAATCAAAACCTTCATCCATACTAACAGATATTCCTTCTTCAACAGTACTAACATCTCTTACTAAACTGGTTAAAATGGAACCTGCTCCACCAATATTTGTAGGATCTAAATCATTGTTTTCATTATCTGGACGTGCGTTAGGATTATTTATAAAACCAGCAGGAAGAGGATCGTCTAACCCAATATTATCAGCTTCGGACTCACCTAAATCTTGAAACGCAACGACATTTCTAACATTTTCAGTTTGATTAATTCTATTGGTTACCCAAACCTCTATTCTTGTTATTTCTAGACCATCATTGTTTATAAAAGGATAATTTAATAATGCATCGTTATAATTATCTCTAAAATAATGCGCTAAGAAAAAGTGTCTGTTCTCATCATAATCTCTCGCAAAAAACTCAAACTCTTCTACAGTTCCTCCTCCTTGTGCGGTTACTGATTTAGACTCGGATTGTTGCTCAGAAAAAACGGCTGTTACTCTAGTTTTACCAAATTGTAGTTCCGTCTTTACACCAAATAAACTTTGTGCACCAGTTATAAGTGAACTATTGAGAGGCATACTTACATTACCAACTTCAATTTTTCTAATAATATCATCTTCTGTTGGTGTGTATTCTAATTTTACAACTTGTTGAAAATCGAAAGTCGCTTCGGTATCATAATTAGCTGTGACTTGAAGTCTTGTACCTACTTTTCCTAGTAAACTTAAACTTATTCTTTGGTCAAAATCAAAAGTAAAATTTGTTCTGTTTTGTGGTGAAAGTGTTGGGTTATCTTGTTTTGAAAACAAAACACCTAAATCTACTTCTACCGAACCTTGAGGAATAATATTTATGGTATTACCACCAAAAATACTTTCAAACAAACCAGAATTAACATAAAACTCTGGTAATAAATTTTTCTGATCTTCTTCTGAGCCCTCTTTTTGTCCGGCCTTGGCATCAGCCATTTTCTTATAATAAGCTTTAAGCTTTTCTTCTAATACTAATTTTTGAAATTCTTCTGCTGTTAATATTAATGGATAATTAATATTAAAATTTCCTATTTTTTCAGTGTAAATGTAACGGTCTAAAATCGGATCATACGTATATTTTGAAACTATACTATTTGGATTTGGCATGTTTAACTTACCAAATGAAAATGTTGTAATTGTGCTATCTTGTTCGGTTTCTTGCTCTGTTTGTTGAGCCATTATTGAATTACTTATTAGCATAAGAAATGCTAATACAAAATAAAACCTATAGGATAAAGCGCGATTATAGTTAGTTGTATTCAATTGCATTATAAGTTTTTTAGAGCTTCTTTTATAATTTGCTCCACTTGGGCGTCTGGTTGGGCTTGTAAAATTTTATCGACTACTTTTTCGGATTGTTTTTTATTAAATCCTAAAACATCTAAAGCTGATAACGCTTCATCTTTGTTAGTATTGTTTGGTGTAAGAGAAAGTTCGTCTAATCCATAAACTTTTAACACTTTATCCTTTAAATCAATAATAACGCGCTGTGCTGTTTTTAGACCAATTCCTTTAACGCTTTGTATTAAAGAAACATCTCCTCCTGCAATTCCTTCCTTTACTTGATCTGGTGTTAACGAAGACAACATAGTACGCGCTGTATTTGCACCAATACCACTAACAGATACTAATAAAACAAATATTTCCCGTTCCATTTTAGATGAAAATCCATAGAGACTTTGAGAATCTTCTCTAACCTGAAGGTAGGTATAAAGTTTTACATGTTCTTTATCCGGAATTTGAGAAAATGTATGAAAAGAAATATTAATAAAATACCCAACACCATTGCAATCTATAACAACGTCTGTTGGATTTTTTTCTACTAGTTTACCTTCAATATGTGTAATCATCTATAACGGAAGTTAAAAACCCAAAAGTAATAAAATTATTTTCATTAAAACATCACCCAAATCCTAATAAAATCAGTGATTAATGTTGCTTTCTATCGCGCTCTTGAGCATCAATTACAGAAATCGCTGCCATGTTTACAATTTCATCTACACTTGCACCTAACTGTAAAATGTGTACAGGTTTTCGCATTCCCATCATAATAGGACCTATAGATTCTGTATTGTTTAATTCTTTTAATAATTTATAGGTAATATTTGCGGCATCTAAATTTGGAAACACTAAAGTATTTACCTTTTTACCAGCTAATTTTGAAAACGGGAAAATATCTTGAAGTAATTTTGAATTTAAAGCGAAATCGGTTTGTAATTCGCCATCCACAATCATTTCTGGATAAGCCTTGTGTAAATAAGATACGGCCTCTTTTACTTTTTCTGCTCTAGGATTGTCTGAAGACCCAAAATTAGAATACGAAATCATTGCTGTAACAGGTTCAATTCCAAACATTTTTGTAACTCTAGCTGTCATCCTAGCAATCTTAGCCAAATCTTTAGCGTTGGGATCAATATTTATGGAAGTATCACTTAAAAACATTGGACCACGTTGTGTCATCATTACGTTTGTTGTTGCCACCCTTGCAACACCATCTGCCATACCAATTAATTCTAACATTGGCTTAACTACTGAAGGATAATTACGAGAATACCCTGTAATTAATGCATCTGCATCGCCTTCGTTAACCATCATAGCAGCGTAATAATTACGCTCTCTCATTTTCTTTTGTGCAGAATAAACAGTTACGCCTTGTCTTTTACGTTTTTCCCAATAAGCTTTTGCATAGTCATTTTTACGATCAGTTTCTTCATCTGACTTAGGGTCTATAATTTGAACATCAGCATCAAACTCAATTTCTTCCATTAACTTAACAATCGCATCTTTTCTACCTAACAAAATTGGTATAGCTACACCTTCATCATGTGTAATTTGTGCTGCTTTTAACACATCTAATTGATCTGCTTCTGCAAACACCACTCTTTTAGGGTTTGTTTTTGCTCTACTGATAAGCATTCTTACCAATTTATTATCAGAACCTAAACGCTCTAACAACGAATTTTTATAACGGTCCCAATCTTCAATAGACTCTTGTGCTACTCCACTTTCCATAGCGGCTTTTGCAACTGCTGGTGGAACTTCGGCTATTAATCTAGGATCAAAAGGTTTAGGAATAATATAATCTTTACCAAATGTTAAACGTGTTTCTGCATAAGCAATATTTACTTGTTCTGGCACAGGTTCTTTTGCTAAATTAGACAACGCTTTAACAGCTGCCATCTTCATTTCTTCATTTATTTTTGTGGCTCTTACATCGAGTGCTCCTCTAAAAATAAATGGAAATCCAAGAACATTATTAACTTGGTTAGGATGATCACTACGGCCAGTTGCCATTATAATATCTTCTCTTGTATCTATGGCTAACTGATAATTTATCTCAGGCACCGGATTTGCCATTGCAAATACAACCGGATTAGCAGACATTGATTTTAGCATCTCTGGTGTAACAATATCTGGTTGAGACAAACCTATAAACACGTCAGCATTTTCCATGGCTTCGCTTAACGTATCTATTTTACGATGTGTAGCAAATTCTGCTTTTTGAGAGGTAAGGTTATCTCTATCTTTTCTTATAACTCCTTTACTATCGAGCATTACAATATTCTCACGGCTAGCTCCACATGCTTGGTATAATCTTGTACAAGAAATGGCTGCTGCACCAGCACCACTCACTACTATTTTTACATCTTCAATCTTCTTTTCTGCAATCTCTAAAGCATTTATTAATGCTGCTGCTGATATTATTGCAGTACCATGTTGATCATCGTGCATTACAGGAATGTCTAATTCCTCCTTTAATCTGCGTTCTATTTCAAATGCTTCAGGTGCTTTTATATCCTCAAGGTTAATTCCACCGAATGTTGGTGCAATATTTTTTACAGTTTCTATAAAAGTATCTACATCTTCTGTGTCTACTTCAATATCAAAAACATCAATATCTGCAAAGATTTTAAAAAGTAAACCTTTACCTTCCATTACTGGTTTTGAGGCTTCAGGTCCAATATTTCCTAATCCTAAAACAGCTGTTCCGTTAGAGATTACAGCAACTAAATTTCCCTTAGCTGTGTATTTATAAACATTGTTAACGTCTTTTTCAATTTCTAAACAAGGCTCTGCTACACCAGGTGAATAGGCTAAGGATAAATCGCGCTGCGATGCATACTTTTTTGTAGGTACAACTTTTATCTTTCCTGGTGTTGGTTTGGCGTGATATACTAAGGCTTCTAGGCGTTTGCTTTGTTTGCTCATAATCAAATTTAAATAAGCAATAAAGGTACAAAATTAAGCTTTTAAATTAATCTTTCAGATAGTTAATATTACGTTTCAAGCCAGAAAATTTAGTTCGTTTCACCGCAGATTTCTGAAACACTTTTTTAAACGTATCTTCTGTTATTTCCTCCCATTCCTTTTTGGTCATATCTAATATCTCAGGATGTGGATTAAATAAGGGTTCGTTATGAGGTTTAGAAAATTTATTCCAAGGGCAAACGTCTTGGCAAATATCGCAGCCAAACATCCAATCATTAAATTTGCCTTTAAATTCTGTTGGAATATTTTCTTTTAGTTCTATGGTAAAGTACGAAATGCATTTGCTACCATCTACCACGTATGGTTCTGTAATGGCTTCTGTTGGGCAAGCATCTAAACAAGCCGTACATGTTCCGCAATGATCCGTAACTGGTGTGTCATAGTCTAGTTCTAAATCAATAATTAATTCGGCAATAAAATAGAATGAGCCTACTTGTTGTGTTAATAGGTTAGAGTGTTTACCTATCCAACCCAAACCAGATTTTGCAGCCCAAGCTTTATCTAAAACAGGTGCAGAATCTACAAATGCGCGTCCTCCAACTTCTCCTATTTCATCTTGAATGAAATATAACAACGATTTTAGCTTATGTTTTATAACATGATGATAATCGTTGCCGTATGCGTATTTAGACAACTTGTAAGAGTCCTTTGTTTGAAATTCTGAAGGATAATAATTTAATAATAATGACACCACAGATTTTGAACCTTCTACTAATAAAGTTGGATCTAAACGTTTATCAAAATGATTTTCCATGTAGCGCATTTCGCCATTCATGTTATTATTTAACCAGCGTTCTAGTCTTGGTGCTTCTTCCTCTAAAAAACCAGCTTTACTGATGCCACAAGATAAAAATCCGAGACGCTTGGCTTCGGATTTAATTAATTCAGTGTATTTAGCTGTATTATTATGCATTATATGCGCTCTTCAAACTTTAAAAAAGCGTTTTTTGGTTTTAGTGTAATTAAAGGTGTTATTTCTATAGCTTCAAAATCTGGGATAATTTTATAGTTATGCACTAATTCAGAAATAGCAATTATCATCTCAAACATGGCAAAATTGTTTCCGATGCATTTTCTTGGTCCTGCTCCAAATGGAAAATATTGTGATGAAAACTTTCGACTACCTTCGCTAAATCGTTCTGGTAAAAATGTGTTTGGTTGTTCCCATAGTTTTGGATTACGATGCATTTCGTAAACTGAAAATAATAAATTTGATCCAGCTTCAAATTCCATATCATTAAATGAATCTCGTTCTTTATTTACGCGATCTATAAAGTAAGCTGGTGGATACAATCGCATAGCTTCTTCTATAACTTGCTGGCAAATTTTTGACTTTGTCACCAAATCCATTAGGTCATTAGACTCTTCTTCCAATTTTTTACGCTCGTTATAAATTTTGTCTTGCCATTTTGGATGCAATGCTAATAATTGTGTTGTAAACGTTAATGCATTAGAGGTAGTTTCGTGACCTGCAGCAAATAGAATTAAGATTTCGTCTACGAGTTGTTCTTCTGCCATAGAAGAACCATCGTCGTACTTTGCATCTAAAAGCATATCTAACAAATCGTGCTCTTTTGTTTTAGAAATACGCCTGTTGTTTACAATGTGTTTTAAAATTTGTCTGGCTTGATCAGTTAAATCGGTATGTTTTTTAATTTCTCCACTAAAATTAAACCACCAACCTAAATATGGTTGACGCAATTCCTTAACCAACATTTTTTGTGTTTCCTCTGTTATGTTTTGAAGATCTGAAATATCTTGCTTATCAACAGCGATACTAAATAAAGATTTTACAACCGTTTGAAATGCTAAATCATTTAGGATTGGAAAAATGTCTATTACAACATTAGGTGTAATTCTTTTATATTCCGTTTTAATAGCATTTTCTATATTATTTAATAGATTTACTACTTGTTTTTTATGGAATGCCGGTTGAATTAGTTTTCGTTGTTTTTTCCAATGTTCACCTTCAGAGGTTAATAATCCTTTACCAACATACTTGACTAAATCTTCAGTTTGAATTTTAGATTTTGTATAGTTCTTCTGGTTTTTTTGAAGTACATATTCTGCCAAAGATGCATCACGAACAAAAATCACACTGTTTTTTAATCCAATTTTTAATCTGAACACATCACCTTTTTCTTCAAAGTTTTGATTATGAAACGGCAAAGGATTCTTCAATATATCTAAAGAATGCTTTAAGAATTTACGTAATGAAACCGATGGTATATTTTGTTCTTTATTCAAATTGAGGCTTTATTTTAAAACAAACCTCCTTGCGTTGGTCCTTTTATTTTACCTAAATGTTTGTAGGCTTGTTCTGTTACTTCACGCCCACGAGGTGTTCGCATTATAAAACCTTGTTGTATGAGAAATGGCTCGTAAACTTCTTCTACCGTTTCTGTACTTTCACTTACGGCTGTAGCAATTGTGCTAATACCAACAGGTCCTCCTTTAAATTTTTCAATGATTGTGGTTAAAATTTTGTTATCCATTTCATCTAAACCGTAGGCATCTACATTAAGCGCTTTTAATGCAAATTTGGCAATTTTAATATCTATTTTGCCATTACCTTTTATTTGCGCAAAATCTCTAACACGTCTTAATAAAGCATTCGCTATACGAGGTGTTCCTCTACTTCTACCAGCGATTTCTATGGCAGCCTCCATAGTAATTGGCATGTTTAAAATTGAAGCACTACGCTGTACAATAGTAGTTAATAATTCTGTTTTATAATACTGTAAACGACTACTAATACCAAAACGCGCACGCATTGGTGCTGTAAGTAAGCCAGACCTTGTGGTAGCACCAACTAAGGTAAATGGATTTAAATTAATTTGAACAGTTCTAGCATTTGGGCCAGACTCTATCATTATATCAATTTTATAATCTTCCATTGCAGAATACAAATACTCTTCTACGATTGGACTTAACCGATGAATTTCATCAATAAATAAAACATCACGCTCTTCTAAGTTTGTAAGTAATCCTGCTAAGTCACCTGGTTTGTCTAAAACAGGTCCTGAAGTTACTTTAATACCAACGTCCAATTCATTAGCTAAAATATGTGCTAACGTAGTTTTACCTAAACCAGGAGGTCCATGAAATAACGTATGATCTAACGCTTCATCCCTAAGATTTGCAGCTTTTACAAAAACCAGTAAGTTTTCTAATACTTGATCCTGACCTGTAAAGTCTTCAAACGATAAAGGTCTTAATTTCTTTTCAACATCCCATTCTTCTGGAGTTAAATTGTCGCTATTTGGGTTAAGGTTTTCGTTCATATTGAGTTCCGTTGAAAATAGGAATCTAATTAAGTTATATAAAAAAGTTCTGAATAAAGTTCAGCATTACTAAGCAGTCAAAACAAATATAATGAAAAAGCCTTTCTGAAAACAGAAAGGCTTTGATATTGTTTATCTCTATTTAAGAGTCTTATAATAAGAATTTAATGTTGTAATTCTTCTTCACCTTCTTTTAAAGGAACATTTTGAGGAACAAAATCAACATCATGACCTGGTTTGCTGTAATCATAAGACCAACGATATACTTGAGGTATAGCTCCTGGCCAGTTTCCATGAATAGCTTCAACAGGTGTAGTCCATTCTAAGGTTGTTGATTTCCAAGGATTCTGTTCTGCTTTCTTACCATAGAACATACTTGCAAAGAAATTATACAAGTATATAATTTGTGCAATACCACCAATGATAGCAAAAATTGTAATTACAACGTTAGCATTTGTTAAATCATCAAATAAAGGGAAATTTGAATTTGTATAATAACGTCTAGGTAAACCTGCCATTCCAATAAAATGCATTGGGAAGAAAACACCATAAGCACAAACAGCGGTTATCCAGAAATGTAAATAACCTAAATTCTTATTCATCATACGTCCATACATCTTTGGGTACCAATGATAAATACCAGCAAACATTCCGTATAGTGCAGAAATACCCATTACTAAGTGAAAGTGCGCAATTACAAAATATGTATCGTGAACATTAATATCTAATGCAGAATCTCCTAAAATTATACCTGTTAAACCACCAGTAATAAATGTTGATACAAAACCAATAGAAAATAACATGGCAGGATTCATCTGAAGATTACCTTTCCAAATGGTAGTAATCCAGTTGAAAGCTTTTACAGCAGAAGGTATAGCAATAAGTAATGTTGTAAATGTAAATACAGAACCTAAGAAAGGATTCATACCAGAAATAAACATATGGTGACCCCAAACAATAGTTGATAAGAAAGCAATTGCTAAAATAGAAGCAATCATGGCTCTATAACCAAAAATTGGTTTACGTGAGTTAGATGCCATAATTTCTGACACTAATCCCATTGCTGGTAAAATTACAATGTAAACTTCTGGGTGACCTAAGAACCAAAATAAATGCTCAAACAAAACAGGAGAACCACCTTGGTAATGTAATACTTCACCTTGTATAAATATATCTGATAAGAAGAATGAAGTTCCAAAACTTCTATCCATTATTAACAAAAGTGCCGCAGATAATAACACAGGGAAAGAAACTACACCAATAATGGCTGTTACAAATAATGCCCAAATTGTCAACGGCAATCTTGTCATAGACATACCTTTTGTACGTAAGTTAATTACAGTTACAATATAGTTTAAAGACCCTATTAAAGACTGCGCAATAAATATCGCCATTGATACCAACCATAAAGTCATACCTAAACCAGATCCACCAGATGCTGTTGGTAGTGCACTTAGAGGAGGATATATTGTCCAACCTGCTGCTGCTGGACCTGCTTCAACAAATAATGAGAATAACATAATCATACAAGACGCAAAAAATATCCAGAATGATAACATGTTTAAGAAACCTGATGCCATATCTCTTGCACCAATTTGTAATGGAATTAATAAATTACTAAAAGTACCACTCAATCCAGCGGTAAGAACAAAAAATACCATAATGGTACCATGTATTGTTACTAATGCTAAATATATATCTGCATCCATAACACCATCTGGTGCCCATTTTCCTAATAAGGCTTCAAATAATACATTAGGTTCTTCTGGCCAAGCAATTTGCATACGGAACATTATAGACATTAAAATCCCTATAATTCCCATAAATGTACCTGTGATTAAGTATTGTTTAGCAATCATTTTATGATCTAAACTAAATATATACTTAGTGATAAATGTTTCTTTATGGTGATGTACGTCGTGATCTTCTTCGTGACCGTGTGTATCTATAGTTGCTGACATAATCTAAATTATCTTTTTCTTAAAAAAAATTATTAATTTAATGAATTTGGAAAAGTTTTCTGCTCTTTCATCCAAGCATCAAATTCCTCTTGAGTTTCTACAATAATCTTCATCTGCATATTGTAGTGCGATTTACCACATATTTTATTACATAGTAACAAATAATCAAATTCGTATACTAACTCTTGTCCTGCCTCTTCAATTTCATCTTTTCTCTCTAATCTCAATTCATTAATATTCTTCACCTTTTCAACCATATCTTCGTTCTGACGCATATCTTCAGTGGTTACAGTCGGTGTAAAACTAAATTGTGTTACCATACCAGGAACACAATTCATTTGAGCTCTAAAATGAGGCATGTATGCAGAATGTAAAACATCTTGAGAACGCATTTTAAATACAACCGGTTTATCTACTGGTAAGTGTAATTCTGTTACAATAACATCGTCTACCGCATTAGGATCAGATTCATCAACACCTAAAATATTAGCACGATCAATATCAATTAATCTAACATTAGCTTTACCTAATACATTATCTGCACCACTGTAACGTGCTTTCCAACTAAATTGCTGAGCATATAATTCAATTACCATAGGATCTTCATCCTCATCAATTGTCATTATATCATTCCATGTAAATAAACCATATATAATTAAACCTGCTAAAACTATTACAGGTATTACAGTCCAAATAAATTCTAAAGTTGTGTTGTCTGCATAAAATAAAGCTTTCTTACCTTTTTCTCCACGGTACTTATAAGCAAAGAAATGCAAAACAAATTGGGTTGAAATTTGTACTATAAAAATTATTACCATTGAGATAACCATAAGATTATCTACTTCTACACCATGTTCTGATGCAGCATTAGACATTAATGGTAGATCTCCTAAATACCAAAAACTAAGTATTGTTATTAAATAAATAAAGATTAAAAATCCTATCATTAAATAACCATTGATTTTATTATCCTCATCATCAGCAATCTGAGAATTAGATGTGCCAACTTGAGCTAAGTCAAAAATCTTTACCATTTGCCATAAGGCAACAGCAACAAAGAGTACAATTATAATTGTTAATAAAGCAGTCATTATCGTTTCTGTTCTTTTTTTATATTAGTAATGGAAATGTTTACTTTCTTCAATAAACGGACTTCTTTTTGCCAATAATGGATATTTCCCTAAAGCCGTAAAGACTACGTATAAAAATATACCAGCAAAAAATAATATGGCTCCTATTTCAGGAATACCTATAAACCATCTATCTCCAACAGTTGCAGGCATAATCATATTAAAAATATCTAAATAATGACCACATAGTATCACAACTCCTGCCATTATAACAAACCAATTTACACGTTTAAAATCACTATTCATTAATAGTAAGAGCGGGAATATAAAATTCATACCAATCATACCAAAGAAAGGCAATTTATAATCTTCAATACGTGTTACAAAATAAGTTACTTCTTCTGGAATATCAGAATACCAAATTAACATAAATTGAGAGAACCATAAATAGGTCCAGAATACACTAAAACCAAACATAAATTTAGCTAAATCATGAATATGACTATCATTTACATGCTCTAACAATCCTTTAGATTTTAAATATATAGCAATCATAGCAATTACTGTAACTCCACAAACTAACATACCTGCTAATAAGTACCATCCAAATAAGGTACTAAACCAGTGTGGGTCTACACTCATTATCCAGTCCCAAGACATCATTGATTCAGTGTATATAAAGAATACTAAAAATGCAGCTGCAATTCTAAAGTTCTTTTTAAAATAACGGTTATCATCTGCATTATCTTGAGCGACTGAAAATTTCCTAGAAAAATGACGATATAATGACCAACCAGCTACGAAAATAATACCTCTAATAAAAAAACCAGTCTTATTTAACCAGCCAGATTTACCAGCAACTAAAGTATCATATTTATCACTATCTACATCTGTAATACCATCAGTTAACCAAACGAATAAATGACTATCTGCCGCGAAAGCAATTGCTAAAACTATTAAACCACCTGGTAAAACATAAGATGTTATACCTTCCATTACTCTAAATAATACAGGAGACCAACCAGCTTGCGCTGCGTACTGTACAGCGTAAAACGCTAATACACCTAAAGAAATCATAAAGAAAAAGAAAGCAGCAATATATAATGCCGAATATGGTCTATTATGTATTTGGTGTAATACATGCTCTTCATGACTCATGCCATGATCTTGTTCAGCATGTGAAGCACCATGAGCATCTCCACCATGATGATCTTCTACATGTAAAGCATCAGAGTTGTGAGAATCACTAGCATATGCATCACCATGGTGATCTTCGTTTGCTAAAAATTCAGTAATATTATCTTCAGTGACACTACTAGCATCAATAAAGCCGTAACTAATACCTAATAGTCCTAAAACTATTAAAACAATAGCACCAATTTTTAAACGATTTGAAATTTTATATTCCATTTATATAATCTTTATCTAAATCTTATTTTTCTAAATCTGCCTTAAGCTTCTCTACATACGCCACCACTTGCCAACGTTCGGTCTCATTCAATTGGTTAGCATAAGAACCCATTGTATTTTTACCATAGTAAAGCGTGTGGTAAATACTACCAGTTGTAATTGCACGTCCTACATCAGCATAACTTGGTACACCTAATATTTTTTCGCGTTGTACTAATTTACCCTTTCCATCACCTTTATTTCCATGACAAATACCACAATAAATATTATATAATGGTCCACCTACTTCATAATCTACCTGAGTAGAGTCTAAAGGATTCTTTAAATTAGCTTTTGCAAAAGCATAACCTTCATTTGTGTTTTCAATTTCGAAAGGCATAAAATCACCTCTTGGTATTGATCCTTCTGCAGGCAATTGCGCCTCTACACCATTACCAAATGCATCAGATTCTTGGTAAGTTTCATAACCTATCGACTCATACATATTAGGCATGTATTGATAGTTTCTACTAGACGTCTTTTGGCAAGAGACTAAACTAACTAATACAATTATAACTGTGCTAAACTTTGCTACTGTCTTCATATTAATGTGCATCTTCATTATTATCAACAATATTTATCTCAACTGCGCCTGTTTCTTTTAACAAGTTCGTTAATGATTCTTCATTATTATGAACCGCGATTTCCATTAAAAAATGATCATCAGTAGTTCTTGGATCTGGATTTTCGGCTTTTTTAAATGGCCACATTCTACTTCTCATGTAAAATGTTATAACCATTAAGTGCGCAGCAAAAAATACTGTAAGCTCAAACATAATAGGTACGAATGAAGGTAAATTTTCTAAATAACTAAAACTTGGCTTGCCTCCAATATCTTGTGGCCAATCTTTAATCATTATAAAATTCATCATTACAGTTGCAACAGTAATACCAATACAACCATAAATAAAAGCTGTAATTGCTAAACGTGTTGGCGCTAATCCCATTGCCTTATCTAGTCCGTGAACCGGAAAAGGTGTATATATCTCTTCAATGTGAAATCTCTCTGCCTTTACCTTTTTAACGGCTGACATTAGTATATCATCATCTGTATAAATAGCATGAATTACTTTCGAAGCTTCCATAGACTATATTAGTTGTTTAATAAGTTTTTAGCTTGTCCAGACCAATCATCACGTTCTGCTCTTCCTGGGAAAGAACCGGTAATTGAATCTAACAAATCATATTCTTTTTTCGTCATTTTACTAACCTGAAGGAATGTATAAATCCCTATGCTGTTAAGAACTTCTTCCATTTTAGGACCAATTCCATTAACAATTTTTAAATCATCAGCTGTTTGTGTTGCCGGATCAAATTTGCCAATACCTTCAAATAAGCTATTTAACTTTTCTTCATCATTGCTTGGAAGAGCTTTCGGTTTATCGGCAATAATTGCCGTTGATTTAAATTCTACTGGTTTAGATGTTCTAACATCAGCACCTGTGCCAGCTAAACTATCACCTCGTTCTCTTATGTTTTTGTAACGTTCTCCTGAAGATTTTAAAATTGTTTTAACTTCCGCTTGTGCTATTACTGGGAAAGTACGAGAGTACAATAAAAATAATACAAAGAAGAAACCAATAGTTCCAATAAAAATCCCAATATCTACAAATGTAGGCGAGAACATAGACCAAGATGATGGTAAATAATCTCTATGTAATGAAGTTACAATAATTACGAAACGCTCAAACCACATACCAATGTTTACCACAATTGATATAAAAAACGAAAACATAATACTTGTTCTTAATTTCTTAAACCACATAAACTGCGGAGAGAATACATTACAAGACATCATTGCCCAATATGCCCACCAGTAAGGACCAGTTGCTCTATTTAAGAATGCATACTGCTCGAATTCTACACCAGAATACCATGCAATAAACAACTCTGTTATATATGCTACACCAACAATAGAACCCGTAATCATAATTACAATATTCATTAATTCTATGTGTTGTACTGTAATATAATCTTCAAGGTTACATACTTTTCTCATAATAATAAGAAGCGTATTTACCATTGCAAACCCTGAGAATACTGCACCTGCCACGAAGTAAGGTGGAAAAATCGTTGTGTGCCAACCAGGAATAACTGATGTAGCAAAATCAAAAGATACAATAGTGTGTACAGAAAGTACTAAAGGTGTTGCTAAACCAGCAAGTACTAAAGATACTTCTTCAAAACGTTGCCAATCTTTTGCTCTACCAGACCAACCAAAACTTACTAAAGCGTAAATTTTCTTTTGAAATGGCCTAACTGCTCTATCTCTTAACATTGCAAAATCAGGTAATAAACCAGTCCACCAGAATACTAATGATACCGATAAATAGGTTGAAATTGCAAATACATCCCAAAGTAAAGGTGAATTAAAATTTACCCATAATGAACCAAATTGGTTTGGAATTGGTAAAACCCAATACGCCAACCAAGGACGACCCATGTGAATAATAGGAAACAATCCAGCTTGTACTACTGAGAAAATTGTCATTGCTTCTGCAGAACGGTTAATTGCCATTCTCCATTTTTGACGGAAAAGTAATAGTACCGCAGATATTAATGTTCCGGCATGACCAATACCAACCCACCAAACGAAGTTAGTAATATCCCAAGCCCAATTTACAGTCTTATTAAGACCCCAAACTCCAATACCAGTAGATACTGTATAAATAATACAACCTATTCCCCAAAGGAATGCTACTAAAGCAATACTGAAAACAATCCACCATGCTTTGTTGGCTTTGCCTTCTACTGGTCTTGCTACATCAATTGTAACATCGTGATACGATTTTTCTCCAGTTACTAAAGGTCTTCTAATAGGTGCTTCGTAATGAGACGCCATAATTATATACTTGTTTCTTAGATTTATTTTATGCTTTTGATGTTGTGTTTCTCACTTTTGTTTGATAAATCACATTAGGTTTTGTCCCTATGTGTTCTAACAAGTGATACATACGATCATCTTCTTTTAATGCTGTAATCTTACTGTTTTTATCATTGACATCTCCAAAAATCATTGCGCCATTTCCACATGCTGCAGAACAAGCTGTTTGGAATTCACCATCTTTAACAGGGCGTCCTTCACGTTTAGCATCAAGAATAGTTTTTTGTGTTTTTTGAATACACATAGAACACTTCTCCATTACACCTCGAGAACGAACAGTAACATCTGGGTTTAATACCATACGCCCTAAATCGTCATTCATATAATAGTCAAACTCGTCATTCTTATTATATAAGAACCAGTTAAAACGACGTACTTTATAAGGACAGTTGTTTGCACAATATCTAGTACCTACACAACGGTTATAAGCCATATGGTTCTGACCTTGACGACCATGCGCTGTTGCAGCAACAGGACAAACAGTTTCACAAGGTGCGTGATTACAGTGCTGACACATTACAGGTTGAAACGCTACTTGTGGATTATCAGCAGGACTTTCCATCTCACCAAAACCTCCTAAAGAACCATTTTCTCCAAATAAACCGTTTAAACCATCTTTCTTAGCATCATCTGCTTCAAAAGTATCTTGATGAGAATAGTAACGGTCAATACGCAACCAGTGCATATCTCTACTACGTCTCATTTCTGATTTACCTACAACTGGTACATTGTTTTCTGCGTGACATGCAATTACACATGCTCCACAACCTGTACACGCATTTAAGTCAATTGATAAGTTAAAATGGTGACCAACTGATCGGTCAAACTCATCCCACAAATCAACATCTGGATCCGTAACTTTTGTTTCAATATGATTTAAAGAAACTACAGGAACTTTGTTCCAACCATGTCTCTTATCTTCTCTATCGTACGTATTAAAAATTTCTAAAGTTGTTTCTTTAATGATATCACCACGACCCATTAAAGTATTATGCAGTTGTACACAAGCAAACTCATGCTCGCCTGTAGCTTTTTCTATTGAAACGCTTTGTACCGCATTAAAATTCTGATATAATGGGTAAGCATTAACACCAGTTTTCATTTCATCTTTTAAAGCCTTAGAAGTTCTTCCATAACCAAAAGACATTCCTACAGAACCTTTAGCTTGTCCTGGCTGAATAATAACTGGAACTGTAATCGCTTCTGCTCCATTTACTGAAACTTTAGCATAGCTACCATTTAAACCACCATTGGCAACATTCCAATTTTTTAATTCTAATTTATCAGCATCAGCTTGAGAAATCGTTAAATAGTTATCCCAAGTAGTTCTTGTAATTGGATCAGGAAATTCTTGTAACCAAGGATTATTAGCTTGTTGACCATCACCCATTCCTGTTTTAGTATAAAGTGACAACTCCATACCTTGAGAAGGTTTAGTTTTAGCTAAAGCTCTTGCCGCAGCTCCTCCTGATAAAACCGAACCTATAGTTGAATTAGCGCTTGTATTATTTAGTGTTGTAGACGTAGATGTTGTAACATATTCATCTTTGTCTTCATCTTTAATTCCAACACCTACTGCAACATCATGAATAACACCTCCTAAAAATGTTCTATCTTTTTTATCTTTTAATTTAGTTTCAGTGGTTACTACTGTTGAAGTAGAATGAGAAGAGCCATTTCGGCTAGACACAGAAGGTGTTACAAACACACCATCTTGAACCGCCTTATTAAATGAAGCACCATTTAATATATCATTATTCCAAACTGTTTTTAAATAATCTCTGTAAGAACCAGAAATACCAGCCCATGTCATTAAAACTTCTTGAAACTGTTTTGTGTCAAACAAAGGACGAATTGTAGGCTGCATCATTGAATAATGACCAGTTTTTAATTCAAAATCTCCCCAAGACTCAAGATAATGAGGTGCAGCAGCAATATACTGACAATCTGTAGACGTTTCATCTTGCTTCATTGAAAAAGCAATAGATAATTCCGTTTTAGCTAATCCTTCTTTAAAATCTGAAGCATTCGGAAGTGTGTAAACAGGGTTAACACCATTCATTATTATTGCTCCTACTTTACCGGCTTTCATGTCAGCTACTAATTTAGAAACAGCCTTGTCATTTCCTTGTCTAGTATTTATAGTTGTACTAGGGTCAAAAGCAGAACTTTTAAGGTAACTATTTATATCTAATACTACTGTTTGAGCGTTAACATCTTGTACACCCGTAACTACTACAGCATTTCTTCCAGCTAAACTTATTTCTTTAGCTGCAGATTTTACAGCAACATTTAATCTTTCTGAAAGCTTTACACCTCCTGCAGAATTGCCTGTTATTTCACTATATAATTTAGCTAATACTAATTTCTGTTCACTTGGTGTTAAAGGAATACGCTTATCAGCATTAGCGCCCGTTAATGACATATTAGATTCAAACTGAATATGTCTAGACATTTTTCCATGGTCTGGAATTCGCTTTGTAGCATAACCAGACTCAAATCCTCCACCTTGCCAATCTCCTAAGAAATCCGCACCAATAGAAACTATTGTTTTAGCTTTAGAGAAATCATAATTAGCCATTCCTCGCTTACCATATTTAGCTTGGTAAGCATCTAAAGTTGCCGATTCAGAAACTGCATCATAAGAAATATGTGTTACATTTCCGTATTTAGCCTTGAATTCTGAAATTAATTTATTCGTCGAAGGACTAGGCATTGATTGCGTCAATAACACAATTGATTTACCATTTAACCCTTTTAGTGCTGACGTTGTTTCAGACATAAAAGCTTTCCAAGAAATTTTTGAGTCACCTTTCATTGGTGCCTTAATCCTTAAGCTGTCATACAACCCTAAAACTGAAGCATTAACCCTTGCATTAGCCATGCCATTGGTGGCTGCATCAGTATTATTTTCAATTTTAATAGGCCTACCTTCTCTTGTCTTTACTAAAACACTTGCAAAATCAAAACCGTTAGCAATTGTTGTTGCATAATAATTAGCAACACCTGGAATAATTTCGGTTGGCTGAACAACATAAGGTATAGACTTAATCACGGGTCCTTCACAAGCCGCTAATGAAGCTGCTGCTGTACTAAAACCAACGTATTTTAAGAAATCACGACGCGAAGTAGATGAGGATTCTAAAGATTCCTTATCACCCAAAAACTCATCTGTTGGAATTTCTTCCACAAACTCATTTTGTTGTAGCGCCTCAACAATAGAACTATTTTCGTTTAGCTCTTCAACACTTTTCCAGTATTTCTTGTTTGATGACATAGTGTTTATTTATGATTTTTACGACTAACGATAACGTTCTTAAATCTAGTTAAAAACTCAAATTATTTGACTTATCGCAATTCTTTAAATTTACTCTAATTTATTAATAATGACACTTTCCACATTCTAAACCACCCATCTGCGCAGCTGTTAACTGCTCAACACCATATTTTTTAGATAGTTCTTCATGAATTTTAGTGTAATACTCGTTATCCTTAACCTTAACATTAGTTTCTCTGTGACAGTTAATACACCATCCCATTGTTAAAGGCGCATGTTGGTACATAATTTCCATTTCTTCAACTGGACCATGACATGTCTGACACTCTATACCTCCAACAGTAACGTGTTGTGAGTGGTTAAAATAAGCAAAGTCTGGCAAGTTGTGAATACGAATCCATTTTACAGGCTGAGAATCTCCAGTATATGCCGTACCATCCCAACCAACAGCATCGTATAATTTCTGAATTTCATTGTTATAATTAACTCCAAACTCTTCACCTTCAGCTAAAGTTTCTGGTGCCACTTCTGAAATTGATTTATGACAATTCATACACACATTTAAAGAAGGAATACCTGAAGTTTTACTAACTCTTGCAGAAGAGTGACAATATTTACAATCTATTCCGTTGTCACCTGCATGAATTCTGTGTGAATAATGTATAGGCTGCACTGGCTCGTAACCTTGATCTACACCTACTTGCATTAAATATCCATAAACAAAATAACCACTAGATAGTAAAAATAAGATTGCAGTAACCAATACCAAAAATTGGTTTTGAACGAAAGCTTTCCATAATGGTGTTCTTTTGTTTTCCGAAACAACCTCTATCCCTTTAGCTTCCGCAAAACGATTTAATGTACGATTCACTAAGACTAATGCCATAGCTAACAAAGCAAACAATAATGCTAAAGCCCCAAGAATTAAGTTGTTCGAGATACCACTTTGCTCGCCAGCAACTTCACCTCCAGTTTTTTCAACCACAACTGGAGCTGGTGCAGGAGCAGCAGTATATGCTAAAATATCTGAAATATCAGTATCACTTAACTGCGGAAAAGCCGTCATAGCAACTCCGTTATATTCGTTATATACTTTATTTGCATACGCATCACCAGATTTAATAAGCGCAGAACTATTTCTAATCCAAGCCGCCAACCACTCTCTATCTAAGCCTTGTTCATCTGCCAATCTTGACTCTACATTTCGTAGAGCAGGACCTGTCATTGGCTTATCTAACTTGTGACATGCAGCACAATTAGAATTAAAAAGAGATTTCCCATTAACTGGATCACCTTCTTGAGCTATAAGAGAAGTTGAAAACGTAAGTAAAAGCACAATGCAAAGACTATATATCTTTGAGGTTAAACCACAGTAAATCACCTGTTTCATATTATAAGTTGGATTATCTTCTAAACTTTGGTACGATTTTTTCATTAAAAATGTAAAAAAAGATCTTTGTAAAAACTCAGGCAAAAGTAACATTTAAAGTGGATTTTCGAAATCTTAGAGAACTGTTAATATATAATTTATACCAATTCTAAATAAAGAATATTTAAAATTTTAAGCATGCAATATCGTTAAAAAACCACCGACATATTGAAGGGCAATAGATTACTTTAATATTTTACTTAAATTTTTATACTCTTTTAAATGAATACCATAAATTTGTAACTAAATAATATCATATGAATATTAAGAAAAAAATTGTATGGAGTGCTTTATTAAGCTTCACTTTAACACTAGTTTTAAACGCTCAACAAGGCAAAGTTGTTGTAACACAAAATAGTGATATAGATACGTTATTAAAATATAAAAAGGACTTAAAAACGTCTAAAACTTACACTATACAAGTTTACAATAGTACCGATCCTGATAAAGCTAAACGTGAAAAGGAAAACTTTCTCAATATTTATAATGATTGGGACGTTGAAATCGTATGGAACACCCCAAATTACAAAGTATGGGTTGGCAACTTTGCAACGAGATTAGAAGCTGATCGCGCTTGGGCTAAAATCAGAAAAAAATATATGAATGCCAATGTTATACAGCCAAGATTGGACGATTAATACAGCATACATCTAACCCCATTAGATTAGATTCTAAAGATAAAAAACCGACAATTAATAATTGTCGGTTTTTTTATTGCTAATTGAAATAATTACTATTTATTACTTCAACTTTTTCTTCACTTCTACTTCTTGGAATGCTTCAATTACATCACCAATTGCAATATCATTGTAACCTTTAATTTTCATACCACAATCGTATCCTTTAGCTACTTCTTTTACATCATCCTTAAATCGTTTTAACGCTTCAAGTGAACCTGTATGAATAACTACACCATCTCTAATAATGCGAATTCCTGAACTTCTAAAGATTTTTCCATTAGTAACCATACAACCTGCAATATTACCTATTTTAGAAACTTTAAAAATTTCTCTAATTTCAGCAGTACCAGTAACCTCTTCTTTAACCTCTGGAGATAACATACCTTCCATAGCATCCTTAAGATCATTAATTGCTGCATAGATAATTGAATATGTTCTAATATCAATTTCTTCCTTGTCTGCAATCATTCTTGCATTTCCTACAGGGCGAACATTAAATCCAACTATAATAGCATCAGATGCACTTGCTAGCAACACATCACTTTCGGTAATTGCTCCTACACCTTTGTGTATAATGTTAACTTGAATTTCTTCTGTAGATAATTTTTGGAATGAATCTGTTAATGCTTCTACAGAACCATCTACGTCACCTTTAAGGATTATATTCAACTCTTGGAAGTCTCCAAGTGCTATACGTCGTCCTATTTCATCTAAAGTAATATGACGTTGTGTTCTTACAGACTGCTCACGTTGTAACTGTGTACGTTTTGTTGCAATTTGTTTAGCTTCACGTTCATCTTCAAATACATTAAACTTATCTCCTGCTTGAGGCGCACCATCTAAACCTAGAATAGACACTGGTGTTGCAGGACCTGCTTCAGCGACATCATGTCCACGCTCATCTTGCATAGCTTTGACTTTACCGCTATTTTTTCCTGCTAAGACATAATCACCAACTCTTAAAGTACCTGCTTGTACTAAAATAGTTGAGACATAACCTCTTCCTTTATCTAAATACGCTTCTACAACAGTACCGTTTGCCGCTTTATTAGGATTAGCCTGTAACTCTAATAACTCTGCTTCAAGTAATACTTTTTCGAGTAATTCTTTGACACCTGTACCCATTTTAGCCGAAATATCATGAGATTGAATTTTTCCACCCCAATCTTCTACTAAAAGGTTCATTTGTGCCAATTGCTCTTTTACTTTTTCAGGATTAGCATCTGGTTTATCAATTTTATTTATAGCAAAAACGATAGGAACACCTGCCGCTTGTGCATGAGAAATTGCTTCTTTTGTTTGCGGCATTATAGCATCATCTGCTGCCACAACTATAATTGCTATATCTGTTACCTGAGCACCACGAGCACGCATAGCTGTAAAGGCTTCGTGACCAGGTGTATCTAGAAATGCTATTTTTTGTCCATTCTCTAATTCTACACCATAAGCTCCAATGTGCTGTGTAATTCCACCTGACTCACCTGCAATTACATTTTCTTTACGAATATAATCTAATAATGAAGTTTTACCGTGATCAACATGTCCCATTACAGTTACAATAGGTGCTCTTGGTTTTAAATCTTCTGGATTATCCTCTATTTCTTCTATTGATTCTTCAATACCAGCTGTAACAAACTCAACATCATACCCAAATTCTTCTGCTACGATTGATAGTGTCTCGGCATCTAATCGTTGGTTCATGGTTACCATCATACCAAGTGACATACAAGCAGAAATAACCTGTGTTACTCCAACTTCCATCATAGTAGCAATTTCACTTACTGTTACAAACTCTGTAACTTTTATGATTTTACTTTCTGCAGCAGCGATTTCTTGATTAATCTCAGTTTGTTCTCTATGCTGATCTCTTTTATCTCTTCTATATTTGGCGCCTTTACCTTTATTAGATTTACCCTGCAATTTTTCGAGAGTTTCTCTAATTTGTTTTTTTACATCTTCTTCTGTTGGCTCTTCCTTTACAACTTTTGGTTTGGTATTGCCACCTCTTCCTTTTCCACCTCTTCTATTGTCAAAATTAGGTTTTCCGCCAGAATCGTTTCCTCCTTTACTAATTCTGCGTCTCTTACGTTTATTAGCATCACCAGAACCTGATGGTTTTACCTCTTTCTTCTTTTTTGGTTTATTAAATTGAGATAAATCAATTTTCTTACCTGTAATGTTAGGTCCAGAAAGTTTTTTGTATTGTGTTTTTAAAGTTTCCTCTACAGGCTCTGCAGGTTTAGCTGGCTCTTCCTGCTTTTTAGATGTTAATTTAGCTTTTGACTTTTCTCCTTTTTCATTTTTATCAAAGTTACCAACTTGAGCAGCTTTTGCAGCTTTTTCTATTGGCTTAACTTCCTCTACCTTTTTAGGCTCTTCCTTAGGTTTTGCAACCTCTTTTACGGGCTTTTCTACTTTAGGCTCTTCCTTTACCTCTGGTTCTTTTGGAGTTTCCTGTTTTTCTACTGTAGGCTTTTTATCTAAATCTATTTTACCAACTTGTTTTGGTCCACTTAATTCAGCTTTAGCCTTAACAATAGCTTCTCTTTCGGCTTTTAGTTTTTGCTTTTCCTCAATTTCGCGCTCTCTTCGTTCACGAAGCTCTTCCTTTTCCTTAAGTTTTGCTTCACTTACCTCCTGAGCTTTTTCACGTTTAGATGCATCCGTCTGAAATTCATCAGAAAGTGTATTATAAACCTCTTGCGAAATTTTTGTATTAGGGCTCTTCTCTATCTCAATGCCTTTGGATTCTAAAAAATCCACAGCACGATCTATAGAGATATTTAATTCCCTTAATACTTTATTTAATCTTGTCATTTGAGCCATAAACTGCCTGTAAAATACTTAAATATATGTTATACCAATTCAACTTCAAAATGAATTATAAAATTCATTTAAAACTTAACTGATATTTAATCTTCAAATTCTTCTTTTAGAATTCTGATAACGTCTAATATCGTCTCTTCTTCTAAATCTGTACGCTTAACTAAATCGTTAACGTCTTGTTCTAAAATACTCTTAGCTGTATCTAAACCTGCTTTACTAAATTCTGAAATCACCCAGTCTTCTATTTCGTCTGAGAATTCCTTTAATTCTACATCTTCTTCTGCACCTTCTCTAAATACATCAATTTCGTATCCTGTTAATTGCCCTGCTAAACGGATATTGTGACCTCCTCTACCAATAGCTTTAGAAACTTCTTCTGGTTTTAATAATACCTCCGCACGCATATTTTCTTCATCTAGTTTCAACGAAGTTACTCTTGCTGGACTTAATGCTCTTGTTACAAAAAGTTGAACATTGTTAGTGTAGTTAATTACATCAATATTTTCATTTCCTAACTCACGCACAATACCGTGAATTCTAGAACCTTTCATACCAACACAGGCTCCTACTGGATCAATTCTATCATCATAAGAATCTACCGCAACTTTTGCTTTTTCACCAGGAATTCGCACTACTTTTTTAACGGTAATTAAACCATCGAAAACTTCTGGTATCTCTTGTTCAAATAATTTCTCAAGAAATATAGGTGAAGTTCTAGACATAATAATTGCGGGCTTACTTCCTTTTAACTCAACACTTTCAATAATTCCTCTTACGTTTTCTCCTTTTCTAAAGAAATCTGAAGGGATTTGTTTGTCCTTTGGCAATATAATTTCGTTACCATCATCATCTAACAAAATAATTGCTCGGTGACGAATATGGTGTACTTCTGCGGTATAAATTTCACCTTCAAGATCTTTAAAATGCTTGTAGATATTTGTGTTATCATGCTCATGAATCTTAGAGATTAAGTTTTGTCTTAGTGCTAAGATAGAACGTCTTCCTAAGTCTATTAATTTCACCTCTTCTGCAACATCCTCTCCAACTTCAAAATCTGGTTCAATTTTCTGAGCTTCAGATAATGCTATTTCTTGGTTCGGTTCTTCAACTTCTCCATCAGCCACAACAATACGGTTTCTCCATATTTCTAAATCTCCTTTATCTGGATTTATAATAATATCAAAATTATCGTCATCACCATACTTCTTCTTTAACGCATTACGTAATACGTCTTCAAGAATTGCCATTAGCGTAACTCTATCTATTGATTTGTCGTCTTTAAATTCTGAAAATGAATCAATTAACGCTATATTCTCCATGATTGATATGAATTAAAATTTTATTTTAACTTTTGCTTCCTTAATATTTTCAAATGCAACAGTTACTGTTTTAGTGACTGTTATCTTTCCTTTACCTATAGGTTTTGGTTCTCTCGCTTTCCAGCTTAAAACAACATCGGCTTCATTTACCTCTTTAAGCTCGCCTTCTAAATTTTGACTATCTAAAGTCTTTATTTCTAAATTTCTACCTATATGCTTAGCATACTGTCTTGGCAAAACTAAGGGTGATCCTGCACCAGATGACAAAACCTCTAAAGAAAAATCGTGCTCTTCTCTATCAATATTATTTTCAATAGCTCTACTTATAAAGATACAATCCTCTACCAAAACGCCATTATCTCCATCAATAACCACCTTAACAGCATTGTCTGCAGAAACACTAAAGTCTATTAGAAATAAATCTTGACGCTCCTCTAAGGCTACTTGTAATAAGTCTTCTACTATTTTCTTAAACATTTCTTGATATAAAAAGAGAGGACTTTTCGTCCTCTCGCTTATTTATTTTTAGTAAATAACGCTGCAAATATACGATATTTATATTAAAAAACCCAAGTTTCATGATATGGAATTATTTTCTTAAATTTAAAGAGACTAATGTAAATATTTAATATATGAACAAAATTCTAGTTCCAACAGATTTTTCTGAACAAGCAGGCAATGCTCTTAAGGTAGCTGCAATGCTAGCTAAAACTTATAATGCCGAAATCTATTTATTACATATGATGGAAATACCCTTGCAACAAATGGATCAAGGAAGTACAGAAAGCGACATACCTGAAACCTTATTTTTTATGAAATTGGCCAAAAAAAGATTTCAAAATCTATTAGCTGAAGATTATTTAGAGGGTATTACGGTTCATGAAACATTAAAAGCCGATATTACATTTAATGAAATTAAAGATGCTTGTAAAGAATTTGATATTGATTTAATTGTAATGGGTTCTCACGGTTCTTCTGGACTTATGGAAATGTTTGTAGGGTCTAATGCAGAAAAAGTAGTTAGAACTTCTGATGTCCCAGTTTTAGTAATTAAAAACGAACACACTAGTTTTAACGTTTCTAATTTTGTGTTTGCTTCGGATTTTAAAAATGACAATAAAGAAACTTATAAACAAGCGGTAAATTTCGCAAAAGCTTTTAATGCTAAAATTCACCTACTTTTAGTAATTACATCTAGTAATTTTATGTCTACATATGAAGCTAATAATAGAGTTAAAGATTTCATCTCTGGTGAAGATTTTAACAACTACACCATTACTATTCACAATGATTACTCTGTAGAACTTGGCATTTTAAACTTTTCTAAAGATATAAATGCCGATTTAATAGGCATAAGTACACATGGCAGACAAGGTATTGCTCATTTTTTTAATGGCAGTATTAGTGAAGACCTAGTAAACCATGCTAAACGACCAGTAATTACATTTAAAATTTAAGTCAACAACTATTAAGCAGCTAAAACAATACCGCGTTTTAGAGATCTGTAAAAATCATTTAAATGATAAATCCCAATCCATTTAATTGGGATTTTTATTTAGTGTTAATGTTAAAAACAGCTTCTAAAGCAGCATTAACAAAATTAAAATTCAATTCTTATATACACTAAAAATAAAAAATCCTAACCATGTAAATGATTAGGATTTCAATTTTAGTTGGCCCACTAGGTTTCGAACCTAGACTCTTCGGTACCAAAAACCGATGTGTTAGCCAGTTACACCATAGGCCAATCTTTCAATTGAGGCTGCAAATTTAATACAAAGTTTGATTTAGACAAAAAAAATCAAAAAAAAAATTTAAAATACTTAACGTTAACTTAAAAACGTAGGCATTTATGTAATAATTAGTAAATTCGCCTGCATTAATAAGTAAGGTTTTCATGACAGATTTTAACTTTAAAAAGTGGAACAACATTTTAGGATGGTTTGTTTTTGCAGTAGCAGTAGTTGTTTACGGACTAACTATTGAACCAACAGTAAGTTTTTGGGATGCCGGAGAGTATATTTTAACTTCATCAAAACTGCAAGTTGGACATCCACCAGGAGCACCATTGTTTCAAATGTTTGGTGCATTTTTCTCCATTTTTGCATTAGAACCTTCGCAAATTGGAATGATTTTAAACATGATGAGCGGTGTTGCAAGTGCATTTACTATTCTTTTTATGTTTTGGACCATCAGTCTGTTATTAGTGAAGTTGGTAAAATATAACAAAGAGGATAACCCAAGTAAAGCCTATGCTATTTTAGGTAGTGCTTTGGTTGGTAGTTTAGCTTTTACATTTACGGATTCATTTTGGTTTAACGCTGTTGAAACCGAGGTTTACGCTATGGCTACTTTAATAATGGCTGTGTTATTCTACTTAGGTTTACGTTGGGAACAAGAAATGAATGAACCAAGAGGTAATAGATGGTTAATACTTATTGCTTTTGTAATTGGGCTATCTTTTGGCGTGCACTTTATGGGCTTACTTACAATACCTGCCATTGGCCTCCTTTATTACTTTAAAAACTATAAAACCATAACTATAAAGAATTTTATAATTGCCAATATTGTATCTGCTGCCATTTTATTATTCATTTTTAAATTATTATTGCCTTCAACTCTTAAGCTATTTGGATACTTAGAAGTGTTTTTTGTAAACTCTATAGGCTTACCATTTAATTCTGGCACCATTATTACAGGTGTAATGGTTATAGGTTTATTTTATTTTGGTTTAAATTACACACGTAAAAAAGACTACAAACACGTTAACACCTTAGTGTTATGCTTAATGTTTATATTTATTGGTTTCTCTTCTTGGATGATGTTACCTATTAGAGCAAACGCGCAAGTTGTGATTAATGAAAACAATCCTTCTGATGCTAGAGAACTATTAGCGTACTATAATTTAGAGCAGTACCCAGAAACCCACTTATTCTATGGCCCACAATTTACAGAAGCTTATTCTGGAGCCGATGAAGACAATCCTTTTGTAGATGACAAAAAGAACTTTGAAAAAGACGAAGAAAAAGGAGAGTACGTTATTATTAACGATTGGGAAAAAAGTAAGCAAAATTACAACCATGCACATGCTTCTATTTTACCAAGAATGTGGAGTGCAGAACATGCTGAAAATTACATGATGTTTACGGGTTTAATTGAATTTAAAGCAGATCCTTCTTTACAAACCAGAGCATATAATGAAGCTATGAATGCTGGTTTAACAGAAGAACAAGCTGGCCAATACGCATTACAGGAGAAACAGCAAATTGACATGCTTGTAAATGATTTTAAAATGCGTGTTGCTAATCACGAAGTAGATTATGAAGATTACAGTCAGTTTTTAAGTCGCTACGGTCAACAGTATTTAGAAATAGAGAAACCTTCGTTTTTAGACAATACCATGTACATGTTTCAATATCAATTTGGCTATATGTATTGGCGCTATTTTATGTGGAATTTTACAGGAAGACAAGATGATATACAAGGAAAATACACGCACGAACACGGTAATTGGATTTCTGGAATTAAACCTATTGATGAAATTCATTTGGGCATATCACAAGATAATTTACCAACAGATGTATTAGAAAACAAAGCCAGAAACACTTATTATTTCTTACCATTAATTCTAGGACTAGCAGGTTTGTTTTTCTTGATGTATTTAGATTTAAAACGTTTTTGGGTTTTATTAGTATTCTTTTTATTAACTGGTTTAGCTATTCAATTTTATACTAACGTAAGACCTTTTGAACCTCGTGAACGTGATTATTCAGTAGTTGGTTCATTTTACGTATTTGCTATTTGGATTGGTTTTGGCGTTTATGCTATATATGATTTATTGCAATCTCATTTTAAATCTAAATTTCTTGCACCAATTATCACCATAATATGTATTGCATTAGTGCCAGGAATTTTAGCCGCCAATAACTGGGATGATCATGACCGTTCTGGCAAGTACACTACAAACGCCATGGCGAGAAAATATTTAGAATCTTGTGCACCTAATGCTATTCTTTTTACCATTGGAGATAATGATACGTTTCCTTTATGGTATTTACAAGAAATTGAAGGTGTACGTAGAGATGTACGTGTGGTTAATACCAGCTTGTTTCAAACAGATTGGTACATAGACCAAATGAAACGTAAAGCGTACGATAGTGATCCTATTCCGTCACAGCTTACACACAAACAATATAGAGGAGGCACAAGAGATGTTGTTGCGTACAAGGAAATAAATGAGAGTATTGCTAGAGATACCTTAGACATAAAACAATTTATGGACTTTATATCTAGTGAAAAACCAAATACTAAAGTAAAATTTGTTGTTGATAAACAAGGTGACGACCCAAATCGTTACCCAAAACATTTATTAAATTCTAATTATTATCCTACACGCAATATTAGCATCCCTGTTAACAAGGAAATGGTATTGAAAAATGGAATTGTAAAACCTAAAGATGCTGATATAATAGAAGATTATTTATTTACAAGAATCAGTGGTGGTTATCTATACAAAAATCGCCTTTTAATGTTAGATATTCTAGCAAATAATAATTGGGAACGACCAATTTACTTTACTGGTGGAGCCTTTGGAGCAGAAGATTATGTGTGGTTAAAAGATTATTTACAATTAGATGGTATGTGCTACAAGTTAGTACCAATAAAAACTGCTGTAGATAAGGCAAACCCATACGATATGGGAAGAGTAGATCCAGACCTAATGTATGAAATGGTTAAAAACTGGAATTGGGGAGGAAGTGGTGAAGATATGTACTACGATATTGAAACTAGGCGAAATGGTATTACCTATAGAGGAAATTTAGCACGATTAATTGAACAACTGATTAATGAAGACCAATTAGATAAAGCTGAAGAAATAGCAGATATAGCTATGGAAAAAATGCCTGTAGATAAATTTGGTTTCTACTCGTTACTAGAACCTTATGTTAGTGCATACTACGAAGTAGGAAATAAAGAAAAAGGCCGTGCTTTATATAAAGATGTTGCTAAAAAATATCAAGAAAACTTAACGTACTACAGTAGTTTACCTCTAAAAGACCAAGACCAAGTGGTTGGTGAGGATATCTATTTAGACATACAACGCTACCGATCTTTAGTAGATATTTTAGTAATCTATAATGATGAGGAGTTTGCCATGCAAGAAACTAAAACGTTTAATAGCTATATCAGTCTTTTTGATGAGTTAATGAAACTTTATGGTAATGATGTAGATGACACACCTGAAATGCCTGAAGACATCGATATTCCAGAAACAGTAAAAGATACCATTGATAAAATTGCGCCAGCAAATTAATAGTTTATGAATCTTATTCCAGCTAAAACCCCAGGCTTTGTGAAAACAATGTTCCCTAATTTTATCTGGAATATAGATACTAACAACAAAGAGATTTTTTTAACATTTGATGATGGCCCAACACCAGAAATTACTAACTGGGTTTTAAATACATTAAAACAATACAATGCAAAAGCTACGTTTTTTTGTATTGGAAATAACATTGAAAAGCATCCGGAAATTTTCAATAACATCATTACAGACGGTCATTCTATTGGTAACCACACTTACAATCATTTAAAAGGCTGGAAACATAAAAACAAAGCTTATTTAAAAGATATTATTAAAACTAAAACACTTATAGACGCTTTAACAAAAGACAAACAACAACATGGTTTACATATATTTCGTCCACCTTATGGAAAACTTAAACCTAAGCAAAGTAAACTAACACAAGCTTTAGGCTATAAAATAATAATGTGGGACGTTTTGTCTTTTGATTGGGATAGCTCTGTAACCGAAGAACTATGCTTAGAAAATGTTATTTCTTCAACAAAAGAAGGCAGCATTATTGTGTTTCATGATAGTATAAAAGCATCACGAAACCTAAAATATACACTACCAAAGGTTTTAGAATATTATACTGAAAAAGGATTTTGTTTTAAGAATATTACCAACTAGGTGCAATTACATTATACGTATTCTTGCACTATTTCAATTAACGTATTAGCATCTTTTTCTCCGCTATGACGCCATTTCATTTCACCATTTTTGTAGATTATTAAGGTAGGCAAACCTTTTATACGCAATGCTTCTGCGAGTTCTCTATTTTTATCAACATCAATTTTAATCACCTTAACTTTGTCTCCTAAACCAGCTGCAACATCTCTTAAGATATCGTGCATCGCAATAGAAGCATCGTTTAGTTCCGTATAAAAATCTAAAAGCACCGGAATTTCAACATCTATTAATTCACCAAATTTTGACATATATTTTTTAGTTTTGGTCTCAAATTGAAGTACTCTAATTTTTAATTTTAGTACATTTAGTCGTTACTGCATAAAGAGCACTTATAATATAAAAATAAGCATTTCTTAGCAATTATACCAATTTGAAGCTGTATTGTTCTATTCTAAAATTAAACTAAAAGTACTTTAAACTGATTTAGACCCTTTTTTAAGCTCTATTACCGTAACCTCTGGCCAAATACCAACACGACCAGGATAACCCAAGTAGCCAAACCCTCTGTTGACATTAATATACTGACCAAGTTCTGTATAAATACCTGCCCAATGTTTATAGCGCCATTTAGACGGACTCCATTTTATCCAACCTGGTATTTCTATACCAAATTGCATACCATGTGTATGTCCACTTAAAGTTAAATGGTAATGATATGGGTCATTTATCACTTTTTCTTCCCAATGACTTGGATCATGAGACATTAAAATTTTAAAATCATCTGCATTAATATTTTCGGAAGCTTTCGTTAAATCTCCAACCTTTATAAATCCACCTTTTCCCCAATTTTCAACACCAATTAAAGCTATGCGTTGCTTATCTTTTTCAAGAAATCGACTTTCATTAAGTAGTAAATCGAAACCCATATCTTTCTGTATTTGCTTTAAATCTTCAAGATTTTGATGTTTTTCTTCAGGGGAATTCCAATCTACATAATCACCATAATCATGATTACCTAAGACTGAAAATTTTCCGTCTTTTGCCTTCAACCTTCCAAAAGTGTCTTTCCATGGTAACATTTCTGAAGCTTTGTTATTTACCATATCTCCTGTAAATAAAAGTACATCAGATTGTTGTTTATTTATTAAATCTATAGCATATTCTATCTTTTCCTTATTATCAAAACTACCAGAATGGATATCACTAATTTGTGTAATTCTATACCCATCAAAAGCCTCTGGTAAGTCTTCAAAATGTAACGTATAATTGAGTACTCTAAAATTATATTTACCTCGATACATGCCATATAACAAAGAAGAAAAAGGGATTGCAGCAAGGCCTAAAGCTATTTGACTCACAAATTTTCTTCGAGATGGTATATAAAACCCATCACTTTTTGTGGTTACTTTTTCGTATAAGCCAATTAAACCTCTAATAATATCTTCACCAAACAAAAAAGGTATTAACACTAAGTTAAATGCCATAAATGACAGCAATAAACCAAAGGCGTAACTTTTATGAACAGTTAACACACGTCCTTCATTCCCTAAAGCAAATTGTATAATAAAATTACCAACAACAATTAATGCAATTGCAATAAATAAATAGTAAATCCATGTTTGTTTAGTTACGGTTCTTATAGCTTGAAAACCATAAAGAGTGAGTATTATAAAACTTATTACAAATAGTATCCAACGAATCATCTAAATAATTTAAGATGACAAATTTAGTGATATGTAAAACTAGTTTTCTTATGAAATTGTTAAAGGTTACAACCAATAAATATTTCTACCAAACTTCTAAAACCACTTAACAGTTAACCTAGCCAATTTCTCTTTAAAACTAGAATATGGCGGAAACAGCAATTCGGTAACACCAAACGTGTGCTGTTTCATTACAGCGCGAGCATTACTAAAAGCTTTAAAACCATCAAAACCATGGCTTTTACCTATTCCGCTATTATTTACACCACCAAAAGGCAAGTTGTGGTTAGCATAATGCAACACACTGTTATTAATACAAGTACCTCCTGCTCTAGTATTATTTATAATTTTAGTAGTATTCCGTTTGCTTTTACTATAAATATAAAGCGCTAATGGTCTTGGTTTAGAATTTACATAAGTAATAGCCATATCTAAACTATTATAGGTTACTATGGGCAAAATAGGCCCAAATATTTCTTCCTCTAATAATTGCGCTTCAGGTTTTAAATTTGAAATTAAAGTAGGTTCCATATATTTTGAAGCGCTATCCGTTTGTCCACCTACGTCAAATGTAGCATCTAAAGTTTTTGCGTTTGCTATATAAGACTCTAAACGTTCAAAATGTTTATCGGTTACAATTCTTCCATAAGAAGCTGATGTTTTAGCATTATCATTATAATACGTATGAAGCCATTTTTTGCAAGATTCAATAAATTCAGCTTTTATACTTTTATCAATTAAAACATAATCAGGCGAGACACAAATTTGTCCACAATTTAAAAATTTTGCCCACATAATTTTTTTCGCAGCTTTATCAATGTTAGCTGTTTTATCTATTATTGTTGGCGACTTTCCGCCCAACTCTAAGGTAACGGACGCTAAATTTTTAGCAGCAGCAGTCATTACAATTTTACCAACTTGTGTCGAACCGGTAAAAAAGATATGATTAAATGGTAATTTTAATAATGCGGTAGAGGCCTCAACCTCACCTTCAACCAATGCTACCTCATCCTCATCAAATACATCTGCTACTATTTTAGCCATTAAGGCTGAAGAATTTGGTGTCATCTCAGAAGGCTTTATAATAGCCGTGTTACCTGCCGCAATTGCAGAAACCAATGGCCCAAAGGTTAAATTAAAGGGAAAATTCCATGGCGAAATAATTAAACATACACCTTTAGGTTGAAACAAAACATGAGAACTAGACCCTAACATAGACAGTGGAGTAGGTACTCTTTGTGTTTTCATCCATTGCTTCAAATGTTTTTTAGCATGTTTAATATCTCCAATTATAGCATAGATTTCAGTAAGTTCTGCTTCTACTACTGGTTTACCTAAATCTTTACTTAACGCTTCTACAATGGCGTTTCTATAGGTAATTTCAATGGCGGTTTTTAACTTATTTAGTGTCTTAATTCGTTGTTTGCAATTCGTCTTTCCAATTTTAAACTGATTTTGGTATTGTTTACTAAACAACTCATAATATGGATTACCAATAAATTCATTCATAATGTGTAGTATTTATAGGTGCTAACAGCCCGTTTTGTGCATTTCATCGATCACAAATTTTAAGTTATGCATTTCAACTGATAAAATAAATCGTTAAACCGCAAAACGCCCTATTTTAAAGGGCTAACAAGCCATTTAAAGTTGTATAACGATTATATCTGTAGATAATTACCACTTATCTACAGATACCGTCATTTCATCTAAAATTTCTAACCTGTGCTAGTATCTTCTGTTTCTTTGACCCGAAGTTAAAACAAATATAGCTTCAACAAATTATGAAAAAAGGTTTAATCATCATATTATTTTTAACAATGTCTCTTGTAGGTTTTGCACAACAAGATAACATTGCTAATAATGAAACAGAACTTGTTGAAACTAAGAAAACAGAAACAGTAAAAACTAAAACAATTAGTATTTCTACTGAAGTAAAAGCTAAGGTTTTAAAATTAAATCGTAAAAAGAGTAACGAAATCATTAGCATTAAAGCTTACAGAAAAAGTCTTCAAATAAAAGTTAAGACAGTAAAGCTTTGTTAAAACATTGAATTAAAACGCTATTAACCATATATTGTTTAAAAAGTCGAAACGAAAGTTTCGGCTTTTTATTTGTTCATTAATTCATAAATCATTCTTTCATTTCAAGGCTTAAGTTTTGTAGTTTTATAAACTTCAAAATTTATATTCATGTCAGACCAAAAACGTCTCTTTCTCGTTGATGCCTACGCACTTATTTTCCGTGGCTACTATGCTTTTATAAAAAATCCAAGAATAAACTCTAAAGGCGAAGACACCTCAGCCATTATGGGTTTTATGAACTCGCTTTTAGATGTTATAAAACGTGAGCGACCAGACCATTTAGCCGTTTGTTTTGATAAAGGCGGTAGCGCAGACCGCGTAGAACTATTTGAAGCCTACAAAGCCAATAGAGATGAAACGCCAGAAGGTATTAAAACTGCTGTACCTTACATTTATGAGATTCTTAAAGCCATGCACATCCCAATCATGGTAAAAGAGGGTTTTGAAGCCGATGATGTAATAGGAACTTTGGCAAAAAAAGCCGAAAAAGAAGGTTACCAAACCTTTATGGTTACACCAGATAAGGATTTTGCACAGCTGGTATCTGAAAACATTTTTATGTACAGACCTGTTTTTGGTGGTGGTTACGAGACTTGGGGAATACCAGAAGTTCAGAAAAAATTTGAAGTTACAGACCCTTTACAAGTCATAGACTATTTAGGCATGATGGGAGACGCTTCAGATAATATTCCTGGCTTACCAGGTGTTGGCGATAAAACAGCCAAGAAATTTTTAGCGGCTTATGGTAGTATGGAAAATCTTTTTGCCAATACGCATGAGCTAAAAGGTAAAATGAAAGAGAAAATAGAAGCCAACCAAGAACTCGGTTTACTCTCTAAAAAACTAGCCACTATTATGCTAGATGTTCCTGTAGAATTTAATGAAAAAGATTTTGAAATGTCTGAACCAGATATTCCTAAGGTTACTGCCATTTTTCAAGAGTTAGAATTTAGACGCTTAATCGATAACTTTAATAAGACCTTTTCTGCTGAAGCTCGAGAAACAGCAACAGCAATGCAAACATCAAACAAAGCAGAAGCACCAAAAACCACACCTAAAGACATAAAATCCGCAGGCGAAGGTCAATTCTCATTGTTTGGTGGCTCAGAACCTTCTGCTACTGAAACAGCCTCAGAACATACACGCCAAACAGCAGCAACCTATTCACACTTCTACCAAAGTGTAGCACCTGGTATGGCAACCAAATTATTTGTAAAAAACTTAATGAATCAAACCTCTGTTTGTTTTGATACTGAAACTACAGGATTAAATCCGTTAACTGCAGAATTGGTTGGTATCGCTTTTTCTTGGGAAGTTGGCAAAGGGTTTTATATACCTTTTCCTGAAGATAAAGCCGAAGCACAAGCGCTTATTGAAGTCTTAAGACCATTCTTTGAAGATGAAAACATTCAAAAAATTGGTCAGAATTTAAAATACGATATTAAAGTCTTAGCCAAATACAATATTAGCGTTAAAGGCAAATTATTCGATACCATGTTAGCGCATTATTTGATAAATCCAGATATGCGACATAATATGGATATTCTAGCTGAAACGTATCTCAACTACACGCCAATTTCTATCACAGAACTCATTGGTAAAAAGGGCAAGAATCAATTGTCTATGCGAGAGATTCCCTTAGAAAAGCAAACCGAATATGCGGTTGAAGATGCAGACATCACTCTTCAGCTTAAGGAACATTTTGAAAAAGAATTAGGCGAAGCCAACACTCAAAAATTATTTGATGAAATTGAAATTCCTCTAGTACGTGTACTTGCTGCAATGGAATTAGAAGGTATTAATCTCGATGTGCCTTTCTTAAACGCATTGGCCGACGATTTAAATAAAGATATTGAAACCTTAGTCACTAAAATTTATGATGTGGCTGGCGAAGAATTTAATATTGCGTCGCCAAAACAATTAGGTATCATTTTATTTGAAAAACTAAAACTGGTAGATAAGCCTAAAAAGACTAAAACCGGACAATATAAAACTGGCGAAGATATCTTATCGGCTTTAGCCAAAGAGCATGAGATTGTTAGAGACATTTTAGAATATCGTGGACTTGCCAAACTAAAAAGTACGTATGTAGATGCCTTACCATTACAAGTGGAAGAAGCTACTGGCAGAGTGCATACCGATTATATGCAAACGGTTGCAGCAACAGGTCGTTTAAGTAGTAATAATCCTAACTTACAGAATATTCCAATACGTACAGAACGTGGTCGCCAAGTGAGAAAAGCCTTTATACCAAGAAACGAAGATTATACCTTGCTCGCTGCCGATTACTCACAAATAGAATTACGAATTATTGCAGCACTTAGTGAAGAAGAAACCATGATTGAAGCTTTTAAGAATGGCGAAGATATTCACGCCTCAACCGCTTCAAAAGTATTTAATGTTCCAATTGAAGCCGTGACTAGAGAACAGCGTAGCAATGCCAAAACCGTAAACTTTGGGATTATTTATGGTGTATCTGCCTTTGGCCTAAGCAACCAAACCGATTTATCTCGAGGCGAAGCTAAAGAACTCATTGACACGTATTACGAAACCTATCCAAAACTAAAAGCTTATATCAGTAAGCAAGTCGATTTTGCAAGAGATAATGGTTACGTCTCTACCATTTTGGGTCGTCGTCGTTATTTAAAAGATATTAATTCTCGTAATGCTTTAGTGCGAGGCGCAGCAGAACGCAATGCCGTAAATGCACCAATACAAGGAAGTGCAGCTGATATTATTAAAATTGCCATGATTAATATTTTTAATAAGCTAGACGCTGGCAATTATAAATCTAAAATGCTCTTACAAGTGCATGATGAATTGGTATTTGACATTTATAAACCAGAACTAGAAGAATTAACCACATTGATTAAAACCGAAATGGAAAACGCCTTTAAAATGGAAGTTCCGTTAGATGTGGAGGTTGATACTGGTTTGAATTGGTTGGAGGCGCATTAGATTTATAACTTAAATCTTAAGCATTACATTTAAATCACTTAAATATAATTGATTATTATTGTGATATTTTTTAAATTGTATGTTTTATTCTTTTTGTTATAAATTTCACTCATTGAAACAATATTTATACTAAGATTTTAACTATATATTTTAGTAAATAAGGATAAAATAATAAAGCTTGAATATTAATATATGGGAAGTCTAAAAGCTGTAGATTTTTTTTGCGGAGGTGGTGGTATGAGCTATGGAATGCAAAAATCTGGAATTAAAGTTTTAGCTGGCATTGATTATGAAGAAAACTGTAGAGAGACTTACAATGCAAACATTGGTAAGGACAAATTTATAAAAGCTGATGTTTTTGAATTAGAAGAAAAAGAACTAGAGAAAACTCTTAATTTACAACGTAATGATGATAATCTTTTACTTATAGGCTGTAGTCCCTGTCAATTTTGGAGTATTATAAATACTGACAAAAACAAATCTCAAAAATCTAAAAACTTATTAGTTGAATTTGAAAGGTTTGTAAAATATTTTAACCCTGGTTATGTTGTAGTTGAAAACGTTCCTGGTGTACTTCGTAAAAAAGGCGAAAGTGGTTTAGAAGCATTTATAAATTGGCTCGAATCAAATAAATATACTGTTCATTTTAAAGTTCATAATACTGCTGAATACGGAGTTCCTCAAAGTAGAAAAAGATTTACATTGATTGCAAATAGAATTTCTGAAGTAGAGTTATCTCCTATTAAGTCAAAGAAAAAAATTGTAGTAAAGGATGTACTTGGTGTTAAAAATGGCTTTAAAGAAATAAAAGCTGGCCACAAAGATAAAAGTAAACTTATGCATTCTTCACCTGGAATAAGTGACTTAACTTTACGTAGATTAAAAAAAGTAAAAAAAGATGGAGGTACAAGGGAAGGTTTTGCAAACGACCCTGAATTACAATTAGACTGTTTTAAAGGTAGAGACAACTCTTTTAAAGATACTTTCGGACGTCTTTGGTGGGACAGACCAGCACCAACAATAACAACTAAATTTTTTAGTGTCTCAAATGGACGTTTTGTTCATCCAGAAGAAAACAGAGCTTTATCTATACGTGAAGGAGCAGTTCTTCAATCTTTTCCCAAATCTTACAAGTTTTTTGGAACAAGCCACGCTGCTATAGCTAGATTAATTGGAAACGCTGTTCCACCAGAATATGCCAAAAGAATAGGAAAAGCAATAATTAAAAATCACAAAAATGCAGTTTAGAACCAAAGCAAGAGCAGTAGATTTATTGGGGAAAGGACAAATTGCAGATTTACCAACAGCTATTACGGAATTATGGAAAAATGGTTATGATGCTTATGCCGATAATCTAACTGCTGAAATATATTTAGACACATACAAGGATGTTAATTCTCCGTTGTTTATTATGACAGATGATGGAAAAGGAATGTCTAGAAATGATATTTTGGAAAAATGGTTAGTACTTGGTACTGATTCTAAAAGTAGAGCTACACTTGAAGAAAAAGAAAGTGAAGAAACACTCTGGAAAAAACCAAGAATCAAAGCTGGCGAAAAAGGTATAGGTAGATTGTCTGTAGCATTTCTTGGCAACCCAATGTTGATGCTTACCAAAAAGCAGGGTCATCCTTTACAAGCCTTATTTTTTGATTGGAGATTACTAGAAAACTATAATTTATTTTTAGATGATGTAAATATACCAGTTGAAGATATTGACAGTTTTGATGATTTTCATTTTAAACTTGAAAAACTAAAAAATGATTTTCTTTTAAATTTTGATAAAGAAAATGATATTGATGGCAATTATATTTGGGAAGAAAAACAATTAGGATTAAGAAGAGATATTGAAGATTCAGTTATTAAGTCAAAAATTCCAGATTTTTTATCAAAAAAACTTCTTAATGATTTATTGGATATTGAAAATGGTCATGGAACAAAATTTATCATTTTTGAACCTTTAGATCAAATAATAGAGATAACAAAAAATGATGATGATGGATTAGATGACAGACAGTTTGTTGCATCTAGTCTTGCAGGATTTACCAACGATTTTGTAGAAAACAATAAAATTGTTAATACAGAAATACCTGTATTTAAAGATGTTAATATTGAATATGATTTTTTAAACGTATTCGGACAATTTTTTAACTCTGAAGATTTTAATTATGCTGATGTTGTGATTGATGGAGTTTTTAATGGACAAGGTTCTTTCAACGGGACACTAAAACTATATGATGAAGTTATAAATTATTCTTATACAAATCCCAGGAAAAAAGATAAAAGAAGTTTTTATGGTAGTTTCCCCATCAAGGTAGGAGTTTCTCAAGGTAAAGAAAGTGAGTCTAAACTTGAATCTAATGCTTGGAAAAGAATTAGTGATAAAGTTAAAGCAAACGGGGGATTATATATTTACAGAGATAATTTCAGAGTTTTACCTTATGGTAGGACAGATTTTGATTTTTTAGGTTTTGAAAAAAGGAGAGCATTAAGAGCAAGTTCTTATTTTTCACATAGAAGAATGTTTGGATATATTGAACTTTCAAGAAAAAGAAATGATAAATTAATTGATAAATCAAGTAGGGAAGGTTTAATAAATAATTCAGCTTATAGGACTTTTAAAAATGATTTAGAATCATTTTTCAAGGAATTGGCACAAGAATATTTAGGTACAGATGCTAGAGAATCTATTTTCTTAGATAAAAAAGAAAAGATAAAAGAAGAAAGTGAAGCTATAAAAAAAGACAATAAACGAGCTACTGAAGAGAAAAAAGCATTTACAAAATCTTTAAGAGAATATCCAGAGAAATTTGAAAAATATAAAACGGAATATCAATCTATTTTAGAACAATTAGAGGAAAAGACCAATGCCTCGGATGTGTTGTATGCTGATATTGAAAATTTATTGGACAGATTACACACATTAGATATTGAGTTTAAAACCTTAATACCTAAAGTTCCTAAAAGATACAAACCAACAGATACTCAGTTAGACCGATTAGATAAATACGAAGATAAGTTGTTAGGTTTTAACGAAACTATAAAAAAAGATAGTGAGCAATTAATGATTAGAGTTCAAGAAAAGCTCGAAGTCAAAGAATTGAAAGTAGAGTTTACCAAGAATTATCAAAAATACAATGGTACGCTTGAAAAAATTATTACAGAAAATAGAATTCAATTAAAAACCCAATATGACAGTTTGTTGAAGGATTTTTCTTTTCGCTCAAGAAGAATTATTGATGAATTAAATTTTGAAAAAGATAAGATAGTGAACTCAATAGATTCTAAAGAAAGTGTGCTAATTGAATCAGAAAAATTAGCGTCAAAATTTGAATTTTTAAGAGATCAGATAAATAAAGAATTATCACCGTTAGTTGAGCACTTAAGTAAATTAAGTTTTGATATTGATGAAGAATTAGTTCAAGGAGCCTATAAAGCCGAATACGAAACTATCAAGTACAAGTGGGAACAGACTAGAGAAACAGCTCAATTAGGTGTTGCTGTTGAAATTATAGACCACGAGTTCAACCAATTATATGCTAAAATAAATAGTTCTATTGACAAGTTAAGTGAGGTTAACCTTTTTACAGATGTAGAACAATTCAACTTTTTGAAGCAAAATTTCAAGCAATTAGAAGATAAATATGATTTACTATCACCATTATATAGAATATCTGGAGTTGTGCCTAAGAATGTTTCTGGCTTAGATATCTCTAAATATTTATTAAAATTCTTTGATAGAAGAATTGAAGACTATAATATAAACTTCCATTCTACCGAAGAATTCAACAACTACTCTTTAACTATAAAAGAGCCAATTATTCATACGGTATTTATCAATATAATCAACAACGCAATTTATTGGATGCGAAATAAAGAGCATCGTGAAGTTTTATTAGATTATAAAAGTGACACAAATGAAATAATTATTTGTAATTCTGGGTTAAAAATTGAAAATCATCGAATTGAAAAAATATTTGAAATGTTTTATTCTAACAGACCAAACGGCAGAGGAATAGGTTTATATCTTTCTAAACAAAGTCTAAATGAAAGTAATTTAGATATATATGCTACTAACGATAAAGAATACAATGTGCTAAATGGTGCTTGTTTTGTTATAAAACCTTTAAATTAATTATGAGTTATCAACGACAAGCCATAGGCATAATTAAAGAATCGATAAAATCAGCAGTATTTATTGATGAAAATGCTAGAGGTTTTTTTCAAAATCAAGATGAATTAAAAGGAGAACGGGAAGAAGAAATTTCTATAGAATTATTTAATAACTTCAAAGAAAATGGGATTTCGTTAGCTATTCATCAATACAAAATTGACGACGAGAAAAATGAGAATTTAAAAAACTATTTATTTGAAGATAGAGATTTAGTATTATTAGATTGGAATTTAGATGGAAATGATTCTGGTCAAGATATTTCGTTACAATTATTGTCCGATATTATTAAGAGACCACATATTCATTTTTGTACTATTTATACTTCTGAATCAGGTAGTAAGATTGATAATGTTTTTATGAATATTCTGTCATATTTTTCTGGTGAAAATAAGCAGTTCTATGATGAGTTATATGAAGACTTAGAAGATGAAGAAGAAATTATTGCGCTTAAAGATGCATTAAATTATATAAATGTTAATCGAGATAGTGTTGATTGTGGTAAAAAAATAGGAGCTTTATTTCAATCAAATAGAACTGAAATTAAAAAAATTCAGGAAATAACTAAATTGTCAAATAAAAAATGTGCCATAATAAAAGCTTCTAATGCTTTAAATCGGACTCTAGCACCAATCGAATCTCATAGTTGTCCTTCTGTAGTGAATTTTGTAAATAAAACACTGGTGATTGATAATACAATTATTTCAATTTTAAACAAAGATGAAAATTCTCCAGCAGATTTAATTAATAATATATCAAATCAGATTATACAAGGAAAAACTAGTTTTACTCAATTACTAGGTTTAGAAATGCAATCGATATTTTCTAAGAGCGGAGCTTTTATTGATGAAAATATACTTGATTTTGGTAAAGATGCTATAATTTTTCATAGAGAAAAATATAGAATGGATGGTCATTTACATTATTTTCCTGAATTTATTAAGGAAATAATGCTTGAAAAAGCAAAACTAAATATAAGGAATAAATCTATATCTCTTTTAGACAACATCTTTCTTGATAATCAAAATGAAGGAAAAACACCTAGTGATAAGGAACTGATAGCTATGAATGTTTTTTATAACTCCACTAAATTAAAAAATGATAACAAATTAAACTTTGGAGATGTTTTCAGAAAAAAAGACTCGAAAGACTATTTTATTTGTGTAACAGCTTTATGTGATTGTTTAAGACCAGAAAAAATAGAAAATAAATTCTTTTTTGCAAAAGGAGAGCCTATCAAAAAAGAAAATGCGCTCCAACTAGGAGATACAGCTTTTGTAAGCTATTTATCAGATAAGCAAATAGTAAAATGGACAGATGTAATTCCATCAGCCGATAACTTACATAAGTATAGTCCTGTGTACATTAAACCTTTACAATACACGATTCTTAACACGGAGTTTGAAGATAATTATATTACATTCAAAAGCATAAATTCAGTTGGAGAGATAGACACCTTTAGAGGAGAATACGTTACAACTATAAAATCTAATTACACACAGCGAATTGCTAATCATGCTTTTAACCATCCTATTCGAGTTGGTGTCGATTTCGTCAAAAAATAGTTCTATTACCACTCAATTCTATATAAACATTAATTTAAGATTAAAACAACTCAAATCAAGCCAAGTTTATTAACAGAATTACGCTATGTTATATTAGAATTCGATGGTAAAAATAAACTAATTCGGACTTTTAATAGCATCAAATGACACTATCAGACAATCTACAAATCCAACCCCTTCAAACTCTCTACTCTATTTCTAGCTAAGAAATCATCGATAGTTTCAAAATGTTCGATAACGCGTTTTTCTTTAAACTCAAATACTTTTTTAGAAAGACCTTGTAGAAAATCTCTATCGTGAGAGACTAATATTAATGTGCCATCAAAATTTTGTAACGCTTCTTTCAATACATCTTTAGATTTTAAATCTAAGTGATTGGTTGGCTCATCGAGAATAAGCAGATTCACAGGTTCTAGTAAAAGTTTTACCATGGCCAATCTGGTTTTTTCTCCTCCAGAAAGCACACTTACTTTTTTATCGATATCATCGCCTCTAAACATAAAACCACCCAAGATGTTCTTAATCTGAGTACGTACATCGCCTTTTGCCACCTCATCTACGGTTTGAAAAACCGTTAAACTTTCGTCTAACAAAGCGGCTTGATTTTGTGCAAAATAACCAACCTGTACATTATGACCCAAAGTACAAGTCCCTTCTACATCAATTTCACCTAAAATGGCTTTTATCATTGTAGATTTTCCTTCGCCATTTCTACCCACAAAACAGACCTTCTCGCCTCTTGCAATAGACATACTTGCGTCTTTAAAAACCACGTAGTCATCATAAGATTTAGAAACGTCTTTAACCGTTACAGGATAATCGCCAGAACGCTGTGTTGCTGGAAAACGCAATCGTAATGCAGACGTATCTACCTCATCTATTTCTATACGTTCTAGTTTTTCTAACATACGCTCACGAGATGACACTTGGTTGGTTTTAGAATACGTGCCTTTAAAACGCTCTATAAAAGCCATATTATCTGCAATAAATTTTTGCTGCTCGTGGTACGCTTTTATTTGGTGTGTGCGTCTATCTTCTCGCAATTGTAAGTAATGCGAGTAATTGGCTTTATAATCGTAAATACGTCCCATAGTAACCTCAATAGTTCTGTTGGTTATATTATCTATAAAAGCTCTATCGTGAGAAATAACTAAAACCGCATTGGCTTTGTTCACTAAAAAGTCTTCTAACCAAATGACAGATTCAATATCAATATGGTTAGTTGGCTCATCTAATAGAATTAAATCTGGCTTTTGAAGTAAAATTTTAGCCAATTCTATTCGCATGCGCCATCCACCAGAAAATTCACTTGTAGGTCTTGCAAAATCGGCTTGCTTAAATCCTAGACCTTTCAATGCTTTTTCTACTTCAGCATCATAGTTAACGTCTTCTAAAGCATAATATTTTTCGCCTAAATCCGATACACGTTCTATGATTTTCATGTATTCATCAGATTCATAATCCGTTCTGGTTTCTAGCTGTTTGTTGAGCGCTTCCATTTCATCACGCATTTCAAATACATGTGCAAACGCTTTAGATGCTTCTTCAAAAACTGTTGTATGATCTTCGGTTAATAAGTGCTGAGGTAAATAAGCAATAACGGTATCTTTTGGAGAGCGCACATGACCACGTGTAGCATTTTGTACACCAGCAATAATTTTCATCATGGTAGATTTTCCGGCACCATTTTTACCCATTAAAGCAATTTTATCATTTTCATTAATAGTGAAAGACACATCACTAAAAAGTGTTTGTCCACTAAATTCTACGGCTAAATTATCCACTGAAATCATGTTATCAATTTTAAAGATGCAAAACTACTAAAAAGGAAAGGTTTTATTTTTTTGAATGTATAGAAAATATCACCTCTAATTATTTCAGTTTAATCTATTAGTAATAACGTTAAACCAAACCAATGCTATTCTATACTTTTAAGTAAATAAGATTTAACCATTAAATAAAACATTATGATTATTACAAAAGTATTAGGTTTAACAAGTGCATTCACAAAGAGTAAAAAGGCAAAAATTGCTATTTTAGGTTTAGAAATGGCAGTACTCGGTTACGCGCTTTATCAAAAGAAACGACAAAACAAAAATAAACGCATTAAATCTTAGTAATATTAGATTTTGAAGTAATTTTGCAAGGTTTTATTTAGACTATGAGCATCATTTCAAAAGACATATCAAAAGCTATACAACTCTTAACAGAAGAACATGTTGTGGCAATCCCAACTGAAACGGTTTATGGATTAGCAGGAAATATTTATAGCGAAAAAGCCATAAAAGCTATTTTTGAAACTAAAAAACGTCCGTTTTTTAATCCACTTATTGTTCATATTCCGTCTATTGATACGCTCTCAACTATTGTAGAATACATTCCTGAAAAAGCAAAATTGTTGGCCAAAGCCTTTTGGCCAGGACCAATAACTTTGGTGTTAAAAAAGAAAGCTATAATCCCAGATTTAATTACTGGAGGAAAAGACACCGTTGCTGTACGCGTGCCAAATCATTCTACTACGTTAGAATTGTTACGTAAATTAGATTTTCCGTTAGCAGCACCAAGTGCCAATCCGTTTAGTAGTATTAGTCCAACCACAGCCCAACACGTAGAATCTTATTTTAAAGACACAATTAAAATGGTTTTAGATGGTGGTGCTTGTACTAGTGGAATAGAATCTACAATTATAGGTTTTGAAAACGATGAGCCCATAATTTACAGATTAGGCTCAACTGCCATAGAAGCTATTGAAGCAGTTGTTGGTAAAATTGAAATTAAAAATTCTATCACCGAATCTCAAAAGGTAGAAACACAAGAAACACCTGATGCTCCTGGTATGTTAGCACGCCATTATGCACCCAAAACTAAAACGGTTTTAACCGAAAACATTACAGAAACTATAAACTTATATACTAATCAACGTATTGGTATTTTAGTTTTTAATTCTGATTTTGAAAACCCTCTGATTGAAACTCAAATTATTCTATCTAAAAACGGAAATTTAGAAGAAGCCGCTTCAAAATTATACGATGCGCTACATCAATTAGACACCTTTGATTTAGATATTATTATTGCCGAAAAATTTCCGGATTATGGACTTGGAAAATCTATAAATGATAGACTATTAAGAGCGACTAAATAAAAATATTCAGCTGTATGCAATTATTAAATCATGTATTCAGTTTTTTTCAATCTTAACGAAAAGAAGAACTCGTATTTCAACTTCTAAAACATATTTTTTTCCGCTATTCTAAATTTAAGCCTTATTTTTATAAAAAAAGCTGCTTAAAAGATGAATGCCTTAAAAGTAATAATCTACTTTTCTATCTTTAAATACCCTTTAACTAAAGAGGAGATTTATAGGTTTTCGTCTGCAGATAATCTTCAAGAAATAGAAAATGAGCTATTAGAATTAATTCAAAAAAAAATCATCTTTAAAATAGGTGAATTTTACGCAGATACTAATAATTTAGCTATAGTACAGAGACGAATTAAAGGAAATAAAATGGCAGAAGAAATTATGCCAAAAGCTTTAAAACGCGCAAAACTAATTATGTCATTTCCTTACGTAGAATCGGTTTCAATCTCTGGAAGTTTAGCCAAAAACTACTACGATGACAATGGTGATATTGATTTTTTTATTATCACTAAACCTCAAAAATTATGGTTAGCAAGAACATTTTTAATTCTATTTAAAAAAATATTTTTACTTAACTCTAGAAAATATTTTTGCGTGAATTATTTTATAAGTTCTAGTTATCTTAAAATTGATGAACAGAACAGATTCACAGCTACAGAATTGATAACATTAAAGCCTGTTTATGGTAAAACCGTTTTTAACAATTTTCTCGCCGAGAACCAATGGGCTTTTAATTTATACCCTAATAAATCCATAGACAAAACTTCTCTTGCAGAGAATTTTAAAAAACCTATTTGGAGTAGCGTTTTAGAAGTTATATTTAATAATAAAATTGGAGAAAAATTAGATGTAATTTTCAAAAGAATCACACTTAATAAGTGGAAATCTAAGTTTAAAAACCTTAGAAAAAAAGAATTTGAAGTGGCTATGAAATCTACAAATGATGTGTCTAAGCATCATCCTAAAAATTATCAAACACATGTTATAGTATCATTAAACGAACGTTATAAAGATAAAAATAAGGCGTTTAACCTTAACCTAACTATGGAACATGCTTAATGTTGTTTTTTCACATTCATATTACTATAAGTTTGACGTTAAACAATGGAACAATAAAACGCCGTATCCACCTTTAGGCACTTTATACGCAGCTTCTTATTTAAGAGAAAACGGTTATGAGGTTGGGCTTTTTGATGCCAACCTATTAGACGACCCAAAAACGATAGAGCCATATTTAAAAAAACAATCGCCAAACTATTTTGTGTTGTACGATGATGGTTTTAACTATCTTACCAAAATGTGCTTAACCACCATGCGTGAAGCTGCTTTTGAAATGATTAAAATTGCTAAAAAGCAAGATTGTACGGTTGTTGTCTGTAGTTCTGATTCTACGGATCATTATGAAAAATATCTCAATGCTGGAGCAGATTTTGTAATACAAGGTGAAGGTGAAATCACTTTAAAAGAACTCTTAGATGCTTTAGAAAATGACAATGACGCATCTCAAATTAAAGGGCTAATTTTTAGAACTAAAGATGATATAATTAAAAACCCTAAACGACCTGTTCTACGTGATTTAGACATATTGCCATTACCTGCTTGGGATTTAATAGACATAAATGCTTACAAAGATATCTGGAAAAGTGGTGGCAATGAATTCACTTTAAACATTGCTACAACGCGAGGTTGCCCATTTAAATGTAATTGGTGCGCCAAACCTATTTATGGAAATCGATACAATTCGCATTCACCAGAATACATTACTAAACACATTAAGTTTCTATCCAATACTTTTGGTGTGCATCGGTTTTGGATGTGTGATGATATTTTTGGTCTTAAGCCAAATTGGGTTCAAAATTTTAATAAAGAACTTAAAAAAGAAGAGCTCTCCATCTCGTATTACATTCAAAGTCGCGTAGATTTATTATTAAAAGAAGACACCATTGATGCTTTAGCAGAAAGCGGATTAGAAGAAGTTTGGGTTGGTGCAGAAAGTGGTTCTCAGGCTATTTTAGATGCTATGGATAAGGATACAACCATTGCTCAAATCTATGAGGCTACCCAATTATTAAAAGCCAAAAACATACGTGTGGCATTTTTTATTCAGTTTGGTTATTTGGGTGAAACTAAAGAAGATATTGCCAAAACTATTAGCATGATTAAAGAATTGGTACCAGACAATATTGGTGTTTCTGTCTCTTATCCTTTACCAGGAACCAAATTTTATGATAAAGTAAAAGACGATCTGCAACTAAAAGCCAACTGGACAGACTCTGACGATTTAGCCATGATGTTTAACGGTACATTTAATACTGAGTATTATAGAAAATTGCAACGTTATGTCCATAAAGAATTTAGAAAAAGTCAGGCATTTCAAAATATAAGAAAAGGAATTAAAAACCCGCTTAAATTATCTAAACATCAACTGCGATCTATTGTATTACTAGGTTATTATTTGCCTTCTGCTTTTATAGACAGCATAATGCTAAGAACTATGAATCATGAATAAAGAAATGCAATACCAATCCATAAGTAAAGGGTTTTCTAAAATTTACGAGCATTATGAAGTTTTAAGTCAAAATAGCCTGATTGATAAAGCCATGCGTCAGCAAGTATATAATCATATTAATCGTTTTATAAAACCTAATAGCAGAATATTAGAACTAAATTCTGGTAGCGGTATTGATGCTGTTTATTTTGCTTCGAGAAATCATAAAATTACCGCAACTGATATTTCTGAAGGCTCTAAAACTTATATAAATAAAAAAATAAAAGACTTAGGGCTGAATAATCTAAATTTTAAACACTATTCCTTTCTAGAATTAGAAAAATTAAAACCTCAAAAATATAATTACGCTTTTTCTAACTTTGGTGGCTTAAATTGCACAAACGAAATTGAAGTAATGGCGAAATCATTAAATGCAGTTTTAGAGGATAATGCTGTAGTTACAATGGTTGTAATGGGAAAATATTATCCGTGGGATTGGATTTATGCATTAAAGGGAAAGTTTAAACGCGCCTTTATTAGATTTAATAAAAACGGAACCACTGCAAATATAGAGGGCGAAGCCGTTACTACTTATTACCACACACCAAAACAATTTAAAAATAAAATGAGCTCCTATTTTAATTACATAAGTTCGGAAAACTTAGGTGTATGTTACCCTTCCGTTAACCATACTTCAATCACTAAATTTAAAAAATTTATTAAGTTTTTAATCGTAGTAGACTCCAAATTAAGGCAACTAATTCCGGTTGGTATAGGTGATTATTATATTATGTCATTTAGGAAAAAATAAAGGGATTATTTCTTAAGTATTTATCCCATTTTTCTGTAGAGATAGAAGCAAATACTTTCGTGTAATAGTATAGAGAGAATTATTCCATATACGTCCAAAAAACTTCCAAAGCATAAAAGGGAAACAACCAATACTACTAATTGAGTCTTTGATATTGAGAAAATAGATGCATATTTTTTTAGCCTAAAACTCATAATTTGATAGGGTGTACTCATTATTATTGGTATAATAGAAAATGATGCGAGCGCTAAATAATAAGAAATATTTTGATTGATAAATTTCTCAGATAACAACTCTCTAAATAAAAATAGACAGACTATTGTACTTGCAAATATAATAATAGTAAGTATTTTAAACTTTGAAACTGTAACACCAATAACTGATCTTATTTGCTTTGTTTCAAATGTTTCTGGTAAGACACTAAAAAACAGATTTCCTGTAGCATTTCTAATAACCATTATCATCTTATCAATAATAGATATAACTCCTGCAATGTGCGCTCCAAAAAACAAATGTGTAAGCGGAATTGTTATCATAACTATTACAGCATTTGTAAATTGAATTAAAAATAAATTGACGTCCTGTTTAAAAAATTTTATTAGCAATGAGAACTTTGAAAGTTTAAAATTTAGATCCCAACCTAAATACCGTAATACTAAAATTGATACCACTAACTCTGAAGTACCTATAATAAAGTTAGTCCAAAAATAATTAGACGTGCTTATCATAAAAAACACAACCACCACAGCTATCAATCGAGACAAAAAATTGTTAAACAGTAATAACTTATTTTTAGATAATAAAGGCAAAAAAAGCGACGGACTTATTAATTTACCAACCAAAACCATAAAAGAAAAAAGGGCAATTTTTGGTAAAACAAAAGCTAACAACAAAGTCAACATGCCAATGCATATAAAAAAGACAAAACGCACTTGTACAAGTTTATTCCAGTAAGCCTCTACCACATATTTTTTGTGTAATTTTTCTACATATGGAATTAATCTAATTGGAAAACTGTAATTACTCAAACTTGCCAATATAGCAAATACCATTTGCCAAGACATAATCTCTCCAATTTTTGAAATTTCAATTCTTTGCAAAAGCAAAAAATAAAGAACAATTGGAAAAGATAAATTTAGTAGCTGCACTAAACTCAATGTTACAAATCGCCAACCTACTTTTTTTAACATGCTCATACTATAAATTTTTTATAGTACGAATACTATTTAATCTTTTCCTTTTTAATATTTTAAAAAAAGAATTAGATAAGTTCCACCCAATATAATTTGGCATACTTAAAGCAGAAATTAAGAGTTTGTCTTTCAATTTCATTTTTTGATTCTCTTGTTTAATTTTCTTTTTATAAGAATCTAAAAGCGATTGATATCGATTACATATTTCACTATAATTTTTAATCTCGTCTTTATCTATAATCTGAATTAAATAATTATCTATAAGATAACCCAATGCTGTTTTAAAAGCACCATAATTAAATAATTGACTTTTTTTGTACTTTTTTAAAATGCTTAATTCTTCAAGAAAAATCAAATGACAATCTGTAATTCGTTTTTCACCCAGAACTCTTCTTGTGATGGATGATTTTCTGCAATAAATTTTCAATAATTTTTTAGGTATAAAAGTAATGGTTTTAGCTTTTAATATAAATTCCACAAAGTAAGGTCTATCTTCAAACCAAAGTCCTTTTTTAAAAACAATTGATTTTGCAATATCAGCCTTAAATAGTTTTCCCCAAACAGTTTCAATAGTCCGTTTTTGGTAAAATACCTTAATAAACTCTTCGGTAGTTTCAATTTGCGAATATTCAGTATACCACTTTGTTGGCAATTCAGTTTTACCATCACCAGACAGTAAACTATAATCACAAATAATTAAATCAGGCTTATGCTGTTTTGCTTCATCTGTAAAGGAGTTTAAAGCGTTTAATTGAAAAGCATCATCAGCATCTAAAAATGTAATATACTCGCCTGTAGCGTGTTGTAATCCTATATTTCGGGCTTCTGCTAAGCCAACATTTTTAATAGATAATACTTTAAAGTTATTAAAGCCTTCAATCTGTTTATTTACAATATCTAAAGAATTATCTGTAGAACCATCATTGATTAAAACAACTTCAAAATCAGAACAGCACTGCCTGCATATAGAATCTACACACCTCGGCAATAATTCTTCTTCATTAAAAAAACTTACTATAACAGATATAAAGGGCTTTTTTTGCATTATCACGAAAGTAATTTTAAGAGTAATTTAAAATTAGATTTAAACGTCTTATTTATTAATTTTAAATTGTTAGGTGGTGTCCATTGAGCATTTAATAACCTATCTGCTCCTACAGTTAAGCAAATAGCATTAAGATTATAAAAGCTTGAAAAAGCGTATATAGCAGCACATTCCATATCTATAACTTTAGCTCCTTTGTTTACAAATTCTTCTAAAAAACTAGCTGTTTCTCTAAAAGGTGCGTCTGTACTTACACCTGCAACTTCCTTAAAATTTAATTTAGACAAAAATTCATTTACAAATTTATTATTCTGTAATTCTAAACAATCTTGGCCGTTATAAAATTTAGAACACCCTGTCATAGAAAACGACTTATTAACCACAAACAAATCTCCTGCTTTTAAATTGGTTGTTAAAATTCCGGCAAAACCTAAGTAAATGAAGGTTTTTACACCTAAAGCCCTTAATTCTTCCATAAGATTTATAACTGCAGGTGCACCATTTCCAAAATCAAAACAAATAACTAATGCATTATTGAGTACATAGTTTTTTCCATTAATCCCCTTTAATTTCTTAGAGCGTAATTTAATTTTCTTTGAAACAACACCTCTATTAATAGTGAGTATAGCAATACTAGGTAAGGCCTTAAAATTATATTGTTTATGTTCTTTTTTCCATAAAACTAATCTGTTGACGTCTAAAACAGGTTTTTCTTTATAGAATTCTTCTTTAATTATTTGGTACAAAACATCTTCATTTTAGTATTAATAGATGCTTAAAGATAACTGTATTTACTTAGAACATTAGCGCATCAAAATAAATTCAATAATAGAATATTGAATACCATTGATTCTCAGCACAAAAAAAACACTTCACTAGGTTTGGTAATCTCATAGTTTATCGTACATTTGCAAACTCTTTTTTAAGAAGAAGAATGTTTAATCTATTGTGCTTTACGGCACAATTACAAATCAAATTAGTGTGGATACATTAAGCTACAAAACAGTTTCAGCAAACAAAGCTACCGTTAACAAGGAGTGGGTTTTAGTTGATGCTGAAGGACAAACTTTAGGTCGCTTAGCTTCAAGAGTAGCAATACTTTTAAGAGGTAAGCACAAACCTAATTTTACGCCACACGTTGATTGCGGTGATAACGTAATTGTTATTAATGCTGAAAAAATCAACTTAACTGGTAACAAATGGACGGAAAAAAGTTACATCCGTCACACAGGTTATCCAGGTGGACAAAGAAGTTTGACGGCTACTGAATTATTTGGGAAAGACCCAAGTAGATTAGTAGAGAAGTCAGTAAAAGGAATGTTACCTAAAAACAAATTAGGTGCAACTCTTTTTAGAAATTTAACAGTTGTTACTGGTACAGAGCACGCTCATGCAGCTCAAAAACCAAAAACAATGACATTAAACGAAATTAACTAATGGAAGTAATTCACAAAATTGGCCGTAGAAAGACGGCTGTTGCTCGTGTGTACGTTGCTCAAGGAAGTGGCAAAATCACAGTGAACAAAAAAGACATGGCGGATTATTTTAGTACTGCAACATTGCAATACAAAGTAAACCAACCTTTAGCCTTGACTAACAATGATGGCAACTTTGATATTACTGTTAACGTATATGGAGGTGGTATCACCGGCCAGGCAGAAGCAATACGTTTAGGATTAAGTCGTGCTATGTGCGAACTAGATCCTGAAAACAGACTAGTATTAAAGCCAGAAGGTCTATTAACGAGAGACCCAAGAATGGTAGAGCGTAAGAAATTCGGTCAGAAGAAAGCGCGTAAGAAATTCCAATTCTCAAAGCGTTAATATCCAAACAACACTTAATTCAGAATCTGTATATACAGGTTCTGAATTATTTTATTTTATTGAAATCGCCGAGTATTTCGGCAAAAAATTAAACCAGTTTTTGTTATCCATGATGGAAACATCAGGATTTAGTTTAGCATCTAAATGAGCTAACAGCGGCTAGCGTAAGCTAAAAGCTATAATAGCACATTGCTATTCAACAGAACGTAAACTATTACAAAATGGCAAAAGTAGAAGTAAAAGAATTACTTGAAGCAGGTGTACACTTTGGTCACCTAACACGTAAGTGGAACCCAAACATGGCGCCTTACATCTATATGGAGCGTAACGGTATCCATATTATCAACCTTTACAAAACAGCAGCAAAAATTGAAGAAACTTCTGAAGCATTAGCTAAAATAGCAGCATCAGGAAAGAAAATTTTATTTGTTGCAACTAAAAAACAAGCTAAAGACATCGTTGCTGAAAAAGCAGGTGCTGTAAACCAACCATACATTACTGAGCGTTGGCCAGGTGGAATGTTAACTAACTTTGTTACTATTAGAAAAGCCGTAAAGAAAATGGCAGCTATTGATAGAATGAAGAAAGACGGAACATTTAACTCTTTATCTAAAAAAGAACGTCTACAAGTAGACCGTTTACGCGCAAAATTAGAAAAGAATTTAGGTTCTATTTCTGACATGACACGTTTACCAGGTGCTATATTCGTTGTTGATATTTTACGTGAGCATATTGCAATAAAAGAAGCTCAGAAATTAAATATCCCAATTTTTGCGATGGTAGATACTAACTCTGATCCTCGTGAAGTAGATTATTTAATTCCTGCAAATGATGATGCTTCTAAATCTGTAGATAAAATTTTATCTATCGTAACATCTGCAATCGCTGATGGCTTAAACGAAAGAAAAGCTGAACGTGCAGAAAAAGAGGCAAAATCTCAAAAAAGTGAAGCTAAAGCAGCTCCTGCTAAAAAAGCTCCAGAAGCTACGCAAGAAGAAGAATAAATAACATTTAGAAAATATTCAAAAGTCGTTTAATTCTTTTCTTTGTTGAAAATTAATTATTCGACTTTTTTAAATTAAAAAATATGGAAAATACAGTAAAAGTTACAGCCGCAGAAGTAAACAAGCTTAGAAAAGCAACTGGTGCTGGTATGATGGATTGTAAAAAAGCTTTAGTTGAAGCAGGTGGTGATTTTGATAAAGCCATTGAAGTATTACGTAAAAAAGGACAAAAAGTTGCAGAAAAAAGAGCTGACAGAGATTCTTCTGAAGGTGCTGCAATCGCTAAAATAAATGCAGATAACACATCTGGTGTTGCCATCGTATTAGGTTGTGAAACAGACTTTGTTGGTAAAAATGAATCATTCGTAGCATTAGCTAACGACTTAGCAGATATTGCTTTAAATTATAATTCTAAAGAAGAATTTTTAGCTGCTGATTTTGGCGGAATGACTGTTGCAGAAAAATTAGTTGAACAAACTGGAGTAATTGGTGAAAAATTAGATATTACTGCTTTTGAAAAATTAGAAGCACCTTTTGTAGGGCAATATGTTCACATTAACAAAATTGCTGCTTTAGTAGGTTTGTCTGAAAAAGTAGATAATGCAGAAACATTAGTTAAAGATGTAGCAATGCAAGTAGCATCAATGGGAGCAACTACTTTATCTTATAAAGATTTTGATCCAGCATATATAGCATCTGAAACTGAAGCACGTATTGCTGTAATTGAAAAAGATAATATTGAATTAGCACGTTTAGGTAAAACACTAAAAAACGTACCAAGCTATATTTCAATGGCTCAATTAACACCAGAAGTACTTGCAGCTGCTGAAGAAAATGCAAAAGCAGAATTAAAAGCTGAAGGAAAGCCAGAACAAATTTGGGATAGAATTTTACCAGGTAAAATGGAGCGTTATATCTCTGATAACACAACATTAGATCAAGAAAAATGTCTATTAGACCAAAAGTTTATTAAAGACGAAAAGCAAACCGTTGCTGAATACGTAAAAACTTATGGTGATGTTGTCGTTACAGGCTTTAAAAGAGCTACAGTAGGATAATTATTATCTAAATATTATAAAAAAAGCTTCTCAAAATTGAGAGGCTTTTTTTTTTGCATTTTTTTCATTTTTACAGATGCTAATAATTACGTAGCTTTGCCCTACCTTTAAATCATATAATGAAATATAAAAGAATACTACTCAAATTATCTGGCGAAGCTTTAATGGGCAACCGCCAATATGGTATTGATCCAGAGCGTTTATCAGAATATGCTAAAGATATTAAAGAAATTACAGACTTAGGTATAGAAGTTGCCATAGTAATTGGAGGCGGAAATATATTTAGAGGTGTTGCCGGAGCAATGAATGGTATGGATCGTGTACAAGGCGATCATATGGGCATGTTAGCAACTGTAATTAATGGTTTAGCTTTACAAAATGCGTTAGAAGATGCCGATGTAAAAACACGCTTACAAACTGCCATTAAAATTAATGAAGTTGCAGAACCATTTATTAGAAGAAAAGCAATGAGCCATCTAAGAAAAGGGAGAGTTGTGATTTTTGGAGGTGGTACAGGAAACCCATATTTCACTACAGATTCTGCAGCTGTTTTGCGCGCAATTGAAATTGAAGCTGACGTCATTTTAAAAGGTACACGTGTAGATGGGATTTATACAGCAGACCCAGAAAAAGATACTTCAGCCGTTAAATTTGACCATATTTCATTTGAAGAAGTATTAAAAAAAGGGCTTAAAGTAATGGATACTACAGCCTTTACATTAAGCCAAGAAAATAACCTCCCAATCATTGTTTTTGACATGAATAAAAAAGGGAACTTATTAAAAGTAGTTTCTGGAGAAAATATTGGCACAACAGTTAACGCTTAATTTTTGGCTTAAATTTTGATAACTTAGTTAAAATTTTAAACTATGAACGAAGACATAAAATTTATAATAGACTCGGCAAAAGAAGCAATGGATAATGCGGTAACGCATTTAGAAAAACAACTTACAAACATTAGAGCCGGTAAAGCTAGCCCAGCAATGTTAGGTAGCGTAACAGTAGATTATTACGGATCTCAAACACCTTTAAGCCAAGTTGCAAATGTTAATACACCAGATGGTAGAACCATAACTGTTCAACCATGGGAAAAATCAATGCTTCAAGAAATTGAAAAAGGTATTATGATTGCAAATTTAGGATTCAACCCAATGAATAATGGTGATACTATTATAATTAATGTTCCTCCATTAACAGAAGAACGACGTAGAGATTTGGCAAAACAAGCAAAATCTGAGGCCGAAGATGCTAAAATTGGAATAAGAAATGCACGTAAAGAAGCAAACCAAGAAGTTAAAGCCTCTGATGTCTCAGAAGACCTTCAAAAAAATGCAGAAATAGACATTCAAAACTTAACAGATTCTTTTGTTAAAAAAATTGATGAAACCTTTAGTAAAAAAGAAAAAGAAATAATGACTGTTTAATACTCCAGTCTTTATAAAATATCAAAAATATCCCAATTATATTGGGATATTTTTTTAAATTATACTAAAAAAATGCCTAAACAATTATACGTTGTTTTTATAATATTTCTTTCAACGTATGGATATGCGCAACAACCACCTACCCAATCTCAAGATTCAATACAACGCGTTAGAGATTCTATAAAAAAAACTCAATTTGTAAAGAATATAGGTAATGGCTTTTTTCCTTTTCGCCATTTCAATTTAGACCTAAGATATCTTATTAAATTTAATCAATACGAAGGCTTTAGAACAGGTTTAGGTGGTATAACAAATGATAACTTCTCTGAAACTTATCGTTTAAATGGCTATATCGTATACGGATTTAGAGACGACGCTTTTAAATACAAAATTGGTGGTGGTTTTAGAGTTAATAAAGAATCTAACACATGGATTAACCTAGAATATATAGATGATTTACAAGAAACAGGTAGTTCTAAATTCTTAACAGATAAACGCTTTTTCTCTTTTTTTGAACCACGTTTATTAAACATCAATTTGTTTCATAGACATATTACTAAATCTATCTCATTACAACATAAAGTTTCTAATCATTTACTTTCAGAAACTAAATTAGCAGTTTCTAAAATTACACCAACTTATAATTATCATTACGTTACAGGTGGAACAACATATCATAATTTTGATGTAAGCTCCTTAAAATTAAGCCTTCAATGGAGTCCTTTTAGTCATTACGAAATTATAAATGATAAGGTTAAAGAAACTAAAGACGGCTATCCAAAATTTACCTTTCAACTAACGCAAGCTTATAAATCCGTTTTTGGTAGCGATTTTAACTTTTCAAAATTAGATTTTAGAACCATTCATCAATTTACACACAACAACGAAGATATTACAAAACTAACTTTAGTTGCAGGTATTGCCGGTGGAGATGCTCCACTTACCCATTTGTATCATGCCTATCCAAATAATATTAATAAAGAAACTATACTCAACCGTTTTTCTGTTGCAGGCCTAAACAGTTTTGAGACTATGTACTTTAATGAATTTTTTAGTGATAAATTTTCTACACTACAGATAAAGCACAGCTTTAAACCGTTTAACATAACAGAGCGTTTTCAACCTCAATTAGTATTAATTTCTCGCCACGCCTTAGGTGAAATGAGAAGTATAAATAACCATAGAGAGATGGAATTTAACACTTTAGAACAACTCTATTCTGAAGCTGGTTTAGAAATCAATAAACTAATTTTTGGATTCGGATTAAGCTTTGCCTATCGTTATGGTGCATATCACTTACAAAAGTTTGAAGATAATGTTGCTTTTAAATTTACATTTAATATTTCATTATAAACTAAATAATTATCAAACAAATCCTTAGGTTTTTTCTACCTTTGCCGCTTATTTTAATTGGCATATGTTTAAATTATTAACCACCGGATTTTGGGAAGCCATTGCAAGGCTCATTCTTCGTAATAAGATTTTTATACTTATTGCTATTATACTCACTACAGTATTTTTTAGTTTGCAATGGAAACATATGCGCTTTACCTTCACAGAGGCTAATCTTTTACCAGACGACCACGAGGTAAACCTTATATACAATGACTTTTTAGAAGTTTTTGGTGAAGAAGGCAACTTAATTGTTTTAGGTGTCAAAGATTCTAGCTTATTTTCTGTTAAAGAATTAAATGCTTGGAATAAACTTGGCGATTCATTTAAAAATTATGAAGAAGTAGAGTCGGTTCTATCCATAAAAGACCTTCAAAAACTTGTAAAAAACAACGAAAAGAAGCAATTTGATTTAGAACCTTTCATCAAAGATTCTATACACAGTGCTACAGAAATTGATGTTCTAGAAGACGAACTATTTAAAAAATATCCATTTTACGATAACTTTTTGTTTAATGCAGAATCAAAAACCATCAGAACAGCAATTTATTTAAAAAAGGATATTGTAAATACATCAGCCAGAAAAGATTTTATCTTAGATGATTTTCTACCAATAATTGAAGCTTTTGAAGAAGAAACAGGCCTCGATGTTAGAGTTTCTGGTATGCCATACATTAGAACTCTAAATGCACAAAACATTGTAGATGAAATTCCTATTTTTATAGGCGCTGCTCTTTTTGTAACCTCCTTTATATTCTTTTTATTTTTTAGGTCTTTTAGAGCCACATTTATCTCTCTTATTGTAGTTTGTTTTGGTGTAATGTGGACCTTTGGAATCTTGGGATTATTAGGCTATGAAATAACCGTACTTACGGCTTTAATTCCGCCATTAATAATTGTAATTGGTATACCTAACTGTATTTTCTTAATTAATAAATACCAGCACGAAGTAAAACTACATGGTAACAAAATAAAATCTCTGCAACGTGTTATTACTAAAGTTGGTAACGCAACCTTAATGACTAATGTTACTACAGCATCTGGTTTTGCTACATTTATTTTTACTCAAAGTAAATTACTAAAGGAATTTGGAATTGTAGCCTCCTTAAGTATCGTTGCTATCTTTATACTATGTTTACTTATCATTCCTATTCTATATACATTTTTACCTTATCCTAAAGCACGCCATTTAGAACACCTTAATAAACGTTGGATCAGTGCCTTTGTAAACTGGATGGTAAGAATGGTGAAAGACCGAAAAATCACCATTTATGCTACAGGATTAATTTTAATTATTGGAAGTATAATAGGTATTTACCAAATTAAAATATCAGGAAGTCTTATTGAAGACATGCCACAAGACACTGAATTTTTTAGAGATATTCGTTTTTTTGAATCTGAATTTGATGGTATTATGCCTTTAGAAATAATGATTGATACCAAGCGAAAAAAAGGGGTTATGAAATTATCTACCTTAAAGCGCATGGAACAATTAGAGGAAGTTATAGATGAAATACCAGAATTATCACGTCCTATTTCTGTAGTAAGTTTAGTAAAATACAGTAAGCAAGCCTATTATAACGGTAATCCAAAATATTATCAATTGCCAACGAGTCAAGAGAATAGTTTCATCTTATCTTATGCTAAAAACTCAACTTCAGATGTAGATTTACTAACCAGTTTTGTAGATAGTACAGGTCAGTATGCACGTATTACCACGTTTATGAAAGACATTGGTACTGCAAAAATGGAACGTATACAAGAAGACCTTCAAACTAAAATAGACAAGGTATTCCCAAGTGAACGTTACGAGGTTATAATGACTGGTAAAGCTTTGGTTTTTCAGAAAGGAACAAAATATCTGGTTAAAAACTTAATCATTTCTTTAACCTTAGCCATTGTATTAATTGCGTTATTTATGGCTTACCTGTTCCGTTCGTTTAGAATGATAATTGTTTCACTAATCCCTAATCTATTACCACTTTTAGTTACAGCAGGATTAATGGGTTACGTTGGTGTACCAATAAAACCTTCAACCATATTAGTATTTAGTATTGCATTTGGTATTTCTGTAGATGATACCATTCATTTTTTGGCAAAATACAGACAAGAATTACAAGCCAATAACTGGAAAATTAGAAAGTCCGTTTACGCAGCACTAAGAGAAACTGGTGTAAGTATGATTTATACCTCTATTGTATTATTCTTTGGGTTTTCAGTATTTACCATTTCAAGCTTTGGTGGTACAGTTGCATTAGGTGCTTTAGTATCTATAACCTTACTTTTTGCCATGCTTTCTAACTTACTATTACTACCTTCGCTGTTGTTATCTTTAGAACGTAATATTGCAAATAAAGAAGTCTTAAGAGAACCTTCAATAAATATTATACCATCAGAAGATGAAACAGAAGACAACGCTGAACAAAACAATTAACACTACTAAATAGATTTTAAAATTTATTTGGTATCATATATATTAGCATTCAAAATAATTAAAAAATGACTTCAAAAACTGTAGCAGAATTATTGTCACAAGATGTAACCTTACAAGACGTTTCTATAAAAGGTTGGGTAAGAACTTTTAGAGCAAAGCGATTTATTGCTTTAAATGATGGTTCAACGATAAATAATATTCAATGTGTTGTTGATTTTGAAAATTTTGACGAAGCAATTTTAAAACGAATCACAACAGGAGCTGCTATTCATGTTAAAGGAGAATTGGTAGAAAGCCAAGGTAAAGGACAATCAGTAGAAATTGTTGTAAAAACATTAGACATTTTAGGAGATTCTGACCCTGAAACCTACCCAATTCAACCTAAAAAACACTCCTTTGAGTTCTTAAGAGAAAACGCCCATTTAAGAACTAGAACAAATACATTTAGTGCAGTAATGCGTTTACGTTCTTCATTATCTTTTGCAATACACAAGTATTTTAATGAAAATGGCTTTAACTATATGCACACACCTATTGTTACTGGTAGTGATGCTGAAGGTGCTGGCGAAATGTTTAAAGTCACCACTTTAGAGGCTAAAAACCCTCCACTAAATGAAGATGGAACCGTAAATTATAAAGAAGATTTTTTCGGAAAAGAAACAAATTTAACCGTTTCTGGCCAGCTTGAAGCTGAAACTTATGCAATGTCTTTAGGTAAAGTTTACACCTTTGGACCAACATTTAGAGCAGAAAATTCTAATACAACGCGCCATCTAGCAGAATTCTGGATGATTGAACCAGAAGTTGCTTTTATGGATTTGGCAGGTAACATGGATTTGGCTGAAGATTTTATGAAATCTGTTTTAAGTTATATTCTAGAAAATAACAAGGAAGATTTAGAGTTTTTAGATAATCGTTTGCAGAAAGAAGAAGAAAAATTACCTCAAGCACAACGCAGTGACATGAGTTTAATTGAAAAGATTAAGTTTGTAGTAGACAACAATTTTAAGCGCGTTAGTTATACAGAAGCTATTGATATTCTTAGAAACTGTAAGCCAAACAAAAAGAAGAAATTCAACTATTTAATAAATGAATGGGGAGCAGATTTACAATCTGAGCACGAGCGTTTTTTAGTAGAAAAACACTTTAAATGTCCTGTAATATTATTTGATTATCCAGCAAACATTAAAGCATTTTATATGCGCTTAAACGAGCCAGATGCAGAAGGAAGAGAAACCGTAAGAGCTATGGATATATTGTTTCCAGGAATTGGTGAAATGGTTGGAGGTTCTCAACGTGAAGAACGTTTGGAGGTTCTTAAAGAGAAAATGAAAGCCTTAAATATAGATGAAGAAGAATTATGGTGGTATTTAGATTTACGTAAATACGGAACAGCAGTACACTCTGGTTTTGGTTTAGGTTTTGAACGATTAGTGATGTTCGCAACTGGTATGAGTAATATTAGAGATGTTATTCCTTACCCAAGAACACCTCAAAATGCAGAATTTTAATTGTAAAAATTTACCTGATGAGTTATAGAAACCCATCAGGTTTTTTTTATTACATTTATAATCAACAGAAATTTTATGTCTCTAAAGCAGTTTTTATCATTTAAGCTTTCTCAGAAGCTCTCACCACAACAGATTCAACTTATGAAGTTGATTCAGTTACCTACACAAGCTTTTGAGCAACGTTTAAAGCAAGAATTAGAGGAAAATCCAGCATTAGATACTGGCAAAGAATCAGAAGCGTCACAAGATAATTTAGAGGAATTTGATAATTCTAATGAAACCTATGATGACAATGAAACTATTGAAGCCGAAGATATCAATATTGATGAATATCTAAGCGATGATGAAATACCAGAGTACAGAACTCAAGCCAATAATTACAGTGCAGATGATGATGAGAAATCAGTGCCATATGCTGCCGGAACCTCTTTTACACAACATTTAATAAATCAATTAAACACCTTTCGCCTCTCTGAACAAGAAGAGGAAATTGCCTATTTTTTGGTTGGTAGTGTTGATGAGAGCGGCTATATACGTCGTTCTTTATCTGATATTACTGATGATTTGGCATTTACACAAAATGTATATACTACTGAAGAAGAGGTTGAAAACGTTTTGAATATTGTACATCAATTGGATCCTGCAGGTGTTGGTGCGCGGAATCTTCAAGAATGTTTGAGTATACAATTACATAGAAAAGAACAGCATCCAGACGTTGAATTAGCAACTACAATTATAGATAAGGCTTTTGAACAGTTTACTAAAAAGCATTATAAAAAATTACTACAAAAATTCAATATTAACGAAGAGCAACTAAAAGATGCTATAGAACAAATAGAACATCTTAACCCAAAACCTGGCGGATCTTATGCTGGTAATAACAAAATTGTACAACACATAGTACCAGATTTTGCCATTAAGATTGTTAATGGTGAATTAGAGTTAACACTTAATGGTAGAAACGCTCCAGAATTACATGTCTCTAGGGAATATAACAATATGCTTAAGGGCTACAAAGCAACCAAGGAGAAGTCTAAAGCGCAAAAAGATGCTGTTTTATTTATTAAACAGAAATTAGATGCTGCAAAATGGTTTATAGAAGCAGTTAGACAACGGCAACAGACTTTGTTTGTTACAATGAGCGCAATTATGCATTATCAAAAAGAATACTTTTTAACAGGAGATGAGCGTAATTTGCGGCCTATGATTTTAAAGGATATTGCAGACGAAATTGAAATGGATGTTTCAACCATATCTCGTGTGGCCAATAGTAAATATGTAGATACACCTTATGGTACTAAATTAATTAAAGAATTTTTCTCAGAGTCCATGACAAACGATCAAGGTGAAGAGGTATCAACAAGAGAAATTAAAAAAATTCTTGAAACAGTCATTGAAGAGGAGAGTAAAAAGAAACCTTTAACAGACGAAGCACTTTCTAAAATATTAAAAGAAAAAGGGTATCCAATAGCAAGACGTACAGTAGCAAAATACAGAGAACAATTAGATATACCTGTAGCACGTTTGAGAAAGGAACTTTAAATTTAGTAATGAAAAATTTTATTTTAAAGAGTATCTCATTTGTATTTCACCCTTTAATAATGCCTTTATTAGGGGTTATATTTTATTTTTCAAAAACCCCAAGATATATACCAGAGCCTGTTATGAAGGCTAAAATATTTTCTATTGTTATCCTTACAATTATATTACCTATACTACTTTTCTTTTTATTGAAAACGGTAAATAAGGTAAATACTATCTACCTAAAAAGCACCAAAGAACGATTAATTCCATTATTTATTAATTGCATTATAATCCTTTTAATTCTATTTAGGGTATTACCACCAGGCGAAATATTAGGTTTATTTTATTTCTTTTTGGGCATTTTAATTTCAACATTTATATGCTTTATACTCGCAGTATTTAAAATAAAGGCGAGCATACATATGATTGCGGCTGCTGGTTTCTTTATGTTTGCGATAAATACAGCAGTTAATTACCATATTAATATAAATGGTACTATAGCACTTATGACAGTAATTTTGGGAGCAATAGCCACCTCTAGATTGCATTTAAAGGCTCATACCAACCAAGAATTAATTTTAGGTCTATTCACAGGGTTGACACCCCAATTAGTACTATTAAATTATTGGTTATAAAATGTAAAACATTAGGCCAATATTAATAGGTTTCATTTCAATACCACTTTCTTCTAATTTTAAACTAGAATCAAAAATAGGATTAAGTCCATAGTACAAATAAAAGTTCCATGTACTATAACCAGCACTGAGAGTTAAACCGTATTGCAATTTTTCAAAACTACCACTATTATAAAGATTAGAATTTAGTGTTTCACTTTCAAATTTTACAGAATTATAAAGTAAATAACCAACTTTAAAACCTGTATAGATCCTCCAAAAATTATAATCCTCAGCATTAGAAGTACGCCATCTAAACTCAAAAGGAACCTCTATTAAATACGTCGTAAATTTATTTTTAGAAACATCATAATCATCTTCATCAATAATAGTAAAAGTTACTCCATTGGCTACTTCTTCTATTAATAAATTTTTTTGATTGTATGAATTAGAAGACAAACCTAAACCAATACCGAATGCAATATTTCTATTTTTATTAATAGGCATATCTCTAATAAACCCAATGTTAAAACCAGATGAAAAACCACTTTGGCTAACTCCTGAAGGTTTATGATTAATTATATTGTAAGTAACCGAAGCGTAAAATTGATCTTCTCTGTACTGATAATCTGTATCAAAATTATCAAGTTTATCACTTTGCGAATTTCCAATATAACTTATTAGAATTAATATAAGAAAAACTACATTTTTCATGTCGATAAAGCTACAAAATCTTTAATAGGTATTAAACAAAAAAACGTCCTGATTAATCAGGACGTTTTTATATTAAAAATTGATACTTAATTTTTAATTCTGTGCTTTTGTATTTGCAATATACATTACTTTTAATGCATTAGCTTTACGTAATTCTTGCTTAATGTCTGATACTAAACCAGCATTGGTATTTTTATCTACCTTTAGACCTACAACCACTTTACTTTGTAAATCCTCATTAAGTTCTGATATAGCTTGTAATACTGAAGATTGCACATCTTCAACACCAATAAAAGCATCATTAAATTGAATTCTAGGTTCTGTACCAAACTGCTTAAATTGAGCACTTGGTTTACCACCATATATAAAAACGGTTCTATCCTTTTTTAATTTTTCAACTTGATCTGCACTTGGCAAACTATTTTCAATCATCAAGGAACTATCACGCATTACTGTTGCTACCATAAAAAAGAAAAGTAACATAAATACAATATCTGGAAGTGATGCTGTTGAAATAGCAGGCAAATCACCTTTATCCTTTTTTCTAAATTTAGACATATTTATTTCTTTTAATTTTTATCAGGTTCTGCTTCAGACAACTTCATAGGGAATAATTTCTTAACCGTTTCTATACGTTCGTTAAGAACCTCATCCTTACTATATTGGTTCTTCTCCTTCTCTTCTAACATTGCAGTAAATACTTTATCTGCATTTGGATAATACTTTCTATATAATCTAGCTGCCTCGCGCTCTCTTAAGAAGTTATAAGCTGCTACTAATTCATTTTGTACATCCATGTACTGCTCATAAGAAGTTTCTCTGTCATGCTTCATAGAGATAATTGCTTTATCAGGATGATCTGATGAATCAGCTAATCCTTTACCTTGACAATATGTACAAGATTCTCCTGCTGCATTTGTACTTCCACCATTATCTAAGAAATCAATTGCTGCTTGTCTTAAATCTGAAATATCCATTTGTTCTTCTTCTACTAACAACTGGTTATTTCTATTTATTAAAACAGTAAATAAATTCTTTTGTTTAATAATAGGTGGCTCAACTTGCGAGTCATCAATAGGTGGCAAACTTCTTAATAAACCTTTATCCTTTTCAATCGTTGTTGTTACCAAGAAAAAGATAAGTAATAAGAAGGCAATGTCAGCCATTGATCCTGCATTTACTTCGGGTGCTGCTCTTTTTGCCATACTACTTTTATTTACTAATTAATTTCTTTGCTGCTGCAAAAATCATTGCGATTGCAGCTACGCCTAACAATAGGTAAAAAGCAGTTAAACCTGCTCCTACTAATTGTGAAGTACTATCTGTTGCGAAACCACCTTCTTGAAGTGCATATTTCATAACGTCTCCACCAGAAACAACATAAGATATAAGTAATACAGCGGCAAATGCTCCAACACCAATTAAAGTGTTTTTAAGCCCAGCAGTATTTGTAAATAAGTTTTTTATCACAAAAAACACTACAAATGCTAATACTAAAGCCAAAATGACATATGCTATATAAGCCATTGGATCTACTAGCCCATCTTCTCCTCCAGTTTTTATAGCTTCATCTCCAGCTGCAACAATTCGCACTAAGAAAATGATACCTAAAAACCCAAGTATGGCTACTAGTATTTTTGATATAGTTTTAAAATTCATAATTTAAAATCTTATTTTTTGTGTTTTACTAATAAATCCATCAAAGTAATTGATGCATCTTCCATATCATTTACGATGCTATCGATTTTAGCAATGATATAATTATAAAAAATTTGTAGAATAATAGCTACTATAAGACCAAATACTGTTGTTAAAAGTGCTACTTTAATACCACCTGCAACTAAAGAAGGGTTCATATCACCTGCAGCCTCAATTTTATCAAAGGCAGAAATCATACCAATTACCGTACCCATGAAACCAAGCATTGGTGCCAAAGCGATAAATAATGAAATCCAAGAAACATTCTTCTCTAATTGTCCCATTTGTACACCACCATAAGCTACAACAGCTTTTTCAGCAGCATCAATATCTTCCTCAGCTCTATCTAAACCTTGATAGAAAATAGATGCTACAGGTCCTTTTGTATTTCTACAAACTTCTTTTGCAGCTTCAATACCACCAGAGTTTAATGCATCTTCTACATTTTGAGTTAATTTTTTAGTGTTTGTTGTAGAAAGGTTTAAAAAGATAATTCTCTCAATAGCAATTGCTAATCCAAGAATTAAACATAGTAGTACAATACCCATAAAGCCTGGACCACCTTCTATAAAACGTTTTTTTAATTCTTGGTGAAACGTCAAATCTTCAGCCGGAGCCTCTTCTTGAGTTACACTTGTTACAGTTGCTGTTGCACTTGCAAACGTCGTTGTTGCATTGGCATTAACAGTTCCGATGGCCATTAAAAATGTTATGGCAAGGATAGAAAATAATCTTTTCATTGTTCTGAATCTTAATTTTATTAGTTAAAGCGTTAAAGATAAAAAAAATATTGCAATTATTGCATAAAAATATCAGCAGAGAGGAAGGGATTCGAACCCTCGATACCCTTTTGGAGTATACACACTTTCCAGGCGTGCGCCTTCGACCACTCGGCCACCTCTCTATAAGTTTATTACAAAATTACAGACCGCCAAATAACGAAAAAATCTTCAAACCCTGAAATTTATAACATTAATTTTAAGACATTTCTCCGCGTAATGGAGTTTCAAAATAATATTGAAATTTTTTAGGCTCTAAATTCTCACCTAATAGATACATCAATTTAGCTATAGCCGCTTCTGTAGTCATATCTTTTCCAGATATTATACCTATAGATTTTAATTGAGAACTTGTTTCATATTGTCCCATATTTACACTGCCTCTTACGCATTGTGTAACATTTACAATGTGCAAACCACTATTAACTGCATTTTTTAATAGGTCTATAAACCAAGTTTCGGTAGTAGCATTACCAGACCCATAGGTTTCTATAATTAATCCTTTTATTAATTTACTGGTTAAAACGGCTTCACAGATTGCTCTAGAAATACCAGGAAATAGTTTTAAAACGCCAATATCAGAATTCATAGTTGTGCGCACAATAAGCTCTGAATTACATTTTGGTTTTAATAAAAATTCTGAATTCACTTTTAAATGCACTCCTGATTCGGCAAGGTTAGGATAGTTTAACGATTCAAAAGCTTCAAAATGTTCTGCACTTAGCTTCGTAGTTCTATTTCCTCTATATAATTTATACTCAAAATAAAGACCAACTTCTCTAATTACAGGCAATCCATTTTCTTGTAACGAAGCCATTTCTATTGAGGTTATTAAGTTCTCTTTTGCATCAGTTCTTAAATCGCCAATTGGTAATTGAGAACCCGTTAAAATAACAGGTTTTGCCAAATTCTCTAGCATAAAACTTAAAGCCGATGCGGTATAGCTCATAGTATCACTGCCATGTAACACAACAAAGCCGTCAAATTTTGAATAATTTTCTTGTATAATATTTACAATTTCTACCCAATATTTAGGGTTCATATTTGAAGAGTCAATTGGGTCATCAAAAGAAATTGTTTCAATGGTACAATCTAACAAACGTAACTCAGGAATTTTAACTAATAAACTAGTAAAATCGAAGGCTTTTAAAGCACCTGTGTCAGCATTTTTTATCATACCAATGGTACCACCAGTATATATTAAAAGTATATGTGGTTGTTCTTTCATTTAAATACCGAATATTGCTTTAGAATTCTTAGTAGTAATGCGGGCAATTTCTTCTTCGTTTATGCCATAAAGTTCAGATAATTTTTCTAAAACTTTAATGATATAGCCACTCTCATTGCGCTTTCCTCTATATGGTTTAGGTGCTAAATAAGGGGAATCTGTTTCTAAAACAATATGTTTTACATCTATTTGATTAATAAACTGATCTATTTTACCGTTTTTAAAAGTAACTACACCTCCTATTCCTAATTTCATATTATAAGAAATAGCCTTTTTGGCTTGTTCTAAATTGCCAGTAAAACAATGAAAAATACCATATAAATCATCGGCTTTCTCTTGCTCTAAAACTTCAAAAATTTCATCAAAAGCTTCTCTGCAATGAATAACTATTGGTAGTTTATATTTTTTTGCGAGATTAATTTGATGTTTAAAAGCTTCTTTTTGAATTTCTAATGTGGTTTTATCCCAATATAAATCGATTCCAATTTCTCCAATAGCACAAAATGTTCTGCGTCTTAAATGCTCTTCAACATGAGCCAGTTCTTCTTTATAATTAGCTTTAACAGAAGTTGGATGCAAACCCATCATTAAGAATACATGTTCTGGAAAATCCTTTTCGAGCTGAAACATAGATGCTGTATAACTAGAATCTATTGCCGGAATAAAAAAGCGCTCTACACCAACTTCTATTGCTCGCGCTATCATGGCTGCTCTATCTTCATCAAATGCATCGCTGTACAAATGGGTATGTGTATCGGTTATTATCATTTTGTAAAAGTAAGTTATATTTACAAAAATTGAAAAATGGAAACACTTAAAGACTTCCTTAAGGATAAAGGTTATTCTAAAATAAAATTAAAATTTACCAAAACAAATCATTTTGAAATAAAGGCATCAATAAATGGTGTAAAAGGGCGTTTTATTTTAGATACAGGAGCCTCAAATAGTTGTGTAGGTTTTGAAGCCATTGAGCGATTTAATTTAAAAGTAAAAGATTCTGAAATTAAAGCCGTTGGTGCAGGTGCATCAGATATGTTAACACAAATTTCGAAATCTAATGATATTAAATTAGGAAAATGGAAGAGACATAAAGTTGCCTTAATTCTATTTAATCTCTCTCATGTAAACACTGGCTTAATAAACCATAATGCAGAACCTGTAGACGGAATTATAGGAGCAGATATATTAAAAAAAGGAAAAGCGATTATTGACTATGAAAAAAAATACCTGTATTTAAAGCTTTAATAAATTCAGAAAAATGATTCTTTCTTAGTACTTTTAAAAATAATAGCACATTGAATTAATAGCAAAGATGAAACCTAATATAATTATTGCAGATGACCACCCTCTGATCTTAAAAGGGTTATATGATTATTTAATTGAAAAAAATTATAATGTTATTGCTAGTGCAAAAAATGGTAAAGAAGCTTTAGCATTAATAAAAGCACACCAGCCAGATATTGCTATTTTAGACATTAAAATGCCTTTTTTTTCAGGTCTTGAAATTGCAGAAAAATGTAAAACAGAAAATCTGTCAACAAAAATTGTTCTCATCACTTTTGAAAAAGATGAGAAAACCTATAACGAAGCTAAAGCATTAGATATTTATGGCTATGTTTTAAAAGAGTTTGCTTTAGAAGAAATTGAAAATTGTATTAAATCTGTAATAAATGATAAACCCTATTTTAGCCCAGAATTGATTTCTTATATAGAAATAAATCAAGGTCCAATAAAATTAAAATCCTTAACTGATGCAGAATTAAAAGTTCTTAAACTTGTTGGAGACAATAAAACGGCATCAGAAATAGCAAAAGAGCTATTTATTTCATCTAGAACAGTAGAAAAACATAAAAGCCACATAAGAAAAAAACTTGCACTTAACTCTAAATCAACAAGTTTGTATCTGTTCGCTAAAGAAAATTCTAAATTTTTATAAATATACGTAGATCTACGTATAGTATTGTATCTAATTATTTATGACCTTTACACTGATGATTGAATTTTATCGGTTTAATCGTTGTTATTAATTAAGGGTTAATAACGAACTAATAGTTAGTTCTTAGGGGATTATTAAAGCCTTGAACATCCGTTCGAGGCTTTTTTCATTAAAAAAGTTTAAAAAATACGTAGATCTACGTATGGTATTGCTTCATATTTATTTGCAATTTTACATCAGCTATTATTAAATACTTTAAGGTAAAATATTAACAATCTGAGTTTTACAAACAAATCAGAGCTTTAAAAACAACTAAAATTATGGAATCTGTTAAAAATAAATCATCAAAACGAGACCGACTATTTATAGCACTGTTAATTATAAGTTCGGTTATTGTAATATCTGCCAATATTGCTGTTAATTTTCTTAGTTAAAACAGTTAATTGTTCTATTATTAGTTAGTAAATTAAGAACAAAAAAAGCGCAATTCTTACAGAATTGCGCTTTTAATATATTTATAAACTATAAAGCTTACATTTCTAAAGCTTTCATTACATTATTATCCATTAATAATTCCTCTGGGTTTTCTAATGCTTCTTTTACCGCCACTAAGAATCCTACAGACTCTTTTCCATCAATAATTCTATGATCATAAGATAAAGCAACATACATCATAGGATGAATTTCTACTTTACCATCTACAGCAATTGGACGCTCAATAATATTATGCATTCCTAATATTCCACTTTGTGGAGGATTAATAATTGGTGTAGACAACATACTTCCAAATACACCACCATTTGTAATGGTAAACGTTCCACCTGTCATTTCATCTACAGTAATTTGTCCGTCTCTTGCTCTTAAAGCTAATCGTTTTACTTCGGACTCAACTCCTCTAAACGTTAAGTTTTCAGCATTTCTAATCACTGGCACCATTAATCCTTTAGGACCAGATACTGCAATGCTAATATCAACAAAGTCATAAGTTAACATTTCTTTACCGTCTATCATAGAGTTAACAGCTGGATACATCTTTAATGCTCTTACTACTGCTAAAGAAAAGAAACTCATAAACCCAAGACTCACGCCATGTTTAGCCTTAAAGTCTTCTTTATATTGCTTACGTAACTCAAAAATAGGTGTCATATTAACCTCATTAAATGTGGTTAACATTGCTGTTGTGTTTTTAGCCTCAACTAAACGTTCTGCTACTTTACGGCGCAACATTGACATTTTACTGCGTGTTGTTCCTCTGTTTCCTCCAGTAGGCGTTCCCATTGATGGTACAGCTTTAACAGCATCGTCTTTAGTTATTCTTCCATCTTTTCCAGTACCCGAAATTGAACTTGCATCAATTCCTTTTTCAGCTAAAACCTTTTTAGCCGCAGGACTAGCCGTACCTGTTGCATAGGTTTTAGATTCAGTAGAAACTGGCTTAGGCGCTTCTTTTTTAGGAGCCTCTTCCGTTTTAGTTTCTTTGGCTGGTGCTTCACCACCTTCTGGTTTGGCTGCACTAGTATCTATTAAACATACTACTGCACCAACCGCCACAGCATCACCTTCTTCTGCTTTTAATGTTATTGTACCACTAACTTCAGCTGGCAACTCTAATGTTGCTTTATCACTATCTACCTCAGCTATGGCTTGGTCTTTTTCTACATAATCTCCATCTTCTACTAACCATTCTGCTATTTCTACCTCAGTAATTGATTCGCCTGGCGAAGGCACTTTCATTTCTAAAATCATGGGCTTTATTTTTGTTTAAGCTCTAATTTGAGTTGTTTTATTTTTATCTCTGGTTGTTTTTGGTTTTATCAAAAACGTAATCTATAACTTCTTTATGTCTAATTTTAGATCGTGTAGAACTACCTGCTGCTGGAACACCATATGGTCTTCTACTTGCCGCTCTAAAATGTTTTGCTTCATCTAAATGCATTAAAATATGACTGTAAGCTCCCATATTTCTTGGTTCTTCTTGTGCCCAAACTACATCATCTGCATTTTTATATTTTTCTAAAATTGTTTTTATTTGTTTTACAGGTAAAGGGAATAATTGCTCTATTCTTACCAACGCGATATCTGTTCTTCCTAACTTTTCTTGCTCTTCTAACAAATCGTAATAGAATTTACCTGTAACAAAAACTAATGTCTTTACTTTATCTACTTTTGCAGAGGTATCATCTATTAACATTTGAAAACTTCCTGTTGCAAATTCATCTACAGTTGACACAACTTTTGGATGACGCAATAAACTCTTAGGCGTAAATACTACTAAAGGTTTTCTAAAATTGGCTTTCATTTGCTTACGCAATAGATGAAACATATTAGCAGGTGTAGTACAATCTGCAACAAACATATTGTCTTTGGCACATAATTGCAGATAACGTTCCATGCGGCCAGAAGAGTGTTCTGCTCCTTGACCTTCATAACCATGCGGCAATAACATTACCAATCCATTTTGAGTTTTCCACTTATCTTCTCCTGATGATATATATTGATCTAACATAATTTGAGCTCCATTACTAAAATCCCCAAATTGTGCCTCCCAAATAGTTAATGTATTTGGGCTTGCCATTGCGTAACCATAGTCAAAACCTACAACACCATACTCTGATAATAATGAATTAAATATGTTGAATTGCCCTTGGTTTTCAGAAACATTTTTAAGTAAAATAATTTCTTCTTCACTATCTTCTACCTTTACTACAGCATGACGATGTGAAAATGTACCACGCTCAACATCCTGACCAGAAATTCTAACATCAAAACCTTCAGACAATAATGAGCCATATGCTAAGTGTTCTGCCATTGCCCAATCTAAACGATTTTCATTAAACATAGTTTGACGCGATTCTATTAATCTCTGAATCTTTCTTATAAACTTCTTATCTGATGGTAAAGTAGAAATAACTTTTGTTATATCTTTTAGAATTTTTTTAGACACCGTTGTATCTACTTGCTCCATCATTCTATTTTCTGTAACTCTAGTAAAACCTTTCCACTCTTCTTGCATAAAAGCCGTAATCTCGGTTTTATCTTCTTTACGAGAATCTACTAATTTTTCTTCTAAAGACTCTTTATATCTTTTTTCTATATGCTTAACGTAACCTTCTGTAATTACACCTTCTTCTAACAAACGCTGAGCATAAATATCTCTTGGGTTCTTATGTTTTGCAATAGCCTTATATAGTAATGGTTGCGTAAACTTTGGTTCATCACCTTCGTTATGACCATATTTTCTATAACCTAATAAGTCAATAAAAACATCGCGTTTAAACTTCATTCTAAAATGCAGTGCAAATAGTGCTGCATGTACAACAGCTTCTGCATCATCAGAATTAACATGTAAAACTGGTGATAATGTAACTTTACCAACATCTGTACAATAGGTACTAGAACGTGCATCTAAATAATTAGTGGTAAAACCAATTTGATTATTCACCACAATATGAATAGTACCATTTGTTTTATAGCCATCTAATTTAGCCATTTGTACTACTTCATAAACAAGACCTTGACCTGCAATAGCTGCATCACCATGCACTACAATTGGTAATACTTCAGAGGCATCTGTAATACTATCTTTATCTTGTTTTGCCCTTGCAATACCTTGCACCACTGCACCAACCGTTTCTAAATGCGAAGGATTAGGTGCAATATTAAGATTAATCTTCTTATTGTTGTACGTTTCACGATTACTCGTCCAACCTAAATGATATTTTACATCACCATCAAATACTTTTTCTTCGTAATCTTTTCCATCAAATTCACTAAAGATATCTTTAGCAGATTTACCAAAAATATTTGTTAATGTACTTAAACGACCTCTGTGAGCCATTCCCATAACAAATTCTTTTACACCATGATCCGCAGCTTTCTCTATAATAGCATCTACAGCTGGTATTAAAGATTCGTTTCCTTCTAATGAAAAACGTTTTTGACCTACGTATTTTGTATGTAAAAATGATTCAAAGGAAACTGCTTCATTTAATTTATTTAAAATATACTTCTTTTCATCAGCTGTAAATTTTGAATGATTATCATTTACATTCAACTTATTCTGAATCCATTCAATTTCTTCAGGCTGTCTTATGTACATATATTCTATACCTATAGAATCACAGTAAATATTTTCTAAATGATCTATAATAGTTTGTAATGTAGCATTAGAACCTAAACCTAAAACTTCCCCTGCCGAAAAAACAGATTGTAAATCGCTTTGAGCAAGGCCAAAGTTTTCAATCTCTAGAGTTGGCGCATATTTACGTCTTGCTCTAACCGGATTTGTTTTAGTAAACAAATGACCTCTACTTCTGTAGCCATCAATAAGTTTTAAAATTTGAAATTCTTTTTGAATTTGTTCTGGTATCTGTGCAGTAACACCTTCTACAATCTCACCATCCATTCCATAATTTTCTGAGCCAAAATCGTAACCTTGAAAAAAGGCACGCCAACTCGGTTCTACAGAATCTGGGTTTTTTAAATATTGATCGTATAAATCAGCAAAGTATGCTGTATGTGCTGCGTTGAGAAAGGAATATTTATCCATTATACTTTTTGAGACGTTGTCGTTTCAACATAATTTAGCCAAAAATACAACTTTTAGCAAAAATAGATAAGGTTTTATTATATTTATAACAAAATGAAAAAACAATTATGACTATCACATCTTTAAAGCAATTTTGTAATAAAAAAAATAAATTAAGTATCATTTTAATATGCTTTTTTACTTTATTTTCATTTGGTCAAGGCTCTGATACAAAAAGTAAATTTTGGAATAACGTAGAATTTGGAGGCGGTTTAGGTTTAAATTTTGGCGATGGCTTTTTTAGTACTGCTGTTTCACCAAATGCTTTGTATAGGTTTAGTCCTTATATTGCTACTGGAGTTGGACTCAATTTTTCTTACAGTTCACAAAAAGATGTATTTAAATCTACGGTTTTAGGAGGAAGTGTTATTGGTTTATTTAATCCTTATGAATTATTGCAAGTTTCTACAGAGTTTGAGCAATTACATGTGAGTAGAGATTTTAATCAAAATTTTGTTTCAAATCTCGATGATGACTATTGGTATCCCGCTTTATTTTTAGGGCTAGGTTATGTTTCTAATAATGTAACTATTGGCATAAGGTACGACGTTCTTTATGATGAAGATAAAAGTATCTACTCTGAAGCTTGGATGCCGTTTGTACGTTTTTATTTTTAAGAATACTTAGCTTTAAACCAAACTTTTTGCCATTCGCGCTGAAGTATTAAAAACGTTACCTCTTCTGAGAGTTTTAAAGGATCACTTCCATCTAATCCTTTAATTTTTAATTCGGAGACATCTACAATATAAAGTAAATTAAGGTAGTCTGAAAATTTATAATTTACGAGGTTAAAAACGGTTTCTTGTAACACCAATTTTAGGCTCGTTGGCAACGTTTCTTCATTAAATTCTAAATCTATATTTGCGTAAAGTAAATCTTTATTAAGCTGAAGAATTAATTTTTGATACAACTTTAACCCTTTTGCTTCAATAATTAAATCTTCAAAATTAGATGGCAAAGTCATTAAACACGTCTCGTCATTAATTGTTCGCCAAAAAGTCTTAATACTTGTTTTTTATCTTCAGAAATATTCAAAGTTTCTAATACTTTAAAAGCTTTATTGGTGTAATCTTTTACAGCATCTTGCGTTGCTTTGGCTGCACCAGTATCTTCAAAAAATTGCTTAGCAGATTTAACTTTGTCTTCATTAGATAACACATTGTTCTGCATCAAAAACAAAAATTCTTTTTCATCTTCATTGGTTCCTAATTCCATCGTTTTAAGATATAAATAGGTCTTTTTGTTTTCAATAATATCACCTCCTACTTGTTTACCAAAAGTTTCAGGATTACCAAAAGCATCTAAATAATCGTCTTGTAACTGAAACGCTATACCAAGTAGCCGACCAAATTGGTATATAGAATTTTGGTCTTCAAGAGAAGCCTTAGCAACAATAGCTCCCATTTTCATGGCTGCACCAACCAAAACAGCTGTTTTGTACTCAATCATTTTTAGATACTGAGTAATGGTTACATCGTCTCTTGTTTCAAAATCAATATCATACTGTTGACCTTCACAAACTTCTAAAGCAGTTTTACTAAATAGTTGAGCTAATGCCTGAAACGTTTCTGGCTCATAATTCTCAAACAACTGATAAGCCAAAATTAACATAGCATCACCAGAGAGGATACCTGTATTAAGATTCCATTTTTCATGAACGGTTTCTTTACCTCTTCGTAAAGGTGCATCGTCCATAATATCATCATGTACTAAAGAAAAATTATGAAAAACCTCTATAGAAAGTGCTGCATCTAAAGCATTATCTAACGTTTCACCAAAAACCTCTGCCGTCATTAAAGTTAATACTGGTCTTAATCGTTTACCTCCTAATTGTAAAATATAATTAATAGGTTGGTATAAATTATTTGGTTCTTTGTGTACTGTAAATCCTTCTAAATGTTTTAGAAACGACTTTTGATAGTTTTCAATTTGTTGCATTCTACAAAAATAATGTTTTAAACATATTTTAAACTAATGTTAACTATGTTAAAAAAAGATTAAAACTTAGGAAACTTTTTTTGTTTTTTAAGTTTCCTATTGTAAGTTTGCCCCATAATTACAGAAATTCCGTTTTAGCGGAACATAAATATGAAGGAAAAAATAATAATAAAATCTACTGAATTGTTCTTAAACTTAGGGTTTAAGAGTGTTACCATGGATGATATTGCTAATGAAATGGGCATTTCTAAAAAAACCATTTATCAGCATTTTCAGAATAAAACAAAATTAGTTGAAACAACAGCTATGCATGTTTTCGAAAATATTTCTTGTGGTATCGATGATATTTGTGCGTTAGATAAAAACCCAGTTGAAGAGATTTATGAGATTAAGCGTTTTGTAATGCTTCATTTAAAGGATGAAAAATCTTCACCTCAATATCAACTTCAAAAATACTATCCTAAAATTTACGCATCTCTAAAAACAAAACAATTCCAAAAAATGTTGGGTTGCGTCACCAGAAATTTAGAACGTGGTGTTGCACAAAACCTTTACAGAGACTCTATTGAAATTGATTTTATAGCACGACTTTATTTTAATAGTATGACCTCTTTAAAAGATCAAGATATTTTTCCACGTGAAAATTTTTCAATGGCAATGCTAATGAATAATTTTTTAGAATACCACTTAAGAGGAATCTGTTCAAATAAAGGCTTAGAAAAAATAGCAAATTTAAACACCAATCAAATATAACCAATGAAAAAGACACTAATTATAGTAGTAGGTTTTATAATTTTTAAATCAGGATTTGGGCAAGAACAACCTAAAAGTTTTTCGCTTCAAGAAGCTATTAACTACGCTTTAGAAAATAACCGAACCGCTATTAATGCCGCCCGAGATATCGACGCAGCAGAAAAACAAAAATGGGAAACTACAGCAACCGGATTGCCACAAGTAAGCGCAAGTGTAGAATATAATAATTGGCTTAAGCAACAGGTAACTCTTTTAGACCTTGACTTAGATGGCTCTAATGAAGAGTATATTTTTAGCCAAAAACAGTCTATGACAGCTACAGCAACTCTTAGTCAAAAAATATTCGATGGATCTTATATTGTAGGTTTACAATCTGCAAAAGTATTCTTAGAAATATCTAAAAATGCTAAAATAAAAACAGACTTAGATATCAGAAAAGCTGTAATAGAGGCTTATGGCAATGTTCTTTTATCTGAAGAAAGCATTGTTATTTTAAACCGTAATATAGAAGTTTTAGAAAAAAATCTTCTTGAAACTCAAAAAATATATGACAATGGTTTGGGTGAAGAAGAAAGCGTAGAACAATTACAAATTACATTATCTAGTGTAAAAAGCAATCTCAATAATGTAGAAAGATTAAAAACGTTAGCCTACCAAATGCTTAATATTAATTTAGGATTAGATGTATATGACACTATAATTTTAACAGATAATCTCGAGGTTTTAACTGCACAAAACATATCATTATCAATTTTAGACATAGATAACAATCCCGAAAGCACTATAGATTATTTAATTGCTCAAAATGATACAAAATCTAAAGAGTTACAACTAAAATTAGAAAAGAGCAAAGCGCTACCAACACTTAATGCTTTTATTAATGGTGGCTATGTTGGTTATGGCGCAAAAGAATTTAATTTCGCTAACAACAACCAAGATTGGTTTGGGTCCTCTTTATTAGGTGTTACATTAGACATCCCTATCTTTAGTTCTGGTATGAGAAGTGCTTCTACACAAAGAGCTAAAATAAATTTAGAAAAATCTAAAACAGAATTAACCGAGACAGAACAACGTATTAAACTTGAAATAGCATCTGCTAAAAGCGATTATCAATTTGCTATTGAAGATTACGAAAACAAAAAGCAAAATTTAAATTTAGCAGAACGTATTGAAACAAAAAACCAAACTAAATTTTTTGAAGGTATTGGATCTAGTTTTGAGCTTCGCCAAGCACAAACACAATTATATACGGCACAGCAAGAGTTGCTGCAAGCGATGCTAGATGTTATTAACACAAAAGCCACTTTAGAAACCGCATTAAACACTACAATTTTAAATTAACCAACCATGAAAAATATATATTCAATCGTAATTATCACTTTACTTTTAGTCTCATGTGGAGGAGAGAAAAAGAACTCTACAGAAAAGGTTTTAGAAAGTAACAGTCTAGAAACTATACGTAAAAAAAGAGGTGAATTAGTGAATGAGCAGCAAGCTATTCAAAACCAAATTAAACTATTAGACGAAAAAATAAAGACTTTAGATACTACTCAAAACGTACCATTAATTACATCATTTACGGCAAAAGCCGAAAAGTTTGAGCACGTATTAGAATTACAAGGTAATGTAACAACAAAAAACCTTTTAACAATTACACCAGAGTACAATGGCATTCTAACTAATGTGTATGTAAAAGAAGGGCAAAAAGTAAGAAAAGGACAATTATTAGCAAAGATTGACGATGGAGGATTAAGCCAACAAGTAGCACAATTAAAAATTCAATCGGAATTAGCAAAAACTACCTACGAACGTCAAAAGCGTCTTTGGGACCAAAATATTGGTAGTGAAATTCAATATTTACAAGCCAAATCTAGCTATGAATCTCAACAAGAAGCTGTTAACCAATTACAACAACAAATAGCAAAAACAGTAGTAAGAGCACCTTTTTCTGGCACTATTGATGATGTCATTACAGAACAAGGAAGTGTTGTCGCTGCAGGTGTATCTGAGCTAATGCGTATTGTAAATCTTAACGATATGTATATTGAAGTTGAAGTACCAGAAAGCTATGTATCTAACGTAGTTGCTGGTAAAAAAGTTGAAGTAAACATCCCAGTGTTAGGAAAAACAATTGAAACTAAAATCCGTCAAGCAAGTGATTTTATAAACCCTGCTAACAGAACTTTTAAAGCAGAAATTGAAGTACCTAACAAAGATAAGGACATAAAACCTAATCTTACAGCGCGTTTAAAAATTAACGACTACACAAGTGAAAACGCTATTTTAATTCCACAAAGTGTAATTTCAGAAAATGCCATGGGAGAACAATATGTTTATGTTGTAGCAAATAAAAATGAAAAAGGAATTGGTACTGCAAAACGAATTATTATTGAAACAGGTAAAACACAAGGTGATGTTATAGAGGTTTTAAATAACCTAAAAGAAGGAGCAGAAATTATAAAAGAAGGAGCTCGTAGTGTAAAAGACGGTCAATCAGTTGAAGTAATCAGCTATAAAGAAATGGGAAATGAACAATAAAAAGAAAAAAAATACTGAGAAGGAATTCGGAATGTCATCGTGGGCAATAAACAATAAAACCACAATGTATGTTCTTATTGCACTCTTTTTCTATTTAGGTATCTCTGCTTTTTTTAGCATGCCTAGAGAAAATTTTCCTGAGGTTAACGAAACAAAAATCTATGTCAGCACCGTATATCCTGGTAATACAGCTGAGGATATTGAGAAATTGATTATAGACCCTCTAGAAGACAAATTAAAAACGGTTAGTAATGTTGTAGAGACCACCTCAACATCTCAAGAAGACTACGGAATGCTAATTGTAGAATTCGATGAAGGCATTACTGTACAAGCCGCTTTGCAAAAAGTAAAAGACGAAATTGATACAGAAACATCAAGTGAAGATTGGCCAACTTTTAATGGCGCCAAAGTAGAACCAGATGTTTTTGAATTAAGCCTTTCTGAAGAAATGCCTATACTTAACATTAATATTTCTGGAGATTATCCTATTGAAAAGCTTAAGGATTTTGCTGAATATCTTCAAGATGAAATTGAAAATCTTCAAGAAATTAAAAAAGCAGATATAAGAGGTGCTCAAGAAAAAGAAGTAGAAGTTGCCGTAGACATTTATAAAATGATGGCTGCTAAAGTTACCTTTAACGATATTCTTGGAGCAATTAATAATGGTAACGTAACCCAATCTGCTGGGAACCTAAAATCTAGTGGTCAGCGTAGAACAATTAGAATTATTGGTGAAATTGAAAAACCATCTGAGTTAGAAAATTTTGTTGTAAAATCTGAAAACGGTAACGCCATATATTTAAAAGATGTTGCCACTGTTTCTTTTAAAGAAGAAGATAAAACCACTTTTGCTAGAAAATCTGGAGACCCTGTAGTTATGCTCGATGTTAAAAAACGAGCAGGTAAAAACATGGTGGCTGCTGCAGAACAAATACAAGTTATTGTAGAAGATGCAAAAGCAAATGTTTTTCCTCAAGACTTAGTAGTTTCTATTACTAACGATCAGTCTGAGAAAACCATTGGGCAAGTAGATGATTTGGTAAACAACATCATCTTTGGAGTTATCTTAGTTGTAACTGTTTTAATGTTCTTCTTAGGATTTAAAAATGCACTTTTTGTTGGGTTTGCAATCCCAATGTCTATGTTTATGTCACTTATGTTTTTAAACCTTATTGGTTATAGTTTAAATACCATGGTACTTTTTGGTTTAATTATGGGACTAGGTATGCTGGTAGACAACGGAATTGTAGTTGTTGAAAATGTTTACAGGCTAATGGAAGAAGAAGGCATGAGCAGAATTGAAGCAGCTAAAAAAGGTATTGGCGAAATTGCTTTTCCTATCATTATATCTACTGCAACCACAGTGGCAGCCTTTGTTCCATTAGGGCTTTGGCCAGGAATTATGGGAGAGTTCATGAAAATTTTACCAATAACATTATCCATTGTTTTAGGCTCATCTTTGTTTGTTGCTATATTTTTTAACTCAGTATTAGTATCTAGATACATGACTATTGAGGATAAGGATATGCCGTTAAAACAGATTATTAGAACCACAGCAATCGTTGGTAGTATAGGTTTATTAATTCTAATTTTTGGTGGCTCTTTTAGAGGCCTAGGAACCATAATGGTGTTTACAGCAATAATGCTTTGGGCATATCGCTTCTTCATTAGAAAATGGGCTAACAGTTTTCAAAATAAGTCTTTAGTAAAATTAGAAAATTGGTACGAAGGTCAATTGCGCTGGGCTTTAACAGGTTGGAAACCTCAAATTTTAACAGGTACTACAGTTCTCTTATTAATTGCTTCTTTTATTGCCTTTGGAATATCAGTATCAACACAACGTACTAAAATTGAGTTTTTTCCAGACAATAAACCAAATCAAATTATTGTCTATATAGAATATCCTGAAGGAACAGCTATTGAAAAAACAAATGCCATTACTAAGCAAATTGAGAATCGTGTGTACGAGGTTATCAATGATGATTTTTACATGGATGGCGATAAAAATTTCTTAGTAGAAAGTACCGTTTCACAAGTTGGTGAAGGTGCCGGAAACCCAAATACAGATTCTGGTTCTTCTGCAGAAATGCCACATAAAGCTAAGATTACGGCTTCTATGAGAGAATACAAATACCGACGTGGAGAAGACAGTGAAATTTTACGTCAAAAGGTACAAGAGGCTTTGGTAGGCATTTATCCAGGTGTTATAATTTCAGTAGAAAAAGACGTTAACGGACCACCTGCAGGATCACCAATAAATATTGAAATTGAAGGTGATGATTACGTTGAACTTATTGCTACGGCAGAAAAAATGCGCGAGTTTATTAACTCTAAAAACGTACCTGGTATAGATGAGCTTAAGATTGATGTTAACAAAGACAAGCCAACCATGCTAGTTGAAATTGACAGAGAAAAAGCTGGTGAATTAGGTGTTACGGCAAACCAAATAGGCACGCAATTACGAAATTCTATTTTTGGATCTAAAGCAGGTATATTTAAAGAAGATGGTGAAGACTATGATATTTATGTACGTTTTAATAAAGAAAACAGATACAATACAAGTGCCTTATTTAATCAAAATATAACCTTTAGAGATAATACTGGTCAATTAAAAGAAGTACCACTTTCTGCTGTTGCTAAACAAAAAAACAACTCAGGGTTTAATGCCATAAAGCATAAAGATGCGCAGCGAGTTGTTACCGTATATTCTGCTTTAGCACCAGGTTTTACAGATGCAGGAGCTATTGTTACTCAGATTCAAAACGAAATGAAGAGTTTTGAAGGTTTGTCTGAAGATATTCACATTGATTACACAGGTCAAATTGAAGAACAGAACAAACAAATGGCATTCTTAATGGGCGCATTTTTTACTGGTCTTGGTTTAATTTTCTTCATATTAATATTTCAATTTAATTCAATCTCTAGACCAACCATTATTATGATTGCAATATTCTTGAGTTTTATTGGTGTGTTTGGAGGTATCGTGTTATCAGGAAGTGCATTCGTTATTATGATGACCATGGTTGGTATCATCTCGCTTGCAGGTATTGTGGTTAATAATGGTGTGGTTCTTTTAGATTATGCACAATTATTAATAGACCGAAAGAAAAACGAACTAGATCTTGAAGAAACAGATTACCTAAAAACAGAAGATTTATATGAAAGTATTGTTAAAGCAGGTAAAGCCCGTTTAAGACCCGTTTTATTAACAGCAATTACAACTATTTTGGGTTTAATTCCGTTAGCAATTGGACTAAACATTAACTTCTTTACGTTATTTGCAGACTTTAATCCTAATATTTATATGGGAGGAGATAACGTTGTATTTTGGGGACCATTAGCATGGACTGTTATTTATGGTTTATTAGTAGCTACATTCTTAACCTTAATTGTTGTACCAATTTTATTCTACTTAAGTGTAAGACTAAAAATGTGGTTGCGTATTAAATTCACATCACAACCCTTAAGAGCATCTGAAGCTGAAACCATTACAAAAATTGAAGACAGTTCTTCAATTGCTATTGAGAATTAATTATAATTCATATTTTAAATAGAAAAATCCGAAGTCTTTACTTCGGATTTTTTACTTTTGCATTTCTAATAAAAATCTATGTATAGAAGTCACAATTGTGGTGAATTAAGAGCATCACACAGCAATATAGAAGTTACACTATCTGGTTGGGTACAAAGTGTCCGCGATAAAGGTTTTATGATTTATTTAGACCTTAGAGATCGTTATGGCATAACACAATTATATTTTGATGAAGAGCGCACACCAAAGGCCATTATGGAAAAGGCTTCAAAATTGGGACGCGAATTTGTAATTCAAGTTAAAGGAAACGTTATAGAACGTGCTTCAAAAAATCCTAATATTCCAACTGGAGATATTGAAGTTTTAGTATCTGAACTTAATATATTAAACACCTCTATAGTACCACCTTTTACCATTGAAGATAAAACTGATGGTGGTGATGATTTACGCATGAAATATCGTTATCTAGATATTCGTCGTAATCCTGTAAAAAACAGCTTAATTTTTAGACATAAAGTTGCACAAGCGGTAAGAAACTATTTATCTAACGAAGATTTTATTGAAGTTGAAACACCGTATTTAATAAAATCTACACCAGAAGGTGCAAGAGATTTTGTGGTACCTTCTCGTATGAACGAAGGGCAATTTTACGCCTTACCACAATCACCACAAACATTCAAACAGTTATTGATGGTTGGTGGCATGGATAAATACTTTCAGATTGTAAAGTGTTTTAGAGATGAAGATTTAAGAGCAGACAGACAGCCAGAATTTACACAAATAGACTGTGAAATGGCTTTTGTAGAGCAAGAAGATATACTAAATACATTTGAAGGTTTAACACGTCATTTACTTAAAGAAATAAATGGTGTTGAAGTAGAAAAATTCCCAAGAATCTTATACGATGATGCTATGCGTTTGTACGGAAACGACAAACCAGACATTAGATTTGGAATGGAATTTGGCGAATTAAATGAGGTTACACAGCATAAAGATTTTGGCGTTTTTAATTCTGCTGAATTGGTGATTGGTATTGCTGTACCAGGTGGAAATAAATTTACAAGAAAAGAAATAGATAACTTAATAAAATGGGTTAAGCGTCCGCAAGTTGGTGCTTTAGGCATGATTTATTCGCGTTGTAACGATGATGGTACATTTAAATCTTCAGTAGATAAATTTTACGATCAAGAGGATTTAGCAAAATGGGCAGAAGTTACAGGTGCAAAAGCAGGTGATTTAGTTTGTGTACTTTCTGGAGAAACAAACAAAGTAAGAGCGCAATTAAGTGCCTTACGTATGGAATTAGCAGAGCAATTAGGTTTAAGAAAACCAAATGAATTTGCGCCACTTTGGGTAATGGATTTTCCGCTGTTAGAATGGGATGAAGAGACTGAGCGTTACCACGCTATGCATCATCCATTTACATCACCAAAGCCTGGCCAGTTAGAATTATTAGACACCAATCCTGGCGAGGTAAAAGCTAATGCTTACGATTTAGTTTTAAATGGAAACGAGATTGGAGGTGGTTCAATTAGAATTCATGATAAAGCAACCCAAGCCATTATGTTGAAACATTTAGGTTTTACTGAAGAAGAAGCTAGAGCACAATTTGGTTTCTTAATGGATGCTTTTGAATATGGCGCACCACCACATGGTGGCATTGCTTTTGGTTTAGATAGATTGGTTGCCATTTTAGGTGGCCAAGAAACCATAAGAGATTACATCGCATTCCCTAAAAATAATTCTGGTAGAGATGTAATGATAGATGCTCCTGCTCCAATTGACGATGAGCAACTAACAGAATTAAGTTTAAAACTTAATCTAAAATCTTAAAATTTTAAATCCTGCTTCTTGCAGGATTTTTTATTAATTTTATAATATGGCGCTGACATCAAAAAAGCTATTTCGAAAATTTTTAATTTGGAGATATAAGCATATTTCCGAGCGTCAGTTTGTTTTTATACTAAGTATATTAGTTGGCTTTTTAGCCGGAATTGGTACGGTACTTCTCAAAAACTTCACACACTATATACGACTATTATTAGAACTCGAATTTTTCAAAAATTATCAAAACTCATTATATTTTATATTTCCTATTATTGGGTTAATACTTGTTTACATAATTAAGCAAACGTGGCTAAAAAAACATATTGGTCATGGTATTTCTTCTACGCTTTATGCCATTTCAAAACTTGGTGGTATAATACCTAAATACAATATTTACGCAGGTTTAATTACAGCGCCTTTAACAGCTGGTTTTGGTGGTTCTGTAGGATTACAAGGTCCTGCTGTAAGTATTGGTTCTGCTCTAGGTTCTAATGCTGCTCAGTTTTTTAGAATGTCGCAAAAAACACGTATGTTGTTAATTGGTTGTGCGGCTGCAGGCGCAATGGCATCCATGTTTAAAGCGCCTATTGCGGCAATTATTTTTGCAGTAGAAATATTCAGTTTAGACATTGCATTTACTTCATTAATACCATTATTACTGGCATCTGTTTCTGCGGTAGTAACTTCTTACTTTTTTTTAGGAACCGATAATTTATTACGGTTTGAGTTAACTGACAAATTTCAAATTAATGATATTGGGTTTTACGTAATTTTAGCTATAATTACAGGTTTCGCTTCTGTTTATTTCTCTAAGGTCTTTTTTGCCATCACCAATTTCTTTAAACAATTTGAAAGTAGAGCAAAACGTTTGTTTATTGGTGGTTTGGCCATAGGTACGTTACTGTATATTATTCCTGCACTTTATGGTGAAGGTTATGGTATAATGAATAATTTACTAAAAGGCGACCATGTTGCTGCTATAGGTAGAACCCCATTTAATTTCGACCTATCTAATATTTGGATGGTTATTGGTTTACTTTTAGGCATTGCCGTATTTAAAGCTATAGCAATGACTACTACTTTTGGCGCAGGAGGTGTTGGAGGTGTTTTTATTCCTACTCTTATTATGGGAAGTGCATTAGGAAATGCTTTTGCAAAAATTATTAATAATATAGGCCTAGAATTTACAGTTTCAGAATCTAATTTTACATTAATAGGAATGACAGGTTTAATGGCCGGAGTTCTACATGCACCATTAACGGCAATTTTCTTAATTGCAGAAATCACTGGTGGATACGAGCTTTTTGTACCATTAATGATTGTTTCTGCGCTTTCATTTTCAATTACTAAATATTATATCTCTAATTCCATTTACACCTTAAAATTGGCACAACGTGGTGAATTAATGACGCATGATAAGGATAAAAACATACTTATGGTATTGGACATAGATAAAATTATAGAAACCAATTTTATCATTTTAAAACCACATATGACCTTAGGCGAAATATTGAATGATGCTGTTGCTAAATCCTCAAGAAATCACTTTCCTGTAGTTAATAAAAATAAAGAATTTATAGGTGTTATTCGTTTGGATGATATTAGGCATATGATGTTTAATACTGACTTATATGATAAAGTAGATGCCTCTAGTTTAATGCATGGAAGTAAGGATGTTATTATTTACGAGCAAAATTCAATGAATGAGATTATGGAGAAATTTAAAGTCAGTGGTGTGTGGAATTTACCTGTTATAAAGAATGGGAAATATCATGGTTATATTTCAAAATCTAAACTTTTAACGGCTTATAGACAACAATTGATTAATTTTACTTAATCAAAGACTCAATATTTATTTTCACCTATTAGAAAAACCTTATCACTAATTAAAATTTTTATGAAACCCATAAAAACCATTACATTAATCGCCCTTTTAGCTTCATTTACAAGTATAGCTTGTGGATTAATTTTAAATGTTGACTACAAAGAGAAGCTAATTGGTTTTGGTGTTGTAGGTTTATTTTTTATTGTTTTTCCGCTATTCTCTTACTACAGATGGAAAGATAAAGATGTTAAAGACTATATGCTTTCAAAAGAAAATCTTGATAAAATGCGCAAAAGTCAAGAAGAATCTAAGTATTAAAAATAAAAAAAAATCTCACCAAAATTAGCAAAAACCCTAAGCCAATTGGGAGAAAACAAAGGAAATTTCAACTCTAAGTTAACTTATTGATTATCAATTATAAAGTTAAAATTTAAAATAAAACGTTTTATTAACATTAGCGTTCTTTTTTATCTTATCTTTGTCTTTTAATTTTTATATTATATTATAATGACTGGAACAGTTAAATTTTTTAATGATTCAAAAGGATTTGGATTTATTACCAACGAAGAAACAGGAAAAGACATCTTTGTACACGTATCAAACCTTAATGGCGTAGAGTTACGCGAAGGAGATAACGTAGAATACACTGAAGAAGAAGGAAGAAAAGGAATGGTAGCCGCTAATGTAGAGGTACTATAAGTATATATCTTACAAGTTTCAACGCTCAACCTATGGTTGGGCGTTTTTTTTGTGCTTATCTAAAAAATTAGAATATGACATTACAGAATAAAGAACGCACATGCTGTTTATTATAAACATAATGCGCATTTTATATTTTATTGAAACATAATAGGTAAATTAGACTTAACTAATTTGGCAATATAATAAGGTTGCGTCATTACACTAGTTGCATTCCCTTTTGGTCCCTTATGTTTTACAGTCACTATTTTTTGCTCTGATGTTGTGGAAACGTCCAAGTCAATTGAATGTCCTCCGCTTCCTTTAACATTCAAAAATACCGCTATAACAGTATATTTTGAAAAATCTATTTTAGTTTCAGTAAAACTTTGAGATACTTTATTGATTGTATCCATTTGATTTATTAATGCATTCCAATCCTTTTCATTGGTAATTACTAAATTTTGTTTTTCTATACCTTCTGCACCAGAGCCATAAAGATTACCTTTAGCTATTAATACAGTTTCAACAGATTTACTTGCCATATCAGTACTAGTCTTATTGCATTTACATCCAAAAACAAATATTAAAGACAATAGGATTAAGGTTTTAATTTTCATGTGTTTCAATTTAGTTTAAATTACGTTTTTCAATAAAAAACCGTTTCATAAGCGCCGAAGCTTCTTCCGCTAAAACACCACTAACAACTTCGGTTTTAGGATGCAACGTTGTTCCCATTGTTTTAAACCCTCTCTGTGTATCTGAAGCACCAAAAACAATTTTAGAAATCTGGCTCCAATACAAAGCACCAGCACACATTTGGCATGGTTCTAAGGTGACGTAAAGTGTACATTTATTTAAATATTTTCCACCTAAAAAATTAGCAGCAGAAGTTATTGCTTGCATTTCTGCATGTGCCGTAACATCATTTAACAATTCAGTTAAATTATGTGTTCTTGCAATTATTCTATCTTCTATTACAATAACTGCACCAACCGGAATCTCCCCTTTCTCAAAAGCCATTTCCGCTTCTTGAAGGGCTTTTTTCATAAAATAAGTATCGTCAAAAGGATTTATCATAATTGTAAAAATACAATTTCAAAAATTATAATAATTAATCACGGCAAGAAATTTGATGCTATCAAACAAAGCCAACAATTATGAAATCTAGCTATTCTATTTCAATTCCAAAACCATGCCACAAAAATTGGGCTAAAATGACACCAAATGAAAAAGGTCGGTTTTGCCAATCGTGCTCAAAAACAGTAATTGATTTTACTTCGATGCCTAAAGAACAAGTGGAAGACTATTTAGCTCTTAAGAATAAGAAAATATGTGGCCGATTTGAAGTTTCTCAACTCGAAGAAATTAGAATTAAAATTCCACAGCAATTAATGAAACAACAAACTAGTTTTTATAAATTATTCCGATTGGCATTACTCATTACCATGGGAACAACACTCTTAAATTGCTCTGACCAAAATGGAAATATAAAAAAAATTAATACTATTGAAATTGTAGACTCCTTAAAAACAGAAACCAAAGCTAGTATAGAAATTGAAACCACAACGATTATTAAAAATGATTCCATAAAATGTAAGACTATTTCTAAAAATAATGATTCTATAGCTATAACTGTTCCCAAAATAAATAATGAAATTATAGAAATTATGGGAGACATAGTTATTGAACCACCAGAAATAGAAGACTTACCAGAGGAAGAAATTATTATAGGCTATATCACTATTAATAAACCACCAGAATTACAAAACACGCCTCAAAATCTATCGAATTCTGAAAAGAAGACATACCTAACTCATAAAATTAATGAGATTATAACAGCAAATTTTAATACTGATTTTGGCAAAAAATTAAACCTTACAGGAAAACAACGAATATTAACACAATTTACAATAGACACAAAAGGCAATGTCTCGCATATTAAAACAAAAGGCACTCATCAACAATTAGAAGATGAAGCTAGACGGGTTTTAAAATTATTACCTCAATTTATACCTGGTGAACAAGCCGGAAGAAAAGTAAGTGTTGCCTACTCTTTACCAATTGTCTTTATGGTAGAAGACTAATTAAATTGTACTTTTACAACGTGAATAAAACACTTTTAGATCATATTAATCTACCAAAAGATTTACGTCAACTTAAACAAGCAGACTTACCTCAGCTCGCCCAAGAGTTACGTAATTATATAATAAATATAGTTGCCACAAAGGAAGGACACTTAGGAGCTAGCTTAGGCGTAATTGAGTTAACAATTGCACTGCATTACGTTTTTAACACACCAAACGATAAATTAATTTGGGATGTTGGTCACCAAGCGTATGGTCACAAATTACTTACGGGTAGAAAAGAAGTTTTTGAAACTAATAGACAACTTAATGGTATCAGTGGTTTCCCTAAACGTAGTGAAAGTGAATACGATACTTTTGGAGTTGGGCATTCTTCTACTTCAATTTCTGCAACTTTAGGTATGGCAATTGCATCACAATTGAATGGTGAAGACAAACATCATATTGCAGTGATTGGTGATGCTTCTATTGCAAGTGGAATGGCTTTTGAAGGGTTAAATCATGCAGGTGTTACTGATGCAAATTTACTTGTTATACTAAATGATAATGCTATTGGTATTGACCCAAGTGTTGGTGCCTTAAAACAATATTTAACCAACGTAAAAAAAGGCACAGAAAAACAAGACAATATTTTTGAAGCTTTAAATTTTAATTATTCTGGGCCTATAGATGGCCATGATATACCGTTACTAATTTCTGAATTAAGACGTCTAAAAACCATAAAAGGCGCAAAATTTTTGCACATTATTACCACTAAGGGCAAAGGTCTAAAACAAGCAGAATTAGACCAAGTAAAATATCACGCTCCAGGAAAATTTGATGCAAATACAGGAGAATTAATTGTAAAATCCAATGCTAATCAACCTCCAAAATTTCAAGATGTATTTGGAGAAACCATAGTAGAGTTAGCATTAAAAAATGATAAAATAGTTGGTATTACACCAGCTATGCCAACAGGCAGCTCTTTAAAGTATATGATGGACACTATTCCTAATCGTGCTTTTGATGTTGGGATTGCAGAACAACATGCTGTTACTTTAGCTGCTGGTATGGCAACGCAAGGGCTTATACCGTTTTGTAATATCTATTCTACATTTTTACAACGTGCTTATGACCAAGTAATCCACGATGTAGCTTTGCAAAATTTACCAGTTATTTTTTGTCTAGATAGAGCCGGTTTGGTTGGTGAAGATGGTGCAACACATCATGGTGTTTTTGACTTAGCCTATTTAAACTGCATACCAAATATGGTGATATTTGCACCAAGTAATGCAATTGCGCTACGGAATATAATGTACACTGTACAATTAGGTATAGATTTCCCTATTGCCATACGCTATCCAAGAGGACGAGGTCGTTTATTAAATTGGAAAAAACCGTTTGAGACCATAGAAATTGGTAAAGGTAATTGTATAAAAAGTGGAAATGATATTGCTATACTCTCTATAGGTACAATTTTAAAAAATGTTGAAGATGCCATAGCATTAACAGAGACTAATGAATCTATTGGTTGCTACGATATGCAATTTGTAAAACCTTTAGATGAAAATTTATTACATCGCATTTTTACAAAGTATAAAGCAATAATTACCATTGAAGATGGTGCTATAATTGGAGGATTTGCTAGTTCTATTTTAGCTTTTGCAAATACACATCAATACAAACAACGTATTGTAACTTTAGGGATAAAGGACCAATTTATTGAGCACGGTTCGGTTAGTCAGTTACAAAAATTACAACAATTAGATACGTTATCAGTAAAAAAAGCGATTGAAGAATTACTACTCTTCATTAACAACAACTAGGTCTTTAGTTTGCTCAACCTTTTGCTCTACATCGTTTGATTTATAAGAAAAACTTTCATCGTTTTTGCTCGAAATATCGTCTAACATTAATAGGCAAGTCACAACAACAAAGAATATGACTAAGCCTCCAAGTATATTATTTCTCATAAGCAGGTGTTTTAACAGCTTGAATATCAATCAAATTAAAACAATTAACTGTTAAAAAGCAAATTTATTCGATGAAATGCATGGTTTTTAAATCAGGCCTTTTAATTTTTTATGTAACAACATTGCATTGGTATCAGATAATTTTGAAATATACAGACAAACAGCTAGTAGATTATTATACAATGAATCATTACTTAACTGTACAGTTTTTGGTAGTGTATTCAATAAAAGTTTATCGTAATTAGTAAGATTACCTTCAAAATAATTAAATGCCATTTTACCAAAAGATTTTAATAACTGATTTAAAATTTCGTAACCAGCAATCTCTTTATTAATCACATCTTTAGATTGATAAACATTTTTGATACTAATATTAATAATATCTTTTATTTGCGCTTTATACTGGCTAACATCTAATAGTGCCGTTTCAAATTTACCCGCTAAAATATCTTCTTCATGTGTCATAAATAAAGAAGCTGCTTCATTGATTAACCTACCAATGGCCAATGCTCTTAAATAACTTATTCTGTCCTCTGTTGTTCTTAAAGCATTGTAATTTTCAGTTTTAATACTGTCTCTTACCAAATTTATTAAATACTCTAAAGCATATTCTTCTTGTATTAACCCAAGATTAATTCCATCTTCAAAATCAATTATAGTATAACAAATATCATCCGCAGCCTCTACCAAATAAGCCAAAGGGTGTCTATTAAAACTTAGGTTTTCACTACTTCGTTTTGTTAAACCTAGCTCAAAAGCAACCTCATTAAACATCTGTTTTTCGCTTTGAAAAAAACCATATTTTTTATCTACTACATGATTAGATGGTCTTTTTGGTAATGATTCTTTTGGGTATTTCATAAATGCACCTAAGGTAGCATAGCTTAATCTTAAACCTCCTTCTCTTCCTTCTCTGCTTTCAGTTAAAATTTTAAAACCGTTGGCATTACCTTCAAAATCACATAAATCTTGATACTCTTTATCGGTTAAGAGATTTTTAAATTCTGCCCCATTACCTGACTTAAAATAAGCACCTATGGCTTTTTCTCCAGAATGGCCAAAAGGTGGATTCCCAATATCATGTGCTAATGCAGCTGCCGCAACAATAGCTCCAAAATCATTCATTGTGTAACCATGTACGTTCTCTAGTTGAGGATGCTTTTTTAACAACAACTGTCCTACTTTTCTACCTAATGATCTTCCTACCACACTTACTTCTAAACTATGTGTTAAGCGTGTGTGTACAAAATCTGTTTTAGATAATGGAACCACTTGAGTTTTATCTTGAAGCCCTCTAAACTCTGATGAAAATATAATTCTATCATAATCTACTTCAAAACCTAAACGGGTTTCATCTTGTTCTTTTCTTAATCTTTTATTGGTGTCGCCAAAGCGTTTTAAGGAGAGTAATTGTTCCCAGTTCATAGAATTCATTTATAACAAAACTAAGAAAGTTCTTTTTAAAAAATTAAAAACATATAGTTAATGTAAAATTTACATTTAAAATATAGTTGACGTTCCTATAACTAAGGGGTAACAATTTATTAATTTATAAATAGCTATGCGATAACCATTTGATAACTAGATAAGAAGCCACATTACATAATTTTGATACTAATTAATCTAAATAACTAATTATTAAAAATCATGAAAAAAATTTTACTTTTATTAACAGTGTTCACTTGCGGAATTGTGATGGGTCAAGATCCTGTAACAATACTTACAACAAACACTACATGGTCTGGAGATGTTTCTTTGAATGGTAAAGTAGTCGTTGATGCAGGTGTTACCTTAACGATTGAACCTGGAACAGTTGTTAAATCGGCCTTTAAGTCAGACCCTGTTGATGCCGTAGCATTAATTGTGGCAAAAGATGGTACTCTTATCGCTAATGGTACTGCAGCATTACCAATTATATTTACAGCTGAATCTGATCCATTAACTGCTGCTGATGTTGCTGCAGGCACCTACGTAAGCGCTTTTAATTTAGATTTAGGTGGTCTTTGGGGAGGTATTATTCTACTTGGTAACAATGTTACTGGTTCTGGTACTACAGGTACGGATAATATTGAAGGTATTGCTTCAGGTCAAACTTGGACAGAATATGGAGGTACTGCAACAGATGATAGTTCAGGGTCATTAAAATATATTTCTATCCGTCATGGTGGTGCTACTATAGCTAACGGTGATGAAATCAACGGACTAACATTAGGTGGTGTAGGTAACGGTACTATTATTGAAAATATTGAAATTATCTCTAATACCGATGATGGTATAGAGTTTTTTGGTGGTAATGTAAACGTAAACAATCTTCTTGTTTATAACCAAACAGATGATGCTATTGATATCGATCAAGCATACTCAGGTACAATTACTAATGCTTATGTAGCAATGGGTGCTGTTTCTGATAATGTATTTGAAATTGACGGCACTGAGTCTACTGCTACACCTACTGTTACTGGTTCATATACAATCAATGGTGTAACTGCTGTTGGTATTGGGTCTTCTCAAACACAAACCGATCAATATGGTCACTGGAAGTCTGACGCTACAGGAAATAATATGAATATAGTATATAAAGACTTTCAATCAGGAACAACAATTGAAGGGCTTGACCTTGATACATTTGGTTCTTCTCTTACATTTTCTAATGTAGACTTTATTACAACTGATAATTTTGCCACTATCAATATGGCTAGTGATTCACCAAGTGGCGCTTTTACTAGTGCTGAAGCTGAAATACTTTCTGAACAAGTTGTTGGTACTGGTGCTAACACCTGTTCTTTTAGTGAATGGACAGCTTATGCAACTATAGATAGTAACCTTTGTTCTTCTACAGTTGTAGGAGATGGTACTGTTACTATATTAACTTCGGATACTACTTGGTCTGGTGATATAGCATTGGATGGTAAGGTAGTTGTTGAAGCTAACACTACGTTAACAATTCAGCCTGGTACTGTGATTAAAGCTGCTTTTAAATCTGACCCTGTAGATGCTTCCGCTTTAATTATAGCTAAAGATGGTAACATTATAGCTAACGGAACTGAACCATTACCAATTGTATTTACTACTGAATTTGATGCCCTTACTGCTGCAGATGTTGCTGGTGGTGTTTATGTAGCTGATGGTCAAAACTTAGAACTTGGTGGTCTTTGGGGTGGAGTTATTATACTTGGTAACAATGTTACAGGTTCTGGTACAACAGGTACGGATAACATTGAAGGTATTGCTTCTGGGCAAACCTGGACAGAATATGGAGGTACTGCAACTAATGATAGTTCAGGATCATTAGATTATATTTCTATCCGTCACGGTGGAGCTACTATCGCTAATGGTGATGAAATCAATGGTCTTACTTTAGGTGGTGTTGGTAATGGTACTTCTATATCTAACATAGAAATCGTTTCTAATACCGATGATGGAATTGAGTTTTTTGGCGGTAACGTAGATGTTGATAGAATACTCATTTATAACCAAACTGATGATGCAATAGATATTGATCAAGCATACTCAGGTACAATTACCAATGCTTATGTGGCAATGGGTGCCGTTTCTGATAATGTATTTGAAATTGACGGTACTGAGTCTACTGCTACACCAGTTGTTACTGGTTCATACACTATTAATGGAGTAACTGCTATTGGTATTGGATCTTCTCAAACTCAAATCGATCAATATGGTCACTGGAAGTCTGATGCTACAGGAAACAACATGAATATTGTATATAAAGACTTTCAACCAGGAACAACAATTGAAGGTCTTGACCTGGATACATTCGGTTCTTCACTTACATTTTCTAACTTAGATTTTGTTACTACTGATGATTTAGCAACTATTAATATGGCAAGTGACACACCTAGCGCTGCATTCACTAGTGCTCAAGCCGAAATAATTTCTGAACAACTTAGTGGATCAGGATCTACTGAAACACATTTTTACTCTTGGACTGCTTATTTCTATAGTGAAACTGGTACATTAGGCCTTGAAGATGAGTTAGAGCTAGATAGGATTGCAATTTATCCAAACCCTGCTTTAAATAATATAAATGTACGAAGTCAATCTCCAATAGAATCTTTAAAGTTATATAATATATCTGGTCAATTGATTCTGGAAAATAGAAACTCAAATACTATAAATGTTTCTGAATTAACAAATGGAATATATTTATTAGAAGTAGTTTCTGGATCAACAAAAATGATTGAGAGAATTATCAAAAAATAACTACCTCCCTTAAATATTAGAAGAGCTTTAGACACCTAAAGCTCTTCTTTATTTAAAAGGATTTATCCTCCAAACCCCTGAATAACTTTAAATGTAATTACCTACATAATTTTGTAAAATATATAATAACATGAAGTACATTTATGCCTTGTTTTTTTTGGTAGGCCTTAATGCTTTTTCTCAGTCAGTAACAGGAATTGTAATGGATGGAGAATATAATGAACCCTTAGTTTTCGCTAATGTACTTATTAAAGGTACAACTACTGGTACAACAACAGATTTTGATGGGAAATTTGTTTTAGAAGTAGATCCTGGCACATACACATTAGTGTTCTCATTTGTAGGTTATGATACCGTAGAGATTACGGACATTAACGTTGATAACACAACAAAAGAAAATTTTATTGAAGTTACATTATTGCCGTCAGCCAATCAGCTTGATTCTGTAGTAATAACCACAACCTCAAAACGAAATTCTGAAGCCTCTGTTCTAAATCTCCAAAAAAGATCTGTTACTTTAGTTGATGGCCTTTCTATTCAATCCATAAAAAAAAGTGGAGATAGCGACGTTGCAGGTGCTATTAAAAGAGTTCCAGGTATTTCTGTTCAAGGTGGTAAATATGTTTATGTCCGTGGATTAGGAGATCGTTATTCAAAAACCCTGCTAAATGGTATGGAGTTACCTGGTTTAGATCCCGATAGAAACACCATACCAATGGATATATTTCCTACTAATATAATTGAAAATATTTTAGTTAAAAAGTCAGCTTCTGCAGAAATTGGTGCTGACTTCACCGGAGGAACTGTAGATATTACTTTAAAAGATTTTTCTTTTAATCCCACGTATAATGTCAGTTTTAGTGCTGGTTATAACCCTGATATGCATTTCAATTCTAATTTTTTAGAAGACGAAACAAGTAGCACTGATTGGTTAGCAAGAGACGATGGACTTAGAGATTTGCCAATAGACCCTAACTTAGATTTACCTCCTGCACTGCCAAATCCATTAATTAGTGCAGAAGAAGCTGCAGTTCTTACAGATAATACGCGCAAGCTAAATAAAACTTTAGCACCTATTAAAACCAGTAGCAACTTAAATTATAGTTTTGCAGCTTCAGCATCAAATGGCTATAAATTTAAAGAAGATGGAGAAGCTTCAATAGGCTATCTTGCAGCAATAGGCTATAAATCTCAAACCGTATTATATGAGGATTTTTTTCGTGGAAATGCCTTTTTAGTTCCCAATACAGATGGATATATAACAAATGAATACGACTTAAATCAAACTAGTGTACTTGGTAGAACAAATAATTATGTAAGTGCTCTGCTTGGCGTTAGTTTTAAAAATCAAAAAAATAAGATTGGTATAAACTATATTAGCCTATTAAATGGTGAATCTAATGCCCAAAATTTAGAGCGACAATCATTTATTGAAAACCCTTATTTTGGTGTTGGTAGCACAATAACATATACGCAAAGAAAGCTTGTAACTATACCTTTATATGGTAAACATAGTATTGGTAATGGTAATTTTAGAATCAACTGGAAAGTAGCCAAATCTAATTCCACACTTAACGATAAGGATTTTAGACGTACTATTTTTGAAACCGATTCAGATCAAACTTACTTCCAGTTAACTCCTAATACCATAGCAGCACCTTCAAGAACATGGCGTGATCTAGATGAAGAAGGTGTTGTAGGGAAGCTAGATTTTGAACTCGATATCGATGCTAACAGTTTTACAGGGAAACTTGGCCTAGGCGCCTCTTATATTGACAAAGAACGAAACTTTGATTCTAAAAATTTTGATATCTTCTACAGCGGAAATAGTCAAGTTTTAGAAGGCAATCCAAATAATATACTTGCCGATGAGAATATTTGGGTACAATCTGAGACTCCTTTTGAAATATCTGATGGCTCTTATATTCAAGGCGGATTCGAAAGAACAAATATATACTTTTCAGAGTTAGATAATACTGCCTATTACTTTTCTGCTGAATTGAAATTTTCAGATGTTATAAAAGTGGTAATGGGCACAAGATTTGAAACTTTTAGTCTTAGATATACTGGTGAAGATTTGTTCGGCACAGAATTTAATCGCGAAAAATTTATAGATGACAAAGATGCTTTTAGTAACATCAACCTTATAATTTCTCCTAATGAAAAGAGTAATATTAGAATATCTTACTATAAAACAACTGCAAGACCATCATTTAAAGAAGCATCAACTGCCTTTTTAGTAGATCCTGTTCAAGAACAAATTTTTGTTGGAAATCCTGATATACAATCTGCATATATAGACAACTACGACTTACGCTACGAATATTTTGGAAAAAAGAATCAGATGTTCGCTATTAGTCTGTTTGCAAAGCAATTTGAGGACCCTATTGAAGTCGCCGTAGTGAGTGAAAACACACCAAACGATTTTACAGTGGTAAATAACGAAGAAGCCACGGTTTTAGGGATAGAATTAGAAGTAAGAAAAAATATATTAACCACTGATAAATTAACGCTTAATTTCAGTGCAAATGGATCTTACATAGATGCTAAACAAACCATGAGTGATGCTGAATATGAAAGCCGATTGGTAATAGCCGAAAATAATGGAGAAACAATCGATAGAGAACGAGAACTTCAAGGGCAATCTCCTTATATGATAAATGCAGGATTGGTAGGTAAGCTTGCCGAAAGTGAGCTAGAAGCTGGTCTTTTTTATAATGTTCAAGGCCAAACATTACAAATCGTAGGATTTGGAACATTAACTGACGTTTACACAGAACCTTTTAATAACTTGGATCTATCGATTTCAAAAGTTTTTAGTAGTAAAAAAGTTAAGAAAAAAGTTTCATTTAAAATGAAAAATTTATTGCAAGACAAACGCCAAAGCTTTTATGTTTTCAACGACAAAAGAGAGGAGCTTTTTAGTAGTTATTCTCCAGGTATATTGTTGTCTTTAGGCGTGAGTTTGGAATTTTAAATAAAACAGCTATCCTAAAATAAAAAAAGAAGCACCTTAATATTAAGGTGCTTCTTTTTTTAATCTAATAATATAATTCTCCAATAATTAAGAATTATAGAATTTATTTAGTACTTCTTTTAATTTAAGATTTGTTTATTATCTAAACTTTAATTTTTATTCCAATTTATTAAAACAATCTAACCTTTAAATTACAATTAGATAATCTCGAGATAACATTGAAAAGCAAAAATCGTAGTTTCTTTGCACCTCAAATACAAAAACTAAACACTGTATAATAAAACTAAACTCATGAAAAAATTACTTTTAATCACATTAGTCGCTTCATCTCTAGTATTCACTAGCTGTTTTAAAGATGATGATACACCTATTATTATAGAAGAAACTACTATCTATATTAACGATAGTGGAGATGACACCACTGAATGTCCTACGGTTGCTGTTACAGGAGCAATTACTGAAGATACAACTTGGACTGCTGATAATATTTACCAATTAAACCAAAAGGTAGTAGTAAGCGAAGGTGTTATTTTAACAATTGAGCCTGGTACTATTGTAAAAGGTTCTGCTGGTACAGGTTCTTTAGCTTCTGCTTTAATTGTTGCTAGAGGTGCAACTTTAAACGCTCAAGGTACTGCAGACCAACCAATTATTTTTACATCTACAAGTGATGATATTTCTTGTGGTGAAACTGCAGGTACTAACTTAGATCAAGACGATAGAGGTCTTTGGGGTGGATTAATTGTTTTAGGTTATGCACCATGTTCTTTTTCTGGTGATATTACTGAAGCTCAAATTGAAGGAATTCCTGCTGCCGATACTTTTGGTCTTTACGGCGGAACTGATGCAGATGATAGCTCTGGAGTTTTACAATACATCTCTATACGTCATGGTGGTGCTTTAATTGGAGAAGGTAACGAAATTAACGGATTAACACTTGGTGGTGTTGGTACAGGTACTATTATCAATAACATAGAGGTTGTTGCTAACGTTGATGATGGTATTGAATTTTTTGGTGGAACTGTAGATGCTACTAACTTATTAGTTTGGGCTCAAGGTGATGATGCTTTAGATATTGACCAAGCTTATTCTGGTACTATTGATAACGCTGTAGTTGTATTAGGAGATTTTTCTGATCACGCTTTTGAAATTGATGGTCCTGAAGGAACTGCAACTGGTTCATTTACTTTACAAAATGCAACTATTATAGGTAACACAGTTACAGAAAATGGTGAGTACGCTGATTACAGAAGTAACGCTATGGGAACAACAAGTAATATATACGCTTACGGTTTTAAAGATTCTTCTGATGTAGAATTAGATAACGACGGTGTTGCTACAAACTATAATGATGGATTAATAGTATTTGGAGCATGGGAAATTGTTTTACCAACTGGTGTAACAAGTGCTGCTGATATATTTGTAAACAAAGCAGAAACTGTAACCGTAACTGGTTTAGGTTCTACAGCAACAGCTGTAACGGCAGGTTCTCAAACCGTAGGAGCTACAACAGCTAACTTAAGCTGGACTTACGCTAATGCAACTGCAGGCTTAGGATTCTAAAAATCACTAATAACTTTATGCCCATCGATTATTTATTAATCGATGGGCTATTTAAATATTAATATGAAAAACATACAAAAAGTTTTAATTTTTGTTTTCTTTCTAACTTCGTTTTTTTCCTTTGCACAAGGTATTGTTACTGGTACTATTATAGATGATGAATTTAGTGAACCAATGGCCTTTTCTAATGTTTTAGTAAAAGGAACTTCTATTGGCGTTAGTTCTGACTTTGATGGAAAATATCAATTAGAGTTAGAAGAAGGGACTTACACCTTAGTGTTTTCATTTGTTGGCTACACCACTAAAGAAATCACAGATGTAGTAATTAAAAATGGAGAAACTGTAATTTTAGATGTTCTTTTAGAAACAAATTCTTTAGACACCGTTGTTATAACGACATCTACAAAAAGAAATACAGAAAGTGCTGTTCTTAATCTTCAGAAAAAATCTGTCGTAGTTATGGATGGTATTTCTGCACAAGCAATTAAAAACTCAGGTGCAAGTAATGTTGCAAGCGCAGTAAAAAGTGTACCAGGTGTCTCAATACAAGGAGGAAAATATGTTTATGTACGTGGTTTAGGAGATAGGTATACTAAATCTATTTTAAACGGCATCGACATTCCTGGTCTAGATCCAGATAGAAATACAATTCAGATGGATTTATTCCCAACTAATATTCTTGAAAATGTTATTGTCTTAAAATCAGCAGCTGCAATTTATCCTGCAGATTTTACAGGTGGATTGGTAAATATTGTAACAAAAGATTTTCCTACTCAAGCGGAATATTCAGTTTCATTAGGTTTGGGTTATAATCCTGATATGCATTTTAATGACAATTATTTAACGTCTTCAGGAAGTGATACTGATATTTTTGGATATGATGATGGTACACGAGACCTACCAATAAATAGATACCAACAAATACCTGGTACTTTTGATGATAGATTATTACTAACTACATTAACTGATAGATTTTCAAAAGAATTAAGAGCTAAACAAGAAAAAAGCGGAATGAACTATAGTTTTGGGTTCTCTTTAGGAAATCAATTCGATGTAGGTGATAACAAAATAGGTTATTTAGCTTCGTTTTCTTACAAAAACGAAACTACATTTTATAAAAACCGTGAAGACGGGGCCTTTGTAAAAAACTTCTCTGATTCTTCCATCAATGAGTTGAGCTCTGTTTTTGACTCTAAAGGTTCAGAAGGTATAAATAATGTTATACTTAACGGAATGTTAGGCCTAACATACAAAACAGATTTATCTAAATATAAGATTAATTTTCTGCACATTCAGAATGGAGAATCTGGCGCAGGTTTTTATAACCAAATTATATCACAAGATGCCGTAGGTGGTGGTTTAGAACCATTAACTAAAAATGCCATTGTTTACACTGAACGCTCTGTAACAAATTTAATATTCTCTGGTCAACACCGATTAAGTACTGAAGAAAATCCATTTAATTTAGAATGGAAAATAGCACCAACTTTCTCTAAAGTAATGGATAAAAATCATAGAATTACGCCATTACAACAAGCAGATAATGGTGATTCATTTATTAGTCCATCGGCTTCAACTTTTCCAATTCAATTGTGGAGAAACTTAGTTGAAGAAAGCTGGTCTGGCAAAGTAGATTTAGATAAAAATGTTGAGATGTTTGGACGCAGTGCAAAACTTAATTTTGGAGGAGCGTATACCTATAAATTTAGAGATTTTAGCATCGATGATTATACGTTTAACATTGCAGGCGATGATGCATTTATTGCTAGTGGTGATGTTGATCAGTTATTAAATTCTGATAATATCTGGACACCTTCAACAGATAATGGAACACATTTAGTATTTGGTGATCAATTTAATGCTAATGATGCTTATGAGGGTGAACAAAATATTGCTGCAACTTATTTTTCAGCAGAGTTTAGTTTAGCCGAAAAATTAAAAACAGTTTTAGGTGTAAGAACAGAATATTTTGGTTCTTATTATACAGGTCAAAACAATACTGTTGTTTATGATAGAGAACCTATCTTAGATGAGTTTGATGTATTTCCTTCTGCCAATTTAATTTACGCTGTAAATGATGATATAAACATAAGAGCATCTTATGGTAGAACAACAGCAAGGCCATCTTTTAAAGAAGCTTCTGTTGCACAAATATTTGACCCAATTACAAGTCGTTTATTTATTGGTAATATTGATTTAGTACCTACTTACATAAACAACTATGATTTAAGATTTGAACGCTTTGGAGAAAACGGACAAATGTTTGCTGTTAGTGGTTTCTATAAAGACCTTACTGATCCAATTGAGCAATCATTCTTTTTACAAGCACCTACGCAGATAACAGTTGACAATTTAGGTAATGCTACTGTTTACGGTATTGAATTTGAACTTAGACAACGTCTAGGATTTATTTCAGAAGGTTTAAATGACTTAAAAGTCAATGCTAACATCTCTTTTATGAAATCTGAATTAACAATGTCTGATGGTGAATTTGAAAGCCGTACACTAGCCGCTAGAGATGGCGAAACCGTAGAACGCGAAAGAGATTTGCAAGGCCAAGCACCATATTTGGTAAATGTTGGTTTAGATTATAATAATTCAGACTTAGGTCTACAAACTGGATTATACTACAACGTACAAGGTGCAACTTTAGAAGTTGTTGGTATTGGATTAGTGCCAGATGTATATACACAGTCTTTTGATAGTCTAAACTTTACACTTAACAAAACATTAGGTGAGAGCAAAAAATCTACGATAGACTTAAAAGTAACTAATATTTTAGGTAGTGAAAGATTAAGTGAATACGAATCTTACAAAGCTGCTAATCAAACCTTCTCTTTAAGAGAACCAGGTACTGAGATATCTTTAGGTTATTCTTTTAAATTCTAAGGGCAAAAGAACACATAATTCCTAAAATCAAAAAAGGCTTTCTGATTACTCAGAAAGCCTTTTTTACTTTAATAATAAATATTATTTATTAATGGCAACCTTAGTTTTATTGTTCCATTTGTTAACAGTAATAATTTTAGAATCAATATAATCTACTTCTTTTAAAGAATCACCTTCCCAGAAAAACCATTTACCAACTTTTTTACCATCTTCATAAGTACCAACTGCTATTTTGTTTCCATCAGCATCAAAACTTGTCCACTCACCTTGTAACTTTCCGTCTGCATTAAAAGCACCTTTCTGTTGTACTTCTCCATTATCATGGTAATAAGTTGCGATTGTTAAATCACCTTTCTTCTCTAATTTTGGTTCTGTAATATCTTGAGCATATGTAAAACCAACACTCAACATTATTAATAATATAATTAACTTTTTCATATCTATTTGGGATTTTATTAATGTTTACATTACAAACATAACATTTTTTTTACACTAAAACAACATTTACGTAACATTTAGTTAACATTAGATTGCTTTTAGTTTGATTATCAGTCGTTTAGTAAATTAACATTCCGCCATCAGCTCAATTGTAAGTTTTAGACTGCACAATAAAACCTTTGTTTTACCCACTAAGTAAAAAATAATTAAATTTGAATTATAAATAATAGCCCCCTATTTTAGTTATTATGTGGTACTCTCAATTCTTCCTAAAGTTTTGCTTTATTTGCTTATTAATGCAATTATCTTTTCAATTTGCAATTGCACAGACAAAAAACGAAAAAGAAGAACGTACACAATTATCAGAATTTCCAAAACTCGCCAAAAACACTATTAGTAAGCTTCCTAAAAATTGTAAACGTTTTAAGTATTACTTTGAAACAGATGGTGACCAATTGAGTTTTGAAGTGAAATTTACATTCAACAAAAGACGTTACAGTCTAGAGTTTTTAGATGACGGCCACATAGCAGATATAGAATCTATTGTTAAACTAAGGCATATACCTACATCCATCAGACAGAATATAAATTCTTATTTTAAACTCACATTTAAAACTTATAAACTTATAAAACTTCAAAATCAATATGTCTATAACTCAGAGCGTAACCCATCACAATTTGTATATGATGTTTTACTAAAAAAACATAATACGCCTCCTAATTATGAAATTATTGCAGAAGTTAAAATAGACAAGCAAAGAGAACTCAGAGAATTTACCTTTAATAACAAAGGAGAATTTATTAATTACAGAATTGTAAACCAAGATTCTTATGAGCATGTCCTATACTAAAAACAGCTTAACTGTTTTTTTTACTTTACTAGCCTCAAATCTGTATACTCAAAATAATTTTGAAGGCTTAGGTGAAACTGGTATCTCCATAAATCATAAAGTAAACAGTAGTTATAAATTTAATTTTTCGGCCCGTTCACGTTATTATTTATACCAAGATGATAATTTCGGTTTTAGTAATCGGCAATTAGATTTTGTTCATTTTTCTACATTAAACGTAGATTATAATCACAGTTTAAGTTTGGGCGTGCAGTATAGATTAAGAGAAACTATAGATGGTGCAAATGATGAATTAAGACTAACGCAGCAATTTAATTATACTAAACATCGAAATACGGTTCGTTTTGGCCATCGTGTTAGATTTGAGCAACGAATTTTAGAAAATTTCACTATTTTTAGAACACGTTATCGTTTTGCTTTAGATTTTCCTCTTATTGGAGAAAAACTAAATATTGGCGAGTATTATTTAATAACTTCTACGGAATTATTATTAAGTTTAAGTAATGTAATGAAACCAGAAATAGACCATAGAACAACAGCACAAATCGGTTGGCTATTATCGAAAAAAACTAAAATTCAGTTTGGTTTAGAATACCGATTTGAAGCTTTTAACATAAATACAGCTAACAAACTTTATGTTTTAACGTCATATATCCTTAAGGTGTAAGACATATTTAACTGTTAATAAATCAATTATAGAAACAAAACAACAACTTTCAATAATAACAATAAGATAACATTATGTTTAGAATAAATAAGGTACTTTGCGTTCAATTTTTAGTGACCTTTTAAATGGAAAACTTATATCTATATATGCTTGCTGCACTGGCGTTTTTGGCCGTAGCAGACTTAGTAGTTGGTGTTAGTAATGATGCTGTTAATTTTTTAAATTCTGCTATAGGATCTAAAGCAGTTTCCTTTAAAACTATAATGATTGTCGCTAGTCTTGGTGTTGCCGTAGGTGCGTTAACATCTAGTGGAATGATGGAAGTAGCTAGAAAAGGAATATTTAATCCTGGTGAGTTTATGTTTAATGAAATTATGGTCATTTTTATGGCTGTAATGCTCACAGATATTTTGCTTTTAGATTTTTTCAATACTTTAGGTATGCCTACCTCAACAACAGTATCTATCGTTTTTGAATTACTAGGTGCATCTGTAGCCGTTGCTTTAATCAAAATATATGGTGATAGCACTCAATCTATAACAGACTTATCAGTTTATATAAACAACTCTAAAGCCATAGAAATTATATTAGGAATTCTGCTTTCTGTAGTGGTAGCCTTTTCTGTTGGTGCCATAATTCAATATACATCGAGATTACTTTTATCATTTAAATTTCAAGAAAAACCAGCATGGTATGGTGCTATTTTTAGCGGAATAGCAACGTCTTCAATTTTATATTTTATTCTCATAAAAGGTATTAAGAATGCTAGTTTTATGAATGCCGATATTAAATTTATTATATCTACAAACCCAGTTGCTTTAATAGGCATTAGCTGTTTAGTACTCACAATAATTTCTTACCTACTTATAAGCTTCTTTAAAACTAACATTTACACGCTAATTATAGTAGTCGGTACGTTTGCATTAGCTGTTGCGTTTGCAGGTAATGATTTAGTAAATTTTATAGGCGTACCAATTGCCGCCTTAAACTCTTACGAAGCCTGGTCTGCAAGTGGCGCGTTGCCAAACAAATATGTAATGACCGCTTTAGGTGAACCCGTACAAACACAGCCTTTTTTATTACTTATTGCTGGTCTTATTATGGTGTTAACCTTATGGTTTTCTAGTAAAGCTAAAGCCGTAGTAAAAACCTCAGTAGATTTATCTAGACAAGATGATATTAAAGAGCGTTTTGAACCTAATTTTTTATCTCGAAGCATCGTTAGATTTTCTATATCAGCATCAGACAGTCTAAATGCTATACTTCCCAATTCTTATAAAGAATGGACAGAAAAGCAGTTTGTAAAACCTAAAGTAATTGTAAAAGAACAAGACCTACCTGCCTTTGATTTAGTGAGAGCAGCTGTTAATTTAATGGTAGCTAGTGTTTTAATTTCTATTGCAACATCACTTAAATTACCACTATCAACAACTTATGTTACCTTTATGGTGGCTATGGGTACATCTTTAGCAGACAGAGCTTGGGGAAGCGAAAGTGCTGTTTACCGAGTTGCAGGTGTACTAAATGTTATTGGTGGCTGGTTCTTTACAGCATTTAGCGCTTTTGTTGCTGCTGCAATTATGGCTTACATTTTATATCATGGCGAAGGCTATGCGTTAGTTGGCTTACTTGTGTTAGCTGTACTTTTATTAATACGCAGTTACATGTCTCATATTAAAAAGTCTAAAGTATTAAAAGAAGTAGATCAGTTAGAAAAAGCTGAAAGCAGTTCTACACAAGGTGTAATCCAAGAGAGCGCAGGTAACATTGCTAGTGTAGTAAGACGAGGAAATAAAATTTATACATCTGCTATAAACGGCCTTGCTATTCAAGATTTGAAACTTTTAAAGAAAAATAGAAAACAAATAGATAAGCTTTCTAATGAAATAGATGATTTAAGAGATCATATTTTCTACTTTATTAAAAATCTTGAAGAACCAAGTTTAGTAGCAAGTAATTTCTATATTAATATATTAGGGTATTTACAAGATATGACGCAATCTTTAGATTATATTTCTAAAGTAAGTCATAAGCATATTAATAATAACCATAAGAAATTAAAGTTTAGCCAAATTAAAGAGTTAAAAGAACTAGATGCTCGTATGGAAGCGTTATTTTCTAAAACACAAATCGCTTTTGAATCTCGCTCTTTTGAACAAATTGGCGCTGTATTAGCTGAAAAAACTGATGTTTATAAATTAGTTAAAGAAAAAATTCAAAAACAAGTAGAACGCACCAGAAGCGAAGAATCTAGTCCTAAAAACACTACACTATATTTTAGTCTTTTATTAGAAACTAAAGACCTATTAACAGCTACAATGAATCTTCTTGAAGAATATTTTGGTGCACACGACAGTTCAGTGGAACCTGCAAAATTAACACAACAGGAAGAAGAGTAAAAAAACTTATACTTTGTAAAAAGCCCAATATGAATGTATTGGGCTTTTTTTATGTGAAATTGTTAATTAATTAAACTTTTCAACGTCCAAAACGTTCGTTTCATCGTATATAACACCATAAAACGATAATAACCAAAAACAATAAAATGAAGAAAATTTCAATCTTATTAGTAACAGCAATTTTATTAAGTTCATGTGTGTCTAAGAAAAAATATGTAGCGCTAGAGCAGCAACATGGTGAAACTGTTAGTGAACTGACTAAAACACGAGTAGAGAAAGAAGAGTTAGAAAATAAATTTGCTAAAATTGAAGCACGTGTAAACGAATACAACGCTAAAATTCAATCTTTAAATAGTGATGTTGAAGGGTTAACTTTAGAAAACAAATCTAAATTTCAAGTATCGGAAGATGGTACAGTTGCTTCTGTTGCCAGCAAAGAAAAAATGCGTGCAACATTACAAAATGTAAGTGCCGAAAAATTAGCAGGTGCTAAAACCTTAAAGGATTCTATGAACTTAGCAGTTCAGTATAACTTAAGTAAAGCTATAAATACTAGTGACCTTAATGAAGAAGGCGATATGGTTGTAGATATTAACGAGACTGTAGTTATGATCTCTATTGATGATGATATGCTATTTAACACAGCAAGTTACAGAGTAAGCAATAAAGCAGATAATATTTTACAGAGATTGGCAGACGTTATTAACTCTGAGCCAAGCTTAGACGTTATGGTAGAAGGCCATACAGACTCTAGATCTATTAATACAGAAAAAGTATCGGATAACTGGGAATTAAGTGTGTTAAGAGCAACATCTGTTGTTAAAAGATTACAAAATAAATTTAAAGTGGCTCCAGAACAATTAATTGCATCTGGCCGTAGTAGCTACCAACCTTTAGTAGATAACAACACTAGTGCTAATAGAGCTAAAAACAGAAGAACACGCATTATTTTAATGCCAAACATTGATAAGTTTTTTGCCTTAATGGAAGAGAAATAAGAAGCAAATCTTTAAAGATATTATTAAAGCATCCTACCGTTAAAAGCGGTATTGGATGCTTTTTTTATGCCCAAATTTGTACATTGTAGAAAATAATTATTAATGAAGTCATTTTTTACAATCATTTTATTCTGTTTTAGTTTCACGTGCTTAGCTCAAAACATCACCTCAAAAGAAATTCTACAAAACACCATTAAGTATCAAGATCCAAATGGTAATTGGCAAAACTTTAATGAAACCTTTACGGTGGTAATGACCACACCTAAATCTTCTAATCGAAAAAGTGTTATTACAATTAATTTACCCAAAGAGAAATTTAAAGTTACCGCGACTAAAGACAGCATTACTACAACTTATAGTTTAGATAAGAGCCAATGCCAACTACAGTATAATGGTAAAGTATTAGATAGTGTTTCTGCCAAAACAAAAAAGATGAGTTGTGGTAGAGCTTTTCTTTATAAAAACTACTACACCTATCTTTATGGTTTGCCAATGAAACTAAAAGATTCTGGTACTAACCTCAGCGATAAGGTAGAAAAGAAAACCTTTAAAGGCAAAGAGTATTTGGTTTTAAAAGTTACCTATGATGAAGCCGTAGGAAGCGATGTATGGTACTTTTATATTAATCCTGAAACATATGCTTTAGAAGTCTACCAATTCTTTAAAACCGACGATAATGGAGAAATAAAACCAGAGTCTGGAGAATACATTTTACTTTCTGAAGAAGTCATTATAAATGACATTAAAATACCTAAAGTACGCGCTTGGTATTATAATAAAGATGATAAATATTTGGGGACTGATACATTGATAGAGGATTAATAAATCTATTCTTTATTGAATAAATAAAGCATCTCAGAAATGAGATGCTCTTCTATATATTAAAGAATTTTTCTTAATGGAGATGCGCTGTTATATGGGACTTGTCCTGATGGAATCCATCTACAAGTATCCTTTAAATGTCTAACCTGATCATCAAAGAATATCTGAGCACCAAAAGATTGAAGAATTTTTCGCTTAGGCCAACCACCTAAAAAATAAACTTCGTCAACATAAACTCCCCATTTTCTGAGAGTTTTTATAACTCTTAAATGTGATGGAGCATTTCTAGCAGTAACAATTGCAATTCTAAGTGGAGACAATTCAATTCGTTCAGGTAATTCTGATTGAATATTAGATAGTTTTTTTAATAAAGATGCGAATGGTCCCTCTTTTAGAGGTTCATTTTCATGTTTCTGTTCAAATTGATGAAAAGAAGCCATACCTTCTGTTTTATATCTCAATTCAGATTCTTCGGAAAACAATACCGCATCTGCATCAAAAGCTATTTTAACTCTATCATCAGTATTTTGATAGTCTAAAGGACTATCCATAATAGTCGCTGCTGCACATAAACCACTATCTATTACAATTTGAACATCAGTTTCATTCTTAGATAAAAATAAATCTATATAGTAACCATCAATCAAGTTTTGATTTAATGGTTCACCGCCTGTAAAAGCCATTCTCGTTATATCTAAGTCATAATTATTTAAAGAGTTCAACATCCTCATTCCTGTTTCAGGGCTATTTTTAGACATAATTACTACTTCTATAATTTTATTCTTAGTCAATTGGTTTAAGTTAAGAATATTCTTAATTAAATGAAATGCTGAGCCAGGTTTTAATGGTTTCTCTTCATTTTGTAACTGATATTTACGATACGCTTCGATTCCTTTGTTTTCAAAAATTAAGTTTTCTTCTTCTAAATCAAAGAGCGCTCTAGATGAGACTCCTATTACTAATACATTATTTAAATCTAATGCCATATTATTGTTTGTTTTTAAGTGTATTTGGACACTTGTTAATAAAAAAATAATTAGCAGAACTATTTGTCTTGTCAAAAAGATTTCAATTCAGTACTTTTGAAGCATGAAAAGGAGGTGAGGTATTCCTCAATCTTTTTTAATTATTTGGCCTCGAAACCAATTAATACATAATGACAAAAATTGGGAGGTTCTGCAAAACCGTCCCTTTTTTTTTTACCTCTACTTTATATTTTGAGGTTATTATTTGTTTTAAACTCTATATTTTTCTAATACAATTAAGCTTAAGTTTTATCCTTTGATAATATACTATAGCTTTATATAACTTTTTTATATATAAATCACTAACTTTCAGTATTTTAAGTTGGTATTAGTGATTTAAAATTTTGCGTTAAAAAACCACCTATATTTCAAGGCGGTTTTTTTACAACATTTAATCCATTTAATTAATTACCCCTCACAACTTGTACATTCCTTCTTTTGCTTAAACTTCTGTGCAGCATTCATACTATGTTGGTAGTACAACGATTTTACGCCAAGTTGCCATGCAGTTACGTATAATTTATTAATATCTTTTACTGGCATATCTGGATGCACCATAATATTTAAAGACTGCGCTTGATCAATGTGGTTTTGTCTGTTTGCAGCTTGGTAAATAATAGACATCTGATCAATTTCAGAATAGGTTTTAAATACATCTTTTTCGTGATCTGTAAGACCTTCTAAGTGCTGTACAGAACCATCGTAATCTCTAATACTCTTCCAGATTTCAGAAGTATTCATTCCTTTTTCTTCTAACAATGCTGTTAAAAAAGGGTTTTTAATAGTCGTCTTAATCTTTGCAATATCCTTAACATAGCTATTAGACCATATTGGCTCAATACCTTGCGATACTTGTCCTAAAATAAATGCTGATGATGTTGTTGGTGCCACTGCATTTAAGGTAGTATTACGTCTTCCGTATCCTTTTAATATTTTTGGCTCACCAAATAATTTAGCTAATTCTTCTGATGCCTTAACAGATTTATCTTTTATAGTTTTAAATATTTCACTATTTAAATCAAAAGCTTCCTTACTGTCAAAACCTACCATTTTAGATTGTAATAAAGAGTGCCATCCTAATGCGCCTAATCCTAAAGCTCTATTATCTTTAGCGAAGTTATAAGCTTTCTCCATAAACATAAAAGTCTGTCTATCATCTCTATTTGGAGAATCTCTATATACTTCTAGTTTTGTAATAAATTCTTCTAATACAGCATCTAAGAAATAAACCATGGTTTCAACAGCATCTGTATCCTTCCACTTATCGTAATGCAATAAATTTATAGAAGATAATACACATACAAAAGACCACTTATCATTAGTTGGCAACATAATTTCAGAACACAAGTTACTTGCATAGATTTCATGTTTATTATCTCTGTATACGTCTGGCGCATTATTGTTAGCATTATCTCTAAAGAATATATAAGGGTATCCTATTTCTCCTCTACGTTGTAATACTTTTGCCCAGATAGAACGTTTTTCTACATCACCATCTATCATTTCTTGCATCCACTCGTTACCTACAGTAACACCATGCGTTAATTCTTGAATTGGGTTTCCTTCTGTTCCTATTTCTAAAAACTCATTAATATCATTATGTTCTATTGGTAAATATGGTGAGAAACGACCTCTTCTTACAGAACCTTGACTTACAACATCTACCATTTTTTCAAATAGTTGCATTATATGTACAGCTCCTGAAGACTCTCCATTATTTTTAACTGGTGCGCCTCTATGACGTAATTTTCCAAAATAACCAGATGTACCTCCTCCCAGTTTAGACATCATACCAACCTCTGACTGTGTGTATAAAATATCACCCATATCATCAGAAATATGCGACCCAAAACAACTAATAGGTAAACCTCGTTTTTTTCCAAAGTTAGACCATACTGGAGAAGCTAAAGAATAATAGCCTTCTGCCATATAGCCATAAAATTTATCTGCAAAACCATCTATACCCAATATTTTTTCGGCATTAATTGCAATTTCTTTAATGCGTTCCTCAGGTGTTGTATCACCTGTAAGGTAACCAGATGCTAAAAACTTACGACTATGATCGGTTAACCATTTAATTTCTGGCTCTGCTTTGGCTTCTTTTATAGCTTCTTTTCTGGCTCTAATTAACTCATCATGGCTAGATGTTTTAGCAGTTTCTATATTTTCTTTTTGCTTGAGGTCTGGATTAATGTGGTCGTTCATAATTTAAAATAGGTCGTCGCTTGTTATACTTTTTGTTCTTTTACTATAGTTGATAGAGCGTTTCACAAAGAAATCTCCATGTTTTGTTCCAATAATTTCATCATCAAACCATTCGGTTTGTTCTATTAATTTTTCATCAACATCGAATACTTTTTCAATACCAATGCTTTCTAATGAGTTATTAAATCTATTTTTAATAAATTCATTTATTACGTCTTTTGGTAAGAAGTCTAATTCACCTGCTTCAAAAATCCAATCTACAAGTGTACTTTCAGATTTAAAGGCTTCTTTACATAATTCTCTTACAACATTACTATGCTCTTCATCAAACCATGTTGGGTTTTCCTTTTTAATAATTTTAATAATATCTATACCAAAATCACCATGTATTTGCTCTTCTTTAGAGGTTGCTTCTACAACATTAGAAACACCTTTAAGCATATTTTTATGCTTATTAAAAGCCATTATTATTAAAAACTGAGAGAATAAAGATACGTGCTCTATAAATAGAGAAAATAATAAAATTGACTCTGCATATTCTTTATTGTCTTCGCTCTTAGCATTCTTTAAAGCTGTTTCTAAATAATGAACTCTTCTCATTATTACTGGCTTCTTCTTTAAGTGCTTAAACTCATTATTTAGACCTAAAATTTCTAATAAATGTGAATAAGCATCGTGGTGACGTACTTCACTTTCTGCAAATGTTGCTCCTACAGACCCAATTTCTGGCTTAGGCATTTTGTGATAAATATCTCCCCAAAATGACTTTACCGCCACTTCAATTTGTGAGATTGCCAACATTGTATTTTTTATGGCGTTTTGCTCTACAATGGTTAATCTTGTTTTAAAATCTTGAATATCACTTGTAAAGTTAAATTCTGAGTGAATCCAATATGAGTGTCTTATGGCATCTACATACTCATATAACTCTGGATACTCGTAAGGCTTTAGGTTAATTCGTTTTTCAAAAATATTTGTCTTTCTTAATCTTGCTTGCTCGTCTCTGTATAGTATATAAGCCTTAGCCACACCAGGAAAAGAGCTTGCCATTAATTTCTCTTCAACTAAATCTTGTACTTCCTCTACTGTTGGCAGATACTTATGATCTTTAGCCTTTCTTTCTAATAAGGTTTGCAAAACATTTACAGAAATTTGATTTGCATCTTCTTTGGTACCATTTCCTACAGACATCATAGCCTTTTCAATGGCATTAGAAATTTTATTTAAAACAAACGGACTTGTCTCATAATCCCTCTTAATAATCTGTGTAATTTCCATGTAATTTTAATTTTAAAGTCTAAAAAGCCATTAGAATAAGTTAACTCATTCATTATCTTAATAGTAATTCCGTAAATCGTTTTTTAATTTTTCCCTAACAAGGAATAAAAGAGGCGAATTTTAACACTTTTCTAAATCTATGTTTAGATAAACAATCCTATTTTCCCTTCAACAAAGATTGACATTTGTCATTAAAAAAGAAAGGGTATTTTGTAAACGTTGTCAACAAGTTTTTAACAAACTCTTGTAAGCCCTATAAAATGGACATTTTTAGATAAAATTGGATAACCACCTGTTTTACAGTATTTTATAAATTTTTTGTGTCGTAAAAATTTGTAGGTTTTATACTATTAAAACTAAGACTAGCAACGACGTTTATTGACTTTAATAAATTGAGAAAAGACTATTTTTAAAAACAAAAAAGAGCGTTACACCAACGCTCTTTTCCCCTAATAACTAACTTTTACTAATGATTTAATTTTAACAGATGATCATTAATAGTTAACACTGAATTGAAAAATTAAAATTGCAAAATATTAATTTTCCCAACTAATAATAGCTTAAAATGTCTTAAGCAAAACCCTCATAATGCTGAATAAAAAAGACAATTTTTGCTACTCAAATATCAATATAAAATACTAATTATCAACCCCCTATTGTATAAGTGGTTAAAAATAGTGTATAAATGGTGACACATTTTTTTTTAATTATGCTTTATAGCACATTATACACAAAACCATGCATTGCATACATATTTATATCCATTCTATTAATTATATATATATCTTTATGTTAAATCCTTATAAGCATGTTAAAAGCAGTAATTGTAGATGATGAGCCAAAAGCCATACAAAGTTTAATTTGGGAACTTAGCAACTTTAAGCAAGATATTGAGGTGGTTGAATCATTCTCTAATCCTGAGGAAGCTATAAAATACCTTAACACTAACACGCCAGACTGCTTGTTTTTAGATGTGCAAATGCCAACTATTGGTGGATTTCAATTTTTAGAAAAAGTCAATCATTCAGACTTCGCAGTTATTATCACAACCGCTTATGATGAGTATGCTATAAAAGCCTTAAAACATGAGGCTATAGACTACCTCTTAAAACCAATAGACTCCGACGACCTAAAGGATTGTATTGCAAAAATCAAGAAACATAGTGAGCGCGTTATAAATTCCGTTAACCTAGAGCGCATGCTCTCAAATTTTAATTCTAAACACAACAAAAAACGAATTACCATTAACACAGACGGCAAATTACTCTTTTTAGATGTTGATGATATTATTTACATAGAATCTGATGGTAATTACAGCACACTATTTTTACAAAATCAGAAAAAAATTGTAGTGACCAAAAAATTAAAGGAAGTAGATGCCCTTTTACCAGTGCACTATTTCTTTAGAATACACAATTCTTACATCATTAACTTAAACAAAATAAAAGCTTTCATAAAAAATGAAGGCTACGTTATTATGGATAGCGATCATAAAATCCCTGTAGCTAGACAGCGCAAGTCAGATTTCTTAGAAAAATTATAAAGTCATGATGTGTTATTCCCCAAATAAACTAATCAGCTTTTATTGTTTCATACTTTGTTTTACTTTAAACAGCTTTGCACAAGAATCGACGTTTCAAAACACCTTAGATTATATACAAAAGGTTAAACCCACAAAATACGCAACCATTGATTCTATTTTAAAACCTTTTGAAAGTGATAGTTTAAAAATGAGACAACTACTCTCAAATTCTAAAGCACAAAGTTATCACGAAGTTTCTTGCTATGCTTTAAATGCTTTAGGTACTATTAATAGAAACATCTCTAATTATAATTCATCTATAAGATACCATACAGAAGCTAAGAAGTATGCAGACTTGGCAAATAATATTGAGTTAGAAATCATTAGTCTTAATATGATTGGGGTTGCATACAGACGTATGGACGTCATTAAACCCGCATTAGACTACCATACTGAAGCTTTAAAACTCGCCTATACTATTCCTAATCCTACGCCTACTATAAGACGAAGCATTGCTGTTTCTCAAAATAGTATTGGCAACATATACATGGCTTTAAAGCAATACGATATAGCTATTACCCAATTTAAAAAATCTTTAAAACTAGAAAAGGAAGACAACAATCTTTTAGGTCTTGCAATTAACCACCATAATATAGGATATGCAGAAGAAGCAAAAGGAAACTTAAAAGACGCCTTATTTAATTATAAAAAATCATTAGAACACAATAACACCATAAACTCAGACATTGGTAGAGTTATCTGCTACAACAGTATTGGAGCTGTTTATCTTAAACAAAAAAAATTTAAAGAAGCCGAACCCATTATTAGAGAAGCGCTTAACAAAGCATTAAATTTAGATGACCAATTTTACATTACCTCATCTTATCTTAATTTAGGAAGTTTAGAATATGAATTAAATGAAATTGAACTTGCTGAAAAACACCTAAAAAAAGCGCTCAACATTGCAAGTTCTTACAACCTAAAATCTTCAGTTGCAGATGCTAGTAAATTGCTTTCTAAAATAAACGAAAAAAATGAAAATTTTGATATTGCTCTAGACTTCTATCAAAAAGCAGTAGAGATTGAAAACACCATTTTAACAGAACAAAATCTACAGTACGTAAACGATATAGTTATTGAGTATGAGAGTGAAAACAAAAACAACCAAATTAAAGCCTTAGCCTTAGAAAACGAAGCGGTAAGATTACGATTAGAGCGCAATAAAAACATCTTACTATTTACATCATTATTACTTGTTATTATAGGAACAATACTATTTATAATGAATAGAACCAAAGCCTTAAAACGCGATAAACACATCTTAACATTAGAACAAGATATGCTTAGAAGCCAAATGAACCCACATTTTATCTTTAACTCTTTAAATTCAATTAAGCTTTATATAATTAATAATGAAAAAGAGAATGCAGTATATTATCTTAATAAGTTTTCTAAATTAATCCGAAAGATTTTAATGGCTTCAAAAGAAAAAGAAACCTCTTTAGAAGACGAACTAGAAACGATGAAACTTTACATGAATATTGAAAATATTAGATTTTCTAATGAAATAGATTTTCAAATTAACGTAGACCCTTCTATTAATACAGAAGTTACTAAAATACCATCATTGGTGCTGCAACCTTTTTTAGAGAATTCGCTATGGCATGGTTTATCCTCTAAAGCAGACAATAAAAAAATTGAATTAAATGTCATTAAAAAATCTGAAAAATATATCATTGTAGAAATCATTGATAATGGTATAGGAAGAGTAGCTTCTCAAAAAATTAAGGAACAAAAAAAATTACAAAGAAATTCCGTTGGTATAGACATTACCAAAGCCAGGCTTGCTAACTTCTCTCTCTCTTTTAAAGACAGCTACAGTTTAAGAATTGAAGATTTATATACCGACGATAAACCTAGCGGCACTAAAATATCATTACTAATACCTACCCAAAAGTTAAAAAGTAAAGTAGAAAATTTAACCACCAAAAGCTCCTAACATAGAGCCATATTTGGTTGTGTCTATAGAAAAATCCGTTTTTTCTAAACCAATACATTCCATAGTCATATTGTTTTTAGATTTCTTTTTATCTACATAAATCATCTCCATCATTAACCCATTTTCTGCATACTTTTCCATTATAGAGGTATCAAAACCTTTAGGCATGTTTTTTACGTTAGCCCCAAAAGCTTTATTAAAACTTACCGTAACATCATCTGTGATATAAAATGTTATCTTCATATTATCATTTTCTGTAACATAGCCTTCGCACTCGTATCCATTAATTGTTTTAGAATCTATTTCCGTGAATGAATAATTAGACATATCCTCATCAGAAGTTAAATCTGAAGCTTTCAGTTTTGTTTTTTGTACTACATTTTTACCCATCATTTCCATAAACATAGCAGAAATTTCTAAATCAGAATCTAATACCATAAATATATTAGAGTCTTCGCTTCCTTTGTTCATTTCAGCACTATTAAAACCAAAATAACTTTCGTTTTCGCTTAAATAATAATCAAAGGTTATAGCACCCTTTTTGTGAGTCATCTTTAGTTTATAGATATAATCAAAATCGTAAGTATCTGGCAGCTCTACTTTATTGGCTTTACCAAATTGAGCAAAAGCAGTTTGTATTGATAAGGCGCAAATAAGAAAAAGAAAATGTTTTAATGAATTTGAAATTTTCATACAAGAGGAATTTATAGATTAATTTCCATAAAATTAAAACCCTAACACTGAATAATCAATATTTTATGTATAACCTGAAACTTATAATGTATACTCGGAAATACCTGTAAGTGAATAGATTACATTTTCTTACAATACAATCTAAAGCAGATATTTAATAATGTTAAAAAAGACAACTATATTGTTCTATCGCTTATATGTTTCTGCAACCTTTTCTAATTCAGCATACCAATCTTCTCCAAATTTTCTAATTAAAGCCTCTTTAACAAATTTGTAAATTGGCACTTGCAACTCTTTACCCAATGCACAAGCATCATCACAAATTTCCCAACGCTCATAATTTACACCAGAAAATTCAGAATAGTCTTTAACTCTAATAGGATATAAGTGACAAGAAACTGGTTTTTTCCAAGAAATTTCACCTTGATTATAGGCTTCTTCAATGGCGCAAAGTGCCGTTTTTTTCTCATCAAAAATAACATAAGCACAATCAGCACCATTAATAAGAGGAGTTTCTAAGTCACCAAACTCTGTAGTTATAGATGTGCCTTGTTGCTCAATAGCATCAATACCTTCTTGTCTAAGAAATGGTTTTACTTTAGGATAAATATCTTCTAGTATTTTTACCTCATCTACCGATAATGGTGCACCTGCATCGCCATCAATACAGCAAGCACCTTTGCAAGCCGAAAGATTACAAACAAAATCTTTCTCAATAATATCTTCTGAAACGATGGTTTTTCCTAGTTGAAACATGCCACAAAAATACTCAATCTTACACTATATCAAAGTTGAATTATTATTAATCGTAATTTAATATTGGAAATCTTTAATATTATCGCACCTTTGCAAAAAATTTCAAAATAGTTTATTACACTATATTTGTAATAATCTGAAATAAAAATAGTTACAATAAATTTTAAAAATTACCTAAATTTAGAATAAGTAAGAAATGGAATTAAGTTTAAAAGAAATATTTACAGCCTTTATGGTGCTCTTTGCGGTTATTGATATTATAGGAAATATTCCTATTATTATAGACCTACGTAAAAAAGTTGGACACATACAAAGTGAAAAGGCATCAATTATTGCAGGTATAATAATGATTATTTTCCTTTTTGTTGGAAAAAGTCTTTTAAACCTTATTGGTATAGACGTTAACTCTTTTGCTGTGGCAGGTGCGTTTGTAATCTTTTTTATTGCCCTAGAAATGGTTTTAGGCATCACCTTATATAAGGATGATGAACACAGTGCTGTAACTGCCTCTGTGTTTCCGTTGGCGTTTCCGCTAATGGCAGGACCAGGAAGTTTAACAACATTACTATCTTTACGTGCAGAATTTGCTATAGAAAATATTATCGTTGCTGTAATTTGTAACGTTATTGTAATTTACATAGTACTTAAAACATCGTCAAAAATTGAAAATATAATTGGTACAAACGGTATTAATATTATTAGAAAAATATTTGGTGTAATTTTGTTAGCCATTGCAGTAAAACTATTTGCTCATAATATTAAGGAGTTATTAGCCTAATACCATTTTAAACATGAAGATATTTACAATTATTATTTCAATTTTGGCAACTGTACTTATCATTTTTAATGCCACCAAATTAAACTTTGACGCACTGTTCACAGGCGAAAGTCAAACCGCATTAATCACTATTATTACAGCATTGTGTGCTATTCTATTATTACAAATTCTAAGAATATCTAAAAAGATTGAAAAATTAAGTAAAAAACAATAATGAATTTTGATGCGTTAATTATTGGTGGAGGAGCCGCTGGTTTGTCTTGTGCTTTAATTTTAGGGTCTGCAAAAAACAAACCTTTTACAGAAGGGAAACAAATAGGCATTATTACACATCAAAAAACTTCTCATCTTCAAAACGCATTATTTAATAATGTTTTAGGGTTACCTGCTGGCACTTTAGGAGCTGACATTTTAAATGATGGTATAAAACAACTTCATGATTTATATCCTCATATCAATCAAATTGATGGTGAGAAAGTCCTTTCTGTATTAAAAAATAACGATGGTTTTACTGTTGAAACCAATAAAAACACTTATAATTCTAAAATTGTAGTAATTGCAGTAGGCTATACCAATTTAATGACCATTGATGGCTTAGATAATTATATTGAACCTCACCCAAGAGCTGTAAAAGAAAAAGATAGAATTTGGTTAAAAAACTCAGACCATCTTATTGAGAAAAACTTATATGTTGCTGGTACCTTAGCAGGTTGGCGTAGTCAATTTGCTATTGCTAGCGGAAGTGGTGCACATGTGGCTACTGATATTTTAACGCTTTGGAATAACGGAAAGCATACCAAAGTACACGATAAAGCTTAACCTTCTTAATCTTGAATAAAATTTGGAGTTTCAGTGCTTAAGAGAATTACTTCTTGTACCATAATATCCTCTTTATTTATAATCTCTTCAAAAGCATTATCATCAAATAATTGACGCGCTAATGTAGCTTTAATAAGTCGTCTTACCTCTTCATTATAGGCTACAAAGGTGATATTAGTTCGCTCTCGCTGATTGACGTAGGTTTCAAATTTCACAACAATATCATCGCTAACTTCAAAATTATTTATAAAATCGTATTTAGAAATATTAGCATAAATACTTCGGTCTTTATCTAATTCTTCAAACACAAAATAACCAAAGTGTCCTCGACGTCTTAAATAATTAATGGTTTCGTTATCAAACAATCGATCTACAGGTACAAACACATCTGGTATAATGCCTCCTCCTCCATACACAACTTTGCCTTTTGGAGTTGTAAATTTTAAAGAATCATCTACCACTATATTTTCTTCATCTACTAATTCTCCTGTTCTTAATCGCTTTAGATAATCGTTATAGTAATCTTTATTAGCACCATTTACATAAGGCTTTTGAATAGAGCGACCCGTTGGCGTATAATATCTAGATACTGTTAACCGTACAGCGCTTCCATCACCTAAGGCCATTTCGCGTTGTACCAAGCCTTTACCGTAAGAGCGTCTTCCTACAATAATTCCTCTATCGTTATCTTGTAAAGCACCTGCTATGACCTCACTAGCAGACGCTGAATTCTCATTTATTAAGATATATATTTCACCCGCTTCAAAATCACCACGGCGTGTAGCATACGTGCGTTCCTCTGTTCCTTTTTTATCTCTTGTAAATAAAATTAATTTGTCATCCTCTAAAAACTCGTCAGCAATCTGCTCTGCAATACCGAGAAAACCACCAGGATTATCTCTTAAATCTAAAGCTAATTTTTCTGCACCTAACTCTTGAAGTTCATCTAAAGCCTCCTTAAACTCATCAAAGGTAGATTCGGCAAAACGATTCATTTTAATATATCCCAAATCGTCTGTAAGCATGTAAGAAGCCTCAACACTTTTAATGGGAATTTCTTTGCGTTTTACATCAAACTCTAATAATTCATCCTCTCCTTTTCTAAAAACCGTTAACTTTACTTTTGTGTTTTTTTCGCCTCTTAATTTCTCTCCTAATAAATCATTATCAATTTTTCGACCATAGAGTGTATCTCCATTTGCATACAATATACGATCACCACTCATTATACCTGCACGTTCACTTGGGCCACCTTCTGTAGGCTTAATAACCGCAATGGTATCTTTATATGGATAAAAATTAATACCTATACCCACAAAATTACCTTTCATGTTTTCGGTAATACGTTCTAAATCTTCTTTTGGTATATAGGATGAATGCGGATCTAGATTATTTAAAATACCATTTACAGTAACATCAACAATACTATCTGTATTTACATCTTCCACGTATTCGTAATCTATGTAATCTATTAATCTGTTGAGTTTATCTTTTTTACTATTTGTAGAAAATAGATTATCTGAAGTATCTGAAAAATTCAACTTTCCACCAATAACCACTCCTGCCGCTATTGCAACACCTATTATAAGTGGTATATATTTATTTTTAGTAACCATAAGCTGCACTATAAGGCAGTTTCTTCATTTAAATTTTCAATATGTTCTAATTCAATTCCAGCTTTTTCTAGAAATTTTAGACCTGAATCGTCTTTATAGCCTTGGTGATAAACAACTCTTACAATACCTGCTTGGTGAATTAATTTACTGCATTCTTTACAAGGAGATAATGTAATATATAACGTTGCTCCCTCACAAGATTGTGTAGATGATGCTACTTTTAAAATTGCGTTTGCCTCCGCATGTAACACATACCATTTTGTGTAACCTTCATCATCTTCGCAATAGTTTTCAAAGCCTGTTGGTGTTCCATTATAACCATCAGAAATAATCATTCTATCTTTTACAATAAGTGCGCCAACCTGCTTGCGTTTACAATGTGATAATTTTCCCCATTCTTTAGCAATGCGCAAATAAGCTTTATCGTAACGTAATTGTTTAGTGTCTGGCATTAAAATTTTCTTAAAAATGTACGCTTGTACGGAACGAATATAAATGGTTAGTATTTTATAACCAATTTACTTTCTGTAAAATTTAACCAAACTTTAAGTATTACTTAATAATTCGCTACCCAATATCATAGGAATTACTAAACCTGCAACTATTGAAGAAAGTACCATAACCCAATCTCGTTTAGAAACTCTAAAGATGGTTTGGCATAAAAAACCAACAAATAAAACAATGAATACAATAATAACTTGGGCAAATTCAATTCCGAGTGCAAACTCAATAAGAAGTTCTAACTTATTTTCACTCTGACCAGAAAACATTTTAAATTCTCTAGCAAAGCCTAAACCATGTATAATACCAAAAAATAAGGTTGTAAAAAATAACAAACCAACTTTATTAGATTTTGAATTTTTTCCAGATGTAAATATGTTGTATATCGCAGCAGCTAATATGGTTACAGGTATTAAAAACTCAACTAATTTTCCGTTAACACTTACAATGCCATAAGCTGCTAAAACCAAAGATAATGTATGTCCTAAAGTAAACATAGAAACGAGCAAAAGTACGCGCTTCCAATCTTTAAAAAGATAAGGCACAGATAATACCATTAAAAAAAGAACATGGTCATAACCATTAATATCTAAAACGTGGTTCATGCCATACTCAACATTAAACCAAAAATTTTCTAACATAGCTAACTCTTTTGGGAAATTCAAAGTTACAATTAAAAGATTATATCCTTCTGTTAAATAAAATGAATAATATTTGTTTTTTGTGATATTCTTTCGGAATATTGTAATTCGTAAAGTTCAAATAACGTATTGAAATGTTATCAAGAAAGGCAGAGGGATTAGACCCAGTGAAGCCTTAGCAACCCTTAAACTTATTAAGAAGGTGCTAAATTCTACTTAATTACCGATTCATTTATCGTGTAATTGGATAGATAACTAACAAATTATTACCTATTCAAGGTAATTATTACATCTTATAACATTTTATTAATTACACGTCAATTTTTGATGTATTTGAGTTTTTGTTAACTCTTAATTAAAGTGATATACAATGAGTACAAAACATATAGAAACAGAGGCTATTCGTACCCAAATAGAGCGTTCTCAATTTTTAGAACATTCTAGTCCACTGTATTTAACCTCGAGCTACGTATTTGAAGACGCTGAAGATATGCGCGCCTCATTTGCTGAAGAAAAAGAACGCAATATTTACAGTCGTTATTCTAACCCAAACTCTTCAGAATTTGTAGAAAAAGTGTGTAAAATGGAAGGCGCAGAAGGTGGTTATGCCTTTGCTTCTGGTATGTCTGCCGTGTTTTCTACGTTTGCTGCGTTATTAGATGCCGATGACCATATCATTTCATCACGAAGCATTTTTGGTTCCACACAAACCTTATTCAATAACATTTTACCAAAGTGGAACATCTCAACAAGCTATTTTAAAATTGATGAATTAGACCAGATTGAAAGCCTAATTCAACCGAATACTAAAATAATTTATGCTGAAAGTCCAACCAATCCTGCAGTAGATATTTTAGACTTACAACGCTTAGGCGATATTGCAAAAAAACACAATATTTTATTTATAATAGATAATTGTTTCGCAACGCCTTATTTGCAACAACCCATAAAATTTGGTGCCGATTTGGTGATTCATTCTGCCACCAAATTAATGGATGGACAAGGTAGAGTGCTTGGAGGTGTAACCGTTGGAAGTGCCGACTTAATTCAGAAAATATATTTATTCTCAAGAATTAGTGGTCCAGCCTTATCACCTTTTAACGCTTGGGTACTCTCTAAAAGTTTAGAAACCTTACCCGTTAGAGTAGATAGACATTGTGATAATGCCTTAAAAGTGGCCACGTTTTTAGAGAGCCATGATAATGTGAAATTGGTAAAATACCCGTTTTTAAAATCGCATCCACAATACCAATTAGCTAAAAAACAAATGAAACTAGGTGGAAATATCGTGGCTTTTGAAATAAAAGGCGGTATTGAAGCCGGAAGACAATTCCTCAATTCAATTAAGCTACTATCACTCTCTGCAAATTTAGGAGACACAAGAACTATTGTAACGCATCCTGCATCAACAACGCATGCTAAAATCCCTGAAGCTATACGTTTAGAAACAGGAATCACAGCTGGTTTAATTAGGATTTCGGTTGGTCTAGAACATCCTGAAGATATTATTAACGATTTAAAACAGGCCCTAGAAAACTAACGTCAGTTCGAGTGATTTTATGACATCGGAATAAAATTGTATCGAGAACACATACATATTATGAGCAAAATAAAAGAAGAATTACAAAAACGAATCTTAGTTCTCGATGGAGCCATGGGAACCATGTTGCAGCAATATAATTTCTCAGAAGAAGATTTTAGAGGCGAACGCTTTAAAGATTATCCATCACCATTAAAAGGAAATAATGATTTATTGTCCATAACGCAACCCAAAGCCATAGCAGAAATTCATGCAAAATATTTTGAAGCTGGTGCAGATATTGTAGAAACTAATACCTTTTCTGGAACTACCATTGCCATGGCAGATTACGATATGGAAGATTTAGTATATGAGTTGAATTTTGAATCTGCAAAAATCGCTAGAGAAGTTGCAGATAAATTCACTAAAGAAAATCCTGAAAAACCGCGTTTTGTAGCCGGAAGTATTGGACCAACAAACCGAACAGCAAGTTTATCACCAGACGTTAACCGACCAGAATATAGAGCCATTACTTTTAACGAATTACGTGTAGCCTACAAACAACAAGTAGAAGCCTTAATTGATGGTGGTGTAGATATGCTTTTGGTGGAGACTATTTTTGATACCTTAAATGCAAAAGCGGCTTTATTTGCTATTGAAGAAGTAAAAGAAGAACGCCATATTGATATTCCTATTATGGTTTCGGGTACCATAACTGATGCCTCAGGCAGAACATTATCTGGCCAAACGGTTGAAGCATTTTTAACCTCAATCTCACACATTCCGTTATTAAGTGTTGGCTTTAATTGTGCGCTTGGTGCGCAACAACTACAACCTTATTTACAACGCTTATCGGACGAAACAGAGTTTTTTACCTCAGCACATCCAAACGCTGGTTTACCAAATGCTTTTGGAGAATACGATGAAACCCCAGAACAAATGCAAGGTTATATTGAAGCTTATCTTAAAGATAACCTCATCAACATTATTGGTGGTTGCTGTGGCACTAGTCCTGAGCACATTAAAGCCATCGCTGAAGTTGCTCAGAAATATGAACCAAGGAAATTGGTTGTTGGTGTATAGTTGATAGTGGTCAGTTAAAAAAGAAAAGAATGGATTATACAGAATTAGATGTTTGGAAATTTTCAAGGGAGCTTGTGAAAAAAGTTTACTTACTAAGTAATTCCTTTCCTCAGGAAGAACTGTACGCCTTAACAAATCAAGTTAGGAGGTGTTCCATTTCTATTCCTTCAAATATTGCAGAGGGATTAGGAAGACAATCCAACAAAGAAACGATTCATTACTTATTTATTTCAAAAGGTTCATTATATGAACTTGAAACACAACTTTTTTTAGCTTTCGATTTAGATTACATCTCTGAAGAACAATTAAAACGAATTTTAGAACACGTTACCTCTTGTAAAAAGCTGCTTAACGGATTCATTAATTATTTCAAATCAAAAAAGTAAGATGAGTGCATCCAGCAACTATCAACAAACAACTAAAAACCAAAAGTATCTAACATTATCTGGATTAGAACCACTCGTGGTAACACCAGACAGTAACTTTATAAACGTAGGCGAACGTACCAATGTTACTGGCTCACGTAAATTCCTTCGACTTATAAAAGAAGAAAAATACGACGAAGCCTTAGAAGTGGCAAGAGACCAGGTTGAAGGAGGCGCACAAATCCTTGATGTTAACATGGACGAAGGTATGCTAGATGGTGTACATGCCATGACCACCTTCTTAAATCTTATTGCCTCAGAACCTGATATCGCTAGAATTCCCATAATGATTGACAGTTCTAAATGGGAAATTATTGAAGCCGGTTTGCAAGTTGCGCAAGGGAAATGTGTGGTAAATTCTATAAGTTTAAAAGAAGGTGAAGCCCAATTTAAGCACCATGCTAAACTTATTAAACGTTATGGTGCTGCTGTGGTGGTGATGGCTTTTGATGAAGATGGCCAAGCCGACAATTACGATAGACGCATTGAAATTTGTAAACGTTCGTATCATATTTTAGTAAACGAACTTCAATTTCCGGCACAAGACATCATCTTTGACCCCAATATTTTTCCGGTGGCTACAGGTATGGACGAGCATCGTAGAAATGCACTCGACTTTTTTGAAGCGACCAAATGGATTAGAGAAAACTTACCTCATGCCAATGTTTCTGGTGGAGTGAGTAATGTGTCTTTTTCATTTAGAGGAAATAATGTTGTACGCGAAGCCATGCATTCGGCCTTTTTATATCACGCCATTAAAAACGGCATGAATTTAGGAATTGTTAATCCTACAATGCTTGAAGTTTATGATGAAATTGATAAAGTTTTATTAGAACGTGTAGAAGATGTTTTGTTTGATAGACGCGATGACGCTACGGAACGCTTATTAGATTTTGCCGAATCGGTAAAAGGACAGAAAAAAGAACAAGATGATAAAGTACAAGAATGGAGAAGCGACTCATTACAAGATAGAATTACCCACGCCTTAGTAAAAGGTATTGACACTTATATTTTAGAAGATGTGGAAGAGGCACGTTTAGCCACTAGCCAACCTATTGAAGTCATTGAAGGGCACCTAATGAATGGTATGAATGTGGTTGGCGATTTATTTGGCAGTGGAAAAATGTTTTTACCGCAAGTGGTGAAATCGGCACGAGTTATGAAAAAAGCGGTTGCGTACCTTCAACCTTTTATAGAGGAGGCAAAAAAAGCCCCTAAATCCCCAAAGGGGACTTCTTACTGGAAGACAGCCGACCCACTGTTATACGGATTAATGAAAGCACATGCGCAAAAAATGCGAAACCAACCCACAGAAGCAGAAGTTTTACTTTGGAATGTTTTAAGGAATAAACAATTAGATGATTATAAATTTAGAAGACAGCATATTGTTGGAAGTTATATTGCCGATTTTATTTGCTTAAAAAAAGGATTGATAGTAGAAATTGATGGACTTATACATCAATTACCAGAAAACAAAGCTTCAGATGAAGAACGAACAAAATGGTTAAATGAACAAGGTTATCGTGTCATACGATTTACAAATGATGACGTTTTATCAAATCTTGATAATGTTATTGAAAGATTAAAAGAAGCCCTAAAAGTTTCCCCTTTGGGGACGGAAGGGGCCAAATCTGCTGGTAAAATATTAATGGCCACCGTTAAAGGAGATGTGCATGATATCGGAAAGAATATTGTAAGTGTCGTTCTAGGTTGTAATAATTATGAAATCATTGACCTTGGTGTAATGGTGCCACCAGAGAAAATTATTGAAACCGCTATTAAGGAAAAGGTAGATATCATTGGGTTGAGTGGGTTAATTACACCGTCGTTAGATGAAATGGTTTACGTGTCTAAATCACTTGAAAAAGAAAAAGTAAACATTCCTTTAATTATTGGAGGTGCAACCACGTCTAGAGCCCATTCTGCCGTAAAAATTGCACCTCATTATAACCATACTGTGGTTCATATTAATGATGCTTCAAGAGCAGTAACTGTTGTCGGAGATTTACTAAAAGAAGACAGTATAGTTTATAAAAACCAAATTAGAGAAGAGTATGATGCGTTCCGAGAGCAATTCTTAAAACGTACCAAGAAAAAGGATTATTTAACGATTGCTGATGCTCGAAAAAACAAATTTAAAATCAATTGGAATACTTCTGAAATTGTAAAACCAAAACAATTAGGCATTCAAATTATTGAAGATTTTGATATCACTAAACTTGAAGAATTCATTGATTGGTCGCCATTTTTTAGAAGTTGGGATTTGCATGGCAAATATCCAGCCATATTAACGGATGATGTTGTTGGTACACAAGCCACAGAATTATTTGCTGATGCGCAGGTGTTACTGAAACGTATTTTTGATGAAAAACTGCTTAAAGCAAAAGCCGTATTTGGACTATTTGAAGCGAATACTGTAAACGATGATGATATTACAATCTCTGATTGTAATGCTGAACTTGATTCAGCATCTAATGAAGGCACCTATACTTTTCTAACCCTTCGTCAGCAATCCAAAAAATCTGAAGGCAAACCAAACATTGCCTTAGCCGATTTTATTGCACCAAAAGCAACCAACAAACAAGATTATATGGGTTGTTTTTGTGTAACAACGGGATTTGGAACCGCAGAATTAGCAGCACAGTTTGAAGCCGAACACGACGATTACAATTCAATTATGATTAAAGCTTTAGCAGATAGATTAGCAGAAGCTTTTGCTGAATATTTGCACAAGGAAGTAAGAACAAAACATTGGGGTTATGCTAATAATGAAAACTTGTCTAACGACGAGTTAATTAAAGAAAATTATAAAGGTATTAGACCAGCACCAGGTTATCCTGCTTGTCCAGACCATCTAGAAAAGAAAACCATTTGGGATATACTTAAAGTAGAAGAAAACATTGGAGTAAAACTTACAGAGAGTTTAGCCATGTGGCCAGCAGCGAGTGTCAGTGGTTACTATTTTGGTAATGCAGAAGCTAAATATTTTGGTTTAGGAAAAATAAAAGAAGACCAAATTGAAGACTATAGTAAACGAAGGGACATTTCAAAAGAAGAAGCAACGAAATGGTTGAGTCCTAATATTGCAGATTAACTGTCATTCCTGTGAAAACAGGAATCTATTGATAAATAAATTATTAATTAAAAAAATTCCCACTTTCTTGGGAAGTAAACATGAAAGTAACAGACCACATAAAAAACGCCAACGGAAAAACCTTATTTTCCTTTGAAATTATTCCACCAAAAAAAGGAAATAGCATACAACAACTCTATAATAATATTGACCCATTAATGGAATTCAATCCACCATTTATAGATGTTACAACCTCTAGAGAAGAATACCTATACATTGAAAAAGATGGACTGCTAGACCGTAAAATTACTCGTATGCGACCAGGAACTGTAGGTATATGTGCTGCCATATCGCATAAATATAATGTAGATACAGTTCCGCATGTCTTATGTGGAGGTTTTACTAAAGAAGAAACCGAATATTTATTGGTAGATTGTCATTATTTAGGCATTCATAATGTAATGGCTTTACGAGGCGATGCCATGAAGCATGAGCAATATTTTAAAGCTTGTGAAGGAGGTCATCAATTTGCCAAAGAATTGGTTGGGCAAATTCAGAATTTAAATAAAGGTCAGTATTTACACGATGTTGTAGAAGTAGACGACAAATCGGATTTTTGTATTGGTGTGGCAGGTTATCCTGAAAAACACTTAGAAGCACCGTCTTTAAAAACAGACTTAAAACGTTTAAAAGAAAAAATAGATGCTGGTGCAGATTACGTGGTAACCCAAATGTTTTTTGACAACCAAAAGTATTTTGAATTTGTAGAAGCTGCCAAAGCCGAAGGGATTAATGTGCCAATTATTCCAGGTATAAAACCTCTTGCTGTAAAACGCCACCTACAACTATTACCACAAGTATTTAAAATTGATTTACCAGAAGATTTAATTGATGCTGTTGAAACTTGTAAAAACAATCAACAAGTAAGACAAGTTGGAGTTGAATGGGCTATTCAACAATCTAAAGAATTACAAGATGCTGGTGTACCTGTATTGCACTATTATTCTATGGGTAAAAGTGATAATGTAAAAGCTATAGCATCTGAATTGTTTTAAATATTAGGCTTTTTTCTTGGTTACAACATTTAAAGTTAACCCTGTAACTATTAATAAAACGCCTACAATACTCCAAACGGTGTACACTTCTTTAAACCATATTAGTCCAATAATTATTGTGAAGATGACTTCAAGGTATTTTAGTGGTGCTACTTGGTTTGTTTCTCCAACTTGTAAAGCTTTAGTCATATACAATTGAGCAAAATATCCAAAAACACCTAAACTCATAAGGATAAACCATTCGAGACCTATAGGAGTTATCCAATTTTTTATTGATAAAATTCCGCCAATTATTGTAGATATAATCATAAAATAATTCACAATGACAACAGGGTGATCGGCATCACCTATTTTTCGGATAAATATATAAACGAATCCTGCAAATAAAGCCGACGTTAGTGCTAATAATACACCAACAATTTCTATTTCTGAATCATCAAAACCTTTTATAATTAAAACACCTGCAAAAGCGATAGCAAAAAAGAGCCATTGAATAGGTTTTATTTTTTCTTTTAAAATAAATAACGCGAAAACAGTTGCAAAAATTGGCGCTATATACCTCAATGATACTGCTGTACCCATTGCTATATATTTAATAGCTGAAAAGAACAAAATCATTGAAATAAGACCAACAACGCTTCGCATAATCATTAAACCTCTTTTATTTCCGAGCAATGAAATTTTATTTTTCAATAAAAAAGGTATTGTAAAAAATAAGGAGCCTAACGCTCTAAAAAATACTATTTGATATACGCTAAAATCTTTAAGTGATTTAACAAAAACATTTAATAATGTAAATGCAAGTGCACTAATTATCATGTATTGTATGGCTTTTTTCACAAGTTGGTCTATTTAAAATTTTATAAAAAATAAAGGGTAACTTAAAACGTTAAGTTACCCAATTCACAGTAAATATTGACACCTATTTACTCAATAACAATCCTTTTTGTTGCCGATTGTACACCGGCATTAATTTTTAACAAGTAAATCCCAGAAGCTAAATCAGAAACATTTAATGTATCATTTATTAGACTTGTAGTAGATATTACTTTTGAACCAAGAATATTAAACATTTCTACAGAATCAAATTGTGTTTGATCCTTAGACTTTATTGTAATATTATCTGATGCAGGATTAGGAAATACATTAATATTAGATGCAAACACATCATTTACAGATGCGGTAGAATCTGCAACTAATGAGAAGTTATCATAAAACACTTCAGTATTGCTATCAATTGAACCAAGAGATCTAACATAAACAACAGCAAAAGTATTTGTTGCTGTAAAAGATACTGTAGTATAAGTAGCCCATGTATCAGAAGCTGGAATATCCATATAAGCATCTACACTAGAATCAGCTGCACCATTGGCATCTATACCGTCTTCACTAGTAATTTCGGTATTTAAAATATATACTTCTGAATCAGTTCCTGCTGCTTCAGAACGTGAGTCTACTGAAAAAATATAGTTAGCACCAATTGTTAGTCCTACTACTTTCTGATATAAACGACGAGAACTTCCCGTTATAACTGGATTTCCGTCATCATATAACTTAACTCCTCTTGTTCCATTATTTCCACTACTAGTAGATCCTGGTTGCTCATCTAAAGAACCTGGCATTCCAAGATATTTAAGTTCTAAAGCATCTTCTAAAGCGTCATTATCCCATATAGCCTGATAAGGACTATCTATTGTAGCACCTGTTTCATCAAGTATTGTATTATTAGGAGTCATATCATAAGCATCTGCGTTGTCTCCTGTACTACTTGTATGATCATCACATGTAGGGTTTAACATAAGGTTTTGGCTCCAGCCGTAATTAAAACACATACAGAACACCAATAAGATGTAAAATGGTTTTGTTGGCTTTGTAAAAAGTAGTTTTGTTTTCATACTTGTTGTTGTTTTAGTTATTATTTAGAGATTTTACCGAGCTCAATAACAGACAATTATCATAAAGAAGACTAACTCTTTAATTGGTTTACCAAACTGGTCAACCAAATATAGCAAAAAAACAAACACAATTACATCACAACTAAAGAATTAATAAAAAAACAGCCTTTTTTAACAAATAAAACCAATTATTGAAGTTAAAATTAGACACAAGTATTTTTTTTTGCTAAAAAATTGAGAGATTAACAATTAGATATTAACTACTATTAGTTTTTAGCTTCTAATTATTATACTCTAATGAAAAAGTTGAAAACTCAACTTAATTTTTTAAAACGTTTGTTAAGCTTTTATAAGATTGTTGCTTAATTTCATCTAGTGAGAAATCAGCAGTTAGATGAAGAAATTCAACAGGAAAAGAATTTTCCTTATATAAAGATTTTGATTTATTGTCTGAAGAAACAACAATAATTCCATCTATAGATCCATCACTAAGACTTTTAATATAGCTCAACGCTTTATCATTACAGTTAAATGATTGATAAAATAGAATTCTATAACCTAATGATTCTGCAGATTTTTGCAAATGGCAAAGAGAATGCCCAAAATGAGATTGAGTAACTTCTGGCAAAATAACAGCTATAGAACCTGTTTTTTGCATTCTAAGTGAAACAGCATAATTATTAGGTACATAATTATGCTGTTTTGCTATACTCTTAATTGCGTCACGTGTAGCCTTACTTATTTCTAACTTATTATTCAAAGCCTTAGATACCGTAGATATAGAATATCCTGATAAATTTGAAATTTCTTTAATAGTAACAGCTGATGACATCAATAATTAGGCTTTTAAATCACTTATTATACTTAAAGCATTTCTAGTATCAGATTCGATTTTTGCTAAATCGTAAGTACCATCTGCACCTTTAGCTATTAACTTTGAGCCCATGCCAACACAGGTAACACCAGCATTAAACCAACCTTCTAAATTTTCTTTAGTTGGCGCAACTCCTCCAGTTGGCATTACACTTGTCCATGGTTGAGGTCCTTTAATAGCCTTTACAAATCCAGGTCCATAAATTCCTCCTGGGAATAACTTTACAACCTCACAACCCAACTCTTCTGCTCTACAAATTTCTGCTAACGAACCACATCCAGGAGACCACGCTACTTTACGTCTGTTACAAACGATAGCTATATCTTCTCTAAGCACAGGAGTTACTATAAAGTTAGCACCCAATGCCATAAAACGAGACGCAGATGCTGCATCCGTTACAGACCCAACTCCCATAATCATTCCTGGTAATTCTTTTACTACCCATTTATTTAATTCTCCAAAAACTTCGTGAGCAAAATCGCCTCTTGCTGTAAATTCAAGTAAACGCGCTCCACCATTGTATGTTGCTTGTATTACTTTTTTACTTGTTTCTAGATCTGAGTTATAAAACAATGGAACTAAGCCAGTTTGTTTCATAACATTTGCAACTTCTATTCTTGTATAATTTGCCATATGTATTGTGATAAAAACAGCACATAAAATATGTGCTGTTTAATTAGTTTATAGTTTTAGTCTTATTAACGTGCAACTCTACCAGACGCATCTCCACCCATAAGTTTTTCAACCTCAGAAACGGTTACTAAGTTAGCATCACCTTTAATTGTATGTTTTAAACAAGAAGCTGCAACTGCAAAGTCTAAAGCATTTTGATCGTCTTCTGGGTATTTTAATAATCCGTAGATTAATCCTCCCATAAACGAATCTCCTCCACCTACTCTATCTACGATATCTGTAATTTGATATTGACGTGTTTCATACATTTTAGAACCATCATATAAAACTCCAGCCCAAGTATTATGAGATGCAGAAATTGAACCTCTTAAAGTTGTAATCACTTTTTTAGCTCTTGGAAATTTCTCCATCATTTGCTTACATACAGATAAGAAAGCTTCAGCCTTTACATCATGACCATCTTTATGTACATCTAAACCTTCTGGATGAATACCAAAGTGTTTTTCTGCATCTTCTTCATTACCTAAAACAATATCACAGTAAGATGTTAATTCTGTCATTATTTTTTCTCTATGTGCATCATCACAGAATGTCCAAAGTTTAGCTCTATAGTTTAAATCTGTAGATATTGTTACTCCCATTTCACTAGCTACTTTTACAGCTTCTAAACAAGCATCAGCAGCACCTTGAGAAATTGCAGGTGTAATCCCTGTCCAGTGAAACCACGCTACATCTTTAAACACAGATTTCCAATCTACCATTCCTGGTTCTATTTCAGAAATTGCAGAATGTGCTCTATCATATACTACCTTACTTCCTCTACTTACAGCACCTGTTTCTAAAAAATAAATCCCTAAACGATCTCCTCCATAAATAATTTTATCTACACCTACACCTCTTTTACGCATTTCCATCATGGCGCACTCACCAATATCATTTTTAGGTAAACGGGTTACGAAATCTACAGGCACTCCGTAGTTTGCTAAAGATACTGCCACGTTAGATTCTCCTCCACCATACACTACGTCAAAATTGTTTGCTTGAGAAAATCTTAAAAAACCTTGAGGTGCTAATCTTAGCATAATCTCACCAAAAGTGACTACTTTTTTCATTATAAATTTTTGTTTAATTAGTTATATAATTGTTATTGGTTAATCGATTAATCAATTCTATTAAAATAAATCAAAACTGTGTAGTTTTGATTGTTTTACATTTAACTATTATATTTGCTTAATCGATTAAGCAAATATATAAAAACTTGGCGAATAAAAAAAGAACAACATTAAAAGACATTGCTAACGAATTAAATATTTCTCCTGCGGCAGTTTCTAAGGCCATGCATAATGATTCTAGAATAAGTGAGAAAACAAAAAAGGAAGTAGCACGTGTTGCTAAGGCATTAAATTATCAGCCCAATCATATTGCAAGTGCTTTAAGAAAAGGTAAAAGTAATTTGGTTGGTGTTATTGTACCTAGAACAAATAGTAATTTCTTTTCTTCTGTAGTAGAGCAGATAGAAGCTGTACTTGATAAAGCTGGTTATAATATTATTATTACGCAATCTAACGAATCTTTTAAAAAGGAATGTAAAAACATAGACACATTACTCTATACTCAGGTAGATGGTATTATTGCTTCAATGGCAAACGAAACTGTAGATTTATCTCATTATGAAAAAATTAAATTAAAAGGAATTCCACTAATTGTTTTTGACAGAGGTGAAAACGACTTAAATGTAGATTACATAGGAATTGATGATTACGACAGCAGTCATATGATTGTTGAACATCTAGTGGAGCAAGGCTGCAAACGAATTGCTCATATAGGTGGTTATAGACGTACTCGAATCTTTAAAAACAGAATTCTTGGCTTCATAGATGCCATTGAAAAAAATAATTTACCACAAGACGATGAGCTTATTATAGAATCTGATTTAACCTTAAATGATGGCAGGCTAGGTATGGAACAACTGTTAAAACTTAAAAACAGACCTGATGCTGTCTATGTCTCTAACGATTATGCCGCTTTAGGTGCTTTACAAGTTTTACAAGAACATAATATTAAGGTTCCTTATGACATTGCATTAGTTGGATTTAGTAATGAACCTTTTTCATCTTTAGTAACACCTACTATAACAACAGTAAATCAGCATAGTGGCGAAATTGGAAAACGAGCTGCAGAAACCTTCTTAAAACGCATTAACCAAGACGATTGGAAACCTAAGTTAACTAAAACCATTTTAAAATCTGAATTGATTGTAAGAGCATCGTCAAACAGAATATTAAAAGATTTAACGCTTTAGTAAAAGTTAAAAAACAGAGAAGCGAACCTCTCTGTTTTAATAAATTTTAGCTATACCTACAACTTAATTTAGGTCAATCACTTTATAAACCTAGTTTAATGTAAAAGCAGTAGACGATGAAGAACTTACTACTTCAGTAAATGCTGTTAAAGGTGTTGTTCCATTAAAAACAGTATAAGCCGAACCTCCATCACCATAACTATCGTATACTGCTATACCGTAATTACCTGATGCCAAACAAAAATTATAGGACTTAATTGTAAAATCATCGTCTGGATTAACATATGGACCACCAGAAATAATTACGGTTGGATCGCCTGACAAATCAAAAATTTGCCATGTAGTTTCATCTGGCCAATCATCTAATTGAATTTCAATTGTTATTTCATGTATATCAGCAGTTTCAACTCCTGTTGTAAATAACGTACTTTCAGAATCAGTAAATACGCCACCACAAGCATAAATTTCGCCATTAACTCCTTCTAATCTATAATTTCCGTTAATGCCCATTCCATTGTTGCTGGTGTCGTAAAACAACAAGTCATAGTCTCCATCCTCTAAACAAATAGGGATACCAATTGAACTCATCCCAGAATAACTTCCATTTATTCCTCCAGAGAATAATGGAGTTAAAGTGTCGCTTGTACTATAAAGTTCCCAATAAGTTTCTTCTGGAGCGTCATTAAAATTAATGGTTAATATAGTTTGGTATGCGGAACAGTTTCCTACAAGCACAACCTCAAATGAGATATTACAGTCTTTTCCGTCAATAGAAACAGCAAATTCTGCTGTTCCATATGATGAGGGTATTCCTGTTATAGTAAATTCTAAAACTCCCTGTAATTCATCAAAAACACCACTCTCTATTGAAGCCGTTAAGCCCTCAACTCCATCCGACTGTATACTCATTGCTTCGTAATTACCGCCTGCTTGAGTAGTATAGGGTATTTGAAAAGTAAAATTAGTGACAGCTTCCCCATATATTAACTCATTTCCATTATCTACCACACCCTCACAATTTAAAAACTCTAATTGTGGCGGACTATATGTAGAAATATTCTCAAAATTAATATCAAATGTTAGTTCATCCATGTCATGAGCAAAGGTTTCTCCTGCACGAAATACATGATTTGTTCCTCTAGTAACTGTAGCATCATTACGTTTCATTGCGAGATAAGACTTACCCTCTCCCCAAAGTTCAATTCTTGTTTGCAAGTAAATAAAATCAATAAGAGTTTGACCAGATAAAGAATTTACTATCTGATTCGCACCAGAAATACGATCATTTAAAAGATTAACCATTATTGTTCTTGCGCTAGAATCGTCACCTAATCTCGCTGCACACTCTGCACTTAACAAATAAAATTCATCAGATCTCATAAATATTAAATCATTTGTAATTTCCTGTACTATTCCACCAGCCGTTCTACTAAGATCAAAGAATTTATTTATTGGTTGCAAAGCTGTCCCTCCTGTACCAAACTGATTTTTTCTTATATCATCATCTGATATTTGAGAATACAATAAATCATCAATAGATTTTCTATCCCCTGCCCAGGCATAGCCATAAGTAAAATAATCTATATGTCCCCACCATTGGATTAATTGAATACCATCATCTATACTTAAGTCTTTACCCCATAACCACGAGCTAGTATTAACATCGTTGAACCCGGATCCTGCCCCTGGATAAGTCAACTCTGCAGCATTAGTTAATGGAGTGCCGTTACCAATTACAGTGTCTGCTAATATTTTAGCGTTAAGATAGTCTCCCATAGAAGCATATACATATGCCAGTAATCCTTGTGCTACAGTTTTATCTATATGCAATTTATTTGGTCTCGTATAATTATCTAGCAAATTAATGGCAGTACTGAAATCACTTAACATTTGATTGTAAATATCACCTATTGGCACAGGATTAACATCATATTGACTACCTACATGCAATGGTAAGATAATTTCTGAAGGGTTATATTGCTCTTGATACAGTTGCGTTAAGTAAAAATACGCGTAACCTCTTAGTGCCAAAACTTGCCCTAGTACCCATTGGTCTTCCTGGTTAGTGGGTAAAGAACCAGACGGAGCTAATGATTGTATGATAGTATTTGCATTATTAATTACTCTAAAATAATAGTCATAAATCAATGCTGGAGGATTGTCCGATGAAGATACTTCTCCTATGGTGTCATCATAATTAGACGTACGGTTATACCATCCATATGCAGTTTGTGATAATGCCATATCACCACACAATATGTCTGTAAAAATATCTACTCCCTTTTGCCCAAAATCATAGTGCCTTGTTCCTGATTCATATAATAAATAATATATATCATCTAAACTTAAACTGCCATCAAGCGATGCTGTAATTAATGGCCCATAAGATGTGCCAATACCATTGGTAGCATAGACTCTAAATGAATAAACTTCATTTGAATTTAAATTGGTTATGGTTTTATTAAAAACTCCCTCACCTGTTCCCAAAGCTAACATATCAGATTCTATCGTTGGGACACCTTCTGTACTCCAGCAAACACCGCGTTCGGTAATATCCGAACCACCATTATATAAAACACCCATATCTAGGCCTACTGTACCATTTTCTAAATAATTATATAATGTTGTTTCAAATTGACTCGGTAAATCATGTGTTCTAAATAAGACTTCTTCTCCATAGGCAATTCCAGCATCACTAGAAGCAAATGCTCTAACTCTATACAATGTATCTGGCTGAAGGTCATATAATGAACTACTAAAAACGCCTGTTCCAGAACCTTCTAAAGAGTGAATAGAGTTAATAGTTGGAGTAGCACCTATTGCCCAGCAAAGACCTCTAGAAGTTATCGTTCCAGAATTAATTGATACAGAACCAGAGCCCAAAGCAGTTAAACCATCATTATATATTAACTCACCTGTTATTACTTCTGGTAAATCTGCAGACTGGTCTGGGTTACTAGTTGTAAATGAAATTTGATTTCCATAATTAGTACCATTATCATTGGTAGCATAAGCTCTAATGTAATACACCGTAGATGGATTTAATGGATATAAATCTGAAATAAAACTCCCTGTGCCTGTACCATCAATTGTAAAGTTATTTGCAATCGTAGGATTTGGCATAGTATTCCAGCAGACACCTCGTTGGGTTATCGGCGAACCTCCTTCGCTGGTTATAATACCTCCTGAGAGTAACGATGTTGGGGAATCGTTAGTAACAGGAACTGTACTAAGCGAAGGTAAATTATTTACGTTAGGCATTAAAAACGTAATACTGTCTATATCCTCAACTGCAATACTAAGGATGTCTCCGTTGTTTTGATAAACTCTTTTAAGAGTAGCACTATTATAATTCACAACATTTACACTATCTATCGATTCCACAGGCAATTGTAAGTCAGTACCATTAGAGAGATGTGTAACCTCCACAATTTGTGAAAATCCAAATTGTAAAAACAATAATAAAACGATATTAATAAAATATTTTTTCATAATGGCTCTATAATTTTATTAATTTCTTTGAAGATTTTAAACTACCGCTTTTTAACTCCACGAAGTACACTCCAGATGGAAATTCCTTTACTGAGATAGTTTCTGTGTGAAGACCATTTAGAGATCCAAGTTCTTTTTGCAAAACGGCTCTACCGGTAATATCATAAATTTTGTACGTGTAGGGGAAAGCAGACTTAGATTCGAAACTAATCTTAAAAACATCTTGAGTCGGATTAGGAAAAACCTTAAAAGACTCAGAGTCCATAATAAAGTCTTCACTACCTAATGTTTCTTGACTATAGTGGTAATTTTTGAATTCATCTAAAGGTATACTTATAACCTGGTCATTATTGAGATAAATAGAAACATCACTTAATCCAAAAATAATCTTTTGTACATCAGATAAATTGTAGTCAGTTACCGAGTCATCTATACCGACAAAACTTATCGATTGGGACATTATAAGGTTCAGAGAAGTAGAAAGAAGTAAAGTAATAATAATTTTTTTCATATCAATTGGTTTTTATTTATAGATGTAAAAAGTGTAAAACGGTTGCGTCAATAAAATAAAATCCTATTACAACCAACTAAACAACACTTCCTTAAAGCGCTAAATATCAATAATTTAAGTTTATGTAAAATAAAAAAGCGCTAATGTATTTCTACATTAACGCTTTTTACGCTTCTATGAAAAAAGTTTTAGATACCTAAAGCTTGTCCACCACCAATCTGAATTGTTTCAGCTGTAACAAACGCGGCATTCTCACTTGCTAAGAATGATACTACACCAGCAACATCTTCTGGTTGTCCTAATCTACCTAGCATAATGTTGTTTGCCCAAGAAGCAAAAACTTCTGGTTTAGTTGCTTTGATTTGCGCATGGAATGGCGTGTCTATTGTACCAGGAGATACTGCATTAACTCTAATTCCGTACTCCGCTAAATCTTTTGCTAATGCTCTAGTGATAGCATGTACACCAGCTTTTGATGTTCCGTAGATACCAGCTCCTGGTCCACCTGCCGTCCATCCTGCATTAGATGTATAATTAATTATTGAAGGGTGCTCTCCTTTTTTTAAGAACGGTATAGCTGCTCTAGATGCAAAGAATACAGAATCTAAGTTAAGCGCCATTACAAATCTATAAAAGTCTGTTGTCATCTCTTCAAAACGAGAACGACCTCCTAAACCACCTGCATTATTTACAAGTACATCAATTTTACCATACTTTTCACCAATTTTAGTGATGTTTGTTGTTACAGCTTCTTCTTTAGTAACATCAAATCCATAGTATTCTGCAGTAATACCTTCTGCTGTTAGCTCTGCAACTCTTTTTGCTCCTTCTTCATCTTCAATACCGTTTAAAACAACAGTATAACCATCTTGTCCTAATCTTTTTGCTACTGCAAAACCTATTCCACCTGTAGCACCTGTTACAACTGCTACTTTTTTGTTTGAATCACTCATTTTTTTGACTACGTTTTATTATTATTTTTATTTTCTTATTTCTCTAATTTTATTTCTCTACAGATTCAATATTTCTAGCGAAGTAATAAATTGCCCCTACTCCTAATGGCACAGCTACTGCTATTGCAACAAAAATTGGAGTGTAAGAGAATTTCTCTTGAATAATTGGAACTAAGAAATTCATAAGTATTACTGAAAATACACCAACCATTCCTGCTAAACCAGCTAATGAACCAACTGATTTTCCACTAAATAAATCACTTGGTAATGTTTGTACATTTCCAATTGCAAATTGAAATCCAAATAGTACAAAGAATACAATTGCAACAAAACGTTCTGGAGTATTTCCTATCATAACTGTAGCAACTAATCCTAAGAACATAATAACTCCACCAATTAAAATAGTAAGTTTTCTACCTTTATCAATTGAACCTGTTTTTGAAATAATTCTACCAGAAAATAATCCTCCAACAACACTACCTAAAGCTGCACCAACATAAGGTACCCAAGCAAACATACCAACTTCTTTTACGTTAAAACCGTAAACATCTGCTAAATAAAGAGGCATCCAACCTACAAATAACCACCATATTGGTTCTAAGAAAAATCTACCAACTACAATAGCCCAAGATTCTTTATAAGACAGAATTTCAATTAAACTTTTACCTTTAGTTTCTTCAGTTGCATTTTGATCTGCTTCACTTTGTCCTTCAAGAATATATTTTTGCTCTTCTGTACTAATCCAAGGATGTTTTTTTGGTCCTGCTTTGTTAATTAATAACCAAGGAATAATCCATAAAATACCAAAAGACCCAATTACCATAAAGGTAGTTCTCCAACCATAAGCAACAAATAATGTTGCTATAAATGGAGGTGCAATTACAGATCCTATTGAAGCGCCCGCATTAAACAATCCTTGCGCAAAAGCTCGTTCTTTTATAGGAAACCATTCTGCATTACTTTTTACTGCTCCTGGCCAGTTACCTGCTTCAGAAATACCTAATGTACTTCTAAAAATGGTAAGTCCAACCAATCCACGTACTGTTGAATGTAAGAAAGAAGATAATCCCCAAACACCAATACTAATAACATACCCAATTCTTGTTCCTACCTTATCAAATAATTTTCCCGAAAATAATTGACCTAGTGCATAAAACACCATGAAAATATTTAAGATTAAACCATAATCAGTTTTATCTAATCCTAAAGAGTTAGAAATTGATCCTACTTCACCTTCACTTCCCCACATAATAGCTAGAGCACTTCTATCTATATAATTTATTACGGTAGCTATGAAAATTAGCCCAATAATAACCCATCTTAATCCTTTTACTTTCATATTTAATGTTTATAGTTAATCGTTAACATTATAGCAATATTGATATAATGCGCTAAAGTGATCTTTCATTTTTTGTTTCGCAACTTGAGGTTTTTGTTCCTTAATAGCCTCAAAAATTGCTCTATGTTCATCTATTCCTTTTTGGGCAAGACTTTTATCGCATACGTGATATTTTTCAAAATTTGTTATAATTTCTGGAGTTATACTTAACATAAATGTATTGATTGAACTATTTCCACAAGCTCTTGCAATGGCTAAATGAAATAACAAATCCTCTTGAACAGCATCTTCTCCCTTTAAAACCTTGGCTTCATAAGCTAACAAAGCGTTCTTAATTTTTTCTAAATCTAGCTTTGATCTTCTGATTGAAGCTAAACGTACTGTTTTTAACTCTAGTAAAATTCTAGTTTCTACTAATGATTTAAAATCTGGTGTTTCTATTCTAAGAATTTCTTCTATCATTCCATTCATGGCTATAACACCAATATTGGCTACAAAAGTTCCACTTTGTGGAATAGAATCGAGTAAACCGTAAAATTCTAATTTTTGAATTGCATCTCTAACATTACTTCTTGTAACTCCAAATTTCTCTGACAACGTTCTTTCTGAAGGTAATTTATCGCCTGGTTCTAAATTTTTTACATTAATCAATTCTCCTATCTTAGAAATAATCAATTTTTGAGTTTCTAAACTTTCATTTTTTGACAATATTTCTAAATTCATATGTTGTTTATTTGCAATATTTTTTACCTAATTTAAAATTCAAAATTAACAAAATTAAGAACTACGGTATTTAAATATTAGTTAATATTAGTGCTTAAAGAATTCTACCTGCACAACTAATCAACGGAAGAATTCAATAAGCGACTAACTCAAATATACTTTTAATGGCTAACTTCTAACTCATAATATCTTACCTTAGCGTAAGAACCTTCATCTCTAGATTGAAAATAGTTTCCCGCTTTAAAATAATTTTCAAAAACACCCCATTTTTTCATATGAATGTTTTCGTATACTTTGTATTCATTACCATTTAATATGATTACCATTTTTCCATCTGAGACTTTCACCTCTAAAGTAAATTTTGAAAAGCCTACTTCTTGTTCAAAATTAAAACCTTCATCATCGTCCCAGGCATCTTCATGCAAAATTTCTGGTACTTGGGCATTTAAATTTTTTAATAGTTTAGTCTTTACCCTAATTTTACCTTTATCCCAATAGATTTTTAATATTGGCGGTGCATTATTGTCATCTTCACCAATTAAATCTCTTTGTTCGTTAGTTAATCTTCCATGAATTTGCATAATAATTACCCTGTGATATTTACCGTTATCATCTCTAGATACTTCATCCATCGCCAATTTACCCTTCATGTAAGCGCCATCTTTAAATGTCCAATTAACATTGTTTTCACCTGGCACCATTTGTTCCCTCAATTCAGATCTAGTATATTTTGTATTTCTAGTTTTAGACGCAGTAGGCATTGCATGAAAAACAATAGCGCCTTTTGTTGAGTCTATATACATATACGGCTTTGCTATTTCATTGGAAGCAAAATCTTCAATTTCAGGTGGTTCTATTTCGTATGGTTTCCCCTTATCGTTAGTTACAGGAAGTGTTACTTTCCAGTGACTTAAATCTATATCTGGTAATTTTACTTTCTTCTTCTTTTTCTTCTTTTTCTTCTTCTTTTGTTTTTCAACTTTCACATCCGAATTAGATACGTTGTCTTTTTGAGTTTGACAGTTCGCATTTACTGATAAGAACATTAAAAGAATTGCAGAAAGTATGATATTCCGGAAGCTACTCATTTTATTATTATTTATTTTATACGTCTATTATGTTTTATAAACAATCTTAGAAACCTGGAGTTATAACCGAAACTTCATCTATAAAAACCTCATTACTACCATCGATTACTGCTCCTGTAGGTTTTCCATAGAACAATGCTGTAGTTGTTGTTGCTTCAAAGGTAAATTCATATTCTTCAAAGGCATTGTTATTATTTGTTCCACCAGTTACAACAAGTTTTGCTAGGTTATCTGTCTCTAAAGTTGTTTCATCAACTATTTCGTTATCCATAATATAAACAGATAACTCTCCTGTTCCTTCTGCTTTTACCCAAAGTTTTATGGTGTAAACCACACCTGGTTCTACTGCAAATGGTTGATATGCTCTTCTTTGTACTTCGTGAAGTTTTATAGATCTGTCTGGTGTGTAGTGTGTAGAACTAACTCCTGGAGCCTCATTACTAGTATTGAAATTAGCTTCTATCCAATCATTTAAAGTAGTATTATACCATAAAGCTCTATAAGGGCTATCAATAGTTCCAAGAACATCATCGTTTACAGTGCTATTAGGCGTCATATCCCATGCATCTGCATTATCACTAGATGTACCAACATACTCATCTATGGAACCATTCAAAATTTCCGCTGCAAAAGTTGCCTCAATACCTCCAACCGGTACCGCTTGTGTTGTACTGTTAGATGTACCTGAAGCATTTGTGGTTGTTAAAGTTACGTTATAAGTTCCATCTGCAGCATAAGTGTGTACTGGATTTAACTCAGTAGATGTATTACCATCTCCAAATTCCCAAAAATGTGAAACTGCTAATATAGATGCATCTGTAAATTCAACTGTTAACGATGATACTGTAAATGTAAAATTAGGTATAGTAGATAAGACAAGACCTTCAATACTTTGTGTAACAGAAACTTCAACATCTAAAAAGTTAGTAGCTGTTAACGTTGCTTGAAAAGTATCATCTGTTAAATATACATGTACAGGATTGAAACTAAAATCTTCTTCTGTATCTACTTCCGAATCCCACTCTAGAGTGTCGCCATCTCCAAAATCCCAAACTAAGGATTTTGCACCTGATGTAAGGTTTTCAAATGTTACCTCTGTGTCTATACTTGAATGATTAAAATCTACAAAAATAGGTGACACCTCTTCTGAAGCTTCTGCTGTTAAACCATCAGAACTTGTTGTTGTTAACGTTACGGTATATAAACCACCTGTGGTATAGGTGTAATCTGGATTTGCTTCTGTGGATGTGTTACCATCACCAAAATCCCATAAATAAGATACAGCATCTGTTGAAAAACTTCTAAAGATTATTGCCAAACTATTGTCTGGATCCGTAGAGGTTGTAAACAATGTATTAGGCTGTATATTATTAACATTTCCTGTTGGTGCGACAAACTCGTCATAACCTTCATCATAACAAGATGTTATTGAAAATGTAATAATTAAGAAAAGAACACTTAAGGAATATTTTTTTATAAATGTATGACTCATAATATTATGTTTTTTTATCTAACTACTATATTAAAGGCGTCTAATCTTGATTCTACACCAGAGTTAGTAGCGAAAATAATTACCGATTCGTTGTCTCCTGCTTCAAAACTTAAAGAGTGCTGTTTAAATACATTATCTACTCTATCAACATTTGTATCTGTTCTAGTAGCGATAATATTTTCTTCAAGTTGTGCTTCGGCATAATTTGAAGTATTTGGGGATAAAATTGATACTTTCATTTGACCAAATGTATCTTCCTCAAATGCCGTAAAATAAGTTATAACGTACTCAGCACCTGGAGTTACTTCAATTTCTTGGTATGCTACTCTATCTCCACCTGCTGGGAATTTTGCAGCTTGCACACCATCAGGTAAATCAGCACCTTCTCCTGGGCTTGAATCTGTATTAATTTGTATAACCGTTGTACCTCCTCCTAGTGGGCTCCATGCGTCATTACTTGGTACTCTCCACGAATCTCTACCATCGCCAGACCCATCAAATAAACTATTATCTTCAAAACTAGCCTCGGCTATTTCTGGCACAGGAATAGTTGGCACAGCTTGATTAACCGTAATTAATTTCTCTGTGTAATTAGATTTATTTAAATTGTCTGTTACCGTAAGCCCTACTGTATAGGTACCTGGACTTGGGAATTCAATAATTAACTCTTGATCTTGTAAAGTTGCTTCATCTAAGGCTAAAATTTGTGCTTCTAAATCTGCCACATTTTGCAAAACGTCGTCGGTAAGTGCATTCTCTGCTGCTACAAGCGCCAATTCTAATTCTGCTAACTGAGATTCCATAACAACAACTCTTGCCGGATCGTCTTCGCAAGGAATTTTAAATTCTAATTCTGCAATATCCTCTTCTATAGCCACTATTTCTGCCAGTTCTGCATCAATTAAGAGTTCTAGTACAGGTAAATCTTTATTAATCAATGTTACATCTAAATTGTTACCATCACTGTCGGCTACACTCCACAAATATTGGGTTCCGTTAACGGCCAAATTAGATCCTGCTTGAAAATTAAATTGATAATTTGAAGACAACTCAACATCTTCGCAATCGAACTCAGCAAAAGTAACATCACTGTAGTTATAAAAGGGTGTAGGACCTGTTATATCCTCTAAATCTCCAACATCAGCTAAGTCGTCACTTACACAACTAGAAAGTATTAACACAGTTGCTAATGCTAAAAGTTTTAAACTTGAAATCTTCGTTTTCATAAACATTATATTTTTAGTAACCATTGTTCTGTGTATAAAAATTAGGTAAATTATCTATTTCTCTTTGTGGAAAAGGTAAAAACTTTCGGTCTGCGGTATAACTTAAACTATTTTCATTAGAGAAGTCTTGCAAAACGTTATCTGCTTCACCAAATCTAATTAAGTCATATAAACGCTGATTTTCATACACAAATTCTACCCTTCTTTCATCTAAAAGCTCCTGCTTAGTTAAATTCCCTAATACTTCTTCAAGGCCAGCTCTAACTCTAACTTGGTTATACGCATCTATAGCTCTTTGATCTGTAGTACTATTAGCACCTCCTAAAATTGCTTCAGCATATAATAATAGAACGTCAGCGTATCTTAAAATTATCCAATCATTATCACCTATTTCTCCATCTGTCGGATACTTTGTATTAAAAACATCTACAGTGTTGTCAGAAAGAAAAGAACTATAATTTAAAGGATTAACTGAAGCGTAAAAACGCACAGGTTCTGATTCTGGATTCATTACTTCTAAAAAGTCTAGTGTAGCAATATTTACACCATTTGAAGGTCCTTGCAAGGTCATTGCAAAGCTATGAGATTCTGAATCTGTCTCTACTTGGTCATCTAAACCACTATCACTAGTTACATAATTATCACTACTTACTAAATCGTAAGCGATTGAAAATATTATTTCGTCATTAATTTCTAACCCTGAGTTATTTGTCCAATCACCTTCTAATACTTCATCTGAATCAGAATAATCACCAGAAAATTCATTTCCAAATACATGACCAAAATCTAAAGTTAAATTTGCGTTATACTCTGAATCTGAAACAACACCATCACCATTAAAATCATTTGCAGCACCAATATCAGTTTTAAGTAGGCTATAACCGAAAGAAGCACTATTCTCTACAACTGATGCCAGTAACAATTCTGCCTCCATATAATTTGGATTTGGTTGGCTCAGGTATGCTTTAGCTGCTAAACATATTGCAGCCCCTTCGGTAGGTCTATATTTATTTTGCTCAGCACCATTTAAAAACGCTATGGAAGTTCTAAAGTCATCTATAATTTTCTCATAAACTTCCTCCTCTGGTAATTGAGGGTAATCACGTGCCTCATCAGAATCAACATCTAAAACTTTATCTATAAAAGGAACATTTTGATACGCTCTAACTAAGTTAAAATGACATAGTGCTCGCATAAAATATGCTTCACCAACAGTGTATTGTTGGTCTTCTGGAGCTAAAAATCGATTATCAATAATTGTATTGGCATGCTTAATAGCCGCCATATTATTAGAATAATATGTTGCTACATCACCATTATTAGGGTCTACAGTATATGCGTTAATTTCTGGGTAATTTCCGTTTTCTGTATTGGCTCTAACATTATCCGATCTTAATTCAATTAATAAGAACTCATTAGCTGGCACTTTTTGATAAGCATCTAAGACACCATTAGCCAATAACTCAAACCCATTATCTGTTTGTAACAATTCTTCCAAAGAAAGCGCTGTTGGGTTAGATAAGTCTAATTCTTCTTCACAACTTGTAAACAAAGTAGAAATAGAAAAACAAACTATTATAAATTTTATATATATCTTTTTCATAATTAATTAAAATTGTAAGTTAAGTCCTAATGAAACTGTTCGCACGATTGGCCCATCACCTCTTTGATAACCTGCCGTTAATGCGGTATTAGCATTGTTCGATGTTTGACCAGCAGCCTCAGGATTAAAACCTTCATAACCAGCAGCTGTAAAGTATAATAGATTTTCTCCTGTCATATACACTCTTAATTTACTAATGTTTAAATTAGACAAAAGTGTTTCTGGGAATGAATAACCTAAAATAATATTTCTAACAGCTACGAAAGACGCATCCTGTATGTGATCATTTGTAAATCTTCTATGAACAGTTAAATCATAATCTGGAAAATCAGAAACTGGATTGGCTGCAGACTCACTTGCATAATACAATTGATCCAAATCAGCAACTCTTACTTCAGCACCATGGGATCCTTGAAGTTGAACTGAAAAATCAAAATTATGGTAGTTAAAATCAGAATTAAAACCCCATGTAAAGTCTGGATACGGACTACCCAACTCTGTTCTATCTTCATCATCAATGATACCATCTCCATTTAAATCTTTTACATATACCCTTGCAAAATCATTATTAAATCTGTTGAATGGATTATCTACCCATTCTAATGGAACTTCGCTTTCGTACACCCAACCGTAAAATGATGTAATTGGCTGACCAACTCTAGCAATAAATTCCGTAGGTCTAGTATCTTGATCTATTCTAGAAATAATTTGTTCATTACTACCTAAACTTACAACTTCATTTCTATTTAATGCAAATTGACCAGATACTGACCATCTTACTTTTTCGCTAGAATAAAGCCTAGAGCCTAACTCAATCTCAATACCTTCATTTTTAACCTCTCCAAGGTTTTGTAACCAATTATCTGCTCCATAAACTCCTGCGACAGGGGCAAATAAAATTAAGTCCTCACTGGTTCTAGTATAGTAATCAAATGATAAATTTACAAGCCCTCTACCAAATGTCACATCAATTCCAGGGTTAAATTCAATCAATTTTTCCCATCCTAAGTTGGCATTGGCTAAGGTAACTCCTTTAACCCCAACATCACCATCGTAACCTATTGAACTAAAGGTTTCTTCAAATCTATAAAGAGATTCGTATATATTGTTAGATATTTCATTTGAACCAGAAACTCCATAACTAGCTCTTAATTTTAAGAATGTAACTAAATCACTAGATGACAAGAATTCCTCACTAGATACTACCCAACCTAAAGATGCTGCTGGAAAAAAACCAAATCGGTTATTAGACCCAAACCTTGTGCTACCATCTGTACGAGCAGACAGTTGTACTAAATACTTGCCATCATAATCGTAATCTAATCTTCCGAAATAAGACACTAATTTTTCACTGGCATTATCTGTGTACGTTGTTCCACCGTCCGCTATTGATATGTTATTATTAAAATCATCTGTATATCCAATAGCTTCAGATTGTTGTCTATAAAAATCTCTTTGAGTAAATTCAAAACCTAATAATGAATTAAAATTATGACTACCAACACTCTTCTTATATCTTAAAAGAGATTCTACAGAGTATTGATTTCTTTCATCACGTCTTTCCTCTCTAAAAGCTTCTTGCTCTCTATTTTCTTGACCATATAAATAATCTGCCGCGTTATTCTTAGTATGTCTAAAAATACCCGATAAGCTTTGCTTAAATGTTAGACCTTTTGCTAATTTAACATCAAAATATGTAGAAGCATTTAAGGTAAACTGTTTTTTAGTTCTAGACCTTTCTAAATAATGTACCAATGGGTGAACATTTTTTGTTGTAGACAATGTTAACCCTCCCGATGTAAGATTACTTACTGTAGGTAAGCCTGTATTTGGATCTATATTAATAGACCTTGGATTATCTGGATCTATTGTAAATACGTGATCGAAAGCTCTAGAAAAACCATAGCTACCCACACCAATATTTTCAAATAGCGCACCTGCATCACCTGGATCAGACTGTGTTATATAATTAAGATGATCTTCGTTTAAATAAAGCGGAATATGACCGTATTGCCTTAAAGGATCCGTAAATCTTGTTGGCAGTCTAACCTGATCGTTATAATTAACACGTAAATTACCACCAAACTTGATTTTCTTATTTTTAGACTTACTATCTACTTTTATTCTAGCATTAAATTTTGTTAACTTATCTTCTAATGCCACACCTTCATCCTCTAAATACCCAAGAGAAGCAGCATAGTTAGTTAATTCTGTACCTCCTCTTGCTGAGAAAGAATGACTTTGTATAATACCGCCTTCAAAAATTTCGTCTTGCCAATTCTTTTCACCATCACCTAAAGAAGCTATAAACTCCATAGCCTCCAACTCTGCATAAGCAACATTATAATCGTTAATAACACGATCATAATTTGAACTACTTGGAGAAATCTGATCTACGACACTTTGTAATCCATTTAACCTAGACCTTTCATCTGAAATAGACGTATTGAAATTATCATTATTAGTAGTATATCTATAACCTGTGAATGTATCATAAGAGAAACGTGTTTTACCTGAAACACCTTCTTTTAATGTAATTAAAATAACTCCATTTGCACCACGAGAACCATAAATAGCAACCGAAGAAGCATCTTTTAACACACTAATTGATTCTACATTATTATTATCTATGGAACCCAAGATATCGGCATCCGTGCCCATTACAACACCATCAATTACAATTAATGGAGATGAAGACCCTGTAATTGAACCAGGACCTCTCAAAGTAATCTTAGGATCACCACCAGCCTCAGATGCTACTGTTTGAATACGTAAACCTGCAACCTTTCCTCTAAGTGCATCCTCTACTCTGGAAACAGACAAATCCTCTATATCCTTACTAGATACCTTAGTTAAAGAACTGGTAATATTTTTTGCTTTTTGGTCTCCATAACCGATTAATACAACCTCATCGAGTGTATTACTGTCAGTTTTTAGAATGACATCAATGGTTGACTCTCCTTTTACGGTTACAAGTTGTGTTACAAAACCAACATAAGAAAACTGTAAAACATCACCCTTAGAAACTTCTAGCTGATAATTACCATCAAAATCAGTTGAAGTACCTCGCGTTGTTTCCACTATTATAATGTTTACTCCAGGTATAGGCATACTATCTTCTCCAGATATTACGGTACCATTTAACATATATTTTTCTTGTGCAAAAACTGCAAAACAACAAAATAAAGCGAAAATTGCTGTAAACTTTATTTTTAAATTCATGTTTAAATATTAGAATTAGTTAATTTATTTAGCCTTTTATCGGCTGCGAAACCATTTTAAACTGGTTTACCAGATTGGTTTACCAAATATATGTTATTTTTTTGTTAATACAAAATAATTAGAAACGTAAAGGGTAGATCCTTCAAAAAAGTGATTAATATCATCTTTTTGATACATTACAACTGCTAAAATCAAGATTGTGAATAAAAAAATTACTTTACAATGGCTTTACCATCATAAAGTAATTTTTTAAAATTGGCTTCATAAATAATTACAAAACTATCTTACAAACTTTGTATTAAAAATGAAGTTTTATGATGTTTTAATATCCAGCATTTTGCGTTATTACACCTCGTGTAGCCAAAATTTCCGACACAGGGATAGGGAATAAGTAATAATTAGAATTAATTGTTTCTCCCATCTCTGTAGAAGCCGTATCTGTTCTTACTAAATCAAACCATCTATGACCTTCAAAAGCTAATTCTAGACGTCTTTCATCTAAGATAACTTGTCTAACTTCTGCTTGTGTAGTTGCTGTACCAGTTAAACTGTTTAAACCAGCTCTAGTTCTAATATCATCTAATAATGGTAACACTGTAGAAGCCGCTGCTCCATTTTCATTTAAAGTTTCTGCATATAATAAAATTACATCTGCTAAACGGATTTCAATCCAATCATGCTCTGTTCCTAAATCACCTTCTTTAGGAAATTTAATTGCCGTTAATCCGTCATCTGCAAGGGTCACAGCTCTTCTTAAGTCTGTACCACCTCCTGTAGCATCGCTTACATCAAATGCAGCTACTAAATCTTGATCTACTGGAAAATCTGCTTTAGAATCATCCCCAACAAACCAGTTCCAAAAATCTGAACCAAATGAGTATTCATCCACAATTGAGCCTGTAATCTGAGTTGAAAAAATAATTTCGGAATTTTCTATCTCATTAGCTGCACCAAATATCTCATTATAATTTTCTTTAAGTTCAATACCAGCTGCGGCTGCACCATTAACTACAGCAGCTAAATGTGGCTCAGCATTAACAAAATCTCCCATGGTCATATACACCTTACCCAACAATGCTTGCGCGGCATATTTTGAAGCCCTACCATCTGTAATAGTAGTACTTAGAACAGCCATTGCATCAGTTAAATCTGGTATGATTACATCATTATAAACATCAGTTGCCGATTGTCTTACTAACGCCTCTGTATCTGTTAAACTTGGTTCTGCTGATAAATTCACAGTTACATCACCAAATACCTGGACTAATTTAAAATATGTTAACGCTCTTAAAAATTTAGCCTCACCTATTTCAGTAGCATCTAAAGAATTAGTTATTACATTATTTGCACTTAAAATAGATTTATACGCTGCTGTATAGAATGGGCCAAAAAATTGATCTTCCATTGCTGTTAAACCATTATCATATTCGTCAAATTCCGTATAAGGAGACTCATCCATTAAAGCATTATCCGATCTAAACTCCCCCATTATCGCCATTGGTGTCACCATACCTAGTTGATAATAATAAGCCGCATTAAGCACACCATCAAACTCCGTTAAAGAATCTGCACTTGCAATATTAGATGGCGCTTGATCTAAATCTGTAGAACAGGCTGTCATTAAAAACAACGACCCTAATAATATATATATTTTTTTCATTTTAATTTTATTTAAAAGTTAACATTTAAACCTAACGTAAAGCTTCTAGTAACTGGACTTGCACCCACTTGCGCACCATAAGTTGTAGGCCCTAAATAATCACTTCCAGAAGTTTTAACCCCCTCTGGGTTATATGATGTATAATTATCAGCCATTATGTAGATTAAATTAGAAGCTGCTAAATAAGCTCTTACAGAACTTAATCCAACTTTTTCTACCAAATCAGAATTTAAGGTATAACCAAGTGTTATATTTCTTAATGCTACAAAAGAAGCATCTTGAATCATAGCATCTGTTTGATATCTATTACCAATATAGTACTCTCCATTATGATCAGCAATTCCATCATCATTAGCATCAAAGCTATCTACTAATCTTCCACTCCACTGCGACTCATAATATAATGGGTCTACATTATAAACCTCAGCGCCATGTGAACCCTGAATCTGCAATGACATATCAAAATTTTTGTAACTTAGATTATGAGACATTCCCCAGTAAAAATCTGGTGTATTTTGACCAATTTTAACTAAATCACCACCATCTTCTACACTTCTAGTAGCATCAATTACACCGTCACCGTTTTGATCAACTACATAAGATTCTCCAGTTGTATTATTAGGGTGTCTAGTTCCATCTTGTAAGTATTCCATTTCAACTTCACCAATAGTTTCTAATCCCCACATTTCACCAATTCCACCACCTACGTAATTTCTAAAAACAGGTCCTCTACCGCTTTGTCCGTAGATTGCTTGTGGTAATTCATCTATATCACCTAAATCCGTGATTTCAGTCTCCACAGTTGATAAGTTACCGCTCATACTCCAAGAAAAATCGTCGTTACTAATTAATCTTGCATTTAATTCAAATTCCCAACCAGAACTTCTAACGTCTCCAGAGTTAAGTACGATTGAAGGTGTACCAAACACTTCAGAAATACTCTGATTTATTAAGATATCCTCTATATCAGATGTATAGTAATCAACACCTAGTGTAAATCTATTATTTAAGAAACCAAAATCAATACCATAATTTGTTTCTGTATTTGTTTGCCAAGTTAAATCTGGGTTAGCAACATTTTCTGGAATTAAATAACCCGTACCATAATATGTTGCAGACGGGTCCAATAAGCTTAATGCATCATAAGATCCTAAAAAAGAGGCAGTACCTAAAGAACCTGTACTAAATCTTAATTTTAATTTACTTAACGTATTATTATCTGATAAAAATTCTTCATTATGCACATTCCAACCTAAAGAAAGTGCTGGGAAGTTTGCATATTTTTTATTTGCACCAAAACGAGAATCACCATCTCTTCTTAAAGAGAATGAAGCTAAGTACTTATTATCGTAAGCGTAATTTACTCTACCAAAAACACTATTTCTAACTCTCTTTTCTTTTCGTTCTGTTACTGTTAAATCTGCAGGATCAAATAAGTTATAATTAAGAATATCTTCATCTGGTACATTTACTCCATCAATACCAGTTCCAACAAATTGAGTCGTTTGGAATTCAACACCCGCTACTGCAGATATATCATGCTTACCAATAACCTTTGCATAACTTACAGTAGATTCACTCAATATAGACCAAACTTTTAAGTCCGTTTGATCCATATAAGTCTGAGACGTTCTTGCTCTAGAATCATAACCAAGTAATCTATGTTCATAATATTGAGTATCCTTTAAATCACCACCTAAAACAGTTTTAACATTTAAACCATCTAAAATATTGTATTGAAGATAAGAACTTACATTACCAAAAAATGTCTTTTCCCAACGCTCTGTATTATCTAGTTTAGCCGCGGGACCCGCATCACCAGAACCACCAATACCATTGTTGGCTCTACCATAATGCCAATCTTGCGCTGCCATACCAGGTTCTAATTCGTATATACTAGATGCCTCGTAAGTAGACCCTCTATAACCATCATCAAACGCTGCCAAACCTAAAGCTTGTGCTTGTGCATCTAAAGCCTGTACAAATGCAATAGACTCTTCAGTATGATATATTGAATGCACACCATATGCTCTTAATAAATCCCTCATGTCATGCCCTAAGATATCTCTCTCAGAAGTAAAACCATTAAAACTAACTCCTGTTTTAAACTTGTCACCTAATTTAGCATCAACATTTAAACGCGCATTAAGTCTTTCAAAACCTTCAGTAATAATTATACCTTCTGTATTTTGATAACCAACAGACGCAAAATAATTAACATCATCTGTTCCACCACTCATACTAAAATCGTGGCTTGTAGTATTACCTGTTCTAAATAACCAATCTTCTGGACTAATTGCTCCAGGTGAGTTCTCATAAGCACTTAGTCTATACTCAAGAAACGCTGCATCTTGTGTATCTACTGTACCTGCCCAGTTCCCTGCTGCAATTTGCTGTCTTGAATGTGCTGCCCATTCTGGACCAGACATTAAGATATTGTCACGATACTTATTAGTAAAACTTGTATACGCATTGTAGTTAAAACTTGCTTTACCAGATTTACCTTTCTTAGTAGTTACTAAAACCACACCATTGGCACCTCTAGAACCATAGATTGCAGCAGATGCCGCATCTTTTAATATTTCTAAACTTTCTATATCATTAGGATTCACTGTCTCTAACCCGCCTGAAATAGGATAGCCATCTACTACAATTAATGGATTAGATGCACTTGAAATAGATGAAGCTGCTCTAATTTGAATTTTTGGAGCCGCACCAGGAGAACCATCTTGGTTTTGAATTAATACACCAGATAATTTACCCGCTAAGGCGTCATCTACACGAGTAACTTGTACTGCTGCTACATCATCTCCGCCAACCTTAGATATTGAACCTGTAAGGTGAGATTTTTTACGTACACCATAACCAACTACCACAACTTCGGATAGTGAGTTATCATCCTCTGCGAGTGATACATTTAATGTAGTTTGACCATCAATAATAATTGTTTGAGTAACATAACCAATATAAGAGATTTGAACTTCCTCACCGTTACTTACTTCTAATTGGTATTTCCCATCAAAATCTGTGGAAGTACCCCTTGTTGTATTGACAACAATAATATTTGCCCCTGGAATAGGCATGTTGTCAACTGCAGAAGTGACAGTACCAGAAATGGTAAATGCCTCTTGCGCAAAAGTTACCACACTAAAGAGCAGCGCAGCAACCGTAATGAGTTTAATTTTTAAATTCATAATTTGTTGTTTAGATTGTTTTATTATTAGTTTATTTATTCAGTAATTTATCTAAAATACAGACTTAGAGCTATCTGCATTTCGGTGTCAACTACTGGTCAACCAAATTGGTTTACCAAATTGGTTGACCAAATATATATAAAATTTTGTTAAAAACAACGTTTTCGCAAATAAACTATGTTAAAATAGAGAATGACAAGGTTAATATAGCGAATAATTGTGTTTTTGTAAGAATTAAACTACCTAATTCTTAAGTTACTGACTATCAAAGAAAACTCTTAAATTAAGACTCTTTATCCCCAAAATAAGATGGCCCATCTCCTGTTAAGAAATCTTCTCTTACAGGACTAAAGGTATCTATTAGTTCTCCTTCTTCTAAACAAACCGCACTGTGTAGTAAATTTGGCTCAATATAAACACCATCTCCTGCTTCAACTATTTGCTTAACACCATCTATTTCAAATTCAAATTTACCTGATACACAAAATGTTGCCTGTGTATGAAAATGTTGATGAGGCGCTCCTAATGCACCTTTATCAAATTTTACTCTTACCATCATAATTTGGTTATCATAACCTAAGAATTTTCTAGAAACTCCTCCTCCAAGAACTTCCCAGTCCATATCTTTCGTAATAATGTACTTGTCGCTTACTCTTTTCATAATTTTTAATGTATTTGGTATTATTTAAAATAATAAGAACCTGACCACTCATAATTCTTATCGTTAATTTTTATGTTATGTTCTGAATCTTTAGTATTATTTGTATTTGCAGTAATAAACAACTTTGTTTTACCATTAATAGTTGTAATAGTAATTGCCGTATACGCATTAGAATCTAAAACTGTTTTTATTTCTTTAATATTACTTTTTGAATTTAAAGCAGACTCTGAAACTGCGCTATAACTTCCGTGTGATTCTATTACAGAAACAAAGGTTCGAGCTTTTGAATTTTTAGTTCTAAGAATTAAGGCAGGATCACGACGTAAATTAAATTCTGGATCGTTTGCGCCAAGTCTAGCAAATAACAATTCGTCTTTAGTATTGGTCACTGTTGTTAATGAATAAAACTTATTATTACTAAACCATGAAAACTTAGTATTCTTACCTGAAGCTTTCCCTAATCCTTCTAAATATAAATGCTGATATCCATTTTTAGAACCTAATGGTTTCAAGGTTTCAGGCGAACTGTATTTAAAATTAGTTTGTAATACTTGTCCGAAATAATAAAAAGGAAAGTCATATTGATTTGCGGTGGCTGAAGTCACCTTCATTATATCTAACATAAATGGCTTTTCAAAATCTTCATCTTTTATGATTGCCATTGTACGAAGCATTGTAGTCCCTGGATAGGCATTTTTTTCAATTGCACTTACAACTTGAACGCTATCATACTCTGAAGAAAAGTAATTTAAATCAGAATGATGTAAACTTCCTATATCATATTTACCTGTAAAATGAGAGGTTTCATTTTGCGTTATTGTATTATGTGCAATAGTTTGTTTTGCCCATGTTTTATTTTCTTTAAGGTAATTACCTCCACCTTTTTGTTCAATATTTACAAAACGAGATAATCCGTAATCTTGAATAACTTCCTCGCCTTTTTCGTATAAAGAATAAGATAGTTTATCATAATGTCCGTGGCTAGAGCCTTGTGATGCATATTTAAAAACTAATTCTATGCCTTGGTTTCTTAGAATACCAACACCTCCTTGTTTTCCTTCTGGACCATCAGATAAATTAATAGATTTTTTAGTGAACGGTTTTTCATTTCCTTCTTTAATACCAAGTGCAACAGCCAAACCAGAATCGTCTAATAAAACTTTATCTTGTTCTTTTGCTATTGATAATAATCCTGGATCTTGGTCTCCAAAATGATAAGATATATCTACAGCTGTTACTAAAGCATTGTTGTAATAAGACATTCCTTTTTGGCCGTCATTCAGTGGGAAGAATTCGCCATCTGCATCAGACAAATTCAATAATGCATTTATAGACTTTAAGAGCACACCTCCTTTATATTCAAAAATTTTTAATTCAGGTTTTACATTATGCAAACCTTCAGCAAAAACTAAAAAGGGATACATAGCGTAACGTTGGTAATATGGCCCTTCATTATAATAACCATCTGGCGAAAACGGTTCTTCTATGTTTGCTAAAAATCCTGCTTTTCCGTCTTTATTCAGAAAACCACCATCATCGTCTTTTTCTTTGGTGTCTAATTTTAAGTCTTTAATTCCGTATAATGCTCTATTAATTAATTCTTCATCATCCATAACCAAACCAATCATTCCAACTGCCGCATTTCCCCATGTACTATGGTTATGAACACGCTGATAAAATTGCGGACTATCTACAGATATATGATCTGCAAATGGTCTGAATAAATTAGTCTCTAGTTTATTTCGTTCTTCTTCCGTTAAGTAATTATAGATACAATCATAGGCCTGACTAACATAAACCAACCAATTAGAATCGTTTAAACATTGCCAGAACAATTTACCTCTAGCATACGATCTTGTTTTTGGATGTAATGGTAAAGTTTTATAAAGTGCCTCATATTCCATTAGCATGTCTTTTACATACTTGGCATATTTTTCGTCATCTAAAATTTGATATAATAAACCTGCTTTTTGAAGTGTAAACCAATTTTGTTTGTGTCTAGAATGTGTATAACCACCAGAATAGTCTTTAGGTATTGGTACATCAATTCCTGCCTCAATTTCAGCATTAACTTCTTCCTTCACCGCTTGCAAAGATTTATCGAAAATTGGAATAGTTCCTAATTGTGCTCTGATATCCTTTACACCTTGAGCAGTTAAAATAAGTTTAGGGTGTTCTTGAGATACTTTGGTTTCTGAAACACTATCAACATCCATTTCATTATCATTTTTACATGCAAACAATACAAGTAAAACTAATATATAAACGAACTTTGAAGTTATTTTATTTTTCATTATTAAATTGGTTTACCAATTTGGTTCACCAATATAGTTATAATATTTTGGTTACCAAAAAGAGATGCTTTTCTAATTAAACGTTATTAATTATATATATTCTTAAAGCTTACATATTATATACACCACCATTAATATCTAGTGTTGCTCCTGTAATAAATCCATCATACTCTGATGCTAAATAGAGTACTGCCCTTGCAACGTCATCTGCATTACCAGCACGCTCAATTGGAATTCCCGCTATGGTTGCTGCAGCAGATTCTTTAGTAGTATGAGTGTTATGAAAAGAAGTTCCTAAAATTAATCCTGGTGCTACCGCATTTACTCTTGTGCCTTGTGAACCAAACTCCGTTGCTAATGCTCTTGTAAAAGTTAAAATTGCACCTTTACTTGTTGCATAAGCCAATGATCCTGGATGACCACCTTTTCGTCCTGCAAGTGAAGCTAAATTAACAATACTACTGTTATCGTTTTTTGCCAAATATGGGCCTGCTGCTCTGGTTACTAACATCATAGATGTCATATTAATATCCATTACTTTATGCCAAAAATCGGTTTTTAAATCTTCTAGTAAATTACGAGCTACTAAAGACCCTGCATTGTTAACCAAAATATCTATACCTCCTAATGCTTCTACCGTTTTATAAACTAAATTATTAGCGTCTTCTTCTTTAGTTAAGTCACCACTTATAGCAACGGCTTTTAAACCTTTAGCTTTAGCATGATCTACCAAAGTATTCGCAGTTTCTGAACTCGAAAAATAATGAATAGCAACATTAGAACCACTATCTATAAAATGCTTTGTAATCGCCTCTCCAATCCCTTGAGCACCTGCTGTAATTAAGACATTTTTCCCTTTTAATTTATTATTTTCCATTGTATTGTTTTTTAATTGTAATGATTGATTAGTTTCTATTTTCTAATAAATTTAAAAATATTCAGTTAAAGCTATGATTCCGTTATAAGAAATAATGCAAGCAAAAAGTAATGATGCAAACAAGCCTATATTAACAAATAAACCGGTCTTATAGTTTTTCATAATTTTTTTATTATTTACCATAATGATGATTCCTAAAATAACAAGCGGTAGTACAAAGACATTAAATACTTGTGATAATATTTGAATTTCTATTGGGTTAGCACCAAAAGCAGGACCAATTAAAGCGACTAAACAAGCTATAAAAGTTATAATTCTAAACTGTTTTGAGTTGGTATCTAAATCTCCAGATTGATAATCTGCAATTAATAATGGTGCAATTAACAAACAGGGAAATATTGAGGATAGCCCAGCACTTAACGCGCCAAAAAAGAAAATGGTAACAGCCCATTTACCAGCAACTGGCTCTAAGGTATTTGCCATATCTAACACATGTGTTACTTCTTTACCTTCATAATACAAAGCACCTGCCGATACAGCCATAATAACACCACTAATTGTAAATATTAAAATTGCAGCTGTAATAGAATCTTTCTTTTGTTGATCTAAGTTCTTAATAGTCCAACCTTTTCCTTTTACAAATAATGGTCTAGATAAAAACGTAGCCGAAGCCATAGTGGTACCAACAAAAGCTGCTACTAACATTTTTCCACCAGGAACATCTGGAATTTTTGGGATAAGTCCTTTAATAACATCCAATGGTAATGGTTGCACAAAATATAATGATAACACAAAAGATAAACCCATTAAGGTTACAAAAATGACTAGAATTTTTTCAAAAAACGTATACTTACCAACTAACATTAACAAGTAAAACGTAACGATAATAACAATTGCAGTTATTAAAACCGTTTGATATTTAAATCCACTTAATCCATCAAAATTAATGGCTAAAATTTCGTAGATAATATTAGAAGAAATACCTAAAATGCCCATTAAGGAGTTCCATTGACCAAAGGTTATACCAACTATAATTAATATTGCAAGTGCTTTACCAAATTTTAAATGTTTTTTAAATCCGTATAGCGCTGTTTCACCTGTTATTAACCCATAATTACCATAAGCAAACATTAATACACCAGAAAACAAACAACTTAAAAACAATACCCAAAGTAAATCCATATTAAACTTACTACCCGCAACAATCATAGAAGTTACACTACCCGTACCGATGGTGTAACCAATAGCAAAAATACCAGGTCCGAAACCTAAAATAATAGCAATAATTTTTTTGAGTAGAGATTTGTTTGTTGTTGCTTCCATTTAATTTAGTTATTATTTAGTCGTTATGCTTTTATACCCAGTTGGTATGATGTGGCTTTCCAGAAGGATCATCCAATCTTAAATAGGTATGTGCTCCAAAATAATCGCGTTGGGCTTGTATAACATTTGCCGAAGCATATTTGGTGGTTATCCCATTTAAAAACTGAATAGCTTCACTTAAAGCTGGTGTAGTTAAATCATTTAATAAACATTGTGAAACTACCTTTTTTGCAGAAGGTTTTAATTGCTTCACTTGTTCAATTAATTCCGTATTAGTTAAAATGTTAGTGGTTTCTTTAAAAATGCTAACTAATTCTTCCATTAGTGTAGACCTTATAATGCAACCATTTGTCCAAATTCTTGCAATTTCACTAAGATTAAGATTCCATTCAAATTTAATTGAAGCTTCTGATATGAGTTTAAAACCTTGATAATGGTTTATTATTCTTGCAAATTGATAGGCTTCTAAAACCGCGTTAGTTGTAATGTTTAATTCTGAAGTATTTTCAGTTTCAATAAGCTCACTTAGTTGTAATCGTTCTTCTTTATAAAACGAAATATATCTCGAAAACAACGCTGAACTGATAAGTGTACTTGGCACACCTAATTCTGCTGAGGCAATGGTGGTCCAGTTTCCTGTTCCTTTATTTCCTGCTTTGTCTAATATTTTATTAACTAACCAATCATTACCTTCTTTCTTTTTAAAAATTGAAGTTGTAATTTCTAGTAAATAACTATTTGCTGAATTTTTCCACGACTCTAAAGTTTGAGAAATTCCATCAGGATTTTGACCTAAAGCTTCTAAAATAGTTGATACTTCTGCCAAAAGTTGCATTTCTACATATTCAACTCCATTGTGTACCATTTTTATAAATTGACCACTTCCTTCTGGACCAACATACGTGCAACATGGTAAACCGTTTTTGTCTTTAGCCGAAATGGTTTCTAAAAAAGGGGCAACTTTATCATAAGCGTCTTTATCTCCACTTGGCATAATTGATGGTCCTTTTAAAGCACCTTCTTCTCCACCAGAAACTCCTGTTCCTATGAAACGAATGCCTTTAGCTTTTAAATAATCGTAACGCTCTTTGGTTTTTTTATAGTTAGAATTTCCACCATCAATAATAATATCATTTTCAGATAAATGAGGTAACAAATCTTCTATAACGTAATCTATTGTCTTGCCTGCATTAACCATGAGCATTATACGTCTTGGTTGTTGTAAAGAATTTACAAATTCTGAGATATCATCAAAAGCTTGTGCTTGCGATAATTCTGAATATTGCGCTTTAAAATTTTTAGCTACGTCCACTTCAATACCATCAACATGCCTATTAAACATTGAAATTTTAAAACCATTATTGGCTAAATTTCTACACAGGCTTTTTCCCATGACGCCTAATCCAAATAATCCAAATTCTGAAGTATTCATTAATTCGTGTTTTATCTTTTTAATTATTTCTTCTGGTGTTAAACTAATGTCTATTGTAATAGCTGTCTCAGGATTTTCTAAAGTATCAAACTGCGATTTCAGTAATGCTGAAGGCATAAAATGGTCCGCTCTACTATTGACTCTTTCAAAAATTTGATTGAATGTTCCTGTTAAATGTATCCATTCGGTTTTATCTTCAATAGTATCACTTAATATTGTACGATACTTTTGCTTTAATGCTGAACATACAATAACACAACTACTTTCTTTAATCTGCTTTACGGCTAATAAATTTAAAGCCTCTAACCAACCTTGTCTATCATTATCATTTAAAGCTTGTCCGCTAGACATCTTTTTAATATTGGCTTCTGGATGATAATCATCGCCATCAAAAAAAGGAATATCTAATTCTTTTGCAAGCAAATTCCCTATGGTGCTTTTGCCACAACCAGAAACTCCCATAACAAAAATTGCTTTTTTCAACGTGATATAGTTTTATAAGTTGGGGTCAGTACTTTCACCTACAGTTGCAGTTTTAAACCAAACCTCAGCATAACTTCCGTTAGCATATTGTTTTGTAATATCACCTTCGTAAGTTTGAGAACCTGTTTTAATATTAGCTTGATTATAGGCTCCTTGTTTAAAATAATTGATTTCGCCTGCATATGCAATTTCACGCTCTACTCCTACTGTTCTTTTCGCCGAATATACATCTATAATTTGCTGCGGAATATCTTCCTTTTTTGCAAAATCCGATGCTATTAAACTCTTTGTAAATTTAACGGTTTCATGACCTTCGCTTGTAAACGTTAAATACATAATACCTTTATAAACATTAATTTCGTAACTAAATTCTTCATTTAAAGCAATGCCATCTTTTGGCTCTTCTGGGAAGGTTGCTGCACCTGTACCAACCTTTGAGAAATCGTAACCCCAAACTGCAGAAGAATAATCCCAGCGACCAGAATTATCGCCTTCGGTGTTAATTTCGTAATTCCAAAACACTGAACCTTTGGTATGACCAGGAAATTTCTTGTAATAAATTTTTATAGGTTCGTTTTCATGACCTTCACCACTATGAATTTGCCCAACAACTACTGAAAAAGCAGAAGGCGAAGTAGCGTCTCCTGTTGTAGATACATTCTTTACTTTTAAAGTTCCTGTTAATTTACCGCCTTCTTCAGGTATCCAATGTTTTTTCTCGCCTAGCTCAGTCCTAGTATTGCTTGAAGTTTTAGATGTTATCCCAGAATTTGGGGTTTTATAAACAACCCAATCCGTTTCGTTTTCTGTTTCAACATAAAAGAAATTGTCCTTAGAAAAATTTACTAAATCCTCTTCATAAACGCCATCTCCTGTTAAAATTTTCCATTTGTCCATAAATGGAATAACATCATTTGGTACTTTTTTAGTTTTTTTAACTTCTGAAACCGTTTCTTCTGTTGTTTCATCTATTGTTTTAGCATTGTTTTTACAGGCAAGAATTGCTAATAATGTGAATATTGTGAATAGTTGTTTTTTCATTTTGAAGTTTTATAAAATTATAGCTTGTTAAATTCTTGGCATTCGGAAGAACTTATTAATACATCAACTTTTGCTTTAAGTTTTCTTCAGTTTTAATTTTTCCTGAATTGACTAATGTGTTATTAGATTCTACATTATTTTTTGCGCCCCAAAGAATTGATACAAACTGAACCTTATTATTTTTAAAGGTATTATTGTTAATGTTTACATTTACAATACCTCTATGATTTAATAAAATTCCGTTTTTCTCTTTGGCTCCGCAATTAGTGAATGTGCTGTTATTAACTAATAAATTTCCTCCAATTGTAGATTCATCATAACCGCCTCTGTAATAATCAATCACATTTTGTTTTACGTTGGTAAACTGACAGTTCTCTATTGTTAAATACTCTGTGTTATAATCGCCTCTGTCGTTAGTTTCTTCAGAAAGTTCTATACCATTTTCACAATTAGAAATTGATGTGTTTTTAAATGTAATTTCTTCTGAAAACGATTGCTTGTAAACCTTTAATGCATAATTAAAATTACTGATTTCAGAATCTATAACATCTAACCCAAAGTGGTTAGACATATTTTCTTTTAAACTAGCAAAAGCATATTGAGAACCTGCTCCTTTTAGTTTGATGCCTTTTAAGGTTAACTTTCCATAAGGATGTAATTCTATTGCAGGTGTATTTGCTGCACCTGAATAAACGATTTCAGCATTTCCTTTAGATTGAATGGTAACGGATTTATTAATAATTAATGAGTTCGAAATTTCATAAACACCTTCATTTAATTCAATTATATCACCACTTTCAGCTTCTTTTAGCTTAGCGATTAATTCTGAAACATTAGCTACTGTATGTGTTTTAGCTTCTTTAGCTTCAACATCATTTGAATACCAATCTGCACCATATTTAGATTTATCTAATAGATTTAGATTAATGTTTTCGGCATTTAAAATAGCACCTATTTGATTTGATTTCTCTCTTGAATTTCCTAATAAATCGGCAGTTATTGTTTCAAAATCATAGCCTTTGTAAACTTCTACATCATCAAAACCAGACGTTGGTACAGAAAGCCCTGTTCCTATATCTGTTAATGCTAATTCTTTGGCAATTAAACCATGACTGTTTTTAATTTCAACCCCATTGTTATCAATAACATTGCTTGCAAAGGTTACTCCATCTGCTTTGTCGTGCTCAACAATTGGGTTAGCATCGCCTTTAGAATTATATATGACGTTATTTACAACTTCTGTTCTAAGAGGTCTTGCAGAACGAATTTCAGATTTTGGTAATACATCTGCTTGTGCAATGTTTGTACCTACACCAAATTGCCATGGCGAATCTGAATCTACAAACGTATTGTAAGCCACAACAACATCAGTAACTTGGTTATATCTGTTTAATGGCGATTTAGGTATACCATTCATTATAGCAATAGGACTTCTAAAGTTCTTTCCTTTTATTTTGTAGAATAAATTATTAATTACCCAGTGCCCAGTATTGATAATTCTAATGCCTCCATATTGGTCATTAACACCATCACCAATAAAATAATTTCCGTCTACAGTGACGTAGTTACCATGACGTGTTACAACAGAACCTTCACTTTTATAAAAGACATTATTTTTAATGATGTTGAAGTTGGTTTTACTCGAAATAATTTCAACTTCACCATTACACTCTTCAAATAAGTTATTAGCGATTAATGTATTACTTGGCGACATGGACGTAAAGCTACTTCCTAACTGAATAGTTTCTCCTCTTGCTCCGCCTTTTCTTGGTCTTGGACCAAAGTGATTATTAACTATTTTGTGATAATTTCTAATGCTTTGATTTCCTTTTAAATCTACTCTTACTGTCGGCCCACCATTTGTTTTACCAGCAATGTAACAATTGCTTAATTCGTTATGTTTTCCGTAGAATTGTACCCAAAGATTATCTTGATCGCGTTCTAGGTTATTAAAATCTAAAATAACACAGTTGGTAACTTTTGAATGGTTAGCAACTTCTTTTTCACTAGTTCTAAAGGCGATTACATTAGTTTTTGGCGAATGTCCATTTCTAAAAAACAAACCAGAAACCTCCAGATAATTTCCGCTAATTTCTAGGCTAGATTCACCTTCTATAAATACCTTTCCTGGTGTTTCGGCCTTAAGAGTTATTGGCTTATCTTCTGTACCTTCTCCTACCAATTTAATTTCAAAATCTGTGTAGGTGCCATTTTTTAATACAATATCATCGCCTGGTTGCGCATTTTTAATAGCGTCTTGTAATTCTTCACTAGTTGAAACTAATAAATTAGATTCTGAATTTGAGTTCGTTTTTTCACCACAAGATAAAAATGTGATTAATAAACTTAGAATAATTAAATAATTTTTCATTTGCTATTATATTGTATGATATTAATATCTATTTTGAGAGGATTAATATTAATTTTAGAGAATGCGGCTACTCAATAAGAACCTATAAATTTACTGTTTTATTACAGTTTTCAGGAGGTTGCATTACTTCATAAAATTAAGATTATCCACTATTGAATTGGCACTATTTTAAATAACAATATCCGTACAATTACTAACGGTAAATACAAGATATTGAACTAAACCAATACCCTAAATAAGCATCAATTCTTCTTTAATGCAACACCTATTCAAAATTGGTTAACCAGTTTGGTCAACCAAAAATAAAATAATTTTTCAATCTAAGCGCATTTATTAAGTTAATTCTGCATACAATTAAGTTAATAACACAAATAAATGGACAATTTTATAAACTATCTTAATCTAATAATTTAATATGTTGTTGAGATTCTTTTATTATTTCCAAAAAGACTCTATTTCCTCAAGTGATTTTCCTTTAGTTTCAGGTATAAACTTATAAGTAACAAATACTATTACTAGTATAAAGGCTATAAAAATATAATATGGCAGTGAACCACTCCACATCTCACTGTTATTAGTTTCACTTTCCATAATAACAGGAAACGATTGAGAAACTACATAGTTTGCTGCCCATTGCGCAGCTACCGCTACAGACATAGCTACACTCCTTATTGTATTAGGAAACATTTCTGATAATAAAACCCAAACTACTGGTCCCATGGATAACGCAAAAGACGCAATAAAAACAAGTACACCTATTAACGAAACTATACCAACGGCCTGTAATTGAAGTGAAACCGCTAATAATAAAAAGCCAAGAATCATACCAACAGAACCAATATACAGAAGTGGTTTTCTTCCAAATTTATCTACAGTATACATTGCAATAAACGTAAATACAAGATTTACAAACGCTAATAGAATTTGTTGCTTTAAGACATCATCTTTACCAAAACCTAGAGCTTTTTCAAATATATCTGCTCCATAATATAACACAGCATTTATACCTGTAAATTGTTGCAAAACTGATAATAAAGTACCAATAGTAATTATGACTAAAATTGCCTTAGAAAAATAATTTATATTAACCTTACGCTTTGTATTTTCATCTTTTAATGAGGTTTTTATTTCATCAATTTCTAACAGTGCTTCTTCATTGTTGTGTATTTTATTAAGGACTTCTAAGGCTTGTGTCTCTTTATTTTTTAAAGCTAACCACCTTGGGCTTTTAGGTATAAAAAACATAAGGATTAAAAATAATCCACTAGGAATAAGTTCTGACCAAAACATTTGTTTCCACCCAAAAGCAATATTTTCTGCTTCTGTTAAACCATTACCGATATAATATGTTGCTAAAAAGACCACAAAAAAACCAACAACAATTGCCAATTGATAGTAGGTTACCATACGACCTCTGATATTGCTTGGTGCAATTTCTGCAATGTACATAGGCGCATTCATTGAAGCTATACCAATACCTAAACCTCCTATTATTCTAAATACAACAAGCATACTTACAGTTTCTGGTAACATTGTCGGTAAACCAGAACCCCAAGCAGATAAAGAGAATAAAATTGCAGAGATGATTAAAGACCACTTACGACCAATTTTAATGCTTAACGGCCCAGCAACTATTGCACCTATAAAACAACCTAAAAGCGCACTACCAACAACCCAACCTTTAGTCGCTGCATCTAACTCAAAATACTTACTTAAATAAAATTGAGCACCATTAATAACACCTGTATCATATCCAAAAAGCAGTCCTCCTAAAGCAGACACTGCCGCTATAAGGATTAAGTATATTTTTTTATTCATTTAAATTGTTTATTAGTTTATTTAGAGGCTTAAAAATAATACAATTAAACTAATAATTTTGCCTTGTGATACATTCAAATTATTAAATTTTTAATTTTTAAAACTTATTATTATTTCCATTATAAATTTATCACTGATCTACTAATAAATTCTTAAAATTATACAACGGTATAAATAAAGCTTTTAAAATAGTTTTACATGAAATGTCTTCACAATTTTACTGAAACAATTTCTTTTATTTTGAAACACATGTTTCCTTTATATAAAATTATCTTACTAACTATTCTTTTTAATTGTAAATCTGAAAAATTAACAATTTAAAAGTTAATTAACGCAACTAACTCTAGCACTATTACAGAAGAACCAAATAATTAGAAATGCATGAAAAAAGCGCCTCCTAAAAAACCCAAAAACCTCAACATTACATTCTAAAACCAAGTGGCATAATTTTTATAGGCTTTTAATTCACTTTTTAGATTCACAAACAAGAATCATAATACAAATATGTTTAAAAAATAAGCTGCTATTAAAAAATATTTTTATATTAGCCTACCTACTTATTATAAAAACCCAAATTGACATGAGAAACACCTACATTTTTCTACTAACTCTATGTGTGCCGTTTTTAAATCTAACGGCTCAATCTAATTGTTCTGAAGCTAGCTCTTATATTGTTTATGCATTATCACATTCCGAATCAGCTTTAAATGCCAATAATGTAACACACGCTAAACATTTTGCTGAACGATCTCGAGAAGCCTTTTTATCAGTTCAAAAATCTCTTAACAATTGCCAATGCGAAGAAGTTGATGATTTAGTATATGATGCCATAGATTATTTAGCCAAAGCAAAAAAAGTAGATAAGTTAGATGATGCTTATTATTATGCTAACAAAGGAAAACAATTTGCAGAAGCTACAATTGAGAAATTAAACATTTGTACCGATATAAGAAATGAAGATGTCGAATTAGCAAACCCAGAAACACTAGAATTAACTGAAAACACTAATGATACATACAACTCTGTTTCTATAGAAGAACAACAAAACCTATTAGAACAGCAACAACGCGAACTAGAGCGCAAACAACAAGAATTACAAGAGCAACTAGCTCTAAAAAAAGCACAAGAGTTACATCTAAAAAAAGAAGCTTTAATTAAAAAATTAGAATTAACTGTTTCTACTAATATTGAAACATTTAATAATGCCTTAAAAGCGTGTAATTGTGAAAAAGAAACGTTAAAAGCAAATCTTCAAAAAAAAGAATTACAATCTAAGTCAATAGATGATATTAAGGATTCTGCAATTAATGTTCTAAAAGAACTTACATCTAACTATATGCAACAATTAGCTGATTGTGATGCAGAAATAGAAGATTAACAAAATAAAGATTATAAACAGACTACTTTAAGACAAAACCCCTTTAAAATAATAGTTATTTTAAAGGGGTTTTTCTGTACTCAAGGTGGGAATCGAACCCACACGACCGAAGTCACTGGATTTTGAATCCAGCGCGTCTACCAATTCCGCCACTTGAGCTAATAACATCTACTCGCGTATTTTCGGATTGCAAAAATAGACAATTATTTCTGCTAAGCAATCAAAATTAGTATGATTTATACTTTTTGTAGTAAAATATTTTTCTAAATTTGAACTAAATATACAACACACAAACCCCTCAACTAAACAACTGATAACAAATGATGTACGAAACTAAAGAAGCCAAAATTTTTACATGCGAACAAAGCAGATACCTCGCAGAACAAATAGCTTCAGCATACGGGGTGAAATTAGGCAACGTAATTACATCAACTTATAGTGATGGAGAATTTCAGCCATCTTATGAAGAATCCATTAGAGGAACGCGCATATTCATTATTGGATCTACGCATCCTGGCCCAGAAAATTTAATGGAAATGTTGCTAATGATTGATGCGGCAAAACGTGCCTCAGCAAGACACATAACAGCTGTTATGCCATATTTTGGCTGGGCAAGACAAGATAGAAAAGATAAACCTAGAGTTCCTATTGCTGCAAAATTAGTTGCAAAAATGTTAGAAGCAGCTGGTGCAACTCGTATTATTACAATGGACTTACATGCTGATCAAATACAAGGTTTTTTTGAAAAACCTGTAGATCACTTATTTGCTTCAACGATATTTTTACCATACTTAGAAGGTCTAAATTTAGATAACCTAACTATAGCTTCTCCAGATATGGGAGGATCTAAGCGTGCATATGCTTATTCCAAAGCCTTAAAAAGTGACGTTGTAATTTGTTATAAACAACGTGCTAAGGCCAACGTTATTTCTCACATGGAACTCATTGGTGATGTTACGGGTAAAAACGTTGTGTTAGTAGATGATATGGTAGATACTGCAGGTACGCTAACAAAAGCAGCAGATCTTATGATGGAAAGAGGTGCTCTAAGTGTTAGAGCTATTTGTACACATCCAATTTTATCAGGTAATGCTTATGAAAAACTAGAAAACTCTAAACTAGAAGAATTAATTGTAACAAATTCCATTCCTTTAAAAGGTGAAAGTAAAAAATTAAGGGTACTAAGCTGTGCTACCTTATTTGCAGAAGTTATGCACCATGTTCACCATAACGAATCAATTAGCAATAAATTTGTAATGTAAAGCCATGTTAACCAATACAATAAAACAATTCTATTTGTTCTATTTCTGTAATTGATTAATTAAAACTGCACTTAAAAACATCTATATCACGCGGTTTATTAAAAAATGTACTAAGAATACTAGTATATTCATATAATATGTCTAAATTTGCAGCCCTTTATAGCAAAAATTGTAAAAAAGGGAAACCCTCAAAATGAGGTAATTAATATTTAATAATAAACATTTTATAAAATGAAATCAATTACAATCAACGGATCTCAAAGAGAAAGCGTAGGCAAAAAAGCAACTAAAGCCTTACGTAATGCTGGTCAGGTTCCTTGCGTTTTATACGGAGGAGACAAGCCATTTCATTTCTCAGCACCAGAATTGGCATTCTCTAAACTTGTATATACTGCTAACGCGCATACAGTTGTGATTGCCTTAGATAATGGTGAAGAATTTAATGCAGTAATGCAAGATATTCAATTTCACCCAGTAACAGATAGAATTATACATATCGATTTTTACCAAATTTTTGAGAATAAAGCCATTACAATGGAAATTCCTGTGCGTACAGTAGGTTCTTCTCGAGGTGTAATGAATGGTGGTAACTTAAGAGTACCTTACCGTAAACTTAAAGTTAAAGCTATCCCTTCTAAATTACCAGATTTTATTGAAGTAGATATTACTCCGTTAAAAATAGGAAACAAACTTTACATCACTGAATTACAAAATGAAGATTATTCATTCTTACACCCAGACAATACAGTTGTTTGCCAAGTAAGACGTAGTAGATTAGCAGTTATGGATGCTGATGACGATGATGATGATGATGAAGATGTTCCTGCAACTGAACAAGACAGTAGTGCTGCGGAACAATAATAGATTATTCCTATTTCAAATTTTTAAAAAGCATTCTATTTATAGGATGCTTTTTTTATTTTTACACAAACTAGAAATACACCATGTGTAAGTTTTTTAAAGAATGGTTAGGTCTGGGCAATAAAACAGAATTAACTGAAGAAGAAAAGATGAAAAAATTCTTAATTGTAGGCTTAGGAAATATAGGAGATAAATACACCAATACAAGACATAATATTGGGTTTAAAATTCTAGATTTTTTAGCTGATGAAAATTCTATAACTTTTGAAACCGCAAAACTAGGTGATATTGCTACTCTAAAAATAAAAGGACGCACCTTAATACTACTAAAACCAAGTACTTTTATGAACCTCAGTGGTAAAGCCATTAAATACTGGTTAGAAAAAGAAAAAATACCTCAAGAAAATTTACTCGTGGTTACAGACGATTTAAACTTACCTTTTGGAGCATTACGTCTTAAAACAAAAGGTAGTGATGGTGGACACAATGGTTTAAAGGACACTCAAAACAAATTACAAACCACTAAATACAATAGATTTAGGTTTGGTATTAGTAATGAGTTTAGTAAAGGCAGACAAGTAGATTACGTTTTAGGAGAATGGAATGCTGAAGAAAACGCTAAACTAAAGGAACGTTTACTAAAATCTGCAGAACTTGTTAAATCTTTCGCATTAGCAGGTATTAATAATACAATGAATCAATTTAATGGAAAATAAAACCCTCCAATAATTAAAATTATTAGAGGGTTAAAAACAAAATCGATTATAAAATAATTATTCTATAACAATTTTTTTGATCATCTGACGCAAGCCATCCCTGACTTGAACCAAATAAACTCCTGTTTCAACTCTATTTAATTTTATTTCTTCATTAAATATTTGAGTTGAATTGAATTGTTTTTCAAAAATTCTTCTTCCCCTTAAGTCAAAAACATCAACCTCAATTATTTTAGATTGAACGTTATTCATAATTATATTAAAGTTACCATGGCTAGGATTAGGGTAAATATTTAAATCAATATTAGATGAAATCTCATTTACATTTAATGTTGGAACCATACAAACATATAATTCAAACTTCTCAATAGAACCTCCATCTTGGGCAGCATCATCTGTAACAGCTAATGTCCAATCTCCACCAGCAGGCTCTCCATTCAATACAGTTAAATCCCCTTCAGGAAGGTAGTTGCCAGTAAATGGCGTAGAACCATCAGTAATTGAGGTAGTAGCGTCTGCATCAAATATTGTATTTGTATAGTTATCACCATTACCTCCATTATCGGTAGATAGCTCCACAATAGTTCCTATTGGACTAATTAAATAAATATCTAAATCATTGGCCCAAGTATGCGTTATATCTATTAAAACATTAATATCATTAACAACTCCAGATTCCGCAATAGTTATAATTGATGTATACGTAACATTACCAGCGTTACTAATAGTTATTGGCGTATCTGCTGCTGTAATTGTACTACACTCTACATCGCAAACGTCTCCAATTCCATTTCCATTTGCATCAGCCTGATCTGTATTTGAAACATATGGACAGTTGTCATTTTCATTTAAAATTGTATCATTATCAATATCATCATCACATACATCTCCTATACCATCATTATCTGTATCTTCTTGATCAGCATTTGCTGTTAATGGGCAATTATCAGAATCATTAGGAACTCCATCACTATCGTCATCAGCCTGAGCAACACCACAAATTTCTATCACCCAACTATCTAAAGTACCACTATCTAAAAAGAAATTATCAGATGCGTTTAAGGTCCAATCTCCGTTAGATAAACTTCCATTTAATTGTGTTAAATCTCCTTCGGGAATAAAAGACCCAGTAAATGGAGCAGAACCTGAGGTAATTGATATACTAGCATCATTATCAAATACAGTACTTGTGTAATTATCTCCATTACCACCATTATTTTCAGTTAAAATAATCTCTGTTCCAGTTGGAGATATAAGCACTAAAGTTACGTCTTCTAAATATGAATGGCTTACATTAACTGTAACGTTAACATCTGTAATTAATAAAGGAGTAGCTATGTTTATTACCGAATTTATTCCATTATTACCTATAGGAATAGACATTGGTGTATCTGTTGAATTAAAAATTGTACAACTAATATTGGCTGTAGTAAAAGTACCTTGCGAGTAATTACCAGACCCACAATCATTGATACCTTTTACTCTCCAATAATAGGTAGTAAGAACAAGTAAATTTGTAGCTGTATACGTTGTATCATTTAATAGTGAACCGTCAACTATATCAGTAAAACCAACATCAGTAGCAATTTCAATTTCGTAAGATGTTGCATTTATGTCTGCATCCCAAGAAAATATTGCTGCATCAGCGTATACATCAGTGGCACCTTCGGTTGGAGTAATTAAATTTAATGTTGAAAAATTAGTATCAAACACATTAAATTCTACATCAACAGAGTTGGTTACTGAACCAGAAGTACCAACTATAGTAAACGGGTAACTTCCAGAGGTTAAATTATCTATACCATCTATTGTAGCAGTCACTGAAGTACCATCAGCAGTTACCGTAGCAGGTGAAAATATTGCCGTAGCGCCTGTTGGCAAACCTGTAGCACTAAATGTGGTTGTGTCTGAAAATCCTAAAAATGTATTATAAGTATAATTAAATACAGCATCATCTGGAGCGCATACATCTATAAATTGGTCTACTACATTTAGAACAAATTCAGATTCTTGAATAGTAAAATTAGTAAGATTAATTGCATAAAATATATTGTCATTACCTTCAACTTTAACCCTAACTGAAGACGAATCACCTCCAATATTTGGCACTGTAACATCTTGCGAACCATCATTTGAAACACCACTTTCCAATACAAATGGAAATGTATAACCACCATCAATAGATAATAAAATATTTACAGTAGGTGTATTTACAGAACCACTATCCGTATTTGCAACATCCCAAGTTACAGTTTGAACAGAACCAACATCCCAAGTTTCGTTAGTAGATTGAGACGTTACTAAAAATGGCCCTGTAGTATCATCAACAGTAACTACCATAGTATCAAAATCACTTTGCGGTGTTTGACCCACACCATTCTCTTCTGATCTATCTCTTACAATTAACGCAAAATTTAAGACTCTGCCCACGTTAGAAACTGTTTCCCAAGACGAGTTATCTGCTGTAACAGTTGGGTTAGTTTCTGTTAATTCATTAGAGACTACACGATCTATAATAGGCATGTAACGATTTGTTGAAACACTAGGAGGACGAGACCTCCATACTGCTCCCGTAGTTTTTGTAGGTCCAAAATTTCCTGTAGTTGTAACGCCATCATCAATTTGTTCCCATGTATAAGTTAAAACATCATTTGTATCTCCATCTGTTGCAGCGCCTTTTAAGACAAATGCTGTGCCAACAGGTATAGTATAATCTAAACCTGCATCTGCAACTGGAGGGCTATTTGTAATAGGAGTGCTTGTCCAACATGTATTTCCATCTAAATTATCTAATATTTGTGTAATACTATAATAGTGAAAATAAGGGTCTGAATGATTTTGAACATCACTACTCGTAATTCCGGCATATCCCATTATTGTTGTGCCACTTCCAGGTTCTGCGTTTACACCTGTACCTTCTGAAGCATATGAAAACGTATGATTTGCTCCCATTTGGTGTCCTATTTCATGTGGCACGTAATCAATATCAAAGAAATCAGACATATATGGACCTCCATCATTATCTAAAAAGGAATGTGAAGAAAAACCACTTCCTTTAGAGCCATTTTCACAAACACAACCTATACAACCTGCATTTCCATTATTTGTTCCATAATCAAATAAGTGACCAATATCGTAATTGGCCTCTCCAATATTACTTGTAAGTGTTGATTGTAATTCTGAATTTAAAGAATTAGTATAAGGGTCTGTACTAGCGTCTGGATAAATAATTTCAGTACCTGTAACCAAGGTAAAAGTTACTGCCATATCTACCTCAAAAACCTCATTAACTCTATTTAAAGTTGAAACCACCTGAGCTAAGGCATCGTCTTGAGCACTACCATTAGTAGCGTTGCCATCATCCCAAAAATTGGTATATTCACCAGTTGAAGAAATAGCAATTCTAAACGTTCTTAATATTTGGTCGTTAGCATCTCTGCTTAAAAATTCAGAAGGATTACTTTTAGTAATAAAATCTTGCGTTAAACATTCAAAATCATTTAGCTCTTGCTCTTTAGCGTCTTGACTGTAAACAACATAATCACTTGAATTAGATTTTTGTAATGGCACTAAAAAACACAACTCTGAATTAGGGTAGGTTACCATACTCTGCAATCCGGCTGGAGAAATTGTGAAACGAGCTCTAGCGCCAGGTGTTTTGGTACTAAACCCTAAATAAGTTTTAATATTTGGATATAGTAAAGATAATTCACTAGATAGAACAGGTGTTTCAACAACTTTAAACTCCTCTAAATCACCTTCTAAATTTGGTAAATAAATCTTAGTACTAGATACAATTGTAGTAGTTGAACGTATTGGGGCATTTTCTAGTTGTGCTTTAAAAGCTTCAAAATCTAATTGATAAGTTAGGTAATACTTTTCATTCAATTTAGTTTTGTTTAAAACTCCATTTTTTTTATTTTCTACTGTTTTTTTCCAATAACTCTGCTGCGCTGTTACTGAAAATGAAAATAAAAATAGGAATAATGCCAAAACATAATGTAGTTTTGTTTTCATATATTTTTTTGTAAAAGTTAGGATGCCTCGAAAATATGATATTTTTTCAGAACCTTTCTTAAAATAAAACTATAAAACATAGAACTTGACTTACATTTCTAACAAAGTAACAACCATAGGCACCTTTGATGGTGTACATATTGGACATCAAAAAATACTAAAACAAGTAGTGCAACTTGCCAATGCTAACGGCTACACACCTGTGGTATTAACTTTGTTTCCTCACCCAAGGATGGTACTACAAAAAGATGATTCTATTAAATTGCTAAATACCATTGAAGAGCGCATAAGATTATTAAAATCCTTTGGTATAAAGGAAGTTATTGTAAAAAAATTCACTAAAGATTTTGCCAACCTTTCAGCCATAGACTATGTAAAACAAATTTTGGTCGATGAATTAAATACCAAAGAAATAGTTATAGGTTACGATCATCATTTTGGCAAAAACAGAAGTGCTAATATTACCGATTTAAAGGCGTTTGCCAAACGCTACAATTTTAATGTACAAGAAATATCAGCTCAAGACATAGAAGATGTCACGGTAAGTTCTACTAAAATTAGAACTGCGCTTAACCAAGGGCAAGTTGCTTTAGCTAATTCTTATTTAGGTTATAATTTTTTTATTACCGGAACTGTTGTAAAAGGAAAAGAACTAGGTAGAACCATTGATTTTCCTACTGCAAATATTAATATTTCTGCCACATATAAATTAATCCCTAATGATGGTGTGTATGTTGTAACTTCTAAAATTGAAGGAAAAACTGTTTTTGGTATGATGAATATTGGCACTAACCCAACCGTAGATGGTAAAAACAAATCTATTGAAGTTCATTTTTTTAACTTTAAAACGGATATTTACAACGTAGAACTTAAAATAGAATTTTTAAAACGTCTCAGAAGTGAAGAAAAATTCCCTAATCTTGAAGCTTTAAAAATTCAACTTAAAAAAGATATGACTAATGCACTAGATTATATTAAATCTATAAATGACTAAATTTTTATTTAAACATATTGATAATTCCGGACTAATAGTTTTTAGAATCATTTTTGGACTTCTATGTGCATTAGAAGCTTTTGGAGCCATTTTTACAGGATGGGTAAAACGAACTTTAATAGATCCTGAATTTACATTTTCTTTTATTGGTTTTGAATGGCTACAACCCTTACCTGATTATTGGATGTATGTGTATTACATTATTATGGGACTGTTTGGGCTGTTTATAATGTTAGGCTTTAAATACAGATTTAGTATGCTCACCTTTGCGTTGTTATGGACAGGCACTTATCTTATGCAAAAGTCATCCTATAATAACCATTACTACTTATTAGTGTTATTAAGTTTTATTATGGTAATTATGCCAGCTAACCGCTATGCCTCAATTGATGTTAAATTAAAACCTTCACTAAAAAGTATATCCATGCCCAATTGGTGTAAATGGGTGTTTGTATTCCAACTATTTATCCTTTATACGTATGCTTCAATTGCAAAAATATATCCGGATTGGTTAGATACCACTGTAATTGCAATATTAATGAAGAGTAAAGCCAGTTATCCCATTATTGGCGAATTACTTCAACAAACTTCTGTACATTATATATTAGCTTATGGAGGTATTTTATTTGACGGCTTAATCATTCCGCTACTACTTTTTAAACCTACTCGTAAGTACGCATTTTTCGCCTCTATTTTCTTTCATCTTTTTAATTCTATTGTATTTCAAATTGGTATTTTTCCGTATATGTCTTTGGCATTTAGTTTATTCTTTTTTGAACCTAAAGTCATTAGAAATATATTTTTAAAAAGGAAATCTTTATATAAAGCTAATGAAATCAGTATTCCTAAGCATAAAACCATAATGCTTTCATTATTTTCAATTTATTTTCTAATTCAAATTGCATTACCAATTAGACATCATTTTATACAAGATAATGTATTATGGACCGAAGAAGGCCATCGATTATCTTGGCGCATGATGTTACGATCAAAAAGCGGAAGAACTAAATACACTATAATAAATGCAGAAACTAATGCAGTTATACCTTTTAGAATAGACGACTATTTAACTAAAAAGCAACAGCGAGGCGCTAAGTCTAAACCAGATGTTATTTGGCAATTTGCTCAACATCTTAAAAAAGAATTTGCAGAAAAAGGTATTACAATTAAAGTCTTTGTTAAATCTTATGTAAGCATTAACGGAAAGCCTAAAAAACAACTTATAGACCCAAATGTTGATATTGCTAATGAAGAATGGCATCATTTTAAGCATCACAGCTGGATTTTACCATCGGAAGACAATTAGGTTTTTACTTCAAAATAGCCATTATTTAATTTTTATCTGCTTATTTTATTTTTACTTTTGTGTCTTGCTTTTACTAAGCTAAATTGGTAAAACTTAAATTAAAAGATATGTTACAAGTTGCTTTTATTAAAGAAAATAAAGAAGACATCATAAAGCGTTTAGCAAAACGAAATATTGATGCTACAGAAATGATAAATAATGCTATTACTTTAGATGAAGAACGTAAAGCATTGCAAACATCATTAGATAATACTAAAGCAGAATCTAACGCCTTATCCAAAGAAATTGGTAACTTATTTAAATCTGGTGAAGTACAAAAAGCCAATCTTTTAAAAGAAAAGACAATACTATTAAAAGAAACAACTAAAAATTTTGAGCAAGAGCTTAATAATAAAGTAGAAGCACTTTCTGAGTTGTTATATAAAATTCCTAACGTACCAAACCCTATAGTACCAGCAGGAAACACAGACGAGGATAACGAAGAAACCTTTAGAGAAGGTGATATTCCTAAATTACATGATGGCGCTTTACCTCACTGGGAATTAGCAAAAAAATACAATATCATAGATTTTGAATTAGGTAATAAAATAACTGGAGCAGGTTTCCCTGTTTATATTGGTAAAGGAGCCAGATTACAACGTGCACTTATCGCCTATTTCTTAGACAAAAACACAGAAGCTGGCTATACAGAATACCAAGTGCCACATTTGGTAAATGAAGCTTCTGGCTTTGGTACTGGTCAATTACCAGACAAAGAAGGGCAAATGTACCACGTTACTTTAGACAACTTATACTTAATACCAACAGCAGAAGTACCTGCCACAAACATTTTTAGAGACACACTTTTAAATGAATCTGATTTACCAATTGGTATTACAGGTTATACGCCTTGTTTTAGAAGAGAAGCTGGTAGTTATGGCGCACACGTTAGAGGTTTAAATCGTTTACACCAATTTGATAAGGTTGAAATTTTACGTGTAGAACATCCTGATAATTCTTATAAAGCTTTAGACAGTATGGTTAATCATGTAAAAGGCCTTTTAAAAGATTTAAAACTACCATACAGAATTTTAAGATTGTGTGGTGGTGATTTAGGCTTTACGTCTGCTTTAACTTACGATTTTGAAGTATTCTCTACAGCTCAAGACCGCTGGCTAGAAGTCTCTTCTGTATCTAATTTTGAAACTTTTCAGGCTAATCGTTTAAAATTACGATTTAAAAATAACGAAGGTAAAAATGAATTGTGTCACACCCTTAACGGAAGTGCTTTAGCATTACCGAGAATTTTAGCTGGTATTTTAGAAAATTACCAAACAGAAGATGGTATAAAAATACCAGAAGTATTAGTCCCTTATACTGGTTTTGATATGATTTCTTAATTTCAAGAATACAGCAATAACATCTAAAAATGTTAAAATAAAATGTATTTCATCGATTTAATATGTATTTTCTCGTTTTAGCAGAAATTTTTTTAGAAATTAGTAACTCCAAATCAGAATAACCTATTTATGAAAAATTTAAAACGAATTTTAATACTTGTATCGCTAATTGCGATGGCATTTAAAATTCTGTTTTAACTGTTCATATTACAATATAGACAGAACCGAGACAGAATAATTGAATCATATTTACAATAATAATGGTTAATAGCACATTTATTTTGCTGGTAAAAAGCCTAAACCAATAGTTTAGGCTTTTTTTTATAAAAAATTTTACAATATCTCGTCACTGCATTTGTTATATTTGAAGACTACTTTACCTAAAACAAACATGCAAAAACAAATTTTAGTTTTACTTTTTATATTAGGCTGCTACACTGGTTTTGCACAAAATAACGAAGCCCAAGGAGAAAGTTATTACAAAAAAGGTGAGTTTAAAAAAGCCTTAATCATTTATCAAAATCTTTTAAAACAAAAGCCAAACAGCTACAATTACAGAAACAAACTAATAGATATACATCAACAATTAGAGCAATATAAAGACGCGGAAAACATTATTCAAAATCAACTTGAAAAACGACGCGATCCAGACATGTTAGTAACATTAGGATACAATTACCAATTAATGGATAGTTTAGATCAAGCCAATAAACTTTATCAAGAAGCCATAAGTTGGGCAGATAAAAAACCTTATTATATCTATACAATTGCCAAAAAATTTGAAGATTATTCTCTCACTGACCAAGCCATTACACTTTACGAAAAAGGCAAAATATTAACACCAGAAAGAAATTATAATTCTCAATTAGCACGTATTTATGGAGACAGAGGCGATATTGAAAAAATGTTTGAAAATTATATAGAATTTATACAATACAAACCCGAATATATTAGCAATATAAAGCGTGCCGTTTCAGATTTTATTTCCGAAAATAAAAATAATCAAAACAACATTTACTTAAGACGCTTGTTACTAAAACAGATACAACAAGAACCACAAACTTATTGGTATGAGATGCTGAGTTGGCTTTACGTACAAGAGAAAGCTTACAATAAATCTTTTATACAAGAAAAAGCGCTTTATAAACGAAATCCAGAAAGCTTAGATCGTATTATTGACCTTGCTAATATGGCTATTAAAGATAATGACGATGACACAGCAAAATCTATATTCAATTATATCTTAGAAACCACACAAGACCAAACTACAGCATTAACAGTACATCAATCTATTTTAGAAATAGATTCTAAAAACGCAGATAATGATAAATTAAATGAAATAGATAAAACCTATCAAAGTCTTTTTACAGAATACGGAAAAACGGCGCACACCATTCCTTTACAATTAGCTTATGGTAAGTTTTTAGCATTCCATAAAAAAGATACAAAAACAGCCACTAACTTTTTAAAAGAAAGTTTAAAACTAAATATTAGATATTACAGAAAGGCAAAAATAAAATTACTCCTTGCTGATATTTTAGTGCTTCAAGAAAAGTTTAACGAAGCTTTAATTTTCTATTCTCAGATTCAGGCAGAAATGAAAAATAGTACCATTGCGCAAGAAGCAAGATTTAAAGTTGCAAAAACAAGTTACTACAAAGGCGATTTTGATTGGGCAGAATCTCAACTTAAAATTTTAAAATCATCAACATCTCAACTTATTGCTAATGATGCTTTAGACTTAAAACTATTAATAACAGATAATAAATTTGAAGACAGCCTTCAAACATCGCTAAAACTATACGCAAAAGCAGATTTATATGCGTTTCAAAATAAAACAGATGATGCTATTTCTCTTTTAGACAAAATTTTAGAAGAACATAAAACCGAAAACATTATAGGACAAGCGCTTTTTAAGCAAGCAAAACTATACGAAACAAAGCAACAATATTTAAAAGCTGAAGCAAATTACCAAAACATTCTAACCAATTACAGTGAAGGTATTTTAACTGACGATGCTAATTTTTATTTAGCGGAACTTTACAATACACATTTAGCAAAACCTGAGGAAGCTAAAGAACTCTATGAAAAAATAATCTTTGAACATCAAGACAGTATCTATTTTATTGAAGCAAGGAAGAAATTTAGAATGTTGCGTGGTGATAGTATCAATTAAAAAGGCAAACTAACTTTCTGAACTTCTAACTATTAAACATTTTAATTATCCTTAATTCAAATTTTACAAGAATCCCTCAAACTTTGAAACTTTGAAACTTTGAAACTAAATAACCTATAAATCCATATTTTTGCATCAAAATTCTAAAGCATGATTATTTATAACGTTACCCTAAACATTGATAAAAGCGTTCACAAAGAATGGTTAGAATGGATAAAGGACCATATTCCACAAGTATTAGCAACAAGAAAATTTAAAGAGGCTAAACTTACTAAAGTATTAGTGGATGATGATGAAACAGAAACCTACTCAGTACAATATAGAGCACATTCTAGAGAAGCCTTAGATGAATACTATTCAGAATATGCCGAAAAATTAAAACAAGAAGGATTAAAACGTTTTGCAGATAAAGTATTATCGTTTACAACAGAACTTCAGGTGGTAGATGAATATGTTGTAAATTACAATTAGTTTCAATTTAGCCTGCAGCGCAGCTAAAATCAACAATCATCAACGTATCTTTACAAAACATCAGCTTTACGCATTTGCGTTTTCGCTAAAAAAATAAAATTATAATGACGGTTAAAGCAAAAAAACATCTGGGACAACATTTCTTAGAAGACGAGTCTATTGCTAAAGATATTGCAGATAGTTTATCTTTACAAGGCTATAATGATGTATTAGAAATTGGTCCTGGTATGGGTGTTTTAACCAAATACTTGCTAAAAAAAGACACCACAACACATGTTATAGAAATAGATACAGAATCTGTAGATTACTTAAAAAATAATTACCTCCATCTTGCCGACAGAATCATAGAAAAAGACTTTTTAAAATACGATTTAAACCTCGTATTTAAAAACAAACCTTTTGCTATAATTGGTAATTTCCCCTATAATATTTCTTCTCAAATTGTATTTAAAACCTTAGAATTAAGACATCAAATTCCTGAGTTTTCTGGCATGTTTCAAAAAGAAGTTGCTATGCGTATTTGCTCTAAAGAAGGTTCTAAAGTTTATGGTATATTATCTGTTTTAACGCAAGCGTTTTACAATGCCAAATATTTATTTACAGTTCCTCCTACGGTTTTTAATCCACCACCAAAGGTAGATTCTGGCGTGCTTTTACTTACAAGAAAAGAAAATTTTACATTACCATGTGATGAAAAACTTTTCTTTAGAGTTGTAAAAACCGCTTTTCAACAGCGTAGAAAAACATTACGTAACAGTTTAAAAACATTCAATCTATCGGATAATTTAAAAGCAAATACTATATTTGGGCAGCGACCAGAGCAATTAAGTGTTTCGCAATTTATTGAGCTCACTTCGCTAATTGAAAACGATACAAATTAAACTCTAAACTAAGAGTGGAAGACATCCAAGAAAACATACAATTTCAGCTCACCGATGAGCTCATTGAAAAGGTAGAAATTCTTATCGAAGATCAAAACGATAAAGAGTTAAAAACTTTATTAAATGAGTATCACTATGCTGATATTGCCGAAATTCTAGATGACTTAGATAATGAAGATGCCGTTTACGTCATAAAACTTCTTGACTCAGAAACGACCTCAGATATCCTTATGGAACTCGATGAGGACATAAGAGAAAAAATACTCGAAAATTTATCTACTAAAGAAATTGCAGAAGAGGTTGAAGAATTAGATACCGATGATGCTGCAGATATGATTGCTGAGCTTCCCGAAGCAAGACAAGCCGAAGTTATCTCTTACATAGAAGACCATGGACATAGAGATGAGATTCAAGAACTTTTAACCTATGATGAAGATACAGCTGGTGGACTAATGGCTAAAGAACTAGTAAAGGTTTATGAAACATGGACTGTTGCAGGTTGTCTTCGCAGAATTAGAGGACAAGCCAAAGACGTTACAAGAGTACATTCTGTTTACGTTGTAGACAAACAAGACAAACTTATTGGTAGACTGTCTCTAAAAGATTTGATCATCTCTAAAAGTGATATGAAAATTGCAGACATTGCCAAAGACAATGTAGATTGGGTAAATGTTAATGATGATGTTGAAGATGTTGCTAAAGTAATGTCTAAATACGATTTGGAAGCGATTCCAGTGGTAGACAACAACCAAATTTTATTAGGTAGAATTACAATTGACGATATTGTAGATGTATTAAAAGAAGAAGCCGATAAAGATTACCAATTAGCAGCTGGTATTACACAAGATGTTGAAGCAGATGATAGTGTTTGGGAATTAACCAAGGCACGTTTACCTTGGTTAGTTTTAGGCCTTTTTGGAGGTTTAGGTAGTGTATTTATAATGAAAGGTTTTGAGGAAGTAATGGAAACCGTTCCTTCTCTGTTTTTTTACACACCATTAATAGCTGCAATGGCTGGTAATGTTGGTGTACAATCTAGCGCCATTATTGTGCAAGGTATTGCCAATGATAATGTAAAAGGAAGTTTGGCAAGTAGACTTATTAAAGAAATAGGCTTAAGTCTTATTAATGGTTTTGCACTGGCCATTTTGGTTATTCTTTTTGGACTTTTAATTAATCAAGATACTACAGAAAGTTTTGCAATAGCCATTTCAATGATGTCTGTAATCGTTGTTGCCGCATTAGTGGGTACATTTGTTCCAATAATTTTAGACAAAAGAGGTATTGATCCTGCTATTGCAACAGGTCCTTTTATCACTACTAGTAATGACATTTTAGGGATTTATTTATTCTTTGTACTATCTGGTTTAATAATTGGTTTTTAAAATCAAAAAGAGGTATATCATTTAAAAAGTCTTCCTTATTTTTAAGGAATAAATAAAAGGACTATTTAAAGTTACAATTAGTTGATGAAAATATTACACCTAGACTCTAACCATCCTCTACTTTTAAATCAGCTTAACGATTTAGGATTCACAAATCATATAGATTACACATCTTCAAAAGCTGAAATTGAAGCCAAAATTGCGGATTACGATGGTTTTATAATTCGAAGTCGTTTCTCCATAGATAAACAATTTTTAGATGCAGCAACAAACCTAAAATTTATAGGACGCGTTGGTGCAGGTTTAGAAAATATAGACTGTGATTATGCCGCAGCAAAAGGCATTCAACTCATTTCTGCGCCAGAAGGTAACCGAAATGCCGTTGGCGAGCATGCCTTAGGAATGCTACTTTCACTTTTCAACAAACTGAATAAAGCTGATAACGAAGTAAGGCAAGGCAAATGGTTACGAGAAGAAAACAGAGGTTTAGAATTAGATGGTAAAACCGTTGGACTCATTGGCTATGGAAACATGGGGAAAGCATTTGCTAAAAAACTAAGAGGTTTTGATGTAGACGTATTATGCTACGATTTAAAAGACAATGTTGAAGATGCTAATGCCAAACAAGTATCTCTAGAAGTATTACAAGAAAAAGCAGATGTGCTAAGTTTACATACACCACAAACTGAGTTAACTATTAACATGGTAGATTTAGCATTTATAAACGGATTTCAAAAACCATTTTGGTTAATTAATACAGCACGTGGTAAAAGTGTTGTCACCAAAGATTTAGTGTCAGCATTAAAATCTGGTAAAATTTTAGGTGCAGGTTTAGATGTTTTAGAATACGAGAAATCCTCTTTTGAAAATTTATTCTCATCCGATAATATGCCTGAGGCCTTTCAATATTTAATAAAAGCAAAAAATGTTTTACTAACACCACATGTTGCAGGTTGGACTATTGAAAGCAACATAAAACTCTCACAAACCATTGTAGATAAAGTTAAAGCTAAATTTTGCTAACTTGTAGTATTAAAATCATATAAATTATGACCTATAAAGCCGAAACACCAGAAGAATACATCAATCAACTTCCGGAAGACAGAAAACAACCAATTACAAAACTAAATGAGCTTATAAAAAAGAATATGCCTAAAGGCTTAGAAGCTGGTATGAGTTATGGTATGCTGGGCTATTATGTTCCAAAATCAATTTATCCAGATGGTTATCATTGTAAACCTTTTCCGCCTTTACCTTTTATAAGCTTAGCGTCTCAAAAAAATTTTATTGCACTATATCATTCTGGTATGTATGCCAAAAAAGAATTATACAATTGGTTTGTAGAAGAATATCCCAAACATTGTAAATACAAATTAGATATGGGAAAAAGCTGTGTTAGGTTTAAAAAAATGGAGGACATTCCTTATGATTTAATTGAAGAACTTTTAGGAAAAATGTCTGTTGAAGAATGGATAGAAATTTACGAAAAGTCCATAAAAAAATAATGTTTCTTGCAAGGTTTGAAAAATCTTGTATGTATTGAGTTTAACTAAATTGCCTTTTTTAAGGGAACAAGAACAAATTTTTGATGAAAAAAAGAGTCACAGGCATTGGTGGATTATTCTTTAAAACTAAAGACCCAAAAGCAGCAAAAGATTGGTACAAAAAACATCTAGGTTTTAATACAGACGATTATGGTTGCACCTTTTGGTGGAAAAACAAAGAAGGTAAAGACTGCTCTACGCAATGGAGTCCATTTGCAGAAGACACCAAATACATAGAGCCTTCTAAAAAAGACTTTATGTTTAACTATAGAGTTGAAAATTTAGAAGAACTTTTAAAAACTTTAAAAGAAGAAGGTGTTACTATAGTTGGTAAAATGGAAGAATACGACTATGGTAAATTTGGCTGGATTTTAGACAATGATGGCAATAAAATTGAACTTTGGGAACCTATAGACAAAGCTTTTCTATAATTTATTTTTAAACAATTATCATTGACGTATTTAGAAATTCTTCAATCCTATAATTTAACTACACTACAATGGGTTGCCATTAGTTTCGCAGTTTTTTTATTGGGTTTATCTAAATCTGGTATTAAAGGTATTGGTATTATTCTTATTGTAATCTTAGCCTTTGTATTTGGAGAAAAAGCTTCTACAGGCATTTTGTTACCAATGCTAATTTCCGCAGACATTTTAGCAGTTATATATTACAATAGACATGCCGATTGGAGAATTATTAAGAAATTAATTCCTTGGATGATTGTTGGTGTTGTAGTTGGTGTTTGGGTTGGTAATGACATCTCTGAATATGTTTTTAAAAAGCTTATGGCTGTAATAATTATAGTCTCTGTTGTTATAATGCTATTTCTTGAGAGAATAAAATCCGCAGAACCACCCAAGAACAAAATATTTTCTTCAAGCATGGGCTTTTTAGCGGGTTTCACTACTATGATAGGAAATTTAGCTGGTCCTGTTGCCAATATTTACTTTTTAACCATGCGCTTTCCTAAAAACGAATTTATTGGTACAGCTGCTTGGTTATTTTTTATTATAAATATTATTAAACTGCCCTTTCATATTTTTATTTGGAAAACCGTTTCAACGGATTCTTTGGTGTTAAATTCAGTTCTAATTCCTGCTGTAATAATTGGGTTCTTTATTGGAGTAAAAATTGTAAAATTAATATCCAATGTAAATTATAGGCGCTTCATTTTATTGGTAACTGCAATTGGTGGTATTATTATGCTGTTAAATTAAAACTATAATTCTATACAAAACCTTCAATCAATTAGTAATATATTTTTTAAATAATATTTTTTTTAACTTTACTACCTAACTAATATAATTTTAAGAAAATGTCAGCAGAAAACACAGATTTAAATAAAGAAGTTTTAGGTGATGCCCAAGACAGCATAACGGATAATATGAGTGCAAAAGCTAGCGAATTGGCTGATGATGCAAAAGAAGCAATAGGTAGCGCAAAAGAAAAAGCTGCTGATTTAGCTGCCGAAGCAGGTGAAAAAATCAGTGAATTTTCTGATGTGGCTAAAGAAAAAGCTGCCGATTTAGCAGAAGATGCTAAAGAAACCTATAACGAGGCGAAAGAAAAAGCTAAGGAATTTGCCGATGAAGCAGGCGAAAAAATTAATGAATTTACAGATACTGCTAAAGCTAAAGCTGCTGACCTTGCTGAAGACGCTAAAGAATCACTCTCTGAAGCTAAAGAAAAAGCATCAAAATTTGCAGATGCCGCTGAGGATAAACTTGAAGATTTAGCAGAAGATGCTAAAGAGACCTTTATAGAAACAAAGAAAAAAACTAAAGGTTTCTTTTCTAAATTATTTGGTAAAAAATAACTTAACTAACCGTTTAGAGTTGAAATTCAAAAATCTAACTAAAACTAAAAAACATGTCTGACGATAATAAAAATTTAAGCGATGACCTTGAAGATATGATAGGTGAAGCTAAAGAAAGTGCAAAAAAGGCTGGTGATAAAATTAGCCAAAAAGCTAGTGAAATTTCTGAGGATGCAAAAGAGTTTGCGGATGACGCAAAAAAAGCAGCTAGCGAATTTGCAGATGATGCAAAAGAAGTATTAAGTGATGGGAAAAATATTGGTATCATTGCTCATATTACTTTTATCGGGTGGATTATTGCACTTGTAATGAACAGTAGTAATAAAACAGAGTTTGGTTCTTTTTACATTAGGCAAATGCTAGGCTTTTGGTTATTAATGTTTTTAGTTTGGATTCCGTTTTTAGGATGGATTTTAGGTCTTGTAGTTATGGTTGCATGGATAATGAGCTTAATCAGTGCTTTAAATGGACAAATGAAACCATCGTTTTTATTGGGTAAACAATTTCAAGAATGGTTTAAAAGCCTTTAATTAAATAATAAAATGTAGTAGAAACCCAGAATTAGCGTTCAGGGTTTTTTTATGTTTTGAGAATACCATAATCTAAAGGTACTGTATCACCCACACGCTGACTTCCCATAGCACCACCAAAGAATAAACCAATTATTGGTGTATAATTCCCATAAATATCAACGTAAAATTCGTCTATTTCTAGAAGTAATTCTGATTGAAAATCTTTATTGTATAAGATTGAAACTTTATCCTTTAATGTTACCTTTTTAAAATCAGAATTAACCAATGATTCAACATTAAAATAAGACCATTCATCAACTACAAATCCATCAGAGAAAATAAAATAGCCTTCTTCTCTTAAATTTTTATTATATAATGATCGCATAAAATGCTGAACTGAGCCCTTGTAGACTTCACTTCTGTTCTTTTCTATTTTAGATTTTTTAGAATCTTCTAATTCTTTAAAAAACGAAGTGCCAAAAAATGTAACTGAACTCACAGTAAACGTTAAGCTATTTAGATCGGCATAACGAAAATTAACTTCAAAATCCATTAAATCATAAGTAATTAAATAACCTAGAGCTTTGTTTTTAATTTTGAGTACCACTTTAGAACTAGCATATAACGCCTTATTTCCTTTATCGTATTTTAAAAGTAAATCGTCTTCATTTAAAATTTTACAAGATTTTCCAAACTTAGAAGTTCCTAAAAATTCTTTTCTAAAAAGTCTTAATTTTTGTCGCCTTGTTAAACCATCATCATACGCAACGTAAACCTCATCTAAAGCATTTTCTGCTTCAATCAATTCTATAGTAATGTTCTTTTTTAATCTAAAATCATCAACATATACTTTCTCAAACCCTAAAAACGATATTACCAAAGTAGACTGAACCGCATCAGTATAGCTTATAGAAAATTCACCTTTATGATCTGTAGTAGTTCCTATGGTGGTATTATTAAAATAAACAGCAACAGTTTCTAAAGGTTGTTGAGTGGCCTTATCTATAACAGTACCTGTTAGTGTTTGAGATACACAAAACCATGGCAAAAAAAAGAATATTAGACCTAATTTATTTATCATTTTGTTCATGGTTTTCCATGAATTTTCGCTCTAATTCTGCCTGAAATTCTTCCATTACAGGTCTTACTGTACTCTCTGGCAAGTCTGCAATTTTAATATACATTAAGCCATCTACCGCATTATTAAATAAAGGATCCACATTAAATGCTACCAGTCTGGCATTTTGTTTAATATATTTTTTTAGCAAAACAGGAAGACGTAAAGCACCTGGTTCTACTTCATCTATAATTTTATCAAACTTATTTAAATCGGCTTCAGTCTCATCAAACACAAAATCTTTATCTGCATCTTGTAGTTTAACTTTAAATTCCTTTTTAGGATGCACATATTGTGCTACATAGGGATCATAGTAATGCGATTTCATAAACTCAATCATTAAACTCTTAGAGAAATTTGAAAATTGATTACTAATACTAACTCCACCTATTAAATATTTGTGCTCCGGAAAACGCAAAGTAGTATGTACAATACCTTTCCAAAGTAAAAATAATGGCATTGGTTTTTGTTGATATTCTTTAATAATAAAGGCTCTACCCATTTCTATAGATTGGCTCATCATTTTATGCAATTCGGGTTCAAAACGGAAGAGGTCTTGTAAATAAAAACCATCTATACCGTAACGCTCATATATTTTAGAACCTAAGCCCATTCTGTAAGCACCTGCCATTACATTTTTATCGTTGTCCCACAAAAACATATGATGATAGTAGGTATCAAAAGAATCTAAATCTATAGCTTCGTTTGTACCTTCGCCTACTTCTCTAAATGTAATTTCTCTTAGCCTTCCTATTTCTCTTAAAATATTCGGAATATGTTTTGCAGAGGCTAAAAACACTTCGTAATTTTTACTCTCTAACAGTCTACAATTTTCGTCTCTCAATTTATCTACCTCAGCAATCATAATTTCTGGAGCAATAGGAGTAACAATACGCTTAGGCGGTTTTGGTGTTTTTAATTGCGACTGAATATTATCTAAAATCTTTGGTTTATCTTCAAAAGTTTTAGATAACATATAGGTTTTACGTCTAATAAAATCTGTAAATTCAGATAATTTAGGATGATCTTTTTGATCTTTAACGGCAATAGGTTTTCCTACTCTTACTTTTATAACACGACGCTTTTGCGTTAGTAATTCTGATGGTAATTTTGCTGTTCTAAGCGTGTCGCTAATTTTAGAAAGTCTATAAAACAAACGACTGTTTTTAGCATGAAAATAAATTGGTACAACTGGCACTTCTGCTTTTTGTATTAGTTTCATTGCAGCAACTTCCCACGCTTTATCTACTACTAATTTTCCGTCGCGATAGGTAGAAACTTCACCTGCCGGAAACAAACCTAACGGATGACCTTCTCTTATATGTAAGATTGCATTTTTAAATCCGGCAATACTACTAGCTGCATCTTTACGTCCTTCAAACGGATTAACAGGCATAACATAGGGTTTTAATGGCTCTATTCTATGTAATAAAAAATTAGCCATTATTTTAAAATCGCTACGTTGCTCTATCATTAATTTTAACAATAGAATACCGTCTATACCTCCAAGCGGATGGTTAGAGACCGTAATGTATGGTCCTTCTTTTGGCAGACGTTTCAAATCTGCTTCTGGAATTTTGAATTTAATTTGAAATTCTTCTAAAATACTATCTAAAAATTCAACATTACTAAGGTGTTTGTTTCTTTTATATATTCTATTTAGCGTAGAAATTTTTAGAACTTTCATTAATATCCATCCAAAAAATGTACCTAAGAATCCATACTTATCAACGTGGATTGCTTTTGCAACTTCTTTTGCGGTTACCAAACCAATATCGGACGATTTACCCATAAAACAAATGTAGTAAAGTTTATTTAGTTACAATTTGAACTGTGCCTTGTGTTAATTGCTTTAATAATATAGTTTTGTCTTTTTCTAACTCTTTTATTGCAAGGTCGTTATAATTTCTAATTGTATAAAGACTTACATTTCTGTTACATGTTACATTAAATTTAGCTTTTAAATGTTGTAATAATTTTTCTAGATTATCATATAAATTGTCAATACAAACTGAAAAACTAATGGCAGAATTCTGAATAACATCTACCTTCATTTTATATAAATGTAACAAACTAAAAATATCACTTATATTTTCTTCCATTATGTATGAAAAATCTAATGACGACAGTGAAATTAACGTCTGATTTTTCTTTACAATAAAACAAGGAATTTCAGGTTCTAAATCTTTGCCTTTACTTACGCATGTTCCATTACCCTTAGGGTTTAAAAATGATTTTACATACAATGGAATTTCCTTTTGTTGCAACGGCTGTAAAGTTTTAGGATGTATAACAGATGCGCCATAAAACGCCAACTCAATAGCTTCTCTGTATGATATTTGATGTAATAATTGGGTGTTTTTAAAAAAACGTGGATCTGCATTTAAAACTCCTGGTACATCTTTCCAAATTGTAACACTATTAGCATTTAAGCAATAGGCAAAAATAGCTGCCGTATAATCACTACCTTCTCTACCTAGCGTAGTTGTAAAATTATTAGCATCACTACCCAAAAAACCTTGAGTAATATTTAAAATATTAATATTTATATGTGATGAAATATTAGTTTGTGTGGCTTCCCAATTTATGTTAGAATGTCTGTAATAATTATCCGTTTTTATCAACTCTCTAACATCTACCCAATTATTTTTCAGGTCAATTTCATTGAGATAATGGCTTATAATTGTCGTAGATATTAATTCGCCATAACCTATAACTTGATCATAAACGTAATTATAATCTGGTGATTTATTACTTTTAAAAAAAAGGCTTAATTCATCAAAAAAGGCTTTTACATCCTTAAATACTTGGTGATGATTATTAGAAAATAAATCTACCATAATATCATTATGGTATTTAATTACATCGTGTAGAGCACTTTGTAATTCGTCTTTATTTTCAAAATAATTTTTAATTACGAGTTCCATACTATTGGTTGTTTTTCCCATTGCAGAAATCACAACTAATGTATTATCGTAGCCTGTAGTTTGTAATACTTTTGCTAAGTTTTTTACACCATCTGCATCTTTTACAGATGCACCTCCAAATTTATAAACTCTCATATGCACTTCTCAAAATAGCGGTAACCTTATTACTTAATATTATTTATATAGCTCGCTATTGCCTTTTCATTTAATTGAACTACGTTCCAATCTCTCATTACATTTGCGCCTTTGCTTTCATAAAAATCTATTGCCGGTTCGTTCCAGTCTAAAACTTCCCAACTCACTCGTTTAACACCTAAAGATTGAGCGTGCTTAACAACCGCATCTAAAAGTTGAGTTCCTAAACCTTTACCTCTACTAGCTTTGCTTACAATAAGGTCTTCTAAATGCAGTACCTGACCTTTCCATGTAGAGTATCTAGGATACACTAAAGCAATACCTTCTATTATGGCATCATTTTCTAAAACAAAACAGGTGAATTTTGGAATGGTACCAAAACCATCATTTTCTAAATCTTGGAGGGTTACTTCTACTGCATCTGGCTCTTTTTCAAAAGTTGCTAATTCTTGAATAAGTTCTAAAACTCTTGGCATATCTTGTTTAGTAGCTAATCTTGGTTGACTCATGAAATATATAAAAAGAAATACCAAAGATAATCTAAACTCTGACTACAAAACAACTAATTTCACGTACGAAAACGTTATAGTTTGTTAAAAAATACGATATTTGTACGCTACTAATCAATAATTTACTTGATGCCAAATAAAAAACAAACTTTAGGAGAATTTATAATAGAGAATCAATCATCGTTTAAATACACTTCTGGAGAATTATCTAGATTAATAAATTCTATTCGTTTAGCCGCCAAAGTTGTAAACCATGAGGTAAACAAAGCTGGCCTTGTAGATATCATTGGTGCTGCTGGTGACACTAATATACAAGGAGAAGATCAGCAAAAATTAGATGTATACGCTAATGATAAGTTTATACAAACCATGACCAAAAGAAATATTGTGTGTGGTATTGCTAGTGAAGAAGAAGATGATTTTATTACCATTAATAGTCAAGATGAAAATCATCAAAATAAATACGTGGTTTTAATTGATCCTTTAGATGGTTCTTCTAACATAGATGTTAACGTGTCTGTTGGTACCATTTTTTCTATTTATAGAAGAGTTACACCTGTAGGAACACCTGTAACCATGGAAGACTTTTTACAAAAAGGAAACCAACAAGTAGCTGCTGGCTATGTAGTTTATGGTACATCTACAATGCTAGTGTATACCACAGGAGATGGTGTAAATGGATTTACATTAAACCCAGCAATTGGATCATTCTATTTATCGCATCCAAATATGCAATTCCCAGAAGATGGTACCATCTATTCTGTAAATGAGGGTAATTATGTACATTTTCCATTAGGTATTAAAAAGTATATAAAATACTGCCAAGAAGAAAAAGACAATAGGCCATATACATCGCGTTATATAGGCTCTTTAGTTTCAGACTTTCATAGAAACATGATTAAAGGTGGTATATATATGTACCCAAAAAGCTACAAAGCGCCTAACGGAAAATTACGTTTATTGTATGAATGTAATCCAATGGCATTTTTAGCAGAACAAGCTAACGGAAAAGCGAGTGATGGTTACACACGTATTATGGATATAAAACCAACCGAATTGCACCAGAGAGTTCCTTTTATCTGTGGCAGCAAAAATATGGTAGAAAAGGCAGAGGAATTTATGAGAGATAATGTAGAGTAAATCTTTTGTGCATATTAAAACTAAAAAAGCAACCCAAATTGGGTTGCTTTTTTAGTTTTAATATGTATTTAGAATTATTGGTTCATGTTCTTAATACCATAGCTAAACTCTTCTAAAGTAGCCTCGTTTTTTACCAACTCTAATGCTTTATCTGCAATATATTTTACATTAACAGCATGAAACCCTAAGCCTACACAAAACTTATGTAATAAACTTTCTTGAGCCTCACCTTTTACACCATCTGCCCAAACCATTCTTGTTAAATCAAACAATCGTTCTAAACGGTTGTCATAAGATACAGGAGGATTAATTGGGTAAGAGTTATAATCTTTTAATATTTTTTCATAATCATTTTCCGTTACATTTAGATTTCTTGCTAATCGATCTAAAAATGTTTTTTCGGAATCTGTAATAATTCCATCACTCATGGCTACACGAACTATTGATGCAAAATGATCGGTATTGCGTTTTCTAAAGCCACTATCGTATAAATCTGAAATTGACATATTTTTATTGTTTTAAATACGCGCAAATATAATTCTAATAAAAGATTATTTCAATTAATAACCCTTCAAAAATTTTATATTTGTACTATCAAAATAAGAAACTTGAGTAAAGTGTCTATCGCCCAAACATTCGCACAGACTTTGCAATTGCAAAATCTGCAAACTGCTATTGCCTTAACTGAAGCCAATGGCAAAACAAAAACACATTTAAAAGGTCTTGTAGGTTCTTCATTATCAATTACAATAGCAGAAGCATTTAAAACCGCAGAGCACCCCTTTTTACTTATATTAGATGATAAAGAAGAAGCAGCTTTTTACCTTAATGATTTAGAACAACTCATTAATGATAAAGATGTTTTATTTTATCCTGGTAGTTATCGCAGACCATACCAAATAGAAGAAACCAACAATGCCAACGTGCTTTTAAGAGCAGAAGTGCTTAACCGTATCAATTCGCGTAAAAAACCATGCATTATTGTCACCTATCCTGATGCACTTTTTGAAAAAGTAGTGACAAAGAAGGAACTAGAAAAAAACACCTTGAAAATTACTGTTGGTAACGAGTTAAGCATAGATTTTGTAAACGAAGTTTTATTTGAATATAAATTTAAACGTGTAGATTTTGTCACTGAACCAGGAGATTTCTCGGTTAGAGGTGGAATTGTAGATGTGTTTTCTTTTTCGCATGATGAACCCTACCGAATTGAATTTTTTGGTGATGAAGTAGATAGTATAAGAACCTTTGATGTAGAAACACAACTATCTACAGAACGCATTAAAAAAGTAAGCATTATACCCAATGTAGCAAACAAACTTATTGCAGAACAACGTGAAAGTTTCTTAAAATACATTTCTAATAAAACGGTAATTTTTTCTAAAAATGCTTCGCTTATATTTTCTAGAATTGATGATTTTTATACCAAAGCCGAAGATGCTTTTAATAATTTAAGCAGTGATATAAAACACGCTTCACCTAAAGAATTATTCTGCAATTCAGACGTATTAAAACGTCAATTTTTAGACTATTCCTTGGTAGAATTTGGCTCAGAAGCCATGTTTGCCAAACAACTTATTGCCTTTTACACCAAACCTCAACCAGCATTTAATAAACAATTTAATTTATTAATTGAAGATTTAAATGAAAACCACGCTAACGGCATAACCAATTACATTGCCTGTGTTAGTGAGCAACAAGCCAAACGTTTTCATGATATTTTTGATGATGCTGAGCAAGAAGTACATTATAAAACCGTGGTACTTTCTTTATATCAAGGTTTCATAGATACAGAACATAAAATTGCGGTTTATACGGATCACCAAATATTTGATCGCTATCATAAATTTCACCTTAAAAATGGCTATGCCAAAAAACAAGCAATTACCTTAAAAGAGTTAACTAATCTAGAGATAGGTGATTATGTAACGCACATTGATCATGGTATTGGAAAATTTGGTGGACTACAAAAAATTAATGTCGAAGGTAAAAAGCAAGAGGCTATAAAACTAGTTTATGGTGAGCGCGATATTTTATACCTCAGCATTCACTCTTTACATAAAATCACCAAATTTAATGGCAAGGATGGCAAACCACCAACAGTTTATAAATTAGGTAGTAAAGCATGGAAGGTTTTAAAACAAAAAACAAAATCTCGTGTTAAAGAAATTGCCTTCAACCTTATAAAGCTCTATGCTAAACGAAAATTAAAAAAAGGATTTCAATACGCACCAGATAGCCACATGCAATTAGAGCTAGAAGCCTCTTTTATTTATGAAGACACACCAGACCAAACCTCCTCTACTGCAGATATAAAAGCAGATATGGAGAGTGAACGACCAATGGATCGTTTAGTTTGTGGTGATGTTGGTTTTGGTAAAACAGAAGTTGCCATAAGAGCAGCTTTTAAAGCAGTTGATAACGGTAAACAAGTTGCGGTGTTAGTACCAACAACAATTTTAGCATACCAACATGCACGTACTTTTAAAGAACGTTTAAAAGATTTTCCGGTAACCGTTGATTACATTAATCGTTTTAGAACAGCTAAAGAAAAGCGCGACACTTTAGAGGCTCTAGAAAAAGGAAGTGTAGACATTATAATTGGTACGCATCAACTCGCTAATAAAAATGTAAAATTTAAAGATTTAGGATTACTCATTGTAGATGAAGAGCAAAAGTTTGGAGTTGCTGTAAAAGAAAAACTTAAAACCATAAAAGAAAATGTAGACGTCTTAACTCTAACAGCTACACCTATACCAAGAACACTTCAGTTTAGTTTAATGGCGGCTAGAGATTTATCTGTGATTACTACACCACCTCCAAATCGTTATCCTATAGAAAGCCATGTTATTAGATTTGGTGAAGAAACCATTAGAGATGCCGTTAGTTATGAGATACAACGTGGCGGACAAGTGTTTTTTATTCATAATAGAATAGAAAACATTAAAGAAGTTGCTGGTATGCTTCAGCGTTTGGTACCAGATGCTAAAATTGGTATTGGCCATGGACAAATGGATGGCAAAAAGTTAGAAACTTTGATGCTGGCTTTTATGAATGGGGAATTCGATGTTTTAGTGAGTACAACCATTATTGAAAGTGGATTAGATGTACCAAACGCAAATACCATTTTTATTAATAACGCAAATAATTTTGGTCTAAGTGATCTACACCAAATGCGTGGTAGAGTTGGCCGTAGTAACAAAAAAGCATTCTGTTATTTTATTACTCCAGAATATTCTGCAATGACAACAGATGCTAGAAAACGTATTAGTGCATTAGAGCAATTTACAGAATTAGGAAGTGGTTTTAATATTGCCATGAAAGATTTAGAAATCCGTGGAGCAGGAGATTTGTTAGGTGGCGAACAAAGTGGTTTTATAAGTGATATTGGTTTTGATACCTATCAAAAAATATTAAACGAAGCTATTGAAGAGTTAAAGGAAACAGAATTTTCAGATTTATATGAAGATGATGGTAAACCTAAAACATACGTTAAAGATATTACTATTGATACTGATTTTGAATTGTTATTTCCAGACGATTATATCAACAACATTACAGAACGATTAAATCTATACACCAAACTAAACGAGATTAAAACTGAAGAAGAATTAGCAAAGTTTGAAACGGAAATTATTGACCGTTTTGGCGAATTACCGACTCAGGTTTCAGATTTATTAGATAGCGTAAGATTGAAATGGATAGCCACAAAAATGGGTATTGAAATACTAATAATGAAACAAAGTAAAATGATTGGCTATTTTGTGCAAGATCAACAAAGTGGATTTTACCAAAGTACAGCATTTACAAAGGTTTTACAATTTGTACAGCAAAATGTTGGTAAATGCAAAATGAAAGAAAAACAAACCAGAAAAGGTCTGCGCTTACTAATTACATTTGAGAATATTAAATCTACCAAACAAGCATTAGCTGCACTATCTGATATGCAATGAGCGAAAAAAACCATGTAAATAATTTATTACTTTTAATTATTGCAACTATTTGCTTAAGTACATCTGGTCCATTAGGTAGATTTATAGATATGCCTACTGTTGTTATTATTTGGTGGCGATCTATCTTAGCTATGATTTTTTTATTCACTTTTTGTGCTTTTAAAGGCATTAAACTAAAAATTAGCGCTAAAGACCGTATAACCTTTTTTATTGCAGCTATCTTAATGGGAGCACATTGGATAACCTATTTCTATGCCTTAAAGTTATCTAACGTTGCCATTGGAATGATTTCGTTATTTACCTTTCCTGTAATTATAGCTTTATTAGAGCCACTATTTTCCAAAACAAAGCTAGATCCAATACATATTGTTCTCGGTATAATTGTAATGGTTGGCATATATTTTCTTGCCCCAGAATTCAATTTAGAAAATGGCCATTTACAAGGCATTTTATTTGGTGTACTTTCTGCTGTTTGCTACGCTTTAAGAATATTAATATTAAAAGGACAAGTTGCCAATTATAACAGCACTATGTTAATGTTCTATCAAGTTGCTATTGTAGCTGTATTATTGGCTCCTGTTTTATTTATTATGGATACTTCTAATATTAAAACACAATATCCTTACGTTTTATTACTAGCATTAGTAACCACATCAATTGGCCATACACTATTTGTAAATAGTTTAAAATACTTTAAAGCAAGTACAGCGAGCATAATAGGAAGCACACAACCCGTTTTTGGAATTATAATTGCCTTCTTTTTCTTGAATGAAATACCAACAATACATACATTTGTTGGAGGCGCTTTAATATTAGCTACTGTAATTGTAGAAAGTATTAGATCTAAAACACAATAACTACTTTAAAATGGCTCAATTTTTGACACACCATTGTAAATAAATAGCATAAATAAAATGAAGAAAATTTTAATCATAGCATTAGTATTACCATTTATCTCACTGGCACAAACTATAAAAGGCACGTTTTCACCAGCAGAAGATTACACGTATGCTTTTTTATATAAGGCAACACCAGAAGGTGCTAATTACATTGATAGAGGAAAATTAGACAGCAATGGTCAGTTTGAAATAAAATTAAAAGACTCCTTAGAAGCTGGTATTTACAAAATAGTTTATGCAATTCCGCCAGAAGAAAATAATTTCGATTTTATCTATGATGGCAAAGAGTCTGTTAACTTCAATTTTAACCAAGATGAAGGTGTAGAATTTACAGAATCTGAAGAAAATAAACTTTGGATGTCTTACTTAAAAAGTATTGAAATGGTAAACCACACCATTAGTAATTATTACACTAAAAATAACGAAGATAAAAAAGGGTTTAGTGCCATTTTTAAAACATTAAAAGACACCCAATTAGCATACGAAGATTTAGCTAAAGATAAATTAGCGCTTAATTTTATAACAGCTAATCGTCCTTATATGCCTGCACAATATGAAAACATTTCCACCTATTCTAAAAACTTAAAAGAACACTATTTAAGTCAGGTAGATTTTAGCAATTACTTATTACAAAGCTCTACGTTTTTAACAGATCGGGTAACCTCTTATGTCTTTAACATGGTGCAAAACCCAACTAATGACACCTACAAATCTCATATTGACGATGTAGCAAAGGCAATTTCTAATGATGATTTAATTATTAAAACAAGTTTATTAGAAATGCTATGGCAACATTTTGTAAGCTCAGAAAACCATGAGGTTGCTAATTACATTACAGATAATTATTTATTAGAATTAGCTAAAGCAACCAACAATAAAGTATTAGAAGAAATGGTAACCTCTTTTAAAAATACATCTATAGGAGCTGTAGCGCCTAATTTTGAAATAACTTCTAATGGACAAAACACAAGCTTACACCAATTAAAAGGATCCGATTATTATTTACTTGTTTTTTGGAGTAGCGCTTGCGGACACTGTTTAGATGAGTTACCAAAAGTAAAAGACATGGTTGCTAACAAACCCAACTTAAAAGTTGTGGCTTTTGGTTTAGAAAAAGAAGATAATCATTGGGATAAAGAAATTAAAAACTATCCAAATTTTATACATCAAATTGGGTTAGGTAAATGGGAAAACCCAACAGTTATAACTTATGGAGTTTCTGCTACACCTATGTATTTTCTTTTAAGTGCGGATAAAATTATAATGGCTAAACCTTATGAGTTAAAAGACTTAGAAGTTATATTAAAGAACCTGTAAACCAACTAATTAAATTTAAAAGAAAACGCTCAGAAAAACAAATGTTTCTCTGAGCGTTCTGAAACTAAATAACCAACCAAAATTTAGTTTCATTTGTATCTTTAAGTTTTAAATACTTCTCGTATTTTCTCTAGTATTCTCTACTTTCTTTGTGTTTTGTTTACGCTTTTTAAGTTCATTTTCTTGTATAACTGATTTACCTTCTGTTGGCGCATCTCTGTAATATTGTATATAACCTCTTCCTGTAAACTCATATAAAGTGCCAGAATTTGGGTGAAACAATTCTATCTTGTTATCATTAATAACGCTCAGTTCAAAGAATTCATTGTCAAAGAAATCATAATCTAATGTTAATGTTTTTAGGTACATATTACCAGAAACATTACCTACGCCATAATCACCTATAAAATCCCAAAATATATTATCTGGATTATAAATATTTACATCTTGAGAGCTTCTAAATGTATCATCATTTCCACCAGATAAAAACTGTAGGTAATTCTCATTATCAAAATCATTTAATGCTCCATAATTACTTGTATATGTTTTTTCCCAAGCTTCGTATTCTTGCAAGAAATAATGAATATTATCGTAAAACACGTAATCATAATCAAAATTAGAACGCTGATATCCATGCAAAAAATAAGAGGTATCATTAAAAGGATTATATAATTCTAAGGTATTATTATCTAATTGATAAACATCAAAACTATCATAACCATCTATAATATGATTTACATCTAATATCATATCATAAGCATTATAAGTACCAATTTGAACTCCGTAACCATTACCTTGGCTACCAATAATACCAACTAAGTTATTATTAGCATACATAATGCCGTTATTAAATGATACCGTAAATGCTATTTGCAAAAAAGGTGTTTCTCCATAACCTTGAGTTTCATTAATATCTACATACCATAAATCATAAGAATTTAATAACTGATTTAATGAGATGTTTGGTTCATCATTATAATGTACTTCTTCTACATAACAAGATGTAAACAATGTGGCAACAAGAGCAAATCCTAATAGTAGTTTTAAAATTTTCATAATCTAACGGTTTTAAGGTTATATGACGTTTAGATTCAAAAGACGTGCCAAAATTCTATTAATATGGTATCCAAAATTAGTATCAATGCTTCCAATAAGAACGATTTTTAAAAAGAAAATGATTCATTTGTAATGTTCAATCCTTTTAAAACTCTATTATGAAAAACAAAATTACATTATTCTGCATCTCCTTATGCTTTACAGTTTTTTCAACAGCTCAAACACTCGAGTGGCATCAACACTTTGGAAACTATTCTGAAGATGTTATGTTAGCTGTTGATACAGATCATAACGATAATACGTATACAACTGGATATTTTGGAGAACTTACAGCTTTTGATAACATTACATTAACTGGCTTAGGTTTTTTTAATGGATTTGTTACAAAAACGGATAGTAATGGCAATGTTTTATGGGCAAAAACTTTATCACAGCCGAATGATGGTGATATTGATCCAAATCATTCCGTAATTCCAAAAAGTATTTCTGTAGATTTAAACGGCAATGTAATTGTCGTAGGTTATTTTGATGCCGGAGATTTTGATGCCAATCCTGGTGCAGGAGAATATATTCTAAGCTCTACGAATTATGAAATGTTCATTGTTAAATTAGATACTGATGGTAACTTTCTTTGGGCGACATCCTTTGGGGCAACAGATGACTCTTTTGAGAGTATATCTGATGTTGGTACAGACAGTAATGGTGATATTTACGTAACCGGATTTTATAATAGCACAATATCAATTGCACATCCAGCAGGAACTTCGTCTATAACAAGTAGTGGTTTCTCAGATATTTTTGTTTTTAAATATGCTTCTGACGGTTATTACCTATGGATGTATAGTGCAGGTGGTACAGACTTTGACTTAGGTATGAGCATCGATGTAACACCATCTGGTGATTCTTATATTACTGGACAATATAGAGAAACATCTACGTTTTATACACCTATGTTTGGCACAGAGTCTATTACACTTAGTACCACTCCAAATTATCGCGGTTTATTCGCTCTTAAGTTAGATACATGGGGTAATTATCAAAACGCCATAAAAGTTGGTGAAGCTCAATCTGAATGTATCGGAACTGCAATTGCTGTTGACAATAACAATAATGCGTATGTAACCGGTTATTATGGTGGTATTTTAATATCTAATGAAGGCACCTCAGACCAATTTTCTATTGATTCTGATAGCAATTATGAGGCTTTTGTAGCTAAAGTTGACTTTACTAATAGCAATACATCTTGGATTAATGAGATTGACGGAGGTCCTGATTCAATTTTTGGTTACGGTATAGATATAGATTCTAATAACACTATTTATGCTACTGGCTTCTTTAGTTCAACACTAACCGTAGGTAACTATACTCTAAATAAACAAACAACCCATGTTTTTGACAGTTATTTAGTAAAAATGAATAGTGCTGGAGAATTTTCAGGAGGCTATCAATTTGGCGCATTAAATGCTGTAGAGTCACAACCTGTAACGGTAGATTCTAATGATAATATAATTATTGCTGGCTCATTTAGAGAAACTGCAAACATAAGTCCTTTTGCTTCCGAGACTATACAAATAACCTCTTCTGGTTTTAGAGACAACTACCTCTTTAAAATTGCTAGCAACTCCCTATTAAATATTGCCGATAATAATTTTGACGAATCAATAAGAATATATCCAAACCCAGTAAAAGATATTCTTAACATCTCTAGCCAAGAGCCATTACAATCCGAAAACTATACGATTTTTGACATCAATGGCAAATCTATGTTGACTGGTATTGTAAATTTTAATAATCAAATTAATATCAGTCATTTAAACAGTGGATTTTATTTCTTAGTGTTAAACGGAAGTTCTGAAAGATTGAAAATATTAAAGAAATAATTAGGTAAATTAAGACATTCCTGCGTTAAATTTTTGGAATCAGTACATAACCTTTCTATATTCGGCATATGGATAGATGGGAAATGTTTATCGATTTCTTTTTAATCGCCGGAATGTCATTCTTAGCGTTCTTAATTCTTGTTCTTATAAAATCGAAGGTTCATTTTTCAAAAACTATTCTGAACATCTTTTTTATAAACGCTTTCTTTTTTTTACTCTATTATTATTCCTATTTGCATAAAATTAGAATTACAGGAGGTATCGCCATACTCTTTGGGCATGGTGTAGGCTATCTGCTTGGACCTTCTTTTCTATATCTCGTTAAATCTTTAGTGTTTTCTAAAGAAAAAATCTTACGACCCTATCTTAAGAGTCTCATTCCTTTTACTATTGTTTTTGTGTTATGTAATATACCTTTATGTATTGCAATGACTACAGATTATTTAGATAGTTATCATAAAGTCTACATAACTTTGGAGATTCCTTTCAACATTTTAGAAAACTTTTTTATTATTTATTACATTTTTAAAACCCTACAGTTTTTAAATCGTTTAAGGATTTCAATTCAAGAAAATTACGCCAATCTATCGTCACAAAATCTGCAATGGTACAAACATTTTATTATTGGATTTTTAATAATTGTTATTATAGATTCATTACTCAGCGTCTATGAGCTGTTTTTCACTGTAGATTTATGGAATATAGGTACGATTATCGCATTTATGCTATTCTTTCTTTATCTCTACTTAGGTTACAAAGGCCTTTATCAATCACAAATTCTCATACCAAGTTTTTTACTAGATCAATTAGATGAAACAAAATCAACACTCAACGAGTCTAATTTAGTAACAGATCAGAACACACAGAAAGAAAAAACAATCGTTAGGCAGCTCGACAGTTTAAAACCACAAGAAATTGAAAAACTAAAGCGAAAATTAGAATATTTGTTAAAAGAAGATAAAGTATATCTCAATGAAGATCTTAATCTCACTCAGCTTTCAGAATACATGAATATTTCTAACAAAAAGTTATCTGAACTCTTAAACCATTATTTAAATACCAGTTTTTACGATTTAATAAACGACTACCGAATAAACACCATAAAAGAACGTTTAGAAAACGGAGATGCCGAAAAATTTACAATTATATCTATAGCCTATGATGCTGGTTTTAAGTCTAAAGCAAGTTTTTATAGAATCTTTAAACAGAAAGAAGGTATTTCCCCATCGTGCTACAATAAAAAATTTCAGCAAGTATCTTAATTTCCTAAGGGTTTTGGTGTCAACACTTCGTTCTCTAAAAACTACATTTTGCTTTATTTTGATTATTTTTGATATTGAAAATTGATAAAATCACTATGAGTGACACTGTAAAATATGCTGTTTTTGGTGCTGGGAGTTGGGCAACTGCCATTGTAAAAATGCTTTGCGAAAATCAAAATGAGATTGGTTGGTATATGCGCAGCGTTTATGCTAAAGAGCATATCTTAAAAGAAAAACATAACCCAAGTTATTTAAGTTCTGTTGAGTTTCATACAGAGCAACTAAAACTTAGCAACGATATTAACGAAATCGCAGAATGGGCAGATGTACTTATTTTTGTGATTCCTTCTGCTTTTATCCATGGTGAATTAGAAAAACTTACGACAGATATTAGCCAAAAAACAATTGTATCTGCTGTAAAAGGTATTATGCCAGAAACAGGAAAATTAGTTGGTGAACATTTTCATGATGAATATAATATACCTTTTGAAAACATCGCTGTTATTGCAGGACCTTGCCATGCAGAAGAAGTTGCTTTAGAGCGTTTATCTTATTTAACTATTGCTTGTGATGATATTAAGAAAGCACAAGCTATTGCAGATAGTTTATCTAGTGATTACATTAAAACTAAAACTAGTGATGATGTAATTGGTATAGAATACGCTGTAATGTTAAAAAACATTTACGCTATTGCTGCCGGAATTGCACATGGTTTAGGTTATGGTGATAATTTTCAGAGTGTATTGATGAGTAATTCTATTCGAGAAATGAAACGCTTTATCAAAAAAATGCATAAGATGAAACGTAACATTAATAACTCCGCTTACTTAGGTGATTTATTAGTGACTGGTTATTCTATTTTTTCTCGAAACCGCATGTTCGGAAACATGATTGGTAAAGGCTACACTGTAAAATCTGCACAAATGGAAATGAATATGATTGCAGAAGGCTATTATGCTACCAAAAGTGCTCATTTATTAAACCGAAAGAATAAAAAGAAAACTCAATTACCAATTATAAACGCGGTTTATGATATTTTATATGAAAATAAAAACCCTAAAAAAGTCTTCGGAAAATTGATTGATAAACTTAATTAGGTGAACTAAATATTGTATTAATATGCTATCAATAATTACATTAATTCAATCTTTACTTTACCAAAATCCCACGTAATTGCATTAAAGGTAAAGTCTGTAAAGCCTTTTCATTAATTGTATTTTTTCTAAACAAATAACTTTTATCAAACATTTGATTGCCTTCAAAAAAAGTAATTTTAAACTCGTTGTTAAGTTCTAAAACCTTCTCCTGCAGGTATTCAATTTTAGCATAGCTTCTTGCTGGTAGTTTTGCAATAGTATGTCTCATTAAAGGTGTTAATTTCTTATCGTTGTAACCTCTAGAAACTATAAGAACGGTTTCTAAATCATTGTCGCTATTGTTAATGATATAAGCATTCCAATCTAATGTTTTGTATTCTATATGTTGCTCTTGCACTACGGCAACGTGTACATCTTTAACTTGAGGTATATTGATATCTTTTTTCATTACACGTATAAACCTTTCTAATAGTCAAACCTTAAAAAATCATATTTGGTTCTTTTTTAACAACTAAAGCTTAGCTATTAAAGTGCACTTTTAAACTGCTCTAAGAACCTAACATCGTTTTCACTTAATAATCTAATATCACTTATTTGATTAAGTAGCATTGCTATTCTATCGATTCCCATACCAAATGCAAAACCAGAGTATTCTTTAGAGTCGATACCACAGTTTTCTAGCACGTTTGGATCAACCATACCACAACCCATAATCTCTAACCAACCTGTTCCTTTAGTGATTTTATAATCGGTTTCGGTTTCCAATCCCCAATATACATCTACTTCTGCACTAGGTTCTGTAAACGGAAAGTAAGATGGGCGCAATCTAATCTTAGATTTACCAAACATCTCTGTTGTAAAATATTGAAGTGTTTGTTTTAAATCTGCAAAGCTTACATCTTTATCAATGTATAATCCTTCTACTTGGTGAAAGAAACAATGTGAACGTGCAGAAATAGCTTCATTACGATATACGCGACCAGGAGAAATTGTTCTAATTGGAGGTTTATTATTTTCCATGTAACGCACTTGTACAGAACTTGTATGAGTACGCAATAAAATATCTGGATCTGTTTGAATGAAGAAGGTATCTTGCATATCTCTTGCTGGATGATATTCTGGCAAGTTTAAGGCTGTAAAATTATGCCAATCGTCTTCAATTTCTGGTCCTTCACTTACGTTAAACCCAATACGAGAAAAGATATCTATAATTTCATTTTTTACAATAGAAATCGGGTGACGAGCACCAATGGCTATTGGTTCTCCTGGTCGAGATAAATCACCGTAAATTCCTTTTTCTTCTTCTTGACTCTCTAAAGCTTCTTTTAAAGCGTTAACTTTATCTTCAGCTGTTTTTTTAAGCTGGTTAATTGTTTGGCCAAACTCTTTCTTTTGGTCGTTTGCTACATTTTTAAACTCAGCAAAATAGTCTTTTAATAGTCCTTTAGACCCTAAATACTTAATTCTAAAAGCCTCAACCTCTTCTTTAGATTGTGCTGTAAAAGCTTCTGCTTCTGCTATGAGTTCTTTTATCTTATCTATCATGATTTCTATTCAAAAACGAGTGCAAATTTAGTTCTTTTTTACGAGTTATAGTAGTGGAGAGTATTAGAAACTAGTCTATATATTTAGTTTCTACAAAATAATTTACAATAGCTTCTTTCATTAACACACTTTGCTCACCTGCTTTAAGATGTGGTAATTGCGCTAACACTTTGTAATGTGGCCAACCGTCTTCATCTACAAAATCAAATTCATAAAACCCATAAGGTTCTAAAACTTTACAAATTGCAATATGCATTAAATCTAGTTTATGGTCTTTTTTGTATTCGCGATGTAACTGACCAAGTTCTTGTACACCTATTAAATAAATTATAGCATCTAAATCTAAAGTATCTCCATCTGCAAACTGATTAGAGAGTTTCTCTACTACTAATTTCCAACGTTCTTTTAATTGTTCATCTCTTGCCATAGTCACTGCCCTAATAAACGGAATATATTTACTATGTATTCCTAATTATAAAAATTCAAAGTTAATAAACTAATGCATCTCCAAGGTTATAATGTCTTAAAATTGATGCATTGATTAATATAAAATTTCAACTTAAAAAAATCATGTATTTTTGTCTTAAACACTTACACCATGAGTATTATTGATATTGTTTTGGCTGCCCTTTTATTATTTGGATTTATTAGAGGAATCTTTAAAGGGCTTTTTGTAGAAGTTGCATCTTTAGTTGCATTAGTTTTAGGTGTTTATGGTGCTATCCATTTCAGTGGTTTTGCTGCCGGATTTTTAGAACCAAAAGTAGATTGGAATGAAAAAACAATTAATATCGTTGCCTTTGCCATTACTTTTGTGGTGATTGTTTTAGCCATTGGCTTAGCAGGTAAAGCACTTACTAAACTCGCAGATTTTGCGGCGCTTGGCATTATTAATAAATTGGCTGGTGGTGTTTTTGGGGCTTTAAAAATAGGAATGATTTTAAGTGTGCTTCTCATTGTTTTTGATAAAATGAACAACACGTTACCTTTTATGGAGCAAGAAGATCTGGAAGAAAGTATGCTTTATAAGCCTGTAAAATCTTTGGCACCTATGATATTTCCTACTATTATTAAATCTGAAGAAGAACCAATTATAAGAGAACCTTCTGAGGTTTAATTTAAAATCACCATAGCATCAATATCCTCTACTTTTAAATAGGTTTCAAAAACACTATAACTGTTGCAAAACAAATATTTTAACTCACTTATCTCTTGTCTATTAAACATTAAAACCAAGTTAGATTGCAATGATGGTATTGGTATTTTACGCTTAAGATCAGCATCTGCATATCTGTCTTCCCAGTAATCAGGTTCAATATTTAATAGGTAATTTTTAAACTGCTCATACTGTTTTACAGTAAACTCAAAGTAAATATTGTTATATTCTAAATGATATACGTTACAGTTTTTACAGATGGATAATTCGCCATTACTCACTTTAGAAATTGTTTTTATTGAATTACACATAGTCTCTGTTTTTAGGTTAATAACAATCTGTTTTTATCTGACTGTTAAAATATTCTAATGGTTGTTTTAAATTTTCTGTAGTAATACTATCTAGTACAGACAGCACATCGTTTTGCATAGCTAAAGAACCGCAAATCATTACAACACCATTATTTTTTAGGGTTTCAGCAATAAATGAAGCATCGCGTTTTATTAAATCTTGAACATAGGTCTTAGGCATTTCTCTAGACAATGCAAGATTTAGTGTTTTTAGTTGATTTTTACTCTGGCTTTCTTTTAAAGCTGATTTGTAGATATCAAAAGATTCTTTTTGTCTTAATCCATAATACAAATGTGTTTCTAATTGCTTTATGTTTTGGTTTAACATACCTAAGAAAGGCGCAATACCAGTTCCATTAGCTATGAGGATGACTCGCGACGCCTTTTTAGGAAAATGAAAGGCTGAATTTGTAATGATACGTGCTTTAAAACTATCACCTTTACTAAAACTATTTAAAAAGCCTGAACCCAAACCATTCTCGTGTAGCTTAATACTTAATTGCATATAATTATCTACTTTTCCTATAGAATACAAGCGCTCTCTGTAATCGTTATTAGGATAAATAGCCAACAAATCTCCTGATGTAAATTTTCTAGTATTAGATTTTAACCTCATTAAAAACGTATCATCTGGATGATCTTCTACTTTTGTTTTATCTAAAACGGTAAGTCCAACATTTAATTTTGGTTTAACCGTTAATTTTTCTTTTGAAATTTTAATCGGAAGCTTCTTATTTTTATTCCAAAGGGTTAACCATTCTTCAAAAGATTCTACCGATTTATCATTAATGGTAAAAACAGGAAGCTCTTGTTGAAACTTAATAGACAATGCCTTATCTACATCAAAAGCAAATTTGCAAAATTCAGGATACGCTAACGAACCAAAACCTACAACGGAATAGCTGATATTTTGGGTTTGTTTTATAATGTTTAATCGCTCTAAAAACTTATTTGCATTAGCTGGTGCTTCACCTTCTCCATACGTTGCAGTTAATACAATAAAATGCTCAGCATTGCTAAACGTATCGTAATTATTAAGCTCTGTTATATAAACAGTTTCTCCTGCCTTTAACAACTGTTGTTGTAATTGATTAGCAAATGGCAAGGTACCTCCATTTTCAGAACCTACTAAAATCACATATTTACAAGCATCTTTTTTAAATTTATTTTTCAGTTTTGATTGTCTCCTCTTTAAGGTCATAGCAAAACCAGAATACATAAAGAATAAAATATTTACAGAGGCAACGGCTAAAATAATGGACCAAAAAATACTACCTTGACCTGTATGCAACAGTAAACTTAAGTCTGAAAATAGGGTAACTAACGGATAGTTAATTTCACTTAAAACTTCACCTGTAAATTGATTAACAATTAATTCTTTATCCTTTAACGAGAGTGTAAAATAGTCTTCCACATCATTAGAAAATGGGAATTCTATACGTTTTACCTCAGAAAGATAAATACTCTTAAAAACAGAAAAATTTTGAAAATCCTGTTTTGGAGATTCTGATAAAGTATCAAAATCTATGAGATGCTTAACAGAGCGTACAGGAAGTAAATTGAATTTTTCAGCAGATAAATAAATTCCTGTAAGCGTTATTATTATAATAGGAATTAAATTTAACCTTCCTAATACAACATGCCAATACTGATTGAAATTTTCATTAACAACTTTTGAAAAAAATTGCTTTAAACCACCTTGTCTTTTTAATATTAAAACCGTACCCGAAATCGCAATTAAGAACAAGAAAAAAGAACAGAGTCCAACAAAAAAGCGACCAATACTTTTTAAAAATAAGGATCTATGAAAATTAGTAACCCATTTAAAAAAATTAGACACTTCAATTCTATCACCAAGAAATTCAGCCGTTTTTGGATTAATGTACCCATTTAGGCTTTCACCATTCTCATTAATAACTGAAGCCAATACAAATTGATTAGCATCAACCTGTATCTCTAATACTTCAGGATATTTTTTATGTAATTGCGTTACTGTTTCTGCAACTTTTACGTCTTCAAAATCTGAAATTTTATACGGCTCTAATTGTTCTGAAATAGGTTGAAATGCTAAAACAACACCTGTTACTGAGGCTAATAATATAAAAACAGAAGACACTAAAGCCAACATAAGATGACTAAATCTCCAAATAGAAATGGTCATTTAATTGGATTTTATTGAGCCATTAAACGTATGTATCTAATAAAGCCTGTACCTTCTACTTTACTTTTTACGTTAGCTGAGGTTAACTCTAATTCTACATCACTTTCGTAATATTCTTGATCTTCTACAGCAGTTTCAAATCTTAATTTATAACCTTTATCCAATTTGTTGTCATCAATTTCTATAACGGTTATAGCACGTTCGCCACCACTAATGGTCGCTCCTGTAATAGCGTCTATATTTGGTCTGCGTTTTCCGTAAAATTGCCACCAAGATTCTACAGTGTTGTACCACTCATCATCATCGCCTTTAACATTTAAGGTTTCTACATATTCTCCTTCAGAATTTAATAACGAAATTACAATATATGCACCTTCACCAGTATAATTAGTCATTTGAATCATACATTTATATTTAGTTGATTCATTGAAAGTAGTAAAGGATACTAAGCCTAAAACAAGAATAGATAATAAGCTTATTAATTTTATGTTTTTCATCTTCAAACTTTTTTATTTTAAAAACTTAATAGAAATCTTTTTCTGTGAAAGCAATTCGTTTTCACTAGCTAAATCATAAGCGGATTCTTCAAAATCTGTTAGTAGCTTTTTATCCGCTCCATTTTCTAATAAAAACTTAAGAATTGTATCGTCTTTTGCTTTTAAAGCAGCTAAATGTAAAGCTGTATTTCCATCTACATTTTTGGCATTTATATCTAAATCAAACTCTGTTGCTAATTTTAATAGCTCTAAACTGTTTTTTTCAACTGCTAAATGATACCATGTATTTCCGTTTTTTTGTGAAGCGGTTAAATCTACGTTATTAGTCTGTAGTACATTTAGTTTGTTGTAAAATTCTTCTTGGTTTTTCTTAGAGTAAGAATCAATTAAATAATAAGCTAAATTATTACCGTCAGCATCTAATATTGCTGTTTTACTTCCTTTTTTAATAAGAAATTCTATAACGTCTTCTGAATTACCTTGTACAGCAAATGTTAACGCAGATTGTCCTTTTCTATTGGTTTCGTTAACAGATTTAGAATGCGCATACAACACTTTTATAACATTAAGGCTGTTTTTTGATGCCGCCAACATAAGCGCGTCATTTCCTTTACTATCCTTATCCCTTGCGTTTAGTTTATTTTCTAATAAGAAATAGAAAACGCCTAAATCTTTAGTTTTTGATGCCGCAATGTGCAGTGGTGAAACTTTAGCTTTATTAACAACGTTAGGGTTTAAACCAATTTCACTTAGATATTCATATACATCAATCCCATTAGTTTTACCTCTAGTACCATTTGCTACAAAAATGAATGCCTGATCAGTACCTGTTATATTATCCTTAACAAGTTTTTTCATTAAATCAATATTACCACCTCTCGCCACATAATTAAAAATACCATTGTCGTTATAGTCTTTACTAGAAATACCTAAACCTCTAGATTGAAAATATTTAACAAGCTTAAAATCCTTATCGCTTGGTGCTGCTAACAATAAAGCATTAGCACCATCTGGATTTGTTTTAGTAACTAGGGTTTTGTCTTTTTTAAAACACAACTCGTATACTTCTGTATTTTGTTGGCCAGCACCTGCAGCAAACGTAACTATAGTATTTCCTTTGTCGTCTGTAATATCTGTTTTAGCGCCATTTTCTAATAAATACTCTACTAACTTAGCATTTCCCTTGTAGGCAGCCCAAAAAACGTAGGTTCTACCATCGTGAGTTAGTTTATTAACATCATTCCCTTTTTGAGACATTAAATAAACAATAGACTCAAAAGGTGCATTTTGTAAAATGGCATATACAACACCATCAAAATTATAACTATTAGCTTCAGAGGCATTATTGCCCTCTTTAATTTTTAATTTAAGGGTTTCAACAGTAGGCTTTGTATCCCAAAATTCTCTGTCTAAAAACACATTACTTTGAGCAATTCCCTGAAGACTTATTGCCAATGCTAAAAACGCTAAATAAGATTTAATTTTTTTCATATTATTTTTTTACAAACGACTCTATAGTAGTTTCAATTTCTTTCTGTTCTACAACAGCATCATCAAACAAATGTTTATATAGTGGTTTATTATCTACTTTAGTTTCTAAATTTAAATCTTTATTTCTTCCATAAACCTCATCCCATTTACTTCTTACTAAAGCCCATTTTTCTTGATGCTCTTTCCACCATTCTTGTGCAGCTTGGCATTTACTATCATCAACTTTAACATAGGTGTTGTACCCTTTTTCTTTGGCCAAAACAACATCTTCTTTACCTTCTTCTCTAATAATTTTAGCGTTATCTTGATCGTGTAACCAACCATATTTAGTGATTTCATGACGGTTACCTCTCAAAGTTACATTATAATCGCTACGTTTAGTATATTCTCTTCTAGGTAAAGGTGCAGTAGTTTCGTTTTCCCAATAGCTTTTTCCATCAACATGCACCCAAGTTGAAGACCCTTCATAACGAGGACTATCATCTACTTGATATACTTTTTGTGTCCATTGTCCTTTTACATCGTCTTTAGACTTGTTTTCAAACACCCATTCGTTATCACCATTATACATATAAAAATCTTTATTCTCAAACAACCAATCTTGTCTCCAGTGTTTTATAATCATTGGTTGATCTGGTCTACCTACTTGCAATAAATGCTGAATAGAAATTTTATCATCCTCATCAGTTACTAATTGTGCCCATTCTAAACCTTTATCTACTTTAGTTTTAGATGGTCTGTATAGCGAATCTTCACTATAAGAAAACGTCTCTGCAAAATTAAAGGTTACTTCATAACAACCACACATTTTTTTTATAGCTTCTTGATCTTGTGTTTTCTTTTTTTGTGCATTAAGATTAAATGTCACAGCTAATACCAACGATAAAATTATTACTCTTTTCATTTTTAAAAAAAATTAATTGAATTTAAAAAAACCTATTCTTATTTGGAATGAATTAAAATAAGATTCTATATTTGCAGCAAATCTAAATAGAATGAGTCTAAATAAAAATAAAATTTCAATTTATTTTTTCCTTTTCTTCTTTTCGTTCGTTTTCGCTCAAGAAAGAGTGACTACTGTAGACAGTACTACAACAGAATCTTTAGACGAAGTTGTGGTAACAGGGCAAATAAACCCAACATCTATTAAAAAATCTGTTCATAACGTTATAGTTATCAATAGAAAACAAATTGAACAAGTTGCAGCTAACAATTTAGCCGATTTATTAAATTTTAATCTAAACCTTAATATAATTCCTAATGCCCAAACAGGACGTTCTACTATTTCTTTTTTTGGTCTAGACTCAGAGTATTTCAATATTCTTATTGATAATATACCAATGGTTAGCGATAATGGGTTTGGTAACAACATTGATTTGACTCAAATTAATCTCGATAATATAGAACGTATAGAGATTGTTGAAGGTGCCATGGGAGTTGAATATGGTGCTAACGCTGTTTCTGGTGTTATTAATATTATTACTAAAAAATCTATTGACAATGATTGGCGCATACAAGCCTATTTACAAGAAGAAACCGTTAGCGATGAATATGCTTGGTTTGATCAGGGCAGACATATCCAATCCTTAAGCGTAACACACAATATAAATGATAAGTGGATGGCAAAAATAGGAGCCAACCGAAATGATTTTGCTGGTTTTTTAAACAACAGAGAAGGGAAAAACTATTATGAAAATGACGGACTAAGAGGTTATGAATGGTTACCAAAAGAGCAACTAACCACTAATGCCTTAATTAATTATAAAGGAAATAATTTTAAACTTGTTTATAAGTTTGAATACTTTAACGAAATAATAAATTTTTACGATACGGCTGTTAGAGCAAATATTGATACGGAAAATCAAACAAGTAATCCTTCTGCTACTGATAAAATTTATACTACCAATAGATTTGTAAACAATATTAATGTAGATGGTAAATTTAAGTCTGGAGCTAATTACAACGCCTCATTATCTTATCAGCAACAAGAGCGCGATTTAAATGAATTTAACTATTACATTCTAAGTAGAGAACGCACTAACGAAACCGACGAAACCTATCAGTCTAGTAAAGTTCTATTCTCTAAAGGTACCGTTGGTAATTTAATAAAAAGTGATGCTTTTAACTTTCAGTTAGGTTATGAAGCACGATACATGGAAGGTTTTGATACGGAAGCTTCTGGAAGTATTACCCAACAGGCCAAAACCAACACGCAAACCAATTTAGCTTTATTTAGTACTGCAGAATATAACTTAACTCAAAAATTCTCTTTACGTCCTGGCGTAAGATATGAGTACAACACCCTTTTCGATTCTAAATTTTTAGGATCATTAAGCGCACGATATCTAATGAATAAAGGATTTGAATTAAGAGGAAATGTTGGTACATCTTATAGAGTTCCTAATTTTGAAGAACTCTATTATTATTTTGTAGACTCTAACCATGATGTACAAGGTAATGAAGACTTAAATCCAGAAAATGGCTATTCTGCTTTCTTAAACTTAAAGAAAAGAAGCTGGCTACATAACTTCTCAATGGTCAACAATTTAAAGATTAGCTACTTAGATGTATCTGATAAAATTGATTTAGCTATCGTTAATGATACGCCTTTACAATATCAATATATCAACATTGATAAGTATAAATTAGTTGGCTTCACGTTAGAAAACACGTTACAAAAGGAAAATTTTTCATTTAACTTGGGTGCAACACTTCAAGGTATTTCTAGAATAAATAATAGCGAAGCCAACAGTAATGATGATTTCTTATACAATCTTCAACTAAATACAAGTGCTTCGTACTATCTAGAACCATGGAAAACTGGCTTTACACTGCTTTTAAAGTACAATGGAGAACAAGAGCAATATTACGCCACTGGCACAGATACAGATGGAAACTCTACTTTTAGTTTATCTAAAACCGAGGCTTATAGTTGGGTAGACGCCTCTGTAAAAAAATCGTTTTTAGATCGTAAAATAGATGTAACAATTGGTGCACGTAACCTTTTTGATGTTACTAATGTAAATGTTAGTAATTCTGCAACAGGTGGCACGCACAGCACAACCAATAGCTCACTTTTGTTGGGTTATGGACGTTCATTTTATCTCAAGTTATTATATAATTTAAATTTTTAAACACTAACAATTATGAAACATAAATTTTTAAAACTAGCATTATGCTTTGGTATTATTGCATTTAACAGCTGTAGTAGCGATGATGATGCTTCCGGACCAATTTCTATTGTTATAGAAGGTGCAGAGGTTACACCAGATGTTGGAGGTTCTAATGAAGAAAACCAAGTATATATAGACTTAAGTACAAATACATCAACGGCTGTACAAAGAGATTCTTGGGATTTAGGATTTTACTCCGGATCAGACTTTAGAGTTGGAATTAACGGTTCTATTTATATGGCAACCGCAGAATTATCAACTACAGATATTGATGCCATTACTTCTTCTACAGCAGAAGTACAAGAGCTACAGCCACAAGTTGCTATTGGTACTTTTGATGCTGACAATATGGAATTTATTGATGCACCTTATGGCCAAATTACAGAAACTGCCATTGAAGCAATCTCATCAATAGACTCAGAAAACCCAGTTTACTTAGTGAATTTAGGTTATGAAGTAGGCACGGAAGAAGCAGCTACTGGTAGCGTTGCAGTTGCAGGAGATGCTAGAGGATGGAAAAAAATTAGAGTACTGTTAGATGGTAATGATTATGTGCTTCAATATGCAGACTTAGATGATACCACACACCAAGAAGTAACCATTTCTAAAAACAGTGCTTATAATTTTACCTTCTTCAGTTTTAATACTGAGTCTGAGGTAAGCGTTGAACCAGAAAAAACAGATTGGGATTTAAATTTTACTGTATTTACTAATGAAATTGAAGGTTATGGTTCTTATGGTTATTCCGATTTTGTAGTAACTAATACAAAAGGAGGTGCTGTTTCCTATAAAATTGATACAGAAACTGAAGCTTACACATACGAAGATTTTACACTAACGGATGCCTTATCAATTACTTTTGATAATGACCAACGTAATATAGGTAGCACATGGAGAGTTGGCGGTGGACCAAGTAGTTCGCCTGCATTAATAGATACTGTATTTTATATCGTTAATGATACAGCTGGCAACTATTACAAATTACAATTTATAGCTATGTATAGCGATGATGGAGAACGTGGTCATCCAAAATTTGTATATAGTCTACTACAATAATAACAACAACTAAAAAGAGTAGTTCGCTACTCTTTTTTTACAACACATTTCAAACTTTAGAACCATTTTAAATAACAAACCAATGAAAACAACTTTACAATTTTTAATACTAGTATTATTCTGCTCTTCTGCTTATGCGCAAGAAACCGTAGTTAACTTATCTATGCAACCAAGTTATGCCAACCAAGTTTATTATAAATTAAGTACACAAACAGCAACCTCTTTTACTGCTAATTCTTGGGACATTGCTTTCTTAAGAACAAGCTCTTATAACTTTGGGATGCGCGTTAATAGCGGTATTGGCATAGAGGTTTTTGAAGCGGCTAATACAGCTGCAGATTATAATACGGTTGATGTGGCTAATGAAGCCAATTGGACACCACTTTACAATAGTGAAACCACATGGAGTAACGGTGCTTTTGAACAAGGTTCTGCAACCTATGGATTTGGAGAGTATAACCCAGTTACACATGGTGTAGATGGTACCATTGTTTTTGTTTTAAAATATGCCGATGGTACCTACAGAAAATTTATTAACGAGACTTATGCTGCTGGTTATACGTTTAAATATGCAACTTGGGATGCTAGTACATCTACATGGAGTACTGATCAAACTGTAACAATACCAAACACAAATAACCCAAATAATAAATTTAACTACTATTCTTTACAAAATAACGCAGAAGTTGTTGCTGAACCTGCAATTTCAGACTGGGATTTTGTCTTTACCAAATATGCTGCTGATTATTATGGAGATGGTTCACTTTATTATCCGGTTACTGGTACGTTGCACAGCGATGAAGTTACTGTAGCACAAAACGACGAACCAACTGGTATGCCAAGTAACCCAACCTTATCATATTCTACAGACATTAATACTATTGGTTACGACTGGAAAACATTAAATGCTTCGTATACTTATGATATTAACTCTAACCAAGCTTATTATGTAAAATATTCAGATGATACGGTATATAGATTTTATTTCACAGCATTTGGAGGAAGTAGTAATGGAGATATAACTTTTAACTTTGAAAATGTAACAAATGCCTTAAGTATTGAAAATATTAACGATTCCGTTTCTTTTGGAATTTACCCAAACCCGTCAACAGATAAGAAAGTAAATTTAATCTATGACATTGATGCTTTATCTTCAAATAAAAATGAAGTGTCTATATTTTCTATAACAGGTAAAAAGGTATTTCAAACAAACCTTAATTCAAACTCTGGTTTTTACAATACAGCTTTAGATTTATCTTCATTAGTAGATGGTGTTTATGTTTTACAGTTTACATCAGGCAATCAAAGTGTTACGAAAAAATTAATACTTAATTAATATTAATATCACCAATGAAAAAAGCCACTACAGAAGTAGTGGCTTTTTGGTTATAATGAATAAAAACTTTAGGTCATATAATTGCTTAAGGTAATCATCATCTAATAAGTTTTAGACCACATCTTCAACATTATTTTTCACCCAATTTAAGCAGGTTTTAAAATCTTCGAAAACATGTTCATTTGGAATGAAATCTGGAATAATATCAATACGCTCCATCATATATCTTGGTTGCTCTAAAAGACCAACAAATAAGACTTCAACATCGTTTTTCTTTAATTCTTGAAGCATATCTTCCATAGCATATAAACCAGATTGATCCATATATTGCATGCGTCCTAAACGTAAAATAACAGTTTTAGCCGTTTTAGGTATTTGCTCTGATAATGCCTGAAAATCGCTTGTAGACCCAAAAAACAAGGGACCTTTTAAATGCTTAATAAAAACTTCTTCCTTTAATTGTTCTGGAAAATCAGATTCGTCGTCCCAAGCTTCTTCTTTTAATGATTTAACATCTGATCGCTCTGCTGTTAAATCGCCAATTTTTTTCATAAACATTAAAGAAGCAATTACAAGACCTATACCTACAGCATATATTAAATCCCAAAATGTAGATAGTAATAATACCACTAACATTATTAAAACTTCAGAGCTTAACTTTAGAGGTCCTAATTTAATATCTTTTGGTAAGCTAGGTATCGCTTTTAACCCTTTATAATCCATAACACCAATACCAACTGTAATTAAAATACCTGCTAAAACAGCGGCCGGAATTTTAGATGCTACAGGTGCTAATACTAGCATAATTAATAATAACATAATACCAGCAATCATTCCAGATAATCTGGTTTTTCCACCTGCATTAATATTTACAACAGTTCTTATGGTTGCACCTGCACCAGGAATTCCTCCAAAAACAGCACCAATACTATTTCCTATGCCCTGACCTATGAGTTCCTTATTAGGCTTATGCTTTGTTTTAGTCATATTATCTGCTACAACACTAGTTAGCAAAGAATCTATTGCGCCAAGTAAGGCTAAGGTAAGTGCAGTAAAAATATAAGGCGATATACTTGCTAAACTAAAGCTAGTAAACATTTCTAATCTTGGAATTGGAATACCGCCTGGAATTTCGGAGATAGGTCTATAACCTAACTTAAACCCATAAGCAATACCAGACATTACAACTAATGCAACCAGTGTGCTAGGTATTGCTGTTGTGATTCGTTTAAAACCGTAAATAATTAAAATAGTACCTAAAGCTAATAATAGCTCTAACCAATTAATATTTTTTAAAGCTCTTGGCAATACTTTTAAAGCACCAATTGTACCAGATGCTTCAGACGCAGCCAAAGTTTGAGATTCAATTAAAATTTGTTCTGGTGTTATTAATTTGGCCCTGTTTATGGTTTCTTTAAAATTTTCTAAAACTAAAATACCTTCGCCTGCTTCTTCTTTTAGTATATTTTCTAAAATTACTTCTTCAGCTTGTGGCTTAAATTTGGCCACAAAAGCTTCATCTTCTTTTGGATAATAGCCTATTGTAGGTAATATTTGCGTTAAAAGAATAATAACACCAATAGCGGTCATAAAACCTGAAACTACAGGATAAGGAATGTATCTTATATATTTACCGACTCCTAAAATCCCTAAACCAATCTGAATAAGACCAGCTAATAAAAAAACAGTTAAAATAGCTGGCAATGCTTTTTCTACACTGCCATCATTTGCAGCCACTATACCTGCAATTACCACCATACTTACCGCTGTCATTGGAGCAGTAGGGCCAGATATTTGAGTGGCTGTACCACCAAAAAGCGCTGCAAAAAAACTAATAAAAATAGCGCCATAAAGACCAGCTTCTGGTCCTAAACCAGAAGAAACACCAAATGCCAATGCTAATGGTAATGCAACAATTCCGGCTGTTATACCACCAAAGGCATCACCTTTAATGTTATAAAATAAGTTCTTCATTTTTACCTATTAGTTTTTTGCTTTAAAGTAACAAAATAGCTTAGAAGTTAACAAATGCAATTAAATTAATTTGATCTCTTCCAGAGTTTTCAAAAAATTGATTCATATAACCTAACTCAAACCTTAAAGCTTCAGAAAACTTATAACCTAAACCTCCAAAGACCCTATTTCTATCAAACACGGAAGATTTAGTATTTAAAAAAATCTCATTATAAAGTGATATATAAAGCGGATTATTACCTTCTTCTTTATATTGTAATGGAATTTTAAGTCCTAAAAAATAACGAAAACGCATTTTAAAATCACTTTCTACAAAACGTTGTTCAAAACGGTAACGATGACTTAAACTTAATTCACCTACCTTTTGCTTTGTTGTGAATTGTTGAAAAATACGATGTTCATTTACCGACACCTTATCATCTAACTGACCGATATAATTCTCTGATAATATATAACCATAACCAAGTAATAGATTGTTATTGTTTTCAGTTAAATTATAACCGATACCTGTTCTTAGAAGTAACTGCTCTAAATCTCCTATTGCATCATAATTTCTGTACTGAACTTCATTATGAATATTCCATTTAGAATTTAATTTTTTGTTTCCAATATATATTAGCCAGTTTCCTAAGTTGCTATCTTGTGCGAGCACAAAAAAAGGCAGCACTAACCCAATGGCTAATGCTGCAATTTTACTTTTCTTTTTCAAGTTGTTAAATATCATTAATTTTAATTAATAGAAATCTACTTTACCTGTGTTAATATCATACATAGCACCAACAATTTTTATTTCACCAGCCTTTTCCATTTCAGAAAGAATTGGACTTTCTGCATGAATTCTATCTATTGTTAATTCTACATTTTTCTTAGAAACCTCATTTACAAATTCTAAATTTTTAGAATTCCTAGAACCTTCATCCTCTGGTGTAGTAACCGCATTAACTGCAGGTGTAATTTTTTCTATTAATTTAGTTAAATTACCCATTTCTGCATGATCACACGCCCCTTTTATTGCACCACAACTTGTGTGCCCCAAAACTACAATTAATTTAGTACCTGCTAATTTACAAGCAAACTCCATACTTCCTAAAATGTCTTCGTTTACAAAGTTACCTGCTATTCTTACACTAAAAATATCACCTAAACCTTGATCAAATACTAATTCTGCAGATACTCTAGAGTCTATACAACTTAAAATTGTTGCAAAAGGAAATTGTCCATCACTCGTATCATTAACTTGTTCTAAAAGATTTCTATTTGCTTTTAGGTTGTTTTGAAATCTTTCATTCCCTTCTTTTAAAAATATTAACGACTTTTCTGGAGTCATTGTAGTTTGAGTTTCTTTTGTATGTGCTTTCATATGTTTTATTTTTTTATTTTAATATTACTCTTTTTAATTATGCTCCAGACACTAACAACGAAACATTTAGCTTACTCAACACTTCTTTTAATGATACTTGTTTAGTATTGCTTTTGTTTTTTGGTGTTCTATCTACACATAACAAATTCACATTATTCTTTAAAATAAAGGAAGAGAGTGTTGATAATGTATTAGATTTTTTTTCAAAAATGTACTCTATCTTGTCTTGTTTTTCTGTAACACTACTATTGGTGTCTTCATTTTGACTGTTTGTAATTTTAAAAACTTTTAATGGTGATTCTATTTGCGTTATAATATCTTTAGAAAATTCAGTTTCAAAAAATTTATTAGAATCATTAAAAACTCCTAAGCTTAATTTTTTATTAGGTTGTAATATGTTCTTATCTGAAGATATCATTATTGGCCCTTTAAATTGCTTTAAAATAAACTTAGTTAAGCTGTCTCCCATAAATTGAATGGGATTGGCTACTCTATGCCCTAAAACAATTACATCTGGCTGATAACGTTCTATTTGATTAAGAATCTCTTCTTTTATTTTTCCAAAGGCATAACTACCATTAATTTTTACATCGTAATCTTGTCTATAAGTATTTACAACTGTATCAATTGTTTTTTTAGTTCTATTATGCGCTTCATTTAAGGCTCTAATAGCAGATAATTGATTGTCTCCACCAACGATATCAATATGTTTTTTAACATGAAATAATGCCACTTCTGCATTAATCATTTTTGCCAAACTAACACTGTTATTTAGTAGCGTATTTGCCGTCTTTTTAAAATCTGAAAGCACTAATATTTTATATTTTGCTGCTTTCATATTCTTAACTTAAACTAATATTAGATTTTGGTCTCAGCTGAAAAAACTCAATAAAACTAGGAGGGTTTTCTACCACACCACGTTTGGAGATTAATTTAATATCTATATTTCGTTCCTTTGCTTTAAAAGCGAAATCATCTAAAATTTCTATGATATCATGATCTAGATATCTCGTTTTAGTAACATCGAATTCTAAATATGTATCTCTTGGTAAATTGTCTAATTCTTTTAAAATGGCACCTTTGTTAAAAAAAGTAACTTCTTCTGCAAGTTCCATTTTAATTCTGTGTTTTCCATTACTCTTATCTTGTATATGAAGAAAGTGAGAATTCTGGTAACTCTTTAATAATATAACAATAATGCCCACTAACAAGCCTAATCCTATACCAACTAAAAGGTCTGTAAAAACAATACCTATTACAGTTACTGTGAAAGGGATAAATTGTTTCCAACCTAAATTATACATCTTTTTAAATAAGGCTGGTTTCGCTAACTTATAACCAACTATAAATAAAATCGCTGCTAAAACAGATAAAGGAATTTTATTTAATAGTGTAGGAATTAAAATCACAGAAATTAATAATAAGAATCCATGAATAATTGCAGATAATTTAGATCTACCGCCAGACTGAATATTTGCAGAACTTCTTACAATTACTTGTGTAATAGGTAAACCACCTATAAGTCCAGAAATTATGTTACCTGTTCCTTGTGCAAATAATTCTTTGTTTGTTGGCGTCACATTTTTATGAGGATCTAACTTATCAGTTGCCTCAACACATAATAACGTTTCTAAACTTGCAACTAAAGCAATAGTGAACGCTGTAACCCAAATGGCTGGATTTGTAATTGCCGTAAAGTTTGGGAAATTAAACTGACTTAAAAAGCTATCAAAACCATCAGGTACTGGTACAGCTACTAAATGATCTACTGAAATATTTAAATTTGTACCTGCTGTTGAAACAAAAAAGATAATACCTACTGCAACCGCTACTAAAGGGCCTTGAACAATTTGAAATACTTTTCCTTTTTTAGAAAGAACATTTGACCATAACAGTAATATTAACATTGAGATTAATGCAATAACTGTTGCACCAATGCTTACATTACCACTAATTAGCGCATTTATAGCTTTTAATAATTCTGTAAATGTATTTTCTCCATCTATCTGTAAAAATGCAAAATCTCCTTGTGGATCTTTATCCATACCAAAAAAGTGAGGTATTTGCTTTAAAATAATGATAATACCAATACCTGTAAGCATTCCTTTAATTACAGAAGAAGGAAAATAATACCCAATAACACCTGCCTTTAAAAGACCAAAAATTAATTGAATAATACCACCTAAAACAACGGCAACTAAAAAGCTCTCATAACCTAAATCTTGTATTGCAGTAAATACAATAGCAGCCAAACCTGCTGCAGGTCCACTAACTCCTATTTTAGAACCACTTAATGATCCAACTACTATTCCTCCAATTATTCCGGCTATTAACCCAGAAAAAAGAGGTGCACCACTAGCTAAGGCAATACCTAAACATAAAGGTAATGCTACGAAAAATACAACGACACTTGCTGGTAAGTCGTTTTTTAATGTTTTAAACATTTGATAATATGATTTTATACTATTGACCTAAATTCAATAGTTGTTTTAATATTTATTTTTGGGGCAAATAATGCCTATACTAATAAAATATTAAATAAAATCTGGTGGCGGAAATATGAGGTTTAAATGTGGTTTTGAATAACTTTTACAAGTATAGCCAATAACTTCTGTATTTGATCGATCTTCAAAAACACTTGCAGTATCATGGTTAATATGCTCAAAAATTAATTTCTCTGCATGACTTTCTTCTTCCTCTGTAATACTATAAAAACATGTAACGTCAACAGAGTCGTCAATAGACCATATAATTGTAGGCGCAGATATTAATGCCATTAATACAATGGTAAAAAATACTGCCGCTCTATATTTATAGCTCTGAAACATAACACACAAATATAATATTAAGAATTTAACAATGCGTTAAATTATTTCAAAATAATCTTCAACAGTTTTATATCTTTTGAAGGAATCCAACCTGTAGAATTATCGGATAATTTAATTTTTTTCCAATCGTCGTAAGTTTCTACGACTTGTACCTTTGTACCTTCATGCAGTCTAAACACTTCTTCACTAGTAGCATTGGGGTCTGTTTTTACTCTACTTTCTTGAGCAAAAACAATTGCAGGATTATCTTTTTTATTTAAAGCATCTTTTTGAAATGCCATAACTAAAGAAACACCAGCTACAAATAAGCTAATTATACTAGTTACAAAGGCAATTCGTTTTTTATAAGATGAGTAAGAAAAGTGATACGCTAAAAATATGATTACAAATAAAAGCACACCACCTACAGCAATTTTAGCCCAAGTACCAGTTGTAAAAGTATTCACTAAATTATTTATTAGTCTAGAGAAACCAACCTTTGGTACAACATCAATAGCATCAATAGTCATGTTTTGTGCAAAAGCTAAATTGTTTTTAATATCCTTATCGTTTGGATCTAAAAGCAATGCTTTTTCATAGTAATAAATACTAGGTGCAATATTATTGAGTTTATAATTGGCATTTCCTAAATTATAATACAGCTCTGAAGAATGTTGTTTAGAGTCTAATATAGCTTCATATTTATCAATCGCTTCTGCATATTTTCCGTCATTATATAGCGCATTAGCTTCGTTAAAAGTTGTATCGTTTTGGGCAAAACCAAGTACGCTAAAACAACAAATAAGTAATAAGGTAATAACTCTCATATTATCTAAGTTGTTTATCTATTAATGAAATAGTTTTAGCTGCTTTATCAAAATCATTCTGCATGGTTACTTGAGTAATTGGAGTATAACGTGCCAATTCACAGTTTTCTAATATTGAAATAAAGTCTTCAATTACAGGCATCTCTACTTGACGCTCTGCTAATAAATTTTCGATTTTTTCTTTATTAAAATCACTAGTTTCAATATTTAATTTTGCTTTTAAGTAATTATGAAGCGCTTTTTCTAAAGCTAAATAGAACGACTCTTTTTGTCCCATTGCTTTTTTAGCCTCTCCTAAATATTTTTTTGCTAATCGGTCTGCCTTTCTAATACGGTTTCCGTCTACATCTGCATCTCTTTTGTCTTTTTGACGTCTAACAACAATTGCTAAAGGAATTGCTAAAAACGGTAATAATGTTAACGACCAAAACGCTGTGGATTTAAAAAACGGCTCGGTTTTTATATTAGTCCAATTAGATGTGGTTTTTATAAAAGCAAACGTATTAGTATTTGTACTTATATTTTGTTTAGTAGATGCTGTTACTTTTTCAGAATTGGAGTTTCCGGCAGTTGGACCTTCAATAACATCTATTATTATCTCATCTGAACTAATACGGTTATAAGTTTCTTTCTCTGGATCGAAATATGAAAATGAAATACTTGGTACTGGATATTTACCTCTATATTGTGGCACAATAGTATAAGTGTCTGCAATACTACCTTGCATTCCACTTGTATTTGTTCTTATGTTTTCTTTATGTTCTGGCTCGTATACTTCTAATGAGCTCGGTACCGTTAATTTTGGTAGTTCAAATAACTTTAAATTACCTTTACCTGTAACCTCGATTTTAGCTTGCAGAGACTCTGATGCAGTTAATTGTGTTTTTGAGGTGGTAACTTTAAAAGAAAAGTTCCCAACAGCACCTTTAAAATCTGAAGGCTTACCGTTTTCTGGTAATGGCTTTACATTAATCGTTCTACTACCCGCTGTAACCTCTTTTGGTACTTTAGTGACTAAACGTCTTCCAAAAATATCAAACTTATTTGAACGTACCTCTGCAGTAATATCCATTACTAAAGGTTCAATTTTTAATTGTCCTGTTTTTTGCGGATAGAGTACTGTTTTTCTTAAAATAACGTAACGGTAATTTTTACCTTTATACTCACCTTCTAAAATATTTAACCCTTTTATATCAATATTCTGACTCCAAAAGTCGTTGTATCTTGGAATTTCCTTTTCTCTCCAATTACTACTTACACCTATTTCTTCTGAAACATATAACTTATAAACTACTGTTATAGCTTCATTTAAATAAGGATTAGTATTTGATATCTCAGCAACTAAATGAATGTTTTCTTCAGCCATGTCTGAAGCTGCTGTATTACCATTGGGCTTTTTTACTGCTTTTGTAACTTCAATGGTAATGGGAAATGTTTTATAGGTTTCGCCATCTATCTCTATTGTCGCTTGCTTTATGGTAAATTTCCCTTTCTTTTTTGGTGCTAAAAAATAGGTATATGTTTTATTGTAAGAGCGATGACCGTTTCTAGAATAATTACTAACTGAAGTATTAGGACCACCAACCACATCAAAATCTGCAAAACTAGGTGGTTCAAAATTATCACCATCTTGATTCATCTCAAAGTCTATACGTAAGCGTTCATTAAGACCTAGTTTTTTCTTGCTCACCTTAGCCTCAAACTTAACCTGTGCAGATGTTATACTTGCAAAAAGTATAAAGCCTATTATTGATATGTTTTTTATTAATTTCATTGTTATAAATACCAACTAAACTACCAATCTTTTTCGGTTTTAACCTTAACTCCTTTTTGCTTTTCAGCATTCATTTTTTCTTGGACCTTCTGTTCTTGATTTTGCATAGCTTCTAGAATATTCTTCATTTGCTGTGGCGACATTTGTCCTGGTTTTGGTTTTTGTTTTTGGTTTTTATCTTTATCATTCTTATCTCCTTTACCATCATCTTTCTTATCATCTTTTGGCTTTCCTTCATCATCTTTATCCTTATCACCATCCTTTTTATCTTGATCGCCTTCGTCCTTTTTATCTTGATTGTCTTTGTTTTCGTCTTCCTTTTTTTCTTGATCTTCTTTATCTTGTTGATCCTCTTTATTATCGTCTTTTTTATCATCTTCGCCGCCACCATCTTTTTGTTGGTCTGCGCACTGTTTAGCTATGGCAAAATTGTAGCGTGTTTCTTCATCATTAGGATTACTTCTAAGTGCATTTTTGTAAGCTTCAACGGCTTCCTTACATTGCTTACTTTCCATTAATATATTACCTAAATTATGAAACGCTCTGTGTTTTTCAACTTTATTTGAGGCATTTTTTGCAGCTTCTTGTGTTCTAAATAAAGCTTCATTAAAACTTCCTTTTTTGTAATAAGAATGTGCTAAATTATAAGAACCAACGGCTTTACTTGGTGCTTTTGATATTGCTTTGCGGTACGCCATTTCAGCTTCAACATAATTATCTCCACTTACTAATTCATTGGCTTCATAAACAAAATTAGTAGCGTTTTTCTCGGCTTCTAATTGTGCTTTATTTTCATCTTGTGAAAAACCAAAACTACCAAAAGTTAATATTAAGAGTAATGTATATAGTTTCATGTTTATCTTATTATATAATGCAACTTCTAAATTACTAAAGCATTCAATGACTTAGCGTTAAAGAAATTCTAAAAATTTTCATTGAATAAGTTAAGTTTTTTCAACCATTCCGTTTTTCTTTCTAACAAGAAAATATCAATAAACAACAATAAAATTCCTAAACCAAGAAACCATTGAAATTGGTCTTTAAAATCTGCAATTTGCTTAGATTCAAATTCTTGTTTGTCCATTTTAGCGAGTTCATCTTTTATAGTATTAACCACTTCTGAAGTATTACTACCGTTGATATAAACACCATTAGCTTCTGCTGCAATTTCTTTTAATGTAGTTTCATCTAATCTGGTAATTACGGTTTCGCCATTATTATCTTTTTTATAATTTAAGATAACACCATTTCGTTTTATTGGAATTGGTCCTCCTTTTAAATCGCCTACACCTACTGTTAAAATTCTTATACCTTGCTCGGCAGCTTCTTCTGCGACATTTAAGGCTTCACCATCGTGATCTTCACCATCTGAAATGATTATTAATACACGATTAGCTTGGTCTTCATTATCAAAATATGTTTTTGAAAGTTGAATTGCTTCACTAATTGCTGTTCCTTGTGAAGACATCATATCTGTATTCATGTTCTGTAAAAACATCTTAGCAGAAGCATAATCTGTTGTTATTGGCAATTGCGGAAACGCTTTACCAGCATATGCAATTATACCTACACGATCACTTACTAAACTATTAACAATTTGGGTTACCAATTGCTTAGATTTATCTAATCTGTTTGGCGCAATGTCCTCGGCTAACATACTTTTAGAAACGTCTATCGCAAATACCACATCTACACCTTCGCTTCTTACAGTTTCTAGTTTTGTACCAATTTTAGGATTTACTAATGCTAAGGATAAACACGCAAATGCACCACAAAGCACTACCACTTTTAATATGCTTTTAAATAATGATTGATTGGGACTTAAGCGTTTTAACAATACAGAATCCGCAAATTTTTTCTGTGCAGAACGACGCCATAGCTGAAGAAAAACAAACAGCAAAATGATGACCGGAATTACCAGTAACGTCCAAAACCATATTTTTTCATCGAGTCTAAACAAAGCTTCTAAATATTGTATTTCTTAATAATAATTCTATCAACAACAATAAACCACCTAAAAGAATAAATGGTCTGTATTTTTCATCGTAGTTATAGTATTTCTTTTCTTCTATTTCTGTTTTTTCAAGCTTATTGATTTCATCATAAATCTGAGCTAATTTATCATTATTTGTTGCTCTAAAATACTTTCCGCCTGTTTCCTCTGCAATTTGCTTCAATAAAGTTTCGTCTATTTCTACTTGTGCTCTACCATATCTAAACGTACCATTGTTATTAAACCCAATTGGTGATAACGCCATTCCGTTTGTACCTAAGCCAATAGTGTAAACTTTAATACCATACTCTACAGCAAGCTCACTAGCAATTTTTGGATCTATGAACCCAGAATTATTAACACCATCCGTTAACAGTATAATCACTTTACTCTTAGCTCTACTATCTTTTAGGCGATTAACTGAGGTTGCTAACCCCATCCCAATTGCTGTACCTGTTTCAATTATAGTATTGTATTTTATATCTCTTAACGAGCGCTGTACAATAGATTTATCACTTGTAATAGGGGTTTTAGTATAGGCTTCTCCTGCATATTCTACCAAACCAATTCTATCACTTGGACGACCATCTATAAAATCTGCTGCCACTTCTTTTAAGGCATCTAATCGATTAGGACGTAAATCTTTTGCCAGCATACTTGCCGATACATCAATGGCCATTACAATGTCTATTCCGCTAGTAGTTTTTGTTCTTGTAGAAACATCTACCGTTCTTGGTCTTGCTAATGCTAAAATTAAAAGACCCAACGCTATTAAACGCAAAGCAAACAATACATGCTTAAACTTTGACCAAAAAGACGATGTACTTTTAAAGCCTTGTGTGGTAGACATCTTTAATTCTGCTGTTTGCTTATGGTGCTTAAACACATACCAAACTATAGCTAATGGCAAAACCAATAGCAACCAGAAAAATTCTTTATTTAAAAATTCTATATTTTCTAACATTAGTTATTCTCTTCTTCTACGTCGTCTGGTTTTAACTCTATGGAATCTGTAATACGTTCTACCATATCATCTGCATACGAATCGTTTTTAGGAAATGTTATTATTATTTGTTGTAATACATTTTCATTTGCAAAACATAACAATTCATATTTAGCATCTACGCCATATTCCGTATTTGGCATTTTAATACTTAACGTTCCAAATGTTTTTAAGCCTTCAGCTCCATTTGGTGTTGTAAATTTTTCGCGTTTAACTGAAATATTACTAGCGCCCTGAGCTTCAAAACCTTTTATACTTTCTTCAGAAACTTTTAATAAATCGAACATTGGTTCTTTTTCTTCACCATCTTGAGCTACTTGCTGCTGCTGCGGCACTTTGGCAGTTGTTGTGTTAATTACAACACTAAAGACGTCTAATAAAGTACCATAAGCAAAAGTGGTCATGGATAGTTTCTCTTTTAACTCATCTGGTAAATTAGCATCTACGCGTTTTAAGACTTTTGGTGTATCGATCCAAACAGGTGGAAATCCATAGGCACTCTCTACCCAATCACCTTCTAAAAGTTCTTTACTCTCATGGCCAATTATAGTATCTTTTACATAACCAAAACCATACTTTACACCAAAGCCAACAAATGTTGCTACAATAAGAAAGATAGAAATAGCGACTGTTATATATATTTTCTTTCGCTTCTTTTTACGTTCTTGCTCCTCTTTATATTTTTGGTCTAATAATTTTTCTTCTTCAGATGGTTCTGGCAAACTTATTCTTACATTATCAATAGCTTTGTCTATTGTAGTCTTATCCATTTTAGCTAACTCTACATCTGGCGCAGATTTGGCAAATTTCACTAAATCGGCACGTTGTAAAATTGATTCTATATGTAATATTGTTTCTTTAGATAATGGAATTTGGTTACCATCTTTCAATAAATTTAAACGTGCAATAAGTTCTGCAGTTGTACTTTCTAAAGCACGATCGTAAACTTTTTCGTCTAAGTATTTTCTAATTATAAAGGTTAATTCTGAGTAATATTCTTTAACTTCTGAACGCAACAAATACTCACTTATATCTAATTTCTCTAGTGCTAATTTTGCTCTGTCATATGGAGGTAAAAGCGCAATTTCTTCTTCTTCAGTTAGTGGTTTTTGCCTCCAAATAAACCAGTACAGTAAAAAGGCAACTATAGCAATTGCTAACAAGGTTATGAGAAGCCATTTCCACCAATCACTAAAAGCTTTTTCTACTTCTATTATTGGTTTAATATCATAGAGTTTTTGTTTGGTAGTATCAACTACAACCGTATTTACAGCAACTTTTAAAGAGTCTGTAAAAAAAGCTTTTTCGTCTATTATTATTTTTTGTCTTGGAATAGTATAAGCGCCAGAATCAAATTGCGTGAGTTTATAAATTCTAGATAATAAATACTTTGACTCTCTTTTAGTTGTATCTATTTCTAAAGCTTCTACAGCTTCTAAAGGTGCAAAGGTTTGCCCTTCTGGAAAAACAACTAAGGATAACGTATCTGCTTCAACCTTTATTTTGTAGTTTATTTGCTCGCCTATTCTAATTTTTGTGGTATCTATTTCTGAAGTAACTTGTGCAAAAGAGGAAAAAGAACCTAGAAAAAAGAAAATGAACGATAGACCTAAAATAGACAGCCATTTCTGGTAACCTTTTATTTCTATAATTCTAATAAATATGTTGTTTTGTCTGTTCATTTTTAATCGCTTCATCAATCGGTCTTCAAATATAATTTAGCGCTGTTTAAAATAGCCTAATAATTTTTTAACATAGCTTTCATCTACACGACAATCAATTGCACCTGCTCCAGATTTTGCAAAACTATCTTTAAAATAGTTTACTTTCTCATTGTAAAACTTACCGTATTCTAATCGCGTTTTTTTAGACCCTGTATTTACTAACATTAGCGCACCTGTTTCTACATCTTCCATTTGTACCATGCCTAGGTTAGGAATTTCGGCTTCATGTTTATCGTAAATTCTTATCCCTGTTATATCGTGTCTGCCAGCTGCTATTTTAAGATTATGCTTGTACTCATCTGCCACAAAATCTGAGAGAATAAATACAATTGCTTTTTTCTTCATTACATTAGACAAAAACTTTAAAGCTTCACTTACATTAGTTTGTTTACTTTTTGGCTGAAACTCTAATAGTTCTCTAATAATTCTAAGTACATGTGAACGTCCTTTTTTGGGCGGAATAAATAATTCTATTTCATCTGAAAATAAAATTAAACCTATCTTATCATTATTCTGAGTGGCAGAAAATGCCAAAGTTGCTGCAATTTCTGTTACAATTTCGTCTTTAAATTGATTTTTTGTTCCGAAGAGTTTACTGCCTGAGACATCTGCCATAAGCATCATGGTGAGTTCTCGTTCTTCTTCAAAAACTTTTATGTGTGGCAGATTTGTTCTTGCTGTAACATTCCAATCTATATTTCTTACATCATCACCAAACTGATATTGACGCACTTCAGAAAAAGTCATACCACGACCTTTGAAAGTAGAGTGATATTCGCCTCCAAATATATGATCAGACAAACGACGTGTCTTAATCTCTATTTTTCGTACTTTATTAAGTAGTTCCTTAGTGTCCATAAGCCCATCCTAAATCCTTCCTAACAGGAAGAACCTGATAATTTTTCAATTTTAGTTTTTGATGATTGATTAAAGTTTTCTCCTTTGGGGAATTAAAGGCGGCTTCGTTTCTAAGGCACCTCAATCTCGTTAACAATCTTATTAATAATGTCTTCTGAAGTTATATTTTCTGCTTCGGCTTCGTAGGTGATTCCTATTCTATGGCGCAATATATCATGTACAACAGCACGCACATCTTCTGGTATAACATAACCTCTTCTTTTTATAAAGGCATAACATTTTGCAGCTGTGGCTAAATTTATACTTCCACGAGGTGATGCACCAAAAGAAATAAGTGGTTTTAAATCTGCTAATCTATATTTTTCTGGATAACGCGTAGCAAAGATGATATCTAGAATGTATTTTTCAATTTTTTCATCCATATATACTTCTCTTACTGCTTTTTGCGCACTTATAATTTGTTCTATTGAAACTACAGCATTTACTTTTTCGTAAGTTCCTCTTAAGTTGGCTCTTACAATCATTTGCTCTTCTTCAATTTTTGGATAATCTATAACCGTTTTTAGCATAAAACGATCCACTTGTGCTTCTGGCAACGGATATGTTCCTTCTTGTTCAACAGGGTTCATAGTGGCCATTACAAGAAACGGCTTGTCTAATTTAAAGGTGTCATCTCCAATAGTTACTTGTTTTTCTTGCATGGCTTCTAACAAAGCAGACTGCACTTTTGCAGGTGCTCTATTAATCTCATCTGCTAATACAAAATTGGCAAAAATTGGTCCTTTTTTAATAGTGAAATCATTTTCTTTCATATTAAAAATCAACGTACCTACAACATCTGCTGGCAGTAAATCTGGTGTAAACTGAATTCTACTAAAACTAGCGTCTATTGCTTTAGATAAGGTGTTAATCGCTAAAGTTTTTGCTAAACCTGGCACACCTTCTAATAAAATATGACCTTGACCTAATAAACCGATAAGCAAACGCTCTACCATGTGTTTTTGACCTACAATTACCTTATTCATTTCTAAGGTTAGCAAGTCTACAAAAGCACTTTCTTTTTCTATCTTTTCATTAATTGACTTAATGTCAACTGTACTCGTTTCTTCCATTATATAAGGGTTTAAGAACAAATGTATTAATTACCATTTTAAAATCATATCTAAAAATGATTACTTAATATTTTAGAGGATGCAAAATGTTAAAATTTTTAATTAGATGCTGTTAACAATTGGTTAAAAAAAAAGAGTAGGATTGAAGTACTACTCTTTTTAAGAATTAATTATGGATTAAGGTCAATTAATATTAAAATTTTCTGATTTCTGTATAGAGTTTTGGATGTAAAACCATAATGTTTTCTTCTTCATTAAAACTTAAAGACTCATCTAAATCTACATGTATTTCTATCTGATAGTAATAACTGGCCTCAAAATCTCTTTTTATTAAATTAGATGGTGTATTGTTGCCATCACTCTCTATATCTAAATTTACCAAGGTGTTATTAATATTTATAAAATTATTATCACCTAAAACTAATCTTACCTCATAGATATAAGTTGGGCTTACTTCAAAATGGTCTACTAGAAGTAATTCAGAATCACTTCTTAACTCAGACACATTATGTGTTCCTGTATTAATAGTATTTAAACTTACCCATGCGTTAGCCAAACTAGAATCTTCTTTGACTCTCACTTGCACATCTTCAATATCAAAATAAACATTATTGTATGTACTTAAATCACTTTTAAGGTTTACCGAAATATCAGCTTTATTTCCGCTTCTACCCAAATCATCTTTAGAACAACTAGAAAAAGAGATTGAAAAAATAAGCACTATTATAACAATTTTAATGTGTAGTAAATGTTTCATGATTAGGGATGCTTTAATTATTATATTACAATAATATCTTATTATCAATGTTTTGAGTATTTTTACACATGAATTGCAAAAAAATACACCTAAACTGATAAATTAGTGACATATTCTCGATTAATTGCAGGAACCATGACTTGGGGGAGTTGGGGAAAACAACTCTCGAAAAAAGAAATGGCATCATTGATGAATTTCTGCGTCTCTCAAAACATTTCCACATTTGACCATGCCGACATCTATGGCGCCTATACAACTGAAGCCGAATTTGGTAAAGCTTTTACTGAATCTGGACTAAAACGTGATGACATTCAACTAATTACCAAGTGTGGCATTCAATACGAAAGCGACAATAGAACCAACAAAATAAAACATTACAATTACAGTAAGGATTATATAATATGGTCTGTAGAAGAATCGCTTAATAACTTAAATACTGACTATTTAGATTTACTTTTATTACACAGACCTAGCCCTTTAATGGTTGCGGAAGAAATTGCCGAAGCTATTACTGTCTTAAAAAAAGATGGAAAAATCAGAGACTTTGGTGTTTCTAATTTTACGCCATCTCAAATGGAGATGATTGGTTTACGAATGGATATTGACGTTAACCAAATAGAATTCTCACTTACCGAGCATACAGCAATGCATAACGGCACCTTAGATTACATGGTTACAAATGGAATAAAACCAATGGCCTGGTCGCCTTTAGGTTCTGTTTTTAAAGACGATACCGAACAAACTAGACGCATACACAAACAACTTGGTGCCTTAAAAGATAAATACAATGCCACAGAAGACCAATTGTTATTAGCTTGGTTAATGAAGCATCCTTCTAAAATTCATCCGGTTGTTGGCACAACTACAAAAGAACGATTAAAACAAGCCGTCGCTGCTTCTAAAATTAACTTAGAAACCGAAGATTGGTTTTTAATATTAGTAGCTGCACAAGGCCATAAAGTTCCTTAAACATTTACATCAACCCTTCTCATCAGAAGGGTTTTTTTATTTATTTTTAAAACACAATTTTTCTTATTCTTTTTTAAGATTATAACAAAATGAAAAAAACAGCATTAATAACAGGAGCTACTAGCGGCATTGGAAGAGCAACTGCACATGAATTTGCCAAACATGGTATTAATTTAATACTATGTGGTCGTAGACAAGAGCGCTTAGACAGTGTACAGAAAGCATTATCTAAACAAACTATTGTACATACTTTAAATTTTGATGTAAGAGATAGAGCCCAAACATTTGAAGCTATTGCATCTTTACCTAAAGAATTTCAGAAAATTGATATTCTTATTAATAATGCAGGAAATGCTCATGGCTTAGACCCAATACAAACAGGAAATTTAGATGATTGGGATGCCATGATGGATATTAATGTAAAAGGGCTATTGTACGTAAGCAAAGCCATTATTCCTGGTATGACAGAACGAAAATCTGGCCATATTATAAACATAGGTTCTTCTGCTGGTAAAGAAGTTTACCCAAACGGAAATGTATATTGTGGCAGTAAACATGCCGTTTTAGCTATCACCGAAGGTATGAGAATTGATTTAAATCCCTTTGGAATAAAAGTTGGCGCCATTAATCCTGGTTTGGTAGAAACCGAATTCTCAGAAGTTAGATTTAAAGGTGATGCTAAAGCAGCAAATGTATATAAAGGCTATAAAGCTTTACAACCAGAAGATGTTGCTGAGGTTATTTACTTTGCCATTTCTAGACCTGCACACGTAAATATTGCAGATGTACTAATGTTTTGTACAGCTCAGGCTAGCTCTACTATAGTGAAGAAAAAATTATGATAAATTGGCTAGAAGATAATTGGCGAGATTTAACAGAAAGTTATGCTCATAAAGCTTTAACAATTTCACTTTGGAAATCTATTAAAAGTCAATACACTTCTAAAAATAGACACTATCACAATCTCTCTCATGTATATAATATGTTTCTGCAATTAGAAACTGTTAAAGATGAAATTAAAGATTTAGATAGTCTAAAGTTTGCGATTTGGTTTCATGATATTATATATAAATCCACTAACAAAGACAACGAAGAACAAAGTGCTAATTTTGCTCAACAAACCTTAAAATCGATGAATTTTGATAATTTTAAAATAAAAAAAGTAACTAAGCTTATAATTTCTACAAAAAAGCACACATTACTGTTAAATGAAAATTATGATAATGCTTATCTTCTCGATTTAGATTTATCTATTTTAGGTAGTGATTGGAAAACCTACAGCAACTACGTTAATAACATTAGAAAAGAGTATATAATCTACCCAAATATTTTATATAAACCCGGAAGAAAAAAGGTGATTAAAAATTTTTTAGAACGAGAGTCTTTATATTTTACAAACGTATTTAAAACTAAATTTGAAGAACAAGCTAGACATAACTTAACTAAAGAAATTAAAATGCTTTAAATAATTAGATACCTACACCAAGAAAGTAAAAATGATTAACAAACGCCTACTCATAAAAAATTTACTTGCTCACAATGATGAGAATAGTTTTTATGACAAAAAGCTAAAAGTTAATATTGGCTATAAAGAAGGAAAAGCTAAATTTTTAAAACATGTCTGTGCACTTTCCAACAGTAATCCCAAAAACAATTCTTACATTGTAATAGGAGTAAAAGATGAAGACAATCAAATTATTGGAGTTGATTTTTTTGACGATAGTAAAATTCAAAACTTAATTAACGCTTACCTATCAAACCCTCCAATTGTTCAATACGAAAACATTCCTTTTCCCCATTTACCAGACGATAAAGTTGTTGGTTTAGTAACTATAAGACCAATTAACGGACTTACTTCACTTAAAAAAAACATCTGGAAATATTATGGAGGCTCTGTTTTTTTTAGAGACGGAAGCATGAGTATGCCTAAGGTTTTTGACATAGAAATTAAAGATGTAAACTCTAAAATAGTTGCAGGCATTGAAAACCATGCGAAAAACAATATAGAGCTAACCTTAGAAGGCGTCTTTGATTTTATGAACAAACGCCAAGACTACAATCCGCAGTACAAAGTTTTTAAAGAATACTTTGTGCTATGTTGGTCTGGAGCAAAAAAAGTAGTTAAAAACGAAATCTTCTATTCTAGAGTAGATATTGAGATGATAAATGAACAAGTACGCTTATTCTACTCAACCCTAGATGAAGTTTCTATTACATATACCGAAAACTCTTTTAAAATAATTGAATACGTAAGACTCGGTTTAAACAAATCTTTTAAATACTATAAACTCGAAGAAAAAACAATTCATTTTAACGATAATGCAAATTATTCAATTGAAGCGCAACTTATTTTTGAGCCACCTCAATTCAACAAAAAAGTACTACATCATATTTATAATGCTAACAATACTATCTTAGATAAGCTTGAAAAAAATTTAAAACTAACTCAAATTGAAACCGAAGATTTAAAAAATATAGCAGCTAGTTATCTTATCTGCTACCTCAATGGTTTTGAAGATGCTTTATTAAAACTTGAGATGACAAAACCGTATTTAAAAAATTTTAGTAAGGAACTTTACAACACCTACAAAGACACTATTAGAATATTAAGAAAAGTAAAATACAGTTAGTTCATCGGTATTATAGTAAATTATAACCTTATTTTTTGCGCCTTACCGATAACTATACAAAAACACTACTGATTATACATTTTTTTTAACCATTCATCAAAAAGTTTACCGCTAAATACTATTATTGCCCATATTTGTAACGCTATTAATCAATTAATTAACCTTGTTTCTATAGAGTTTAGTGCTCAAATTGAAACAAGGTTTTTTTATTTTCTTAAATAAAATTCAATCGTTTTTTGTGTGCTTGGTATAACACCTTCTATGGAAACATTCATCTAGTTAACTCTAATAGCAGCGTTAACAGTTAAAAATCTAAATTGTATTTTAAATTATCATATAATTCTAAGTTACTTAATCCGTTAGTTAAAGAATTAAACAAAAAAAGCCGTTTCTAATATGAAACGGCTTTTGAGGTTATTTATTTTTAATACAGTTATTTACCACCATCTAATTGATCTTGCCAATTTGATAGCTCTTCCCATTTGCCTTCGTAAGCAAGTTTAGCCTGTTTAGGCCAAGTACCTGGTTTGTGCATTTTAAAACGATCTCCTCCACTTGTTAATACACTTTGACATTTCTCAACACTACATTCAGATAATGCTTTCCATGTTTTAACATCATGATTATGAAATAATTCTTGAATTTTTGGACCAATACCTTCAACAACCGTTAAATCATCTTGTTTTATTTTTTTACCAAAAACGGCTTTAGCCGCATCGGCATCAAACGGAATTAAAGTAACAGCAGGTGCTGCAAATGATGCTGCTAAATTAGCATTTTCTGTTTTCGCTGAATTTAAATCAGCTTGTAAAAGGGAAGCCGCATTTTTAGAAGCACTTAAATCTGCCTCTAAAGTTGCTCTTGCTTTTTTGCAAGCCGCTAAATCTGCCTCTAGCTTAGCTACTCTTTCTTCACAATCATCATTATTACCTCCTCCTAGAAGTTTTCCTAGTAAATAGCCAAGTAATGCACAAATTGCACCTACAAGTAATGGGATTAATATACACCAATTCATAATTTATAATATTTTTTTAGTTAGTTAGTTTATTGTTATTACGGTACGTCTATTTTCAGCACGACCAGCTTCTGTGCTATTATCTGCAATTGGCTCGTTTGGTCCTTTTGAAGATGTTTCTATATTAGCTTCTAAAATGCCATTTCTTACTAAATAATCTTTAGCAAAATCTGCGCGTTCTTGTCCTAGTTGCATATTAGTGTTAGCATTACCTGTATTATCTGTATGCCCAACAACTTGTATTTTTACACCTAATTTATCTACACAACGAGAGATATTTGCAATTTTTTCGCGCTGTTCTTTTGTTAAATTTATATGCGCTTGCCCTGTTTTAAAGTATAACACAATTGGGTTCTTACGTATATCGTCACAAAGTGCCAATAATGTTTCATCTGTTGTGCCTTCTTCTGAAGTTAACAAACCAAACTCTAATGGGCCAAATAAAGTACCTGTTTCATCTGGATTAATATCATTGTTTAACTCTCCGTTAATATTAATTTGCTTTGCAGAAATCCCTTGAGAAATAAAATAGTTTTTTACGCTATTTGCTCTAGCTAATCCAAGATTTGGAAATGCAGAATCATTAGTTTCATCACTCTTATAATAACCAGTAATATCCACTGTTTTTAAAGGATTTTCAAGAAGATAGTGTTTCAATTTAGCAACACCATCTGTTACTTTTGGAGAGATTGAATCTAAAATTGAAAAATTTGAGGTTTTAAAATTAAAATTATCATTAATCTTAATACTAAAATCCCCGTTGGCATCATTAAGACTGAAACCATTTTTTGTTGTTGTAATTACTTCTGGTTCTGCAACAATGGTATTGGTTTCTTCTGTAGTTACTTCATCCTCTGGACAACAATAACAGTCGTCGCATAGATAGCAGTACAATAAAGTCCCAATAATAATCGTAAGCAAAATACCAAGAAGGTAAGCTGTTTTTTTACTCATTGGTTAGTGTTTTTAGTTAATTGACCGTCAAGATATTAAAAATTTTAACACTTTTAGGCATTTATACGAAACACAAACCTTAAATAAGTCACATTTTTATAATTGTTGAGTTTTAGAAACAAAGAATTCTTTAGGCGAGTACTTAAAAATAACTCTTAAATTCTGTAAATAAATCTTTTTTTCCGCCAAAAAACCTAATTCCAATACCTAAAGTATTGTAATTAATTGTATTAAAATCTCCTTGAATTTGAGAAGCTGTTTGTATTCTACTTTCATCACTTCTATAACTATAACTTACAAATACATCTAATGATTTAGAGAAACTATAACTAAAACCAGCACCAAACATTGTAATACTAGCTCTATCAATTTGCTTGGCATTATTAGAAAGTTCTAATATGTTTTTATACCTAGAATCTCCCCAAGGAACAAAATTTAAATCTAAACGAATTTTTTGACTAATTGGAAATTCGTAACCTAATTGTAAATAAGAATGTGTTACAGTGCTTCTTTCATAATTACCAACTAAAGCTTTATCCTTTACATCTAAATATAAAGTTCCGGTATACGCTCCTAAATAGAAATGTTTGTATAAAAATATTTGAGCACCAATGTTAAAACCTAATTTATCCTCACTTGCTGAGCCAATTGCACTACTATTTGTTATGCCAGGATGCAATAAATTAAAACTATACGTCATAGACCGTTGATTTGTATAACCAACTATTGTATCATTATCTGTAATTGATTCTGATAAATTAATATTTTGAGCCTGAATATTTACCGTTAAAAATAAAAAACAAAGAGAAATACGAAACATACTAATAGTTAAAATTAAATTGATAATTAGACACATCAACAATTAAAATTTCCGTTATCTCAGGTTCGTTATTTATGGAATAGGTAAAAGAAATCTCTGAACCTTGTGTAACATTTAAAGTATGTGCTGTATCTGGCAGATTATCATCTAATGTATTATTAATATAACTAGGATAATTACAAAACGTCTCCGCAGAGTTAAGGACACCTTCATCATACACCTCTATGCATGTTGGATAAAAATAATTAAGTGAGTATGAAATAGTATTTCCTTCACCACTAGTTCTAGAAATTGAAATAGTGGCTTGAGCCAAGTTATTTAATGTTACCTCTTGTAAATTTATAAGATAGTCATCTGGTGTATAGTCATAAGTACTTGTTCTATAAATATATTCTGAATAATCTTCATTCGCTTTAATCTCAATTGAAAAGTCAGAGCTATTATCATACAATGAAATAACCGAAAAATCACCATTAGCATCACTAACATTTTTACCTAACAAATATTCTGTGCTTCCTGTAGGTGCTGGATAAATAAAAAATCCTGTTCCGCGATAAGTATATGTACTTATTTCAGCATTTTCAACGGGATTACCATCAGAATCTACAACTTTACCTTTAACTAGCAATCTAGTATTACTTTCAAAAGAAGTATCACAACTTGTTAATATCATTATCATACTTAAAAAAATACTTCGTATAAAATTTAGTTTCATCTATAGGGTTTAAATTAAATATACACTCCTTAGATGGTGGAACCACTAGAGGGTTGCGTTAAATAATGCTAAAATTTAAAAAGCCGTTTCAAATGAAACGGCTTTTTTTATTATTTATAGTTTTGTTCAACCTATAAGTCAAACTTAATACCTTGTGCTAATGGTAACTCATCTGAATAGTTAATTGTATTGGTTTGTCTTCTCATGTATACCTTCCAAGCATCAGAGCCAGACTCGCGTCCTCCACCTGTTTCTTTTTCACCACCAAAAGCTCCACCTATTTCAGCGCCAGAGGTTCCGATATTCACATTTGCAATACCACAGTCTGAACCAGCATATGACAAGAATTTCTCTGCTTCTTTCATTTCGTTAGTCATAATTGCAGATGATAGACCTTGTGCAACTGCATTTTGTTTTTCAATAGCATTTTCAACATCACCAGAATATTTCATGAGATATAAAATAGGCGCAAAAGTTTCGTGTTGTACTATTTCAAAATCATTTTCTGCTTCAATAATTGCTGGTTTTACATAGCAACCAGATTCATAACCTTCGCCTTCTAACACTCCTCCTTCAACTAAAACATTTCCGCCTTCTGCTTTTGCTTTTTCTATAGCTGATAAATACGTATTCACCGCATCTTTGTCAATTAACGGACCTATATGATTTTTTTCATCTAATGGATTTCCAATAGTTAATTGACCGTAAGCCCCAACAATAGCATCTTTTACTGTTTCGTAAACAGACTCGTGAATGATTAATCGACGTGTAGATGTACAACGTTGTCCGCATGTTCCCACAGCCCCAAACACAGCGCCAGGGACTACAACTTTTAAGTCTGCAGAAGGTGTAATGATTATAGCATTGTTTCCTCCTAATTCTAATAATGATTTACCAAAACGCTCAGCAACCGTTTTTCCAACTATTCTACCCATACGTGTAGAACCTGTTGCAGACACTAAAGGAATTCTAGAGTCTGTTGTCATAAACTCACCTACTCTATAATCTCCATTAATGATACAAGAAATACCTTCTGGTAAGTTGTTCTCTTTTAGAATTTCTGCAATAATATTCTGGCAAGCAATAGAACACAAAGGCGCTTTTTCAGAGGCTTTCCACACACAAACATCGCCACAAATCCACGCTAAAGCGGTATTCCAAGCCCAAACTGCAACCGGAAAGTTAAAAGCCGAAATAATACCAACAACACCTATTGGATGCCATTGTTCTCTCATTACGTGACCTGGTCTTTCTGAAGGAATCGTTTGACCATTTAATTGACGTGACAACCCAACAGCAAAATCACAGATATCAATCATTTCTTGAACTTCTCCATAACCTTCTTGTAAAGATTTACCCATTTCATAAGACACTAATTTCCCTAAAGGTTCTTTTAAATCTCTTAACTTATTACCAAACTGACGTACAATTTCGCCACGTTGTGGTGCTGGTTTATCTCTCCAAGATAAAAAGGCGCTGGTTGCAGCATCCATTACCTTATCGTAATCAGCTCTAGTAGTAGACTTTACTTTACCAATTAGCTGACCATCTACAGGAGAATAACTTTCAATAATTTCTCCATTAGAAAAATTATTGGATCCTGTGGATGTGCCTTCATTTAGATTCTTAACACCTAACTGATTTAAAGCGTCCTGTATTCCGAAATCGGCAGCAATTGCTTCCATATATGATTGAATTTTGTGAATTATTAAATTTTGACACGAAGTTACTAATAAAAACTAAATTTTAACCGTAGCAACTGTTGCAAATAGCGTTAATTTATTTAAGGTTAACATTATGCTATTTTTTACACCCAAAATTGCAACCTAAAGTCTTTAAACTAATGGACACCTAATACTTTATCCCAATCACGTTAATCTATGAAAATTTGAAGTTTTCTAGTGACTTAAAACTGTTTTGATGATTTAAACTTACGTTGTTCTATTTCTTAAGCTTATGAATCCTTAGATGATATTAAAGTTTTTGAAGATTTAGATTTTGAAAAACGAATATCTTTTAAGTCTTAACAAAAAAGCCTATTAACGTTAAACTTAATCCTGTAATAAACTAAAGGCTGTTTTTGCAGAGCTTGAAAATCATAATTAGATAAAGAATTTAAATAATTGTCAATTGTAGTATTTAAGCAAAAGGTTATCAAGTTTACTATTCGGTTTTTATTTGTTAAATTAGATTCTTAAATACGCAAACACCTATAAACCATACCACTAAAATCAATCACCAACAAATGATAAAGTTTTTTAGAAAAATAAGATACAACCTTGTAGAAACAGGTAAAACAGGCAAATACCTTAAATATGCTGTTGGTGAGATTGTACTTGTGGTTATAGGTATTCTCATTGCACTTCAGATAAATAATTGGAACGAGAAAAGGAAGACTAATAATACTTTAGAAAATTATTACCATCAAATAATTACCGAATTGGCTAAGGACTATAATCGTATACACTATGATTTAAATAATTTAGAGGCAAATTACTTAGTCACTTATGACGAATTTGTAAAAAAACTACCAACCCAAAAAAATCCTAAAACAATAATAATAAGTTCTGAAGAACTTGAATATACTACTCCTGTTTACACTAACTTTAACACCAATACTATAGCAACCTTACAAGCCAAAGGTGACATAAAATTGATGCCTACAGACATTAGAAACAAACTTATTGAACTAAAAAATGATTAAGACAGGACTTTTAAAGCTAGTAAAGATAATTACGATTATTTTTTAAAAGAAATAGGTAGAGCTACAGCCTTAGGGTACAATCCTAATTTTATTTCATTAAATGGAACAAATACAGTTAATGAGCAACTTTATAAGGATTTAGAAATAGAAGATAACTATTCAGAAATTGCTCTAATTATAGTGTCATACTATTTTGCCAAAAATTTAGGAGAACTAGACACTTTTAGGAGTTTAAAATCCATACAAGAAGATGCTAATAGTCTTTTTCTATTAATCAATGAAGAGTTAGGGAACCCATACAAGGATATTGAAAGAGTTACTCAAAAATACAAAACTTTAGACAAACTCATAAACACAGGAAAAACATCTGATGAAATTATTGCAGTAATAAAAGCTCAAGATAGAAAAGATCCAGAATACAACATTTCAGAACGCTATATAAATTCGTTAGGTTATTATTATTTAAACACAAAGAAGCAACCAGAAGATGCTTTAAAAATCTTTAAACTCAATATAGAATTGTATCCAGAATCTTGGAACCCTTATGATAGTTATGGCGAGTGCCTTGTGCACATAGGAGATATAGAAAATGGTATTAAAAACTATAAGAAATCGCTAGAATTAAACCCAGAAAATGAGAATGCAATAAAAGAGGAAGCGCATTGAAAGGTTCGTTGTTTCATCTAATTACCTCCTTTATTCTGTAAATTTAACAACAAAATATTGTCTTCGAAGCTAAGGTTTTAATAACTTTAAGAACAATTTAACAAGAGTTAAAAATCTAAACCTATAAAAACCACAGTACTTATTTAACAAGAATGCACTTACCTTCTTTTTAAATCGTAATTTCACTCTAAATCTGTCAACGCCATGCATATCAAAAAACACATCCTCCTACTTCTTATTTCAATTTTTGCATTTTCTTGTAAAGACAAAACAGTAGAAACCGACAATATTTTTAAGTTTAGAGATTATATTAGTTACACTACCTCTGGGTTAGTTTCTGTTGCAGATCCCATAAAAATTAGCCTTGCAGATTCGGTTAGTGGCTGGGAAATTGACAAAGATTTACCAACAGACCTTATTAAAATTACACCGCATGTTCAAGGCCAATTAAAAGCCATGAATAATCACACACTACTTTTTACACCAGACGAAAATTTAGAATCTTCTACAGAATACACGGTAAATGTAAAACTTGGGGAAATTTATAAAAATATTGCTAAAGAGTTTGAAGACTATACCTTTCAATTTAAAACCATAACGCCAAGCTTTAATATTACTACTCAAAATTTACAATCTTACAATAAAGAGTGGCAATTTTTATTTGCCAATTTAAAATCTGCAGATGTTATTTCAATAGCCGAAGCAAAACAATTGGTATCAGCTTCGCAAAACTCAAAAGCTTTAAAATTGGTATGGAATGAGGAATTAGAATATTCCAAATACTTTGAGTTTAAAATTGATAGTATTAAACGTTTAGTTGAAGACAGTAAAATAGATATTTCTTGGGATGGTGCAACGATAAAGGCAGAAAATAAAGGCGAAAATTTTATAACTATTCCTGGTAAAAACAACTTTGTAATTGTTAATACAGATGTTATTCAAAGTCCAGAACAGTATCTATCACTCAACTTCTCAGACCCTTTAGTTAAGCAACAAAATTTCGCTGGTTTAGTATCGCTTCAAGGTGCTAAAAATCCTAAATTTATTGTAGATGGCAATGTACTAAAAGTTTATCCAGACACTAAGTTAGCTGGTAATATTCAAGTAGATGTATTCAAAGGCATTAAAAACACTGATGGTTTTAAACTTAAAAAACCATTTTCTGAAATTTTAACATTTGAAGAATTAAAACCAAGTGTAAGGTTAATAAATAATGGTAGTATTCTTCCAAATTCAAATAATTTAAAATTTAATTTTGAAGCCGTAAACCTAAGTAAGGTTGATGTAAGAATTATAAAAATATTTGAGGATAACGTTCTTCAATTTCTTCAAGATTACAATATTGATAGCCAAGATCAATATGCCATTAAAAAAGTAGGAAGGCGTATCGCAAAGGAAACAATAACATTAATACAAGATAAAAATCAAAATACTGGTAAATGGAAAGCCTATAGTATTGATTTATCTAAATATCTTACCGCAGATCCAGGCGCCATTTATCGTGTAGAGTTAAGCTACAAAAAAGCCTACTCTTTATACAACTGTACCTCTAACGCAGAAACTACCAACGTAGATGAAGATGATTATTACGAAGATTATTATGAAGAAGACTATTACACCTCAGAAAATTTAACAGAGGAAGAAGAAAACCTGCGCGAAGAACGTTATTGGGATAATTTAACCTACAGTTACAGAAACACAAATTACCGCTGGAGAGACAGAGACAATCCCTGTACAGATTCTTACTTTAATTACGGAAACCGTGTGGTGTCACAAAATTTAATTAGCTCAGATCTAGGCGTAATTGTAAAGCAAGGCAATGATAACAATTACTTATTTGCGGTAACAAATATATTAACTACCAATCCAGAAAGTGGTGCAAAAGTTACACTGTACAATTACCAACAACAAGCATTAGCAGATGGCACTACTAACCAAGAAGGTATTACCAAAATAGATGCTAAAAACAGAGCTGCTTTTGCTGTAGTATCTAAAGGCAATAATGTGAGTTATGTAAAGTTACACGATGGAATGTCCTTATCACTAAGTAAATTTGATGTGTCTGGTAACCGATTACAACGTGGACTTAAAGGTTATATTTATGGTGAGCGAGGCGTTTGGCGACCTGGTGATAGTTTGTTTTTAACGTTTATGCTTAATGATGTCGCAAATAAATTACCTAAACGTCATCCTGTTAAATTAGAAATTACAGATCCTGTTGGCAAGTTAGTATACAGAAAAGTTTCAATAGACAATCTTAATAATTTTTACGATTTTACAGTACCAACGTCGTCAGACTACAAAACCGGAAACTATAATGCTAAGGTTTCTGTTGGTGGTGCAACATTCTCTAAAAATTTAAAGATTGAAACAGTAAAACCAAATAGATTAAAAATTAAAATAGATTTTGAAAATGAAATCTTAACCAACAATAAACCATTACAAGGCGATTTAAACGTTACTTGGTTACATGGTGCACCCGCAAAAAATTTAAAAGCTGAAATAAAAGCAAAATTCACAACCTCTTATACAAGCTTCGATGGTTTTAAAAATTACGTTTTTAATGACCCTACAAGAACTTTTAATTCTGAAGAAACCAATGTTTTTGAAGGTAATTTAGACGAAAATGGAAACGCCATAATTAATACAAAATTAAATATTGGTAAAAACGCACCAGGTATGTTAAAAGCGCAATTCTTAGTGAGAGCTTTTGAAAATGGAGGTGATTTTTCACTAGATGCGTTCACCATGCCTTATGCACCTTATAAGAGTTTTGTAGGTCTACAATCACCAAAAGGCAACAACTACGGTTCTTTTTTTACCGACGAAAATCACACTTTTGATGTAGCAACAGTTACAGCAGATGGCAAACCTGTACAACGTAAAAACTTAGAAGTAAAAGTTTATAAAATAGAATGGCGTTGGTGGTGGAATTCCTCTTACGACAACTTATCTAGTTACGTTTCTAGTAATTACCACAGACCAGTACAGTCATTTTCTGTGAGTACAGATGCTAATGGTAAAGGAAGTTTTAAACTTAACATCCCTGAAGATGAACGAGGACGCTATTTAATTAGGGTTGTAGACCCTGTAAGTGGTCATGCCACAGGCAGAACAGCTTATTTCTATAAAAATTGGTGGTCTACAAATCCTTCTTCTAATAAAGAAGCTGCTAAAATGTTAGTATTTTCTACAGATAAAGAAAATTACAATGTTGGTGAAACTGCTAAGTTAACGTTCCCTTCTGGCTCAGAAGGCAGAGCTTTAGTGAGTATAGAAAACGGAACAGAAGTAATACAACACCAATGGGTAAAAACTACACCAGGAGAAACAACTGTTGATATCCCTGTAACACCAAATATGGCTCCAAATGTTTTTATTAACATCTCGTTATTACAACCTCATGCTATTACGTCTAACGACTTACCGATTCGTTTATATGGTGTTATACCTATGATGGTAGAAAACCCTGCCACAAAATTAGAGCCTGTTATTAATATGCCAGACGCTATACAACCAGAGCAATCTTATGAGATTAAAGTCTCCGAAAAAAATAACAAAGCAATGACTTATACCATTGCTGTTGTAGAGGAAGGCTTACTAGATTTAACACGTTTTAAAACACCAAATGCATGGAATAGTTTCTATGCACGTGAAGCTCTAGGTGTAAAAACTTGGGATATATTCGATGATGTCATTGGTGCATATTCTGGTAGTATAGATCAAGTATTTGCTATTGGTGGTGACGGAAATGCTGTTGGCGGAAAAAACAAAAAAGCCAACCGTTTTAAACCTGTAGTAACCTATTTAGGACCATTTCTTTTAGATGCCGGGAAATCTAAAACGCATCAACTAAAAATGCCAAATTATATTGGTGCTGTTAGAGCAATGGTTATTGCTGGTAATAACAAAACCGAAGCTTACGGTAATGCCGAGAAGTCGGTTCAGGTTAAAAAGCCGTTAATGGTTTTAGCTACTTTACCACGTAAATTGAGTCCTGGTGAAAAAGTTACACTTCCTGTTACCGTTTTTGCTATGGAAAAGAAAGTAAAAAATGTTAACTTATCTCTAAAGTTAAGCGACGGAATTACTGTAAAAGGCAATGCGTCTCAATCTATTCAATTTAGTAAACCAGATGAAAAAATGGTGTATTTTGAACTTGATGTCACTAAAGCAAAAGGTATTAATACGGTTGAAGTTATTGCAACAGGAAATGGTGAAAAATCCACATATAAAGTAGAGATTGATGTAGAAAACCCTAATCCATTTACTTCTAAAATTATTGACCATGAACTTGAAGCTAATGCAAAACAAACTATAGATATTTCAACCTTTGGCGTACCAGGTACAAATTCTGCAACCGTTGAATTTTCAACATTACCACCAATGGATTTTACAGGCAGATTACAATACCTAATACGTTATCCTCATGGATGTTTAGAGCAAACCACATCGAGTGTATTTCCGCAATTATTTTTAGCAGATATTTTCGATTTAACATCTAAAAAGAAAAAAGAAGTTCAAAACAATATAGAAAAAGGTATTAAACGTTTAGGCAATTTTCAGCAACCAAATGGTGGCATGAGTTATTGGATTGGAGAAAACACCGCTAATGATTGGGGAACAAGTTATGCAGGCCATTTTATGATTGAAGCTGAGAAAAAAGGGTTTGTTCTACCATTAACTTTTAAGAGTAACTGGCTAACCTACCAAAAACAAGCGGCAAGAAATTGGAGACCAAGTTATAAGGTGTACCATTCAGATTTAGCACAAGCATACCGTTTATATACTTTAGCTTTAGCTGGAAGTCCTGATTTAGCAAGCATGAATAGATTACGTGAGTTTGAAGAAATCTCTAACGAAGCCAAATGGCGACTTGCTGCTGCTTATGCTTTAGCCGGACAAAAAGAAGCAAGTGATGCTATTTCAAAAACTGCAAATATCAATTTTCAGCCACCAAGATCAAACTATTACACCTATGGTTCTGTAGATAGAAATAGAGCTATGGCATTAGAAACCATGATTATTACAGGCGATTCTAAAGTAAGAGAATTAGCAAAAACTATAGCTAAAGATTTATCTAGTGATAATTGGATGAGTACACAAACCACTGCATATAGTTTATTAGCTATGGGTAAAATGGTAATTAAAAACGGTGGAAAAGAATTAAAACTTAATTACACCATTAACGGAAAATCAGAAACCGTAGATACTAAAAACGCCATTGCACAACGTAATATTTCTGTAAATGATGGTACCAATCAATTACATATTACAAATGCAAAAGACAACTTGGTTTATGTGCGTATTTTAAACTCAGGAAAATTAAAATTAGGCGAAGAAATAGCAGAACAAAGAGGGTTTACTATATCTACAATTTACAAAGATTTACAAGGCAACAAACTAGATGTAAAAACGCTTAAACAAGGGCAAGATTTTGTAGCAACTGTTAGCATTTCTAACTTAACAAATGATTATGTTAGAGATGTAGCTTTAACTCAAATTTTCCCTTCGGGTTGGGATATTGTAAACACAAGATTTACAGATTTTGGAGATACAACAGTAAGCCAAGCGAGATATACAGATATTAGAGATGATAGAGTTAATTTTTATTTTGACATGAACAAAAAAGGCAGATATGGCACTAAAACTTTTACGGTATTACTTAATGCATCTTACTTAGGCACTTATTATTTGCCTGGTACACAAGCCGAAGCCATGTATGACAACGATTATTTGGTAAGAAATAAAGGTGAATGGATAACAGTTGAAAAGTAAGGTTGAGTGAATCTCACAGGTTTTTAAAACCTGTGAGGTCTAAAAAACAACTGACCTCAGTTCGAGTAATTCTGACTTTTTCGTCAGAATTGTATCGAGAACATCTATGTTTATCCATACAAATTTCAGGCTCTTAAAAGCTTGAAATTCAATCGAAATGACGAAATATAAAAGACTAGATACTGAAACAAGTTCAGTATAACAAAAGATTAAATAAACTAAATACTTGTCGGTCGACAGACAAGAATCCCAGAAACAAAACCGCTAATTGTTTAACTATAAATTTAAAAATTATGAAAAATTTAAAACAGATTTTAGCGATTGTAATGTTAATGAGTGTAGCATTTGTATCAGCACAGCAAACAGTTTATGTGGCTGCAGAAAGTGGATTATCTCTTAGAGATCAACCAGATATTAGTGGTAAAATGCTAAGTAAATTGGCATATGGCGAAGCAATAGGTGTTATTGAAAACACTAACAAAAACCTTGTAATTTTAGATGCCGGCAAAAAAGTAAGTGGCAATTGGGTAAAAGTTGAAACTCGCAACCATATTGGGTACGTTTTCAATGGTTATTTGTCGCCAACCAAAATTTCTAAAACCATTCGGCTTCATTTAGATAAAGTAGACGTGGAAATTAAAAATTTAGCCACTAGCGATTTTAAAAGAACACACCATTTAAAACAACAAGATTCTACCACTGTTAATGTAGACACAAATGCATCACCAGAAGGAAAACAAATTGTACTTGTAGAGAATGACTATAAACATGTAAGCATTTTTCAACTCTACGAAAATAGTATTTCTTTTATGAGCGAAAATGCACAATGCGAATCTAAAGATTGGAAACATTTTGATTCTGAATGGAAGCCTTTAAAACAAATAACGTCTAATACGTTTGAAACACTAACTTACAGTGAAAATGATTGGAAGAGCTTTATTAAAACCTCTATTAACGAATTAAATAGTGAAGTTACAGACCAATGTGGAGAAGATTGGGTAAATTATTTTAAGCAGATTAAAAACCTAAAAGATTATCCTGTTGGTATATCTACAAAACGTATATTCCTTAAAATTATACTTACGGATTACGAAGATAATATCACCGAAAAAGTCATTGAATTTAAAATGCCAAGCAGTTGTTAATCTATTATAAGACCTAATAGGTTTTAAGTCTATTAGGTCTATTTTTAGTTAATTTGAAATAAGTATCAAAGGTTTTAACAAAATTAGCTGTAATTAAAATAAACATGAATAACTTTAAACCATACTACGCTGTAATTTTTACTTCTACACAAACAGAAACCACAACTGGCTATACTGAAATGGCACATAAAATGGAAACATTAGCTAAAAAGCAAAATGGCTTTATAAGTATGGATTCTGCAAAAAACCAAATAGGAATAACTGTTAGTTATTGGAAAAGTTTAGAAGACATAAAAACTTGGAAAGCAAATGCAGAACACTTATTAGCACAACAAAAAGGACGCGAACAGTGGTATAATTGGTATAATGTAAAGATTTGTAAAGTAGAACGTGAATATCAATTTAATCTCGACTAATATTTATAGTAAACTAATTAAAACTTTGAAATTCCACAATTTCTTAAATCGACATAGGGTAAAATCAATGGTGATTTTGACACTTCTTGTTGCCTATTATTTCTGCTTACCCAAAACATTGTTTAAAGACCCAACAGCAACTGTAATTACTAGTGACTCAAACGAACTACTTGGCGCTTTAATTGCGGATGATGGCCAATGGCGATTTCCCGCCAATGATAGTGTACCAGATAAATTTAAACTATGTATTCTTCAATTTGAAGATGAATACTTCTATAAACATCCTGGCTTTAATCCTGTTTCAATATTTAAAGCTTTAAAAGGCAACTTAAATTCTGGCTCTGTAAAACGAGGCGGAAGCACATTAACACAGCAAGTTATCAGGTTATCTAGAAAAGGACAATCTAGAACTTATTTTGAAAAACTAAAAGAAATTATTCTTGCCACGAGACTAGAATTTAGGCTATCTAAAGATGAAATTTTAAATCTATACGCAAGTCATGCGCCTTTTGGAGGAAATGTTGTAGGTATTGATGCTGCTGCTTGGCGATATTTTAACCGAAATGCCAATAATTTATCTTGGGCAGAAAGCGCAACATTAGCGGTACTACCAAATGCACCTAGTTTAATTTATCCTGGTAAAAATCAAGAGCGATTACTAGACAAACGTAATCGTTTGTTGAGAAAATTATATAATAACGAGATAATTGACCAACTCACTTATGAATTATCAATAGCAGAAAGCTTACCACAAAAACCATATCCATTACCACAAATTGCACCTCATTTACTTCAAAAAGTTGCAAAAAAAAATAGAGGTGAACGTATAAAAACAACTGTAAATATTGCGTTACAAGAACAAGCAAATACCATTGTAAAACAACACTACAATCATTTAAAACAGAATGAAATCTACAACATATCTGTATTAGTTTTAGATGTAAAAACAAGAGAAGTACTTACTTATATTGGTAACTCACCAACAGATGACGCGCACCAAAAAAGTGTAGATATTGTAGATAAACCAAGAAGCACAGGTAGTATTTTAAAACCCTTTTTATATGCTGCTATGTTAGATGCTGGTGATTTATTGCCCAATACTTTAGTTGCAGATGTACCAACACAATTTGGCAGTTACCAACCCAAAAATTATAACCAAACTTACGATGGTGCTGTGCATGCCAATGAAGCCTTATCTCGCTCTCTAAATGTACCAATTGTGCGAATGCTTCAGGAGTTTGGGCTAGACCGTTTTTACCATTACCTCAAAGCACTTCAACTTAAAGATTTAAAATATAATGCTAACCATTACGGTTTATCGCTAGTGCTTGGCGGTGCAGAGAGCAACCTTTGGGATTTATGTAAAAGCTATGCTGCGCTGTCTTCAACTTTAAATCATTTTAATGAAAATTCTAGTAAGTATTATTCAAATGAATTTTGCCAACCAATTTACAAATCTGATGAGATTATTAACTTTGGAAAGCAGTCTACACAAAAGGATGTTTTTGATGCGGCTTCTATATATTTAACTTTTGAAAGTATGAAGCAAGTGAACCGTCCACAAAGTGATGAAAGTTGGGAATATTATGATTCTTCTCAAGAAATCGCCTGGAAAACCGGTACAAGTTTTGGATTTAGAGATGCTTGGGCAATTGGCACTACTAAAGATTATGTGGTTGGCGTTTGGGTTGGTAATGCAGATGGCGAAGGACGACCTGGTTTAGTTGGTGTGCAAACTGCTGCACCAATTTTATTTGATGTTTTTGATTTATTACCAAAAAGCAATTGGTTTAATCAACCTTTTGATGAAATGTTAGAGGTTAAAATATGTAAAAAAAGTGGTTATAGAGCTTCCTCTATTTGTGATGCTACAGAAATGCAATTTATACAAGCGAGCGGAAAAAAAACAGAACCTTGTCCGTTTCATAAATTAGTGCATTTAGATGTAGCAGAACGTTATCAAGTTAATTCATCTTGCGAAGCCATTTCAAATATTATCAATAAATCTTGGTTTGTTTTACCACCTTTACAAGCACATTATTTTAAGAGCAAAAATCCATATTATAAACCATTACCTCCTTTTAGAAATGATTGTGTAGAATCTTCTGGTATTTCCATGGAGTTTATATACCCAAACCAACAAAGTACTATTTATTTACCCAAAGATTTTAATGGTAAAACCAATGATTTAATCTTGAAAGTTGCGCACTCTAAGCCAGAAATAGAATTACATTGGTATATTGATAGTGAATACATTGGCAGCACAAAAGACATACACGACATGGCTGTTTTACCAAGTACTGGTGAGCACATAATTACTGTTACGGACGAATTAGGTAATAGCTTAAAACATAAGATTACAATCTTAGATTAACATTTAAAATATCAATCTGAGCACATTATTTCTCACTGCCTTTTAGTTATCTTTTTAAGGTAAAATGGGCTTTAAATTCTTTACGGATATCAGTGCCTGGTTCGTCGTATTCTACTGTAAACCAATAATCACTGGTTGGCATTAAACTACCATTATATGTTCCGTCCCAACCGCTTCCATCTGGACTCAATTGTTTCAACAGTTTTCCGTATCTGTCAAATATATAAATTTTTGCATTACTTCCAATACCTGTGATATTCCAAGTTTCATTAAATTCATCGCCATTAGGTGTAAAATATAATGGGTAATCTACGATAAACGTTGTCGCAGTCTCTGTTCCACAGCCATTCTTATCTCTGGCTATAACCTCATGTTCACCTGCTGATACATTGCTAAATACTAACGCATCTTGCCATGGTCCGC
>NZ_WOWS01000050.1 GCF_009741275.1 Winogradskyella endarachnes
TTGGGTCTAAAGAAATTTGAACGTTGTTTTCTTCTTCATTTACACCTTTAACAGGTACTTTTTTACTTTCAAAACCTTCTTTGATTACTTCTAGTTCGGTGTCTTTATCACATTCTACTATAAATTCGGCAATACCTTCTTCATTAGTTGTTTTAGATACAACTTTGTTTCCTTGGTCATCAAATAAAGCTATAGCTGCACCACTAATTGGCTCACGTGTCTTATCATCTAAAACCGTTGCTGTAATAAGCACAT
>NZ_WOWS01000051.1 GCF_009741275.1 Winogradskyella endarachnes
ATTCTGTGTTCTCTGACAAATCAAATACATAACCACCCGTAAAGAAATAGTGTTGTGTTTCTGAACCTATCTTAAGACCACTATCATCTAAGTGAACTGAAGATAATAAGTTAGGTACAGATAATGATACGTAATACTTGTCTGTATAATAGAAGAAACCTGCTCCAATATTTGGGGTTACCTCATTTATATCTTGACTTAAAAAAGGGTCTGTAGGATCTACTACATCAATACCTGCTAAACCAATATCGTGAA
>NZ_WOWS01000052.1 GCF_009741275.1 Winogradskyella endarachnes
ATAACAGACCTCGGAAAATTATAGGCTATAAAACTCCTCAAGAAATTATGGATTATGAACTAAAAAATGTAGCTTAGTATCAATCAAAAAAAAGCAACGTTTGTTGCGTTAGAACATTGAATGCAGCCCTGAATAAAGGCTACATAATTTTAAACATTATGTACAAAAACGACAAAGTAATTAGACGGTATTCTGAACCTTTTAAACTGAAAATTTTAGACGAACTTAGCACTGGAAAACTAAACAAATCTCAA
>NZ_WOWS01000053.1 GCF_009741275.1 Winogradskyella endarachnes
CAAAAGGAAATTAAACAACTTAAAAAACTATTACTAAAGAAAGATTTAGATGCTATGGTCTTAGACTCATATCTTGAAGTAGCGGCGGAAGACCTTGGCTATAAATCTGTGGCTGAACTAAAAAAAAAGCTAAGTATAGAGCGTTAATCAAAGCCAAAGAAAATGATAAAGGATTTACATCTTTGACTACTATTACTAAGTGCTTTAATCTTAAACGTGACGCCTATTACAAATATAAAAATAGAGC
>NZ_WOWS01000054.1 GCF_009741275.1 Winogradskyella endarachnes
GCTCTATTTTTATATTTGTAATAGGCGTCACGTTTAAGATTAAAGCACTTAGTAATAGTAGTCAAAGATGTAAATCCTTTATCATTTTCTTTGGCTTTGATTAACGCTCTATACTTAGCTTTTTTTTAGTTCAGCCACAGATTTATAGCCAAGGTCTTCCGCCGCTACTTCAAGATATGAGTCTAAGACCATAGCATCTAAATCTTTCTTTAGTAATAGTTTTTTAAGTTGTTTAATTTCCTTTTG
>NZ_WOWS01000055.1 GCF_009741275.1 Winogradskyella endarachnes
AGTATGACACAAGAAAATCATTGCTACGAAAATGCTGTAGCTGAACGTGTAAATGGCATATTAAAAGACGAATTTTATCTAGACCAAACCTTTGATAGCCTAAAACACGCTAAAAAAGCTACAAAAAGTGCAATTAATTTATACAACCAAATTAGATTACATGTATCTTTAGACTATAAAACACCAAATATGGTATATTTAAAAACAGCGTAAATTCAATTTTTAACCTGTA
>NZ_WOWS01000006.1 GCF_009741275.1 Winogradskyella endarachnes
TTAAATAATAAGATACCTCGTAATTTGCCGCGGATTGGGTTCCTAAAATAGTTGCTGTCTGAGTACTTAGGTCAAATTCTTCAAAACCATCGTTACTTTCATCATCACACAATTCTAAATCTGATGCTGGATTAATAGTAGGCTGACCCGCAACATTTAAAGTAAACGATAAAATTTCATAACATCCCGTATCTAAATATTCAACTCTTATGTAAATAGTTTCTCCATCGGCACCTAAATAAGTACTTGGATTAGCAATAACACCTGTATCACCTTCAGCATCTGACAAGGAATTATGATACGTAACTACAAAATCTGTAGGATTCGCAGTATTCTCTAAAACAACTGAAGTATTAGACTCTAAATCGAATTCAAAAGGCGGTGCACCTGCATCACATATAAACAAATTATTAGGTGCTTCTGTAACAATCTCTGGATACACATCTATACAAACAGTTTCTGTATACTCACACCCAAAATCATCGGTAACTCTGTAGGTATAACAATGTTCTCCTGCTGTGTCTGGTTGCACTGTAATATCATTACCATTTACATTTGTTATTGTAGCGTCTGCATCCCAAGCTTCTGACGTAATTACTGGTGTGAACGATAATTCTGGCGGTTGTAGGTTTGGATCAAAATTAATAAACCATGAGAAAATAGTACCATCATCAATAGCATAATTATCGACAACTCTAATAGTCCAATCACCATTTAAAGGACTACCTAATAAACTAGTAAAATCATCTATAGGTAAGTAAGTACCAGGTGCCCATGAATTACTTGCTGGGTTTGAACCAGCAATAACAGTTGCTCCATTATTAACGGTTACTGACCCTGACAATGAAAAACAATAATCAGCACCTTCGCCTGGCACTTGGTTGTCTAAGTTATTGGCTCCACCAAAATAAGTGCCTCCACCACCTTGATCATAAAGCTGAGCAACTTGACCCGACGGACTAATAATATCTATTTCTAAATCACCAGAATAAGAATGTTCTAAATTTATACATATTTCAACTATTTGGCTAACGTCTGTTAACGTCGCTGAAGAATCAAAACAGTCTACCGTTACGGACGTCTCATAAGTAGCTCCAGACTGATCAGGTAGTACGGTTACACCACTAGTAGGTGGTGTACAATCATTAATATATTCCACGGCATTGACTACACCAGAAATTGTGGTACTTTCTCCATAACATAACACAGTATCTGCTGCACCTGTACCTGTAAAATCTGGCTCTGTTGCTACTTGTACAACCTGATTTATTAAATTAGTATTTGAACAACCCTCTGGATTTACTGAAGTATTTGTGTCTGTAATATTTAAGTTAACAATGTATACTCCAGGTGTATCATATGAAAAAGTAGCCGTTTGACCTGCAACTGTATTTCCGTCTCCTAAATCCCACTCATACGTTGCGCCTGTTCCATCTGATGAAAAATTACCACTACCAGTTAATGTAATATCTTCATTAGGACAAACTCTAATATAACCATCACCGTTTGGTGTAGGAGAAAATGTATCGATTTGAGATGTAATTGTTTGACAAGGTGTTAAACAACTGATATCCGCAGCCCAACCTGTTGTAACTCCACTATCATTTGATACAAATTCTATGGTTATACATCCACTTGTATTATTTGGTGTTGCCGTAATTAGACCAGGATTATTAACCCCAGAAAAGGTTCCAAATGCATTAGCCGGATCTGCAAAATCAGCATCATAAATAGTCATAACATCAGAATTCAACTGTGTACTAAAATCAGTAAAATTTATTTGCACTTGTTGACCTGCGTTTTCAGGACAAATCGTTAAAACAAAACTTTCATCGTTACCGTAAGACCCAAATTCTCCTCCAGAATCATAAAAAACGCCTCCACATTGACTAACTGTAGCTGTTTGCATTATTACCTCTTGCCCAATCAAAAATGAAGAGCATAACAATGCGAAAATTGTAATTAAATTTTTCATATTAAATTTCTTCTTATTGATATTGCGACTTAACTAAAATGTAATAATTTGTATTGTCTACATGATACATTGCTGCAGAACGCGAATGAAATTGAAAATTATATTTCAATGGGTTAAAATTTTCAGGGTTAAAAACGACATCTCTTTCCAAATCCTTTACATAATAATTACATAAAGTAACCTCAGAAAGCTTGGTACAATCTTTAGTTTTTGTATCAGATGAAGCTAATTCTATAACAACCCTGTTTCTTAGAATATTTTTAACACTCAACAATCGAAACGGATTACTGTAAATATATTTCTCAGCAAATTCTCCATAAACCTCTTCAATTTGAGCACGCTCATTAGCCGTTAATGGAAGTTTTACATTGTCTTTAAATTCTATAACAGGAAGAGGCTGTTGACCTTGATTTTTTTGACCAGATACTAGTAAGGGAAGCATAGCAAAGGCTACTATGGCACATAGTTTTTTCATTATTCAAATGGATTTTTTAAAGTTTCGAAAATTAAGAAAATTTTAATAAAACCATTGTTAATTTGTCAAGGATATTGACACTTTAACGGTTTTAACAATATAACAGTTATATAAATATTTTCCCTACCCAATGGTTACTATTTTTATTGTTTATCTTTGCAACTTGCTTATAAAAACAGAAAAACAATTATTATACAAATGAAAATCGATAGTGATTTTAACGATATAGACGCATTAGGTGATGACCACATAGGCACATCTAGTGACACACCTTTAAGAGAAGATGCCTTTGAACTCTCTAATTCTGAAAAAATTGACATTATTAAAGGTGATGTAAAACATATATTAGAAACTTTAGGATTAGACCTTAATGACGATAGTTTAAAAGGAACACCAAACAGAGTTGCAAAAATGTTTGTAAACGAAATTTTTGGTGGTTTAGATCCTAACAAAAAACCAAGTGCTTCAACTTTTGATAATAAGTATAAATATGGTGAAATGTTAGTAGAAAAAAACATTACGGTTTATTCTACATGCGAGCATCACTTATTGCCAATAGTTGGTAGAGCGCATATTGCATACATCTCTAATGGTACTGTAGTAGGGCTATCTAAAATGAATAGAATTGTAGATTATTATGCCAAACGTCCACAAGTACAAGAACGTTTAACAATTCAAATAGTTAAAGAACTTCAGCGTGTATTAAATACCGAAGATGTTGCTTGTGTAATTGACGCTAAACACTTGTGCGTAAACTCTAGAGGTATTAGAGATATTGAAAGTAGTACGGTAACTTCAGAATTCGGAGGAAAATTTAAAGAAAAAGAAACTCGAAGAGAATTACTAGATTATATTCAATTAGATACGCAGTTTTAATTCAACCTATTGATTTATTTTTCAAATTAGCATCATGTCTTTATATAACACTCAAGAATTAAAAATATATAATTCGCTATCTAGCAAAAAAGAAGTTTTTCAACCTATAACTGAAGGCTATGTTGGTATGTACGTTTGTGGACCAACAGTATACAGTAATGTGCATTTAGGTAATGTAAGAACCTTTATGTCTTTTGATATGATTTTTCGTTACCTTAAACATTTGGGTTACAAGGTAAGATATGTACGTAATATTACTGATGCTGGTCACTTGGAAAATGATGCTGATGCTGGTGAAGATAAAATTACTAAAAAAGCACGTTTAGAGGCTATAGAACCTATGGAAATTGTACAGCGATATACGGTTGATTTTCATAATGTATTAAATACCTTCAATTTTTTACCGCCTAGTATAGAACCAACGGCTACTGGTCATATTATTGAACAGATAGAATTAATTGAATCTATAATAGACAATGGTTTCGCCTATATTGTTAACGGCTCTGTTTATTTTGATGTCCATAAATATAATGAAACTAATGAGTATGGTATTTTAAGTAAGCGAAAGGTTGAAGACTTAATTCATAACACTAGAGCTTTAGATGGACAAAGTGATAAGAAAAACCCACAAGATTTTGCACTTTGGAAAAAAGCAGAACCAACACACATTATGCGTTGGCCTTCACCTTGGAGTGATGGTTTTCCGGGATGGCACTTAGAATGTACAGCAATGAGCACCAAATATTTAGGTGAGTTTTTTGATATTCATGGTGGTGGTATGGATTTAAAATTTCCGCATCACGAATGTGAAATTGCACAAAACCAAGCTGCAAAAGGACAAGCACCTGTAAAATATTGGATGCATGCCAATATGCTAGAGCTTAATGGTGCTCGTATGAGTAAATCTACAGGTAATTATATAAATCCTGCTGAATTGCTTTCTGGTGAAAATGACATTATGTCTAAAGCCTACAATCCAAGCGTTATTCGATTTTTTATGATGCAAGCATCTTACAGAAGTGTTTTAGATTTAACAGATGCTGGTTTAGCAGCTGCAGAAAAAGGATTTCATAGATTAATGGATGCTTATGGCTTAATTGAAAGCTTAAAAACAGATACAATATCCTCGTTTAATGTAACAGAATGGAAACAGAAATGTTACAACGCTATGAATGATGATTTTAACACGCCTATTTTAATTGCTACTCTTTTTGAAGCTGTAAAATTTATTAACTTAATAAAAGACGGTACGGCAACTGTAACTCCAGAAGATTTAGCAAGCCTAAAAGAAACTATAGATACTTTTGTTTTTGACGTACTAGGCTTAGTAAACATCTCTAAAGAAGACACAGGTAGTGACAAATTAGCTAGTGCTGTTGAGATTTTAATAAACCTAAGAAAGGAAGCAAGACAAAATAAAGACTTTGCGTTATCAGATAAAATTAGAGATGAATTAGCTGAAGCAGGTATTCAACTTAACGATAGTAGAGAAGGTACCACATTTACAACCAACTAACTTATATATAAATTTAAATGACCAATAAGAAGTAGAATTTACAGCTGTTATGAAAAAAATTCTGGTTGCACCTTTCTTATTACTCATTAAAGTCTATCAAACCTTTATATCGCCTTTTACACCTGCCACATGCAGATATCAACCAACATGTTCTCATTACGCAAAAGAAGCATTAGAAGTTCATGGTTTTTTTAAAGGAGGATGGTTAGCTATAAAGCGAATTTTTAGTTGTCATCCTTGGGGAGGCAAAGGCTACGACCCAGTTCCGCCTAAAGACCATTAATATTACGTTAATCTCACATTCTATCACAATCAAAATATTATCTTTACCTCATTAAATAAAATTATCTATGTTTTTATTACAGATTGACTGGGATCCTTTAAAGTATATTGATTTAGGATTTTTTAAACTTCATTTCTACAGTTTAATGTGGATAACAGCCTTTGTTATAGGATTTACTATTATGAAGCGTATTTACAAAAATGAAGGCGAATCTGAAGAATCCTTAGATTCTTTATTCATATACTCCGTTATTGGTATTATGCTAGGTGCAAGATTAGGCCATGTTATATTCTACCAGTCTGAATTAATTACAGAAGATTTTTTCAGTATCTTTTTACCTTTTAAGTTTAAAGGTGGATTTGAATTTACAGGTTTTCAAGGTTTAGCAAGTCATGGTGCAGCAATTGCCATGATTATATCCATGTATTTATATAATAAAAAGGTTTTACACAAATCCGTTCTATGGATTTTAGACCGTGTAGTTATACCAGTAGCATCTGGTGCCGTATTTGTTAGAATTGGTAACTTTATTAATTCTGAAATTATAGGAAAATATACAGGAAGCGATTTTGGAGTTGTCTTTAAACAATTAGGCGAAACCGAACCTAGACATCCTGCTCAACTATATGAAGCATTTAGCTATATCTTTGTTTTTATAATTCTATTTTACTTCTATTGGAAAACTAAAAAGTCTGAACAACAAGGCTTCTTATTTGGATTATTTTTAGTTTTACTTTGGACTGTTAGATTCTTTGTTGAGTTTGTAAAAGAAGCCCAAAATATTGAACGTGCGGATTGGGTATTAAATACTGGCCAATGGTTAAGTATACCATTTATATTTATAGGTTTATATTTTATGTTTTTTTACAAGCCAAAAACAAAATTAAGCTAACACATGCGTATTTATCCTTTTTTAAAATTTATGCTATTGACTACTATAACAGTATGCTTTTTTTCTTGTAAAGAAGAAAAAACTATAAAAACAGAAGACAAGGTAATTGTCAGCTTTAAAAAAGAAGGAACACTTACATTAAAAAAAGCAGATTCAGATTCTATTATAAAAACTATAGATATTGAAATTGCAGATGATGACTACGAAACACAAACTGGTTTAATGTATAGAACAAAACTTGAAACCAATCAAGGAATGCTCTTTATTTTTCCTGATGCCCAAATGCGCAGTTTCTACATGAAGAATACTAAGATACCTTTAGATATTATCTATATAGATGAAAATTTAAAGATTGTAAGTTTTCAAAAAAACGCCAAACCCTTTGATGAAACATCTTTACCGTCTGAAGCTGCTGCAAAATATGTTTTAGAAATTAATGGTGGACTTGCAGATGAATGGCAACTAAACGTAGGTGATCAAATTAGTTTTACTAAAACAACGAATGATTAAAGGTGTAGATTTAAATATCAATACACCCTTAGGACACCAAATAGGTCTAACGGTTTTTAAACCTAAAACTTCAAACAACAAAAGCATCATCATCTCTTCTGCTACAGGAGTTCTTCAACATTACTACTTTAAATTTTCAACCTACTTTGCGGAGTTAGGTTATACTGTTTACACGTTTGATTATTCTGGTATTGGCAGATCCAACAAAAATAAATCTCAATTAAAGCAGAATAAACTTAACATAAAAGATTGGGGAGAAAACGACCAAGCTTCAGTAATTGCTTACGCTCAATCTAAAAACCCTTTACACAAGACCATTTTAATTACGCATAGTATTGGCGGACAATTATTAGCGTTTAATAAAAATATAAGGCAATTAGATGCCATAATTACCGTTGCTTCTCAAAGTGGTTACTGGAAACATTGGAAAGGATTTGAGCGATTTAAAATGCTGACCTTTTGGTATGTGCTTATCCCTTGGTTAACACCTTTATTTGGGTATTTCCCAGCTAAAAAATTAAGGCTTTTTGAAAATCTACCAAAAGATATGGTTTATCAATGGCAACGTTGGGGAAAACATAAGAACTACATGTTGAGCGAATTTGATTTTAATCAACTTCAATTCAAAAATTATAAAAAGAATATTTTAGTGCTTAGTTTTCCTAATGATGAATATGCCTCAAAATCTTCAGTAAATTGGCTAGCTGAACAATTTATAAATGCTAGTATAAACCGAAGACATATTCTACCTGAAGAACTAAATACTCCTGATATTGGACATTTTGGATTCTTTAGAAATCAATTTAAAAACTCATTATGGAAAATGACGCATCGCTGGATTGAAAATTATTCTTAAATAATCTTATTATTATTAAAAATTTTGAATAAAAAATGCCTCTCAATTAAGAGAGGCATTTTTAGTTTCTGAAATTATTCAGAACAAAAACGATTTTAAAAAAGCTTAAGCTTCTTCTTCAACTTCTTTCACTTTATTTTTAAGTGCATCTGTTGCATTACCTTTTTTAGCGGTATCATACATAATTGGTGTTGCAATAAACACAGAAGAATATGTACCTACAATTACACCCAAGATTAAAGCAAATAATAAATCTTTAAGTGAATCTGCTCCAAATATGAACATCGCTAATAATACCACTAACGTAGTTAAAGATGTATTTAACGTTCTAGAAATTGTACTGTTTATAGACTTATTGATTGTTGTATCAAAATCCCAACCTAAGTTCTCGTTAAAGTATTCTCTAATTCTATCAAATACAACAACGGTATCATTCAGTGAGTAACCAATTACAGTTAATATTGCTGCGATGAACGTTTGGTCAATCTCCATACTAAATGGCATGAATCTCCAAGTTAATGAATAAATACCCATTACAATTAACACATCATGAAATACTGCAGCTACAGCACCAAGAGAGAATTGCCACTTCTTAAATCTAAATAAGATATATAAAAATACAACAACTAACGATCCCAAAATAGCCCAAACTGAAGATTTTTGAATATCATCTGCAATAGTAGGACTTACTTTACTAGATAACATTTTACCAATTTTCTTATCACCAGATCCATCTAAGAACTCAGTATAAGTCATACCAGCAGGAAGGTACTTTTGTAATGCTTTAAATAACATAGATTGTACTTCTTCATCAGCTTCTATAGAACTATCTTCTACTTTATACTTAGTAGATATTTTTAACTGATTTGGTGCACCGATTGTTTTTACCTCAGCACTTTCAAATACAGCATGAAGATCAGATTTAACCTCCTCAACACTCATATCTTGCTCAAAACGTACTTGATAAGTTCTTCCTCCTACAAAGTCAATACCTTGATCTAATCCTGTTGTAAATAAAGACCCTAAACTAACTATAATTAATGCACCAGAAATGATGTAAGCAATCTTACGTTTTCTTAAGAAATCGATATTTACATTCTTAAATAAGTTCTTAGTTATACCAGTAGCGAAATCTAAATTACCTCCTCTATTCACATACCAATCAATTAACAAACGTGTTATAAAAATTGCTGTAAATAATGATGTTAAAATACCTATAATTAAAGTTGTAGCGAATCCTTTAATTGGTCCTGTACCAAAAACAAATAAAATTAAAGCCGTTAAACCTGTAGTAATGTTTGCATCTAAAATTGAAGACAACGCATTAGAGAAACCATCTTTAATAGATTCTTTCTGCGACTTCCCTTTTGCTAATTCCTCCCTTATTCTTTCAAAAATAAGAACGTTGGCATCTACAGAAATACCAATTGTTAATACAATACCTGCAATACCAGGTAAAGTTAATACAGCGCCTAAACTTGCTAAAACACCAAATATTAATAAGATGTTTAATAGTAAAGCGATATCTGCAAAACCACCTGCCTTACCATAGTAAAAAATCATCCATAATAATACAAAGACTAAGGCAATTGCAAATGATAACATACCACTATCAATAGCTTCTTGACCTAAAGATGGACCTACCTCATCTGCTTGTACAATTTCAGCAGAGGCAGGTAATTTACCGGCTCTTAATACGTTTGCTAAATCTACTGCTTCAGCTAAAGTAAATGAACCTGAAATCTGAGATCTACCACCAGAAATACCACCAGCTTGTGTAACACCTGGAGCAGAATATACAATATTATCTAAAACAATTGCAATGTTACCGTCTGTTTGGTTAGCTTCTTTGGTCATTTCTTCCCAAATTTTAGCACCTCTTGCATCCATTTGCATACTAACGGCAGGTCTGCTTACTTGATCGTAATCTTGATCAGCACCTGTTATAACTGCACCACTTAATCTTGGTTCGTCTTCTCTATTACCTTTTAAGGCATATAACTCAGAATATTCAGAATCTTCAGCTTGTAATCCCCAAGCAAACTTTAAATAACGCATTTCTGCAGGTAACAAAGTTCTGTTTTTTGCAGCATTTAAATGTGCTAAAACTTTTTCCCTATCCTTTTTTAAGAAGATTCCTACAACTCCACCACCTCTACCGTAATCTTGAATTCCGATAGGATTTATATCTGCAACATTAGTAGAATCTGTTTCTATCTGACCCGTTAAATCATCAATAGCATCTGATGTTTCGTCTTGATCTTCTTCAACATCTGCAACATCTTCCTTAACTTCTTTCTCTTTATTTTCTTCAACCAATTTTTGGTTAACTTGCATTATATAAGGTAAAACTTCTTGAGCTTTATAAGTTTCCCAAAACTGTAATTGTGCCGTTTTAGTCACTAAATCTTTTACACGCTCAATATCCTTTGCTCCTGGTAATTCTAAAAGAATACGACCAGTGTTTCCTAAACGTTGAATGTTTGGAGATGCTACACCAAACTTATCAATACGCTTACGTAATACCTCAAAAGCAGAAACGATAGACTCATCAATTTTAGTTTCAATAATGCCTTTAACTTCGTCATCTGACATGTCAAATTTAATCTCCTCACTTAATGAACGATTAGCAAAAATATCTGGAGACGCCAATTTTGTATCACCCTTAATAGCATCAAATGCTGTAAAGAAAGATTGTAAATAAGAATCTTGTGAATTTTTCTGTAATTCTTCCGCATCATCTAACGCCTTATTAAATAAAGGATCTTTACTGTTATCAGATAATCCTTTTAAGATATCTCTAACTGAAATTTGAAGAATTACATTAATACCACCTTTAAGGTCTAAACCTAAATTCATGGCATTATTTTCTACTTCATTATAATTGTATTGTGCTATACCTAATAAGTTATATACATCAATAGACTCAAACTTATCACCTACTTTAATTTTTTCAGTTTTTAAAGAATCTAAATATCTTACCTCTTCTAAACTTCTCTTAGATTGGTAATCGTCTTCTGTTTCTGCATACTTTGCAATTGCTGCTTCTTTTGCAGCATCTTCTATTTGATTCGCTTTAAAAGTAAATGATAATTGATAAATACTTACCAAACCAAATAAAAGCGCAAATAGCTTAATTATTCCTTTGTTTTGCATTGTTGTTGTTTTTAATGTCGGATTGTTAGTTAATTACGATAGTTATAAAAACTAGCGCGCAAATATAACTTTTACGCTATAATCCGACAATGTTTTTTATAAATTAGATGGTTAGCTTTTTGATTGACAAAAGCTTATTGAATTGAAGAGGAATTATTTCAGATTAAAAATTCCTTAAACCATTGGTCCTGCTCTTACTTCTGGGATTTTGTAAGATGAATTGTTACTTACTATTAATTCAACTTTATAGCTTGTAATAATAGTATTTAAGATCTGGTTATTTAATTCTGAATTTACCTGATGACCACAATCTTGTACCTTTAATGTATTAGAATGATCCGTCTTGTGATTAAATTCAGTGACTTGAGTACCTTCTAAATCCCAGTTATTAGACGTGCTCGTTTTAATTTCTGAAACATTAAGCTCGTAATCTTTTACATTTTTTTTATTGGGAAAATCACGTGAAGATTCATTAGAAGAATTATAAGTAATCTTGAAGTCTTCAGCGTTAAAAAGCGCATCTTTAATATGTGCAACATCTTCTTCACTGAAATACGTAATTCTTAGTTGGCCAGATTGACTTTGACCTATATTGATTTGAGAAACACCTATTTTGCGAAGTTGACTTTGTATAGTCTCAATAGCATTCTCTCTATCTGCAACAGTAAACCCATCGTCTGAAAACTGAATGACAATTTGCTGATTTGGTGCTGTATTTTGCTCAAAAAACGTCCCTAATAACGCTAAGAGTACAGTAATAATTCCAAAATGCAATTTGATTTTCATGCGCCAAATATAGACAAAAAAATAAAGACTCTATTTATTAGATATAGCCATTATAAAATCTTTAGTTTGTTTCAATTTACATTCCTCCCATTTCGGTATAACCCTCTGGTGGTGTTAAGCTAACTTTATCATCTGAAACTAATTCTTCTTTAATTTCTGTTATCTCAGATGTAATGATAATTTTTGAACCTTGCTGATTCATAGTCATTATAAAATATAACGGGTATCCTTCAATTTTATCTCCCATAGCTGTAGTATTATGGCTAAATGCAGATAATTTATCTGTAGTAAACATTTGCATCTCTACTTCTTGGCCTTTTTCTTGCATCTTTACTAAATATTGTTGGCACTCGTATCCCATAATTGTTTTTGTCTCATCGCCTTTTGTTACAACCACATTATTTAAATCTTCTTCGCTTGGCACAAAAGATTGAAGAAGATATTTTTTACCTAAACCTGGTTGATTCATTAACATAAGCATCTCTTTTGTTGTACCATCAACAATAATCACCATATCACCTGTCATTGGACTACTTGTTTCACTGCGCGATTTATCTCCTTTAAAATAAATAACGCTTTCTGTATCTCCCATAGCCTGTAATTGCATATTTATCTGCTCATTATCACTAGACATAGTCTGGGTAGCTATTAAAACTCCTTCATTTAATTGTGTTTGAGCACAAAGAATTAAATTAAATATTAAACTGATACTTAATAATAGTATGTTCTTCATTATTCTAATTTTAGAATTAATATTAAAAAAACCTTACCAACAACAAGTATCAGTAAGGTTTTATTATTTAAAAAAGTTATAAAGACTATAACTCTAATAAGCCGTTAGTTTTCTTTACGCCTTCTGCACTTTCTGCCATATGTGCTTTTTCAGCATCACTTAAAGGAACATCTACAATCTTTTCAATTCCGTTTCTTCCTAAAATTACGGGTACACCAATACAAAGGTCGCTTAATCCGTATTCACCATCTAATAATGTTGAACAAGGGAAAATTTTCTTCTGGTCGCAAGCAATGGCTTGTACTAAGCCACTTACAGCTGCACCTGGAGCATACCATGCTGATGTTCCTAATAAACCTGTTAATGTTGCTCCACCTACTTTAGTATCTGCTGCAACTTGCTCTAATCTTTCTGCTGAAATAAACTCAGAGACTTTTATACTGTTTCTAGTTGCATGAGATATTAATGGCACCATACCTTTATCGCTATGTCCTCCAATTACCATTCCGTCTACATCACTAATAGGTGCTTCTAACGCTTCTGCTAATCTGTACTTAAAACGAGCAGAATCTAATGCGCCACCCATTCCTATAATTCTATGTTTTGGTAACCCTGTAACTTTATGAGCCAAATAAGTCATAGTATCCATTGGATTACTAACCACAATTAAAATAGTATTTGGTGAATGCTCCACTAAACTTGTAGATACCGTTTTAACAATGCCTGCATTAATACCAATTAATTCTTCACGTGTCATACCAGGCTTACGAGGAATACCAGAAGTAATTACACAGATATCACTACCTGCTGTTTTAGTATAATCGTTTGTACTTCCTGTTATTTTAGTATCAAACCCATTTAAAGAGGCACATTGCATAAGGTCCATTGCTTTTCCTTCTGCATAGCCTTCCTTAATGTCTAAAATTACAACTTCAGAAGCAAAGTTTTTTATTGCAATATATTCTGCACAACTTGCACCTACTGCACCTGCGCCAACTACGGTTACTTTCATAATTTTTTATGTTTATTTAATGTGAAACTACGTGTTAAAAACGAACACAAATTTACAAATAAAATTGCTTTAAAAGAAAAAAGCATAAGAGTAAATCTTATGCTATCATCTATTTTGAAAATAACTAAAACTATCTTACACTGAAAGCTATACCAACAGTTGCCGTGTTATAATTTTGAAATGTATAATCTGCAAATATTTTAAAAATACTTAAGTTTAAGCGCGCACCTAAAGTAGCTCTCATTCCATTGTTTTCAAAGTCTAGATTTATTGGGTCTGAAATCGCTTCATTTACTGTACCGATTTGATTTCCATTTTCATCCTCAACATCGTAGGTTAAAATATAGTCACCTTTCATTTTAGCGGTTGTTTTACCGCTATTATAGCCTGCACTAGCGTACAACGTTAATAACTTAAAATCTAAAGATGCTAATGCCTGAACCGTCCATGTATTCATTTTAAATTCTGCCTCACCATTTACCACCTCAACATAGTCAGTAGCATCTTCGTCTTTCATGTCGTAAACAACGCTCATGTTAGTAAATGCACCTAAGACTGATACGCTCAATGGCGAATCATCTATAATCCCTAAATACTGTGTAAGATCGTGTTGTAAACCAAAACCAATTAATTTTGCTTCAACATCATCGTAATTTTGAGTGGGTACAAAACGCGCCTTAATATCTGTTTTAAATGGTAAACCAAAACCGACTTGTACTGTTGGTGCTGGTACAGCATTTACAGGTAAATCTTCTGTAATACCTCCAGGCATATTAAAACTCACCACCTTATAAGTTCCATCTCCATTATCTATTTCTACATCTACCACTGTCTCTGTGTCGTCATCACTCATTATAGTTTGCACTTCAGACTCATTGTTTTGTAAACTAAGATATGTATAATCGCTTGGCACAAAAGCAAAAGTTTTGGCTTCATCTGGTACTAAAGATGCATTAGCTCCAATTGTTAGGTCAAAGCCAAATTTTTTATGAACTTTAGCAGTAGTTGCCCATCCGCCATTCATACTATACATTAATCCTTCCATAGCAGGATTAAGATAATTCTGTGACAATAAACTTGCATCATCCGAAGCTAATAAAATAGTCTCTAAGTCTTGAGCCTTAGCAAATTGAAAACTCAAAACTAAGACAATTAGGGTTAGAATATTTTTCATAAATATTTTATTTTTATTGGCATAAACATATAAAATTAATTTGAAAACCAACACTTGAGCCTTTATATTTCACAATTTTGGAGATGAACTTTCAGAATTTTAAATAAAAAAACACCCAATTATGGGTGTTTTTAAAAACTGATTTATGATTTTATTTGTAAATTATAATTACGCATCAATGTTTGCATAAATAGCATTTCTTTCTATAAAATCTCTACGAGGTGGCACTTCGTCTCCCATAAGCATAGAAAATACACGATCTGCCTCTACGCCATTATCTATATGTATTTGACGCAGTGTTCTAAACTCAGGATTCATTGTTGTATCCCATAATTGTTCTGCATTCATCTCACCAAGACCTTTATAACGTTGAATTTTTGCGCCATCACCATACTCTTCCATTATTGCAGCACGCTCATCATCATTCCAAGCGTATTTCTTTTTGGCTCCTTTTTTAACCAAATATAATGGTGGTGTAGCGATATAAATGTGACCATTTTCAATTAACTCCTTCATATATCTAAAGAAGAATGTTAATATTAACGTTTCAATATGCGAACCATCAATATCGGCATCACACATTATTACAATTTTATGATATCTTAATTTAGAAAGATTTAATGCTTTACTATCTTCTTCTGTTCCGATAGTTACACCTAAAGCTGTAAAAATATTTTTAATTTCTTCGTTTTCAAAAACTTTATGCGTCATAGCTTTCTCCACATTAAGAATCTTACCTCGTAATGGTAGTATAGCTTGAAACGCTCTATCACGTCCTTGTTTTGCTGTTCCACCTGCCGAATCTCCCTCAACAAGATAAACTTCACATTTTGCAGGATCTTGCTCAGAACAATCTGATAATTTACCAGGTAAACCACCAATACTCATCACAGTTTTTCGCTGAACCATTTCACGAGCCTTCTGTGCTGCATGACGTGCTTGTGCTGCTAGAATTACTTTTTGCACAATAGTTTTTGCATCATCTGGATGCTCCTCTAAGTAATCGGTTAGCATTTCTGAAACGGACTGACTAACAGCAGCAGAAACTTCACGGTTACCTAATTTTGTTTTTGTTTGTCCTTCAAATTGTGGCTCTTGTACTTTTACAGATACAATAGCGGTTAATCCTTCACGGAAATCGTCTCCAGAAATATCAAATTTTAATTTATCTAACATTCCAGATTCATCAGCATATTTTTTAAGAGTATGTGTTAAACCTCTACGGAAACCCGAAAGGTGTGTACCACCTTCATGTGTGTTAATATTGTTTACGTAGGAGTGTAAATTCTCTGCATACGACGTATTATAAACCATGGCTACCTCAACTGGCACACCGTTTTTTTCACCTTCAAAAGAAATAACATCTTTCATTAAAGGCTCTCTCGTTGCATCTAGGAATCTAATGAACTCACTTAATCCTTCCTCTGAGTGAAATGTTTCACCCTCAAACTCTCCATCTTCTTTTTTGTTGCGTTTGTCTATTAAATGAACCGTAATTCCTTTATTTAAATAAGCTAATTCTCTTAAACGACTTGCTAATGTATCATAGCTATACTCTAAAGTTTGAGTAAAAATTGTTGGGTCTGGTTTAAAGGTTACAGTCGTTCCTCTTTTATCAGTATCACCCACAATTTTTACAGGATACATTGCTTTTCCACGCTCATACTCTTGCTCGTAAATTTTCCCTTCTCTATATACAGTGGCTTTTAAATTTGTTGAAAGAGCATTAACACAACTTACACCAACACCGTGTAAACCACCAGATACTTTATAAGAATCTTTATCAAATTTACCACCAGCACCAATTTTAGTCATTACAACCTCTAATGCAGAAACCCCTTCTTTTTTATGAAGTCCTACAGGAATACCACGACCATCATCTTCTGTGGTAATAGAATTATCTTCGTTAATAGTTACTGTAATGTTATCACAGTGACCAGCTAAGGCTTCATCAATAGAGTTATCCACAACCTCATATACTAAATGATGTAAACCTCTAACGCCAACATCTCCAATATACATGGATGGACGCATACGCACATGCTCCATACCTTCTAAGGCCTGAATACTATCTGCTGAATAATTATCCTTATTAAATTCTTCTTTCTTTTCGCTCATTATAATGAAATAATTTTAGTTCAAATTAAGGCATAAAAAAATGACACTAATGTATCATTTTTGAACACTAACAAATATAAGAAATTAAAAATCGTTTTAAAAGCTTTTTATGCGTTGCAATGATTAATTATTAACATTTGTTAATTATTTTAAAAGTGCCTTAAAACGCCTAAAAAATAGCTTAAATTAAATTTTAAAGTTTCATGCTCCTAAAAAAAACTACAGTAAAACATAAAATCTCGCAAAAGCGAGATTTTATAAGTTAAGTTGATAATGATTTAGTTTTTAAAAAACTATTTTGAAGTCATTTTTAATATGCCTTATCATGTACATTAGCAATTGCTCTACCAGAAGGGTCATTCATGTTTTTAAACGCCTCATCCCATTCTAAAGCTGTTGCAGTGCTACAAGCTACACTTGCTTCTTGGGGCACACTTAATGCTGCTGCATCGCTAGGAAAGTGTCCTTCAAAAATACTTCTGTAATAATATTCTTCTTTATTTAAAGGTGTGTTTATAGGGAAACGGAATGCTGCGTTTTCTATTTGCTCGTCTGTAACTTCTTTTTCTACCAACTCTTTAAGTGTATCAATCCAGCTGTAACCTACACCATCACTAAATTGTTCTTTTTGTCTCCAAGCTACGCTCTCTGGTATTAAGTCTTCAAATGCTTTACGTACCACCCATTTTTCCGTACGTTCGCCATTAATCATTTTGTCTTTTGGGTTAATGCGCATAGCAACATCCATAAACTCTTTATCTAAGAATGGTACACGTCCTTCAATTCCCCAAGCTGCTAAACTTTTATTAGCTCTTAAACAATCGTACATATGAAGTTTATCTAATTTACGTACCGTTTCATCATGAAAATCTTTTGCGCTTGGTGCTTTATGGAAATATAAATAGCCTCCAAAAATTTCATCGGCACCTTCACCAGATAATACCATTTTTATTCCCATTGATTTAATCACTCTTGCCATTAAATACATTGGTGTAGAAGAACGAATGGTAGTAATATCATAAGTTTCTATGTTATAAATTACATCCTTAATAGCATCTAAACCTTCTTGAATTGTAAATTTAATTTCATGATGAACCGTTCCTATATGGTCTGCTACTTTTTGTGCAGCAGCTAAATCTGGAGAGCCTTCTAGACCTACAGAAAACGAGTGTAGTTGCGGCCACCACGCATCAGTAGTATCATCAGATTCTACACGTTTTTGGGCATATTTTTTAGCAATTGCTGATGTTACTGAAGAGTCTAATCCACCAGACAATAAAACACCATATGGTACATCACTCATTAATTGTCTGTGTACCGCAGCTTCTAAAGCTTGTTTTACTTCTGCTATACTTGTTTCGTTGTCTTTAACCGCCTCGTAATCGGTCCAATCTCTCACGTACCATTTAACAAATTCTCCATCACTACTAGACATGTAATGTCCTGGAGGAAATAATTCAATTTTAGTACAAATACCTTCTAAAGCTTTTAATTCTGAAGCCACATAAAAAGTTCCGTTTTTATCCCAACCAATGTACAATGGAATAATTCCCATATGATCTCTAGCTATAAAATATTCATCTTTTTCAGCATCATAAATTGCGAAGCCAAAAATTCCGTTTAAATCATCTACAAAATCAACACCTTTTTCTTGATATAAAGCAAGTATAACTTCACAATCACTTTGAGTTTTAAAATTGTATTTGCCTTCATACTGCTTTCTTATATCTCTATGGTTATAGATTTCTCCATTTGCAGCTAATACTAATTTACGATCTGGACTAAACAAGGGTTGCTTTCCAGAAGCAGGATCTACAATTGCCAGACGTTCATGAGCCATAATTACTTTATCATCACTATAAATACCGCTCCAATCTGGTCCTCTATGACGTATTGCCTTGGCCATTTCTAAAACCTGAGGTCTTAAATCATCTACTTTTTGTTTTATATCAAACGCACATACTATTCCGCACATAACTTTTATTTTTTTTGAATTTGGATTGTTATCCTATTTTTAATTATTAATTCTGAAGCAAATATTACATAAAACTTTCATATTATAAACACAAAAGGTATTAATAGTTTTAAATTAACACAATTTAAAACCAATTAATGACAATATTAAAGCATCAATAGGTAAAAAGAGCTATTTAACTTTTAATCTGTAAATTTTAATATTTCATTTGGACTATTGGTTTTTATATCTGCTAATTTTAGCAGAAAAATCACACTAAATATTATGAAACATTTTAAATTTATTTCTGCTGCAACTTTTGCAATTGCCATGTTGTTCTCTTTTCAGTTAAATGCACAAGATTTTCAAGGATTAGACAAAAGCCCAATGGATGCAGCTTCTTATCCAAGTGCTCATAAAGCCCCAGATAAATTAGTAAAAATAGTATACAGTCGTCCACAACTAAAAGGACGTTCCGTAGAGGACTTAGTAAAAGAAGGTAAAGTTTGGCGTGTAGGCGCAAATGAAGCTGCAGAAATTACATTTTATAAAGATGTAAAACTAGATAACACGGTAATAAAGGCCGGAACATATTCTTTTTTCATTATTCCTGAAGCTTCAAATTGGACCGCAATTATAAGTAGTGACCTTAATAGCTGGGGAAGTTATTCTTATAATGAAAAAAACGATGTTGCACGTATAAATGTACCTGTAACAGAAGGAGAGGAATCTTTAGAAGCATTCTCAATTGCTTTTAACAATAACGATAATGGTGTTAGCATGCATTTAGGTTGGGGAACCGTTAGAGTTGCTATTCCATTTACAATGTAATTACATCTTATTATAAAATAAAAAAGCGCCTTAAAATATTAAGGTGCTTTTTTATTACTAATTTTAATTAATTACAAATTCACAGTACCATGAAAACTTCCATCAAATGCAGAATGAAGGTTTAACACTATATTATAACCGTCGTTAGTTGGTTGTAAGGCTACAGCTCCACTATTTAATGCAACATCAACACCATTTATACTAACATTTAAAATAGCATTACTTTGTCTATTTGCGTTATAATGAAAATTATAATCGTTAGAATTCAATTCTAAAACAGTAATCATCATTTGGTCACCCGATTCTAAATTAAACACTAAATCTATTTCACTGTTTTCATAATAATTAATAAAACCATCAACTACAGAATAGTCAACTCTACCATTATTTTGATGCATTATTTGGCCATAGCTTTCTACGTTGCAATGACATGGTTCCTCTTTTGGTAATCGCTCCTTAATAATTATAGGACGTTTAGGTTTAGGCACTGGCTTATTTTCTCTTGGTGCCGGTTTTACTATAATCTCTGGTAAATCAACTCTAATATCTATTTCTACACCTCCACCAATTCTTACTTGTGCATCAGTATTTAAAATTGAGAAAAAAATAAATGTTAAGGTAATAAGAAGTTTTTGGGTAAAATTTTTCATAATGATTAAATTAGTTTTTATTCATTACTCAATCTCTATGCCAAAATTACATTTTAATAAATTCTAAGGTATATTTAGATACTTATGCGTTTGTAAAGACACTTTCCATTTAGGATTAGCCATTACGTAGTCTACAATTTTAGGCATCATTTTATCGCGCTTACTCCATTCTGGTTGAAGATATAAAATACAATCCTTGCTCACTTTTGCAGCTTGTTCTTCTGCAAACTTAAAATCGTCATTATTATAAATTATACATTTAAGTTCGTGGGCTTTTTCATAAACCTCTTGGGTAGGTAATTTCATTTTTTTAGGAGACAGACAAATCCAATCCCATTCACCAGATAATGGATAAGCTCCCGAAGTTTCAATATGCGTCTGCACACCTTTTGCTTTTAACTGTGTAGTTAATGGTCCCATATCCCAAGTTAAAGGCTCTCCACCAGTTACAATAATAGTATCACTATACTTTACAGCATTTTCTACAATCTTTTGGGTTTCTGTAGGAGGATGCAATTCTGCTAACCAACTCTCTTTAACATCGCACCAATGGCAACCAACATCACAACCTCCTATTCTTACAAAGTAAGCCGCAGTACCTTTATGGAAACCTTCACCTTGTATGGTATAAAATTCCTCCATTAATGGAAGCAATAATCCTTTATCTATTAATTCTTGTCTTTCTCTTCTCGTCATAAGAGTGCAAAGATAGTTATTTAGTTTACAGTCACCGTTGCTGTTTTTAGTAAAAAAAGAGAAATTTTAAATTATGAACAAGCAAACAAAGTCATAAAGTATTGCGAGCCATCAGTCCCCGTTTTATTTTAAAAAAAATTAATTAAATAGACGTGCACTCAAGTTTCAGCTTTTGCTATACCTTAAACACTGAATAATGAATTTAGGACTTCCTGTAATTTCGTTTTAAACTTAATAAAATTACATTATTTTTAACCAAATTTTCTAAATAATGAAGAATACTGAAACTTTCATAAAAGATATTAACGAAGGAAACAACTTTAAGGGTGATTATATCACTTTAGGTTCAGCAATGCTAGAAGGAGAAACAATTACAGATACTTTTGTAAATGTTCCTTTAAAAACCATGAACAGACATGGACTTATTGCAGGAGCAACTGGTACAGGCAAAACAAAAACATTACAAGTTTTAGCTGAAAATCTTTCTGAAAAAGGGGTTCCGGTTTTGTTAATGGATATTAAAGGAGATTTAAGTGGTTTAGCAAAACCAAGTCCTGGCCATGCAAAAATTGATGAACGTCACGAAAAAATTGGCTTACCGTTTGAAGCAAAAGGTTTCCCTGTTGAAGTTATGACATTATCTGAACAAGATGGTGTAAGGCTAAGAGCTACAATTAGTGAATTTGGGCCTGTTTTAATTTCTAGAATTTTAGATGTTACCGAAACACAAGCCGGAATTATCTCTGTTATCTTTAAGTATTGTGACGACAATAAATTACCGTTGTTAGATCTTAAAGACTTTAAGAAAATTTTACAATATGCCACAAATGAAGGCAAAAAAGAATTTGAAGAAGCTTATGGTCGTATTTCAACGGCATCAACCGGTGCAATTCTTAGAAAATTAATTGAAATTGAACAACAAGGTGGTGATTTATTCTTTGGAGAAACCTCATTTGATACTCAAGATTTATTACGCATTGATGAAAACGGAAAAGGTTACATTAACATTATCCGTTTAACAGACATACAAGATAAGCCAAAATTATTTTCAACATTTATGTTGAGTTTATTAGCCGAAATCTATTCTACCTTCCCTGAACAAGGTGATAGCGGAAGACCAGAATTAGTTATGTTTATTGATGAAGCACATTTAATTTTTAACGAAGCGTCTAGTGCTTTATTAAATCAAATTGAAAGCATAGTAAAGTTAATACGAAGTAAAGGTGTTGGTTTATATTTTGTAACACAAAACCCAACAGATATACCAGAATCGGTTTTAGGACAATTAGGCTTAAAAGTTCAACATGCCTTACGTGCCTTTACTGCAAAAGATAGAAAAGCGATTAAGTTAACCGCTCAAAATTATCCTGACACAGCATATTATGATACCGCAGAGGTTTTAACTTCTTTAGGTATTGGTGAAGCCTTAGTCTCTGCTTTAGATGAAAAGGGAAAACCAACACCGTTGGCAGCAACCATGATGCGTGCACCTATGAGTAGAATGGATATATTAACTGAATCTGAACTTAGTGCTTTATTAGCACAATCTCAATTAGCAAAAAAATACAATAAAGAAGTTGACAGAGAAAGTGCTTATGAAATGCTTAATGAAAAAATAGAAAAAGCAGAAGCAGAAGAAGTTAAACAAAAAGCTAAAGAAGAAAAAGAAGCTTTAAAACGTGCCCAGTCTAAACGAAAAACAAGTACTACCAGAAGAAAAAGCACAGCTATGAATCCTTTAGTTAAGGTACTAACAAGCGCTACTGTAATAAGAGGTGTTTTAGGTATTTTAAGTAAAATGATAAAATAATTAAAAACCAAATCTTCAATAACTCAAAAAAATAGAGTTAAAAACAACTCTTAAACAAAACATGAAAAACTCATTATTCACTTTATTAATTTGCGCAATTCTGTTATCGAGTTGTAATACAAAAGAAGTAGATCCATTTTTAATTAAAAAAGACCATATTGGCTTACTTACAGATTCTACACAAGTAAAAGAATTAGAAACTATTTTTAGTAAAGATTCTGTAGTACGCTACATTGCTGGCGATGAATTTGTAGGCTCTGTAAACACCATTGAAATATTTGAAAAAGGTGGTAAAAAACTACTAGACTTATCACCAAGAGAAGCTTTAGATTCTACATCTGTAATTGCCAGTGTTCGTATTATAGACGACCGTTATAAGACAGAGAAAAACATTTCTGCACTAAGTACTTTTAAAGACATAAAAGCAGCATATAAAATTTCTAAAGTAGATAATCTTATAAATGTAATTGTCGTTTCTGTAAACGAGATTAATGCCTCATTTACTATTGATAAAAAAGAACTACCTGCAAGTATGCGTTTTGATATGGATATGACTATTGATCCCATTCAAATTCCAGAAAAAGCGAAAATTAAATATTTTATGATTCACTGGTAAGTAGTAAGCTAAAATGAAAAAATATAAAATTCAGAATTCTCCTTTTGTAGTTCCTACAGAAGATGGTAAAATAATTAAAGAACATTTTGGAAATGCTTCAGATGGTAACTCACAAATTAGTATTGCTCATATGGTTGCTCCTGCTGGTTGGTCTGAGCCGTTTCAAACACCAGAATTTGATGAATACACCTTTATAATAAAAGGTAAAAAACAATTTATAATAGATGACGAGATTATTATCTTAGAAGCTGGTCAATCTATTAAGGTTGAAAAAAACACAAGACTACAATACTCCAATCCTTTTACAGAACCTTGTGAATATTTAGCTATTTGCTTACCTGCATTTTCAATAGATTCTGTAAATAGGGAAGACAAATAAATATGAGTAGCCAAGTATTAAAAACAATAGGAAAAGCGCTTAATGTAACAAGTTTTGTTTCGTCTAAAATGGCTACAAAAAAAGCCTTATCCTTATTTGCATCGCCAAGAAAAGGACGTTATAACGACCACCAAAAACATATTGTAGAATCTGCTTTTTTTGAAGAAATCACCTATAACAATATGGAAATTGCCACCTATCGTTGGGTAGGTAACGGCAAAACAATTTTACTAGCTCATGGCTGGGAAAGTAACGCATCGCGTTGGGCATACATTTTAAAAGATTTAAAAGAACAAGACTATAACATTATTGCATTAGATGCTCCAGCACATGGACGTTCTCATGGTAAACAATTTAACGCTGTTTTATACTCTGAATTTATAAAAGAAGTTGTTTTAAAATTTAAACCCGAAGTTTTAATAGGACATTCCGTTGGTGGTATGGCAAGTGTTTTTAGTAAACACCTAAACAATTTACCCTCAGTAAAAAAAATGATATTGCTTGGGGCACCTGCTCATTTTTATGGTGTCTTTAGCAGGTATAAAGAAATGATGGGTTACAACAATAAAATTTCTAAAGGCTTAGACAAAATTGTTTTAGACCGTTTTGGGCATCCTGTCTCCTATTTTTCTACAGCAGATTTTTGCAAGACTATCAATGTAAAAGGCTTAGTAATTCATGATAAAAAGGATAGAATTATTCCTTATGAAGACGGACAATTAATTGCTAACCGCTATAAAAACTCTGAATTTATAACCACAACAGGTTTTGGCCATGGCTTAAAAGATGTTTCTCTAACACCAAAGATTATTGAGTTTATAAATCACTAATCTTTGTTGTACTTTTGCAATATGTCAGAAGATTTAAAACGCCTTAACAAATACCTCAGCGAAGCTGGTTATTGCTCTCGAAGAGCCGCAGACCGATTAATAGAAGCTGGAAGAGTTACCATAAACGATGTTATCCCAGAAATGGGTACAAAAGTTGCATCTGAGGATGTTGTAAAAGTTGATGGCAAAATCATTGGCGAGCGCAAACAAGACTTTGTTTATTTAGCGTTTAACAAACCCGTTGGTATTGTTTGTACTACAGATACTCGTGTAGAAAAGGATAACATTATAGATTACATAAACTACCCAAAACGTATCTTTCCTATTGGTCGATTAGACAAACCCAGTGAAGGTTTAATTCTTTTAACCGACGATGGTGACATTGTAAACAAAATTTTAAGAGCTAGCAATAATCACGAAAAAGAATATATTGTTACTGTAGACATTCCTATTTCTCAAACCTTTATAGAACGAATGGCAGGAGGAATTTATCTTGAAGACTTAGGGAAACGCACTAAAAAATGTGTTGTAAAAAAAATAGACAAATTTACGTTTAGCATCATTTTAACGCAAGGTTTAAACAGACAGATTAGGAGAATGTGCGAATATCTTAATTACGAAGTACAAACCTTAAAGCGTGTTAGAATAATGAATATTAAGCTAGATATGCCTATTGGAAAGTATAGAGAATTAACAAAAGACGAATTTGCAACATTACAAGATCTTATAAGTGATTCTAAAAAAACTTATGAGGAAAATCTTATTACTCCAAGAAAAAATAGACGCTAATTATGGCTATATCTCCTTTTCATTTAGCAATTCCGGTTTCAAATTTATCTGCATGTAGAGATTTCTACACTAATGTTTTAAATTTTGAAGAAGGACGAAGCAGCGACCATTGGGTAGATTATAATTTTTTTGGTCACCAATTAGTCATTCACTATAAACCTAAATCCGAAGAAGAAACTCATACAAATGCCGTTGACGGAAAAGATGTTCCTGTACCACATTTTGGTGTTGTTTTAGACTGGAAAACGTTTGAAGAGTTTGCAGAATTATTAAAATCTAAACACATTTCATTTATTATAGAACCTTATATTAGATTTGAAGGACAAATAGGAGAACAAGCCACTATGTTTTTTAAAGACCCTTCTGGAAATGCATTAGAATTTAAAGCGTTTAAAGATAAGAGTCAGTTATTTGCTAAGTAAACTGTATTCATTAAAATCATTAATTTTCTCAAATAAAAAACGGGAATAATTTAAATTATTCCCGTTTTGTTCTATTATAGAATTCAATATTAATTACCATTTCTATGACGCTCTCTTGCTATTAATGTATTTTTTAACAACATAGCAATTGTCATTGGTCCAACACCTCCTGGTACTGGTGTTATAAAACTAGATTTTTTACTCACATTTTCAAAATCTACATCACCAGTAATGTAATAGCCTTTTTCAGAGTCATCTGGTACTCTTGTAATACCAACATCTATTATAACAGCATCATCTTTAACCATCTCTGCTTTTAAAAAGTTAGGTATTCCTAAAGCAGAAATTATAATATCTGCTTGAGACGTAATCTGCGTTATATTTTTTGTATGACTATGCGTTAGTGTTACTGTAGAATTTCCTGGAAAACCTTTTCTTCCCATTAAAATACTCATAGGACGGCCAACAATATGAGAACGACCTATTACAACGGTGTGCTTACCTTTTGTTTCAACTTCGTATCTATCTAACAACTCTAAAATACCAAACGGTGTTGCAGGTATAAAGGTGGACATGTCTAATGACATTTTACCAAAATTCATTGGATGAAATCCATCAACATCCTTATTTGGATCCACAGCCATTAATACTTTTTGCGTATTAATTTGTGGAGGCAAAGGCAATTGAATTATAAAACCATCGATATCGTCGTTATTGTTAAGCTCGTCTATTTTATCTAGTAACTCAACTTCGCTTGTGGTATTAGATAAACGTACCATTGTAGATTCAAAACCTACGCGTTCACAGGCTCTAACTTTACTGCCAACGTAAGTTAAACTTGCACCATCATTACCAACAATAACTGCGGCTAAATGTGGTACTTTTTCATCGTTAGCTTTCATCTTATCAACTTCCGCTTTGATTTCGTTTTTAATGTCGTTACTTACTTTTTTTCCGTCTAAAATTGTCATGCTTTTGGTTATTGTTTTCTTGCAAAGACGCTATGGCGCAAAGCTCTAATTGATTAAATACTATTAAAAAAGCCTTCTGAGTTCTATATCATAAAACTAACTACAGAAGACTAATACTGTAAACTTTATCTAGGCATATTCTTCATCATCTGCATCATGCGTTTTCCGCCACCACCTTGCATCATCTTCATCATTTTACTCATTTGCGTAAACTGCTTTAAGAGTTGATTTACTTCTTGTACAGATGTACCAGACCCTTTTCCTATTCTCTTTTTACGACTTGCATTTATAACTGATGGGTTAGAACGTTCCTCTGGTGTCATAGAATGAATAATAGCTTCAATTCCTTTAAAAGCATCATCATCTATATCAATATTTTTCATCATTTTTCCTGCACCAGGAATCATGCCTACTAAATCTTTCATGTTACCCATTTTCTTGATCTGCTGAATCTGTTTTAAGAAATCATCAAACCCAAATTGGTTTTTAGCTATTTTTTTCTGAAGTTTTCTTGCTTCTTCTTCATCAAACTGCTCTTGAGCACGTTCAACTAAAGAAACTACATCTCCCATTCCTAAAATACGATCTGCCATACGAGAAGGATAGAATACATCAATCGCTTCCATCTTTTCGCCAGTACCAATAAATTTAATTGGCTTATTAACTACAGATTTAATAGAAATTGCAGCTCCACCTCTAGTATCACCATCTAATTTAGTTAAGATAACACCATCAAAATTTAAGATATCATTAAAGGCTTTTGCTGTATTCACCGCATCTTGACCTGTCATAGAATCTACAACAAATAAAGTTTCTTGTGGCTCAATAGCTTTATGAATGTTAGAGATTTCTGTCATCATCTCATCATCTACGGCTAAACGACCAGCTGTATCAATAATCACAACATTATGACCATTGGCTTTTGCATGTGCAATACCAGCCTGTGAGATTGCAACAGGATCCGTATTTCCTCTATCACTAAATACCTCAACACCTATCTGGTCACCTACAACATGTAATTGATCGATGGCTGCAGGACGATAAACATCACAAGCTACTAATAAAGGTTTTTTTGTTTTTTTGTTTTTTAAATAATTGGCCAGTTTACCAGAAAAAGTAGTTTTACCAGAACCTTGAAGACCAGACATTAAAATAACACTCGGTTTACCAGAAAGATTAATGCCTTCAGCATCTCCTCCCATTAATTCGGTTAACTCATCCTTAACAAGTTTTACCATTAACTGACCTGGTTGTAATGTGGTTAATACATCTTGGCCAAGTGCTTTTTCTTTTACACGAACGGTAAATTCCTTTGCAATTTTAAAGTTAACATCGGCATCTAAAAGTGCACGTCTTACTTCTTTTAATGTCTCAGCAACATTTACTTCTGTAATGCTACCATGACCTTTTAATACGTGTAACGCTTTATCTAACTTATCACTTAAATTATTGAACATGTTTTTAGTCTTCAGTTTGCAGTCTGCAAGTAAGCAGTCTGTAATATTTAATAAGTTGCAAATTTAAGAATTTATGAGTGAATTACTAATGTGTTTATAAATTAGTTTTTCAGTTGCAGTAGCAGTTAATTACAGGCAAAAATTCAAATTAATAGTTAATAATTTTATATACAAAAAGAGCCACAAATGGTGAGTGACTCTTTCCTCTTCAACATAACTTACTAAAATTACTAACTTTTAGTATTATCATTAATTACATGTTCTATCTAAAACAATTTCATTACTACTATCATTAACATTGTGTAAAACCAACTGTTCTGCGGTACATTCTACAACTAACCAACTTCCGTTAATGGCTTGAATATTTGGACCTGCAACATTAGAGAATTCTATAATTACACCATCGTTTGGTTGCGATGTAGACCATGTTGCATCTATTGTTGTTGAGTCATTATATATTACAACGACACCTGTATTTTCTTCAAAATGAAAATTATAATCGCTAAGATTATCGCTTCCGTTGTAATAAGTTACATTCCAGATACACTCGGTTAATATTCCATCGATATCACTTTCGGTACAGCTTCCAGCATTACAATTAATAACGTTTAGTTGAATTGGAAAAATCTCATACACATCATTGATAACTACCTGCACATAAACTGTAGAATTTAACTCTGCTGTAGTATATTCCCAAGGCGTTGAAATAGGATTCACTCCTGTTTCTGCATCTGATTGCGTTACATAATAAGATACATAATCTGCACTTGGAGTACAATTTGCAAATGCTATTTCGAGATTAAATTCATAAAGTACAGTTGCATCTGTATAACAGGTTTCTAAAACGGCATCAAAACTTTGAAAACACTCAAAATAATTACAGTCTACGGTATTTAAGAAAATAACGAAAACTTGATAATTTCCATTTTCAGATTCTATTCTTAAATAAACCTCAGAAGCTAATGTAGCATAAGATTCTGTATTTGAGATGGCGTTTGTATTTGTCTCTGCATCTATTAAAGTCTCGTGGAATGACGGATAATAAAATTCTGTACAATCTACTAAACCAATTGTATTTGCACTTAAGTTGTAAACAGGAGTATTATTTGGCTGGTTACATTCTACAATTTCAAAATTACCGAAGCAATTAAAAACACTATCCGAACAATCTTGTTCTAAATAAAGCTCTAGATTACCTTGCAATAAAGTGAGCTCATTTACAGAATAATCATCAATGTTACAAGATACAACCAACCACTCGCCTTCTAAACTATCTTGAAAAGCCGTTAATTGAGATATGGTTAATACAATACCATCATCAGTTAACGACAATTCCCAATAACCTCCAATGGCAGAAGTAGCCATACCTTCTGATATTTCTAAACTACCGTTAGAGTTAAATATTAATTGGTAACTATCATAGTTATCTGTACCATCCGTAAAATCCCAAGGACATTCTATTAAACCTAAAAGAATATCATCTTCAACACAATTTATTGTAATATCTTCACAAAACTGTTCTGCACCTTCAATAGCAATTGCTAACTCATTGTTTGATGTAACTTCAATTGTATCTCCATTATTATATTCTAAAGTTACCGGAAAATTTAAACTTACAATTAAAACATTTTCATCATTTTCTAATGCATCTAAGAACAGATATAACGCTTGATCATTGTCAATAACAACAGTTTCAACAAGGTTAAAATCTGAATTAAAAACAGAAAACGAAATAGGATATACAAAATCTGCACATTCTATAATATCATTATCATCCTCTACGCATTCATTAATAAAGGTTTGAAGTTGGTCTTCATTCTCTATTACAAATTCATTATAATCACTAAAGATAATAGTTAGAGGAAACACAAAATCTAAGATATCATCATTTACAGAAACATCATTAAATAAATATTCTAGTTCTTCTAAATCGGCCTCAGATTCAATCACAATAGTTACATCACTAACCATAACTGTTATTGGTAATTCTAATGAAAAACAACTTGCATTATCTAAAAAATCATCTACCGCGCCATTGTTAGTAGCAACATTGCTCATTAAATTAGCCAAAGATGAATTTGGCACAATGGTTTCTTGCTCATCTAAAGTTTCTATATCAGATACTTCATCTTGACAAGATGTTAAAAATAAAACCCCAAAAAGGATAAAAAGAACAAGACACCTAAATACTGATTTCATTGTAAAGCTAGTTTAACTATTTATTATATAACAGTTTAAAAGTAAAAATCCCTACTTTAAATTATTAAAATATTATTTATAATTTGTGGCACCTAATAAACACTATGAGCAAACCTTTACAAGACCATATTTGCGAATCACAATTATTTGAGCGTTTGTATAAAAGGCATTCAAAAAATCTCCACGATTTTTTATACTACAAATTTGGGGACCATTTAAATCCGCAAGACCAAGTACAAGAGGCTTTTATTAAGCTATGGCAGAATTGTAGTAAAATAAGCCCTGATAAAGCAAAAAGTTACTTATTCACTACGGCAAATAATCTAATGCTAAATGTTATTGCTCACAAAAAAGTAGTTTTAAAACATCATTTAGAACCACAGAAAACAACTACTAATGAAACACCAGAATTTGTATTACAAGAAAAAGAATACCATATAAAATTACAAAATGCCATTAGTAATTTAACTGAGGCACAACGCGTGGCTTTTTTAATGAACCGAGTTGAAGGCAAACGATTTAAAGAAATTGCAGAATTACTAGATATATCTGTAAAAGGTGTTGAAAAACGAATTTATGGTGCTTTAAAAAAATTAAGAAAAGAGATTGATGGGATTTAGTGTGAACTGTGAAGCGTGAAGCATAATTAAAAAATTGAGTTTTAACAGAAACTTTTTAACTCAGAAACTTTCAAACTTTCAAACTAAAAAAGGTAGGGATTTTTGGAACATAGCTGTTATATACTTGAAAATATATTATGAATAGAGAAGAACTCATAAAAAAATGGTTAGATAACAACCTAAACACTGAAGAGCAAAAAGCTTTTAAGCTGTTAGAGGATTATAACAATTTAACTAAAATGGATGCAAGCCTTAAAGGTTTTAAAGCACCCAAATTCTCTGTAGAAAAATCTTATAGAACTTTAAAACCGCAGCTTAAACCAGAGCAATCTTCATCTAAAAAATGGTTAAAACCGTTGTTAAGAATTGCCGCTGTGGTAGCTATTGCACTTAGTGTATACATCTATACATCTAATTTAGATACAGAAATAAATACTTTTGTAGCAGAACAGAATACAATTGCATTACCAGATAACTCCACAGTAGAATTAAATGCAAATTCCTCATTATCTTTTAATGAGAACAGTTGGGCAGATAATAGAGAAGTAAAACTAAATGGTGAAGCATTTTTTAAAGTTGCCAAAGGTCAACAATTTGATGTAATAACATCATCTGGTACTGTAACTGTTTTAGGAACTCAATTTAATGTAAAAGAGAGAGAGTCTTATTTTGAAGTTACATGTTATGAAGGATTAGTTGGCGTAACACATAACAATAAAACTATTACATTAAAACCAGGACAAACTTTCGCGTTTATTGATGGGAAACTACTTGCAAATGAAAAAGAAAACGCTGTGCAACCCAATTGGTTGCATGGCGAAAGTAGCTTTAAAAGTGTCGCTTTAAAACATGTTATTACTGAGATAAAGAATCAATACAATGTAAGTATTAATGTAGAAGATATTGATACCTCGCGTTTATTTACAGGAAGTTTTACACATAATAATTTAGATTTAGCCTTAAAATCTGTAACAATACCATTAAATTTAAGCTATAGTAAATCAGGACAATCTATTTTATTAAAGCGTGAGTAAAAAATTACTTTGTTTAATTTTCTTCATATTAACCATTTACTTCTGTAGCAAAACGCATAGCCAAGAGCAACAGGAAAAACAATCACTCGCTCATATTCTTAGAGATGTAGAAGAAAAATACAATGTGAAATTTTCATTTGAAACTAAAACCATTGAAGAAATTTTCATTTCTCCCTTATATCCTGAACTTTCTTTACAGCAAGCAATTACTCAACTACAACTTGTTACAAAACTTAATTTTAAAGTTTTAAACGACCGTTTTATAGCCATAACACCAAATAATACTTTAGATGTACAAAACAGCATTCAACTATTAGAAGAAGTAGTGGTAACTAATTACCTTACAAAAGGTTTATCTAAAACCAATAACGGAACCATTGAAGCCGACAAAAAAGCATTTGAAATATTACCAGGTTTAATTGAACCAGATGTATTACAAATAGTACAGAACCTTCCTGGTATTGTTAGTGTAGATGAACGTATTTCTAATATAAATGTAAGAGGTGGTACCAACGACCAAAATCTCATACTGTATGAGGGCATCAGAATGTACCAATCTGGACATTTTTTTGGTTTAATTTCTGCCTTCAACCCTTATTTATCAGAAGGAATAACAATTTCTAAAAATGGTACAAGTGCTAAATTTGGTAATGCAGTATCTAGCACTATTGCTATACAAAATTCTGATGAATTAAGTCTAAAAAGCAGCTCTGGTATTGGAGGAAATATGTTAAGTGTTGATGGTTTCACTAAACTAAAACTGACAAAAAAAACAGAACTACAATTAGCGTTGAGACGGTCTTTTACAGATGTATTAGTTTCAAAGACATATGATGTTTACTTTGATAGAATTTTTAGAGATTCTGAATTTAACACAGACAACAACTCTCAATTAGCCTTAAACGAACGCTTTTTGTTTTACGATATTAATGCCAAATTTCTATATAATATTGATAATACCACTAAATTAAGAGTTAACTTTCTTAACATGTACAACGACTTAGATTATAAGCAAGTTTATATAACAAGTGAAAATGACTTACAAGAAACCAACAGTAACCTTAAACAAGTTAGTTTTGGTACAAGTATTAATTACTCTAAACTTTTAAAACCAGGTCTTAACTTATCCTCTCAAATTTATTATTCTAACTATGATTTAGATGCTAAAAACAATAATATAACGAGCAATCAGACCTTAGAGCAAGAAAATATTGTTGAAGATTATGGTTTAAGAATTGATATTTCTAACGCCGTAAATAAAAGCTTAAATGTAAATGTTGGTTATCAATTTAATGAAGTTGGTGTTACAGATTTTGAAGACGTTACCAACCCAAACTTCATCAGTTTAAAAAAAGAAATTATAAGAACACATGCTATATTTGGAGAAGTAGAACGTTATTCAAAATCCAAAAACACACATGTACGTTTTGGTGCTAGAATTAGTTATTTTGATAAACTACAGGAACTTTTTATTGAACCTCGTTTTGCTTTTAATCAAAAACTATCAGAATATTTTAGGCTAGAAGTTTTAGGCGAATTAAAAAGTCAGTCAATTAGCCAAGTTATAGATTTACAACAAGATTTCTTAGGCGTAGAAAAACGCAGATGGCAATTGGCTAACGACACAAATAATCCTTTAATTAAGAGTCAACAGATTTCAGCTGGTTTAAGTTACAATCAAAACAACTTATTAATTTCTTTTGAAGGTTATTACAAAAACGTCAGTAATATTAGTGCTCAAAGTCAAGGGTTTCAAAATCAGTTTCAATTTAGCAACGATATTGGCTCTTATACTATTAAAGGTTTAGATTTTCTTATTAATAAACGTATTAATAATTTTAGCACATGGCTAAGCTATTCGTTTAGTAAAAACAACTATCATTTTGAGAATTTATATAACGGAAATGCCTTTCCTAATACTATAGATTTACAACATGTAGTAAATACGTCGCTTACTTATAGTATGGGTAATTTTAAAATTGGTTTTGGTATTAACTGGCATTCTGGTAGACCATACACCGAGCCTTCTATTACACAAGACCAAAGTAATTTTAACATAGAGTATGATACGCCTAACAACTCTAATTTACCTAGTTATTTTAGAACAGATATTTCTGCGATATATAATTTTAAATTATCAAAGGGCATTAAAGCAAACATAGGTGCTTCGGTTTGGAATATCTTTAACCAAACCAATATTATTAACCGTTATTATAGTTTAGATGAAGACGGTTCTGTAATAAAAATTGATAATCGTTCTTTAAAAATTACACCCAACTTTAGTTTTAGACTTAATTTTTAAGCATTAAAATGGTATAATTGCAATACCAACCAACGGCATCATATGTATATTAAAAACTATATAAGTTTCCTTATAATATTAACTTTTATGGTTTTATATGAGAATTGTTTTGCACAAACAACTGATCACTCTAAAACTTCAATGGTTTTTTTTAATCCTGAAATTATAATTGGTAAAACGTTAGAAGCTAATACAGATTTTCCAGATACTAAACTTCAAAAAGACCTATTTTTCAGTCTTGGCTGGTATAATAATAACACAGATAAAGAATGGGCTTCTAGATTAAACTACCCAAACGTAGGAGTTTCTTTAGGTTTTACAGACTTTGGTAATTCTGAAAATATTGGTTATGCATATAGCATTTTACCTTTCATAGAATTTTCAATTTTAAAACAAAAAATTAAAGGACTCAACCTCCATGTTGGCTTTGGTAGTTCTTACATAGACACACAATACAATGAAATTTCAAATGAATTTAACAGAGCAATAACCACAAAAATTAATTGGTCTTTCCGTTCATTTTTATATTATGATGTGTTTAAAAACAAAACCACGGATTGGCGATTTGGCTTAGGGTTTTTACACCATTCTAATGGACACACTAAACTACCCAACCAAGGACTCAACTCTTTAGCAACAAGTATTTCTGCAAAAATAGACGGTAGAAAAAAAACTGCTTTAAACATAGAGACCCATAATTTTAAACCTAAATCTCAAACCTTTTTAGACTTTAGATTAGGTATAGGACAAAATGTGTTATCTGAAAAATTTAACTCAAAAAAAGAAGTCTACTCTATGGCTGCTTCTGCAGGAAAAATTATTAATAACACCTTTAAATTTGGCGGTGGATTTTATTACAGATTCTATGAGCATTATTACAATTATATAAATAATAATGAAGCTTTAGTAGCAGAGCAAGTACCACATTACACTAAAAATCCATTTGGTTATGCTACCGCTTTTGGGCTATTTGCTACTTCAGAGCTTTTAATAAGTCATATAGGTATTGAGTTAGATTTAGGTTTAAACATTTACAAACCTTTTTACAAAATAGATTGGCAACTTAACAAAGGATATTCTTTTGAAAATGCTGAAAACGAAACTATTGAAGTTCTTGGAGAGCTAGATTGGTATTACGAAATAAAACGAACCGTTTCTGCAAGAATGGGCTTAAAATATTATGTTTGGTCTACAAACAAAGCGCCAAAACACAACCTTTATATTGGTGCACATATTAATGCTAATCTTGGGCAGGCCGATTTTACAGAATTGAGTTTAGGTTACGTTTATAGGTTTAATTTTAAAACAAAAAATTAATAATTATGACTGAATCAGAATTATACAAATTAAAATTTCCAATTAGCGAATTTACAAAACCAGAAAGCATAACTATTAACCATATAAAAAGCTGGATTGCGGATATTGAAGCTTTACCAAAAACTATTATTAACCTAACTAAAAATCTCTCAGAGAAGGAACTTAACTACAAATATAGACCTAATGGCTGGACCATAAAACAAGTCGTTCATCATTGTGCAGATAGCCATATTAACAGCCTGTTACGGTTTAAAATAACCCTTACTGAAAAAACACCAACTATTAGACCTTATTTTGAAGATCGTTTTGCAGAATTAGTTGATTATACTGAACCCATTGAAGATTCAATTTTAATTCTAAAAGGTGTTCATAAAAAATTAGGCGTATTACTTAAAAGCTTAAGCCAATCAGATTTAAAACTAGAGTTTATTCACCCAGAACATGGCAAACGTTTTAGTTTAGAAGAAACCATTGGTATTTACGCTTGGCACAGCAATCATCACATAGCTCATATTATACAAGCTTTAGAACACAAAGACCTTTATTAAAAACGTAACTGCTTTATGTCTAGGTATTAAAAAAACGCAGTCAAAATAATATTAGTACTCTCTAACCTAATATTTTTCAACTGCGTTTAGTAGAAAAACAATTATGCATTTTACGGTCTGCCGTTTATTGTTTTAGCATTTTCACGTTGCTCTTGCTTTTCTATACCTTTTCTAATTTTATTAATAGCAGATTCTATAGATTTATCTGGTTCTATAAGATTATACTCTCCCCAAAAATCAGGGTCAGAGAAACCAGAAATTGCATCTGTAATTATTACTGTTGGTCTTAACCTATCTTTATTTTTTATACGTTTAGCTTCCGTATTAACTTCCCAATCAGTTACAGCCATTTCACTAGATAAGGTGTATACTTTATTAAATAGTTCGCGTTTTTTGTTCACTTTAAACGACAAACTCAAATTAGAATAACTATAATACCATTGACCATCTTTAGCTTTATAATCAACTTTATATACTGCCTCTAAAGGGTAAACTTCTATATCACTTGGCTTTTTTCTTACCAATAAATTTTTGGTTCGGTTTACATCACTTAAATCTAAAGCATAATTTGCACTAACAAGTGCTAAAGTTTCTACATCGATAAAGAGTTTACCAACATAGTTTACTTTTAAATCTTTATTTGTTGGCAGAAAATTTACCACATAAACATTTCTATTATTTAGCGTTGATGGTGCATCAAAACTAAATTGATAAAAATTAATATTTTCTTCATTAAATATATATTCGGGATACTTCATTATATCCAAATAAATCGTTGAAAATGGCCCACCTTGTAATTTTACAGAAACGGTATCTAAACGTTTGTAATCTGTACTTTTTCTAGCTTTACCTAACTGAATAGCATCATGACTCTTAGAACTATTAGGTTCTTTCAAAATATTTACAACAGCCTCTGTTAATGAAACATTTCTATTTCTTCGCTTTATGGTTTCTCTATAAAACGCCGTCATATAGACAGACTCATTTTTAAAGTTATCGTTATTATCGTTGAATACTTTTTTTATTAAACTCTTTGCGTCTTTATAGGTAGAGATACTAACTGCAGACAATTCCGTTACTGCTGCGTATAGTTTTACAGTATTACCATTAGTTAATTGAGATAAAGGTATCACATAAGTATTGTAACCTAAAAGTGAAATTTTCACTTTAGAATCTGAATAATTTTTTGGTACTTTTAAAGTAAACTTACCTTCAGAATTTGAGATGGTACTAATATTTGTTCCGTTAACATTTAAGCTTGCGGCTTCTAGAGATTTATTAGTACGTCCATCAATAACCTTTCCGTTATATTCCACAAAATCAGATTGAGCATTGAGAGAAAATGCTAAAAAGAAAATTGAAATAAATGCACTTGCGTAATTTTTTAATGTGTAAGATTTTTCCATAACTGTTGTATTTTATTTAGCTTTAGTAAGTTACAAAAAAAATCTTAGATGATTTTTTATAATTTTTTAACCAAATAAAATAGCCTTAAAAAGCTATAGAATTACGTATTTACATACGCTCAGGCACCTCAATACCTAAGACCTTAAATGCATTTTTTATAGTATAACTCACTAACCTAGACAAATCAATTCTAAAGCTTTTTTCTATTTCTGTATCAGCTCCAAAAATGGATATGTTTTGATAGAACGAATTAAATTCTTTTACCAAATCATAAGTATAATTTGCAATTAAAGCCGGACTATGTTGCTCTGCTGCATTTTTAATAATCTCTGGAAACAATTCTAATTGTTTTATAAGTTGCTTCTCCTTCTCGTGCATTACAATAGCGTCATCAATTGTAGTTTTGGCCACATTATCTGCTTCTGCTTTTCTTAAAATAGACTGAATTCTTGCAAATGTATATTGAATAAAAGGCCCTGTATTACCTTGAAAATCTATAGACTCTTTTGGATCAAATAAAATACGCTTTTTAGGATCTACCTTTAAGATGTAATATTTTAAAGCACCTAAACCAATGGTTTTATAAAGTGCTTTCTTTTCATCTTCATTATAGTCCTCTAGCTTACCTAATTCTTTAGAAATTTCTTCTGCTGTATCTGCCATTTCTTGAATTAAATCATCAGCATCTACAACAGTTCCTTCTCTACTTTTCATCTTACCGCTTGGCAAATCTACCATACCGTAACTTAAGTGAAATAGGTTTTTAGCCCATTGAAAACCTAATTTCTTCAAAATTAAGAATAACACTTTAAAATGGTAATCTTGCTCATTACCTACTGTGTAAACCATTCCGCCAACATCTGGATAATCTTTAATTCTTTGAATTGCTGTACCAATATCTTGCGTCATATAAACAGCAGTTCCGTCACTACGTAAAACGATTTTTTCATCTAATCCATCTTCGGTTAAATCACACCATACAGAACCGTCTTCTTTAGTATAAAACACACCTGTTTTTAAACCTTCTACAACAAATTCTTTACCTAATAAATAAGTGTTACTTTCATAATAATAAGTATCAAAATCAACACCAATGTTTTTATAAGTTACATCAAAACCATCATAAACCCATTGGTTCATTTTTTTCCAAAGTGCTACAACAGACGCATCACCTGCTTCCCATTTTCTTAGCATTTCTTGTGCCTCTAATAATATAGGCGCATTCTTTTTTGCGTCTTCTTCTGACTGACCTTGTTTTACTAATTCTGCGATTTCAGCCTTATATGCTTGATCAAACTTTACATAATAATTCCCAACTAACTTATCACCTTTTAAATCTTCAGTTGGTGTTTCATTTTTACCAAATTTTTGATATGCCAACATACTTTTACAAATATGAATACCTCTATCATTAATAATCTGAGTTTTATAAACTTTCTTACCCGAAGCTTTTAATATTTCCGCAACACTATAGCCTAAAAGCACATTTCTTACATGTCCTAAATGTAAAGGTTTATTAGTGTTTGGCGATGAATATTCTACCATTATGGCATTATCATTCTTCTGCTCTGCATAACCATAATTGCTTTTGTCTTTTACGGATTGAAAGAAATCTAGATAATAAGAATCACTTATCTCAATGTTTAAAAATCCTTTTACAACATTAAATCCTTTAACTAAATCTACATTATCTAATAAATACTGACCTATTTGCTCACCAATAACAACTGGGCTTCCTTTAACCACACGTAACATTGGAAATATAACAACCGTAATATCTCCTGCAAATTCTTTTCTTGTTGCTTGAAATTCTACCGATTCTAATTCCGATTGAAACAAAGCTTTAATTGCTGCTTTTACATGTAATTCTAAAGTCTCTTGAAGCGTCATATTCTATTCTATTTTGGCATTTAAAAACGGTTGCAAAGATAGAGGTTTTATTGTTTTATTACAGCTATGATTACACTTAATTATTCTCATATTTAATAGCCATTTTTAACAATAATTTGTAATACAACAAACTCTAAATCAGTTATTTTATCTAGAGAAATATTTCATCTACAAAACCGCATTACTACCAATTTTTTATGCAGTTTATCGAAATACGAATTTTAGACACTATAATATTTAACCGTTTGTCTAATAAATATGTATTAAATCCTAATAATTAGCATATTTGTATACATAATAGCACTTTTGACTTGCTATTAATTTAATGTCCCAAACATTAATGGAACTTAATGATGAAACTATAACTAAGTTGTTATTGTTTTGTGTCAACTTACTTTTTATTTCCCTCAATAAGAGTTTTTCACAACAAAACATCGCAATTCGTTTTAATGCTATTTTAAGATGAAGCAGGTACTCACTTTTGCTGCTTGTCTTATGATGTTTTTTATTTTTTCTCAAAATGAAAAAATAGATGAACTAACTGTTCAATTAGCATATCAAAACGCAGACTCTACAAAAGTAGAGGGCTCGTTAGTACTCATTAATGAACTTCTTAAAATTAAAGAATACGACAAAGCCTTACTTTTTGCTAATAAGACTTCTACGCTTTCTAAAGACTTAAATTATACCAAAGGACTCGCCCAAACCACCTACCTTAAAGCCCGAATTCTTGCAGAAAAGCATGATTATTATAATGCAATAAATAATTACGAAACGTCTAGAGAATTCTATTTAAAACTCAAAGACACCTTAAGTGTTGCTAAAGTGAGTAATAATATAGGATTGTTAGAAATTAAACGTGGTAATTATACAGTAGGATTACAAAATTCATTATCAGCAATTTCTATTTTTGAAAAGCAAAATCTTAAAAAAGAGCTATCCACAGCTTACCATCATCTCGCAGAGGCGTACTACAAAACACATCAAATAGATAAAGCAATTGAGTTTAACTTTAAAGCTTTAGAGGTTAATAAAGAAATTAAAGATAAACATGGCATTAAAATGTCTACAAAAAACATTGCTGAATTATACTCTTTATTAAAAGAGCATAGAAAAGCTATTGAATATTACGAGAAAGCATTAGATATTCTAAACCCTAAAACAGACCAAGATTTAAGAGGTGAAATTTTACCTAAATTAGGAAGTGAGTATTTACGATTTAAAGAATATGATAAAGCTACAGAGTATTTAGTAGAAGGTTTAAAATACAACCGAAAACAAAACAACAAAGAAGGCCTACTTAGAGCACTAAATGCGGTAGGTAACTTAAATTTACAAAATAAAAAAGTAAAATTAGCAGAAAGACAGCTTAACGAAGCTTATGAAATAGCAAAAAAAACAAATAATAAATCAGAACTTTTAGAGAATTATAAGCTACATATGGCTTTAGATTCTACACGTGGCTATTTTCAAAATGCATTTTTTTGGCAAAATAAATTTTACAGTCTTAAAGATTCTTTATCTAGAATAAATCAACCTGTTTTACCTACAGATGTTAATCCTTTAGAATTAATAGTAGAACAACCTATTAAAGAGACGAGTGAGTTAACTGAGAACAACATCATTGAGCAACCAGAAACTACTGAATCTTGGAGTACTAACTCTATCCTTCTCTATGGTCTTATTGTTGCTTTGGCATTGGCACTTGGTCTATTAGTATATAATTTATCTCAAACAAAATCTTATAAAAAAGAACTCGAAAAACAAAAGAAAAAATTAAACCAAGAACAAGAAAGAACCGAAGCTATACTAGAACAAACACATCATTTAGAAGAAGTTAACCAAGTTAAAGACAAACTGTTTTCTATTGTATCTCATGATTTAAAAGATTCAATTTCCTCTATTAAAGCATTTTTAGATTTGTTAAAGGATGATAGTATTTCTAAAGAAGAGTTTTACGAATTAATACCTGAACTAAGTGAAAATGCCAATAATGCAAATTCACTACTTTATAATTTGTTAAACTGGTCTAAATCTCAACTTCAAAACTTAGAACCAAAACCAGAATTATTTAATATTCAAGACGTGTTTGATACTAAAATAGCTTTAGTAGAACAAAAAGTTGAAGATAAACGCATTGTGCTTATAGACGAGTCTCAAAACGGTTTTGTTTATGCTGATCGCAGCATGGTAGAAATTGTAATTCAAAACTTAATAACTAATGCGGTTAAATTTTGTAGAATTGGAGATGTAATCACTATTTCTAACCAAGAAATTAATGGCAAAACATTAATTTGTATTGAAGATACTGGTGTTGGTATAGCTAAAGAGCATATTGACAAGTTGTTTGCTTCGCACAAAAACTTTACAACTGTAGGTACCAAAAACGAAAAAGGCACAGGGCTTGGCTTAACTATTGCCAAAGATTTAGTAGAACTAAATAACGGTAACATATGGGTTGAGAGCACGCAAAACGTTGGCAGCAAATTCTTTGTAGAATTACCAAAAAGTAAAAATTAATTCTCCTATTTATTTTAAGTATATTTAGCTTCTAAATTTTATATTTATGATGCGCTTACTTCCTTTTATTATTGTATTATCTATTTTAAGTTGTAAAACCGAGACAAAAAAAGAAGTCAATGAAGAGACAAAAGATACGGTAAAAGTAGATTTGGAACTAAAGGAATTATTTACCTTAATGCAAGGATCTTTTAATTCTGCCATACAAGCCGAAATAGATTCAACCTATTATAATATTTCTTTACACATGTATCCTATTTGGGAAGACAAAGGTAACTTTCTGTATGTAGAACAATCACTTACAAGTACACCTAACAAACCTTATAGACAAAGAATTTACGAGGTAAAAAGAGATACGGATAGCACATTTAGTTCTGCCATTTATAAATTAGATACAGACTCGCTTTGGATTGGTAAATGGAAAAACCCAAAAGCTTTTGATTCTATTACTTTAAAAGATATTGCACTTAAAGAAGGTTGCGAAGTAATACTTAAACGCATTGCTCCAAAACAGTTTATTGGCAAAACTGGTGATAACACTTGTATAAGTACAATGCGCGGTGCCTCTTATGCACGCAGTGAAGTAGAAATCTTAGAAGATAAAGTTATCTCTTGGGATCGCGGTTTTGATGCTCAAGGCAACTATGTTTGGGGAGCAGAAAAAAGCGGTTATATCTTTAATAAAATTGATTAAAGTAAAACAATAAACTTTATACAATAATCTAAGTTAAACACATTCAAAACACAATAATTAGCTTCTAGGAAGAAACACCTCTGCCATCATACAACGTGCACTTCCGCCGCCACATGTTTCAATGGTTTCCAAAGAACTCGAGAGAATAGGACAATATTTTTCTATAGTTTTAATTTGATTTTGCGTTAAGCTATTATGTGCAGCAGCGCTCATAACCAAATAAAGTTGATTGTTATAACCTTTAACTTGTAACATATTTCCTGCAAATTGATGCATTTGCTCTTCTGTAATAGCTATAATTTCTTTACCGTCTTGCTTTAGATGTTTCACTACATTCTTTCGTTCCTTTTTATCATCAATAGTATCTAAACAAATTACAGCAAAATTCTCTGCAATACACATCATAACATTGGTATGGTAAATTGCCAATCGTTTTCCGTCTACTGTTTGGTTCGCAGTAAAAATTACAGGTGTAAATTCAAAATCTTCACAAAATTCAATAAACAGTTCTTCATCTGCCCTTGGAGACAAAGCACAATAGGCTTTTCTATTTACTCTATCTAGCGCAATACTTCCTGTTCCTTCAAGAAATATTTCTTCTTGCTCTGCAGATGTGTAGTCTATTATATTTTCAATTTTAAATCCTTCTTCTTCTAGTCTAATAAAAACTTCATCTCTTCGCTCTTTACGCCTGTTTTCTGCAAACATTGGGTATTTTGCGATATCGCCATTACTATGAAAACTCACCCAATTATTAGGAAAAATAGAATCTGGTGTATCATCTTTTTCATCATCACTTTCTACAATAACATTAACTCCAACAGCTCTTAATTTTTGCACAAAAACATCAAACTCTTCTTGTGCCTTAATATTTATTTCGGCATTCTTAATCTCTAAATCTTCTTGAAAATAATTATTTACAGCTGTTTGTTCATTCTTCCTAAAATTAATAGGTCGAATCATTAAAATAGAATTAGTTGTTTGTTGCATACCGTTTAAAATAAAGTTGTGCAAAGTTATTCATTTCCGATACAATAATAACTAAAAATCAACCCTCATTTTCTACCCAATTTAGTGCAGAATTTCTATCATTAAAAATCCTTATATTCCAATCACTTGGCTCATTAATTGCTATTAGAAACTCTGTAGATTTTTTAGCAATAAAGCTCTCAACGATAACGGCAATACGGTTAATTTCATCTAAAGCACCTACTTTCTTTTGAGCTTCAAAAGTATACGTATAATCATATTTTTTATTTATTAATAAAGAAAACGGAGCTTTTAAATGATTGATTAAAAATTGATGGTATTCTTCTACCATCTCCAAATCCATTAATATACCCTGATTGATGATAACTTCAGCCAAATTATTTTTCAGTATTATAATCTAGCCAAATGACAATTGATGTGATTTCATGTCAATAAAAATAGCTAAATTTAGAAAAAATACATCATAATGAAAAAATTGCTACTCTTACTTCTATTGTTATACGCTTGCAACAACAAAACAGAACAGCAAATTACTGAAGATAAACCATCTACCAAAGACTTCACCACTGTTTTTGAAAAAAGTAACGGTTTAGAAACAGCCACATACCAACAAACAATCACCTATTATAATGATTTAGCGGCACAATATCCTGAAATAAGCATTAAAAGCATGGGTAAAACCGATTCTGGAGAACCTTTACATATGGTGACTTTAAATATGAATGGCCCTGAAGATACTTTTGAAAATTTAAGAACCAACAACAGAATACTACTAATTAATAATGGTATTCATCCTGGAGAATCCGACGGAATTGATGCCACTATGGTGCTATTTAGAGATTTTGCCCAAGGTAAAATTGAAGCACCAAAAAACACCATTATTGTTACCATACCTATTTACAATATTGGAGGAAGTTTAAACAGAAACTCTACAACTAGAACCAATCAAAACGGTCCAAAATCATATGGTTTTAGAGGTAATGCCAGAAATTACGATTTAAATAGAGACTTTATAAAGTCTGATACTAAAAACGCTAAGGCATTTGCGCAAATTTTTCATTTAGTGCAACCAGATGTTTTTATAGATAACCACGTAAGTAATGGTACAGACTACCAATACACGCTAACGCACTTGTTTACACAACATAACAAACTAGGCGGACCATTAGGCAATTTTATACATTCTGAAATGATGCCTCAATTAGAGCAAAAATTACAAGAAAAATCGTGGGATATTACACCTTACGTTAATGTATTTAATCGTACACCAGATTCTGGTTTTTCTCAGTTTTTAGATTCACCTAGATATTCTACAGGTTACACTACTCTATTTAATTCCTTAGGAATGATGATAGAAACACATATGCTAAAACCATACAAACAACGTGTTATAGGTACTTATGAATTAATGAAAAGCATGATAGAAATCACAGAAGAACAAGGTGATAAAATAACACAGCTAAGAACAAAACAAACTAGTTTATGGAAAGCTGGTGACAACTACCCTTTAGCATGGGAAATAGACACCTCCAAAACCTCTACACTAAAATTTAAAGGTTATGAAGGTGAAATGATTGCTAGCGAATTAACAGGTGCTAAACGATTAAAATACGATAAATCAAAACCTTTTATAAAAGAGATAACTTATCAAAATTATTTTAAACCAACTGAAGAAATTGTAATACCAAAAGCATACATTATTCCACAAGGTTGGTATACTATTATAGATTTATTAAAGATAAATAATGTGGAATTCTCCCAATTCAAAAAAGATACGCTTATAAATGTAGAGGCTTACAAAATTGGTGCTTTTGAAACTAGAAAAAAACCTTACGAAGGCCACTATGCCCATTTTAATACTAATGTAAATTCTAAAAACAAAAACATCACTTTTAGAAAAGGAGATTATATCGTTTACACTAAACAAAAAGCAATGCGTTATCTCCTTGAAACCCTAGAACCATCTGCGCCAGATTCATTTTTTAATTGGAATTTCTTTGATACTATTTTACAACAAAAAGAAGGGTTTTCTCCTTATGTTTGGGAAGATAAAGCCGAAGAATTATTAAAAAACAATCCAAAAATCCAAATGGAATACAACATAAAAATTAGTTACGAAGAGGATTTTGCTAATAATTGGTATGCGCAATTAGATTGGCTACACAAGCAAAGCAAACATTATGAACCAGCGCATTTGCAATATCCTATTTATCGTATACTAAATTAAAAACTGAGATGTTTCAAGCAAAACATTGTGATTTATGCTTGTACCTAAAGTGAGATTTAAACGTTGTGTTGAGATGTAGTTTAACTATAAGAACAGATTTTAAAGGTATTTGACCTGAAATTAAACCAAAATTTTAATATTAGCATAGCTATTCTCTAAGGCTTTTTTAGATGCTTTTTCGTCTAACCATTCTACTTTAGTAATACCTTCTTTTATTTGCGGAAACAGTTTGCCTTCAAAGTTAGTTTTCATTTCAAACCAATAAGTTACTTTAATTCTATGTTTACCATTACGCTTAAAAATGTGATATGTGGTAGGCAAAGGTTTAACAATTTCCAAACCTTTAACACCTGTTTCTTCCTCTACTTCGCGTATAGCGGTTTCTTCTATAGATTCTTTACGCTCTGCTTTTCCTTTTGGTAAATCCCATTTTTCATTTCGGTAAATAAAAAGAATTTCGTTTTTAGCATTATAAGCTTTTCCGCCTCCTGCAACCACATTAGGCAAAAGTTTCAAGAATTTTTTTAAAAGTTTATCTGGATTTTTATGAACCAAATGTACAGCCTTTAATTCAGTTTTATTTAAGGTTTTAATAACCTTACCAATATTTACAGAATTTAATAGGAAGGTTTTAAAGTCCGTCTCTTTATGTATTTCAGTAGTAAGAATAATAGGTTTATCACCTACATAAATAGTGTACATCGTTAGGGTTCTTTTTCCTTTAGAACTGTAAATTTATTATTTTTTACGAGAATCTATTTGAAATGAAATTTATTTTCAAATTAAATTTTCTAACCTCGAAAATTCATTATTTTTGTAGCATGATTTTCAACAAAGATACAGCCAAGAAAACAGCAGAAGTTTTACTTCAAATAAATGCTATAAAACTACAGCCTAACGACCCTTTTACATGGGCTTCTGGCTGGAAATCACCAATTTATTGTGATAACAGAATTGTACTTTCATATCCTCAAATTAGAAATTACATAAGGGAAACCATTGCAAAAAACATAGAAGAACTCTATGGCAAACCAGATGTTATTGCTGGTGTAGCAACAGGTGCAATTGGTATTGGTGCATTGGTAGCAGAATACCTAAACCTTCCGTTTGTCTATGTAAGGCCAGAAGCTAAAAAACACGGTCGCCAAAACCAAATTGAAGGCTACATAGAAAAAGGACAAACTGTAGTCGTTGTAGAAGATTTAATAAGTACAGGAATGAGTAGTCTTAATGCCGTAAAAGCATTAAATGAAGCAGAAGTACATGTAAAAGGAATGGTGGCTATTTTTTCTTATGGGTTTCAGGTTGCTACAGATAACTTTAAAAATGCCAACGTTCAGTTACACACCCTTGGTAATTACGAAAACCTATTAGAACAAGCTGTAGACACTTTTTATATCACCAAAGAGCAACAAGACATTTTAACACAATGGAATGCTAATCCGAGTAAATGGAACGCTAATTGATATATTAAATTAGTAGATTAGCTTAACTTTTTCAAATTAACATCAAATCTATGACTACTGAATTTGTTTTCGGTATAACAACATAACAAAATTATAAATGAAATTAGAATCACCAAAAGTAACTTTAGATAAGTCCGCAGAAGAAACATTCACCTTTCTATCTGACGTTAAAAATTTTGAAAGCTTAATGCCTGAAAACATTAGCAAATTTGAAGTTTTAGAAAACGATAAGTTTCTCTTTGCTTTAAAAGGAATGCCAGAAATTGTCTTGAAGAAAAAAGAGGCTGTAGCTAACAATAAAATAGTTTTAGGTGCTGCTGGTGGAAAATTAGATTTTGCTTTAATTGCTGATATTACAGAACTTGAAGCTAATAAAACGGATGTGAAATTAAATTTTGAAGGTGAATTTAATGCTATGATGGCAATGATGATTAAAGGCCCAATTGGTAAATTTATTGAGACTTTAGTCACTAATATGAAAACAGCTATTTAATACAATAGCTTTATTTCCTTTAGGTCAAAGGTTTTTATAATATCATCTTCGGTCCAAACTTTTAAAAGTCCGGTTTCGGTCACACCTTTTATTATACCTGTAAAATTTTGATTGTTTAAAGTCTGAAACGTTGACGGTTTATCTTTTCTAAAAAGAAGACTTTCATATTCAGATTTTATCTCATCAAAATAATTTAACTCAAAAAGGTTAAAGTATCGTTCTAACTGTGTTAATATTTCAGAAAGTACTTCGTCTTTATTATAGGTATTTCCGGTTACCAATTGCATTGACGAAGCTTGTGGTAGATTAGTAAAAGTTTTCTGATTAACGTTAAGACCAAACCCTATAATTGAACCTTGAAGATGATTGCTTTTTATGACATTTTCAATTAAAACACCACATAATTTGGTGTTTGCTGACAAAATGTCGTTTGGCCATTTAATACTTAGTTTAGGAATTTCAAAAGCACGTAATGCTTTATAAATTGAAAGAGCAACTACCATACTAATGTAAAATTGATCGCTTATTTTACCCGACAAAATTCGCTTAAACACACTAGCTGTTAGATTCTTACCACATTCAGTTTGCCATTGAGAACCCATTTGACCTCGACCTTTTGTCTGCGTCTCTGCCACTACAACAGTGTAATCCTTTTGTGTAGCAGCTGAAACTAAGTCTTTTAAATAGGAGTTTGTTGAGTCAATGGCATTAAGTTTGATTATATACATTTAATATGGCAATTTTATTTTATAGTTTTCTTATGACATTTTGAGCCCACAAGAACTAAAAAAATAATAACTTTGCACAAAATTAACACAATTTAATGACGAAAGATAAAATCCCTGTAGACCAGCTCATCACAACAATTATTGGTGGCATAGAAGAGGTTAAAGGAAAAGAAATCACTCTACTAGATTTAAGAGAAATTGAAAATACAGTTTGTGATTATTTTATAATCTGCGAAGGAACTTCTAATACACAAGTAAACGCAATCGTTAACTCCATACAAAAACAAGTAAGCAAATCTCTAAAAGACAAACCTTGGCATATTGAAGGTACCGAGAATTCTGAATGGGTTTTAATGGACTATGTCAATGTTGTTGTACATGTGTTTCAAAAACATATTAGAGAGTATTACGATATAGAAAGTCTCTGGGGAGACGCTAAAACTACCCAAATAGAAACAAGTTACTAATACGAGAACCGCTACGAATGGCTAAAGACAATAAAAACACCAATAAGAAACCAAAATTTAGTCCGTATTGGATTTACGGAATAATTATAGCAATTTTCATCTCTATCCAAATTTTTGGAGGTAGTGCTTTTGACAGTTCAAAAGAAATCAAAACTTCAGATTTTATAACCTACCTAAAAAATGGTGATGTAAAAGAAGTTATGGTTATTAGTAATACTAAAACGGCAAAAGTATTTTTAACCAAAGCAGCATTAGAAAAAGATGTACATAAAAATGCTAAACCAAAAGGATTTTTACCTGCAGCTAATGAAGCTAATTATACCCTAAAATTTGGTGACCTTCAGAATTTTGAAAATAAAATTGACACAATTATAAAGGATAATAATTTATCTACAACCAGAGATGCTGACATAGAAAACAATGCTTTTGGTGATATATTAATTTCATTATTACCATTTGTATTAATTGTAGGTGTATGGATATTTATTATGCGTCGTATGTCTTCTGGCGGAGGCGGAGGCGCTGGTGGACAAATATTTAACATCGGAAAATCTAAAGCAAAACTTTTTGATGAGAAAACAGATACCAAAACATCTTTTAAAGACGTTGCAGGTTTAGAAGGTGCAAAAGAAGAAGTACAAGAAATTGTAGATTTCTTAAAATTCCCAGAAAAATATACAGCCTTAGGTGGTAAAATACCAAAAGGAGCATTATTAGTAGGACCTCCTGGTACAGGTAAAACCTTATTAGCAAAGGCCGTTGCTGGAGAGGCTAAAGTTCCATTCTTTTCTTTATCTGGTTCAGATTTTGTAGAAATGTTTGTTGGTGTAGGTGCTTCTAGAGTAAGAGATTTATTTAAACAAGCTAAAGAAAAATCTCCATCCATTATTTTTATAGATGAAATTGATGCCATTGGTAGAGCAAGAGGTAAAAACAATATGTCTGGTTCTAATGATGAACGTGAAAACACCCTAAACCAACTCCTGACAGAGATGGACGGTTTTGGAACAAATACAAACGTAATTGTATTAGCTGCAACTAACAGAGCTGATGTATTGGATAGCGCTTTAATGAGAGCTGGACGTTTTGACAGACAAATTTATGTAGACTTACCAGATGTTAGAGAACGTAAAGAAATTTTTGAAGTACACTTACGTCCACTAAAAAAAGAAGAAACATTAGATATTGATTTCTTAGCTAAACAAACTCCAGGGTTCTCAGGTGCAGACATAGCTAATGTGTGTAATGAAGCGGCTTTAATTGCAGCAAGAAAAGGCAAAAAATCAGTAAACAAACAAGATTTCTTAGATGCTGTTGATAGAATCATAGGTGGTTTAGAAAAGAAAAATAAAATAATTACACCTTCAGAAAAGAGAGCCGTAGCTTTTCATGAAGCTGGCCATGCTACGGTGAGCTGGATGTTAGAACATGCTGCGCCATTAGTTAAAGTTACTATTGTACCAAGAGGACGATCTTTAGGAGCGGCATGGTATTTACCAGAAGAGCGCTTAATTGTAAGACCAGAACAAATGCTAGACGAAATGTGTGCTGCATTAGGTGGTAGAGCTGCAGAAAAAGTAATTTTTAATAAAATTTCTACGGGTGCATTAAGTGACTTAGAAAAGGTTACTAAACAAGCTAGAGCAATGGTTACTGTATACGGCCTTAGCGATAAAGTTGGTAACCTAACATATTACGATTCTTCAGGACAATCAGAATATGGTTTTTCTAAACCATATAGTGAAAAAACAGCTGAACTGATAGATAAAGAAATATCAGATATTATTGAAAAACAATACCAACGAGCTATTGAGTTATTAGAAAACAATAAAGATAAACTTACTGAACTTGCAGAAGTACTGTTAGATAAAGAGGTGATTTTTAAAGATAACTTAGAAAAGATATTTGGTGAACGTGCTTTTGAAAAATCAATTATCACTGAGGAAGAAGAGTAATCTTACTACTCTATAATCATATAAAAAACTTAAATTAACCAATAGTTAATTTAAGTTTTTTTATATTTGAAATTATCACAAACGTTAGGATTAATCGCAACTATTGAATGAGCTTATTTCGTAAAATCTTCGGAAAAAAGTCAGAACAGACTGAAGAAGACATACCAAATCAAGAGCGAGGCAAATATATGCCTGAAGTAAAACTACCTGCTGATGAACGTTTTACCATAAACTTTAAAGCCAATGGTGGTAAATTTTTATACTGCGAAAATCTTGAAGAAGTAAAAGAAAGTTTTAACGCTATCCTAGATGAAAATAATTGGCATAACGATAAAGTTTTTTTAATAGACAAACGGTTAACGGAATTGTTTAAAGATTTTAATCTCAATAGTTCTTCTAAACTATCGGAAAGTACATATTTTCTCTCAACTTGTGAATATTTAATTTCTGATGATGGCTCGTTATTAATTTCATCGAATCAAATTGCGGAAAAAAAATTAATTGAATTACCCGATCATTTTATCATTTATGCAACAACAAGCCAATTTGTTGAAACCATTGGAGAAGGTTTAAAAGGTATTAAAGCAAAAAGTAAAGCCGCAATACCAACAAACATTACAACAATAAAGCATTTTAAAACTGCAGATGATAAGGACTTTTTAACTTATGGAAGTAGTTCTAAAAACTTGTACCTGCTTCTATTAGAAGATCTATAATGAAAGAATTAGCAACAAGAGCACTTTCTGGTGCAATCTACGTTTTGCTGTTAATAGGTTCGCTATTTATGCAAGAAACTTCCTTTGTGTTGATAGGCATATTAGGATTTATCAGTTTAGCAGAATTCAGTAAACTTATTAAGCTTAAATCTAGCATTCAGTATCTTATTTTCTTAATTATTTATGTTGGAGTCTGGTTTTTCTGCTATAAAAGTAACCACTCAACAAGCAGTAAAGCGGCAATACAAATTATTTTAGTAATTACAATTTTTGTAAACCTAATATTAATTAAAGATTTGTTTACAACTAAGAAAATTCCTTTGTTTCAAACTAAACGCTATATCGTAACCACATTTTATTTAACCAGTGGTTTCTTATTTATGTTTCTAGTAGCTAATTTTAATAATGAATTTACACCATTATTATTACTTGGCGGATTTATATTAGTTTGGGTAAATGATAGTGCCGCTTATATCGTTGGAAAGAATTTTGGAAAACAAAAACTGTTTCCTAGCATTTCACCAAAAAAAACAGTAGAAGGATTTTTAGGAGGTTTATTTTTTGCCTGTATTTCTAGTTATTTTATTGCACTGTTAACTAAGACACTTAATTTTAATTATTGGTTAATCCTTGCGATAATAGTGAGTGTTTTAGGCACTCTAGGAGACTTAATTGAATCAAAATTTAAACGTCAAGCTGGTGTAAAAGATAGTGGCGTTATTATGCCAGGACATGGTGGGCTTCTCGATAGACTAGATAGTATTATATTTGCATCACCATTTATTTATTTATTTTTAAGAATTACAACTCATGTTTCATAAAGAAGGTCATAAAATTATATTCATAACATTGGTTATGGTAGTCGGTTCATTTTTTTTAATCGACGAATTCATAACTAACGAGTGGTTAAGAAAAGGTTTAATGCTAGTTGTACTAGTGTTTTTTGTGCTTATACTTCAATTTTTTAGAAACCCAAAACGAAACACACATGCAAACAATAAACAAGCTTTATCTCCTGTTGATGGCAAAGTTGTAGTCATTGAAGAAGTTGAAGAGAATGAAGTATTTAAAGACAAACGTATACAAGTGTCTGTTTTTATGTCTCCAATTAATGTCCATGTTACAAGATACCCTATAGATGGTAATGTTACGTTTAGCAAATATCATCCAGGTAAATATTTAGTTGCTTGGCACCCAAAAGCAAGTGAAGAAAATGAACGCACAACCGTTGTTGTAGAAAACGAAAGTTTTGGTAAAGTATTACATAGGCAAATTGCAGGTGCCTTAGCTAAACGCATTGTAAACTATGCTAAAGTTGGGACTACAGTAGAACAAGGTGCTGATTCTGGTTTTATAAAATTTGGATCACGAGTAGATTTATTTTTACCGTTAGATGCAGATATTAAGGTAGAGCTAAACCAAAAAGTTCGTGGAGGAGAATCTGTTATTGCAGAAATGAAGTAATCTTTTTAGATGGTTTCAAAAGAATTAGATATAGAATTTAATGCAGCTGTAGATCGTGTAAACGATTATACAGAGCCTTTTCCTGCAGATTTTCTATTACGTTTATACGCTTATTACAAGAAAGCAACAAATAACTATACACGACCTAGTAGCCGTAAACCTATAATTAATGCTTTTAAAACAAACGCTTTATTTCAGGTTAAAGACATTACCCAAGATGAAGCTAAACAAGAATACATTAATCTTGTTAATAATTATTTTCTATACAGAAAATAGTAGCCCTATTTTCTAATTAAAGGTAGAGTAGAACACCTTAATAAACCTTCTTGTTTCGCAATTTCAGCATAAGGAACTTCTTCTACTATAAAGCCATTTTCTCTTAACCAGGTATTTAATCTAGTAAAATTCTTTTCAGAAATAATAACATCTTCAGAAATAGAAAAGACATTACTATTCATATTATACATTTCGTCCTTTGTTATTTCAAATACATTTTCTTTTCCGAAAAAATTTAAGAGCCATTCATATTCCTTTTCTACTAAAAATCCATTTTTGTGCAGAATTGCTTTGTCTTTTCCGATAGGCTGAAAACAACAGTCTAAGTGCAATGCATTTTCTTTTGGGTCTGTGTTAGATTTTCTTAATTCAAATGATTTCACAATTTTATGTGGAAACAATTCTTGTATTGCAATCACGGCATCCATATTGGTTCTAGCAGTGATGTAGTTAGAATAATCGTCTCCGGAATAAGTGCCAATAAAAATATAGTTGTTCCAAGGCATTACATCTCCTCCTTCTACATGGCATTCTTCTGGTAGAATAATAATATTTTCCTCACCTATTTCGTCCAACACATGGTCTATGGCTTCATATTCACGTTCACGGTCAGGTAAAATATTTGCTTTAATCAATTTATCTTCAATCACAAAAGCTATATCTCTTGAAAAGATCTGATTATAGTTCTTTATAACTTTTGGTCTGTAAACCTTAACATCATATTTTTTAAACACAGCATCCACAGCTTCCATCTCCATAACCATATCACTTTCTTTAGGGTATGTACCAGCTTTTATATGCTGCACAGATTTAGGGTCATAAGCATCTTGTATTGATGGTATTTCCCCAACACTTTCTGCTGTTCCTAAAATAACAGCTTTAAGACGAGAAGTTTCGTTTTTTATGTTTAATTTCATAGATGTAAAAATAAAAAAAGCTCCATAATAAATATGAAGCTTTTAAACATTTATAATGATAAATTATCTTTTATCAATTGACTTAAATGGTCTATATGTTTCACCTATATAAAGTTGTCTTGGACGACCAATTGGTTCTTGTCTCGTACGCATCTCTTTCCATTGTGCAATCCAACCTGGTAAACGTCCTAGCGCAAACATTACTGTAAACATTTCTACTGGTATTCCCATTGCTCTATATATAATACCAGAATAGAAATCAACGTTTGGATATAATTTTCTATCTACAAAATATTTGTCTTCTAAAGCTTCTTTTTCTAAACCTTTAGCAATATCTAATATTGGGTCTTCTATTCCTAAATCAGACAATACTTCATCTGCTGCTACTTTAATAATTTTAGCTCTAGGATCAAAGTTTTTGTAAACTCTATGACCAAAGCCCATTAAACGGAAAGGATCTGTTTTATCCTTTGCCTTAGCCATATACTTTTTAGTGTCTCCACCATCTTCTCTAATGGCTTCTAACATTTCTAATACAGCTTGGTTTGCACCTCCATGTAATGGTCCCCAAAGTGCAGAGATACCAGAAGCAAGTGATACAAAAAGTCCTGCATGAGAAGATCCTGTAATTCTTACAGTAGATGTTGAACAATTTTGCTCGTGATCTGCATGTAATATTAGTAATTTGTCTAAAGCATTTACTAATATAGGATTTTGTTCATAGTCACTATTTGGACTCTTAAACATCATTTTTAATATATTCTCTACATACCCTAATTTATCATCACCATATTCTAATGGTAGACCTTGCTTTTTGCGCATAGTCCATGCAACAATTACTGGAAATTTACCTAAAATTGTAACAATTGAATTATACATAGCAACTTCTGAACTTACATCTACAGAAGCCGGATAAAAGGCTGTAAGAGCACTCGTTAAAGATGATAATACACCCATAGGATGTGCAGACTTAGGAAAAGCATCTAAAATCTTTTTTAAATCATCATCAACTACTGAATGACTTTTAATATCTGCATGGAACTTATCTAACTCTTTTTGGTTTGGTAAGTCGCCAAAAATTAACAAATAAACAACTTCTAAAAAATCCGCTTTCTCTGCAAGTTCTTCTATAGAGTAACCTCTATATCTCAAAACACCTTTTTCTCCATCTAAAAATGTAATAGCACTCTCACAACTTCCGGTGTTTTTGTAACCAGGATCTAATGTAATAACACCACCTGTAGCGCTTCTTAAACTTTTAACATCAATTGCAACTTCGTTTTCTGTACCTACAATTAATGGAAAATCATACTTTTCACCATTAATTTCTAATGTAGCTTTATCTGACATATTTATTTTTCGGATTTTTATATATTATTAGAGTGGTAAATCTACAAAATATCAAACGATTTCGAAAGTAGAATTTTAATCGTTTTAACAATTCAATTAAGTTTTAAAAAAGTTTTATTCTTTGTTAAAAAATTATTGCTTAATTATTTGTCTTATCTGTAAAATTTAACATAATAAATTTCCTTAAATCAAAACATAAAAAAACCTGTAAATTAAGTTTACAGGTTTTTTTGTTAATTAATAATTTTTACTTCACTTTAAAAGCATTTGCTCCAGGAAAATAAGCTACATCTCCTAATTCTTCTTCTATACGTAATAACTGATTGTATTTAGCCATACGATCACTACGCGATGCAGAACCAGTTTTTATTTGCCCACAGTTTAATGCCACTGCTAAATCTGCAATAGTATTATCTTCTGTTTCGCCAGATCTGTGAGACATCACAGATGTATAACCAGCATTGTGTGCCATGTTGACTGCTGCTATAGTTTCGGTTAAAGTACCTATTTGATTTACTTTAATTAAAATAGAATTTGCAATTCCATTTTCAATACCTCGAGATAAACGTTCTACGTTAGTCACATATAAATCATCTCCTACTAACTGTACCTTATCTCCAATTTGTTGAGTAAGATCTTTCCATCCATCCCAATCATTTTCATCCATACCATCTTCAATAGAAATAATAGGGTACTTTACTGTTAATTCTGCTAGGTATTTAGCCTGTTCTGCACTAGTCCTTACAACACCTTTATCACCTTCAAAAAGGGTGTAATCGTACTTTCCATCCTTATAAAATTCGGCAGAAGCACAATCTAATGCAATCATTACATCCTCTCCAAAATTATAACCTGCTTTTTCTACAGCCGTTTTAATAGTATCTAAAGCATCTTCTGTACCACCTGGTAAATTAGGTGCAAAACCACCTTCATCACCAACTGCAGTGCTTAAATCTCTATCGTGTAATACTTTTTTAAGATTATGGAAAATCTCAGTACCCATTTGCATAGCATGAGTAAAATCTTTGGCCTTTACTGGCATAATCATAAACTCTTGAAACGCAATTGGCGCATCACTATGAGATCCTCCATTAATGATATTCATCATTGGTAATGGAAGTGTATTTGCAGAAACGCCTCCAACGTATCTATATAATGGCATACCTAATTCATTAGCAGCAGCTTTAGCTACAGCTAAAGAAACACCTAAAATTGCGTTAGCACCTAATTTAGATTTATTTGGTGTACCATCTAAATCTATCATCATTTGATCTATAGCATTTTGTTCAAAAACAGAAACACCTAATAACTCTTGAGCAATTGTTGAGTTTACATTTTCTACAGCTTTTAAAACACCTTTACCCATATAGGTATCTCCACCATCTCTTAATTCTACAGCTTCGTGCTCTCCTGTAGATGCTCCCGAAGGTACTGCCGCCCTTCCCATAACACCGTTCTCTGTAGTGACATCAACTTCTACGGTTGGATTACCTCTAGAGTCTAATATTTGTCTTGCGTGTACATTGATTATAATGCTCATTTTTATATTATTTTTAATGTTGATTTCTTATCAAATTTACAAAAATATACCCCGTAAAACCTAACAAAAATCATATTTCCTATTAATATTTACGATATTGTTTTCGAAACTAAAAAAACGCAATAAAAGATCTCTTTTATTGCGTTTTTATTATTTATTATTTTTGATGTTCTCTATAAATTGATCAAAAAGATATAACGAATCATTTGGACCAGGACTAGCTTCTGGGTGATACTGAACTGAAAAACAATTTTTGCCCTTTACTTTAATACCTGCAACCGTATTATCATTGAGATGAACATGTGTTATTTCAACATTTTTATTGGCCTCTGTTTCTTCTCTATTAATAGCAAAACCATGATTTTGTGATGTTATTTCTCCTTTCCCTGTAATTAAATTTTTTACTGGGTGATTGATACCTCTATGACCATTGTGCATTTTATATGTAGAAATACCATTAGCTAAAGCTATTATTTGGTGACCTAAACATATCCCAAATAACGGCTTGTTTTTAGCTATTACTTCTTTTGCTAAAAGTTGTGCATCCACTAATGGTTCTGGATCTCCTGGACCATTTGAAAGAAAATAACCATCAGGATTAAATGCTTCTAATTCTTCAAATTTAGCATTGTACGGAAATACCTTTACATAAGCATCACGTTTTACTAAGTTTCTAAGAATATTCTTTTTTATTCCTATATCTAAAGCTGCAATTTTATAAGTTGCCTTTTCATCACCAACAAAATATGGTTCTTTAGTAGACACTTTAGAGGCTAATTCTAATCCTTTCATTGAAGGTAATTCGGCTAATTGTTGTTTAAGTGATTCAAGCTTATCAATTTCTGTAGTAATTACAGCATTCATTGCTCCATTATCTCTAATATAGCTTACTAATGCTCTTGTATCTACATCAGCTATGGCTAATTTATTATGCTTTTCAAAAAAATCTTCAAGAGATGAGTCTCCTGCAGGTCTTGAATAATTAAAACTGAAGTTTTTACATATTAAACCTGCAATTTTAATATCATCGGATTCAACTTCGTCTTCCTTGGTTCCATAATTTCCAATATGTGCATTGGTAGTTACCATAAGTTGCCCATAATATGAAGGGTCTGTAAAAATTTCTTGATAACCTGTTGTTCCGGTATTAAAACAAACTTCACCAAAAGCAGAACCTTCTTTACCTATGGATTTACCATGGAAAATTGTTCCGTCTGCTAGAAGAATAAGGGCTTTTTTTCTTTGTTTATATTTCATCGTTGTTATGTTGAATCGTTTGTTGCTATTAACTCAAAAATTATATTCTGTTGTTATTGATGTACTGTCAAATTCCTTTTGCATTAGCGATTGAACGATTTGTTTAAGCTCCTCGCAGAGAGCGAGTAGTGAAAGCGCGACCGAATAAGTTTTATTAAAAACTAATTGGGTAACGCCCAAATCTTGAAATTGCTTTGCAAAAATCCAAAAAAAAAGGATAAACTAAAACAGTCTATCCTTTATATTTATTAATGCTTATTAACACCCGATAATCGAGATTTAAATAATGAAAAAGTCATTGTGAAATTTTTTTCTCTATAGAGTTTAAACTTTACATTCACTTTTACTAGCATTTTATTATTCTTCCTCGTTAGAAGCTTTTGCTTCCACTGGTGGCGTTGTAGTAGATTTGTTACCTCCTCTTCTACTTCTACGTGTTGTTTTCTTAGGTGCTTTACCAGCGTTGTAGATTTCGTTGTAATCAACTAATTCTATCATTGCCATATCAGCGTTATCACCTAATCTGTTTCCTAATTTTATTATACGTGTATATCCACCTGGACGATCGCCAATTTTTGAAGCTACCTCTCTGAATAATTCAGAAACAGCTTCTTTTTGTCTAAGTCTTGACATTACAATACGTCTGTTGTGTGTAGTATCTGTCTTAGATTTTGTAATCATTGGCTCTACAAACTGTTTTAAAGCCTTTGCTTTTGCTACCGTTGTATTAATACGCTTGTGCTCAATCAAAGAACAAGCCATATTGGCTAACATTGCTTTTCTGTGTGCTGTTTGTCTACCTAAGTGATTGAATTTTTTTCCGTGTCTCATGTCCTTTGTTTTATCATCTTGCTACTAAACTCATTGTGAGGAGCAAAATATGATTTGTATTAATTAATATTAGTCTTTGTCTAATTTATATTTTGCTAAATCCATTCCGAAATTTAATCCTTTAACATTTACTAATTCTTCTAGCTCAGTTAAAGACTTCTTACCAAAGTTTCTGAATTTCATTAAATCATTTTTATTAAATGATACTAAGTCTCCTAAGGTATCAACTTCTGCAGCTTTTAAACAGTTTAATGCACGTACAGAAAGATCCATATCTACTAATTTAGTTTTCAATAATTGTCTCATGTGAAGTGATTCTTCATCATAAGTTTCAGTCTGTGCTATTTCATCAGCCTCTAAAGTGATTCGCTCATCAGAGAATAACATAAAGTGGTGAATTAATATTTTTGCTGCTTCAGTTAAAGCATCTTTTGGATTTATTGAACCGTCAGTTTGAATTTCAAAAACTAATTTTTCATAATCTGTTTTTTGTTCAACACGGTAATTTTCAATAGCGTACTTCACATTTTTAATTGGTGTGAAAATTGAATCTGTAAAGATAGTTCCGATTGGAGCAGAAGCCTTCTTATTCTCTTCTGCAGGTACGTATCCTCTTCCTTTTTCAATAGTCAATTCCATATTGATATTTACTTTAGGATCTAAGTTACAAATTACTAAATCTGTATTTAATACTTGGAAGCCTGAAATAAATTTTTGGAAATCACCCGCTGTAATTTGATTTTGCCCTGAAATAGAAATCGTAACTGCTTCATTATCAATTTCATCAATTTGACGCTTAAAGTTTACTTGCTTTAAGTTCAAAATCATTTCAGTAACATCCTCTACTACGCCAGAAATGGTAGAAAACTCATGATCTACACCTTCTATTCTTACTGAAGTAATTGCAAAACCTTCTAAAGATGATAATAATACTCTTCTAAGAGCATTACCTACTGTTAATCCGTATCCTGGTTCTAATGGTCTGAATTCGAATTTACCTTCGAAATCAGTAGAATCAATCATGATTACTTTATCAGGTTTTTGAAAATTTAATATTGCCATTTTTTCTTCGTTTTAATTGTGACTTGGTTGCGCGATTTATAAGTTTGAAGAAGTCAAATAAATCCTTTGGCCAAATACCAATATGATTAATTATTATTTAGAGTAAAGTTCAACGATAAATTGTTCGTTGATTTGTTCTGGAATTTGAACTCTTGCTGGTACAGCAACATATGTTCCTTCCATAGAACCCGTATTCCATGTAATCCATTCAAAAACATTACTTGAGTTAGCTAATGAATTCTGAATAGCTTCTAAAGATTTAGATTTTTCTCTAACACCTACAACATCACCCGCTTTTAATTGGTAAGAAGGAATATTAACCTTTTCACCATTTACAGTAATGTGTCTGTGAGATACTAATTGTCTTGCACCACTTCTAGTTGGAGCAATACCCATTCTATAAACTACATTATCTAAACGAGACTCACATAACTGAAGTAAAACTTCACCAGTAATTCCTTTAGATGCCGTTGCTCTTTTAAACATGTTTCTGAATTGCTTTTCTAATATACCATAAGTATATTTAGCTTTTTGCTTTTCCATTAATTGGATAGCATATTCAGATTTTTTACCACGACGACGGTTGTTTCCGTGTTGCCCTGGAGGGTAATTTCTTTTTTCGAAGGCTTTATCATCTCCGAAAATCGCTTGTCCAAATTTACGAGCGATTTTAGTTTTAGGACCAGTATATCTTGCCATTTCTAATTTGTTTTGAGAGTGATTAAAGAATTAAGGTCTTAATCTTATCCTTCTGTAACCGTTAACCTCTCGATTGATACTTGTGTTAATTTTTTCGGTTTGCAAATTTATGCAAAATAAACTAATATCAATACATTTTTTATGAATGATATTAGTTTACTTATAGTTTTGAGTATATATCTAACTTATTAAAGTTAGGGTACTGAATATATTTCAGATTAAACTCTACGTCTTTTTGGAGGACGACAACCATTATGTGGCATTGGAGTTACATCAATAATTTCTGAAACTTCGATACCTGCGTTGTGTATAGATCTAATAGCAGATTCTCTACCATTACCAGGACCTTTGACATACGCCTTAACTTTCTTTAATCCAGCTTCTTTTGCTACACCTGCAGCATCTTCTGCAGCTAATTGTGCAGCGTATGGCGTGTTCTTTTTAGAACCTCTGAATCCCATTTTACCTGCTGATGACCAAGAAATAACGTCACCCTTTTTATTTGTTAAAGAAATAATAATGTTATTAAATGAAGCTGTTATATGTGCTTCACCAATTGCATCTACAATTACTTTACGTTTTTTAGTACTTGACTTTGCCATGTTTACTTTTAGTTTTTAGTTTTAGTATATAGTCGCTAGAATCCTAAACCTTAAAATTTCAAACAGATTCTTTCCAACGTCTAAAGACCAAAGACTATTTTATTATTTAGTTACTTTCTTTTTATTAGCAACCGTTTTTCTTCTACCTTTTCTAGTACGAGAATTATTCTTAGTACGTTGACCTCTTAACGGAAGTCCAACTCTATGACGAATACCTCTATAACATCCAATATCCATTAATCGCTTAATGTTCATTTGAGTCTCAGAACGTAATTCACCTTCAATTGTGAATGTCCCAACGGCGTCACGGATTGCTCCAATTTCGTCATCAGTCCAGTCTTGTACTTTAGTGCTTTCGTCTACTTTAGCCATTGCTAAAATATCTTTCGCTCTACTTCTACCTACTCCGTAGATATAAGTTAAAGAGATAACTCCTCTTTTCTGTTTTGGTATGTCTACACCTGCAATTCTTGCCATAATTACCCTTGTCTTTGTTTGAATCTAGGATTCTTTTTGTTAATGACGTAAAGTCTACCTTTTCTGCGCACTAATTTACAATCTGCGCTTCTTTTCTTTACTGATGCTCTAACTTTCATCGTATTAGTATCTATAAGTTATTCGAGCCTTAGTTAAATCGTAAGGACTCATTTCTAATTTCACCTTATCACCTGGTAACAACTTAATGTAATGCATACGCATCTTACCAGAGATATGTGCAGTCACTATATGACCATTTTCTAATTCTACGCGAAACATAGCATTAGATAATGCCTCAATAATTGTTCCGTCTTGTTCTATTGCTGCTTGTTTTGCCATAATAATATCTTATTGCGCAACCGCTTTTCTGTTTTTACCAGTCTTCATTAAACCATCATAATGCTTATTTAATAAATAAGAATTAATCTGTTGCATAGTATCTATTGCCACACCTACCATAATTAATAGAGATGTACCACCAAAAAATAATGCCCAACCTGCTTGTACCTTCATTAAATTCATAACTATAGCAGGAAAAATTGCCACTAATGCTAAGAATATAGAGCCAGGTAAAGTAATTTGAGACATAATTTTATCTAAATATTCTGACGTTTCTGATCCAGGACGTATACCTGGAATAAATCCTCCGCTACGTTTTAAATCATCTGCCATTTTATTTGTAGGTACAGTAATTGCTGTATAAAAGTATGTGAATATAATGATTAATAAAGCAAACATTAAGTTATACCAAAAACCAAACATATCTGCAAAATTAGCTTGCATCCATACACCAGCAGTTGTATCTTTTAACCAAGAAGAACTACCAATTAAACCTGGTACAAACATAATAGCTTGTGCAAAGATAATAGGCATTACACCTGAAGCATTTAATTTTAGTGGTAAAAATTGCCTAGAACCAAAAACATTTTTTTCGTAACCACCAGAAGCAGTTCTTCTAGCGTACTGAACCGCAATCTTTCTTACAGCCATTACTAAAAATATAGATGCTAGGATTATTAAGAACCATATTACTAGTTCTATTAATATCATCATAAATCCACCATTACCACCTTCTAATCTAGAAGCTGCATTTTGTATAAATGATGCAGGCAATGTTGCAATAATACCAACCATAATTAATAATGAAATACCATTACCAATTCCCTTATCTGTAATTTTTTCACCTAACCACATTGCAAATACACAACCTGTTACTAAAATAATTACAGAAGAGAAATAAAAAATACTCTCACTAAACCCTGATACTAACAAAGAACTCATTGAAGAAGCACCAGATAATCCAGGAATACTAGCTAAATAACCAGGCGCCTGTACCAAACAAATACCAATGGTTAACCATCTCGTTATTTGAGTAATTTTTTTCTGACCGCTAGCTCCTTCTTTTTGAAGCTTTTGTAAATAAGGAATCGCAATACCCATTAACTGAACTACAATTGAAGCCGATATGTAAGGCATAATACCTAAAGCAAATACAGAAGCATTTGCAAAAGCACCTCCTGTAAAGGCATTTAGTAATCCTAAAAGACCACCTGTAGTTCCATCTTGTAAACCACCTAAAGCATCGACATTAATACCAGGTAATACAACCTGAGCACCAAAACGATAAACCAAAAGTAAACCTAAGGTTAGAATAATTCTATCCTTAAGTTCTGTGATTTTCCAAACGTTTTTTAATGTTTCTATTATTTTCATCCTATAAATCTTATAAAGTTACAGCTTCACCACCAGCTGCTTCAATTGCAGCTTTTGCAGTAGCAGTAAATTTATGAGCAGTTACTGTTAATTTAGTTTTTAACTCTCCTCTACCTAAAATTTTAACTAGTTCATTTTTCCCAGCTAATCCCATAGATACTAAAGACTCAAAGTCAACACTATCTTTAATCTTCTTTTCATCCACTAACTTTTGTAACGTATCTAGGTTTATACCTTGATACTCTACTCTATTAATGTTAGTAAAACCAAATTTAGGCACACGTCTTTGTAATGGCATTTGACCACCTTCAAATCCTAATTTCTTAGAATAACCTGAACGAGATTTTGCTCCCTTGTGACCACGTGTAGCCGTACCACCTTTTCCAGAACCTTGTCCACGTCCAATACGTTTTCCTTGACTTTTTACTGAACCTTCTGCAGGTTTTAAATTACTTAAATCCATTGTTAAGTTATATTATTAAGCTTCCTCTACAGAAACTAAGTGTTCAACTTTCTTAACCATACCAAGAATATTTGGTGTGGCATCGTGCTCTACTACTTGACCAATCTTTTTTAAACCTAAAGCTAATAATGTTAACTTTTGTCTTTTAGTACGATTGATTGCACTTTTTACTTTCTTTACCTTAATCTTTGCCATCTTATACTATCGATTATCCGTTAAATACTTTTTCAAGTGAAATACCACGTTCTTTAGCTACAGACTTAGCATCTCTTAATTGTAATAAAGCATCAAAAGTTGCCTTTACTACGTTATGAGGATTTGAAGACCCTTGAGACTTAGATAACACGTCATGGACTCCAACAGCTTCAAGTACAACTCTCACTGCACCACCAGCTATAACTCCTGTACCTGGTGCAGCTGGTATTATGTTTACTCTTGCCCCACCATATTTACCTTTTTGTTCATGTGGTAAAGTACCTTTTATAATTGGTATTCTTACTAAGTTTTTCTTAGCATCTTCTACAGCTTTTGCAATTGCGGTAGCAACATCTTTTGATTTACCTAAACCATGCCCTACAACATTTGTTTCGTCACCTACAACAACAATTGCAGAAAAACCAAATGCTCTACCACCTTTTGTTACTTTAGTTACACGCTGTACACCAACTAAACGGTCCTTTAAATCTAATCCGCCTGGTTTAACAAGCTCTGCGTTTTTATATTTTTGATACATAATGTCTTAAAATTTAAGTCCTGCTTCTCTAGCACCTTCTGCTAATGATTTTACTCTTCCATGATATAAGTAACCACCTCTATCAAAAGAAATAGTTTCAATACCAGCTTTCAAAGCTTTTTCTCCAATAGACTTACCAACTAAAGTTGCTATTTCTGTTTTGTTTCCCTTAGCTTTAGCTATATCTTTATCTCTTGAGGACGCAGCAGCTAAAGTTTTACCAGAAACGTCATCTACAACTTGAGCATAAATTTCTTTATTACTTCTAAAAACAGCTAATCTTGGTTTTGTTTCAGTACCAGATACTACTTTACGTATTCTGTTTTTAATTCTTAATCTTCTTTCGTTCTTTGTCAATGCCATAACTTAATTATTACGCTGATTTACCTGCTTTTCTTCTAATTTCTTCACCAACAAACTTAATACCTTTTCCTTTGTAAGGTTCTGGTTTTCTGAAGCCACGAATCTTAGCAGCAACTTGACCAACTAATTGTTTATCAAAAGAAGTTAATTTTACTATTGGATTTTTACCTTTTTCAGAAATTGTCTCAACTTTCACTTCTGGTGCAATGTCCATAACAATATTATGAGAAAATCCTATGGCTAAATCTAATTTCTGTCCTTGATTAGACGCTCTATAACCTACACCAACTAATTCTAACTCTTTAGTCCATCCTTTAGACACGCCTTCTATCATATTAGCAATTAACGCTCTATATAGACCATGTTTTGCTCTCTGATCTTTTCTCTCCGAAGAACGAGTTAAAGTAATTGTACCGTCTTCTATAGTAATATCAACATCAGAGTAAGGTTGAGTTAATTCTCCTAACTTACCTTTTGCTGTAATTACATTATCTTTAATTTCTACAGTTACACCTTCAGGAACTGTGATTGGGCTTTTACCTATTCTTGACATAATTTCCTGTTTTTAGTAAACGTAACATAATACTTCGCCACCAACATTTTCTCTTTGCGCTTGCTTACCAGTCATCACACCGTGAGACGTAGAAACAATTGCAATACCTAAACCGTTTAAGATTCTTGGCATTTCGTTAGCACCAGCATATTTACGTAAACCTGGTTTACTGATTCTTTGAATTTTTTTAATGACTGACTCTTTAGTCTCCTTACTGTACTTCAAAGCAATTTTGATAGTACCTTGTACTGTTGAATCGTCAAATTTATAACTTAAAATATATCCTTGATCGAATAATATTTTAGTTATTTCCTTTTTTAAGTTAGATGCAGGAATTTCTACCACTCTGTGGTTAGCTTTCACAGCATTTCTAACTCGCGTTAAATAATCCGCTATTGGATCTGTGTACATAGTTTTAAATTTTGGAAAATGGTTTTCGAAATTCTCGAACCTAAATTCCGATTATACAATAATTATATTGATAATTGTACTGAAGCTTATTCGCTTCGTAAATTTTACCAACTTGCTTTCTTTACACCAGGAATTAACCCTTTATTAGCCATTTCTCTAAACATTACACGAGAGATCCCAAATTGTCTCATATAACCTTTTGGTCTTCCTGTAAGTTTACAACGGTTGTGCATGCGTATTGGTGATGCGTTTTTTGGTAACTTTTGTAATGCTTCATAATCTCCTGCCTCTTTTAAAGCCTTTCTCTTCTCAGCATATTTAGCTACAGTCTTTGCACGCTTCACCTCACGAGCTTTCATTGATTCTTTAGCCATACTTAATTCTTTTTAAATGGTAATCCTAGTTCTGTTAATAAAGACTTCGCTTCTTTGTCTGTTTCAGCAGAAGTCACAAATGTAATATCCATTCCTGAAATTTTATTGATTTTATCAATATCAATTTCTGGAAAAATGATTTGTTCTGTAATACCTAAGTTATAATTTCCACGACCATCAAAACCATTAGCCTTAATTCCGCTGAAATCTCTAACTCTAGGTAAAGCTGAAGTTACTAAACGATCTAAAAATTCGTACATTTGCTCACCTCTTAATGTTACTTTAGCGCCAATAGGCATTCCTTTACGTAACTTAAAAGAAGCAACATCCTTTTTAGACATAGTTTGTATAGCTTTCTGTCCGGATATTTTTGTAAGTTCTTCTACCGCGTGATCAATTAATTTCTTATCAGCAACAGCGGCACCAACACCTTTAGATATAACTATCTTAGTTAGTTTTGGTACTTGCATTACATTTTTATATCCAAATTCTTCTGTAAGAGCAGAAACAATTTTGTCCTGATACTCTTGTTTTAATCTTGCAACGTAAGCCATAATTAAATTACTTCATTAGATTTCTTAGAAAATCTCACTTTATTATCACCATCCATTCTATAACCAACTCTTGTTACTTCTCCTTTTGAAGTTAACAATGCTAAATTAGAAATATGAATTGATGCTTCCTTCTCTACGATGCCACCTTGAGGGTTTTGTGCACTTGGTTTAGTATGTTTTTTAACCATGTTAACACCTTCTACAATGGCTTTGTTCTTATCTATTAATACTTTAAGCACTTTACCTTCAGAACCTTTATGGTCTCCAGCAACTACCTTTACCGTATCTCCTGATTTTATTTTAAGCTTTGTCATTTTATTTATCAATTAAAGCACTTCTGGTGCCAATGATACAATTTTCATGAATTGTTTATCACGAAGTTCTCTAGCTACAGGACCAAAAACACGAGTTCCTCTCATTTCCCCTTGAGGGTTTAAAAGTACACATGCATTGTCATCAAATCTAATATAAGATCCATCTGGACGTCTTACTTCTTTAGAAGTACGTACAACAACTGCTGTTGAAACAGCACCTTTTTTGATGTTTCCGTTAGGTGTTGCATCTTTTACCGATACTACAATTTTATCACCTACAGAAGCGTATCTTCTTTTAGTTCCTCCTAGTACACGGATCGTTAAAACTTCCTTTGCACCAGTATTATCAGCTACTTTTAATCTTGATTCTTGTTGTACCATAATTACTTCGCTCTTTCAATTATTTCTACTAATCTCCAACATTTAGATTTACTTAAAGGTCTTGTTTCCATGATCTTTACAGTATCACCTTCGTTGCAGTCATTTGTCTCATCGTGTGCAACATATTTCTTTGTTTTTAACACGAATTTTCCATACATAGGGTGTTTTACTTTTTTAACCTCTGAAACAACAATAGATTTCTCCATTTTGTTACTAGTTACGATCCCTATACGTTCTTTTCTTAAGTTTCTTTTTTCCATCTTTCAGCAGAATACAATTATTGTACGTCTCTTTTAGTTAATTCAGTTGCCATTCTAGCTAATGCACGACGAGCGACACGTAACTGAATAGGATTGTCTAAAGGAGAAATAGTATGAGCCATTTTTAGGTCTGTATAACTCTTTTTAGTCTCACTAAGTTTCTCTTGTAACTCAGCTGTTGAAAGCTGTTTAATTTCTGATTGCTTCATAATATTTTTTTATTAAGCTTCGTAATCTCTAGCTATGATAAACTTAGTTTTTACCGGAAGTTTCTGTGCTGCTAAACGTAAAGCTTCTTGAGCTATGTCTAATGGCACACCACTTATTTCAAATAATATACGTCCTGGTTTAACAACTGCTGCCCAATATTCAACACCACCTTTACCTTTACCCATACGTACTTCAAGAGGCTTTTTTGTAATAGGCTTGTCTGGAAATATTTTAATCCACAATGACCCTTCTCTCTTCATGTAACGAGTTGCTGCAATACGTGCTGCTTCTATTTGACGTGCAGTGATAAAAGTTGACTCTAGAGACTTAATACCGAAAGTACCATTTGATAATAAATGACCTCTTCCTGCATTACCCTTCATGCGCCCTTTTTGCTGCTTACGAAATTTTGTTCTTTTAGGCTGTAACATTTTTTCTTTTCTTTAAAAAATTACTTTCTACGACGAGATTGGTTCTTGTTTCCACCGCGTCCACCTTTACCTTTTTGTTTAGATAATCCAACTAATGGAGAAAGTTCCCTTTTACCATATACTTCGCCTTTCATTATCCAAACTTTGATGCCCAATCTACCATAAGTAGTATGTGCTTCTACAAGAGCATAATCAATATCTGCTCTAAATGTAGATAAAGGAATACGTCCTTCTTTATAGTGCTCAGAACGTGCCATTTCAGCACCATTTAAACGACCACTAATCTGAATTTTAATCCCTTCTGCATTCATACGCATAGCAGCTGCAATAGCCATCTTAATAGCACGTCTGTAAGAAATTCTACTTTCTATTTGACGCGCAACACTTGCCGCTACTAAGTATGCATCTAGTTCAGGTCTTTTAATTTCAAAGATGTTCAATTGAACCTCTTTACCAGTAATCTTCTTAAGCTCTTCTTTTAACTTATCTACCTCTTGCCCACCTTTTCCAATAATAATACCAGGTCTAGCAGTAGTGATAGTAACGGTTACAAGTTTAAGCGTACGCTCAATAATTACTCTACTTACACTAGCTTTAGATAAACGCGCGTGAACGTATTTTCTAATCTTATCGTCTTCGGCAAGTTTGTCACCATAATCGTTTCCTCCGTACCAGTTAGACTCCCATCCTCTGATAATTCCTAAGCGATTTCCGATTGGATTTGTCTTTTGTCCCATATCTCTATCTTAGCTTTGTGTTTTATTTAATGCATCTACAACCACAGTTACATGGTTAGATCTTTTTCTAATTCTATGTGCTCTACCTTGAGGTGCTGGTCTTAAACGCTTAAGCATAGCTCCTCCATCTACTCTTATCTCTTTAATAAAAAGATTAGCTTCTTCCACATCTGCATCTTCATTTTTAGCTTGCCAGTTTGCAATTGCAGACATTACAAGTTTTTCTAAACGACGAGAGGCTTCTTTTTGGCTAAATCTAAGAATCTGAAGAGCTTTCTCTGCCTTTTCACCTCTTACTAAATCCGCTACTAAACGCATTTTTCTTGGTGATGTAGGACAGTTATTTAGCTTAGCAAAAGCAACCTGCTTTTTTTCAGCCTTAATAGCTTCCGCCATTTGTTTTTTACGACTTCCCATGATTCTTATTTTTTACCTTTATTCTTAGCACCTGCATGACCTCTAAAAGATCTTGTTGGTGAAAATTCTCCTAATTTATGACCTACCATATTTTCAGTAACATATACTGGAACAAATTGACGACCATTATGAACTGCTATAGTCTGACCAACGAAATCTGGTGAAATCATTGATGCCCTAGACCAAGTTTTAATTACCGTCTTTTTGTTTGAAGCTACATTATCTGCAACTTTTTTCTCTAATTTATAGTGGATATAAGGTCCTTTTTTTAATGAACGTGCCATACTATCTTAATTATTTCTTTCTACGTTCTACAATATACTTATTACTCGCCTTCGTCTTAGAACGTGTTCTAAATCCTTTAGCAGGAACACCGTTTCTATTTCTTGGATGTCCACCTGAAGATTTACCTTCACCACCACCCATTGGGTGATCAACTGGATTCATTACAACTGGTCTTACTCTTGGACGTCTACCTAACCATCTACTTCTACCTGCTTTTCCAGATACTAATAATTGATGATCAGAGTTAGAAACAACTCCTATTGTAGCCATACAAGTAACTAAAATCATTCTAGTTTCACCAGATGGTAATTTTACTGTAGCAAACTTATCACCTCTTGCCATTAGCTGAGCAAATGCTCCAGCACTACGAGCCATAACAGCTCCTTGACCAGGACGTAATTCAATACATGAAATAATTGTACCTAAAGGTATTTCACTTAATGGCATTGCGTTTCCAATTTCTGGAGCAATACCTGTCTCACCAGACACAATATTTTGTCCTACTTGTAAACCATTTTGAGCAATAACATAACGTTTCTCACCATCTTGGTAATTAAGTAAAGCAATAAATGCTGTTCTGTTTGGATCATATTCAATTGACTTAACTTCAGCAGGAATTCCTGCCTTGTTACGTTTAAAATCAATAATACGATAACGTTTCTTGTGACCTCCACCTAATTGGCGCATGGTCATCTTTCCTTGACTGTTTCTACCACCAGATCTTTTTTTCGGAGCAAGCAAGCTTTTCTCCGGCTTATCAGTAGTTATGGCGTCAAATCCATTTACTACTCTAAATCGCTGAGCTGATGTGATCGGTTTTAATTTTCTTACTGACATTAATATATAAATTACATGTTAGTGTATAAATCTATTACTTCACCTTCCGCCAGTTGTACAATTGCCTTTTTTACAGCATTTGTTTTACCATGTTGAATACCAGTCTTTGTATGACGTGTTCTTCTATCTGGACGGACATTTATTGTACGAACCTTTTCTACAGAAACTCCATAAGCAGCCTCTACCGCTTTTTTGATTTCTACCTTGTTCGCCTTAGTATTCACTTCAAATGCATAAGCATTTAACAACTCGCTTTGCATAGTTGCTTTTTCTGTGATTATAGGTTTTATTAAGATACTCATCTGTTCTATTTACTTAAATTCGATTCAATTCCTTCTAATGCACTTTCAATAAGAATAACTTTATTAGCATTCATTATTTTATAAGTGCTTAATTCTGAAGCAGTTACCACTTCTGAACCTTTAAAATTACGTGATGACAAATATACATTATTATTTGACCCACCCAACACAATAAGAGATTTTTTGTTTTCAACCTCTAATGCCTTTAAAACATTGACAAAGTTTTTAGTTTTTGGAGCTTCAAAATTGAAGTCTTCCATAACTAAAATTGAATTGTCATTTGCTTTAATACTCAATGCTGATTTACGTGCTAATCGCTTTAAACTTTTATTTAGTTTAAAGCCATAGTTTCTTGGTCTAGGACCAAACATACGTCCACCACCTTTAAATACACCAGACTTAATAGAACCAGCACGTGCTGTACCTGTTCCTTTTTGTTTTTTAATCTTACGTGTACTACCAGCAATCTCTGCTCTTTCTTTAGCCTTATGCGTTCCTTGTCTTTGATTTGCTAAGTATTGCTTAACATCTAAATAGACAGCATGATTATTAGGCTCTATAGCGAATACGTCTGTAGAAAGCTCTGCTTTTCTTCCCGTATCTTTTCCGTTTATATCTAAAACTGCTACCTTCATTACTTCTCAATGATTACATAAGAATTCTTGTGACCAGGAACACATCCTTTTACAACAAGTAAGTTCTTTTCAGCAACTACTTTGTAAACTCTTAAATTTTGAACTTTTACTGTTTCACCACCCATTCTTCCGGCCATTTTCATTCCTTTGAATACTCTCGCAGGATAAGAAGCTGCACCAATAGAACCAGGAGCTCTTAAACGGTTATGTTGACCATGCGTTGCTTGACCCACACCACCAAATCCGTGACGTTTTACCACACCTTGAAAACCTTTACCTTTTGAAGTTCCTGAAATATCAACAAACTCTCCTTCAGTAAATTGTTCTACTGTGATTGCATCTCCTAATTTGTACTCCGAATCAAAACCTTTGAATTCAACAACTTTGCGTTTTACAGAAGTACCCGCTTTTTTAGCATGACCTAAGTCTGCTTTAGTAGCGCTTTTTTCTGTCGCGTCATCGAAACCTAATTGAAGGGCTGAATAACCATCCACTTCTTCAGTTCTGACTTGGGTAACGATACATGGTCCAGCTTCGATTACTGTACATGGAATGTTCTTTCCATTTTCATCGAAAATGCTGGTCATACCGATTTTTTTTCCAATTAACCCAGACATATTTATTATTTATTAATTATTACTATTTGTTATTCAAAATTCAAGGCTGAAAAATACGTTTCAGCCTTGAATTGTATTTTTTACCGTTTTTCCTTCGCCCGCAGCTTAGGACATGTTACTGTGCAATTACACTTTAATTTCAACCTCTACTCCACTTGGTAATTCAAGCTTCATTAAAGCATCAATTGTTTTAGAAGATGAAGAGTATATATCTAATAACCTCTTGTAAGAGCTTAATTGAAATTGTTCTCTAGACTTCTTATTTACGTGAGGTGAACGTAACACAGTGAAAATTTTCTTGTGAGTTGGTAACGGAATAGGTCCTGTTACAACCGCACCTGTACTCTTTACTGTTTTTACAATCTTATCAGCAGACTTGTCTACTAAATTGTGATCGTAAGATTTTAATTTTATTCTGATTTTCTGACTCATTTTCTTAAGATTTACGATTCAACGCCTTTAGCAGCTTTAATTACTTCTTCTGATATATTAGAAGGTGTTTCAGCATAGTGTGAAAATTCCATAGTTGAAGTTGCTCTACCAGAAGATAACGTTCTTAAAGTAGTTACATATCCAAACATTTCAGATAACGGAACAGTTGCTTTTACAGTTTTTGCACCAGCTCTATCTCCCATTTCACTTACTTGTCCTCTTCTTCTATTTAAGTCACCTACAATATCACCCATGTTTTCTTCTGGTGTGATAACTTCCAATTTCATAATTGGCTCCATAATTACAGCTTTAGCAGCTTTAGCTGAATTTTTAAATCCTAATTTTGCCGCTAATTCGAATGATAATTGATCTGAATCCACATCATGATAAGAACCATCAGTTAGAGTTACTTTCATAGCATCTACTTCATAACCTGCTAAAGGTCCATTAACCATTGCCATTTTAAAACCTTTTTCTATTGAAGGGATAAATTCTTTAGGAACGTTACCACCCTTAATTTCAGAAACAAACTCTAAACCAACTTTTCCTTCTTCAGCTGGTTCTAATGTAAAGACAATATCAGCAAATTTACCACGACCACCAGATTGTTTCTTATAAACTTCTCTGTGCTCTGCTCTTTTAGTAATCGCTTCTTTGTACTCAACTTGAGGTTGACCTTGATTTACTTCAACCTTAAACTCACGCTTAAGACGATCAACAATAATATCTAAGTGAAGCTCACCCATTCCAGAAATAATAGTCTGTCCTGAAGCCTCATCAGTTCTTGCTGTAAATGTTGGATCTTCTTCGGCTAGTTTAGCTAAAGCCATACCTAACTTATCAACATCTGCTTTAGTCTTAGGCTCAACTGCGATACCAATTACCGGATCAGGGAAGTCCATAGACTCTAAAACTATAGGATGTTTTTCATCAGACATGGTATCACCAGTCTTAATATCTTTAAATCCTACTGCTGCTCCAATATCACCTGCTTCGATAAAATCAATAGCATTTTGCTTATTTGAGTGCATTTGATATATCCTAGATATACGTTCTTTTTTACCAGAACGATTATTCAAAATATAAGAACCTGCATCTAGACGACCAGAGTATGCTCTAAAGAATGCTAAACGACCAACAAAAGGATCTGTAGCAATTTTAAATGCTAAGGCCGCAAATGGTTCTTTAACATCTGGCTTACGCAATTCTTCTTCATCTGTATTTGGATTAGTACCTACAATACCCTCCTTATCAGTTGGAGAAGGTAAATAACGACATACAGCATCTAACAAGAACTGAACCCCTTTGTTTTTAAACGCAGAACCACAAATCATTGGAATAATAGCCATGTCCATTACAGCAGCTCTAAGCGCAGCGTGCACTTCATCTTCTGTAATAGAATCCTCATCTTCCATGAATTTTTCTAAAAGATTTTCATCGTAAGTTGCTACTTCTTCAATTAAAAGCGCACGGTACTTACGAGCTTCTTCTTTCATATCTTCAGGAATATCAATTACGTCAAACGTAGACCCCTGAGTTTCATCGTGCCATACAATAGCACGGTTTTTTACTAAATCAATAATACCTTTAAAGTCTGCTTCGTCACCAATATTTAACACAATTGGCACTGCATTAGACTTTAACATATCTTTTACCTGCTGGCAAACTGCTAAGAAATTAGACCCTTGACGATCCATTTTATTAACAAAACCAATACGAGGAACTTTATAATTATCTGCAAGTCTCCAATTAGTTTCAGATTGTGGCTCAACACCATCAACTGCACTAAATAAAAATACTAAACCATCTAAAACACGTAATGAACGGTTTACCTCTACGGTAAAGTCAACGTGGCCAGGAGTATCAATAATATTAAAGTGATAATCCTTAGTTTGAGGTGTTGGTTTTGCGTTTTCTAACGGAAACTTCCAAGTACAAGTAGTAGCAGCAGAAGTAATTGTAATACCTCTTTCTTGCTCTTGCTCCATCCAGTCCATTGTTGCCGCACCATCGTGAACTTCTCCAATTTTATGAGAAACCCCAGTGTAATATAGGATACGCTCTGTAGTTGTTGTTTTACCAGCATCTATATGTGCTGCAATACCAATGTTTCTTGTGAATTTTAAATCTCTTGCCATTTCTTAAAATCTAAAGTGTGAGAATGCTTTATTTGCTTCTGCCATTTTATGCGTATCTACTCTTTTCTTAACAGCAGCTCCTTCTTCTTTAGCTGCAGATAAAATTTCCGAAGCTAAACGTTGCGCCATAGATTTTTCGTTTCTTTTACGAGAATAGCCTATTAACCATTTCATCGCAGTTGAAACCTTACGATCTGGACGAATCTGCATCGGTATTTGAAATGTAGCACCACCAACACGACGACTACGTACTTCGACGTGAGGCATTACGTTAGATAGAGCTTCTTTCCAAATCTCTAAAGCTGTTTTTTCGTCATCATTTTTTTTCTCCTCAACAATATCAATTGCATCATAGAATACTTTAAAAGCTACAGACTTCTTACCGTCCCACATCATCATGTTAACAAAACGTGTCACTAACTGATCATTAAATCTTGGGTCTGGTAAAAGCGGTCTCTTTTTTGCTGCTCTTTTTCTCATGTCTTCTTCTTAAAGTTTTAAATTACTTCTTAGGGCGTTTTGCACCATACTTAGATCTACGTTGTGTTCTTCCAGATACACCTGCTGTATCTAAAGCACCACGAACGATGTGATATCTAACTCCTGGTAAATCTTTTACCCTTCCACCTCTAACCAATACTATCGAGTGCTCTTGTAAATTGTGACCTTCTCCACCGATGTATGCATTTACTTCGTTTCCGTTTGTTAAACGAACCCTTGCCACCTTACGCATTGCTGAGTTTGGTTTTTTAGGTGTCGTTGTATAAACACGAGTACATACACCACGTCTCTGAGGACACGAATCTAAAGCAGCCGATTTACTCTTCTTGGTTATTTTGGCTCTTCCTTTTCGTACTAATTGTGAAATTGTTGGCATATATTTCTATATAAAATTTTATTAACCCTCACTTTTGAGGGCTGCAAAGGTATGAATTAATATCTATTATTCAAATACTTGGGAATTAATTTTCAAAAGATTTATAAACTTTCATTTCTTGAGTATATTTTATCCGTTATTTTTACGTTGTTATAAAAGTTACACTATTTAGTATTCATGCCATTTTACAAAAGATTTTTTTTTACTATTGTTATACTGATTTTTTCAAATCACAGCATAGCTCAATCCATAAATTTGAAGATTACTGGTGAAACTATTGAGAAAACTACCATAATCGACTCTATTTCCTATAAAAAACAATTTTCTAATTATCAGAATTTAAAAGCCGAAGTTTCAATATTAAAACAACTACTTACAAAGCAAGGCTATATAGATACCTCTATTGAAAAAATCGCTAAAATTAATGATTCACTATTTGAAGCTAAACTCTACTTGGGAAATAAAATCAAAAAACTGCGACTCTTTATAAATTCAGAACTTAAACAAAACCACCCAAACCTTCTAACTAATTACAATGACAAAAATTACATAGATATTGAGATTAAAGATTTAAACACCTATCTAAACAACCTTAATCTTAAAATGACTGAAAATGGCGACCCTTTTTCTAGTCTGCAACTAATTAACCATACCAAATTAACGACAGACATCATTTCTGCGGAACTTATAATCAATTCTAACAAAAAAAGACGAATTGATCATATTATTATTAAAGGCTATGAAAAATTCCCAAAATCATATCTTACATATTTTTTAAAATTGAAATCAGGAAAAACTTTTAACCTAAACACTATTAAAAAAAAGACTGAACTTTTAAATAATTTACAATTCGCAAATAAAATTAAAGACCCTGAAGTTCTTTTTACAGAAGATTCTACATCCTTATATATATATGTAGAAAAAAGCAAGACTAATATTTTTGATGGATTTTTAGGATTTGGAACCAATGAAGACACAAACAAAATTGAGTTCGATGGCTATTTAGATTTAAGATTAATAAATAATCTTAATTACGGAGAAACTTTAAACCTATATTATAAAAGCGACGAGATAGACCAACAAACCCTAAAAATAGACACTGAATTACCCTATATCTTTTCTTTACCTATTGGAATCCAAATAGGATTAAACCTATTTAGAAAAGACTCTACATTTTTAAACGCAAGCCAATATGCTAAAATTAATTACCTGATTAATCCCCGAAATAAAGTTAGTATTGGAATTAGCTCTACAAAATCTACAAATCTATTGGAGTCTGATTCCGATATTTTAAATGATTATACTGCAAATTATTACACCATTCAATACAACCACCTAAAAACAGAACCCACAGACCTTTTGTTTCCAATTAACTTTTGGTTTAATTTTTTATCTGGCTATGGTAATCGCGATAATAATTTAGGCTCACAAAAACAATCTATCTTTACTTTAGATACTTATAAAATTTTCAACCTAAATAGGAAGAATAGCATTTACACCAGACTAAATAGCGCTAAATTAACCTCAGATAATTATTTAGACAATGAACTGTTTCGATTTGGAGGCATTAATTCTATACGAGGGTTTGAAGAAAATAGTATAGTTGCCCATCTTTATAGTGTTTTAAACACCGAATATAGATATCGCTTAAGCAATTCGCTTTATGTGCATTCTGTTTTTGATGCTGCCTATTTTGAAAACAAACTTAACGACAGCAAAGAAAAACTTTTTGGATTTGGTTTTGGTATTGGCTTAATTACCAATGCTGGTTTATTCCGTTTAAATTACTCTAGCGGTAAAACAGAAAATACTTCTTTTAAATTATCAGATTCTAAAGTGCATTTAAGTTTAACAGCTAGTTTTTAATTCTGTTTCAATACATTTGCACATTATACACATTTAATTTTAGGATATTTTATATACATGAAAGACGAAACCACAATTTTTGGCATAAGAGCTATTATTGAAGCCATAAAATCAGGTAAAACTATTGATAAGGTATTTTTGCAAAAAGGACTACATGGCGACCTCTTTAAAGAATTAGAGAGTATTATACGTTTGGAGAGCATTAACTCATCTTATGTACCTGTAGAAAAACTGAATCGTTTAGCAAAAGGCAATCATCAAGGTGCTGTAGCACAAATATCTCCAATTGAATTTCATGATATTGATGATCTAGTATCGAGTGTTCTTGAGTCTGACCAAATGCCATTATTTTTATTATTAGATCAGTTAAGCGATGTTAGAAATTTTGGCGCAATTGTAAGAACGGCAGAATGTACTGGTGTTAATGGTATAATTATTCAGAAAAAAGGTGGTACACCAATAAATGGAGACACTATAAAAACCAGTGCTGGTGCCATATTTAAAATACCTATTTGCAAAGTAGACCATATAAAGGATGCTGTTTTCCATATGCAATCGTCAGGTATTAGAGTAATAGCAGCTACTGAAAAAGCTGAAAATTATTTGTATGATATTTCATTTAAAGAACCTTGTGCAATAATCATGGGTTCTGAAGGCAGAGGAATTAACCCTTCAGTTTTAAAAGTCGTAGATCATCAAGCTAAACTTCCTATTCTAGGAGACATTGAATCTTTAAATGTTTCTGTAGCCTGTGGTGCGTTTTTATACGAAGCTGTTAGGCAACGTTTTTAATTTTGAAAAACAATGTTAATTTTTTATTAACAAAATGTTAATTAGCAGTGAATTCACTTAGGTTAAATTCGCAATTATCATATTTTCAAATATTTAAGTAATTAAATAGATAATCGTTAAATAATTAACACATTATTGCAATATAACCATAGGAATAACTATGTTTTCTTTAGATTTTTGTTAAAATTTTAACAGAAATATGAAAACAAAATTAAAATTAATCTTAACGCTCTTCATGGCGTTTGTTGTGCATATATCATTTGCACAGGAGAAAACAATCACAGGAAAAGTAACAGACGAATCTGGAATTCCCTTACCAGGTGTAACAGTTTTGGTAAAAGGAACAAGTAATGGTGTACAAACAGATTTTGATGGCAATTATTCTATTACAACAAACACAGGATCTATAATTGCTTTTAGCTACGTCGGTTACACAACAGAAGAAATTACCGTTAGCGACACTACAACAATCAACATTGTATTAACAGAAGATGTAGCCATGTTAGATACCGTTGTTGTGACCGCCTTAGGTATTAAAAAAGAAAAAAGTTCTCTTGGTTATGCCGTTTCAGAAGTAAAAGGTGAAGAGTTAAGTCAACAACCTGAAGGTGATGTTGGTAGACTACTTAGAGGAAAAGCAGCCGGTGTTGCGGTAACAAGTACTAACGGTACTTCTGGTTCTGCAACAAATATGGTAATTAGAGGGTTTACTTCTATTTCTGGTTCTAACCAACCGCTCTTTATTGTAGACGGAGTACCATTTAACTCAGACACAAACTCTCAAAACTCTTATATAGATGGCTCAACAGAATCTAGCAGAATGTTAGATTTAGACCCAAATAATATTGTGAGCGTCAATGTATTAAAGGGGTTAAGTGCCTCTACACTATATGGAGACAGAGGAAGAAATGGAGTTATATTAATTACCACAAAAAACGGTAGTTTTGGAAATTCTGAAAAAACAACAGTAGACATTTCTAGTTCTGTGTTTTTCTCTACACCGCACTTACCTAATTATCAAGATGAGTTTGGAGGTGGTTTTAACCAAGAGTTCGGCTGGTTTTTTAGTAATTGGGGACCTGCATTTACAGATACCAACCCTGACGTTTATGGATCTTATTTTAATTCTGTAGTAGACGGTCAAGTATATGTAAATCACCCTTTTGCAACTAATGTAGCTCAAGATTACATTATAGGTTACGAAGATTTAGCAGCATCTCCATATGCCTACAAACCGTACGATAGCGTAGAAAACTTCTTTAGAACTGGAGTTTCAACAAATCAATCAGTTGCAGTGCAAGGTGGCACATCTAATGTAAAATATAGCGTTAATTATAGCAAGCTAAATGATAGCGGTTTTACACCTGGCAATGAATTATCTAGAGACAATTTTGGTGTTGGTGGAAGAATTAAAAAAGGGAATCTCACAGTAAGAGGAACTTTAAACTACAGCAAAACAGATTACAAATCACCTCCTATTGCAGCATCTAATGGTAGTGGTGTAATTGGTGATGGCACTTCAATTTTTGGTGACATTATGTACACACCTAGAAATGTAGATTTATTAGGAATCCCATACGAAAGAGCCGATGGAGGTTCTTTATATTATAGAGAAACCAATGGTATTCAACATCCACTTTGGACGGTAAAAAATTCTAAAACTGGACAGCTGGTAAATCGTATTTATGGAAGTTTTAACGTAAATTATAAACTTTCTGAAGCTTTAAGCTTAAACTATAAATATGGTTTAGACACTTACACAGAGAATGGGTTTTATTCACAAAACAAAGGTGGAATTGACGGAGAAACAACAGGTATTTTAAGAACTACATCAGGTACAAGTAATTTTTTAGACCATACCTTAGCAGCAACCTACAATAAAGATATTACGGATAAATTAAATCTATCAGTTTTAATAGGAGCTAATGCAACCAGAAGTACTTATGAGAGAGATGGTATAGAAAGTACAAACCAAATTGTTTTTGGTGTACAAAAACACTATAACTATATTAACAATTCATCGGTTAATTCATACTCTGGAGCAGACATTCAATATGAAAGTGAAAGAAACACTGTTGGTTTATATATAGACACTACACTTGGATATGAAAATTATTTATATTTAAATCTAGCAGCTAGAAATGACTGGACTTCTACTTTAGAAATTGATAACAACCGAATTTTTTATCCTTCAGCTAGTGTGTCATTTATTCCAACAGCAGCCTTTGATAATTTAGTAGGTAATGGTGACTTTGGTTTAAATTATTTAAAACTACGTTTAGGTTATGGAACATCATCTGGTTTCCCACCTGTATATACCACTAGAAATACATTGTCTCTAAACGCAAGAGAATTTGTAACGAGTGAGGGTGACGTAATTTCGTCCAATGCAACTTCTAATTTCCTTGGTAACCCGAATTTAAATCCAGAATTAGTATCTGAATTAGAATTCGGTATTGATTCAAGATTTTTTAATAATAGAGTTGGCCTTAACTTAAGTTTATTCCGTAAAGAAACTACGGATTTATTAACCCAAAGAGAACTAGACCCATCTACTGGTTTTACAGCAACCTATATTAATGGTGGTAGCCTAGAAGTTAAAGGACTAGAATTAGATTTAAATGTAGATTGGTTTAAAAATAGAGATGGTTTCAGCTGGAATACAGGTGTAACATTTTACAGCGACGAAACAGAAATCACGGAATTACCAGACGGAATTGATATGATATTTTTAAATAGTGGATTGAATGCTGCTATAGAAGGAGAAGCTTTTGGTGTTATAGTAGGAAGTCAAGTTGAAAGAAATGATGCAGGTGAAGCAATAGTTGGGTCTGACGGTAACTACGTCGTAACCTCAGAAACAGATTTAATAATTGGTGATCCAAATCCTGATTACACAAGCACTATTACCAATACATTTTCTTACAAAAACTTATCATTATCTGTAGGTCTTAATTATAGAAAAGGAGGAGACATTTATTCTATTACCGCAGCTACCCTAGTTAATAGAGGTTTAGTAGATTTTCCATTAGATAGATACGGAACATATATTTTACCAGGCGTTTATGCTGATGGAACACCTAACACTACTCAAATAAATGCCACTGACGTTGCTTTTGACAACTGGCTATATGGCGCTAATGAATACAGAGTGTTTGATGGTACAACTATTAGGTTAAATGAAGTTTCTTTAAGTTACAGATTACCAAGTAATGTTTTAGAAAAAACACCTTTCTCTGCAATCTCAATTACAGCAAGCGGATCAAACCTATGGTATAGAGCAGTTAACATGCCAAAAGATGTTAATTTCGATACTAACTCATCTAGTGCTGGTGTAGGAAACTCTTTAGGTATAGACTATCTAACAGGGCCTAGTGCAGCGCGTTATGGATGTAGCGTAAAACTTTCTTTTTAAAAATATTTATTTAAAGTATTAATATTATGTATAGAAAAAACAAAATAAAACTTTTTGCATTTCTTTTTCTTATTCTCAATCTTTCTTGCGAGACTACAGAATTAGAATTATTAACAGACCCAAATGCCTTGAGTCCTGAGGAATCTGATATAGATTTTTTCTTAAACTCAGTGCAAATAGATATGGCTAATTTTTTTGAAGCTGTTTCAGAACCAGGAATGGAAACAACAAGAATTATTCATATGTACGGACCATTTTATGACAATGCATATACAGCCTCAGATTTTAATACTGCATGGAGCTACGTCTATGCCGGCGCTTTAGCAGATATTAGAACGTATACACCAATTGCATTAGAACAAGAACTATATACACATGTAGCTATTGGTCAAATTATTGAAGCTCATATGATGGCAACATTAGTAGATTACTTTGGCGACGTTCCATATTCTGAAGCTATCAATTCTTCTATTCTAAACCCTAACGCAGATAGTGGTGCGGATATTTATGCAGCCCTACAATTGCTATTAGATGACGCCATTCTTAATTTAAATAAAACAGAGGCTGAATTACCTTCAGATGATTTATTCTATGATGGTGACGAATCTAAATGGATAAAATTAGCAAATACATTAAAAATTAAATTATACTTACAATCTAGATTAGTAAATGAAGCGGAATCAATAGCGGGTATTAACACTATTATTAGTAGCGGTGATTATATCACAGATGCTTCAGATGATTTTATTTTTACATGGTCTACCAATGATAGTGCTCCAGACAGCCGTCACCCAATTTTTTCAAGAAACTTTGATGATGGTGGTAACATCACAGATTACATGTCTAACCACTACATGAATGAACTACGAGAAGGACAATCTGTAGAAGACCCGAGATTAAGATATTACATTTACAGACAACGTTCATATAGCGCAGAAAACACCACAGAACAAGAATGCTACGGAACTTTACCTCCAAGCTGGTACGGATTTTCTATTCCATATTGTTCATTAGATGAAGGTTACTGGGGAAGAGACCATGGTAACGACAGTGGAATTCCACCAGATACTGGAGGAAGAGCTACTTGGGGAGTTTACCCTATCGGTGGAAATTTTGACGACAATTCTTTTGAATCTATAACCACTAGAGATATAGCCACACAAGGACAAGGAATATCCCCTATTATGTTATCTAGCTATGTACAATTTATGTTAGCTGAAGCTAGCTTAGAATTAGGTACAACAGGTAATGCCGCAACCTACTTAGAAAATGGGATAACCCAATCTATAAATAAAGTTATGGATTTTGGAGCAGCATATGCAGACCCAACATATACGCCAAGCGCAACAGATGTAGCAGATTATATTACTGCTGTTACAGATGGATACGCATCAGCTACATCTGATGACGATAAACTAAATATTATTGTTAAAGAATATTTCCTGGCTCTATACGGAAATGGTATTGAAGCATATAACACCTACAGAAGAACAGGTAAACCAGATGCTTTACAACCTTTATTACTAGAAGACACAAACATGTTCTTGAGATCTTTTTATTATCCTTCAGACTATGTAAATTTAAATTCTAACGCAACACAAAAATCTGATGTACTCCAAAAAGTATTTTGGGACACAAACCCAGATACAGATTTCATAAATTAAAAAAAAACTCATGAAAAAATTATTTTATTTTTTAACTATTTTAAGCTTACTTTTCTTTACATCATGTGAAGATGAAGATTTAAATAAGCTAGACGTCAGCTCGTACACTGAAGGTGCTGTACTAACAGAAGTTGAAATAATCAGCACAGATATAGACAAAGGAGATCCCGCTGCTTCAGAAATTAGTGTTATAGTCTATTTTAACGATTTTAATGACAATGACACTATGGATTTTGTTAATGTTTATGTAGAATTTGCAGACACTACTCCTATTGATAACGAAGTAATAACCGTAGATGAAATGTATTTAAAAACCATAGATGCAAGTGAGTTTATTGTAGATGATAGTTCAGGTTATCCAACTTCAGAAATTACGGTAACAGGGGAAGAAGCTTTAACTGCATTGGGTATTGAATCTTCTGTTTTAGATGGAGGAGATATAATCATTGTGCGTTACGAGTTAGTTTTAACTGATGGAAGTATATATTCTTCAGATAACGTTGGTGTTAATGTAGCCAGCACCTCTCACAGTACACCATTTAGATATTCTGGTACTGTTGTATGTTTAGCTCCAAGTCCATTACCTAGTACATTAGTTGGATCTTGGACTATAGAAGGACAAGATTCTTATGGTGATGGATGGAATGGAGCGTCTATTGATATTACAGTAGACGGTACTACAACATCATACGGTATGACCTCTGGGTCTGACATTATCCATACAGTTACTATTCCTGATGGTTCGAATGAATTTAGTTGGGAATTTGTAAGCGGCTCTTGGGACAGTGAAGTTACCTTCCAAATTTATGCTCCAAGCGGCAACTTAGTTGGTGATTTTGGCCCATCCCCTACTGCTGGACCTATCCCTATTAACCTATGTAATGACCTCTAATATATATTTCTATTTGATATTAGTCTAATTAAGAAGGCTGCCATTAATTGGCAGCCTTCTTTCTTTTATTTTAGTCTTTGTTTTCTTTAAAAAAATAAGTGATTTTAGATGCCTCGTTAGTATTCATTTCAATATCTCCCTCAGATTCTAACTCTATAAAATTTCCATTTTCATCAAAGTGCTTCATAAATGGATCATCATCTTCGTTATAGTGAGGTTCTTCCCATTTGTAGCGTTCTGGTTTTGCAATTTGTTTTCTAAAAAATAATGCAAAAATCAAACCTGTAATTAAACCTGCTAAATGCCCTTCCCAAGACATACCGCTTTTTATAGGAAATACATACCAAATCATACTTCCGTATAAAAAAATAACCAACAGTGATAATGCAATTAGTCTATAATGTTTCGCAAAAATCCCCTTAAAAAAGATAAAGCTTACTAATACATATACCAAACCACTCGCCCCAATATGGTTCCCATTATTAGCAATTAACCAAGTTAAAAAACCTGATATTAAGATTCCAAAACCAATAACCTTCCAGGCAATTTTATTGTAGAAATAAAATAATGATAAGCTAAGAACAAAAAGTGGGATTGAATTATTATAAATATGATTAATATCTCCATGCAGAAAAGGACTGGTAATTATCCCTAAAAGTCCTTCTAAATCTTGAGGCCTAATTCCAAAATTTTTAATATTACCATCTATTCTAACCTGATACCAAAACGTTAACCAAATTGAAAACAAAATGATTAATGGATATACTACAACGCTATTAGAATACTTAAACTGTTGCTCTTTACTCATCCTAAAATTTACGAAATACAATTCAAATTTAAATCCAAAACAAAAATATCTGCTACATTGTCAGAAACAACAACTCCTAAAAAACTAGTTTTATTATGAAATTATTATTTAAAATGAATCCATCACAAATGCATTTTGTAATTTTGAATTATGAATACACCCTTAGCCGAACGTCTTAGACCAAACACTTTAAAAGACTATTTAAGTCAACAACATTTAGTAGGTAAAGATGGTATACTGTATCATCAAATAAAAAGTGGTGTAATTCCATCTATGATTTTTTGGGGACCTCCAGGTATTGGCAAAACAACACTAGCTAATATAATTGCTAATGAATCTGAACGTCCTTTCTTTAAACTAAGTGCTATAAATTCTGGCGTAAAAGATATTAGAGAAGTTATAGATAAAGCTAAAAAAAGTGGTGGCTTATTTACTGCTAAAAACCCCATATTATTTATTGATGAAATCCATAGATTTAGCAAATCTCAGCAAGATTCATTATTAGAAGCAGTAGAAAAAGGTTGGGTAACATTAATTGGAGCAACTACGGAAAATCCAAGTTTTGAAGTTATCTCTGCACTGTTGTCGAGATGTCAAGTCTACACTTTAAATGCCTTTAGCAAAGACGACTTAGAAGCTTTATTACAACGCGCATTAAAGGAAGACACAAAGCTTTCTAAATTAAATATAAAACTAAAAGAAACAGAAGCCCTGTTACGGTTATCTGGAGGCGATGCCCGAAAATTACTCAATATTTTTGAATTATTAATAGCCTCTTTTGAGGATGACCAAATTATAATCACCAATAATTTAGTTACAAAACAAATACAGAACAATGCGGCTCGTTACGACAAAACAGGAGAACAGCATTACGATATTATTTCGGCATTTATAAAATCGATAAGAGGTAGTGACCCAAATGCGGCTGTATACTATTTAGCAAGAATGATTGAAGGTGGAGAAGATGTAAAATTTATTGCTAGACGACTTTTAATTTTGGCCAGTGAAGATATTGGCAATGCTAACCCAACAGCTTTAGTTATTGCCAACAATACTTTTCAGGCAGTCTCTGTAATTGGCAATCCAGAATCTCGTATTATTCTGAGTCAGTGTGCTACTTATTTGGCTAGTTCACCAAAAAGTAATGCTGCTTATGAAGCTATAAATATAGCACAACAATTAGTAAAGGAAACCGGTGATTTATCTGTACCGTTAGCCATTAGGAATGCACCTACTAAACTAATGAAAGAATTAGGTTATGGAGATACGTATAAATACTCGCATAACTATGAGAATAACTTTGCTGCTCAAGAATTTTTACCAGAAGAAATAGCGAATACAACGTTATACAATCCTGGAAACAACGCTAGAGAACAAGCGCAACGCAACTATCTTAAAACGCTTTGGAAAGAGAAGTATGGTTATTAGTTTTTAAAACTTAATATTAAGAGTTTCTTTTTCTCTTAATGTTCCGTTGTTTTCAGAGTAATACCAAAATCCATCTTCTTTAAATACAATGGCACTTTTTCCTTTAACTAAATAAACGTCTATTGCGGCTGTATTTAATAATATCATTACTACTTTTGGCTCTGAATTTACAAGTTGATAACCATTTTCTATTTCTTGAGCATAAAATAATTCTCGCTTTACGGTTGTTGGAGCTTTATCAATCTCTTCCTTTTTTGAAACCTTTTCAGGGATAGGTTTAACAGTTGCTTCTAATTGAGGTTTTACAGTTTTCTCTACAATGACTTTGTCTTCTTCCTTTACTGGTTCTGCTGTATTCTTTACAGTAGCAAATTCTTCAATCTTATTTTCTCCAGAATATTTATAATTGAAATTTTTATACGTTTCAAAGGCATCTCTTAAAGCTTCCGTATAAGCTTTATTATAAACTTTTAAACGAGACTCTCCAACTTTTGAAGTCATTACAACAGCATCATAACAGTCTTTGAGTGTAATCTCAATTTTTGTTTTAAACATGTTACTTTTTTCTTTAGACACATTAACGTTTAAAGCATTACAGCGATCAGCCTTTACGTTTTCAGGCAGTTCATCAATAAAGTAAGCCTCATAACCATGCTTATTAAATAAAAATTTAGTTAAAGAATTTAACTGATATTGGTCTTCAGATTTAGAAAAACTAAACTCCTTTGGTATAATAATATACTTGTAATTATTAATACTTTTTTGAGCGTAACTAAATACAGTTAATAATAAACAGGTAATTGAGATTATATTTTTTTTCAACATAATTAAATTGTTTATAGATATATTTCTAATTCTTTTAGTTTGGATATTTTTTTAAATTTATTTAATGAGGATGCATCTTTATAATCAAAATGAATGGTATCCATCCCAATTGCGTCGGCACCTTCAATATCTGCTTCAAGACTATCGCCAATCATAATACTTTCTGACGCTTTTGCTCGCGCCAATTCTAATGCAAAATTAAAAATTTTTGGGTTAGGTTTCTTTACACCTACCATTTCAGAATTAGTAACGGTTGTAAAGTACTTTTTAATATTTGACGTCGTCATTTTCTTTTCTTGAGCTTCTTCAAATCCATTGGTTATAATATGGAGACTGTATTTATTTTGTAAATAGTCTAGTATTTCAAAAGTACCTTCAAAAAGGTAATTAAACGATGATAAATGATTAATATAAGCTTCAGATAAATTATGAATTACATCATCTTCAACCCCAACACCAATACCATCAAAAGCCTCCTTTAGTCTGCCATAACGCAAATGGTCTTTTGTAACTTTTTCTTCTCTGTAAAGTTTCCAGTATCTTAAATTTATTGGCTCATAAACAGGAAGAAAATCTTCAACATCTACTTGTATATTATTTAAATTGAAAATTTTTTCGAACGTTAAGCCAGAGTTTTTATCAAAATCCCAAAGTGTATGATCCAAATCAAAAAAAACATGTTTTATTTTATGCTTCATTCTGCCGATTCTAATATTAAATTAAATAGAGTTCTAAAGCCTTTCCAGCGCGATAAATCACTAAAAGAATAATTATGAAAAACAGGTATAAAAGTACCATTTACTGCTTTAACTTCATTAATTATTTGTTGTAAATGTTCGGTTTTATCTAATTGCGAATTGTACTTAAGTAACGCAAAATCTAAACATTGATATGGATTAACCTTTAATGGTGTTTGTACTTCATAATCTAAATCATAAAAATGAAAAGGTGTACACGTTCCGGCCCTAAAACCCATAATATCTATGTAACCCATTGTAAAATCTTGATTAACTTCTAACTCCACCAAATTACGATAAGATGTTGGTAGATTTAATTTAGAAAATGAATGTCTAACCGCTTGCAAGTCATTGTGAGTTATGGATTCCATTTTAAGTTTTTCTTCTTTTAAAATTTCAATATTATCTAAAGAAAAATAAGAAGCTTTTATACCTACATCACAATAATCTGCAACTGATTTTATAAGTGAAACAAATTGTTTTCTGTTAGTATTTATTTTTTTATCAAAAGTTGAATATTCACCTATTAGAAACAATACCATAAACTTATGTTTATAGTTTTTTTGTTTCCTTATTATCCACTTAAATGTATCGTATGGATCGCGCTTAAAACCCATTAAAACCAAAAATCTAAAATACAGTTGTTTAAATTTAAACCGTCTTATGTCATTTAAAGTACCACCAATACTGCGCAATAATCCTTTGTGCTTAAAATAGTACGCAACAGGCACATCTATTACTGGTAGAACTCTGTAGGTTCTTACTGGAAATTCATAATCTGAAAAACGCTCTTTTAAAACCGCTTTTAATTTATAAGCCCAAATATCTATAACAGGCTGATGTAAAAATTTGTTTTTATAAGCAACACTTTCTGATGCCAAATAACGGCCGTAATCATCTTTTACATGTGGTAAATACTCCTCATATCTGCTTAGTAAATAAAATGAAGCTGCAAAAATATCAAAAGGTAAAGCACTGCGTTCACCTGTTACAAAAAAGCCCTTTGTGTTTTCCCATGGTTGAACGGTGAAATCTAAATCTGATAACCCTGTCTCAAACAATAAATCGTGGCTTCTAATAAATAACTCATTACTTAAAGGCTGCTTTGCATATGACATCTTAAGACTATCATGAGCAATAAAATCTTCTACTTTAGATGTAAAACTAACGTCAATACCCAAAATACGTTTACAAATATGCTTAAACGTATAGGTAACGCGCGGTGTAATTTTATGTGTATAAACTAGTAGCATATTTTTAGCTGCACTATTCGGTTTTATAAAATATTTTCATCTGCGAAACTAAAGTACGCTTTCTCTGTAACAATAAGATGATCTAATACCGAAATATCTAAACTCTGGGCTGCGTGTTTTAACTTATGAGTAATATCCTTGTCAGCTTTACTAGGTTTTAAAGTTCCAGATGGATGGTTATGACACAAAATTAAGGCTATTGCTCCTACCTCTAAAGCATTTTTAAGTACTAATCTCACATCAACTAAAGTACCCGTAATTCCCCCTTTACTTAATTGATTTTTCTTTATCACTTTGTTTGAATTATTGAGATATAAAATCCAAAATTCTTCGTGTGGCAAATCACCAATAATGGGTTGCATCACTTCAAAAACAGAACGGCTAGATGTTATTCTATCTAATTCTAAAGCTTCTTCTAGTCGTCGTCTTTTCCCTAATTCTAAAGCAGCTGCGATAGTTATTGCTTTAGCTTCGCCAATGCCCTTAAATTCCATTAATTGCGCAATAGATAATTTTCCTAAAGCATTTAAGTTATTATCTACACTTGCAAAAATACGCTTACAAAGGGCTACTGCACTTTCTTCTCTGTTACCAGAACCAATTAAAATAGCAATTAATTCGGCATCACTTAAAGTTGCTTTCCCTTTGTCTCTTAGTTTTTCTCGTGGTTGATCGTCTTGCGACCAATTTTTTATAGAAAATGAATTTGATTTCTGTGGCATGCTCTAAAGATAAAAAATTGTAATTTTAAGCATCAATAAATTTAAAGTTATTCAAAACAAATACTATTTAAACCTCTAATTACCTATCTATTGTATCCTCCAAAACAGCATCAAGACAATAATTTACAACATATGGTTAAAGTGCTAAAAACTTACCCTTTAGCTACAGTTATTTCAGTAAAGGATAATCAACCACTAATTACACATTTACCCTTAATTTATGAAAACGAAAAGCTTGTAGGCCATATTGATATTAATAACCCACAAGCTCAACTTCTTAAAAACAACAACGACATAACCGTTATTTTTGGAGGACCAGAATGCTATATTTCCCCAAGCATCTATTCTACCACACAATTACCAACATGGAATTATATTAAAGTACATTTAAAAGGAAAAGTAAAAGGCATTGAAGATAAAGCTGCTCTAAAACAATCATTAATTTCAATGACAGAATTTTTAGAAGCGCCACATCATCAGTATGTTTTAGATGCAAACAATCCACGGTTAGACGCCAACCTAAAATATATTGAAATGTTTGAAATTACAATTACTAACTGGGAAGGGAAATTTAAACTGTCTCAAGACAAGATACCAACAGATATAGAAGCTGCTCGCCAAGAGTTAATTAGAGCTAACCAAATTAGTATTGAGAAATTATTAGATTCTATATTTAAAATGTAAATGTAATGAAGTATATAGTATGGTTAATTATTCCCTTAGTCTTTTTTAAGTCTATTGCGCAGCAAGAAAATATTATGGGGAGATGGAAAGGTGAAGATAAAAACGAAATAGGTTATATAAATTTTGAAACCGAAAAATATGCCTCTTTTGAAATAGATGGCAAAATATATGGTGGCAAAGAATTTGAACTAAAAGGTAAAAAAGGACAAATGACCTACATTATAGATTTCCATAAATCACCAATTGAAATAGATTTTATAGTTACACAATTTGAGTCTGGTGAATACAGAACTTTAAGATGCATCGCTAACTTTTTAGACAAAGACACTTTACAATTAAATATTAGTTTTGATGATAACAGACCAACAGAATTTAATGAAGATACACTTACTTTAAATCGTGTTAAAAGCAAAAAAAATAGAAGACCATAATTTAAAAAACTGTATATTATCCTCTATAATACAAACCATATAAAATTCTTGATTATGAAAGACCTAAAAAAAGAAGATATTAAACAAGAAGTTTTTGATTTGTACGATGACTACGCGCACAACAAACTCAATAGAAGGCAATTTGTTGAAAAGCTATCTTTATATGCTGTTGGTGGTATTACCATATCCTCTTTGCTAAATTTTATGTCGCCAGATTATATAAATACATTACTTGTACAACCAGACGACCCAACATTAGACTCAGAATACATTACCTACAACTCACCTAAAGGTGGCGGCCAAATAAAAGGCTTATTATCTCAACCAAAAGATAACAAAACAAAATTACCTGGTATTATTGTTGTGCATGAAAACAGAGGCCTAAATCCGTATATAGAAGATGTAGGAAGACGAACTGCAAAAGAAGGATTTATTTCTTTAGCACCAGATGCTTTATCTCCTCTTGGTGGTTATCCTGGTAATGATGACGATGGAAGAGCCCTACAAAAAAAGCGCAATCAACAAGACATGCTAGAAGACTTTATTGCAGCATACAATTATCTAAAAACCCATGAGAATTGCGATGGAAACGTTGGTGTTGTTGGTTTTTGTTTTGGAGGTTGGATTGCTAATATGATGGCTGTACGCTTACCAGAATTAGGTGCGGCAGTTCCGTATTACGGTAGACAACCAGAAGCAGAAGACGCAGTAAAAATAAAAGCACCGCTTCTACTCCAATATGGTGAATTAGATACACGAGTAAATGCTGGTTGGCCTGCTTTTGAAAAAATCTTAAAAGAAAACAATATTGAACACACTGCTTATATTTATCCTGAGGTAAATCACGGATTCCATAATAACACAACACCAAGATATGACAAAGCTGCTGCAACCTTATCTTGGGAACGTACAATAGCGTTTTTCAAAAAGCATTTACAATAAATGGTAATGAAACTACTAGTTACTTAATAACGTAAGAATCTAGACGTCTTTTAATAATTGGGATATCACCAGACACAAAAGAAGTGGTGTCAAATATCAAACCAAAACCATCAGCATAATAAAAGTGGTCTAAACCATTAGCTTGCTCTCCATTAGATAATATAACGTAACGTTGCGTATAGGTACTTTCAAAAGTACCAGCCTCAACAGTTATCTCATTATCTAAAGCAATAAGCTGATCATAAATAGTTCCCCAATTTTGTTGGCTCATTGTTCTTTCTGTAAAATCATTATTAGCATATTTTATCAGTCCGCCATCATTAATTAAATACCCTAAAGAATCTCGTAACAATTCGTAATGTTCACCATTAGGATTACAGTATGTAATGCCTTCTTCATTTCCTGTTGTTACGCGCTTAAAGTTATAATACACATTACCATTAATAGTTTCAGTACCAATAATACTCACACTATCTACAACACCAGTATCCTCATAATCTTCAGTTGCAGTATTATATTTATAGTTTTTGTAAACCCATTGATTACCAACGGTAAGTGCGTAAAAATTAGAACTTGTAGCTTGTAAATTATCGTCTTTATCTAAAGAACAAGCCGATACTATTAAAGCAAAAAATAAGACATAAACGATTCGTTTCATAATTGATAAGATTGATTAATAGTTGAAACGTAATCGTGTTTTATAAGGCTATGTGTTGGTTAGTTAAAATCTTAACGTTTTGTTTTATGATTTATTATATAATTAATCTCAAGATTTTGCACTTTAATTAATTTGAACGACTTTCGTTACTCTAAATTTTAAACTAAATGTCAATAACACTGCTATCATCACCACTACAAGGGTTTACTGACTTTAGGTTTCGGAATGCATTTAACCATTACTTTGGTGGTATTGACACCTTTTATGCACCTTATATCAGATTCAATAATAAGCTTGTTATTAAAAACTCTTATCAACGAGATTTAAAGCTTGAGCATAACACAGAACTCGAGGTTATTCCGCAAATAATGACTAACAGCGCTGATGAGTTTCTTTTTGTTGTAGATTATATTCAAGAATTAGGTTATAAAGAATTGAACTGGAATTTAGGCTGCCCATACCCAATGGTAACTAAACGTGGTATGGGTTCTGGATTAATTTGTGAGCCCGAAAAAATAAACCATATTTTAAATCGTGTACACAAAGAAACTGACATTTTGGTTTCCATGAAAATGAGAATGGGTTATGAAAATCCAGAAGAAATACTCGATGTTTTTCCGATTTTAGACACGTATCCATTAAAAAATATTGCCATTCATGCACTTATTGGTAAACAACTTTATAAAGGTGGTGTAAATTTAGAGGCGTTTCAAAAATGTATAGAAAGCACTAAACACAAATTATATTACAATGGTGATATTACATCTGTGGCAAAATTGAAAGAAATGCAAACGCGTTTTCCTAGTATAGACCATTTTATGATTGGTAGAGGTTTAATTGCAGATCCATTTTTACCAAGCATGATTAAAAACAACACCACAACCTATCCCGAAAACAGATGGGAAATCTTTAGAGAATTCCATGATACCATTTACCATCAATATGATGAAGCTTTATCAGGCCCAACACCTATAAAAATGAAAATGCAAGGGTTTTGGGAATACTTTTCGCAGTCGTTTTCTAATCCTCAAAAAACGTTTAAGAAAATTAAAAAAGCGAATAATCCTAGAGCTTACCAACAAGCGGTTGCCGAGATTTTGAAGAATGGGTGAAAATTGTTTTCTCGATTTACATAAACGGCTGTTCCCATGTTTAGTCATTTGAATTGCAACGAAAAAAAACACATGGATTAAGAACCTCTAGTTTACCAAATGGTTATCTACACAATATCTAAATAGGAATCACTAGTACTGACTCTTAACTTCTATTCAAATTCAAAAAATTCAACCATTTTACAACTATATTTGCAACTCTAATATAATCTATAAAGTTGAAAGACCTCTTACTCATAACACCTCCCTTTACACAACTCAACACGCCCTATCCTGGCACAGCGTATCTTAAAGGATTTTTAAATACAAAAGGAATAGAGGCTTTTCAAATGGATTTGGGTATTGAAGTGATTTTAGAACTTTTTTCTAAATCTACATTTAAAGACTTGTTTCAACTTGCTTTAGAAAACGACCGTATTCAATCAGACAACTGTCAACGTATTTATGCATTAAAGGACCTTTATTTAAAGTCATTAGATGATATTATTTTATTTCTTCAAGGTAAAAACCAAACCTTCGCCAGACAAATTTGTAGTGGTGGTTTTTTACCACAAGCATCTCGTTTTGATCAATTAGACGACATGGATTTTGCTTTTGGCTCTATGGGAATGCAAGACAAAGCAAAACATTTAGCGACCTTATATATTGAGGATTTATCAGATTTTATTGTAGAATGTATAGATCCAGATTTTGGTTTTAGCCGTTACGCAGAACGCTTAGGCCAAAGTGCCAATGCCTTTGACGAACTCTATGCACAATTGCAGGATGACGTTACCTATATTGACCAAATTACGTTAGAGTTATTAGAAGCTCAAATTAAAGAAACACAACCAAAACTCATTTGTTTTTCAGTGCCATTTCCTGGGAATTTATACAGTGCTTTCCGTTGTGCGCAATTTATAAAAACCCATTATCCAGACATTAAAATCGCCATGGGTGGCGGATTTCCTAATACCGAATTACGCTCTGTAACAGACATTAGAGTTTTTGAGTTTTTTGACTTTATCACCTTAGATGATGGTGAATTACCTATAGAATTACTCTATAAAAACGTTTGTCAATCAGAGCCAAAACTAAGAATCTCAGAGCAAGAATTTAAACGCACTTATTTACTCGAAGATGGTATTGTTACGTACAAAAATAACAGCACAATACCAGATTACAAACAAGCCGAAGTTGGAACACCAGATTATTCAGATTTATTATTAGATCAATACATTTCTGTCATAGAAATTGCAAATCCAATGCACAGTTTATGGAGTGATGGCAGGTGGAACAAACTCACCATGGCACACGGTTGTTATTGGGGAAAATGTACTTTTTGCGATGTCTCCTTAGATTATATTAAAATTTATGAACCCGTTGCTGCTTCGCTTTTAGTTGACCGAATGGAAACATTAATTGCGCAAACAGGAGAAACCGGATTTCATTTTGTAGATGAAGCTGCCCCTCCATCTTTAATGAAAGCTTTAGCGCTCGAAATTTTAAAACGAGACCTCAGCGTTACATGGTGGACTAACATTAGGTTTGAAAAAAACTTTACACAAGACCTCTGTCTTTTACTAAAAGCTTCTGGCTGTATTGCTGTTTCTGGTGGTTTAGAAGTGGCATCTGACCGCTTATTAAAACTAATAGACAAAGGTGTAACTGTGGCACAAGTAGCACAAGTCACTCGTAATTTTACGGAAGCCAATATTATGGTACATTCGTATTTAATGTATGGCTACCCAACGCAAACTGTACAAGAAACTGTGGATAGTTTAGAAATGGTGCGTCAGCTATTTGAAATTGGCATTTTACAATCTGGATTTTGGCACCAGTTTGCTTTAACCGCACATAGTCCTATTGGTTTACATCCCGAAGATTACGGAATTACACCCAACTACAAAACCATCAGTTTTGCTAATAATGATGTAGACTTTACAGATTCAACAGGTATAGACCACAGCCAATTTAGTTTCGGATTAAAGAAATCACTCTTTAATTTTATGCATGGCATTGGATTTGAAATTCCGTTACAAGATTGGTTTGATTTTGATGTTCCAGAAACTACAATTCATCCGGATTTTATCTATAATTGTTTTGCAGAAGAAGCAAAACCAACTATAAAACCAAGTGCTAAAATCACTTGGTTAGGTAGTTTACCTTTAGCATCTGAGTTTTCTAAATCGAAAAAAGGAAAAACTATTGATTACGTAGAATTTACCTTTCATGATGCTGTAGAACGCTATCAAATTACAGTAGAGAAAGCTAAAGGCCTTTGGCTTTTAGACACTTTAGAAGACATAAAACCACAAAATGCACCACAGACTTTTAAGCAATTAAAAACCAGTTTTGAAACCCAATTTGAAGATTTTGAGTTGTTTTGGTATTCTAAGCCTGTAGATATTTTGCGTGGATTTGGGTTGTTAGTTTTGTAGTCTTTTAAATAAACCTAGTTTTAACAAACACCATGTAAGCCTTTCTACAAAAAACCAACTAACGTATCTTTGCAACCCATTTGAAAAAGAAAATCATGACAAACAATAAAATACTAAACTATATAAAAGACGTTATAAAAAACATGCCAACAGATTGGCTTAATCTAACAACGCATCGTTTAGACATTTACAATGAAAGCCTGGCGAAAATAGAGTTTTTAGAAGCATTTGAAACCTTGTATAACAACGGTAATTCAGATTTGGAAACACTTAAGGCTTTACCAACAGCTTACGATTATATTAGATTAGGACATCCATTATCTTCTGTACTAGAATGGACAATGGCTAATTTGCATGGTTTAAAGGCAGAAAATGTTATCAGTTTTTCATCACAAACAGTGCCTGTATTATCTATTTTAAGAGCAAATTTATTTACCAATAAAAGCACTCAAATTGTATATACCAATACCTTGCCTAAATCTTTTAATGCAGACCTTATAAAACGAGTTTATGGTTATAAGTTTGAACTAAAAAAAGTAGAACGTTTAGAAGAGGTTGAAGCCTATGACGGAAGTACTATTTTTATTTCAGAACACAACCAAATTGATGTCATTGAACTTAATCCAAATGTAGATTTCTACATTAATCTTTACCATCAATTAGGCAGTGTTTTATTTGCTAATGGAGATAAAAATGACCACTATATTTCAGATATTCAGCATGTAAGACGTCGCGAAACTATTGCCATGACGCCTTCTAATACGTTATTAGCTTTAAAAGCCCTTACGGAGCAAACGTCTTTCAAAGTAAAACAAACTAACGTAGACGATAAAGCAACGGTTTTAAGCGAGATAAACACCATTACCAATTCGGCAACACAAGCTGTTGTTGGTTCTAGTGGTTTATCTATTCAGTATGCTATAATGATGGGATTAATTCATTCCGCATTAGACAATCACATAGACAAACCAATTAAGTTTATTGTACCAACCAATTGTTATGGTGGTACTAATGACCAAGCCAGACGTGTTGCTGCTTGCATGGATAATGTAGACGTGGTAGATTTAGAAGTCGATGGCGACAATGATATGGTAAAAAGTATAGATACTGTATTAACAACAGTGGCTTTAGAAGATGCTATTCCGTATATTATTGCAGAAATCCCAACCAATCCACGTGTTGAAGTTCCGGATTTAGAAGCGCTTAAAAACGTTCTTAGCAAAAAACGCAAAACAGCAAATGGAGAAACAGCCATTGATCCTGTTTTTATTTTAGACCAAACATTTTGTCCTAATATTCACTTTTTAGGTGAAAACGACACGCTTTCTGTGGTAAGAACAATATCTTATGTGAGTGGTTCTAAATTTCCGAGTGGTGGAAAATGTACAGCTGGTTATTGTGTTGCGAATAAAAAGGCTGAAGATTTAATGCCTAACATCGCTTTGCATTTAGACCTTTGCGATAATGAAGCCACTGCACTTCAATACGAGATATTAGCAAAGCAAATGCCGTCTATGAAACAAAGAATTGCAGATGCTTACACCAACACAAGAGCATTTGTAAATTTTATACATAAAAACTTACCAGGTGCAAAAATTAATTTTGTGTCAGAAGAATTAGCTTCACAAGGTTTTACGCCTTCTGTGTTTTCTTTAGACTTGCCAACAAAAGGTAACACAGCCGAAGAAAAGGAAACCTATAAAAGAGCACTAAATCATAAATTAATTGATTTAATGATTACCAAAATTCCTGATGAAAGTAAATATTGCGTTAGCTACGGTCAATTAAAAGGTGTGTATTGGACCATACCTGCGACCTCAACACAAGGCACAACCAAAGAAGGTGATAAAGATTATATTGCCAGAGTTGCTCTATCTCCAGATATGGATTTGGAACTTCATAAGAAAGTGTTTTTAGAGTTTGTGAAAGACCTATAAACACGGATTATTTTTAATCAGTTCAAGTGTTTATTAAATCAAAGTGAAACGAAGAATAAATAAATGTATCGAGAACCTTCGGTAAATTAAATGTTCTCGATACGATTGCTGAAAAACGGAATCACTCGAACTGACATTTGGGAAGCAACAAAAAACAATACATCATGGAAATATTAGAGTGGATACAAAACTGGTTTCAAAACAATTGCGATGGAGACTGGGAACATGGAGATGCAATTCAAATTACTACCTTAGATAATCCAGGTTGGGATGTTGAAATAGACATCTCAAAAACTTCCATTGCTAATCTTGAAATAAAATGGGTTCTTAACGAAAATGGCAAACAAGATTGGTATGGTGTAAAAATTCAGAACCAACGTTTTAGAGCTGCAGGTGATGCTAGTAAATTAACTTATCTACTAAATTTATTTAGAGAAATGATTGAGAAGATTGAGAATGAGTAAGATTCTAAAATTAGTTTTTAATACATGAATCAACCAATCAAACCTTTCACCTCATCAAAATCTAAACCTCCATAATTACCAGAACTCATTAACAACAATGATTTATTATTAAAGTTCTGAGAGAATAGAAAATCTTTAAATTCTTCTGGATTGGTGTAAATAATTAAGTCATCGCGCTCAAAAGCATTAGCAATTTGGTCTTTGGAGACTTCCTCTAACTTTTTAATTTCTACAGCATGTGGCGAGTAAAATACCACAGCCACATCTGCCGCATCTAAAGCGCCTTTGTATTCTTTAAGAAATTCAGCATTAAGACTACTATACGTGTGTAACTCTAAACAAGCTACTAAAGTTCTATTACCATATTGCTCTTTTACCGCTTTTGTTGTCGCTTTTACTTTACTTGGTGAATGGGCAAAATCTTTATACGCTACGCTTGTATTAGATTCGGCAATCTTTTCTAAACGTTTACTAGCGCCTTTAAAGGTTGAAATAGCCTCGTAGAAATCATCTTCATCGACTCCCATATGTTGGCAAATCCACTTGGCTCCTGCTAAGTTATTGAGATTATGTGCACCAAACACTTCAATTGGCATTGGGCCTTCTGGTGTTTCTAAAAGTGTTTCTCCGTTTTCAACTGTATATTCAGGCGTTTGGTAAGCAATTTTACGTAATTGATTTTCTGAAGCTTCCACTACTCGTTTTACTTCAGCATCTTCTTCGTTATAATTAATGCTTCCACCTGTAACAATTGAATCTACAAAAATGCTAAACTGCTCTACATAATTTTCATAAGTAGGAAACACGTTAATATGGTCCCAAGCAATGCCACTTAACAACGCAATATTGGGTTTGTATAAATGAAATTTTGGTCGTCTATCTATTGGCGAACTTAAATATTCATCTCCTTCTAACACAATAAAATCATTAGTATCGGTAAGTTTTACCATAACATCAAATCCTTCTAGCTGCGCACCAACCATGTAATCTACATCTTTATCATGATAATGCAACACGTGTAAAATCATGGAAGTAATGGTTGTTTTTCCATGACTTCCTCCTATAACAACTCGTGTTTTATGCTTGGATTGTTCATATAAAAATTCTGGATAACTGTATATTTTTAAGCCTAATTCTTGCGCTTTCAGCAATTCAGGATTATCTGCTTTTGCATGCATACCTAGAACAATAGCATCTAAATTAGATGTTATTTTTTCAGGATACCAGCCAAAAGATTCTGGCAGTAAACCTTTAGCTTCTAATCTTGCTTTTGAAGGGTTAAAAATCTCATCATCACTACCTGAGATATTATACCCTTTATTGTGAAGTGCTAAGGCTAAATTGTGCATTGCAGCACCACCAATTGCTATAAAATGTACGTTCATTGTATCCAAAAATATGTACTGTAAAAATACTACAAGTTTTTTGAAATGAGACTATATCACTCAAGGTTCTCAGTACAATTTTTGAAAGAAAAAATCATTCTAACCGACGTATGCTCACTAGAAAATGATTACACAAAAAAACACAAAGATTCACAGAGAAAAACTAAATAGCTGAATATAATTTTATTCACTGACCAAACTAACTAATAAAAACTATATCGTTTCCTTAAATTCCTGAAAAACCTCCAAATCAGGCAAACCTAAAATAGCCTTATTAATCCAAACTAATGCTTCGTCTTTATTATCTCTATGTTTATATATTTGCGCCAAACGATAATAAGCCCATTCTTTTGGCACACCATCTTTTGCAGAATGATTTTTAATATAAACTTTTAGCATAGCTTCGCCTTTATCTAACTGAATATTATAATCTGCGCAAACTTTACCTATTTGGTAATGCATGGCATTACGTTGGTGTTTATCTTTTGCTTCTTCTAAATTATCAATAGCTTTTTCTGGTTGTTTTTGTCCTTGGTAGAAATCGGTTAACTTCTCATAACAAGTTACAGACCCTCCAACTTTAATAGCTAATCTATAATATTTCTCGGCCAATTCTGGCTCGTCATCATATTCATACACATAACCTTTAGCCAAATATCCATCTACTTTAGACAAATCTTCTAATTGTTGAGCGTAAACCAAAGCTTTAGAAAAACTGCCACCAACAATACCGGGAAGTGACACATATAATTCTACTAATGCCCAACGTGCTTCAATATGGTTTGGGTCTAATTCTGCTGCCTTTAGAAAAGCTTCCTTTACATCTCCTATAATTCCTAAGGCTTTAATTTTACTAATACTTAAAGCTTTCATACCTAAAGCACCTCCATATTTATACTGATAATTTGCATTATCTGAATGCTTATCTTTTAACTTTTTATACTGTTCAATAGCATTATCCCATTGCTTTTGGTGACCGTACGCATCACCCAAAAGTTCAATTGCTTTTAAATCGTTTGGATTAGATTTTAAAAACTGAATCATTTCATTTTGCGCTTTTTCAAACTGTTTCTTAGCAATAAATAATTCTGCATTTTCAATAGAAGTTTGCGCAAAACAAGCCGATGACAGCATTAATACAAATAAAATTCTTAGCATATAATTATAACGTATATAAGACAAATATATAATTTAATAACGTTTGGAATCCTCAACAAATTGTTAACTTCACTCACCGAAATAAACCTTACACTCATTTTAGCTGTTTTTGGAATACCTTTTGAAGGTATTTTGCTATAAATAAAAATTTTCATGAAACACTATATATCTCTATTTATGCTCATCTGTTTTGCTTCTTTCTCTCATACTCAAAATAATTTTGAAAATCAGTGGAAAGAAGTATCAAAACTAGAAAACGAAGGTCTAACAAAAAGTGCTTCAGATTTGGTTGAAAGCATCTATAAAAATGCTGTAAAAGCTGAAGACACGCAACAAAGAATTAAAGCTTTATTATACATTAGCAAATACCAATTAATTCTAGAAGAAGATGCACAACTCACTATTGTAAATAGATTTAAAACAGAAATTAATTCAACTAAAGATATCATCACCAAACACCTTTTAGAAAATTTGTTAGCCACAATGTATTGGCAATATTTTCAGCAAAATCGATATAAATTCTACAATAGAACCAAAACCTCAAAGAAGGTTAGTGATGATTTTAGAACATGGGATTTAGAAACTATTTTTAACGAAATACATACCTATTACCAACGTTCTCTAGACAACGGAATTTTATTGCAACAAGAATCCCTGAATAATTATGGTGTATTGTTAAATGAAGCTGAGAACTCTAAAGACTATCGTCCTACCTTATTTGATTTGTTAAGTTATAATGCCTTAAGCTTCTATAAAACACCAGAAAGTAGCATAACACAACCTGCAGATAAATTTAGCATAGATAATGAAGATTTTATTGCAGATAGTAACATTTTTATAAATGCAGAACTATCCTCTAACGATACCTTATCATTAGAACGAAATGCTTTAATAATTTATCTGAATTTAATAAAATTTCATCGCCACAACAAAACAACAAAAGCATTTGTAAATGTAGATATTGAGCGTCTAAACTTTGTTAAGAAGCACGCTACATTTGCTAATGTTGATGCTTTACTTTTAAAAACATTAGAGTCTAAGTCAGCCGAGTTAAAAGCCTCAGAACTTTCCACTTTATACGATTATGAAATTGCTAATACTTACAAAAGCCAAGGCCAATTTTTTGATGCTAACATAAATGGTAGTCCAGAAAACTCAGAACAACAATGGAAATTAAAAGAAGCTGTTTCAATTTGTAATTCTGCTATATCTAAATACCCAGAAAGTATTGGTACACAGAAATGTGCCGTATTAATTGAAGAGATAAAACAACCGTATTTACAATTTCAAGCAGAAGAATTTATAGGCATTAATTTACCATCAAAACTTTTAGTAAACTATAAAAACTTAAAGCAACTAAATTTTAAAATTTATAAAGTTTCAAAAAAACAATTACAACGTTATGAAAGTATATATAGAGCTGATGAAAAGGATGCATTTTTCAAAAAACTAACTGCAGTTGAAACATTTTCTCGTCCGTTAAAAACCGAAGGCGATTATCAACTGCATAGTACAGAAGTTGTTTTTCCAAACTTAGCCAATGGCTTATACCTTATAAAAGCAGAAACCAATAAAAGTGATAGGGTTTTTGCTGCAGCACATATACAAGTTACAGATTTAGTTTTAGTTGAGAGTAATGAAAACGAAGACCATATTTACCAAATAATAGATAGACATAATGGACAACCAAAAGTAGATGCTAAAGTAGAAGTCAGTTATATTAACAATGGCAATAGCAACAGAAAAACCAAATCTTTTACAACAGACCGCTTTGGTAAATTTAAGTTTAAAAAAGACGATAATTATTACAGAGAGGTAGAAGTAAAAGTAACATCTAAAGAAGATACTGGTTATTTTGGAGACTATTACATTAATAGAAAATACAACAATGACGCTGGTAACCACACACAATACAGAAATTTTATATTTACAGACCGTAGTATTTACAGACCAGGACAAACTGTTTATTTTAAAGGTATAGCTACTAAATCCTCTAACGGTAAAACAGAAGTCTCAGCAGATGAAGCCGCAAAAATTAGATTAAAAAACGTAAATGGTGAAGTGGTTAGTGAATTGCTGCTAAAAACTAATGAATATGGTTCTGTACAAGGTGAATTCATTTTACCTAATGATGGCTTAACTGGTAACTTTACCATTGAAATGTTTTCTAACAAATCGGCATATGCCTACATATCAGTTGAAGAATACAAACGACCTAAATTTAAACCAGAATTTCAACCTATTACCGAAACATTTAAAGTAAATGATAGCATTACGGTTAATGGTACTGCTGTTGCATTTGCTGGCAGTTCTATTACAGACGCAAAAGTAGTTTACACTGTAAAGCGTAATGTTCGTTTTCCTGGTTGGTATTATTGGAGACGACCTTCTTACAATACAGAAGCTCAAGAAATAACTTTTGGCGAAACTAAAACCAATGCCAAAGGCGAATTTGAAATTAAGTTTAAAGCTTTACCCGATAAAAGTGTTCCGCAAGATAATCTGCCTGTGTTTAATTATGAAGTTACTGCAGACATAACAGATATTAATGGCGAAACACACTCTACTTCTACCATTGTTAATGTAGGTTACCATGCCATGACCTTAACTATTTCTGCACCTCAAAAAATTGATAAAAGTGCTAAAGACTTTGAACTAAGTCTGAATTCTCAAAATTTAAATGGTGGCTTTGCACCTGCAAAAGGTGAATTAAAAATATATAAACTCAATGCTCCAGAACGTGTTCTAAGAACTAGACCTTGGGCAGCACCAGATTACCAAACAATTCCGGAATCAGAATTTAAAAATTTGTTTCCGCATGAAGCTTACGAAGACGAGAACCAATTCACAAATTGGGAAAAGGGTAAAGAAGTTTTTAGCACATCTTTTGATACCGAAAAAAACAAAACAATACCGCTAAAAAAGATAAACAAATGGACCTCTGGTAAGTACCTAATTGTTGCAGAAAGTAAAGACAAGTTTGGGCAAAACGTAAAAGCACAAGTATTTACAACCTTATATAGCGAAAAGGACAAAACCGTTGCAGACAACCAACTGTATACTGCACAACTAGATAAAGACCGTTACACTACAAATTCTATTGCAAAATTAACTCTAGGTTCTGCGGCTAAAAACATAACCGTTACTGTAGAAATTGAAAAGGACAATAAAATAATAATGACGCAATTAGTAGAACTTAACAATTCTAAACAAACAATTAGCGTTCCGGTTTTAGATAGCGATTTGGGTGGTTTTGCCATACACACATTTTTTTCGGCGTATAACGAGTTTAAAACACAAAGTTTTAACGTTAATGTCCCGTATCCTGAGACTGATCTACAAATTGAGACCACTACATTTAGAGATAAACTACAACCAGGACAAGACGAAACCTGGAGTTTTAAAATTAAAGGACCAAAAGGTGAAAAAGTAACTGCCGAATTATTAGCCAGTATGTATGATGCGTCTTTAGACGAATTTAAAGGACATAGCTGGAGTTTTAATCCAATTAGTAACCCTGTTTATTACGGTAGAATTTATAAAAACGCGCAACAGAGTTTTGGCAAAACTTATTTTAGGGTTTATAATAGTTTTGATACCACCAAGAATTATCCATACCAAGGTTACGATCAATTAAATTGGTTTGGGTTTTATTTTGGAAATAATCGTTATTTGAGACGAGGTTATGGCAACATGAAACGTATGGCTACTCCTCATACCATTGAAATAGCTGATGTTGCTGTAGAGGAATTAGCAGAGTATGGACCAAATGCGAGTATTTCAAAGGTTTTATCTGGTCAAATTAAAGGATTAAATATTTTATCTAATAATGCACCACAAGGCTCAGATTCTATAGTTAATTTAAGAGGTGTAACATCAATAAATGGTAATACAGAGCCACTTTTTGTTATAGATGGAAAAATTGTAAGCGAATCTAGTTTCAGAACATTAAAGCCTTCAGATATACTAGAAATTAAAGTTTTGAAGGATGCTGAAGCTACATCTGCTTATGGTGAAAAAGGTAAGAATGGAGTCATTATTATTACCACAAACACTAGCTTCAATGAATTGCAAAAAGTTAAAGTTCGAAAAAACCTAAACGAAACCGCATTTTTCTTTCCGCAGTTAAAAACAGATAATGAAGGTAATGTTAGTTTTAACTTTATAGCACCAGAAGCCTTAACCCAATGGAAATTACAATTATTAGCGCATACTAAAACCTTAGAAAGTTCAATTAAACGATTAGAGACTGTTACACAAAAAGAGTTAATGGTTATACCAAATGCGCCACGTTTTTTAAGAGAAGGTGATAAAATTACTATTAGTGCAAAAATTGCAAATCTTACAGAAAACGAATTGTCTGGTGTTGCGCAATTATTACTAACCAATTCAATTACAAGCAAATCAATTGATGGCGAATTATCAAATACGTATAATGACTTAGGCTTTAAAGTTAATGCTAAAGGCAATACGCAAGTAACGTGGAATTTAGAAATCCCAGAAGGTATCCAAGCTGTGCAATATAAAATTATTGCAAAAGCAGGCGATTTTAGCGATGGCGAACAAAATGCCTTACCTGTTTTAAGCAACCGAATGTTAGTGACGGAAACGATGCCAATGTGGATTCGTTCTAATGAAACTAAAACGTTTACTCTAGATAAGTTAAAGACTAATTCTTCTACAACATTAATCAACCATAAATTAACGTTAGAGATGACGTCTAATCCGGCTTGGTACGCTGTGCAAGCGTTGCCATATTTAATGGAATATCCTTACGATTGTAATGAGCAAACATTTTCTCGTTATTATGCCAATGCTTTAGCGCAACATATTGTGCAATCCAACCCAAAAATAGAAGCGGTTTTTAATCAATGGAAATCAACAGACGTTCTACTTTCTAATTTAGAAAAGAATCAAGAATTAAAATCGTTACTCATACAAGAAACCCCTTGGTTACGCGATGCACAATCTGAAACCGAACAGAAAAACCGTATCGCTTTATTATTCGATTTAAACAAAATGAATAATGAGTTACAATCTGCCAAGAGTAAATTAAAGAACAATCAGCACAATTCTGGTGCATGGCCTTGGTTTAATGGCGGACGCGATAATCGTTTTATTACACAACATATTATTGCTGGTTTTGGCCATCTTAAGGCACTAAATGTCATTACAACAGAGCATAACAACGAGGAGTCTCACATGATTCAAAATGCTTTAAATTATTTAGATACAGCATTTGTACAAGAATATAAAGACATCAGAAAGTATAATAAAAATGCGGATTTAAGTGAAGACCATTTGTCGCCAATGCAATTACATTATTTATACACACGAAGCTTTTATCCTGAAATGACACCTTCAAAAGAAGTACAAAACATTATGGATTATTACCAGTCTCAGATTCAAACCTATTGGTTAAAACGTTCGTTATATGCCAAAGGTTTAATGGCTTTAGCGATGAACCGAATAAACGATACAGTAACAGCTGGTAAAATTGTAAAATCTTTAAAGGAGAATAGTATTACTTCAGACGAATTAGGCATGTATTGGAAAACCAACACTAATTCTTGGAATTGGTACCAAGCACCTATTGAAACACAAGCGTTAATGATTGAAGTATTTTCTGAAGTTGGTATTAAAATTCAGAGCGAAACGAAGAATCTCAACGACATCGATAATTTAAAAATATGGTTGCTAAAAAATAAACAAACCAACCGTTGGAAAACCACCAAAGCCACAACTGAAGCTGTATATGCCTTACTATTACAAGGTAGTGATTGGTTAAGTATTACAGACCAAGTAGCTATAAAAGTTGGAAATGAAAACATTTCTCCAGAAAAATTAGATAATGTAACAGTAGAAGCTGGTACTGGGTATTATAAAACTGCTTGGACTGGTTCTGAAATTAAACCAGAACAAGCCGATATTACTATTACTAAAAAAGGAGAAGGCATAGCTTGGGGCGCTTTATACTGGCAATATTTTGAAGACTTAGATAAAATAACCTCAGCAGAAACACCTTTAAAACTAAGCAAGAAACTTTTCTTAAAAACCAATACATATAAAGGCGAAGAGATTACCGAAATCACAAAAGATTCAAAATTAAAAGTAGGTGATTTAGTGAGGGTAAGAATAGAACTGAGAACAGATAGAACTATGGAATTTGTACATTTAAAAGATATGAGAGCCGCGGGATTTGAACCTGTAAATGTGTTATCTCAATACAAATGGCAAGATGGTTTAGGCTATTACGAAAGCACAAAAGATGCTGCTACAAATTTCTTTATGGACTATTTACCAAAAGGAATTTACGTATTTGAATATGACCTGAGAGTGAACAACGCAGGAGATATGAGTAATGGTATTAGCACTATACAAAGCATGTATGCGCCAGAGTTTAGCAGCCATAGTGAAGGTGTTAGAATCAGTGTGAACTAAAAACTTAATTGGTCCTTGAAAATATAAGATTGTCTTCTGGAGATTTCTATTTCTTCTCCAGAATTCATTTCAATTTTTAGTTTTCCATTAAACCAAGATACTACTTTATTTACGTGGTTAATATTAATAATCTGCTGACGGTTGGCTCTAAAAAACACATCTTGGGGTAGCTTCTCTTCTATTTGAGCAAGCGACTTATAAATTAATGGTTTATTATTATCAAAAAAGACTCTGGTGTAATTACCAACAATTTCAAAAAGAGAAATATCTTTAATTTTTACCAACCAACAGTTGTCACCATCTTTAATAAAAATCTGTTTGTCTAAACTTAATCCACCACTCTTTTTATTTGTATCAGTTTCAGTATGCTCTTTCTCTAATACTTTTGTTATAGAACTTGTAAATCGTTTTTGACTGATGGGTTTTAATAAATAATCGAACGCATTATACTCAAAAGATTTAATCGCATATTCATCAAAAGCCGTAGTAAATATGGTAATTGGCACCTCATCTAACATTTCTAAAAGTTCAAAACCATCTTTCTCTGGCATATTGATATCTAAAAACAATAAATCTGGATTCGTTCTATTAATCAGTGTAAAACCATCATCTACATTAGCAGCTTCTCCAATTAATTCTATTTCTTTATGTGCTTTAAAAAGTTCTTTTAACTCATTACGAGCCAAACGAGAATCTTCAACAATTACAGCTTTTAAGATATTCATATTAATGGCATTTTAATAGTAGCAATTACTTCTTTTTCTATCTCATTTAAAGTAAAACTTGCATCTTTTCCATATAATAATTCAAGACGTTTTTTAATGTTTTGCAATCCTAAATGCGTTGAATTATTACTTTTTTTAAGTGTTCCGGAGTTAGCAACTTTTATTTGTAATTGATTATTTTCAATAATCGTTGATAGTTTTACAATTCCACCACTTTTTAAATTAGAGATTCCATGCTTAAGCGCATTTTCTACCAACATTTGAATAATCATTGGAGGAATTTGTATATTTAAAGTATCGCTTTCAATATTGCTTTCAAATTTTAATCTATTTTCAAATTGAATTTTAGAAATTTCTACATAATTTTCTACCATTTCTAATTCATCTTCTAAGGCAATGGAATTGACTTCACTCTTTGTAAGGGAATACCTAAGAGTTTCAGATAGATTGGTTAACATGCCTCTTGCTTTGGTTACATCTTCTAACATTAATCCACGGATGTTATTTAAGCTATTAAACATAAAATGTGGATTTATTTGCCCTTTTAATGTATTGAGCTGGGACTCTTTTAAGTTTGCTTCTAGTTGCAATTGTCTTAATTGTACTTTTTTTAATTGATAATAAATTTTTATTGTTAAAAAAACAAAAAGCCAAATAACAAATAAGGTTCCAAAATAAAGAAAATTAGATACTCTACCTGCAATTGTTAATGGTCCTCCTGCTATTTCTGGTAAGCTTCCTCCAAAAAAATCCACAAAATCTAAAAATGGCCAAATAAGTAAAGAATATATTATCTGAATAAATAAAAATAAAATTAAAACCTTAAAGACATCTAACCTTTTAATAGCGTTAAAATTAAGTTTTAAATCTATAAATACAGACACAATAAAAGACAGCGCAAAGCCTAAAAAACCACAGGCAATACCTTCTACCCATAAATATTTAAATCTAGCATCAGAAATATCTTCACCTTCAAACAAATAAATTTTTCTTATTGTTAGTGTGAATAAAAACAACAGTATCCAACCTAATAGATTGAATACTATATAATATTTATTAAATGATAATTTCATGCAGGCATTTCTTTTATTGTTAGCACAAGATAAGGTTAAAACCTTTTTTAAATTCTTCTATGTTAATATTCTTCTCTTGTAATTTTCCGGATTAATAAACAGGCTTAAATGAAGACTATGTCTACTATAAACTCGACAATGGTTTTTACTAAATTGAACATAATACTGTTGTTTTTTGATTGATGAATTCTATTCGTTTTTAATTGATAGTATAAATATAAGACAGCAAATAGGTTTTAAAATTGAAAATATGATGAGTGGTAAATAGATTATGGCGAGCGGAAACCATTAGGTTAATACTAATAAAAAAGCCTCTTAAGACTAACTCTTAAAAGGCTTTCAACAAATTAGATTGATTGTTTGATTGGTTATCGTTTTTAATTTAAATGTTGTGCAAAGAAACCTAACATGGCCTTGTACAATTCTACTCTATTTTCTTCGTGAGAAAAACCATGACCTTCATCGTATTTTACCATGTATGGCACATCTATTCCTCTCGCTCTCATACTTTTTACTACTTGATCAGATTCATCAATATTTACTCTTGGATCATTAGCACCTTGTATTACAAATAATGGTTTTTTAATTTTATCTACATGTAATGCTGGTGATACTTCTTTCATTATCTTTTGGTCTGCTTCATCTTCAGAATTATACCATTGCTCATTAAATTGAGCCATGTAAGGTTTCCAGTATTCTGGGAACGATTCAAAAAATGTAAATAAGTTACTCACACCTACGTAATCTATACCACAAGTATATAAATCTGGTGTCTTTACAAGACTTCCTAAAGTCGCTAATCCTCCATAACTTGCACCATAGATGGCTACTTTTTCATTATCAATAAAATCTAAAGTTTTAGCATAAGCGACAGCATCTTCTAAATCGTTAAGCATCTTTCTACCTATTTGCTTATTTCCGGCCAAGAAGAAATCTTTTCCATAACCACCAGAACCTCTGTAATTAACTTGTAAGGTTGCATAACCTCTACTTGCAAATAATTGTGTTTCTGGATTAAAACCCCAATAATCTCTTACACCATACGGTCCACCATGCGGATTTACAATTAAAGGTACACGTTCACCTTTTTTAATATTATTTGGAATTGTGATGTAACCGTAAACTTTTAATCCATCTCTTGTTGTAAAGTTAATAGGGCGCATTTCTGCCATATCTTCTTCATGTAACTGAGGCATTAAATCTAATAGTTTAGTAAATTCATCTTTCTTAACATCGTATGTATAGTACGTTCCGTAAAGCTTATCTGTTTGTAAGATGATTAAGTATTTGTCTTCATCTTCTGTTTTGTCTACAATAGAATATACTTTGTCTCCAAATTCTTTTTTAAACTTTTTATCTAATTTTTTAAAATATTTACTCACTGGTATTACATGTGTTTTTTCCCCTGTATAGTAATAATAATCCACTTCGTAATCTCTCTTTTTAGAACGACTTAAGCCTCCAACATCAAAAGTATCGTTACTATAAACCTTTTCTATAATTTCTTTTTTGGCTAAATCGTAAAGTACTAGTTCGCTTGTGTTACTTTCTAAATTAGTTAATACATATGCATCATGCTTATAAGGTGTGTTGTAATTAAATGCTACTATAGAAAAAGAATCTTGCCAGTTAGTAGTCACAATTTCATTAAAAGGCTCATTAACTCCTGTTCTGTAATACAAAACATATTCTACGCCGTTTTGCTGTTTAGTATAACCTCTAAGCTCACCATCTTTATCAAATTCGTAACCAGCAATTGGAGATGTAGCATCTTTATTCTCAAACAATTTTTCCATTTCGCCAGTAACAATGTTTAATTTATAAGGCTCAAATATTTGCTTGTTATCCTTATTCATCATTATAATAACATGATCTGGTTGATCATTTAAAAGATTAGAGAAGTTGACCTTTACATCTTCAAAAGGTGTTAAAGCTTTTGGGTTACTTCCATCTAAATTCGCTGCAAAAAGCTGATAGTTTTCATTACCTCCATTATCTTTTATGTAAATTAATCTATTATCGTTAGCCCAACCATAACCTCTAATAAGCTCTTCACCCTCTTTAATAGCTAAAGTTACTTTTTCAGTTTTTGTATCTTTTACATATACATGATTTTTGCCGTTTTCGTCCTTTTCTCTAAATGAAAAATAGTTTCCTTTTGGCGAAAATTGAAATGAACTTTTTGTAGGATCGGCAAAATAATCTTCTGCAGAATATTTGTAAGTCGCGTTATCGAAAGCCGCTAACTTATCTAGGGCTTCTTTAGATGACGGCAAAGACACGTCGCCTGGTTTTGTTTTTACAGTTTTGGTTAAATTAAGTGGTAATTCCATACCGCCTTGAAAAAAGGTGCCAGTAATTGTTTCGTTCTCTAAAACACCAACATATTTAATTCCTCCTTGAGTAAATGCAATGGTTAACTCATTAGCCTCAAAGACTGTTTTATCCATAGGAATTCCTGTTGCACCTTGGCTAGGGCTATCCATAGTAGAAGACAATACACCATCATCATTTTTTACATCGAATATTAATGGAATTTCTTGGCCTTGCACATTTAAACTCCCTTTCCAAGATCCTGAGATATCTTGAGCAAAAGTGCTAATTGAAAATACTAATGCAAGTATGCTTAGTATTAAACTTGAATTTGATTTTGTTTTTTTCATGATGATTATTTTAATTTAATTTACAGTTTAGAATGTTACTTCATCAGTTAACGATTTTATAAAAATGTTACACTTATTTCTGTAAATATAAATTTGAAATAATCTCAACCCATTGAAAATATGACGAGTGGTAATTTGAATATGCTAAACGGAAGTTTTACCTATTCTATAAATTTTAAGAAAAAAAGGACTTCTAACTAATCTTATTTTGGTGGATATTCTGCAAAAACCTTCTCTACTAATTTTGCGAATACAGCTTCGCGTTTTTCTGGAGACGCGTTAGAATTGTATTTGCTTTCGCTTACGGCTTGCCAAAATAATCCTGTTTTTGTTTCATCAACAAAATCGATAATAATTTCTCTTGTCTGCTGATTCTGACCAACGGGAATACCAACAGAAACACCTCCAAAACCGCGTCCTCCACCACCTCCAACGCCAACACCAACAGTACTATTATTGCGGTTTGTAACTTGTTGACTTTGAATATCTATGAAAAAATCAGGATTATCTGAACGTGTTAAGCCCATTGTTTTAAGCTCACTATCTATGGCTCTCATTAAACGTTTAGTATCTAATTCGCTTAAACCCGTTTCCATATCATCGTAATAACTATAGGTTTTATAATTGCTGAAATCAGTAGATTTTTCGTAGTCGTAGTTAACTACGCTTCCACAAGATGTAAGAACAAGTAGTACGCTTAAGAATATTATATTTTTCATCATTTTTTATTTTAAAATTATGAAAAATTTACATTCAAAATGCAAAATTTAAGCTAATTAAAAGTTAATCCTTTAAGTTACTCTTATTGTCTTCGTCTTGCGGTTCAACGGCTTTTGTTAATGACGACGAAATAATACCTGTAGGAATGGCTACAACGCCCAAACCAATTAATAGCATAAAGAATGTAAAAATTCTTCCGCCAACCGTAATAGGGTACACGTCACCATAACCAACGGTTGTTAAAGTTACAATAGACCACCATAGACTAGAGAAAATTGAAGAAAAGTGATCGGGTTGTGCTTCGTTTTCAAAATAATAAATACCAACTGCTGCAAAATAAATAAGCATAATGGTAATAATCATAAACAAGATGATTTGTTCCTTTGCTAATTTCATGGCATTCGCAAAATGACGCATGGCTTTATTATAGCGTACCAATTTAAACAGCCTGAATAATCGGAACATTCTTAATAATCGCAATGAACGCAAATCAACGCCAAATGATAAATAAAACGGAAGAATAGCCAAAAAATCTACAAGTCCAAAAAAACTAAAAATAAATTTAGGCTTGTTGTCTGCAACATAAATTCTAGCCAAATACTCAAATGTAAAAACTACTACACAAAATGCTTCAATTGCATTTAAAACCACTCTTGTTTGCGGTTTTAAATCTGGTAAGGTTTCAATAGAAAATGTGATTACAGAAAATATAATTAAAAACTGAATAAAATACGCAAAACGTCTGCTACGCTTACTATCGTTAAGTTCTACTAGGTTTTTAAGATATGCTTTCATGTTTAAAAATGAAACATTAATCGTTTAACATTTTCCAAAGTTGATCTTTTAATTCTGTTAAGCCTTGTTGAGCTACTGATGAAATAAATAGATAATTAGCCTTTAAATCTTTATCTAAAATTGTTGAAATTTCAGATTTCAGTTCTTCATCTAACATATCAGATTTAGAGATAACCACTAAACGTTCTTTATCTAGCATTTCAGGATTGTAGCGTCTTAATTCGTCTTCTAAAATTTCGTATTGCTCTACGATATCTTTAGCATCTGCAGGAATTAAAAATAAGAGAATTGAATTACGCTCAATATGCCGTAAAAAGTAATACCCTAATCCTTTACCTTCGGCTGCTCCTTCAATTATACCAGGAATATCTGCCATTACAAACGACTGAAAATCGCGATACTCCACAATTCCCAAATTGGGTTTTAAGGTTGTAAATTCATAATCTGCAATTTTTGGTTTTGCAGACGTTAAAACAGATAATAGTGTAGATTTCCCTGCATTAGGAAACCCAACCAACCCAACATCTGCTAAAACTTTTAACTCTAAAGTGATATCTTTTTCCTCTAGCGGAATTCCAGGTTGTGCATATCTTGGTGTTTGGTTTACTGAACTTTTAAAATGCCAGTTACCTCGTCCTCCTTTTCCGCCTTCAACAACAATCCGTTCTTCGCCATCTTCGGTGATTTCAAATAAGATTTTATTGGTTTCAGAATCTCGTACAACCGTTCCTAGAGGCACTTCTAAAAAGACATCTTCACCATCAGCACCTGTACTTCTACCAGAACTTCCATGTGCACCATGACCTGCTCTAATATGACGTTTAAATTTTAGGTGAATTAATGTCCAAAGATTAGAGTTTCCACGTAAAATTACATGACCACCTCGTCCACCATCGCCTCCATCTGGTCCTCCTTTGGCAATATATTTTTCGCGATGTAAATGCGAAGACCCTTTACCTCCATTTCCGGAAGTAACGTGCATTTTTACGTAGTCTACAAAATTTCCTTCAGTCATTTGATGGGTTTAAAAGTTTAATTATTTAATTGTTTTTGAGATAAACCCTTTAAACGATTTTACAGTTTATCAATAACAGTACTTAAACGCACTGTAATCTCTTCGATACTGCCAACACCGTCAACACCAAAATATTTATTTTGCTCAGCGTAGTAGTCTTTTAAAATAGCAGTTTTGTTATAGTACTCTTTAATTCGGTTTCTAATAATACCTTCGTCTGCATCATCAGTTCTACCACTAGTTTTTCCTCGTTCTAATAAGCGTGTTACTAAAACCTCATCATCTACCTCTAAAGCTACCATGGCATTAATTTGTGAATCGGTTTTATCCATTAACTCATCTAATGCTTTTGCTTGTGCATTAGTTCTCGGAAAACCATCAAAAATAAATCCGTTAGCATCGGCATTTTTTTCAACCTCTTTATTTAGCATATCAATAGTAACCTGATCTGGCACTAACTCTCCTTTATCCATGTAAGACTTTGCTAACATACCTAAAGCGGTTTCGTTTTTAATGTTATATCTAAAAACATCACCTGTAGAAATATGAATTAAATCGTATTTCTCTTTTAAGAATGTTGCTTGTGTTCCTTTACCTGCACCTGGAGGTCCAAATAGTACTATGTTTGTCATATGTTGTGTTGTTTTTAATTGATATACGCTTGGTAAATCTCTCCCTAATCCGTCGTAGTCTAAACCATAGCCTACTATAAATTTATTAGGAATTTCCATACCAACGTAATGTAGTTTAAAATCTTTGTTATATGCTTCTGGTTTATAAAATAAAGTAGCAATAAGTAATTGCTTTACGTTTTCATTTTTAAAAATACGGTGTACTTCGTCCAACGTATTTCCGGTATCAATAATATCTTCTAAAATAACAACTGTTCTTCCCGTTAAATCTTGTGTAAGACCAATTAAACGTTGAATATCATCCGTAGATTTAACACCTTCATACGATGCTAATTTAATAAAAGTTACCTCACATGCTTTGGGGTATTTCTTTACAAAATCACTTACTAACATAAATGATCCATTCATAATACCAACAAAAACAGGCACTTCATCTCCTAAATCGTTAGCAATTTTGTCTACCATATTTTGAACAGCAGTGTCTATTTCTTGTTCAGATATAAATGGTTTAAAGTATAAATCGTGAAGCTTTATCAAAACGTAAATATTTTAGAATTGCAAAGATACATATTTGATTGCTGTTTAAAGGATTTTTGATTTAGTAATTTCGAGGTATATATCATTTTTAGCGTATTTTTGCTATTGAAAATCAGAATTTTTAACTCTAAAAAAATTCCATTTATTGGAAACAAATTAAACCGATGAATTATTTCTCTTCAAATTTTAAACTTGGAATACTTGGTGGCGGGCAACTGGGTAAAATGATGTTGTATGATACACGTAAATTTGACATTTACACATGTGTGTTAGACCCAAGTCCTGAAGCACCATCTAAATTAGCTTGTAATGAATTTACCGTTGGTGATTTATTAGATTATGATACAGTCGTTAACTTTGGTAAACAAGTAGATGTATTAACTTTTGAAATTGAAAATGTAAATGTTGATGCGTTAGAAACATTAGAAAAAGAAGGTGTGCAGGTTTATCCTTCTTCTAAAACATTACGTCATATCCAAAACAAAGGCACACAAAAATTATTTTACAGAGATCATGATATACCAACCGCAGAATTTTCGAGATTTGCTTATACTTCAGAGATAGATGAAGCTGTAGATAATGGTGGATTAAGCTACCCATTTGTATGGAAAAGTTCTCGTTTTGGCTATGATGGCACTGGTGTGCAAGTTGTAAGAAGTGAACGCGATTTAGTAAAATTACCTAATGTAGAATGTATCGCAGAAAAATTGATTCCGTTTAAAAACGAATTGGCTGTTATAGTTGCTAGAAATGAAAAAGGAGATATGAGTACATATCCTGTGGTTGAAATGGAGTTTCATCCTGAAGCAAACCAAGTTGAGTATGTTATTTGCCCAGCAAGAATACCAGATGATATTGCAAAAAAGGCAGAACAAGTTGCTTTAAAAACTGCTAAAGCTTTTAATCACGTTGGTTTGTTAGCTGTAGAAATGTTTCAAACAAGAGAAGATGAAATATTAGTAAATGAAGTAGCACCAAGACCTCATAATTCTGGTCATTATAGTATTGAGGGAAGTTACACCTCTCAATTTGAGCAACACATTAGATGTATATTTGGCTTACCATTAGGAAACACAGAAAGCAAGGTAGCTGGTGTTATGGTAAATCTTGTTGGTGCAGAAAACCACACAGGTAAAGTAGTTTACAAAAACATAGAAAACATATTGGCTTTAGATGGTGTAACACCTCATATTTATGGCAAAAAAGAAACACGTCCTTTTCGCAAAATGGGCCATGTTACTATTGTCAATAAAGATATAACAGTAGCTAGAAAAATTGCAGAAAAAGTAAAACAAACAATTGAAGTAATAAGTGAATAACAATGAGTAAAGTAGGAATTATAATGGGAAGCAAGAGTGACTTGCCAGTTATGCAAGACGCTATAGATATTTTAAAAGACTTTGATATTGATATTGAAGTTGATATAGTTTCGGCCCATAGAACACCAGAAAAATTGTTCGATTACAGTAAAAACGCACACACTAGAGGAATAAAAGTTATCATTGCAGGTGCAGGTGGTGCAGCACATTTACCAGGTATGGTAGCATCTTTATCGCCTTTGCCAATTATTGGAGTACCAGTAAAGAGTAGCAATTCTATAGATGGTTGGGATTCTGTACTTTCAATTTTACAAATGCCAGGAGGTGTACCTGTTGCCACTGTTGCATTAAACGGAGCAAAAAATGCTGGTATCTTAGCGGCACAAATTATTGGTAGTGCTGATAAAAACGTACTTAATAAAATAATAGAATATAAAGAAGGCTTAAAAGCAAAGGTTTACGACTCTGCAAAAGACTTATAAAAAAGCCTCAACTTTCGTTAAGGCTGTTTTGCTATTAATCAAATCTTAGATAAACAATTATTGTCCTAAAGATGTTGCAAAGATAAGGCTAACGACAGTAATTAACATCTTAACATTTAGTTAAAAATCAGGCTGTCAATTATTTAAATAGAAAAACAATACCATGACAATTCTTAATAAACCATTCAATACACCATATAACACAGCACCATTTTCTAAAATTAAAACAGAAGATTACTTACCTGCTTTTAAAGAAGGTATTAAAAATGCCAAAGCTGAGATAGATGCCATAACAAATAACACTGAGGCACCAACTTTTAAAAACACCATTGAAGCCTTAGACTATTCTGGTGAAGAATTAGACCGTTTATCTAGTATTTTCTTTAATTTGAATTCGGCTGAAACTAACGAAGAGATACAGAAAATAGCACAAGAGGTATCGCCTTTACTTTCAGAATTTAGTAATGATATTACTTTAAACGAAGACTTATTTAAACGTGTAAAAGCGGTTTACGATTCTAAATCAACTTTAGAGTTAACTACAGAACAAGAAACACTACTCGATAAAAAATATAAAGGATTCTCTAGAAATGGTGCTAATTTACCTGAAGATAAAAAGGAAAAATTAAGAGCAATTGACAAGGAATTAAGTCAATTAAAATTAAAATTTGGTGAGCATGTTTTAGCGGAAACTAATAAATTTGAAATGCATCTTACTAACGAAGATGATTTGGCTGGCTTACCTGATGGCGCAAAAGAAGCCGCTAAACAATTAGCAGAAAGCAAAGACAAAGACGGTTGGTTAATTACATTAGATTACCCAAGTTATATTCCGTTTATGACTTATGCAGACAATAGAGCATTACGTGAAAAATTATCTAAAGCCTTTGGAAGAAAAGGATTTCAAAATGATGAATTAGACAATCAAGATATTGTTCTTAAAATTGCAAAGCTTCGTTTTGAACGTGCTCAACTTTTAGGTTATAAATCTCATGCACATTTTGTTTTAGAAGAACGCATGGCACAGACACCAGAAAAAGTAACGTCGTTTTTAAATGAATTACTAGATAAAGCGAAACCTGCAGCAAAAGAAGAATTTAAAAAACTAGAGGATTTTGCTAAAGATTTAGATGGTATTGACCAATTACAAAAATGGGATTCTGGTTATTACTCAGAAAAGTTAAAACAAAAATTATTCGACTTAGATGATGAGCAATTAAAACCGTATTTTAAATTAGAGAACGTAATAAATGGTGCTTTTATAGTTGCTGAAAAACTATTTGGTTTACAGTTTGAAGAAATTGATACCATAGATAAATACCACGAAGATGTTTTAACCTATAAAGTTACAGATGCAGAAGGCGAATTAGTGTCTATTTTCTATGCTGATTTTTTCCCCAGAGCAGGCAAAAGAAATGGTGCTTGGATGACATCCTACAAGCCGCAAATGATTAAAAATGGTGTAAACGAAAGACCTCACATTTCTAACGTTTGTAATTTTACCAAACCAACAAAAAGCAAACCTTCTTTACTAACATTTAATGAAGTGACGACGTTGTTTCATGAGTTCGGTCATGGACTGCACGGCATGCTTGCCAACACCACATATCCTAGTTTATCTGGCACAAGTGTATTTTGGGATTTTGTAGAATTACCTAGTCAGATTCTAGAGAACTGGTGTTATCAAAAAGAAGCTTTAGAGTTATTTGCTACGCATTATGAAACAGGTGAAGTAATTCCTATGGAATTAATCAATAAAATTAAAGCATCATCAACCTTTAATGAAGGTATGCAAACCTTACGTCAAATTAGTTTTGGCTTATTAGATATGTCTTGGCATGGCATTGACCCTTCAGGTATAACAGATGTAAAAGCGCATGAGGTTGAAGCTTTTGGAGACACAAGCTTATATCCAGATGTCCCAGAGAATTGTATGAGTACATCCTTCTCGCATATTTTTCAAGGTGGATATTCTTCTGGTTACTACAGTTACAAATGGGCAGAAGTTTTAGATGCTGATGCTTTTGAGTATTTTAAAGAAGAAGGCATCTTCAACAAAAAAGTCGCCGATAAGTTTAAAACTTATGTACTCTCACAAGGCGGAACAGAAAACCCAATGACTTTATACAAGAAATTTAGAGGTCAAGAACCAAAACCTGAAGCGTTGTTAAGACGTGCTGGTTTATTGAAATAAACTAAACGGTTTTAGCGTTCTTTGATTATGAGAATTCTAAAACTATTAGCACATATTATAATCATCTCATTATTAACTGCACTTACCCAAATTGGTGGACTCATCTGGATAAGTGCAGTTTTTATATCACGGAAAACTAAAAAGAAAAAGCGATTAGTTTTTCCTCTACTCTATATAGTTTGCAATCTTATTATAGTTCCGCCAATTGCTTCTTATTTTGGTAGAGAAAAATTACCAACTTTCAATAAAAACTTAAAACCGAGAAATTGGTTCTACCCTTTAGCGTTTAGAAATTATGTTAATCCTGAATTAAAAATAGAATTAGAAAATACTGCTGATGTATTAAAAGTATCAAACATAACTATCACTTATTTAGATGCAAATTTCCCTTTTATAAATGGCTTTCCTTTGTTACCACACTTAAGTCATAACGATGGTAAGAAGATTGACATATCTTTTATATATCTAAATAAGGAAGGAGAAACCACTAATAAAAAACCATCCGTTTCTGGTTATGGTGTTTATGCTAATGATGACCAAAATTACACCTGTCAACAGTGTATTAACAAAGGATATTGGCAGTATGATTTTACAAAATACATCACATTTGGAACCATCAATGAATTAGAACTAGACCAACAGAACTCAGCTCTTCTTATTAAGCAACTACTCAATATTTCTAATTCTCAAAAAGTATTTATAGAACCTCACCTTAAAAATTCATTAGGCTTAAGTAACCAATCTAAAATTAGATTTCATGGTTGCCAAGCTGTTAGGCATGATGACCATATTCATTTTCAAATAAAATAAACTTTCAATAATTACTGAAAGTTTAAAAATTTTTATATATTTGCTGTATGGAATATTTAGAAGCAAAAGAAAAATTTATCAGTACTTGGGGAAGTTTAGGGTCACTTTGGGGCATAAACAAAGCCATGGCACAGATACAAGCGCTTCTTTTTATTGCAACAAAACCTTTGTCCATGGAAGACATCATGGAAGAACTTAAAATTTCTCGTGGTAATACCAGCATGAATTTAAGACAACTTATGGATTGGGGAATTGTAACCAAAGTATTAGTTTCTGGTGAACGCAAGGAATTTTTTACTACTGAAAAAGACGTACAAGAATTGGCACGAATCGTAGCCAAAGAACGAAGCAGACGAGAAATTAGACCTGTGATTAAAGTTTTGGAAGATGTCTCTTCCATTAAAAATGATGGTACAGAAAAATCAAAAGAACTCATTAAACAAACAAAAGCCTTACATCAACTCACGTTAGATCTAGATACATTAATGAATAAAATGGTGAATCAAAAACAAAATTGGTTAACAAAGTCGGTTTTTAAACTGATGAAATAGTTAATCTATTTTTTTAAATCAAACTTTCAATTTTTTCTGAAAGTTTAAAATAAATAATAATTATGAAAACACTACAAAACCAAACCCTACTTTACGATAAAGATTGTCCGTTATGCAATGTGTATACCAGTAGTTTTATAAAAACTAAAATGTTAGATACAAATGGCAGAAAAGCTTACAAAGATTTAACTAACGAAGAACAAAACTTTATAGACCTAAAACGTGCTGCCAATGAAATTGCACTCATAGATAATAAAAACAAAACCGTAATATATGGTATTGATAGTTTACTTAAAGTGATTGGTAATTCAATGCCATGGGTAGAAAAAATAGGAAATTTAAAACCTATTAAATTCGGATTAAAAAAGTTGTATTCTTTTATATCTTATAATAGAAAAGTCATAATTCCGAGTAAAGAAGACTTAACGCAAACACTAAAATGCGTGCCAGATTTCAACTACAAATACAGATACATTTACATTTTGTTTGCAACACTGATAACCAGTATTGTTCTCTTCAAATTCGGTAAATTATTACATATTATTCCCGAATCTAACATTTATAGAGAAGGTTTCATTGCTTTAGGACAAATTGGATTTCAAGCCTTATTTATTTCAAAATTAAAGTTTCAAAAACAACTCAATTACGTTGGTAACCTCATAACAGTTTCTTTAATGGGAAGCTTAATTTTAATTCCTGTTTTAATTCTAAATTCCTTACTTATAATACCTGAAGTCGTTATACTAACTTGGTTTGGGCTAACCGTTTTATTCATGTTATACGAACATGTGAGACGAGTTAAAATTTTAGAATTACCAACATATCTATCTGCAACCTGGATACTTTATCGTGTACTGATATTACTTGCAATTTTAAGTTTATAACTATGAGTTACAACACCATTACATACCTCATCTATTTGCCTATTATTTGTTTCATTATGTTAAAAGTAGGCTGGTTATTTTATAAAAATGGCGAAGTATTTCTTCTAGATATATTTCAACAAAACCAACCATTAGTCTCTAGCATAAACAAGTTATTATTAATAGGTTATTACTTGCTAAATATTGGTTATGCTATTTTAACCATTTCGTATTGGGAACATTTAGAAAGCACAATAGAAATCATTAATTCGCTGAGTTTAACCTTAGGAAGAATCATCATAATACTCGCATTAATGCACTATAACAACATTTTTATTTTAAAATTCATAAACAAACAAAAACTATTAAATCAATAAATTATGGAAAATTCAAAAATCATTATCGGCTACATCATTTATTTACCAATCGTTATAGTACTTACTATTTACATTTCTAAAATGCTGTTTAAAAACGGAAGACTTTTTATGATAGACATTTTTAAAGGTAAAGAAGACATTGCTATGGCAACCAACAAACTATTCGAAATTGGATTTTATCTTATCAACATAGGTTTCGCTTTGTTTATAATGAAAATATATGCCAGTTCTAGATTTGAAATGAGTTACCAAACCTTAATGGAAATCTTAAGTAAAAAAATTGGTGGCTTCACCATTTACTTAGGTTTAATGCTGTTTTTAAATCTATATTTATTTTTTAGAGGGAGAAGAAAATCTAAACAAGTATTTAGAAACACTAAGATGTCTTAATTATGAAAACAATTATTATAGCAGGTGGAACTGGGTTTTTAGGAAGAGTGCTTGAAACTCATTTTACTCAAAAAAATTACGAAGTTAAAATCTTAACCCGAAATGTCACCAAACCAAATCATATTTACTGGAATGCAAAAGATATAGACCAATGGGCAAATCATCTTGAAGGCACAGACGTTTTAATAAACCTCACTGGTAAATCAGTAGATTGTAGATACACAGAAAAAAATAAAAAACTAATTCACGATTCTCGCATAAATTCTACCAATATTTTGGGTATAGCTGTTAAACAAAGTAAAAAGCCACCAAAAGTTTGGCTTAACATGTCTACATCAACTATATATAAAGATTCTTACCGTAAACAAATGACGGAAGAACATGGTGATATTGGTAACGATTTTTCAATGAATATTGCTAAATCTTGGGAAGCTGAATTTAATAATATTAAAATACCAAACACCAAAAAGGTACTACTAAGAACTGCAATTGTTTTAGGTAAAAATGGAGGTGCATTAATCCCTCTAAAAACATTGAGCAAACTTGGTTTGGGCGGAAAACAATGGCATGGTAAACAAAAAGTCAGTTGGATACACGAAACTGATTTCGCCAGAGCTATAGAATTTATAATAAAAAAAGAACTTAATGGCGTATTTAATATTGTATCTCCTCAGCCAATAACAAATGCGCAATTAATGTCATCCATTAGAAAAGTTCTAAAAGTTCCGTTTGGACTACCTCAACCTAAATGGCTTATTAAATTAGGTGCAAAATTAATTGATACCGAACCAGAACTTGTATTAAAGAGTAGAAATGTAATACCAGAAAATTTAACAAAAAATGAATTTACTTATAAATATACAACTATAGAAAGTGCTTTAAACACCTTATTATAATGATAATTCATTTCTCATTTTTTTAACTTATTTTTGACACAGCAATGATAACAACTAATGCCTAATCACACAATAGACCCAAATAATTGGGTAAAACTATATTCAGATTATCTCTTCAATTACACTATTACACGTGTAAATGATAGAGAAATCGCACAAGATTTAATTTCAGAAACATTTTTAGCTGGACTTAAATCTATGGCAAATTTTAAAGGAGAAGCAAGTGAGCGTACATGGCTGATTTCAATTTTGAAACGAAAAATTATAGACTATTATCGTAAAATTAATTCTAACAAAGGTAAAGCCGAAGTTAGAATGGGTTACATTAATAGTGATGATGATGAAGGTGATTGGTTAGAAGAACGCGTTGCAGACCCTTTTGATAAAACCGCTGAGGATTCAATAGAAAATTCTGAATTAGGTGATGCTATTTATGATTGTTTAGGCAAATTACCTGAAAAACAAGCAGATGTATTTAAAATGAAGACCATTTTAGGATACGATACTGAAACTATTTGTAATGAATTAGATATTACCGCGTCTAATCTGTGGGTAATAATCCATAGAGCTAGAACTGCTTTAGCAGATTGTATGGAAGAAAATTGGTTTTAAAAAAATTAAAGAACCTTTTATTATTAAAGGATAATATAAAAATGAAACAAAGTTTTTTATTTATTAGCTGTGAAGAAGCAAAACACATATGTGATAAAGCACAATATGGAGAAGCATCAACGTGGGAACATATTAAATTAACTATTAGATTAGCATATTGCCGTATAACACAAAAATATTCTAAACAAAACGAGAAACTAACTGAAAGCATTAATAAAGCTGAAGTAAAATGCTTAAATGCTGAAGAACGAAATAAAATTGAAAATCAATTTAAAGAAGAGTTAGCTAAGCAACAACAAAACAACTAACCAAAAAATAGGTAAACTCTCTACCCAAAATGCACTATAATATTTAGATTGTTTTTTGTTTGAAAACAGTAAAAATACCAGAGTTACTAAAGCTATAATATTTGTAGATAATAAAGTTTTATAAGTTAACTCATCCTTAAAATTTTCTAATAACACAAAGAAAACTAAAAGTATCACGCCGATTGCTTTGGTTTTATTTACACCTATTTTCTGAGGTATAGTAGCTAATTTCAGACTATCATAAACAAGGTCTCGTATCTCAAAAGGCAACATTAATACCAATACAAAATAAAAACGCTGAATTACTAAAATCACAATATCTGCATTAATAACGACATCATAATTTAGTACAGGTAATATAACCGAAGTAAAGGTCCATACTAAAGCTATAACATAGACTTTTATACCTCCTATTTGACGTAAATTTTTTTGATTATCAAATAAATACCGCTTCGGTATCATAACAGGTATCGCGTAATAAAACGTAATTACCCCTAAGACTCCTATTAAAATAAGTGCTTCTATATTAAGATAAAATGCAAAATAGCCAGTTGCTAAAAAAGCAAATAATGAAAACACTTGAATAATCTTGAGCCAAACAGCTAAACTACGATGATGAAATTTTGCTAAACCAAAATATTTCACAAAATTATAACCCGTAATTGTACCAAAAAAAACAAATCCTAGAAGCCGCAAATTTAAGGATAAACTAAGCTCAATAAAAGTAACCCAAGTTAATGCCATTGCCGCTAACGCAACATGGATACTACCATTTATATAAAAATGAAAAATGCGTTTAACAGTTTGCATAAAACAAAAGTACATAATGTGTTAATAAACTCTGTTTTCGGTTAAAAACTTTAACCTTCCCATTTATAAAAATGCGCTTAAATCTTTACTTTTGCAAAACACAAAAACTATTTATTTTATAATGGATACAACTTCTTTTGCACTAAGACATATAGGCCCTAATTCTAAGGAACAAAAAGCAATGCTAAACACTATTGGTGTAGATAGTATAGAGCAATTAGTTTCAGAAACTATTCCTAAAAACATTCGCTTAGAAAACGACCTAAATCTTGACGTTGCAATGAGCGAGCAAGAATATTTAAACCATATATATAAATTATCTCAACTTAATAAAGTTTATAAATCTTACATTGGTTTAGGATATCATCCAACCAATCTACCCGCTGTTATTCAACGTAACATTTTAGAAAATCCAGGTTGGTATACAGCTTACACACCTTATCAAGCTGAAATTGCACAAGGAAGATTAGAAGCTTTATTAAATTTTCAAACCATGGTTATTGATTTAACCGGAATGGAAATTGCAAACGCATCACTTTTAGACGAAAGTACTGCTGCAGCAGAAGCCATGTCTTTATTATTTGCTGTAAGAGAACGCAGCCAAAAGAAAGCCAACATTAACAAATTCTTTGTTTCTGATTTAGTTTTACCACAGACTATTGCATTACTCGAAACAAGAGCAAATCCTATTGGTATTGAATTAGTTATTGGTAACGAAGCAGAATACAATTTATCAAATGAATATTTTGGTGCCTTATTACAATATCCTGGAAAAAATGGTCAGATTACAGATATTAAATCCTTTATAGAAAAAGCAAATGCCGAAAATATAAAAGTAGCCGTTGCTGCTGATATTTTAAGTTTAGTAAAACTTGAAGCGCCTGGTAAATTTGGAGCAGATGTTGTTGTTGGTACAACGCAACGTTTTGGTATTCCAATGGGTTATGGCGGACCACATGCGGCTTATTTCGCAACTAAAGAAGCTTATAAACGTGATGTACCTGGTAGAATTATCGGTGTAACAAAAGATGCTAATGGAAACAGAGCTTTACGTATGGCATTACAAACACGTGAGCAACACATTAAAAGAGATAAAGCCACTTCTAATATTTGTACAGCGCAAGTATTACTTGCTGTTATGGCAGGCATGTACGCGGTATATCACGGACCAGATGGCTTAACTTTTATTGCAGATAAAGTTAAAAATGCTACTTCTACCCTTGCAACTGCTTTAGAGAAATTAGGTTTAGAACAAGTAAATACACATTATTTTGATACGCTTCAGATAAAAGCAGATGCGGTTAAAGTAAAATACGAAGCTGAAAAAAGCGAAATTAATTTTCATTATCCAGATACCAACACGGTCACAATTTCATTAAACGAAACCACAAACATTTCAGACTTAAATGAAATTATTTCAATTTTTGAAACCGTAACAAGACAAACTACAGACAAGATTGAATCACTTTCTCATATTAAAACTATTCCAGACCACTTAAAACGTCAATCAGACTTTTTAACGGTTGATGTTTTTAACACCTATCATTCTGAAACCGAATTAATGCGTTATGTAAAACGTTTAGAACGTAAAGATTTGGCATTAAACCACTCAATGATTTCGCTAGGTTCTTGTACCATGAAATTGAATGCAGCATCAGAAATGTTACCATTAAGTTGGAGCAGTTGGGGAAACATGCATCCATTTGTACCTGCAGACCAACCAATAGGTTATAAATTAATGCTAAATGAATTAGAACATCAGCTATCTGAAATAACAGGGTTTGCAGCAACGTCATTACAGCCAAACTCTGGTGCTCAAGGAGAATTTGCAGGTTTAATGGTTATAAAAGCTTATCATGAATCTCGTGGAGATCACCATAGAAATATATGTTTAATACCATCATCTGCTCACGGCACAAATCCGGCAAGTGCAGTTATGGCTGGTATGAAGGTCGTAGTAACTAAAGCTTCTGAAAACGGAAATATAGATGTAGAAGATTTAAGAGAAAAAGCTGAATTACATAAAGATAATCTTTCAGCCTTAATGGTTACGTACCCTTCTACCCATGGTGTTTACGAATCTGCGATTAAGGAAATTACACAAATTATACATGACAACGGTGGACAAGTTTATATGGATGGTGCTAATATGAATGCGCAAGTGGGCTTAACTAACCCAGGAAACATTGGCGCAGATGTTTGTCATCTTAACTTACACAAGACATTTGCAATACCTCATGGAGGTGGTGGACCAGGTGTTGGCCCAATCTGTGTTGCAGAACAACTAGTTCCTTTTCTACCAGGAAACCCAATTATAAAAACAGGAGGACACCAAGCCATTTCAGCAATTTCTGGCGCACCTTTTGGTTCGTCTTTAGTCTGCCTTATTTCTTATGGCTATATAAAAATGTTAGGTTATAGAGGTTTAAAGAAAGCCACTGAAGTCGCTATATTAAATGCCAATTATATTAAAGAACGTTTAGAAGGATCTTACCCAACATTATATTCTGGTGAAAACGGTAGAGCTGCGCACGAGATGATTATTGATTGCCGTGATTTTAAAGCCAAAGGAATAGAAGTTACAGACATCGCTAAACGTTTAATGGATTATGGATTTCATGCACCAACTGTATCTTTTCCTGTTGCAGGAACCATGATGATAGAACCAACTGAAAGTGAAAGTAAAGCAGAAATGGACCGTTTTTGTGATGCCATGATTTCTATTAAAAAAGAAATTGACGCTTCATCTAAAGAAGAGCCTAATAACACACTAAAAAACGCACCACATACGTTAGAGATGTTAACTTCCGATGAGTGGTTACTACCATATTCAAGAGAGGCTGCAGCATTTCCGCTAGACTTTGTTAGAGACAACAAATTTTGGCCAAGTGTAAGACGTGTAGATGATGCTTATGGAGACAGAAATCTAATGTGTAGCTGTGCACCCATTGAAGATTATATAAATGCTTAATGAGTGAATTTTGAAATGCATAAAAACACGCACCTTTTTATGCATTTTAAAATATAACAAACAATAATTACGATATTCTTAAAAATTATAGCTTTAAATCTGTATATAACAGAAAACTGTTTAATATTAATTAACTTCGTAGTACTGAAATGAGATAAAAATGGCGATTAAGATAACAGGAACGGGAAGTTATATTCCTAGTAAAATTGAAAAGAACGAAGATTTTTATAATCATAAATTTCTAAATGCCGATGGTTCAGAGATTAACAGTCCAAATGAAGTTATTGTAGAAAAATTTAAGGCCATAACTGGTATTGAAGAACGACGTTATATTAAAAAAGAATTAGTTAATTCTGATATTGCATTTTTTGCATCACAAAAAGCAATAGAAAATGCAAAAATTGATAAAGAATCAATAGATTATATTATTGTTGCACACAATTATGGCGACATAAAATACAACACACAACAAAGTGATACTATTCCAAGTATTGCCTCTAGAGTAAAGCATTTACTAAAAATAGAGAATCCTAAATGTGTTGCTTACGATATACTATTTGGATGTCCTGGATGGATAGAAGGTGTTATACAAGCCAAAGCATTTATATCTTCTGGCCTAGCTAAACGCTGCCTTGTTATTGGTGCAGAAACTTTATCTAGAGTTATTGATCCGCACGATAGAGATTCTATGATATATAGTGATGGTGCTGGTGCTGTAATTGTTGAAGACACCAAAGAAGAGGGTGGAATTTTAGCGCACGAAACAGCCACCTTTGCATTAGATGAAGCCCATTATATTCATTTTGGAGAAACTTATAATCCTGAAATTTCAGACCAACGACGTTACATAAAAATGTATGGTCGTAAAATTTATGAATTTGCGCTTACCAATGTTCCTAAAGCATTAAAAATGTGTTTAAATAAAAGTGGCAAAGACATTTCTGATATTAAAAAGATATTAATTCATCAGGCTAACGAAAAAATGGATGAAGCTATAGTACAACGCTTCTATAGACTACATAAAATGAAAATGCCAAAAGGTATTATGCCAATGTCTATAAACCTTTTAGGAAATTCTAGCGTAGCAACTGTACCAACCTTGTATGATATGATTTTAAACGGCCAATTAGAAGGACAAGAAATAAATAAAGGCGATGTTATTATGTTTGCAAGTGTTGGTGCTGGCATGAATATTAACGCTATAATGTACCAGGTTTAATTTAAGCAACATTCTTTTACTTAAGTAAATCTATGTACGAAAAAACATATCCAAATAAACGTTTTAATCTTACACTTCAGTTTTTACAAAAGCACATTAGCACGTCTGAATCTATTTTAGATTTGGGAGTAAAAAATCCATTTTCAGAGATTATGATTTCTGAAGGATTTTCAGTTGAAAACACACTTGGTGAAGACTTAGATGAAGACACTACTACTATTAAAAAATCTAATGCAGATGTAGTTACTGCTCTCGAAATTTTTGAACACCTTTTATCACCATACGAAGTTTTAAAATCTATAAAAGCAAATAAACTAATTATTAGTGTACCTTTAAAATTATGGTTTGCCTCTGCGTATAGAAGTAAAACTGACATGAGAGACAGACATTACCATGAGTTTGAAGACTGGCAACTAGACTGGCTTTTAGAAAAAACAGGCTGGATTATTAAAGACAGACAACAATGGACTAATCCTGTAAAAAAAATTGGTATTAGACCAATTTTAAGACGTTTTACGCCTCGTTATTATATTGTTTACGCGGAAAGAGCTTAACTTTGAAAAAAAGATTTCAAATTTTGAACTTTTACATCATTATTCCTGCCCATAACGAAGAAGATTATATTGGTAAAACTTTAGCCTCTTTAACGCGTCAAACCATATTACCCAAAGCGGTAGTTATAGTTAATGATAATTCTACAGATCATACACAAAACATAGCCGAAGATTACGCTTCAAAACACAAATGGATTAAAGTAATAAATTCTACCTCATCTAATAAACATCTACCAGGTTCAAAAATAATTCAAGCATTTTATAAAGGTTTAGCCACCTTAGACACTAATTATGATGTGATGTGTAAATTTGATGCCGACCTTATTTTCCCGGTTGATTATCTTGAAAAAATTTCGAATCATTTTAAGTTCAACCCAAAGTTAGGTATGGCTTCTGGTTTTTGTTATATCGAAAAAAACAACGAATGGGTTTTAGAAAATCTTACCAATAAAGACCACATTAGAGGTGCGCTTAAAACCTATAGAAAAGAGTGTTTTAATCAAATTGGGCAATTAAAAGCATCTATGGGTTGGGACACGGTTGACGAGCTTTTAGCAAAATACCATGGTTGGGAAATTTTAACAGACCAAACATTGCATGTTAAACATCTTAAACCAACAGGACAATCTTACAATAAAGCATCAAAATATCTTCAAGGCGAAGCTATGTACAAAATGCGCTATGGCTTTTGGATTACTTTAATCTCTGCTTTAAAGTTGGCTTATAAAAAGAGAAATTTAAAATTATTTAGAGATTATATGTCCGGCTATTTTAAAGCTAAATCTAAGAACGTTGACTATTTAGTTTCTAAAAACGAAGGAAAATACATAAGAGATTTACGCTGGAAGGGAATTAAGTCTAAATTCTAAAAAATGAAAAAAATGTCTTTCCGAATAAGGAACGAAGAGAAATCTCATAGAACTCTACGAAATCGTCTAAAAACTATATTCCGAATGTATAAAAAAAAGAATCTATTAATTTATAATGATAATGTGATTTCTCACTGAGTTCGAAATGACAAAAAAAATTTAAAAACTCCAATTTTTATAACTGCTAGAGGCTTCAAGTTTATCTTCAATACTATCTTCTAATTCAGGAAAGAAATCAATTCCTGAAAGAGCTTCAACTTTATCAACAGGGACTACAAATTTATATAATGGTAAATTTGAATCTTCATGATCCATTAAAAATGCTAGCATTTTGATTTTACCATTTGTATTATCTAAAATTACTTTATAAAATTGATTAGGTACCGAAACATCTTCGGATCCAATTGTTTTCATTTTGCCAGATAAAACACCTCCTGTCACAACAAAAACGCCATTATTTATTTTAGCCCAATACCTTACTTTCTGCTCCAATCTATTCCAAACACCTGCATTAAATTTGTGCTCTTGTGGAGTTATGTTACTTGTTAAAAACGTTTCGTCATGTGCCGCCTTAGTAAACCGTCTATCTCCTGCAGGACATAGATGCCCTTTATCGTAACCTGATTTTTTATAGTTTCGCCAATGTGCTGCTCCAGTTTTTACAGCATTATCTATTTCAAAATAAGGTCGTTTATGATTTGTAGTACTTAAATGTGAGGCTTTTAACTCATAAGCCACCCACTCGGCTTGCTCATGCTCTTCACTATAAGACAATGAATAATTTTGGTGATGTACTATTTGATTTGTTGTGCTTGTAGGCAAATAATATTCGTTTGTATTTTCTTTTATTACTTTACCTTCGGCTACTTTCCCTTTCACTAATTTAGAGTCAAGATAGAAATCATAACTATATATTGCAATAGCAATGATTATGGCAATTATTGTGAATATTGGCTTTCTTTTCAAATCAACAAATTATTCTAAAATAAAACTTAAGGGTTCTCCCGTAGCTCCATTAGGAAAACTAACACCTAACATGGCAGAAATAGTTGGCGCAATATCTGGAATCATAGTTTTATTTAGAGTTTCACCATGCTTAATGCCTTTGCCAAAGAATAATAAAGGCACATGTGTATCGTAATTTAATCCACTTCCATGTGTAGAACCAGTTCTTCCGTAAGCAATAAAAGCAGTATCATTTACCAAAATAACATCTCCAGAGCGCTTTTGGTTAAATCCATTTTGTAACAACGCCTCTATCCCTGTTGTAAAACTTGTAGCACTCATTGCTGTTGCGGTATACACTTTAGATACATTTTTATAGGTTAACTGCTCCATGGCAATAGCATTTTGCACATCAATTAAGTTTAATCCTAAACTCTTTACTTTAGCTCTATCCAAAAATATTTGGTCATTACTAATGTTTTCTACAAGGTCTTTAGTTCCGTATGTAGTATTTAAAAACGTATTAAATTTTTCCTTTCTGTCCTTATAATCTACATAACCAGCTGGTACATTTACAGATTGTAAATAAGATGGTACATCAACCGCTCCATGATCGGCCGTTAAAAACACGGTATATTCTCCTTTACCTACTGTTTCATCTAAATAGTTAAACAAACGTTCTAAATCTTTATCTAAACGAATATAAGTATCTTCAATTTCTTTAGAATTAACACCAAAATTATGCCCAACATAATCCGTTGATGAATAACTAACTGCTAAAACATCTGTGATATCATCTTTACCTAATTGCTCACCTTTAATTGCCGCAATTGCAAAATCAGTGGTTAAACTGTTTCCGTAAGGGGTTGCTTTTAAAATATCATAACCTCTATTTTCTTTACTTAGTGCTTTTAAATCGTATGGAAATGTTGCTGTTTCTTTGCCTTTAAAACCACCTTCAAAATTATTTTCATCAGATCCACTTTCGGTATACGTAGAAATATCATACAATGTGTTCCATTCTTTTAAATAAGATTCCGCTCTAGTTGACGCATTAAAATCTGTTACCCATTTAGGCAATGTATTCATATAAAATGTACTTGTTATCCAAGCGCCTTCATCTTGCCCATGAAACCAATATGCTGCATTTGCCGTGTGTCCTGCCGGTAAAATTGCACCTCTATCTTTTAATGCAACACCAATTGTTTTTCCTTGCATCTGTGTAAATAATCTATTTTCATCACCAAAAGTGGTTGTCTGCATTCTGTTTGGTGACATTTTACCCGCTTTATTAGCGGTTCCAACTGAATTTACATTGTCGTCTTGCGCACAATACACCATTTCTTTTATTTCCTTATCATAAAAATTGTTTCCAATAATACCATGATATTTTGGTGTAGTACCTGTATAAATTGAAGCATGACCAGGACCAGTATACGTTGGCACGTAATTAAAATGGTTGTTTTTACAATTAAAACCTTCTTTAATCATTCTTTTAAACCCTCCTTCTCCAAACTTGGCATTAAAACGCGTTAAGTAATCATAGCGCATTTGATCTACTACAATGCCTACAACAAGTTTTGGCCTTGCATCTGTATCTGAAATTGGCGGTGAAACAACAATTGTTTCCAGTTTTTCATCAACAACATTATTTTGAGAACCACATGAGGAAAACAAGGTTAAAATAGCGAAAAAAGAGAAGATATTTTTCATTTGAATAAGACTTTAAAATGGATACCAAAATTACAACTTTTATGTTATCTTAATTTTAATTTATGTTAATTTCATGGTATTAATTTGTAACTATTTTTAGTTTTAAATAAGTTAATAATTAATCTTTTTTATTCGTGAAAAAAATCTGAATATGCGCTTTTAAGAATCATTTTTTATACTTTAGCATTAATGAAAACTCCATTAACTTATCTAGGGAATATAGGTACTTACTTTATAATGATTAAGGATATTTTTCGCAGACCTACTAAATGGTCAGTGATGAAACCATTAATCTTAAAAGATATTGATGACCTTATAATTGGGTCTATAGGCATTGTGGCCTTTATTTCATTTTTTGTAGGAGGTGTTGTTGCTATACAAACCTCTCTGAATATGACGAGTCCTATAATGCCAAAGTACTTAGTTGGTTTTGCCACAAGACAATCTATTATTTTAGAATTTGCGCCTACCTTTATTTCCATAATAATGGCTGGAAAAGTAGGTTCTTTTATAACCTCTAGTATTGGTACAATGCGTGTTACAGAACAAATTGATGCCTTAGAAGTAATGGGTATTAATGCTATAAATTACTTGGTGTTTCCTAAGTTTATAGCTTTAATACTTTACCCTTTTGTTATATCTATAGCAATGTTTTTAGGCATTTTAGGAGGCCTATTGGCATGTGTATATGGCGGTTACGGTACAATGGAGAATTATATTGAAGGGGTTCAGCTAGATTTCATTCCGTTTCATTTTGTCTATGCATTTATAAAAACTTTTGTTTTTGCATTTCTATTAGCTACAATTCCTTCATATTATGGTTATTTTATGAAAGGAGGTGCTTTAGAAGTAGGAAAAGCTAGTACAACCTCATTTGTTTGGACCAGTGTAATGATTATTTTGGTCAACTTTTTACTAACTAGTTTGTTACTCGGCTAATTATGATACAAGTTAAAGATTTGCATAAGTCATTTGGAGACGCTCACATTTTAAAAGGGATTACTACTTCTTTTGAAAAAGGTAAAACCAACCTTATTATAGGACAAAGTGGCTCAGGAAAAACCGTATTCTTAAAATGTTTACTAGGTTTGTTTGAATACGAACAAGGTTCTATTGCGTACGAGGGTAAAAACTTTAGTGATTTATCTAAAACTGAGAAAATCAACTTACGCTCAGAGATGGGAATGGTTTTTCAAGGAAGTGCTCTTTTTGATTCTATGACTATTGCAGAAAATGTAATGTTCCCTCTACGCATGTTTACCAAACAGAATAAAAGCGAAATGGAAGACCGTGTTAACGTAGTATTGCAACGCGTTAATCTAGAAAACGCTCATAACAAAATGCCAAGTGAAGCTTCTGGAGGCATGCAGAAACGTGTAGCTATTGCTAGGGCCATTGTAAACAGACCTAAATTTTTATTCTGTGATGAGCCTAACTCTGGTTTAGATCCTAAAACTGCCATTGTTATAGATAATTTAATACAAGAAATTACAGCCGAATTTAATATCACAACCGTTATTAATACACATGATATGAATTCTGTTATGGAAATAGGTGAAAAAATTGTATTTCTAAAAGATGGTTTATTAGAATGGGAAGGCTCTAGTGAAACTATTTTTAGAACAGAAAACGAAGCTGTTACCAACTTCGTCTATTCATCTAATTTATTTAGAAAAGTTCGCAGAATGTACTTAGAAGAAAATAACTAATTTAGTTTCTAAGTACTACTTGCAACGTATCTAAATCTAACCTTTCTTTTAAATATAATCTTAGTTTCTTACTATCGTTCTCAATAGTTTCTTTTGTTGATGCAGAGTCTATCCATTTTACATTAAAAACTTTTAATGTATCAATAGTTGTCATGTTTGAAGTTATTTGATTAGCATACGAGATACTTTCTAATCTTTCATAATTAATTTTTAATTCTCTAATTAACGCTTCAAATGGTATTTGATCTTCTTCTAATTTAGATAGATGTTTCAATTTACTTTCTAAAAATATTATTTTTTGTTGTTGGCTCATTAAATCTAAAGAATCTCTGGTACGTAACTCTTCCATATACCTTATATTATCTAAATTCTTAAGTTTATTTTGGTTCACAATTAATTTTGCATCTTTTAATGACCCATAATTAGACATTCTATTTTGCAAAACACTTAATGTTGATTCTGGAATTTCATCTAATCCAAAAGTACTAAGGGTAATGGTAGAAATACTATCTCTACTATATTCTGGATAAGCATTATTCTTTATATAATTTGCATGTGGCAAAGCACCAAGTTCGTCTTCTATAAATATATTTGCATCTCTATTAAATGTACTTTCTTTATACACATCAAAAAACGTAAAAGAAGCCGGAATCATTACTACAATTGCAATTAATGACGCAAGCCTAGCTATACGTTTACGTTTTTTTGAATTGGCATATTTAAGCATTGGAAAACGCAATACTTTTAAAACCAAAAATGTAGCTAAAGCTATAAAAATGGTATTTATAGTAAAAAGATACATCGCTTGTCCAAAATACTCTAAATTAGCTTTAGCCAAACCATAACCTGCTGTACACAGAGGAGGCATTAAAGCTGTAGCTATGGCTACACCAAAAATTACAGAAGCAATAGTTCCTTTTTTGGTTCTTGCAATGATTAATGCTAATCCACCAAAAAAAGCAATTAAAACATCTCGTATATCTGGTTTTACTCTACCTAAAAGCTCAGAAGTATCTTCGCTAAGAGGAAAAAATCTAAAAAATAAAAAAGCTGTTAATAAACTTAATACAATCATAATTGCCAAGTTTATTAATGATCTTTTTAATGTATCTATATCATTAATAGAAATGGATAATCCAACACCAAGAATGGGTCCCATTAGAGGTGAGATTAACATGGCTCCAATAACTACAGCTGTTGAATTGGCATTTAACCCAATTGAAGCTACAAAAATTGAACAGACCAATATCCATGCTGTGGCACCTTTAAAAGGTATATCTGCTTTTATAGCGGCAATAGTTGCATCTCGATCTGTATCCTCCCTAAAATCTAATAACTCTTTAAGAAAGGTTTTTACACTGGTAAACAAACCTTGTGCATCCTTTTTAACCGCATCTTTTTTTTCTTCTACGGTATTTTCCTTGTTTAATTCATTTGTCTCTTTTGAATTTTCATCTTCAGAGAAATTAAATTTATTTTCGTCACTCATAGCTTTCTAACCATATTCTTCTCCAAAATTAGCTTTTACATTTTGAAGTACTTTTTTAATATCTTGCTCTTTAGCTTTTGGAAAGATAAGTAAAACTTCGTCTTTGTCAACAATGATGTAATCTTTTAATCCATCTACCACAACTACTTTATTGCCCTTGGTTCTAATCATATTACCACTAGAATCTTCGGTTAAAGCTTTAGCATTAACAACTGCATTTGTGTTTTCGTCTTTATCTAATTTATCGTATAAACTTCCCCAAGTACCAAGATCATTCCAGTCGAAAGTTGCAGGTATTACGTAAACATTATCACTTTTTTCCATAAGTGCATAATCTACAGATATATTTTCTGCTTTTTGGTAATTCTCTTTTATAAAATCATCTTCAAATTCCGTGTTGTAAACACTATATCCTTTTTCAAATAAGTCGAATAATTGTGGTTGGTTGTTTTTAAATGCAGCAACTACTGTTTTAGCACTCCACATAAAAATGCCTGCATTCCATAAAAAATTCCCTTGTTCTATAAACGTTTTTGCTGTTTCATAATCTGGTTTTTCTCTAAATTGATTTACAGATTTTATTTCTGTTGTAGCAGTTTTATCATATTCTATATAGCCATAACCTGTGTTTGGAAATGTTGGTGTAATGCCTAACGTCATCAATGCAGAATTAGTTGCACAATAATCAAAAGCCGTTTTTACATTATTTGAAAAAGCCTGTTCATCCTCAATCCAATGATCACTTGGTGCCACTATCATTACGGCATCTTCGTTTTCTTTCTGAATTTTTAAAGACGCATATAAAATACAAGGTGCTGTATTTCGCATGGCAGGTTCTAACACTACTTGACGTTTTGTGATATTTGGTAATTGCTCAAAAACTAAATCATTATAACGCTCATTAGTTAGAATGAAGATATTTTCTTCAGGAATTAATTTCGCTAAGCGATTAAATGTTTTCTGGATTAAAGTATCTCCTGTTCCTAACATATCATGAAATTGTTTAGGAAAATCTTGAGTACTTACGGGCCAAAATCTTGACCCAACTCCTCCTGCCATTAAAATGGCGTAATAATTTTTGTTTTTGCTATCCATCAATTTATGTTTTTAATCTAATACTTCTACTTCTGCATTTGGGTTAAACAAATATAATTTACCTGAGCTAACCTCAACACATTCAATACGTTTTCTTCGTTTATTACCTCTTCTAAAAACTCTACCATTATAAAGTTTAAAAGTCTGATTCAAAGGTAACTCAAATACATACGTCTTATTATCATCTTCGTTAAATTGCTTTAAGGCATAGGCCAGTTGTGTATCTGTATCGCTAGACGCCTTTGGGTTTTTAAAATGATTTGCCAATAAAGGTAACAATTCTAACGGAAAAACTTCGGGTCTAATAAACGGTAACATTAAATGCTGAAATGTATGCTTCCATTCCTTACCATGTGGCTTTATCTGTCTTCCGTATTTACTATACGCTTCAAAATGTGCAATTTCATGAATTAAGGTAATTAAAAATCTATAACTATTTAAGTTAGAATTTACTGTAATTTGATGTTTACCATTAGGCAACATTCTATAATCACCATGTCTTGTTTTTCGTTCTCGTTTCACTTTTACGGTTAAATTATCATTATCTAATAATTCTATAAGTAATGGTTTAGCCGAAGCTGGAACAAAGTCTAAAAACTGTGCGTGCATTTTATAATTAATCTATCTAAATTTATTTTGAATTAGTTATTAATGTCATTAAATCTGCCATAGTATTGAAGGTTTTGGTTGCTTTATTTTTTAACTGTTCATTAAAATCATGAGCCGTATATCCAAACACATCAAAACCTCCATTTATTGCAGCGTCAACGCCAATACTACTATCTTCAACAACAACACATTGATCTGGTTGAAATCCCATAGTTTCTGCAGCCCATAAAAAAACAGCTGGGTCTGGTTTCCATTTATTAACACTATAACAACTAAATACGTTAGCTTTAAAATAAGACCATAAACCAGTTAATTCAAGATTAAGTTGAATTTTATTTTCTGGTCCGCTTGAAGCTACACAAAACGGTATATCAAGATTTTTAACTACGTCTAAAACACCTTCAACAGGTGAAATGTCTGTTTTAAACTTTTCAAAAGAACGTCTTCTATATTCTGCCTCAAAATTGGTAGGTAATTTCGCTTCAATTAATTCTGAAATATGATTTTCACATTTATAAAACGAATTTCCTTTAAAATGATGAAATGCATAAGCTAGGTCAATATCAGCACCTAATTCATTTGCCATATCAACCATCACCTGATTACTTAACGGTTCACTATCTACAAGCACACCATCGCAATCAAAAATTACACATTTATACTTAGACATCTATGGTGTAGAATTTGAAACTTGCAACACTTTACCGTTGTAATACTTGTTTCCTGTTAAGGCAAAATTCTGAATATATTCTGCCATTTCCTTAGCTGTAGTTGGTGCTTTGTAACCAGGAAATGCTTCTTCTAACATTTCGGTTTGCACAGCGCCTAATGCCAAGACATTAAACTGCGGACCTGTTTCTTTAAATTCTTCGGCCAATAATTCTACTAAAGTAATTACTGCGCCTTTACTAGAACTGTATGCAGATAAACCAGGGAATTTCATACTACCTTGAATGCCTCCCATAGAACTAATGGTTACCACATGCCCATCCTTTTTAAGAAAAGGCAATACAGTTCTTGTTAATTCTGAAACCCCAAAAACATTGGTTTGATACACTTTTCTAAAATCTTGAAATGTCGTTTCTGCAAATGGCTTGTTAACTATAGCACCTGCATTATTAATTAAAATATCTACTTGTTTCCATTCTTCATTTATAAAATCGGATACTTTTTTATAATCGTCTTGGTTACACAAGTCAAAAGGAAATGATGATATGTTATCAAAATGAAGATTGCTTACTGGTTTTGCATTACGAGATAATGCCAAAACATTATGACCTTGATTGGCAAAAAGGTGAACCAATTCAAAACCTATTCCTCTACTTGTACCTGTAATAATTATGTTTTTACTCATCTTTTAATACGACTTCTTTGGTTGGTGCATTCATCATTCCTTCTAACGCAGGAATCATTTTTTCTATAAAATTCACCATATGTTCATAATCCATTTTATCGGCTTCATCATCTACATGATGATAATAATCAAAGTTAGAAAAATCGAAAGTTGAAATAGCATGTGCAGGAATATTTAATTCCTTATAAACAGGATAATTATCAGACCTCATAAATAAATTAAACTCTTTGGCTTTAGAAAAAAAACCAACAACTTCCTCGCCAGCATAAGCATTTAAAGTTTTAGCAAAATTAGAACGTTCAAAACCACTCATATAAGCCATCACTTCATTTTCTGCTCTTGGCACACCAATCATTTCAAAATTAATCATGGTATACGCATTGATTCCTTTTACTTTAAAACGTTCTGCTAAGTGCTCAGAACCTTTTAGGCCCATTTCTTCTGCGTCGTACAGTGTTATTAAAATACTTCTTTTATTAGTTTTTGTTTTGGCAAAATATTTACCAAACTCCATAGCAGCAATAGTACCTGACGCGTCATCATTGGCACCATTAGCAATAGAATCTCCCTCTACAATTTTTCCTTTACCTATATGATCGTAATGACCTCCAAGAATAATAAATTCTTCTTTTAATTTTGGGTCACTACCTTCTACCATTCCTACTATATTATAACCGTCTAAATCATTTAATTTAAATGAATCTCTATAGGTTTTAAAATACGGTTTAATGTTATTTGTTTTTAAATAATTTTCTATAAATACAGCTGCTTTTTCAATGCCGTCACTTCCTGTTGCTCGTCCATTTAATGCATCTGAAGCTAAATAATTCATACTTGCCTTAATGTCTTCTTTTTTAATTTTTGGTTTTTCAGGTTCACCGTTTTTACCGGGTTGCCCATCAGCTCCTTTTGTTTGAAAAGCACAAGAACAAATTAAAGTGAAAATTAAAATTGACAGTATTTTTTTCATTACATATATTTGAGTTTAAAGATAAAAAAATCCTGATTCGATGAATTATCAAATCAGGATTATATTATTCAGATTCTGAAACTCGTTCAGAGTATCAATTTATTATACTAACATCGTTACAGGGTTTTCAATATATCCCTTGAGTGTTTGAAGGAATTGAGCACCTGTTGCACCATCTACTGTTCTGTGATCGCATGCCAAACATAATTTCATAGTGTTACCTACCACAATTTGTCCTTCTTTAACCACAGGCTTTTCTACAATATTACCAACGGATAAAATTGCCGAATTAGGTTGGTTGATAATTGACGTAAAGCTATCTATACCAAACATACCTAAGTTAGAGATTGTAAATGTACTGCCTTCCATTTCATCTAAAGCTAGTTTTTTATTTCTTGCTTTACCTGCAAATTCTCTAACTGCAGCACCAATTTGAGTTAAGCTTTGCTCATTAGCAAATTTAACTACTGGTACTAATAAACCATCTGGCACAGCAACTGCAACACCTATATGTACATGGTTATTTAATTGCATTCTATCATCAAACCACTGAGAATTAACTTGTGGGTGTTGTTTTAATGCTAAAGCACATGCTTTAACTACAATATCATTATACGAAATTTTTGTATCTGGAACAGAGTTATATTGCTTTCTAAAGGCAATAGCATTCTCCATATCAAACTCAACATTTAAGTAATAATGTGGTGCTGTAAATTTTGATTTAGCTAAATTTTTAGCAATGGCTTTACGCATGTTAGAATTTGGAACTTCATCAAAATCTTCTTGACCAGTTGGTACAAATTTACCAACGGATGCAGATTGTGCTGCAGGCGTAAAGTTTTCGATATCTTTCTTTACAATCCTTCCGTTTTCACCAGTACCAGTAACTTGAGATAAATTGATTCCTTTTTCTTCTGCCATTTTCTTAGCCAATGGCGAGGCAAAAACACGTCCTGATGTTGTTTTGGCAGGAGATGCCTTAGGTGTTTCTTTCTTGGTTTCAACTTTTTTAGGTGCCGCTTTTGGAGCTTCTTTCTTTGCTTCAACTTTAGGTGCTTCTTCTTTTGTTTCACTACCTGCAACTGTAAAGTTTTTAGCTACATTAGAGACATCAGTTCCTTTTGGGCCAATTATTGCTAACAATGAATCTACTTTTGCAGACTCACCTTCATTTAAACCAATATGTAATAAAGTACCAGATTGGAAGGATTCAAATTCCATAGTAGCTTTATCTGTTTCAATCTCAGCTAAAATATCACCTTCTTCTACCTCATCACCAACTTGTTTTAACCAAGTAGCAACAGTACCTTCTTCCATGGTATCACTTAAACGTGGCATAGTAACTACTATAACCCCTTCTGGCAATTCTTGTTTAGCATCAAAATCTACATCTGAAAGATCTTTTGATTCTTCAGTAGTTTCTGGTGTTTCATCAGACGCAGCCTCCTCAGTACTACCATTTAAATAGCTAGAGATGTCTTCTCCTTCATCTCCTATAATGGCTAAAAGTGTATCTACTTTTGCAGTTTCACCTTCTTGTATACCTATATGTAGTAATGTACCTTCGTTAAAAGACTCAAACTCCATTGTAGCTTTATCGGTTTCTATTTCTGCTAAAATATCACCTTCTTCAACTTTGTCACCAACCTTTTTTAACCAAGAGGCAACAGTTCCTTCTTCCATGGTATCGCTTAAACGCGGCATATTAATTATTTCTGCCATAGCTTATTTTATTTTGTGGTCTATAAATGGATAATCTTCTTGTTCATAAACTGCATCATACATCACGCTAATTTCAGGATATGGTGACTCATCTGCAAATTTCTCACATTCTGCAACTCGTTTTTTCACATCCTTATCTATAGCTTTTAAATCTTCTTCTGTTGCATATTTCTTCTCAAGTATAATATCTTTTACTTGTGTAATAGGGTCTATTTTCTTGTATTCTTCAACTTCTTCTTTTGTTCTGTAGTGTTGCGCATCAGACATTGAATGACCTCTATAACGGTATGTTTTAACTTCTAAGAATGATGGCCCTCCTCCATTTCTTGCTCTAGTAATAGCTTCATCAAAAGCTTCAGCAACTTTTATAGGGTTCATTCCATCTACTGGACCAGAAGGCATATCGTAACCTAAACCAAGTTTCCATACATCTGTATGGTTTGCAGTACGCTCTACGGAAGTTCCCATAGCGTAACCGTTGTTTTCACACACAAAAACTACTGGTAAATTCCATAACATTGCTAGGTTAAATGTTTCGTGTAAAGAGCCTTGTCTTGCAGCACCATCTCCAAAACAACAGATGGTTACACCATCTACGCCGTGATACTTATCTCCAAATGCAATACCAGCTCCTAATGGAATTTGACCACCAACAATTCCGTGACCTCCATAAAAACGATGTTCTTTAGAAAAGATATGCATTGAACCACCAAGTCCTTGAGAAGTACCTGTAGCCTTACCAAATAATTCTGCCATAACACGTTTAGGATCTACTCCCATACCTATTGGTTGTACGTGATTACGGTATGCCGTAATCATCTTATCTTTAGTTAAATCCATAGCATGTAAAGCACCTGCTAAAACAGCTTCTTGCCCATTATACAAATGAAGGAATCCTCTAACTTTTTGTTGAATATAAACTGCGGCTAGTTTGTCTTCAAACTTTCGCCAGAACAACATGTCCTCGTACCATTTAAGGTAAACCTCTTTAGTTATTTTTTGCATTTCTTGATAAGTTCTTAAAATAGAATAACAAAAATAACACTTTAGAAAATAATGAAGAAACACTATATCGTAAAAAAAACAGAAATTACTGAAATTTTTTCAACGAAATGTCTATAAAACTGAGCTTTCAAAAAGAAGTGGTAATAAGTTTGCTAAGGATTGTGACTTCACCACCTTACCTTTTGCTCCCATGAAGTAAATTTCAATAGATGAATCTTGTTTAATTTCATACTCAGCGATAGCTTGCCTACAAGCACCACATGGCGGAATTGGTTGATCTGTAATTTGATTTTGAGATGATGCGGTAATTGCCATTTTTAAAATCTTGGCTTGTGGATATTTTGCGCCTGTATAATAGATAGCTGTACGCTCTGCACATAAACCAGAAGGATAGCAAGCATTTTCTTGATTACTACCAATAACCACCTCACCGTTATCTAGTAAAATAGCTGCTCCAACATTAAATTTAGAATATGGTGCATAGGCATTATCTCTGGCTTCTATAGCAGAATTCATTAAATTTTGAATTTCATTAGGAAGCTCCGTAAAATCTTCATAAACACTTAATGTCGTTTCTATTTTTACTTCCTTCATATAGTTACCATTTGTATACAGACAAAAAAACTATTGCTTATTAGACAATAGTTCTTTGAAATTAAATTAATTATAATTTTTAATATTCATTGTATTCTCCATCTCCAAAATTAAAAGTTAATGAGAAACGTAATGTATTTTCTAATGGACTTTGCACTTTTGATGCTGAGAATAAATACGATAAATCTACATTAATTGTAGTGTATTTAAAACCTGCTCCTAATGCAAAAAACTTACGAGCACCTTTATCATCAGCTTCATTAAAATACCCTGTTCTTAACGAAAAATTATCTTGATACGTATATTCTGCTCCCAATGCCCAAGTAAACTCTCTTAACTCTTCACTAAACCCTCCTGGTGCATCACCAAAAGATTGAAAAACACCCGTTAAAAAACTAACATCATTATTTTGCCCAGAAACTATAATATCTTCTTCTGAAGCTGCTAACTGATCATCAGTTTGAAAATCACCATCATCCTCATCAAAAACGCCATCTCCATTAACATCTGTAAATACTATTTTATCTCCATAAATTGGTGGTGTAGGTACTAAATATTTTGTGACCTCTGCTGTTACAGCTAATTTATTGTATTGATCAAAAATAAAATCGAAACCAGCTCCTAATCTTAAGTTTGTTGGTTGAAACACTTCTTGCCCTCCATCGTCATATTTAAATCTCGGCCCTAAATTTTGAATAGCAAAACCTGCTCTCCATCGACCGTTAAAATCATTATAAGCTTCTTCTTCACTTTGATAGTAACCAGTAATATCTGCACCGAAGGTACTAGCTGGATCAGCATTAGAATTAGCTGCTCCACTAATTCTAAGATCAGACCTCATGTATCGCATAGCAACCGCCATTGCAAATTGATCACTTAATCTTAATGTATAAGCCCCATCTATTGCAAACTCATTAGGTTTAACTGTACGACCTGGATCATCAGCACTATCTGTTAAAACTATTTCGCCTAATGAAAAATATTTAAGACCTACAGAAAAAGCACTTACATCGCTCAACCTATTGTAATAAGTTAAATAACTGATAGATATGTCATTTACTAACTTACTTAAATATGGTGTATAACTTAAACTCACCCCTTGTTTTGCTTCTGAAAAAACATATTTAGCGGGATTGTACTGTTGAGAATAACCATCCATAGAAGTTGCGACTCCCATGTCTCCCATTGAAGCAGACCTCGCATCTGGTGCAATAAGCAAAAATGGCATACCTGTAGTTATAACTCTAGTATCTGATGTGCTTTCGATAATTTGTGTTGTATCTTGTGCTATCGTATAGCCTAAAGAGGCCAAGGCCAAAAGAGTAAATATATATTTTTTCATGTTTATTTTTTCAGGAATCAATAAGTTTTAAATCGTATTAATTCGTTAGCAAATATAAATTTTTATTTTGATTTTGTTTTTATATAACCACGTAACTAACGCTTGCAGCAGAAAAATATTATCTAATAGTTAAAGTATCACCAATTTTTGAATTTTTTCAACTTGCTTATTTAAACGGTTAGATTTCACTTTTAGTTTATAAACATATACGCCTTTTCCTATTTTATCTCCAAAATCATCTCTTCCGTCCCAAACGATACTTCTAGATAAGGAAGAGGAACCATTATTACAACATCCTTCTTCACCTGTTTGTCCATTTAGCGTTCTTACCAATTTGCCAGAAACCGTAAATATTTGAACTGATACATCTAAAATATCAGGACTATTATGATTAAACCAAAACTCCGTATAATTTACAAATGGGTTTGGGTAGTTTAATACATTATTTATTACAAGTTCTTCATCCTTGTCATAAACAGTGAATTGAATTTCTTCTGTTGAAGAATTATTGTATACATCCCAAGCTTTCAAAGTTAATGTATGTAAACCTGGTTCTAAATCTCTAAATGGATATGTTAAAGTTCCATTTGTATAATCATCTATATTAGCTTGATAGTAATTATTTAATACTATTGGATTAGTTTCATCGCCATCTATAATGGCTGTAATATCATGACCAATACCACTAGCTGTATTAATACCATTATCATCTTGAAGTTTTACTAAAAAGTTTGGCGACTCATTGGTAATACCTCCAGAGACAAAGTTTTCATCATTCATATATAATTCTATTACAGGGCCAATATTATCCTCTTCTGCATCTTCGTTAATACCACCAATTGTAATATCAAAATTAGCACCTGCTTGATCTTCAGTCTGGTTTGTATCATGTGCATAAAAACTTACTTTACCGTTTCCAACTGGTATACCTATATCTCTGGGTACAATAAAATCAATTTCAAACTCACCATTTACAACGCTTGCTTGACCTCTAAAAATCACTTCACCAAGCGTTGTAAAATCCATAACAATTAAATCATTGTTAGAATCTCTTATTCCATCATTGCCTAAAGTCTGTCGTTCTATAGACTTATCGTAAACAGTAGTTGTTAAGGTACCATTGTAATGAGTTAAAAGGTTTCCACTTTCATCTACAACTTCGCCAGATAATTTAGAATATGCCAAAGCTTGCAGCGTATCAATAGCTTGTGTAATTTCTACATCATTTATTTTTGTTAATTTAATATCTGGTTGCGGAACAGCTAATTTCATTGCTGGATCACCAATATAAAAAACTAGTCGTTTTTGAGATTGACCAACAATGCTATTATCAGTTTTTGTGAGTCTCAATGCTTCTGCTATTGATGGGTAATCGTTAGAACCAAAAGCAAATAAGTAATCATCTAATACTTCATTAAAGTCTTTACCTACATTGACAAAAATTTGACGGGTTGTGGTAATTAAACTAATAGAACCACCATCTGTATTCCAAAACATATATTCTCCCGCTGTTTCTCTAGATGGATCATCAAACTTTGTGTACTCACAGGTTACGGTTATAAATAAATTGTATTTACAAACGTTACTGACTTCTTGCGATTCAAACTTATCAAAAATACGCTCTTTAGCAATGCCATCTTCACCTCCATGCCCAAAATAATTTACAACCAACGCTCCAACTTCTATAGCATCTTTAATAGCCTCATTAACATCTGGGTAGCGATCACCTGCAGATGATGTTTCTTGTTCATAAGCATCTGAGTGAATTTTAGTAACATTAAAAAAAGGTTTTTCTGCTTCTAATGTTGTTGCCAAATTATCTGTAGATAGTTGTAAATCTGCTTCCCAATCTTCATCTACATCATCCGATATAAGTACAATGTTATTTCTCCAACTTCCATACGCTTCTGGCTGATAATATGCTTTTACTTTATCTACCATTTCTGTGGCTCGTTGTACATCTTCTGCAACAATTCTACCAACTGCAATATCCATTCTATCACTTAAGGCTAATGTGCCTTCATTTTCATCCATCATTGCATAAAAATCATCAGACACAAATGAATTAGTTAAACTAAAACTATTCATTGTATACCATGATGGTACTAAATTAGTGTTATTACTTATTCTGTCTTTGTAATCATAGGAGCCATCACCGAATAAACAAAGGTATTTTACTCTATTACTATCTGTGCTGGCATTATCATAAACATATTTTACAAAATTTCTAAGAGCCGCAATATCTTGGCTACCTGTACTAAATTCGTTATAAATTAATTCAATATCTACCACCTTAACATTAAGATTGTATTGTTCTCTATTTATTTGCGCCAATCGTTCTGCTTGTGTTAAAAACTGAGATGGTGCAAGTATGATATAATCTATATCTTCAAATACGCCTTGATCATTATTAAATATGGTTCCTTTTAAATTCTGATTTGCTACGGTTGTCCTAGAGTCTTGAGAGGGGCTTAGAGCACTTGAATAAGAAAATGCTATATAAGAACGCTCTTCGCCAGCATAAGATTTAAAACTAAGATTACCAGAATTATCAGAATTTACGATATTTGAAACATTAAACCGATCCGTAATATCCCAAATCTCACTTAAACTATTTGTATTAGATACATTATATTGTGCAACACCTGGTGTTGTTATAACATCGCTGTTTGAAAACACCATTTGGCTACCTTCATATATTAAGTTTCGTGTAGCTTCTATATTTATATAATCTAAATATGCATTTGATGATGGGTTACCATTATTATTATAGTCTAAGGTTATTGTAATATCATCCGATGATGCTGTTGCGGTATTATTATAGGAAGCACCATTCGCCAAAATAGACCCAGAAACGATAGTACCAAAACTTAAAGTTGTAACCTGATTTCCGTTTAAAGATATTGTCATTGATGTAGAAACCTCAGAAATAGAACCCGCAGAAACACTTAAACTTATAGGCTCAGTGGTAACTAAATTAGGAAAATTAAATTCATATGTTCGTTGGTTTTCAATATCAAACTCATCACCAAACCATCGTCTACCAATGCTTCCTAAATTGGTTTGATCAACTTCATAAAACTGATAATCTTGAAATGTATTAATTTCAATATCTGCCGCTTCATCAATATTAGGCATAGATTGTATACGTTTACCAGAACCAGAACCTACATTAACATAGTAATATGTTTTGTCTGTGTATAAGTTTAAATTGGTATCACTTTCTGCATTATATGTTTTTGGACCTTCTCCATAAAAAAGTATATAATCACCATTATCAAAATTTCCATCATCTTCGCCAACAAACTTCACAGCATTTTCTACAACATCAAATGGATAATTTTCAGAATTAGAATATGGTAACATGCGTCCACCATTTCCATAAATTTTAATATTTCTTGGATCTACTGAATTTGTATTAATACCTAAACCACTTAAAAAACTTTTAGACAGTCTATAAACTCCAGTCTCTTCTATATAAAAGCGGTACCAATCACCTGTACTTAATACAGAATTAGTAATTTCATTGGTAGTCTTTGCATTATTAGTATAGCGCGAATTTACATTACTATATATTAAGGTAAACGATTCAATTTTTTTATAATTACTACCATCCTTTATTATAGGACTCATTTCAAAATAACAAGAACGTCTACCTCTTGCAATAGTATTATATAACTTATAGTATATTGATGATGGAATTAAATTTGTATTTAAATCCTTTAATTCTGAAGCTGTAATTGTTGAATAAACTACATTAGTTATCTGAATAGAGTTTTCATCTATATAAGAACCACTCTGTTCCCATTCCGTATAAAACATTAATCCTTTATCATCATTATAATGTAAATGATTAACATCAAAGGCCGGAATTTCAATTTTTGCAGTTGGAGTTTCTAAAACTACAGTGCTTTCCCAATTAATATTGAATTGCTTTTGTTGCGCAATAACAAACGAAGAAAACAAAATAAGAATTATAGAATAGAAATTTTTCATTGATTTGGACTCATTTTAGGTTCCATAAAAGTTAAAAAAATCAGTTTAAAAGTCTAAAAAGTAAAATTTTAATAAAATAACGACTAACAAAGCCTGATATTATGACTTCCAATTTTTTATTTCAAAAATACAACAATAATTCATTTGCGCCCTCGTTATTAATGGGTAAAATAGATCGATAAAAGGCTAAAAATCCGTTGTGATGTATAAAAAAAAGGACGAAATGCACATTTTTTTGCAATTTGATACAAAAAAAAGTTGTTAGTTTGCCTTTAATTACTATATTGCGACTCTAAAATTAAACGAGCTTACTTAAACCTATGGATATGAAAAATGTCTCAAAATTAAAATTATTAATTGTATTGGCGCTTTTTGCTACAATAGTTAGCTGTAATCGTTCTTCTAATGATGGTAACACAGACAGTGCTACTGGATGGAAGATAAACGACAAAAAAGGTGGTTTTCAATACAACACGCAATTCAAGGAGCAAGAAACGCCTCCAGGAACTTCATTTATTGAAGGTGGTACCTTTACAATGGGTAAAGTACAAGACGACCCAATGCATGATTGGAACAACGCTCCAAATCAACAACACGTTCAGTCATTCTATATGGATGAAACTGAAGTAACAAACCTTAACTACACATTCTACTTAGATTATTTGAAGAATGTTTACCCTCCAGATGATCCAAACTATGCTTTAATATACAAAGGCGCACTTCCGGATACCTTAGTATGGAGAAATCGTTTAGGATACAACGAAATGATGACTGAAAATTATTTACGTCATCCTGGTTATGCAAACTACCCTGTAGTTGGTGTTAGCTGGATACAAGCTGTTGAATATGCAAACTGGAGAACAGACCGTGTAGCTGAAATGGCTTTACAAGAAGCAGGATATATTAAAAGAGATGCGCATCTTACAGATGTAAATGCAGAAAGTACATTTAGTACTGATACATATATCAACGCTCCTTCTCAAACATATGGTGGTAACACTGAAGTATTAGAAGGCGGAAAACGTAACCAACAAACAGATGCAGAAGGTAACCCTATTAATGTTTACGCAAGTAGAGAAACAGGCTTAATCCCTGTAAAATATAGACTTCCTACAGAAGCTGAATGGGAATATGCTGCTTTAGGTATGAGCGAATTACGTAGCTATAATGTTTATAGAGGTCGTAAAAAATATCCTTGGGATGGTCAATATACTAGATCTGGTAAGCGTGTAAATCGTGGTGATCAAATGGCTAACTTTAAGCAAGGTAAAGGTGACTACGGTGGAATTGCTGGTTGGTCTGATGATGGTGCCGATATTACTGCAGAAGTAAAAACATATTCTCCAAACGATTACGGTTTATATGATATGGCTGGTAATGTTGCAGAATGGGTAGCTGACGTTTACAGACCTATTGTAGATGATGAATTTAATGATTTTAACTACTATAGAGGTAACGTTTATACTAAAAACGCAATTAACGAAGATGGTTCTGTAAAAATTGTAACTGTTGATGAAATTGTATATGACACATTACCTAACGGTAAGATTGTTGCAAGAGATTTACCAGGTGAAATTGCAAGAGTTCCAATTGATGAAGATGAAACATACTTAAGAGCTAACTTTAGCCAAAGTGATAACAGAAACTTTAGAGATGGTGATAAACGTTCTTCTCGTTATTACAGAGAAAGTTTTGATGAAACAGAAGGATCCAAAAATAATGATACTAGAAAAATGTATAACTCACCTAAGCACAGAGTTGAACTTGACTCAGCAGAAGGAAAATTAATAAGAGAATACGATAAGTCTAGTAATAGAACATCTTTAATAAATGACGAAGTAAGAGTCTACAAAGGTGGTTCTTGGAGAGATAGAGCGTACTGGATTGACCCAGCTCAACGTCGCTACTTCCCACAAGATATGGCAACAGATTACATTGGCTTTAGATGTGCAGTATCTAGAGTTGGTTCTAAAAGCCAAAATGGTGGAAAAAGACGTAATTAAAAAACGTTAAATAATATTTAGAAAAGTCCTGGCAAATTTGTCAGGACTTTTTTTATTTTTAAACCTACCTAAACAGCAATTATAAAACATGACTATAACCGAAATATATTCAAAATTCAATGCATGCACATCAGTATGCACAGATACCAGAAAACTAAAACCAGATTGTATCTATTTTGCCCTTAAGGGAGATAATTTTGACGGGAATAAATTTGTTAGCACAGCTCTAGACGGTGGTGCAAAATATTGTGTAATAGACGATGTAAATGCAATAGTTAATGATCAGTGTATTTTAGTAGAAGATGTATTAACAACATTACAAGCTTTAGCTACATTGCACAGAGAGCATATTAACATTCCTATAATAGCACTCACAGGTAGCAACGGAAAAACCACAACAAAAGAACTTATAAATGTTGTATTAAGTACTACTTACAAAGTAAAAGCAACAATTGGAAACTTAAATAACCATATTGGTGTTCCCCTTACTTTATTAAGTTTTACCAAAGATTTAGATTATGGTATTGTAGAAATGGGTGCTAATCATCAAAAAGAAATTGAATTTCTTTGTAACATAGCAAAACCAGATTATGGTTTAATTACAAATTTTGGTAAAGCACATTTAGAAGGCTTTGGTAGCGTACAAGGTGTAATTAAAGGTAAAGCTGAACTCTACGATTTTATAAAACAAAATGATAAAACTGCCTTTATTAATACCGAAGACTACGAGCAAATAAAGCAAATAGATAACTACACTAACGTAATTACATTTGGTTCTAATTCTAAAAATGATTGTACTGTTTCTTTTAACGATGCTAATCCATTTGTAACCCTAACTTATAAAGATAAAAAAATCGAAAGCCAACTCATAGGTAGTTATAATTTCGGAAATATAGCTGTTGCCATAGCAATTGGTCAATATTTTAAAGTTCCTACAAAGCAAATTAAAACCTCCATTGAAAATTATCAACCCAAAAATAATCGTTCTGAAATAATAAAAAAAGGAACCACTCAAATTATTCTCGATGCTTATAATGCAAATCCTACAAGCATGTTAGCAGCACTTAAAAACTTAAAGCAATTAAATACTACATCTAAGTTATTATTTCTTGGAGACATGTTTGAATTAGGCGCTGAAGCAGAAAAAGAACACCAAGTCATAGTAGATTTTATTGAACTTAATTTTGAAAACAATATCTTTTTAATTGGAAAAAACTTTCAAAAAACTACAACCTCATCTAAAATTAAGAAGTTCAAAAAATTTGAAGATATAAAACCTGATTTTGAAACCTTACAATTAGAAAACGCAACAGTTTTAATTAAAGGGTCACGTGGAATGGCATTAGAGCGCATTTTAAACTTGTTCTAACATTAACCTACTAGCCTTTATTAGCGACGTCTTCCACCAGAATAGGTCATTGCTTCACCTTTACCAAAACCGTAACTCACACCTAAAGTGATAAAACGACCTCGTTGACTATGGCTATAAGTTTCAAACGTTGGTTGAGATACAAAACTTTCAGAAATACGAGATTCAAAAACATCTCTTACACCGATATTAACAACCGCTTTTCCTTTCAATATTTTTTTACGTAAGCCAAAATCTAAAAATGCATAACCAGAGACATCTCCTTGAATAGTATTATATCCAGATTGATATCTTCCTGTTAATTCTACATCGATATCCGCAGGCAACCCTACTTTGGTTCCTAAACGAGAAGACCATTGATTACCTGAAAAATCAAAAGATTCTGTTTCAAAATTTCCTACACGATCAAAATAATTAAAGTTAAAATCTCCTGTAAGCGTTAACCAATTCGTTGGGCTATATTTTCCATTCGTTTCAAAACCAATAGATGCATTAGTACCAATATTTTCTGTTGTTGTTGTTGTAACGTTATCGTTAAACGTTGAAACTCGCTCAATAACTTCTGTTGTGTATTTATGGTAAATACTAGAACTAAAGGAAGCTTTTCCTATTTTATAAATACTTGTAATTTCATAAGAATCTGTAAATTCTGGCTGTAAATCTGGATTACCAACAGTTATATTAAAGTTATTTCTAATATTAAAAAAAGGGTTTAAATCCCAAAGTCTTGGTCTAAAAACCCGTCTTGAATAACCGGCTTGCAAAGACATATTGTCGCTTAATTTATAAGAGGTATGAAATGACGGAAAATAATTTGTAAAATTTTGCGAATTAGACACATTGGTATTAGTTAACAATGTACTTAAATCTGTGTTTTCTAACCGTAGTCCAGCTTTTATTCCCCATTTCTCAAGTTCGTATGCACCAGTAAAATAAATACCTAGTACTTTTTGATTGTATTCAAAATTATTGGTAAGATCCTCATTAACTACGTAATCTGTACCTTCTAAATCACTAACTTGGTAATCATTTCCAACGTCATTAATAACATATTGTGCACCTGCTTCAATGGTATAAGAATCAGATAATGGATTTGTATAATCTGCTTTAAATGTGTAATCGGCTTGTTTAAAATCGGTTTTAGTTTGCTGATTACTGTTAGCATCTGTACCCGAAATGGTAGAGTTAATAAATTCTGAAGATTGGTCTTTACCAAAAAAGCGACCTAACGCACTTAATTGTAAGGCGTGTTCTGAATTATTTTTAAACTGCTTTTTGTAATTAAAATCGTATTGATATTTAGGATTAGTCGCTTCTGTAATTTCTTTTCTTACCCAGTTAGATACTAATACGTTATTTGAATCATAGTATCTAAAATTAGTTTCTGATGGCTGATCTTCAACCTCATATGCAAAATTACCAGATAAGGTTAAGACATTTAGGTCGTTTATATGATAATCTGTACCTAAAGTAAAATTATAAAATGTTTCATCTCTGTAAGACGTACCAACACTATAAATAACTTCATTATCTGCTAAATTTGTATTTATAGCTTCACTATCTCTTGGTAAAGAACGATAACCTACACCTATTTGTGTAAAAAGATTAAACTTCTCTGTTCTACGATTAAGACTTAAGCCAACACTATGATTATCTGGAGTTCCTGTATTTAAAGAAACGGAACCATTCCAACCCTTTTTTTCTTCTTTCTTCAAAATAATATTTAAAATTCCTGCTGTACCAGAAGCTTCGTACTTTGCAGAAGGATTGGTTATCACTTCAATACTTTCAATCATATCTGCAGTAAGTGTACCTAAAGCGTTACTAGATTCGTCTGCCAATACTGACGGTTTCCCATTAATAAGTATTTGTACACCAGAGCTACCTCTTAAACTAATTTCTCCTTCTATATTAACCGTAACTGAAGGCACACTATTTAATACCTCTAACGCACTTGCGCCTGTACTACTTATATCTTTTCCTATGTTGAATACGCGTTTATCTAATTTAAATACGGTTTTAGAGACATCTGCTCTAACAACAACTTCTTCTAAAGATTCACTGTCTTCAGCTAGTTTAATTACTCCTAAATTTATTTTAGAATGAGATGAATTTAACTGAGTAATTGATTTTGTTTTAAAACCCATAAAACTGATTTCAATATAAAAATTAGAAGCTGTTGTCATTAAATTAAATTTGCCTTCATAATCAGTAGATGTTCCGGTAATAATTTCTTTTGAATTTTTACGGTACAACGCAACAGTTGCATATGGAATAGGCTGACTGGTTGCCTCTTCTAATACTACACCACTAATATTAATATCATTGTCTTGGGCAATTGCAAAACCCGATATAACTTGTATTAATACAATACTTAAATTTATATAAAAAGTTTTCATAGTATTTTGGTATTTAACACCTAAAAAAAAACAAAAAATCCCGACTTACAAAAGTAAATCGGGATTGAAATTAAGTGGGCGCGAAGGGATTCGAACCCCTGACCCCTTGGGTGTAAACCAAGTGCTCTGAACCAACTGAGCTACGCGCCCTTATTATTAAGGACTGCAAAGATAATCTAGTTTTTAATATCTCAAAACATTTTTTAAAAAAAAATTTAAATTATTTCTGCAACCACAAAAGTACTTCCTCCAACGTAAATAAAATCACTTTTCTTAGCGTTTGATTTTGCGCTAGTTAAAGCTGCATTTACACTTTTAAATGCTTCGCCAAATAATTTATTTTTTTTGAAAAAAGATTGTAAAATTTCAGCATTAAGTCCTCTTTGCACATTTGGCTTGCAAAAATAATAGTTGGCTTCTTTAGGTAATAATGGTATAATACTGTCTAAATCTTTGTCATTTACTACTCCAAATACAATATGTAGTTGATTATAATCTTCCTGCTTAATTTGCTCAAACACATAAGTGAGTCCTTCTTTATTATGAGCTGTATCGCAAATAATCTTTGGGTCTGCTCCTAGTATTTGCCACCTACCTTGTAAACCAGTATTTTTAACAACATTTAAAAGTCCTATTTCTAAAGCTTCATTTGAGATATTATAACCACTTTCCTTCAAAATTTTTACGGATTGTAAAACCGTTTTAATATTATGAATTTGATAGGATCCTTTTAAGTCACTTTCTAATATGTTTTTAACCTCTTGGTCGGCGAAGTAGATATGAGAGGCTGTTTCATTTGCTTTATTCTGAAATACCATTTTAGTATCAGGATGTGTTTCTCCAATAACAACAGGGATATTATTCTTTATAATACCAGCTTTCTCGCCTGCTATTTTTTCTAATGTATCTCCTAAAAACTGTGTATGATCAATTCCAATATTTGTTATTACAGCTAATTCTGGCGTAATAATATTAGTAGAATCTAATCGGCCACCTAAACCGACTTCAATAACAGCAATATCAACTTTCTGTTTTGCAAAATATTCGAAAGCCATTCCAACAGTCATTTCAAAAAAGGACAAGCTATTTGCTTCTAAAAAGCACTTATTTCTCTTAATAAAACCGATTACGGCATGTTTACTAATAACAGTACCGTTTATTCTAATTCGTTCTCTAAAATCTTTTAAATGTGGTGATGTATACAAACCCACTTTATAGCCTGCTTCTTGTAAAACAGATGCCATCATATGGCTTGTTGACCCTTTTCCATTTGTGCCGCCAACATGTATGGATTTAAATCCATTTTCTGGATGCTGTAAATGTTCTGCTAAATTTAAGGTATTAGATAAGTCTTTTTTAAAGGCTGAGTTCCCTTTATTCTGATACATTGGAAGCTGTTGAAACATCCAATTCACTGTATCTTGATAGTTCATATTATTGACCTACATCAAAATTAATACTTACAAAACCCACTTGTGTGGTTGGTGCATTTGAATCTGCTGGCCACTTATGAGACATGGCAATTTTTTTAGCAGGCCCTAATAAACATGGATGAGTATTTGTTGACCCTTTAATACCTGGAACCGCATTAATAACCTTCCCTTGTCTATTCACTTCAATTTTAACCACAACCAATCCGTATTCATTGCATTCTTGCTTATAGATTTGTTTAGAAGGTCTGCCTCTTCCTCCTAAACCATAACCAACTCCACCTTTTCCTGGTCCAGAACCGCCAAAATAACTTGTTGCATATGGATCACCATCTAACTGGCCTTTATTTCCACCTTGATTATCTGGACCTTCTCCTCCATCAGTATCTCCATCTGCGTTTTTTACGCCACCAATAAGATTGTCTAGTTTACGTTTTTTCTCGGCCTCTTCTTGTCGTTTCTTTTCTGCAGCTTCGCGTTTTTCTTTTTCTACACGCTCTGCTTCCGCTTTAGCTTTTGCTTCGGCAGCTGCTTTAGCTTTTGCTTCTGCTTCTTTTTGCTTTTTTATTGCTATTTCTTCGGCGTTTTCTTGGGTCATCACTTCTTCAGCTTTTGTTGCTGCTTCAGTTGGTGTTGTTTCAGATTCTTGTGGTACTACCTCTTCTACAACTTCCTCTTCTACCACTTCATCTTCAACTGATTTTCTTGGTTCACTTAATGCTTTATTACCACTGCCAAAGTCCGTAGTTCCAAAATTAACTGCAACACCATATTCTTCTGGCGGATCCATATAATCAGGACCAACCACAAATAATAACAATAACAGAATCACAGTAATGAGTAAGGTGATTCTTGCTGAATTACGTTCGTGTTTAGTCTCTAAAAATTTCACTTTATAATTAAATTCGTTATACCTATTAAGTAGTTTAACCTATTAGATAATAATTTATTCTCAATAACGATGCCGTTATTTACGGCTGCACAGCTAATATTACTTTAAATTTGTTTCTATTGGCTATATCCATCACCTTTACTACATTTTCTACTGGTACGGATTTTTCTGCACGTAAAACAATTGTAGGTGCATCTTGATTAGCAAATATGGCTAATAACTGTGTTTCTAACATCGCTTCACTTACACGTTTCTGGTCTATATAATAGGTCAAATCCTTTTTGATACTTACTGCTGTTGATTTTTTATTTTCTGTTTTACCACTTGCTTTAGGTAAAACAATATCAATAGCATTAGTACTTACCAATGTAGACGCTATCATAAAAAAGATTAATAACAAGAATACAATATCCGTCATTGACGCAAAATTGAATTCTGGTGTTATTTTATTTCGTCCTCTAATATTCATAAATTAGATAGGTTCGTTTAAGTGATCTAAAAATTCAATAGAATTAGCTTCCATTTGGTATACTACTTTATTAGTCTTACCAACAACGTGGTTAAATGCTACATAAGCTACAATACCTACAATTAAACCACCAACGGTTGTTGTCATTGCTGTATATAAACCACTTGCTAAAACATCCATTTGTATAGTTCCTCCTGCATTTGCAAGTTCAAAAATTGAGATAATCATACCAACTACAGTTCCTAAGAAACCAATCATTGGTGCCACACCAGAAATGGTTGCTAAAACATTTACATTCTTTTCTAGATTATAAATTTCTAAACGGCCTGCATTTTCAATTGCTGTATTAATATCATCTAAAGGTTTACCAATTCTTGTAATTCCTTTATTAATTAATCTAGAAACTGGGGAGTTTTGTTGCGCACATAACATTTGTGCTGAGTCAATTTTACCATTACTTACATGGTCTTTTATTTGATTCATAAAATTAGAATCGACCTTAGAAGCTGCTTTAATCGCAAAAATACGTTCAAAATAAATGTATATGGCTAGAATAAGGAGTACAAATAAAATAAGAATAATGACTATTCCTGAAGTTCCTCCACTTGAAATCAATTCTATTATAGACAACGTTTTTTCAACTGGTTCGCCTTCAGCTAAAACATCTATTTCATCTTGAATAGCACTTAATGATATCATACTAAATTATTTAATTTTTAAGTTGTTGTTTTAATAACGTTAAGTTTTTAACTTAAGTATAATTGTGTGTTTTCTATGTTAAAAAATTGCTCTTGTTACCATAAAAGCAGCAGCACCAGCAATAAAACCAACAAATGCTAACCAAGATATTTTCTTTAAATACCAGAAGAAATCTATTTTTTCCATTCCCATTGCTACAACTCCTGCAGCAGAACCAATAATTAACATACTTCCACCTGTACCTGCAGAGTAAGCAATAAAGTGCCAAAGTTCGTTATCTATAGGTTCTGAGAACATACCTAAACTAGCAGCAACCAGAGGTACATTATCTATTACAGCAGAACCAATACCTAATAATAATACTACTAGATCAGAAACCCCTTCATGATGTAATTCTGTTCCTAACATTGGCATGCTTTCTTGTAAAGATCCTGCAAAGCCAAACAAAATTCCTAGAGATTCTAATGCGGCAACTGCCATTAAAATACCCAAGAAAAATAAGATACTTGGCAATTCTATTTTTGATAATGAATAGTGAACAGGACTATGACTAGCGTGAGAATCATGTTCATCTGAGCCAACCCCTGATATAGCAAACTTAGAATTACTATATACTTCTGCAAAAATTGCTACCACACCTAAAGAAAGCATCATACCTACATATGGTGGTAAATGTGTTACTACTTTAAAAATTGGCACAAAAATAATAGCACCTAATCCTAGAAATAACATTGTAGAACTAAACTTACTTTTTGTTTTTCCATCAGATTCTTGTAATTCTAAATCACCCTTAAACGGTTTTAAAAACGATGCAATTAAAGTTGGTACAACCATACATAATAAAGATGGAATAAATAAATATGATAATAATTTACCTGTAGAAACTTTGTTACCAATCCATAACATTGTTGTTGTAACATCACCAATAGGTGACCATGCACCACCTGCATTGGCAGCAATAATAATTAGACCTGCATACCAAATTCTAACATCTCTTTCTTTAACAATTTTTTGAAGAATAGAGATTAATACAATAGTAGCAGTAAGGTTGTCTATAATAGCAGAGAGGATAAAGGCTAAGATAGCAAACATCCATAATAGTTTTTTTCTACTATTGAACTTTACAGCATTTTTTATTGTAGAGAACCCATCGAAATAATCAATGATTTCTACTATGGTCATTGCACCTAAAAGAAAAACAAGAATTTCAGCGGTCTTACCTAAATGGTGTAGTAAGGTTTCTTCCATTAAATGCATTTTTTCTTCATGCGGAAGTAAACCAAAGTTTTCCATTAAACTATGTTGAGCAGAATTAAACCACTGACCAAAATCATCAATACCTAAAGAAATTAACGCCCAACTAATAGCCATCATTACTAATGCCGGAATTAATTTATCGATTTTAATATTATGCTCTAACGTTATGGCCAAATAGCCTAATACAAATACAAGAATTATTACTGTTTCCATTATAAGGGATTTTATTAAATTAGTTGTCTAAGGGCAATTTCAAAAGCTGTTTCGCTTATGCCTGTTTTTTTGGGATTATTATTATGTACTGTTTGTAATGCTTTTTTTATAACTTCTGATGTATCGTTAAAAATGGCTTCATCTGTCATTTGTACTTTACGTTCCATAAAGTATGCAAAGACCCTTGCCATTCCACAATTTGATATAAAGTCTGGAATTAAACTTACCTTTTGATCCGTATCTTCCATAATTGAACCAAAAAATATTTCTTTATCTGCAAATGGCACATTAGCACCACAAGTAATTACTTCTAAACCTGTAGAAATCATTTGATCTATTTGATTCTGAGTTACTAACCTAGAAGCTGCACAAGGCGCAAAAATTTCTGTTTGCAATGACCATATTTTTTCATTAATCTCTTCAAAAGGAATTAATGAATCTGCAATAAGTGTATTACCATTTTTATTAAGATATAAATCCGTGATTTGCTTAAACGAAAATCCATCTTTATTTATTAAACCACCAACTCTATCTATAATGCCAACAACTTTTGCTCCCATTTGAGCAAAATAGAAAGCTGCAGCAGCACCAACGTTACCAAAACCTTGTACAACTACCCTTTTTCCTTTAATTGAACTATCATTGATATCGTAAAAATGTTTTGCAGCTACAGCAACACCATAACCCGTAATCATATCTGCAACTGTATATTTTTTGCTAACATCTGGAGAATACTCTGGGTTTTCTATAACCTTAATTACACCTTGTCTTAATTGACCAATTCTATTAATTTTATCTGCAATGGTAGGTTTAAAGTGACCTTCAAAAACACCTTCTTGCGGATGCCAAACCCCACTTTCTTCTGTAATAGGAATTACCTCGTGGATTTCATCTACATTTAAATCTCCACCTGTACCATAATAACTTTTAAGTAAAGGTGAAACTGCAGCATACCAACGTTCTAAAACTCCTTTTTTTCTTGGGTCTTGTGGATCAAAATTAATACCAGACTTTGCACCACCAATAGAAGGTCCAGATACGGTAAACTTAACCTCCATGGTTTTAGCAAGGGATAGTACTTCATTTCTATCTAAACCTTTACGCATTCTGGTTCCTCCTCCCGCTGCTCCTCCTCTAAGAGAATTTATAACTGTCCAGCCTTCTGCGTCTGTTTCAGAATCATTCCAATGGAATACAATTTCGGGGCTTTTATTTTCGTAGGTATGAAGTAATTCTTTGATCAATTTTTTGAGTTTAATTTCTTGTAACAAATATAAAAAACTAAAACCTCTTAATGTTAATTAAAGTTGATTTTTAGGCATTAAAATTTTTCCTGAAGAATGATCTCTATTTGCGCCTGTTACACTCCTCAAACAATTCACTTCATTTCGCTCTTTTAAGACACCTAATAACCCAAAAATTAATGCTTCTTTAAATTCTACGATTTCATTATCTGGTATTATAATTTTTGAATGTGAATAATATTTTATTCTATGCATTAGAAATTCATTGTAAACACCACCTCCTGTGACCAAAACTTTTGAATTTTTTAGATTTAAAATTTTTGAAATTTGAATAGCTATATGTTCTATAAAGGTTCTTAAAACATCTTTAATTTGAAGCTTAAAAGAGTCTATTAATGGAATAACATTTATATCAACCCATTCTAAACCTAAGGATTTTGGAGGTTCTTCAATGTAAAATTGAAGTTGATTAAGTTCTGCTAATAATGACTCATTTATTTTTCCATTTGAAGCAAGTTCCCCTTTATCATCATATTCTAAATTAATTTTAGAAACATAATAATTTAAAACAATGTTTACAGGACAAATGTCAAACGCTATTCTTACATCATTCAATCTGTAAGAAACATTGGCAAAACCTCCTAAGTTTAAACAATATTCAAATTCACTAAATAAAAGTTGATCACCTATAGGTACCAAAGGCGCTCCTTGTCCACCAAATTTTACATCTTGAACTCTAAAATCACAAATAACTTTTTGATTTAATTGATCTGCTAAAATTTGATTATTTCCAATTTGGTAGGTTAAACCTCTTTCTGGTTGGTGTAAAGCCGTATGGCCATGAGAAGCAATAAAATCAATTGCCTGCAAATTATGCTCATCTATAAAATTAGAAATAACCAAAGCTAAATATGAAGAATACTCCAAATCAATTTCTTTTAACTCATCCGAATTCAGTGCTACTAATTGGCTCAGTCTAATTTTCCATTCTTTTGGATATTTTACGGTTTTGGCATCACTAATATTAAACATCCATTTATCGATTAATGAAAAATTCACCTTAATAATATCAATCCCATCTAATGAGGTGCCAGACATTAATGCAATAATATTGTAATTAGATTTTATCATATTAGTAAAAATAATATTACCTATTGAAAATACCATAAGAAAAAATTATATTTGCTTGAATTTTTTATTAAATCAACAATTTATAAATATGAACTTTAGTTTAACAGAAGAGCATTTAATGATACGTGATGCAGCGAGAGATTTTGCACAAACAGAATTACTTCCTGGTGTAATTGAACGTGATAATGCTCAGAAATTTCCAGATTCGTTAGTAAGAAAAATGGGCGAATTAGGATTTTTAGGTATTATGGTAGACCCAAAATATGGAGGTAGTGGTATGGATACTATTTCTTACGTGCTTATTATGGAGGAATTATCTAAAATAGATGCCTCTGCTTCAGTAATGGTCTCTGTTAATAATTCTTTAGTCTGTTACGGGCTTGAAGCTTTTGGAAGCGAAGCACAAAAACAAAAGTATCTTACAAAATTAGCAACTGGAGAAAGTATTGGTGCATTTTGCTTAAGTGAACCAGAAGCAGGTAGCGACGCTACTTCACAAAGAACTACAGCAATTGATAAAGGTGATTACTATTTAATTAACGGAACGAAAAATTGGATTACAAATGGTGGACGCGCCGATTTCTACTTAGTAATTGCACAGACCGATAAACATAAAGGTTCTCATGGCATAAATGCCTTTATAGTTGAAAAAGGGACACCAGGATTTGATATAGGACCAAAAGAAGATAAATTAGGAATTAGAGGAAGTGATACACATACACTTCAATTTAACGATGTTAAAGTACCTAAAGAAAATAGAATTGGTGATGATGGTTCTGGTTTTAGATTTGCTATGAAAACACTTTCTGGTGGACGAATTGGTATAGCTGCACAAGCATTAGGTATTGCATCAGGCGCTTATGAACTGGCTCTTAAATATTCTAAAGAGCGAAAAGCATTTGGTACAGAAATATGTAATCATCAGGCTATTGCATTTAAATTAGCTGATATGTATACAGAAATTGAAGCGGCTAGAATGTTAGTGTTGAAAGCTGCTTGGGATAAAGACCAAGGTAATAATTACGATAAATCTAGTGCAATGGCAAAATTATATGCTAGTAAAGTTGCTATGGAACAAACCGTAGAGGCTGTGCAAATACATGGTGGTAATGGTTTTGTAAAAGAATACCATGTGGAGCGATTAATGCGTGATGCTAAAATTACTCAGATATATGAAGGTACTTCAGAAATTCAAAAAATTGTAATTTCTAGAGGATTAATTAAAGAATAGTTTACTTTAAATTAATAATAATGTAAAAGCTTCAAATTAACTTTTGAAGCTTTTTAGTTTTCAGAAAGTTCATTTATAACTAAGCGCAATTCACTATAAGAATATTTATCATCTAATTGCTGTTTTAAATCGGTAAGATTTTCAAAAATTTTAGTTGGTATTAGCTCTTTAAGTTCTTTATAATGTTTAGCATCTATTAAATCAGTTACTTTAACTTCTCCAGAAGAAATAAAACTAGACAAATGACCTAATATAGTATTCTCCGTTAAGTCACGAATTGTAGCAATTTCTTTAATGGTTTTTTCTTCTTGAAAATATTTTAAAGACTCTAATTTGGTATTGCCAACTTTCTTTTTAGGTTTAATTATATCTAAAATGTTCTCTTTAGATTTAGTATCAATATTATTTTCCTCACAATACGAAATAATCACATTTAATATTTCGGTGCCATATTTTTGAATTCTTGTTTTACCCATGCCATGGATTTGTTGTAATTCTTTCTTATTTATTGGTAGAATTTCACACATAGCATACAAAGACTTTTGGGTAAAAACTTGAAAGTGAACTAAATCTTCTCTATTTGCAATTTCATTTCTTAATTCTCTTAATAATTCAAATAGCTCAACATTAGTAGTACCATCTACTACTGTTTTTCTTTTCCTTGTAGGTTTTTCTTTTCCTAAAAAAACGGCCTGAACCCTAAGTTTTAAGAATTTCTCTGTAGTAAATCCATCTTTTAATCCTTCAAAAAATAATGCTTTACTGGTAAAGTTATCTTCTAATGCATCTAAATGTTTGTCTAAATCCTTTTCGATTGCTTTATTATCTGTAGTTACTGATATTCTTTTAAATGATTCTACAAATATATTTTTTGTTTTATCACGGAAATAAATCAATGCCTTATTAAACCTTTCTTGTATATGAGAGTTAACTTCTGGTAATAGCTGTGAATCAGACAAGCAACTTAGTTGGTTATTAAAACTATTACTTACTTTTAATAAATTCGTTACAGTATCTTTAATAGTAATTAATGGCTCCTCAATATTGCCTTTAATACTACTTCTATTTTTATAATAGATATCTAACAAACGATTAATAGGAAATAGAAATTTATAATAATTAAAAATTTCAGATATTAATGTCAGTTGATAGTTGCGTTCAGATTCTAATAGAATAGACTCATTTGGTTGATTTTCTTCTGCCTTTTCGTTAAAAGAAATAACATTTTGATCACTAATTATTTGATTAGATTCTATTCTATTAGTTAAAACAAGTCCTTCTAAAGATTTACAACGACTTAGAGCAACATAAGTTTGTCCATGAGCAAAAGCTCCTTTCGCATCTATTATTGCTTTATCAAAAGTTAAACCCTGACTTTTATGAATTGTTATTGACCAAGCTAACCTCAAGGGAATTTGGGAAAAACTACCTATTTTTTCTTCTGAAATAGCCTTAGTTTCGGAATCTACATTATATTTAATATTCTCCCAAGTTTCAGCTTTAGTAATAATATTAAAATCATCCCCAGGACAATTAACTACTACTTCATCAATTGTTAATGAAATTACCGTTCCTATTTTACCATTAAAATAGCGTTTCTCTGGCGAACTATCGTTCTTTATAAACATAACTTGAGCGCCTTTCTTAAGAATCAATTCTTCTTTGTTAGGATAGGAATTTTCATAGAATTTACCCTCTACTATTGCCTTATAGCTATACTCATTACCGATAAGTTTTTCAAGTTCTTGTAAATTATTTTGTGTAGCCTTATTATTGTGTGTTGTGAGCGAAATATACCTATCATGTTTATTCGGAATAAAATCAGGTATATATCTTTTGTTTAGTTCCTTTACCGAATTATCACTTAACTTATTATTTCTAATTTCGTTTAAGATATTTATAAATATAGGATTATCTTGCCTATAAATATGTTTTAATTCAATTGTAATTGGGGAACTTTGCTGATAAGATATACTACTAAAAAAATAAGCATTTTTATAAAATGTTTTTAAAACTTGCCATTCGTAATCCTTAATAACGGGTGAGAGTTGGCTTAAATCTCCTATCATTAATATTTGAGCTCCTCCAAAAACTTCATTCCTATTTTTAAAACGTCTTAACGTTTTATCAATACCATCTAATAAATCAGCCCTAACCATACTAATCTCATCAATAACAAGTAAATCTAAAGATTTTATAATATCAATTTTAGTTTTACTAAATTTCCTATTAAATCTATTGGAAGTATTAGACAAGCTTTCATTAGGTAAAATAGGACCAAATGGTAACTGAAAAAAGGAATGTATAGTTACACCTTTAGCATTAATAGCAGCAACACCAGTCGGAGCCACAATAACCATTCTTTTATTAGTTAGAAGTTTTAATTTATGAAGAAAGGTGGTTTTTCCAGTGCCAGCTTTACCAGTTAAAAAGATATTCCTATTTGTTTTTGTAACAAAATTCCAAGCTAAATCAATTTCTTTATTTACTACCTTATCCATAATTAAAATAAACTATGAATATACTAAAACTATCGTTTAAATAACTATATTCACCAAAAACGGTATAAAAACGAAAAAACCCTTACTAGTTGTCTAGTAAGGGTTTAATTTAAATCGAATAAATCGATAAAAAAGGCGGCGACCTACTCTTCCACAGTCAAGCAGTACCATCGGC
>NZ_WOWS01000007.1 GCF_009741275.1 Winogradskyella endarachnes
TATTAACAAAAATTGACCCTAAAGAGTTACCCAAATTGTCTAAAGCCTCAACACCTACTCGGTTATTTCCACCTCGTTCTGTAATAGCAATAAACATGCCTGCCGTTGTTACTATATCATATGAATAAATTAAATCATAACTATCTGCAGTAAAATCTTTATTATTTAAATATTGAAAATGATTTAAATTTCTATCTTGAAATGCTGACAAAGCAGTTACATCAAATAAATCATCAGAATCAGTGAATAAATTTGACTCTTCACCTATATTATTTTCTGTAATATAGACCATATCGTTAGCGGTCACATTAGAAATATTATTTGAATAACCACTTGGTAAAATAAAGTCTGTATATTCAAATCCTGAAACCGTAATACTATTTAAATAATGAGACTCTGTGCTGGAGTTTGCATCATTTGTTGTTACATCATAAGCCAAATCTGAAATTGAACCATCTATTCCACTATCTGAAGATGGGCATTCAAATACATCTAAAATACCATCATTATCATCGTCTAAATCACAAACATCAGTTATATTGTCGCCATCAGTATCTAAATTTCCTGAGGCTACTGGGTCACAAGGATCTACATAACAAACACTTAACGTAAAATCACCATCGGTAACTTGTGTATTTGTACCAAGACTGTAATCAACTCCTGTTTCTGTAACTAAACCATTTGAGGCATCAACACTTGCTGGATTACCAGTACCAAACTGACTACCATCTCCTCCATCCGCATTTGCATCATTATACGCTTCATTGGCATCACTACAACCATCATTATCGCTATCTAAATCTAACTGGTTAGGAATTCCATCTCCATCCGTATCCAAAATACAAGATAAGCTCGTAAAAGGAATAAATTGTCTAGTCACTGAAGGACCTTCATATTCTGCTGTTAAAGATTCACCTCCAGTATTTTCAAAATATAAAATAACTATTTCATGTAAACCAATAGTTAATGTAATTGAACCATTTTCAGTAATAACACCATGACCTCCATCGTTATCTACAATTTCAATACCATCAATAAATAACTTAGAACCATCATCTGAAGACGTATAAAAAGTATACAAACCTGCTGTAGTAATATTAATATTTCCTCTGAAACGAACACTAAATGTATTTGTATCCCCAGGGTCAACAGAATTCTGTAATGCATCAACATCAAAACTTGACACCGTACCAATTGACAACGCTAAACTTACATCAGTTGGAATATTATCAACTGTATTTCCCGAAGGTGTTGAATCATAAAATTCATACTGAATACTTCCTATACATGATGCATCTTCATCAACATCAGATATACCATCGTTATCATCATCTAAATCAGTACTGTCTACAACACCATCACCATCAGAATCAGCCCCAACAAGTACTATTACTTCAGCTGTATCACAATTTGAAGTTGAAGTTTCACAAATTTCATAAGTTATTGTATATACTCCTGCAGAGGCACTTGCCGGTATATTTAAAGTTCCATCAGTATTTATTGTTACTCCTGTAAGACCTCCTTCATTAATTATGGAAACATCAACATCTCCTGTTGCAACTGTTGAACTATTTAAAGTATCATTATCAAAAACACTATCTGCTGTAGTATCTCCACCGATTACAAGTGCTGAAGAAAAATCGTCATCATCTGCATTAATTGCATCTTCTATTACTATAGTTACATCTGATGTAGTACAATTTGTTGTATTAGCAGTTTCACAAATTTCATATGTTACTGTATATGTTCCAGAAGCCAAACCAGCAGGAACATCTATTGTACCATCAGCATTAATTGAAACACCTGTTAATCCTCCATCGTTCACAATAGATGGTGTAACATCCGAAGCCGTTACCGTAACACCATTCAACGTATCATTTATGTATACAGTACTTGTTGTTCCTCCGCTAAAATCGCTAATAGTTGTTGCTGAAAAATCATCATCATTAGAAATTAATGAATCAAAAACTACTATAGTTGCAATTGCTACATCACAATTAGATAAATTTCCTACTTCACAAATTTCGTATTCAATATTATAAGTACCACTTGGTGTATTTGGAGGTACAGTAATAGTTCCATCCGAGTTAATTACTGCACCTGTAAGACCATCATCATCATTAATATTTGGTACAACATCCCCATCAGCAAAAGAAACACCATTTAATGTATCGTTATCAAAAACTGAAGGTGTTGAACCACCCGCAGAATCACTAATTGGAGATGAAGTATAATCATTAAATACAGCATCTATACTTCCATCATTTACTACAAGAGTAACAAAAGCCGTATCACAGTTTGAAGGATCTGAAACTTCACAAATTTGATATTCCACAACATAAGTTCCTGCTGCTGTTCCTGCAGGAATAGTTAAGGTTCCATCACTATTTATAACCAAACCTGCAATACCATCGTCATCAAGAATAGAGGGCACAACATCTGAATCTAGAAATGAAACCCCATATAATGAATCATTATTATAAACTGAAGAGGTAATACCACCAACTGTATTATCAATTGATGACAAACTAAAATCATCATTTACTGCATCTATACAAGCTATAGATGGGGTAGTAGCTGTAGAAATAACTAAACCAGTTCCTCCATCTGTACCTCCATTCACTGGAAATTCAGTTAATGCAGAACTAGATGTTACTCCACTATCACCTCCATTTATATTTATTGTTGGCGAACCCGAAGAAATAGCTATAAAACCACCAGAACCTCCACCACCAGGACCTTCAGCCTCTGTATTAGTTATCAATTGATTACCTCCAGCTCCACCATTAGCGTCTAACACTAACGTATTTGCAATGGATGCTGATTTTAATACTATACTACCACCCGCTCCAGCTCCACTTGGAGCATCATTATGACCACCTATAGTATTAGATCCATCTAGACCATTAGCACTAAAATTACCTGTACCATTTATTTGATTAGCTCTAATTAATATTATACCAGCACCATTTGTTGCACTTTGATTAGCATTATTATTACCATCTCCAGCTCCTCCGCCTCCTCCGAAGAAGATTCTATTTACTTCATTCGCAACCAAAGGTCTACCACCTAATCCACCTACATTTTCTCTACGGTTTCCACTCCATGAAGTATTACTAGGTCCGACTGATAATGCGTCTTGATTACTACCACTAAAACTATAACCTCCTCGTCCTCCACCAGAAGATACTGTTAATGAATTACCATTAGCTATATAATTAGGATCTAAAGACCATGCTGACGAGCCTGTGCAAGTAGCACACATATTACCTGCTCCATCTAACCAGACTACTCCATTATTACCATTGGCACCACCACCACCACCAGCGTTGTGAGAATTTCCACCACCACCACCATTAGCTGGTGCTCCTCTACCATATCTTCCCCCAAGTAAATCATACTCCACATTAAAACCAGCTATACTTTCACCTTTTTCTGCACTATCTGCACTGCTTGTAGAAACATAACCATCTTGTATACTTGAACCTGAACTAAGAGTTGAATTCTCTCTAATACCACCTCTAAAACCTAAACCAGAAACATCAACAAGTCCATTAACAGTAACAGTAGTAGCATCAATAACAACTAATCCCCCTCTACGACCACCTGCGTAATCTTGCCATTCTAATGCTGTTACAGAAGCCCCAGAATCAATTGTTAAATTATTATATTGTGGAACTTTAATTACCTGTACACGACCAGCCACAGAATAAGCTTGTGAAACACCACAAGAGATTGTTATGTTATTTCCACTAACACCAGTTACATACACAAATTCGTACAATCCAGCACTGTTATAAGAAGTAATTTCACCATAATTAATTGTATTAGACGTATTAATAGATGCCCCTTGAGCTTGATAGATCATTATTAAATCTCCAGCCGAAAGCGTTCCAATATCAGATGCAAGGTCATATACCTGAATAATTTCATCTCCTACTGCGATATCTGCAGAAACTGCTCCATAAGTATTTAAAACGGTGTTAGCAGCAGAAACTACTAAATCTCCATCTTTACCTGGCTGAGCAAAAGATTGATTAATCCAAACAAAAGAAAAAAGAATCAATAATAATATTCTTGTGTTTGTAAACGAGAATCGAAGAAAGATTTTCATATTATATTTTGTATAGTTGATGTATAGTTCTGTGAGTTTAAATAATAATTATGCTAATATCTCTAAAAGCAACAAATATATTTGGATCAAATGAAAACAAAAAATTATTGTAGGGTATTTCTATATGATTAATACATATTATAATTATTTAGACACGTTAGGAGGTCTAAAAGTCACATAACCTTTAAAAAACATGACTCTTATGAAGCAAATTATTATTAACTACTTCAAAATAAATCAGTCCCACAATTTTGCGAGGCTAAAATTAACAAAAATATTTACACATTTAACATCAATATATAATTAAACTTTGTTTTCTTAATTCTTTATATCTAAATACATTAATACAATTATATTTGCATTCCTATTTAATAAAATACTATGAGCTTTTTAAAAGAAATTAACAGAAGACGAACCTTTGGGATTATATCGCATCCTGATGCTGGTAAAACTACACTTACCGAAAAATTATTACTATTTGGTGGTGCTATACAAGAGGCAGGCGCTGTAAAAAGTAATAAAATAAAAAAAGGAGCAACAAGTGATTTTATGGAGATTGAACGTCAGCGTGGTATATCTGTTGCTACTTCTGTTTTAGCTTTTGAATATAATGGTGTTAAGATTAACATTCTTGATACACCTGGACATAAAGATTTCGCGGAAGATACATTTAGAACCTTAACTGCTGTAGATAGCGTAATTGTAGTTATTGATGTAGCAAAAGGTGTAGAGGAACAAACAGAAAAGCTGGTAGAAGTTTGTAGAATGCGAAACATACCAATCATTGTTTTTATTAATAAAATGGATAGGGAAGGTAAAGATGCCTTTGATTTATTAGATGAAATTGAACAAAAGTTAGGCTTAAAAGTTGTGCCATTAAGTTTTCCAATTGGAATGGGCTATGATTTTAAAGGTATTTACAATATATGGGAAAAAAATATCAATCTATTCTCTGGAAATAGTAGAAAAGATATAGAAGAAACCATAGAAATCTCTGATTTATCGTCAAAGGAATTAGATAATTTAGTTGGTGAAACCGCTGCCAATACACTTAGAGAAGAAATTGAATTAGTAAAAGGAATTTATCCAAATTTTGACAAAGGAGAATATTTAAATGGAAATCAGCAACCCGTTTTCTTCGGCTCTGCTTTAAACAACTTTGGTGTAAGAGAATTATTAGATTGTTTTATAGAAATCGCTCCAAAACCAAGACCTAAGCAAAGTGAAGAACGATTGGTAAAACCTGATGAAAAGAAATTTAGTGGTTTTGTATTTAAAATACATGCTAATATGGACCCTAACCACCGAAATCGTTTAGCTTTTGTAAAGATAGTCTCAGGAGAGTTTAAACGAAACACACCTTATCTACATGTTAGGAATAAGAAAAAATTAAAATTTTCTAGTCCCAATGCTTTTTTTGCTGAAAAGAAAGAAATAGTAGATATTTCATATCCTGGCGATATTGTTGGTTTACAGGACACAGGAAGCTTTAAAATTGGTGATACACTTACCGAAGGTGAAATATTAAATTATAAGGGTATACCAAGTTTTTCTCCAGAGCACTTTAGATACATCAATAATGCTGACCCAATGAAGGCGAAACAGTTATATAAAGGTATCGACCAATTAATGGATGAAGGTGTAGCACAATTATTTACATTAGATTTTAACGGAAGAAAAGTTATTGGTACCGTTGGAGCTCTGCAATATGAAGTTATTCAATATAGATTAGAACATGAATATGGAGCAAAATGTACCTATGAAAATTTAAACGTACATAAAGCATGTTGGATTCAAACAGAAAATGAGAAAAGTGAAGAATTTCAAGATTTTATTAGAGTTAAGCAACGTTATTTAGCGAGAGACAAACAAAATCAATTAGTATTTTTAGCGGACTCATTATTTTCTTTACAGATGTCTCAACAAAAGTATCCAAGTATTACATTTCACATGACTTCAGAATTTGAGTAGTGAAAAAAAAACACATTTAAACGTTTAAATTGGTATTTTATCGGTATATTGTACAATATTAATTCTCAAGTTAATAGAAAAACATAAGATTAACCCCAAACTAATCTACTTATGGAAATCAATAATAACACCTACAGTAACTCAGAAGTTACGGTAAATTACAAACCAAAATGTTGTATAAATGCCGGTTTATGCGCAAAAGAACTGTCTACAGTTTTTAGAAATTCTGTTATACCATGGATAAATTTAGAAGCTGAAAAAACCGATGTAATTGTAAACCAAATTAAAAAATGTCCTTCTGGGGCATTACAATATAGGTTACATAAAAGAGAAGTAGCATAGATAGCATTTAACATAAAAACAAAAACCTTTGACACTAAAATCAAAGGTTTTTTTACTAAAATTCATAAAAATCTATTTTTAGAGATTTTAAGAGCTTTTTAAACAATACCAATATTTAGATATAAAATAATTTTTAAAACACATAAAACACCAGTTTAAATGATGTTTTTTAAATAGAAAATATTAATGCAATATGTATTTTTCATAGATTTTATAAATACATTTAATTTATTTTAAGCTTGACCGGTTGGACCGAAATTTAAAGGAATAGGTGGTTGTTCATAATCTTTAATTTCACCATGGGCTTTTTCAAATCTATTTACATTATCTGCCAACGCCTTTAATAAACGTTTAGCATGTTGTGGTGTTAAAATTATTCTAGATTTAACTTTACTTTTTGGTGTCCCTGGCATTATACTAACAAAGTCTACTACAAATTCTGAAACCGAGTGATTAATTATTGCTAAATTAGAATAGGTTCCTTCCGCGATTTTCTCATCTAATTCTATATTAATTTGCCCCTTTTTTGGTGCATTTTTTTCATCTGCCATATTATATTATTTTATTGCTTCATTATAAAGCATGTTTTTTTTATTAAAAAAGCCTTCAAGTATAAATACAAGAAGGCTTTCCTCTATTATTCTTTAGAAATATTAAATTAATTAAAATTCATTTCTTCTTTAGCCTTCATCATTTCATTAAATTCTTGTTTAGAACCTACAATGATGTTTTCATATTCTCTCACTCCAGTACCTGCTGGTATTCTATGACCAACAATTACATTCTCCTTAAGACCTTCTAGTGAATCAACCTTACCATTTACAGCTGCTTCGTTAAGAACTTTAGTAGTTTCTTGGAATGACGCTGCAGATATAAACGACTTAGTCTGTAATGATGCTCTTGTAATACCTTGTAAGATTGGAGTTGCAGTAGCTGGGCTAGCATCTCTTGCTGTAACAAGATTCTTATCTTCTCTTCGTAAACTAGAGTTCTCATCCCTAAGTTCTCTCACCGTTACAATTTGACCTGATTTTAAATTCTGAGAATCACCAGCATCTTCAACCACCTTCATTCCGAAAATTTTATCGTTTTCTTCAATGAAATCTGATTTATGCACTAATTGATTTTCTAAGAAAATTGTATCACCAGAATCTATAATTCTAACTTTACGCATCATTTGTCTAACTACAACTTCGAAGTGCTTATCATTAATTTTTACACCTTGTAATCGGTATACTTCTTGAACTTCGTTTACCAAGTATTGTTGTACCGCTGCAGGTCCTTTAATATTAAGGATATCATTTGGTGTTATAGATCCATCAGATAATGGCATACCAGCTTTAACGTAATCATTCTCTTGTACAAGAATCTGATTAGATAATTTAACTAGGTATTTTCTAACATCTCCTAACTTAGATTCTATAATAATTTCACGGTTACCACGCTTAATTTTTCCAAATGACACAACACCATCAATAGCACTTACAACAGCAGGATTAGAAGGGTTACGCGCTTCAAATAATTCAGTTACACGAGGAAGACCACCAGTAATATCACCAGCTTTTGCAGATTTACGAGGAATCTTAACTAAAATCTTACCGATTTCAATTTTATCACCATCATCAATCATGATGTGTGCACCAACAGGTAAGTTATAAGAACGTATAGTTTCACCTTTAGAATCTTCAATTAATAATGTTGGTATTAATTTCTTATTTCTAGATTCTGAAATTACTTTTTCTTGGAAACCTGTTTGCTCATCTATTTCAACTTGGTAAGTAACACCTTGTTCGATATTTTCATATCTCACTTTACCTGCAAATTCAGAAATAATTACACCATTGTACGGATCCCATTGAGATACTACATCACCTTTTTTAAGTTTTTGTCCTGGTTTCACAAAAATATGTGAACCATACTGAATGTTATTAGTACTTAAAACAATACCTGTTTTAGCATCCATTAACTTTAATTCTGAAGTTCTAGAAATAACAACATCTACTTCATTTCCTTCGTTATCAACAGATTTTACTGTTTTTAGATCTTCAATTTCTGCAATACCATCAAACTTCACAGTTAATTTGTTATCCTCTGAAATGTTACCTGCAATACCACCTACGTGGAACGTACGTAATGTTAACTGAGTACCAGGCTCACCAATTGACTGAGCAGCAACTACACCAACAGCTTCACCTCTTTGTACCATTTTACCAGTAGCAAGGTTACGTCCGTAACATTTAACACAAATTCCTTTCTTAGCCTCACAAGATAATGGCGAACGCACTTCAATAGACTCTAATGGAGAATCACCAATTTTCTTAGCAATAATATCATCAATATGTCCACCAGCTTCAACTAATAATTCTTCAGTTAGAGGATTATATACATCATTAAGAGAAGTTCTACCAACTATTCTAGCTTCTAGGCTCTCAACAATTTCTTCATTTTTCTTAAGTGCAGCAACTTCAATTCCTCTTAGTGTACCACAATCTTCTTCATATACTATTACATCTTGAGAAACATCTACTAATCGACGTGTTAAGTAACCAGCATCGGCAGTTTTAAGAGCCGTATCTGCAAGACCTTTACGTGCACCGTGAGTGGAGATAAAGTATTCTAAAATTGAAAGTCCTTCTTTAAAGTTAGAAAGAATTGGGTTTTCGATAATTTCTCCTCCACCTGCATTGGATTTTTTAGGTTTTGCCATTAAACCACGCATACCTGTTAACTGACGAATTTGTTCTTTAGAACCCCTTGCACCAGAATCTAGCATCATAAATACTGAGTTAAATCCTTGCTGATCCTCACGGATACGCTTCATAGATAATTCTGTCAATTCCGCATTGGTAGATGTCCATATATCGATAACTTGGTTATAACGCTCATTATTAGTAATAAGACCCATATTATAGTTACCCATTATACCATCTACTTGCTTATTAGCAGCATCAATCATAGCATGCTTTTCTTGTGGAATAATAATATCACCTAAACTAAATGATAAACCACCTTGGAATGCAAACTTATAACCCAATGTTTTTATCTCATCTAAGAAGTCAGCTGTCTCAGGCACACTTGTCTTTTTAAGAATACCATGAATAATTCCTCTCAAAGATTTTTTAGTTAATACCTCATTGATATAACCAGCAGCAGCAGGAACTTTTTCATTAAAAAGTACACGTCCAACAGTAGTCTCTATAATTTGCTTTGTTAATTCACCTTCTTCATTAAAATCGAAAGTTCTAACTTTAATACCAGCATTTAAGTCTACACGCTTTTCATTGTATGCAATTGTAACCTCTTGTGGTGAGTAAAATGTTAAACCTTCTCCTTTAATTGGAACTTCTGGTGTTGATTTACGAAGCTTAGTCATATAATATAAACCAAGTACCATATCTTGAGAAGGTACAGTAACTGGAGAGCCATTAGCTGGATTTAATATATTATGTGAAGCCAACATTAATAATTGACATTCTAAAATAGCTTCTGGTCCTAATGGTAAATGTACAGCCATCTGGTCACCATCGAAATCGGCGTTAAAAGCCGTACACACTAATGGGTGTAACTGAATCGCTTTACCTTCGATAAGTTTTGGTTGGAATGCTTGTATACCTAGTCTGTGTAATGTAGGAGCACGATTTAAAAGCACTGGATGTCCTTTTAAAACATTCTCTAAAATATCCCAAACAACAGGCTCTTTTCTATCTATAATTTTCTTTGCAGATTTTACTGTTTTTACAATTCCTCTTTCTATTAATTTTCTAATAATAAAAGGCTTGTAAAGCTCTGCTGCCATTCCTTTTGGCAATCCACATTCAAATAATTTTAATTCTGGTCCTACTACAATTACAGAACGTGCAGAATAATCAACACGCTTACCAAGTAAGTTTTGACGGAAACGTCCTTGCTTACCTTTAAGTGAATCTGATAAAGATTTTAATGGTCTATTAGAATCAGTTTTTACAGCTGAAGATTTACGTGTGTTATCAAATAATGAATCTACTGATTCTTGTAACATACGTTTTTCATTACGTAAAATTACTTCTGGTGCTTTTATCTCAACTAAACGCTTAAGACGGTTGTTACGGATAATTACACGACGGTATAAATCATTTAAATCTGATGTCGCAAAACGACCACCATCTAAAGGCACTAAAGGTCTTAATTCTGGTGGGATTACAGGTACAGCCTTCATGATCATCCATTCTGGTCTGTTTTCTCTGTTTTCGTTAGAATCTCTAAAAGCCTCTACAACTTGTAAACGTTTTAAGGCTTCCGTTTTACGTTGTTTAGATGTTTCGTTATTAGCTTTATGTCTTAAATCATAAGATAATTGATCTAAATCTATTCTTGCTAATAAGTCAATAAGACACTCAGCACCCATCTTAGCGATAAATTTGTTAGGGTCTGTATCGTCTAAATATTGATTTTCTTGAGGAATAGTATCTAAAATATTTAAATACTCTTCTTCAGTTAAGAAATCCATTTTTTGAATTGGTTCTCCTTCAGCATTCATTGCAATACCTGGCTGAATAACCACATAACGCTCATAATAAATGATCATATCTAATTTCTTAGATGGTAATCCAAGAAGGTAACCTATTTTGTTTGGTAACGAGCGGAAATACCAGATATGCGCAACAGGAACAACTAAATTAATGTGTCCTACTCTATCTCTACGTACTTTCTTTTCTGTTACTTCTACACCACAACGGTCACAAACAATACCCTTGTAACGTATTCTTTTATATTTACCACAAGCACATTCAAAATCCTTTACAGGACCAAAAATACGCTCACAGAACAAACCATCTCTTTCTGGTTTGTGAGTTCGATAATTAATAGTTTCTGGCTTTAATACCTCTCCACGAGATGCTGCTAAAACAGACTCAGGAGATGCTAAACCAATAGAAATTTTATTAAATTTCTGTACTGTATTCTTATCTTGTTTTCTTGCCATGTTCTTTATAGTATTCAGTCTTCAGTCTTCAGTACACAGTGATTACAATGTACTGACGACCGCCTACTATTTTTTATTCCTCTAATCTAATATCTAATCCTAAACCTTTCAATTCGTGCATAAGTACGTTGAATGATTCTGGTAGTCCTGGTTCTGGCATTGGCTCACCCTTAACGATTGCTTCGTAAGTTTTTGCTCTACCAATTACATCATCTGATTTTACAGTTAATATCTCTCGTAAAGTACTTGAAGCTCCATAGGCCTCAAGTGCCCAAACTTCCATTTCACCAAAACGTTGTCCACCAAATTGTGCTTTACCACCTAATGGTTGTTGTGTAATTAATGAGTATGGTCCTATAGAACGAGCGTGCATTTTATCATCAATCATGTGACCAAGTTTAATCATATAGATTACACCAACTGTTGCTGGTTGATCAAAACGATCTCCTGTGCCACCATCGTATAAATATGTATGACCAAATCTTGGAATACCAGCTTCATCTGTATATTCGTTAATTTGATCTAATGTAGCACCATCAAAAATTGGTGTTGCATATTTCTTACCTAAATCTTGACCAGCCCAACCTAATACGGTTTCATAAATCTGACCAATATTCATACGAGAAGGTACACCAAGTGGGTTTAATACAATATCAACTGGAGTTCCATCTTCTAAGAAAGGCATATCTTCTTGACGGACAATACGTGCAACAATACCTTTGTTACCGTGACGTCCTGCCATTTTATCACCTACTTTTAGTTTACGTTTTTTAGCAATATAAACTTTAGCTAGTTTAATGATACCTGCAGGTAATTCATCTCCTACAGACACTGTAAACTTCTCACGTCTTAATGAACCTTGAAGATCATTTTCCTTAATCTTATAATTATGGATTAAATCTGCAACTAATTCATTGGTGTGGTCATCAGTAGTCCATTTTCCAGAAGTCAGATGCGTATAATCATCTACTGCATTTAACATTTTTAAGGTATATTTCTTACCTTTTGGAATAATTTCTTCTCCTAAATCATTATATATTCCTTGAGCAGTTTTACCATTTACTATGTTAAATAGTTTTTCTACAAGAATATTTTTTAATTCATCAAATCTATTGTCATAAGCATTTTCTAATGCTTCTATGTCTTCTTTGTCTTGAGCTCTCTTACGTTTATCTTTAACGGCTCTAGCAAATAATTTTTTATTAATTACTACACCATTTAGAGATGGAGACGCTTTTAAAGAAGCATCTTTTACATCACCTGCTTTATCACCAAAGATAGCTCTAAGAAGTTTTTCTTCTGGCGTTGGATCAGATTCTCCTTTAGGTGTAATTTTACCAATTAAGATATCTCCTGGTTTAATCTCCGCACCAATACGAATCATACCATTTTCATCCAAATCTTTAGTAGCTTCTTCAGAGACATTAGGAATATCATTAGTTAATTCTTCATTACCTAATTTAGTATCTCTAACCTCTAAAGAGTATTCATCAATATGGATAGAAGTAAATACATCTTCTCTAACTACTTTTTCAGAAATTACAATTGCATCCTCAAAGTTATACCCTTTCCAAGGCATAAAGGCTACTTTCATATTTCTACCAAGCGCTAATTCACCGTTTTCAGTTGCATAACCTTGACAAAGAACTTGTCCTTTTGTAACTTTATCACCTTTTTCAACAATAGGTTTTAAGTTGATAGACGTACCTTGGTTTGTTTTTCTAAATTTAACTAATGGATAAGTTTTTGTATCACTATCAAAGCTTACCATTGCTTCTTCCTCAGTACGCTCATATCTAATAGTTATTTTTTCTGCATCAACGTATTCAACAGTACCTTCACCTTCAGCATTTATTAATACTCTAGAGTCTGATGCAACTTGACGCTCTAAACCAGTACCTACAATTGGTGCTTCTGGTCTTAATAATGGTACCGCTTGACGCATCATGTTAGATCCCATCAATGCACGGTTGGCATCATCATGTTCTAAGAACGGAATTAAAGATGCAGATATAGATGTTATCTGATTTGGTGCAACGTCTGTATAATCTACTTGAGATGGATCAATTACAGGGAAATCACCTTCTTGACGAGAAATAATTTTATCCTCTAATATTTTACCATCATCATCAACTTTAATCGTTGCTTGAGCAATTAACATATCTTCTTCCTCTTCGGCACTTAGATATGTTGGATTATTCTTAATGTCAACAATACCTTCTTCAACTTTTCTATAAGGCGTTTCAATGAATCCCATTGGGTTCACTTTAGCAAATACAGATAAAGATGAAATTAAACCAATGTTTGGCCCTTCTGGTGTTTCAATTGGGCATAAACGACCGTAGTGTGTATAGTGAACATCACGTACCTCGAAACCAGCTCTTTCTCTAGATAAACCACCTGGTCCTAATGCTGAAAGACGACGCTTGTGCGTAATCTCTGCAAGAGGGTTTGTCTGATCCATAAATTGAGATAACTGGTTAGTACCAAAGAAAGAATTAATAACTGACGATAAGGTCTTAGCATTAATTAAATCAATAGGAGTAAATACTTCGTTATCACGAACATTCATTCGCTCTCTAATAGTACGAGCCATACGAGCTAAACCAACACCAAATTGAGAAGATAATTGTTCTCCTACTGTACGTACACGACGGTTAGATAGGTGATCAATATCATCTATCTCTGCTTTAGAGTTGATAAGTTCAATTAAATATTTTATAATAGTAATGATATCTAATTTGGTCAAAACTTGTTTGTCCATACCAATATCTAACTGTAACTTCTTATTCATTCTATAACGACCTACTTCACCTAAAGAGTAACGTTGGTCTGAGAAGAATAGCTTGTCAATAATTCCACGTGCTGTTTCCTCATCTGGTGGCTCAGCATTACGTAATTGACGGTAAATGTGTTCAACAGCTTCTTTTTCAGAATTTGTTGGATCCTTTTGTAATGTATTATGAATAATTGCGTAATCTCCTTGTTGCGAACTTTCTTTATGTAAAAGAATAGTTTTTACATCTGCTTCAAGAATTTCTTCAATATTATCTTTGTCTATAATTGTATCACGATCTAAAACTATTTCGTTACGTTCAATAGATACAACTTCTCCAGTATCTTCATCAACGAAATCTTCGTGCCAAGTATTAAGTACACGAGCCGCAAGTTTACGACCAATTACTTTCTTTAATCCAGATTTTGAAACCTTTACTTCTTCTGCAAGGTCAAAAATCTCTAAAATATCTTTATCACGTTCAAAACCAATAGCTCTGAATAATGTTGTAACAGGTAATTTTTTCTTTCTATCAATATAAGCATACATCACTTGATTGATATCTGTTGCAAATTCTATCCAAGAACCTTTAAAAGGAATTACTCTTGCTGAATATAATTTTGTTCCATTTGCATGGAAAGATTGACTGAAGAAAACACCTGGTGATCTGTGTAATTGAGAAACTACTACACGTTCTGCTCCATTGATACAAAATGTTCCACTCGGCGTCATGTATGGAATAGTACCTAAATAAACATCCTGAACGATTGTTTCAAAATCTTCATGCTCTGGATCGGTACAATACAACTTCAATCTTGCTTTTAAAGGCACACTGTAAGTTAATCCTCTTTCAATACATTCTTCTATAGAATATCTTGGTGGATCAATAAAGTAATCTAAAAATTCTAGTACGAATTGATTACGCGTGTCTGTTATTGGGAAGTTCTCCATGAAGGTGTTGTATAAACCTTCAGTACCTCTTTCTTCTGACTTTGTTTCTAATTGGAAAAAATCCTGGAAGGATTTAATTTGAATATCCAAAAAGTCTGGGTAATCTGTCCTATTTACAATAGAAGAGAAATTAATTCTTTCAGCCTTTTTTGCTAACATTGATGAACGAGATTTTATTTAAATAAAAACTAAAAAATGTATATAACGTTTATATACACAAAATGGTTTAGGTCTTAGAGTAATACTCTAGACCTAAACCTTGTATTAAAGATAAGTTAAGCTTACTTAAGCTCAACTTCAGCGCCAGCCTCTTCTAACTGAGATTTTAATGCCTCAGCTTCGTCTTTTGCAACACCTTCTTTGATTGCACTTGGTGCATCGTCAACTAAACCTTTTGCTTCTTTTAAACCTAAACCAGTTAATTCTTTAACTAATTTTACTACAGCTAGTTTAGAACCACCTGCAGCTTTTAAGATAACATCAAATTCAGTTTGCTCTTCAGCAGCATCGCCACCTGCAGCAGCACCACCAGCAACTGCAACAGCAGCAGCAGCAGGCTCAATACCGTACTCATCTTTTAATATAGTTGCTAATTCGTTAACTTCTTTTACTGTTAAGTTAACTAATTGTTCTGCGAAATCTTTTAAATCTGCCATTTTTCTAATGTTTAATAATGTGTGTTATAATTTAATTTTCTATTGTGTATTCCTTGTATTATCCTTCTCTTTCAGATAATGTTTTTACGATTCCTGCGATAGTACCACCACTTGATTTAAGAGCAGAGATAACATTCTTAGCTGGTGACTGTAATAAACCTACAATCTCACCAATAAGTTCTTCTCTAGACTTAATATCAACTAATGCATCCAATAAATCGTCACCAATGTATATAGACTCCTCGATAAAAGCTCCTTTCAACAAAGGCTTTTCAGATTTTTTTCTGAACTCTTTAATTACTTTAGCAGGTCCATTTCCTGTTTCAGAATACATTACTGATGTATTACCTTTTAAAGTAGCAGGTAAGTCACCAAAATCTTTATCTGATGCCTCCATTGCTTTCTCTAAAAGCGTATTCTTAACAACCGCTAACTTAATGTTAGACTTGAAACATGCTCTTCTTAAATTTGAAGTAGTTGCTGCATCTAATCCTGAAATATCTGTTAAATAGATATTTGTATTATCTGCTAACTGAGCAGTTAACTCTTCAATTACTTGGGATTTTTCTTCTCTTGTCATAATATTCTAAGTTTAACTACTATCCTATTTTTGTGTCTATTGCAATACTTGGACTCATTGTACTAGACATGTAAATACTTTTTACATAAGTTCCTTTTGCAGTAGTTGGTTTCAATTTAATTATAGTTGACAACAATTCTTGAGCATTTCCAACAATTTTGTCGGTACTAAAAGATGCCTTTCCAATTGGAGCATGTACTATACCTGTTTTATCAACTTTAAAATCAATTTTACCAGCCTTAACTTCAGCAACCGCTTTAGCCACATCCATTGTTACTGTACCCGTCTTAGGGTTAGGCATTAAACCTCTTGGCCCTAATACTCTACCTAATGGTCCTAACTTACCCATGATGCTAGGCATAGTAACAATAACGTCTACATCTGTCCAACCATCTTTAATCTTTTGTAAGTACTCGTCTAAACCTACATAGTCAGCACCAGCTTCCTTTGCTTCTGCTTCTTTATCTGGTGTTACAAGGGCTAAAACCTTCATATCCTTACCAGTACCATGAGGTAATGAAACTACACCACGTACCATTTGATTTGCTTTACGTGGATCAACACCTAATCTAATTGCTAAATCTACTGAAGCATCAAACTTTGTGTAAGTAATTTCTTTTAGTAATGCCGAAGCCTCTTCTAAAGAATAGATTTTATTTTTATCTACCTTTGATTGTGCCTCTTTTTTCTTTTTTGTTAATCTTGCCATTTCTAAAAAATTTAGTTTGGAGCTTCACCTCCTTTAACAGTGATACCCATCGATCGTGCTGTACCAGCAACCATCTTCATAGCAGAACCAATTTCAAAGGCATTTAAATCTGCCATTTTATCTTCTGCTATAGCTTTTACTTGATCCCAAGTTACCTTGGCTACTTTACGTCGGTTAGGTTCTCCTGATCCTTTCTTTACTTTGGCCGCTTCTAATAATTGTACTGCTGCTGGTGGTGTTTTGATTACAAATTCAAAAGATTTGTCTTTGTAAACAGAAATTACCACAGGTAAAACCTTACCTGCTTTATCTTGAGTTCTAGCATTAAATTGCTTACAGAACTCCATGATATTAACTCCAGCGGCACCTAAAGCGGGTCCTACCGGTGGCGACGGATTCGCAGCACCTCCCCGAACTTGTAGTTTAACTACTTTGTCTATTTCTTTTGCCATTTTTAAATGTTTATTACGTTTATCAAAATTGGAAGCTTAGATAAAACGCTCTTTATTGTAACAATTATTAAACTTTTTCTACTTGCATATAACTCAATTCTAATGGTGTCTTTCTTCCAAAAATTTTCACCATTACCTCAAGTTTACGCTTTTCTTCATTAATTTTTTCAATGATACCATCAAAACCATTAAAAGGACCATCAATAACTTTAACCGTCTCACCTTTTGAATAAGGAATTGCAACATTTGCATTAGCTTCTACGGATAACTCATCTACCTTACCTAACATTCTATTTACTTCGGATTGTCTCAAAGGTACTGGATCTCCACCCTTTGTTTCCCCCAAGAACCCAATAACATTAGTTATTGATTTAATAATGTGAGGTATCTCACCACTTAAATTGGCCTGAATCATTATGTAACCAGGAAAATAAACTTTCTCTTTTTGAATTTTTTTTCCATTACGGATTTGAATCACTTTTTCAGTAGGCACTAAAACCTGATCGACATAATCACTAAGACCTAATCTAGAAATTTCATTTTCTATATAAGTCTTAATCTTATTTTCTTGACCGCTTACAGCCCTAACAACATACCACTTTTTTTCAGACATCTTCTATTTGTATAATTGTTTAGTGTATCAAATCAAAATAAGCTTTTACCGCTTTACTAAAAACAGTATCCACTCCCCAAATAGCCAATGAAAATATAATTGAAAACACAGCTACAATCACCGTTAATTTTTGAGCTTCTGGCCAAGGCGTCCAAGACACATTGTTCTTTAACTCTTCAAACGATTCTTTTATATATGTAACTAATCCTGCCATTTGATTTTTTTTTAAGGTTTAACAACCTATATTTAAATTGCACGGGTTGAGAGACTCGAACTCACGACACCTGGTTTTGGAGACCAGTGCTCTACCAACTGAGCTAAACCCGTAAACAATAATCAAGGCATCCCGAATTCTCAGGACACCTTAATTAATTATCTAAGTATTTTATTTAGTCTAAAATTTCAGTAACTTGACCAGCACCAACTGTTCTACCACCTTCACGGATAGCGAAACGTAAACCTACGTTCATTGCAATTGTGTTAATCAACTCAACAGTGATTGTTAAGTTATCACCAGGCATTACCATTTCAACTCCATCAGGAAGCGCAATGTTTCCTGTTACGTCCGTTGTACGTACGTAAAACTGTGGACGGTAGTTATTATGGAATGGCGTGTGACGACCACCTTCTTCTTTTTTAAGGATATAAACCTCAGCCTTAAATTTAGAGTGTGGTGTTACAGAACCAGGCTTAGTAATTACCATACCTCTTGAGATTTGAGTTTTCTCAATACCTCTTAATAAGATACCTGCATTATCACCAGCTTCACCTCTATCTAAGATTTGACGAAACATTTCAATACCAGTAATTGTAGATGTTAATTTTTCAGCACCCATACCGATAATCTCAACAGGATCTCCTGTATTAGCTACACCAGTTTCAATACGACCAGTTGCAACAGTACCACGACCTGTAATTGAGAATACATCTTCGATTGGCATTAAGAACGGCTTATCCATATCACGAACTGGCTCTTCAATCCAAGCATCTACTTGATTCATTAATTCCATTACGGTATCAACCCACTTTTGCTCACCATTAAGTGCACCTAAAGCAGAACCTGCTACTACAGGACCATTATCACCATCATATTCATAGAATGATAATAAATCTCTAACTTCCATTTCAACTAACTCTAACAACTCTTCATCATCAACCATATCCACTTTATTCATGAATACAACGATACGAGGAATTCCTACCTGGCGACCAAGTAAGATGTGCTCACGAGTTTGTGGCATTGGACCATCTGTTGCAGCAACAACTAAAATAGCACCATCCATTTGAGCAGCACCTGTAACCATGTTCTTTACGTAATCCGCGTGACCTGGACAGTCAACGTGAGCGTAGTGACGATTAGCCGTTTGGTACTCTACGTGAGATGTATTAATTGTTATACCTCTTTCTTTTTCTTCTGGTGCGTTATCGATAGTATCGAAATCTCTTGCCTCAGATAAACCTGCATCAGCTAATACTTTAGTAATAGCAGCAGTTAAAGTTGTTTTACCGTGATCTACGTGTCCAATAGTACCAATGTTTAAGTGTGGTTTTGAACGATCGAAAGTTGCCTTTGCCATGTTTAATTTATTTTATTCTTTTTAATATTAGTGTTCAATTGTAATATCCTAAAATACGCTTAGAAATATAAAGAGCCAATGACGAGATTTGAACTCGTGACCTCTTCCTTACCAAGGAAACGCTCTACCCCTGAGCTACACCGGCTTTTCATTTACGATAGCCGATTTCGAATTACGATATAAAAGTCTAATCTTAACTCGTAAATTTATTAGAGCGAGAGACCGGGTTCGAACCGGCGACATTCAGCTTGGAAGGCTGACGCTCTACCAACTGAGCTACTCTCGCATTTATCAAAACTTTTACGTTCTGAAAGGTTTTCAATATTTCAAAATGCAGATTAAAATCTAATCCACATCTATAGTCTTTTTCGCAATAGTTTTGCAAAAGTAAACATTTTACAACTAGAACCGAAAATTTTTGTGGGGAGAGCAGGATTCGAACCTGCGAAGACATAGTCAGCAGATTTACAGTCTGCCCTCGTTGGCCGCTTGAGTATCTCCCCTAAAATCAAATTTCAAGATTTCAAATGTATAAAAATTTATTTCTTTTCAAACAAAAAAAACAAACTTTTAAAGAGCCGATGGAGGGACTCGAACCCACGACCTGCTGATTACAAATCAGCTGCTCTAGCCAGCTGAGCTACATCGGCTTTTAATCCTTTTTTACCGTCTAAAATTGACTTAAAAAAAGCCCGCTATTTCTAACGGACTGCAAAGGTAAAACAATATTTAATTATTCAAAACATTTTTTGAAAAATTTTTCATCTAACTATGTGCTCTTAACTTTTCCTTTCTTTTTTTTATTTGTCTACCCAAAGAGGCAATCGCAGCATCTGCGCCCTCTTCAAAAGATTTACACTGCTTTTTCACAACAAAACTATCTCCTGGAACACTTAATTTTACCTCAAAAATTTTATTTTCTTTATCACTTGTGTTTTCAACTTTTAAATATACATCTGACTGAATTATTTTATCATAAAACAATTCTAATTTGTCCATTCGCCTCTGTATGAATTCAATAAGTGAACTATCGGCTGTAAAATTTACGGATTGGGTGTTTACTTTCATATATTTCATTTTAAGTTAAACTTATATACTAAATCTTCTATTTAGTACAACATCTGTGTATACTAACCAAAATAAGCTCTAAGTCATCTTCTGTTTCTAGGGTGTGCTTTTGCATGTACTTTTTTCAATTCGTTTATACTATTATGTGTATAAACTTGAGTTGCCGCTAAACTTGTATGGCCAAGCAATTCTTTAACTGTATTTAAATCTGCCCCTTGGTTTAATAAATGTGTGGCAAATGAATGTCTTAGTACATGAGGACTACATTTTGCTTTAGTTGATGCTTCACTAAAATACTTATTTATTATTCTGTAAACAAGCTTTTCGTAAATTTTAAGACCTTTTTTAGTTAAAAACAGAAGGTCTTTATCTTCTATTATAGGTAAACTATCCCTGTATTCTAAATATTTGTTTAACGACTTTAGTACTCCTTCTATTAAAGGAATATATCTTTCTTTATTACGTTTTCCTAAAACCTTAATTTGTCTATTACTTCTATTAATATCTTCTAACTTTAAATTTACAAGCTCTATGCGTCTTATACCAGTGGCATAAAATAACTCTATAATAAATTGATTTCTTGCGGTTTCAAAATCTACAACTTCTATTGAATTATCTAATACAGTTTTTAGTTCATTAGGAGAAAAGGGTAATTGTACTTTTTTACCCACTTTTAAAGCTTTATGTTTTTTAAGGGGATTTACGTCTAATTCATTAGTTTTTAATAAAAAATTATAATACGTATTTAATGAAGAGACTTTTCTATTTATTGTTCGGGTTGAAATATCTTTATCTACCAATTCTACAATCCACTGTCTAATTTCGGAATAGCCAATCTCTGTTAAGATTTGAGTATCATGATTTTGATTTAAAAATAGTTGGAAACTTTCAATATCTCTAGTATATGCTACAACCGTGTGCTTAGAATATTTTTTCTCTAGTAAAAGATAATCGGAAAAAGCGCTTAAACTCATTAGTTTCTTTTGATGAACTTTAAATATAACTATTACTTATTTTAAATTTTACATTTTAAATTAAAAAATCCTGCGTAAGAGCAGGATTTTTAAAATATTCTTAGAAACATCTTACTTAGTAGACCATACAGAATAACTTTTTGGTGGTGCTTGTATTTTTACCCATTTACCATATTGTGTTGTTGGTTCCCAAGTAGAGTGACCAGTATAATCTTTTATTACGGTATTGGACCAATTGGTTTCTATCCATCTTTCTTGCCAAAAATCTGAATTATTGATATAGACCACAAGCCCTGAATTATTATAACCATTTCTTCTGGCAATATATTCATCTGTATCTGCGTGTAAAATATTTGTTGAACCACCTGCTAAGTTATTATGTATCCAAATTAGGTTGTTCATTCTTTCCTTATTTAACCATTCTTCATAATCTTTATAAAATATAGTTGGATATCCTTCGTGAGTTAGTATGTATGCATAAGCTAAAATTTTATTATTTATTATTTCATCGGTATCATGATTTGTTACAAAAGTTACAGCTCTAGAGGCATTTTGCTTCCATAACATATCGTCATTAAGCGCAGCCAAATTATTTCCCATAAAGGCATCTTTCATTTTATAATAGCACGCAAAATCAAAAGCACTTGCTTCTGCAGAACTCGTCCATGAATTTAATAATGAAACGTTACTATCCCAAAGTTCACCTACAGAAAAACCACCTACTTCATCTTTCCAAGCTTTTACAACCCAAGGATCAAAACCTTTTACATAATCAAAACGCCAGCCATCAAAACCAATAACATCTTTATAATATTTGGCTACACTATTAGAGTTTCTCCATAACCAATCTTGAACGTAAGTTTGATTATGACATAAATCTGGAAAGCCTCCAAAAGCTCCACTATCATTATTTTGAATATTATTTGGGTGAAAATCTGTTGCAGAACGATAAAACATACCTGAAAGTGGATTAAAATCTGTCCAAGTATTGCCGCCTGCATAAGGATTAGATTCACTAGCTCCTCCACTGTTATGATTTATTACAATATCTGCGATAACACTTAATTGATTTTGATGTGCGGTATCTACCATATTAATTAATTCTGTTCTAGAACCGAAACGTGTTTCTATACTACCCATTTGGTTATATTCTCCAAAATCATAATAATCGAATGGATCATAACCCATAGAGAAAGGTCCATTTTGTGCCTTTGATGCTGGAGGAATCCAAATGGCATCAATACCTGCACTGCTCCAATCTGGAATTTTAGAACTTATTGTGTTCCACCATGTGCCACCAGCAGGAACGTCCCAATAAAAGGCCTGCATCATTACACCAGAACCTATTTGTTTTAGGTTTAAGGCTTTTGCATTAGAGATTTCTAATTCCGTTGGTTGATTAAGATGTTCTTCTGAAAGAACTTCATCTTGACTACAATTAAATAGGATTAGCATTATACATGCCAATACAATACGTTTTAAATTTATCATAATATAAGTTGTTGATTATACCTAAATCTACAGTAATAAGAGTTTTAAGCAAAGTTACATTTATAACGAAATCGTTTTCGTGTTGATAAATTCTAAAAATATCTTAGATAAAATAGCTATAACACAAAAAACCTATCAATTTATTGATAGGTTTTTAATTATTATAAGATAAATCTTATTTATTTATATAATTCTTAAGTAGCTGGTTTATAATCCTTATTATCAATCACCATTTTAGCAATAATTTCTTTTAGAATTTCTGATGTGCCTCCACCAATTGGCCCTAAACGACTATCTCTTGCCATACGTGCTAATGGATATTCTTCCATAAAGCCATATCCGCCTAAAAATTGTAAGCATTGATAAATTACATCATCTGCCATTTTTGTAGATTGTAGTTTAGACATGGTAGCCTCTTTTACCACATATTCTCCCATATCTAAACGTTTAGTTACGTAATAATTAAATTGTTTACAGATTTCCATTTGTGTTTCGCAATCTGCATATGTATGTCTTAAGGCTTGAAACTTATCAATTGTTCTTCCAAAAGCTGTTCTTTCAGACATGTATTGTTTGGCGTACTCTAAAGCATATTCTGCTCTAGCATGCGCATTAACACCCATTATTAACCTTTCTAAAGCAAAATGTTGCATTATATAAGGAAAACCTTGATTTTCTTTTCCCATTAAATTAGTTGCCGGAATGACTACATTATCAAATGCAATTTCACCTGTATCTGATGCTTTCCATCCTAATTTATCTAATTTAGTAGCTGAGATACCATCAGTATCTCTGTCCATAACAAAAATACTAATCCCTTTATTTCCAAGTTCTGGATTTGTTTTAGCAGCGACCACTAAATAATCGCTGTATACTCCGTTTGTTATAAATGTTTTAGAACCATTAATGACAAAGGTATCTCCTTTTCTTACAGCTGTTGTTCGCATACCTGCTACATCACTTCCACCAAAAGGTTCTGTAATACAAAGACAACCAATAGCATCACCTAAAGCACTTGGAATTAAATATTTTTCTTTTTGCTCGTGATTACCTTCTTTGTTAAGATGTGTCATTGCTAAATAAGCATGCGCCCACATTGCTGCGGCAAATCCACCAGAATTAATACGTTGTAATTCTTCAAGAAAGATAATGGTATAAAATAAATCTAAATCTAAACCTCCATAAGCTTCTGGAGTAGCCAAACCGAAGTAACCCATTTCACCAAATTTTTTCCAAATAAAACGTTCTATATAACCCGTTTCTTCCCATTTGTTAATATGTGGTACAACTTCTTTTTTTAAGAATTCCCTAAGGCTTTCTCTAAATAAATTGTGCTCTTCAGTAAAATATAAATTAGACATAAATTGTTGTTTGTTATAGGTGCAAATATAACTTAATTATATCTATTTTTTTGATTGGAAAATCCTCAACTTTTAATAAATCATCTAAAGATTTAAAGCCATCTCTTAGTGTACGCTCTTCTATAATATGATGCGCAATTTCGTAATCTATATACTGTATTGTAACTAATTGGTCTCTAGTTGCTGAATTAAGATTATAGCTTTTTATAACTCTAGGTGTTTTAACCGTAAAATCAATTTTAATGCGTTCAATAACTTCTGGTGTTAAACCATAAATTTCATTAAGTTGAACATCTGAAATAAACCCTCCTTTATATTTATTTCTATATTTAATTATACGTTGTGACAACTTCTCTCCTATGCCATATACTGTTTGTAATTGCTTAGCTGATGCTAAATTTAAATCTATCTTTTGTTGAAACGTTTTTGGCTTTTTAGAGTTTGAATATGTATTGCTAATTCCTTGAGACTTTGGTTTAGGATTGGTAACCCATTCTGGAAATTTAAAATAAGGTGAAATTATTGATAAAACAGAATCTGAAACTTTTGTAATGTTTTGAAAATCTTTAGCTGAATTAACCCATTGGTTTGAAGCCCTAAACTTATGAAGTCTATCGATTTGTTCATTAGTCATTCCTAAAGTATAACCTTTATAATCTGTAATGTAGTTTGGATTAAATGGATAAATTTTAGGTTTTCTATTTTCTATTTCAACCAAGCGTAAAGAATCTACCTCTTTTCTAAATAAATTAATTTGGTTTGTTATTTCTGGAGTCTCCTTTACCGAAACTGAGAAAATATTATGACCAAACCAATACAGACACTGAATAAATACTATAAGCGCGAGCAATAAAAAAATCCCATTCCGTTGTTGATTAGTAAACTGGAAATGGGATTTCATATTATATATATTAATTTATTTATGCTTTTTTCTCCTTTATTGCATTCATATATTTATTAAGCTCACCTTTTACTTTAGGTGCTAAAAGAACTAAACCAACCATGTTAGGAACCATCATAGCAAAAATCATTGCATCTGAAAATCCAATTACAGATCCTAAACTAATTGAAGCACCAACGATTACGAACAAACAGAATAACACTTTATAAACATATTCTGTTTTTCTTGTTCTTCCAAATAAAAATGCCCAACCTTGGTAACCATAATAAGACCAAGAAATCATTGTACTAAAAGCAAATAGCACAACTGCTACAGTAAGTACATAAGGGAACCAAGATATTACAGATTCAAATGCTCCAGAGGTTAATAAAATGGCATCTGCATCACTTAAACCTGCGTTAGCAGAAGTTACATTACCTGTAATTACTAAAACTAAAGCTGTCATTGTACAAACCACAACTGTATCTATAAAAGGCTCTAACAATGCTACTAAACCTTCGGATGCCGCATATTTTGTTTTTACTGCGGAGTGTGCAATGGATGCAGAACCTACACCAGCTTCATTTGAAAAAGCTGCTCTTCTAAACCCTTGCACTAATACACCTATAGCACCACCTGCTACACCTTCTGGACTAAATGCACCTTCAAATATTTGAACGAAAGCATCTCCTACCAATCCAAAATTAGCAAAAATCACAAACAAGGAAGCTGCTACATATATAACAACCATAAAAGGTACAATTTTATCTGTAACCTTGGCAATTTTCTTAATACCACCAATAATTACAATGGCTACTAATATTGACATTATTAAACCAAATACCCAACGGTACCCATTCATAAAAGATTCTTCTCCACCAGTCATATGCTCAAATAATTGAGCTGCTTGATTAACTTGAAACATGTTACCACCACCAAATGATCCTCCGATAACAAACACAGCAAATATACTTGCTAAAACTTTTCCTAATCCATCTAAACCTCTAGACTTTAAGCCTTTTCTTAAGTAGTACATTGGACCTCCATAAACGGTTCCATCCTCATCAATATCTCTATACTTTACCCCAAGTGTACACTCTACAAACTTAGAAGCCATACCAAGAAAACCTGCTATAATCATCCAAAATGTTGCTCCTGCTCCACCTACAGAAACAGCAATAGCTACACCTGCAATGTTTCCTAAACCAACGGTTGCTGATAAAGCTGCGGTTAATGCTTGAAAGTGAGACACCTCACCTTCATGGTCTTCTATTGCAATAGTTTCTATATTATCTCCTCCTGGTGTAGCATCACCTGCTCCTACTAAAGATTCGTGATGATCGAGACCATCATATTTCCCTCTTACTATATTAACTGAAGTAAAAAATCCACTAAAATTGATAAACTTAAAATAAATTGTAAAATACAATGCCCCTAAAATTAATGGAAAAAGTACCCAAAATACTTTTACACCTCCTCCAAAATCAATTTGATAAAATATGGCATTAACAAACCAACCTGTAACGCTTCCAAAAGCGTTGTCTATTTTTTGGTCGATGCCAATTTCTTGTGTCTCTTGAGCAAAGTTTAATAACGGTAAAATAAGGGTAAAAAATGATAGAAGATATTTCTTCATGAGTAAGGGATGTTAGTTAGTTTTATTATTAAAGCTGACAAGATGCTAAAAATTATTTAATTTTTAAAGCCATAGATGTTAAAAACATTGCTTTCTTTAACCAATATTGTATTCTAAATTTAGTTTTTGTATTTGTTCTGGTCGTCCTAAAACTATAATTTTAGAACCCGGTATCAATTGAGTATCAGCCTCGGGATTAACTACATATTCACCTTTATCGTCCTTAAATCCTATAACTGTACAGCCCGTTTTTTTTCGAAGGTCAAGTTCACTTATTGTTTTTAATTCTTTTAAGTTATAAAGTTGTTCAACTTTAACTTCTTCAATATTAATATTTCGTTCTCCCACTATACCTAAATTATCTATAAATTCTATTAAATCTGGTATAACTACTAAAGAAGCCATATGATCTCCTCCTATTCTATCTGGTAATATAACATTGTTAGCACCTGCTAGTTTTAATTTTTCATACGACGTTTCTTGAGATGCTCTACTAATTATACACATCTCCTTATTTATTTGTCTTGCAGAGAGTACAACAAATAAATTATCTGCATCATTTGGTAAAGCACTTATTAATGTATTTGCTTTTTCTACACCTGCTTCGATTAAAATTTCGTCTTCATTAGCATTACCTAATACAAAAGGAATATTATCTTCTTGAAATTTTTCAATAATTTCTTTATCTCTTTCAATAATAACGAAGGGTTTGTTGTATGCTATTAATTTTTTGGCTGCTTGTTTTCCGTTACGTCCATAGCCACAAATGATAATATGGTTAGACATGGCTTCTATCTTCTTCTGCATTTTACGTTGTTTTATGTCTTCAAAATTATTTCTACTTAAAATAAATTCTGTTATAATAGATATGGCGTAACCAACAATTACTACACTAGCTAAAATAAGAAATATTGTAAAAATTTTTGATTCTGTATCTAATGGGTTAACCTCTGCAAACCCAACGGTAGTAGTTGTTATAACTGTCATATAAATGGCATCTAACCAATCGTAACCCGAAATAAATTTATATCCAAAAACACCAACAGTCATTAAAAACACAAGCATCATTATTGCTGTGTATATTTTAGATCTATATAGTCTTAGTAGTGGATTATCCATTAGTTATTATAAGTCGAAAACCGAAGAGCGTTTAGTATAAATAATATCTTTTATTCGCATCCAAAATGCCAAAAAAACATAGAGTGCAAAACCAAAACCAACGGTTACAAAGGTGAGATACATAAATGAAGTTCTTACAATTTTGGCTCTAATACCTAAACGGTCTGCAATACGTTGGCAAACGTAGTAGCCTCGTTTCTGAAAATATAATAGTAAGTTGTAAGACTTATTCATACCGCAAGTTAATTAATTTACTTTACAATTAAGCTATTGCCAATGGCACATTGTAAGCATTTATTTTTATCGCAATAACTGTGCTTTAACTGCAACAATGCTTGTGAGTTTAATGCATTTTTATCTATTGCTTTTAAATCTAAAAATTTAGAAACTATACTATTGTTTTCTATTTTAATTTCTTTAATCAGTTGAAACACTTCTTCTTCTATGGATTTACCTTGTGCCTTAGCGTAACTAAATTTTAAGGGAATTAATGTATTTATAATGAGTAAATCTATAAATGATTTTGTCAATAATTTTTTAAATGCTTTTGAAGTTTTAGAAAACGTATAATGCGTGCTCCAATAGGTGGTAACTCCTATATTAAAAAATTCATAAAATTCTTCCTTTCTTTTAAATTGCATTACTTGAGAAAACAAATTCTGTTTTAAACTATACAGATTAGCAAATTGAGATAGTCTAATGGTAGGGAAATTTGGAGGTCTTAACCTAAAGAATTGCAATGGTAAGACACCTTGATTGTTAAGTTTAAATTTTTGTTTTAAAAATCCGTAGCGATGATTTAAATCTAAATAATAGGCATCTTCAATATTTTCATCTAATAATAAACGAGATTGCCCAAAGAGCAATGCCTCAAGGTCTAAAACATTACTTTTTACTTTCCTTATAATTGAAAAATCTATTGAATTAGCTAAAGTTAAAAATGATTCTCCATTAACTTTTAATCCAAAATTCTTCAAAATCATTTTAAAAAGTACGGCTTCCCAATCGTTATTAGACGCTTTTAATTCTTGTTTAATTCTCTCAGATTTTTGTTCTAAGCGTTCTATATACAAACGCTCTAACCAATTGTTAAATATGAAATTATTTATTTCAGAAAAATTAGATTCGCAATTAATCCAAGATTTTGATTGTAAAAGTTTTTGATATTGATGTAGTAAACTTAAATCAACAACATGTTTTAATTCTAAAGTAGGGATTACGGAGTTATCTTTTCTAAATATTTCTGTATCATGCTCCCAAACCACGTGCAAAATTACATTATCGTATGCCTTATCTGTTTCGTGATTATGCACATACCAATCTGAAGATTTTAAATGGATTTCTACATTTCCAGCCCATAATTGCTGACCAATATTGAGTTGTGCATTAAAAAAATCTGGACCAGCATTGTGATTGTGCTGACCTAAATTTAAAATTTGAATAGATTCTTTATTTGTTGTAATTAAAATAGAAGAATCAAAAGCTTTATGTTTCCAGATATAATGAAGAAAATCTTCTTGCATTTACCGAAAATAATAAAAACTTTAGTGATAAAAAATCAAATAGCATATTGTTTCTTATGGCAGTAGAAATTTAAAAGCTCATGTAATTCGTTTACATCAAATGGTTTACTTAGATATCCATTCATTTTGTAACGCTCTATTTTTTCTTTTACTTCTTCTTTTGTAAATGCAGATAATGCCACAATTGGTATGGTAGATTTGCTAGAATCGTTCATTTTTCTAATCACTTTAGTGGTTTCATAACCATCTAAAACTGGCATTTGTAAATCCATTAAAATAACGTCAAAATCTTTTGCTGCATGCAAATCTAACGCCTCTTGACCATTTTTTGCTATTTGGTAATCCACTTGCCATCGTCTTAGCAACTTAGTCATTACCAAAATATTAATGGTATTATCCTCTGCCAAAAGTACGTTTAAATTTATGGGTTGTGTTTTAGCACTACTATCAGCAATCTCAGTAGTTAACATCTTAGAGTGTTTAAAATCTATCTCAAACCAAAATTTAGAACCAAAACCTATTTTACTTTCTAACTGTAGCTCACTATTCTGAATTTTTAGAAGTTGTTTACTAATATATAAACCTAGACCAGAGCCACCATATAAGGCTGTTGTATCTTCTGTTGCTTGTACAAAGCTTTTAAAAATATCTTTTTGCTTATCATATGAAACACCTATACCAGTATCAATAACACTAAATCTCACTGTAGTAGTTTGATTGACTGATTTCACCTTTTCTATTCTAAAAACAACACCTCCTTTGTGTGTAAACTTAATTGCATTGCTCAGTAGATTTTTTAAAACTTGAGACAATTTTAGCGGATCACCAACTAACATTGCTGGTATTGCACTTTCTATTTCTACATTTAAACTTAAATTTTTACTTATTGTTGCTTGTTTAAAGTGGTGTTTAATATTCTGAATTAGTTCTATAAAATTAAAGTCTTTTTTCTTTATTTCAATGTCTTCAGATTTATACTTGTTAAGGTTTAACAAATCGTTTATTAACCCTAATAAATGTTCACTTGAATATTTTAAAACTTCAAGATTCTCTAACTGAGATGGCAAATAATCTTCTAATAATAAAATATCAGACATGCCTATAACAGCATTTAAAGGTGTTCTTATCTCATGAGACATAGTAGATAAAAAAGCATCTTTAGTTTTATTGGCTTGCTTTAATTCAATTTCTATTTCTTTTAGCTTAGTAATATCCATTAAGGTACCAATTGCGCCATCTGGTAAACCTTTTAAGCAATACGTAGGTGTTAATTTTAATTCTACCCAAATTTTTTCACCTTTAGGTTTAACAAATTGAAAAATTAAGTTAAAATCTTCATTTCCTTTTTTAAGTATCTTAGATATTTTTAACTGTTCCTTGTGGTTAACGCCTATAAGTAGTTCTTTATAATTTTTATTTAGCACTTCTTTTACAGAAAGCCCAAACATATCTTGTGATGCTTTATTAATGTACTTAAAATCTCCATTAATATCTGTTTTAAAAATGACGCCATCAATATTGTTTACAATAGTATTTAATCTAGATTCTACATTAAATATCTCAGATTTTAACGCTTTGTTGGCTACATAAAGTTCATTGGAGCTTTTTTCTAAAATATTCTCCACATGTTTTATATCCTCATCAAAATCTTCATATGCTTGATTAACTGCATTAAAAAAATCTTTAAATTTTTCGAGTTCAATTTGATTAAAGCCTGCTTTACTTATTTGACGTCGTAGTAACCTATGTTTTGTTGTTTCTAACATTCTGATAAAGTTGTGACAGTCATTGTCTGGTTATGTAATTCACAAGGTGACGAATTTCCAGATGGTGCAATTTCACCAAAGGAATAAAACCCGGTTATTTTTGGGTGTTTACCTAATACTTCTTCTACGGCTTCTACCTCTTCTTCTACCAGTTGTTTTAGTAATAAACGACGCCCAACACAACTTACTAAAATTGCTAATTCTGGTTGTTGCGTAATTGTGTTTATGGCTGATTTTGCAGAATTTTCTGCACCTTTTATTAATCTATCTGCATTAGAATTCATTAAGCGTAAAGAAGAACCTACAGGCACATTAGCCGCAAAAACTAAACTATGTTCTTCTTCGTTTATAGCGCGTACAGTCCGCACAACTGGTGTATCTAATTCATTTACACGCATACTAAAAGGAAAGGATAAACCTGAATTTGGAAAAGTGTTAACTTTTTCTCCTAAAAATTTTCGATAGATTTCTGATGCCGGCTGTCCGTCTAGTTCATAGACTATATTTTTTTTAGATTTGGTTACCAACCTGTCTGCACCAAAACTATCCCAACCTCCATTAGAAGCAAAACTAACATTGAGCTCTTGTCCATAAAATCCTAATCCCACAATTTTTTTACCAACTATGTTAGAATTTGCAATAATAAATGCTTCTTTTGAATCTATATTATAACCAGAAAGTCCACCTGTGATGCTGGTATTTTTTAAAATACTTTTTAACCCTGTAACTAAATCTGCTCCATTAACATTAGAACCATCGCTAAACACCAATGCGTGTTTAAGATTCTCATTTTCTAATTGTGAGGCTAAAAATTTACCTGCTTCATAACTTTTATCAATATTAATAATATCAACGGTTGCTATTTTGCAAATTACTTTTTCAAATTCTATTGCAGATAAAGAGACTGTATCATCTGACACTTTACTACCAGATATTTCTCCTGCTGTTGAGCATCCTACCAGAAGTGCATTTGGATAACGCTCTTGTAATTTAGAGACTAAAGCTCTCTTAGATTTAAATAAAAGTGAAACAAATAATAATATAAGATTAGGTTGTATCTCAATAGTATCTATATCACCACTCCAATTTTCTCCAGTTAGGGATAACTGTTCTACTTTCATAGATGTTTAGGTTAAATTGACTTAGGTTTGGGGTATGCATTTTATCGTTAAAAAAATACATTTCAGCGAATATATGATAAATATATTATAACAACAGCATTATTTTTAAGAAAAATAATTTACGAAAATTAGATTCCCAAATAAATATAGCAATCAATAATTGTATTTCTATTATAATATTTATGCTGAAAAACTTAGTTTTTCAATAAATTAAAAACTAATTCTCATTGTTTTAAAAATTACTTTAACTCATGTAAGAGCATAAAAAAACACTCAATATTGAGTGTTTCAAATTATTTAAACTGCTATAATATATTATTTATAAACATCTAATCTATATAACCCATTTGGCGCATCCAATCATCATTAAACATTTTACCAACATAACGACTGCCGTGATCATGAAATAAAACTACTACGACATCTTCTGGTTTAAAATGTTCTTTTAATTGTAATACTCCTTTAATAGCAGAACCTGCTGAGTTTCCTAAAAACATACCTTCTTCTTTTGCTAATTTTTGCGTATAGACACAGGCATCCTTATCTGTAACTTTTGTAAACCCATCAATTAAGCTAAAATCTACATTTTTCGGTAAAATATCTTCGCCAATACCTTCAGTTACATAAGGATAGATTTCGTTTTCATCAAAAATTCCAGTTTCGTGATATTTTTTAAAAACAGAACCATAAGTATCTACTCCCCAAACTTTAATATTAGGGTTTTGTTCTTTTAAATATTTACCAACACCAGAGATTGTGCCACCAGTACCAACACCAACCACAAAGTGCGTAATTTTACCTTCGGTTTGTTTCCAAATTTCCGGACCTGTACTTTCGTAATGTGCTTTTGTGTTACTTGGATTATCATATTGGTTTACGTACCAAGAATTTGGTATTTCTTCACCTAATCGTTTTGAAACTGAATAATAACTACGTGGATCATCTGGTTCTACAGCCGTTGGGCAAACAATAACTTCTGCGCCTACAGCACGCATAATATCTACTTTCTCTTTAGATTGTTTATCTGCCATTACAAAAATGCATTTGTAACCCTTTACAATGGCTGCCAAAGCTAATCCCATCCCAGTATTCCCTGAAGTCCCTTCTATAATGGTTCCTCCTGGTTTTAATCTTCCATCCGCTTCTGCATCTTCAATCATCTGCAATGCCATACGGTCTTTTACAGAGTTCCCTGGGTTAAAAGTTTCGTATTTTGCAAGTACCAAACAAGGTAAGTCTTCTACTAGTTTATTCATTTTAACTAGAGGTGTGTTACCTATTGTACCTAATATATTTTCTACGTAATCCATTTCTTTTTGTTATTGTTATACAGGAAAAACATATTCTCCTTTAATATAACTTATAATTATTGCGCCTTATTTAGATGCTCATTATATTGTTGTTTTTTGAAAGTGCAAAAATACGTGAAAAGTTAAATCTCTAAAGTTAAAAGTACGTTATTATCTTTTTTAACCATTAGTAAAAGATAATTGACAACTAATCAAAACGCATTGCTTTTACAGGTGAAATCTTAGAAATAATTAAAGACGGAATAAGCAACATAAGTAAACAAGCTATGAAGGTACCAATGTTTAACAGCAAAATATAGTCCAAGCTAATATAAACAGGAGCTGTACTAACATAATACGTATCTGGATTAAGCGGAAAGAGCTTTAAATACTTTTGAGCAAATAACAAACCTAAACCAATTAAATTGCCCCAAAAAAGACCCAAACCTATTAAATACGATGCATTATAAAGAAATACTTTTCTTATCGTCCAATTAGAACTACCTAAGGCTTTTAGAATACCTATCATCTGTGTACGCTCTAGAATTAAAACCAATAATGCAGTTATCATATTAATACCAGCTACAACAATCATTATGGCAATTATGCCATACGTGTTGTTGTCAAAAACCTTAATCCATTCAAAAATAGTATAATACTTTTGTGTGATAGAAACGGCATTTAAATTTGAATTTGTATTCTTATAAACAGCTTTGGTTACAGATTCTATATCTGAAAAATCATCAATAAAGACTTCAAAATTGCCCACTTGGTCAGCTTTCCATTTATTAAGACGTTGTACGTGTCGTAAATCTGCGATTAAAAATTTTTCATCGAGTTCTTGAAATCCGGAATTGTAAATACCTACAATTTCAAAATTCATTAATCTTGGTAATTTATTTAACTGCTCACCAAATAAGGTTTGAAATTTATCACCAACCTTAAACCCTAAACGATTGGCTAAATAGGTTGATATTAATACGTTTTCATTTCGTTTTTGTGTATAATCTGGTAGTTGACCTTCTACTAAGAATTCTTTGAAATAGCCCCAATTATAATCTGCTCCTACACCTTTAACTACAACGCCTTCAAAATCAGTTTCGGTTCTAATTACAGCAAATTTAGTTGCAACGGCTTGCACATGATTTATCCCCTCAACATTATTAAAATTAGGATAGAATTCTTGATTTCTTGAAATAGGAACTTGAGACTCATCTGAAGCATTAGTATCATAATTAGTAATCTCAATATGGCCATTAAATGCCACAACTTTATCTCTAATTTTCTGCTGTAAACCTAAACCTGTTGCAATTGCTATGAGCATTACAATAATACCAATAGCAATTGCTGCGATACCAATTTTAATTATTGGTGCCGAAACACTACTTTTATACGTTTTATTGCCAATTATACGTTTAGCTATAAATAACTCAAAATTCAAAATTACTCTATGCTTTTAAAGGTTGTCAAAAATACAGTTTTATTCTCTATAATTATTGGGATTTTCTTCATTACCAATTCTTGTGGAGATAAGACAAAGATAAAAACCAGTGCAACAACACATAAAGACCATAATACTGAAACTGCTTCTAATGGCATCTCTACAACAGGTAAAGGAGAAGCATTGTCCATAAAACCTAACAAAAATACAGATACTAGCATTGTAATAGCTGCCAACAAAACCAAGAAGTATATACCATTATTAAAAAACAAACGCGTAGCTATTGTGGCTAACCAAACTTCCGTAATTTTTAAAGAGAATGCGTATACACATATTGTAGACTCTTTACTTCAGTTGCAGATAAACGTTAAAAAAGTTTTTGCGCCAGAACACGGATTTAGAGGCACAGCAGATGCTGGTGAGCTTGTAAAAGATGGCATAGACACCAAAACGGGTTTACCAATTTATTCACTTCATGGTAAGCATAAAAAACCTACAGCAGCACAACTTAATGATGTAGATTTGATGATTTTTGATATTCAAGATGTTGGCGTTCGGTTTTACACCTACATTTCAACGTTACATTACGTAATGGAAGCGTGTGCCGAACAAAATATTCCGCTTATAGTTTTAGACCGACCAAATCCTAATGGTAATTATATTGACGGTCCTGTTTTAGAAACAGTGCATAGCAACTTTTTAGGTATGCACCCTATTCCTTTAATACATGGTATGACCATAGGTGAATATGCTAAAATGATTAATGGTGAAGCTTGGTTAAAAAACAAAGTGGTTTGCCAACTTACAATTATAGAATTAGACAATTACAATCATGAGGCTTTTTACAATGTACCTATAAGACCCTCTCCTAATTTACCAAACAGCCAATCTATAACTTTATATCCTAGTTTAGGTTTATTTGAAGGTACCAACATTAATGCTGGACGAGGGACTGAATTTCAATTTCAACGTTATGGTGCACCATTCTTAGATAAATCTCATTATAAATTTAGCTATACACCTGTTGCAAATTTTGGCTCTAAATATCCTAAACACAAAAATGAATTATGTTACGGAACTGACCTATCTAAAGAAATAGTGGAAAGACATTTTACTTTAAAGTATATTATGGATGCATATAAGCATTCTACTGATAAATCTAAATTTTTTAATACCTCGAACTTTACGGCACACGCAGGCACAAAAAAACTGCAACAACAAATTGAAGCAGGTTTATCAGAAAGTGAAATTAAAGCCACTTGGCAAGATGATATTGCAGCCTTTAAAATTATAAGGCAAAAATACTTAATCTATAAATAAAGACTTTTTTGATTGGGTATCCACTATTAATTCTTCTTCATTAATAGTTGTTTCTTTTTCTAATTTTGATTCTGAATTATTTTGTAAAGTATATCCTAATAAAAGTGTAAGAATAACAACGAGGAAAATACGGACGATATTTTTAAACATAATAGAAACTATAAACACACTAGGTGTTTGTGATTGTTAGATAAAATAATTTCCCCTCACTATAAACATAAATTTAAAATTTGTTTTTTTATAAAAAATCCTACAAAATGCACAAAAACAAGAAGAAGTGTATACTTTATGCGACTTAACGTAAAACTATAATTTTAAGACATTATTTAAGCGATTTGGATAATCCGTAATAATGCCATCAACCTTCCATTTTATCATTTGCTCCATATCCTTTTCTTCATTAATAGTCCATGGTATTACTTTAAAGTTTTCTGCTTTTAAATTTCTAACCTTTTTTTCATCTAAAAGTTTGTAATATGGGCTTATTATTTCTGGTGATTTTACAATATCTAATTTTGAAATTTTATCCCAAATCTCTTCATGCTCATCAACTAAAAGCGCAATTTCAGTTTTAGGAGATTGTTTTCTTATCTGTCTCAGAATTTTAATATCAAAAGATTGAAGAATTACACGACTCAACATATCATTACGCTTTAATTCATTTAATACTAAAGCCACATAAGTTTTTGGCTCAGGTGTAAAGATGTTATAATAGTCTTGCTCAGATTTAATTTCTATATTAAACTTTACATCAGAATTTTTACGTTTCACTAAATCAAAAACATCGGATAATAAAGGTTTGAAGGTTTTTATTTTCTGTTGCTCCGGAAATCTAGGATGATTTTTTAAACCACAGTCAAATTGCTTAATTTCATTATAATTCATTTTGTATAAATTATAATGTGTTTCTAAAGAATCTGGAATAACTTCACCTTTAGCATCTCGGCAAATTAAGGGATTCATATAAGGTTCATGAGTTACAACAACCTTATTGTCTTTAGAAATAGCAATATCTAATTCTAAAGTTGTAACGCCCAATTCAATCGCTTTTTCAAACGCTGGTATGGTGTTTTCTGGCATTAAACCTCTGCAACCTCTGTGGCCTTGTATATCAATTTGTTTAACTTCAGGATTACAACTAACAACTAATAGCATAAAAAAGAATAATGCGCTAATCTTCAAGATTGGCAGATAATGTTGCTTTTTCATATGGCAAAAAAGGTTGTTTAAGTAAGTGTTTAATGTCGCTATTTTTCACTTCATCAGGAAACACATCTACACCATATATCAATTTTTCGCGATCTAAATACATATAAGTTCCAAAGATACGATCCCAAATACTAAAAATGTTTCCATAATTAGAATCTGTATATGGCAATCTGTAATGATGATGCGTTTTGTGCATATCTGGAGAAATAATAAAATAACTCAATGCTTTATCTAAACCTTTTGGTAATTTAATATTAGCATGTGTAAATTGTGTAAATATTAAAGACATAGCTTGGTACAACATTACCAAGGCTATTGGTGTGCCAACAACTAAAACTCCTAATAACGTAAAACCAAATCTTATTAAGCTTTCAATAGGATGATGCCTATTCGCCGTTGTAGTATCTACGTTATGATCCGTATGATGTACTAAATGAACCATCCATAACGGTTTTACTTTGTGCTCTACATAATGTGCCAAATACGCACCAAAAAAATCTAAAAACAAAACGCCAATAAAAGCATATAACCATAAGGGCATTTCTGGCAACCAATTTATAATACCAAAATTGTTTGCTTTAACCCAATCTGCAGTACCTAAGAGTAAAAACGCTAATGTAAAATTTACAATGATTGTTGTAAGTGTAAAAAATAGGTTGGGTAACGCATGTTTCCATTTTTTATATTTAAACTTAAATAATGGTAATCCGCCTTCTAAAAGCCAAAAAAATGTTAGTCCACCAACTAAAATAAGACTTCGATGTAGAGAAGGAATAGTTTCGAAATAATTAATAATGCTATCCATAATTAATGTTCATAGGTATACTCACCATAAAGATCTATGGTATTATTACCGTTATCTAAATATACTTTTATAACTAAAGTCGTTTCAGTAAGTTCTATTATTTCTCTCTTAATATTAGGGTCTTCAAAATCAAAAACTGTAATATTAGTGCCATCAATAATCAATTCGCGTGTTTGCTCATTTGGATAATAAAAATCACCGCTAATTTCATAAGTTCCAGTATATTTATGAGTATCTGGCTCTGGGTCATTACAGTCTATAGCTCCAGAAGCATAGCTTGTAAATGTTCCATTTGAATTTAATAAAAGGCTATTTTGTTCTGCGCATAACCCAACTCTATACCATTGACCATATAACAAGTTTAAATCTAGGTTTGTTGTATCATCGTCAGAAGAACAGCTTAATACAAACATTGCTAGTAAACATGTTATTAGTCTTTTCATAAGTTCAATCTAAATTAATTATTGAGATTAATAATCATTTGTGCTTTCTTCAAATTTACTGAAGAAATTTTAGATTGCCATACTGCAGCATTAGTTTCGTCTTTTAAAATCTTATAAGCTGTATAGTATAATAAAGCTGCAAAGGACTGATTGTTAGTCTCTACATTTTCTGCATCCATACGCTTTAATTGTCTTAATACCTTTTTAGGACGTTTAGCAATTAAACTCTGCTGAATACCTAAAAGGTCTACACGTTGCCTTAAAGATAATTTATTTTCTTCCTTAGAAGATTCTACATAAGTTTCAGCTTCTTCTAAATAAATTTTTGATAATCTTATAATATCAGCTCTTACATCATCTTTCATATACATTGCGTAATCTAAATATTTTGAGGCTAAATAATATGCCGAATAAAAATCTTGTTTCTGACGATAACCTTGTAATTCCGCTTCAATATACTCTGTATTTAAAGCGTATTTTTGAATGAATATTGAAATATTCTCGTAATCCTCTGAAGTGTCGTTAACATTAAGAATATTACCATTTATGTCTAAAATTTTAATAGAATCGTCATTAAATTTATCAATATAACGCTGACTTCTTTTCCCTTTTATTTTCTCATATAAATCTGCATATTGATATTCGCTGACTATTACAGGAATAAAGTTTTTCCATATAAGCGGACTTATCTCCTCATCCTCAAACAAATTATTAATGAATACTACATTTCCATTATCATCATTTACTAAAACAGGATATTGATAATACGTTGTTTCTTCCCAAACCATTAAAATCATTTTGTTCTCAACAGAGGCTAAACTTTGAGCTATTTCTAGATTAGTCATCCAGGCTTGTGAAAACGAAACATTAACCATTAATAGAAAAAATGCAGTTTTTATAAAGAGATTTTTCATGTATTATTTTTAACGGTTTATCATCAAGAATTATTCCTAAATTAATTCATCTAATATTGAATGCGTTTTTTCATTTCTTCAACAATATTAAATGCTGCCGGACAAATAGCAACATTCTTCAATGTTAAATTAGAAATTTGCTGAAACTTTTTTCTATCTGTATGCGGAAATTCTCTACAAGCTTTTGGTCTTACATCGTAAATAGAACAGTAATTATCTGCGCCCAAAAATGTACAAGGTACTGATTGTAATACATAATCGTTCTCTTCATCTAAGCGCAAATACGTTTCAATAAATTGTTGCTCTTTCATCTTAAAAGACTTAGAAATACGCTGAATATCTTTATCTGTAAACAAAGGACCAGTTGTTTTACAGCAATTAGCACATTCTAAACAATCAGTACGCTCAAATTCATCCTCGTGTAACTCTTGCATTAAATAATCTAGCTGTTTTGGTGGTTTCTTTTTTAGCTTGGTAAAAAAAGTTTTATTCTCCTTATGCTTATCTTTGGCGAGCTTTGGAAGGTTATTGATTTGGTCTTGCATAACACAAATTTAAGTAAAGTTCTCGATACTATTTTGAGAAAGATTGAAATCACTAGAACTAACGGAAATTATGAAAAAGGATATTTTTGGAAAAGCATTGTTAGATTACCAAAACGGAAATTACTCTGAAGACCTTATTACATCTACAAACATTTCAGATGAGGATGTTTTACCATTACCATATTTATTTAGACCATATTCGGAAATGCCAAAACTAGAGCAAAAGGCTTTACAATTATCTAAAGGACTTATTTTAGATGTTGGTTGCGGCTCTGGAAGCCACTCGTTGTGGCTACAAAACAAAGGGTTTAAAATTAAAGCAATTGATAGTTCTAAAGGTGCTATAGACGTTGCTAAAGAAAGAGGTGTTATTAATGCCGAATTAAAACCAATTTTACAAGAAACTGAAACGTTTGATACCATTTTATTATTAATGAATGGTACTGGGATTTTTCAAGAATTGTCTCTTGTTTCTCAAAATTTGAAACATTTAAAATCTTTATTAAAACCCAACGGACAAATTCTTATTGATTCTTCTGATATTTCTTATATGTACCAAGATGAAGATGGTGGACAATGGTTAGACCTCAACCAAGGTTATCCTGGAGAACTCGATTACTATTTGTCTTATAAAGGCGAAAAAGAAGCTGCTATGAAATGGCTTTATCTCGATTTTGAAACATTGAAAACAGCTTGTTTAACTGTTGGTTTAAAATGTGAGAAAGTTATGGATGGCGAACATTTTGATTATTTGGCGCGTATTACTTTATAAGGTTTTATATAGAAAAGGCTTCTCGCAGAGGCGCAGAGACGCTAAGTCTTAATGCAGAAGAACAACCCATTTCATTATTTTATAAAACCTACCAATTATTTTTCACGCCAATACAACAAATTGAATCATACTTTTTAAGGTCAAGAGTCTTTGCTACTCTGTGCCTTTGCGAGAAAATTCATCTATTGCACTTCACCACCAACAACAGTATTCAGCACCTTAATATTAGGAATCTCCTTTGCTTCAACCGTCATAATATCTTTATCTAAAATGATAAAATCTGCATATTTACCAACTTCAATACTTCCTTTATCGTTCTCTTCAAAATTAGAAAAGGCTGCCCAAATCGTCATTCCTCTTAAAGCTTCTTCCCTAGATAAAGCATTTTCCATTTGAAAACCACCTTCAGGATAGTGTTCTAAATCTTGCCTAGCCACAGCAGCATAAAATGTTAAAAACGGACTAACACGTTCTACCGGAAAATCGGTTCCTAAAGCTACCATTCCATAAGCTTCTAATAATTGTTTATAAGCATAAGCACCTTTAATGCGTTCTTCTCCTACTCTATCTTCTGCCCAATACATATCGCTTGTAGCATGCGTTGGTTGAATTGATGGCATTACATTTTTATATAATTCAAAATCTTCATCAGATACTATTTGCGCATGTTCTACACGCCAACGTCTGTCCTTTTTTCCTTTTAAAACCTTATTATAGGTTTCTAAAACCGCTCTGTTTGCAGAATCTCCAATGGCATGGGTATTCATTTGAAACTCGGAATTTGCAATACGCTCTGCCGATTTTTTTAGAGTCTCTAAATCCGTAACCATTAAACCTAAATGCTCTGGTTTATCGCTATACGGTTCTTTTAACATGGCACCTCTAGAACCCAATGCACCGTCGGCATAAAATTTAAACGAACGTACATTAAGTCGGTCTGTTTTGGTAATGCCTTTATTCAAAAAATAATCTAAATTTTCTTCGGAATACGAGACCATCGCATAAATACGCATTTTCAATTTACCAGATGCTTGTAGGTTTTCTATAATTTGAATAGATTCCTTATTTAAACCAGCATCATCAACGGTTGTTAAACCTAAATCGAAACAAATTTTCTGAGCTTCTAACAAGGCCTTTGCTTCTTCTATTTTAGTTGGTTTTGGCCAATAATCCATTACTAATTGTTCTGCATTATCAATTAAAACACCTGTTAACTCACCGTTTTCCAACACAACTTCGCCTCCATCAATTTTACTGTTTTTGGTTACTTTACCTAAGTCTAATGCTGCTTGGTTAGCTAAAATAGCATGTCCATCTATACGTGTTAAAGCAATTGGTGTATTAGGAAATAATTTATCAAGTAAATTTTTATTTGGATATTGTTTGTCTTCCCAATCATTTTGGTCCCAACCACGTCCTAAAATAAAATCTTTGTGTTTTTCATTTTGAAAATCTAAAACGCGCTTCACTACATCTTCAAAGCTTTTTGTACCAAATAAATCAACAGCTTGCTGATTAAACCCTAAACCTAAAAAGTGACAATGTGCATCTATAAAACCTGGCACTATTGTTTTTCCATTGGCGTTAAGCGTATCTATTGCTTTGTATGTTTCGTTAATTTTAGATGAGGAACCAACAGCGAGAATTTTACCATCCTTAACGGCAAATGATTCGGCTTTACTAAAGTTATCATCAACCGTATAAATATTAGCGTTTGCTACAATTAAATCGGCTTGTAATTTATCTTTTTGACATGCAAAGAAGGTTAAAAGCAATAGGATTGAAAATAGTCTGTAAGTCTTAAATTTCATGGTTGTTGGTTTATAAGCTTTGTAAAAATAAGAAAAGCGCTCCAAATGGAACGCTTTAGGTATTTAACAATTATAGTCTTTTTTAAAAATCAAACTGATACGTTGCACCTGCTAAAAACTGAATGCCTTGCACAGGAAAATTTAACCAACGGTCATAATCTTGATTAAAAATATTATTTGCTTTTGCAAAAAACGATAATTGGTCATTTAATTTATAACCAACGTGTGCATTGAGGTCAAAATAACTATCTAAACTTACTCTTGTAACTTCTGCTGTATCAAACAGCATTTCTACAATTTGTTCATCTTTACGTTCGCCTACAAAATAACCACTAGCACCTGCAAACCATTGTTCTGATATTTGATAATCTACAAATATAGATGCTTCTAAATCTGGTAAGTTCCATGCTTGTGCTTGGTCTTTCATGTCATAGGCAAAATACTCACCTTTAATTCCCAGAGAAAAATTTCTGTTGACATCTACATTTAACTCTCCTGAAACAGAGAATGTAGTAACATTGTCGTAAACTATTCCAAAAGAATTTCCGTATTGGTAATCTTCGGTTGGTGTTGCAACGGCTGCATTAGATTTATATAAAGCCTTATCTTTTTCTGAACCGTAATTTCCTCTAACATTATAACTCACATTATTGGTTAATTTACCTTTTACACCAACAAAAGCTTTAAATTGTTGATTGGTTGGGACAATGGCAAGCGTTGGCGATACAAATGGATTTTCATTAGCAAATTGATAGTATGAATTCTGAATCACCTCTCCTTTTAATCCACCATAAGCTATTAATAGTTCATCTACTAAACGATAAGATGCGTCTACATTAGGATGGAAGTAAAATTTGCTTTTGTTGTACTCAGTGTCGTTAAGATACGTTAATCTCACCCCTAAATTAAGTGTTAAATCATCTCTAATTAATTGGTAAGAAGGTGCTACACCAAACATAATATTACCGTAATTTAACTCATCTACTCCATTGTAATCTGTATCAAAACCTCCTGCTATACCTTCTAAAAATACCTCAGCATCAATATCTGCATCTCTTATGGCAACTTCAAAATTTGTGTTTGCACCAAACATGTTTTCACCAGAACTTCTATCATCTCCAAAGCGTCTAAAACGTATACTTGCATCGTTTAAAATAGCATCCTTAAAATCAATTTTTCCACCAATATTAAAGCTCGTAAAATTATGTTTTGGGTCTATAACATTGGCCTCTGCTTCACCAAAATAATCTTGAGGTAAGCCATACCAATTATACGTTTGCAAATCAATACCTCCATCTACTTTCCAAGAAAAATCTCTTAAGGATTTAGAGTAATATGCGTTTAATTTTGTTTTTGAGAAATTATCGTCAAGTAATAAATCATCTATTCCACCTTGAGAAGAATGATGACTAAAGTAACCACCAACATTTTCATCTCTACTTAACTCATGGTTAAGATACACTTCACCTAAAATAGTTGTGTACGTACCCACACCTAAAGACGCATAATTATCATATAATTTTACGGCTTTAGCCTTATCTACGGTTGCAGCTTTTCCTTTTGCTGGTGTAAATGTAGAAGCCACAGGAATTGAGAAAATATTATATTTTATTTCCTTTTTCTTTACGGCGTTGGAGTCATTCAATTTTGGATTATCCTTAATTTTAAAGGCATCTGAAATTGTTGGCTGATATGGTTTTATAACATTAACCGTTTGGTCTGCAATAGTATCTTTTTCTTGAGCATTAACAAAAGAAAAACTACTTGCTATGGTTAGTATAAAAATTAAAAACTTGATTTTCATTTTATATGTTTTGATTTGAATTTGCTTCAACTAAGAGATTCCGTTTTTCAAAGGGATTGTTTTAGTCTTCAGTTTCAATTGATGAATTTGTCTTCGCTTCTTCGGCTTTTATTTTATTCAGTTCTTGCTGTGCTTCATTTACAACCTCAGTAAAATCTGGGAAGTTGCTAATTACACTTTCTAAAATGTATGTGGCTTGAAAAGCATCACCTAAGGCATAAAAATTCTTTGCCATAACCACTAATCCTTTGGCACTAAACAATTTGTAGCTTCCGTAATCTTTAGCTAATTTCTGAATCACTGTATTAGATGCTTCATAATCACCTGCTTTATTTTTAAAATAACCATTGTAGAATAACGCTTCTGCTGCTACACTTCCTGTGGCAATAGTTTCAATTTCTGCATAAGCTGTTTTGGCTTTAGTTTCGTTTCCTGTTTTTATAGCCGAACGTGCAATGATTAATTTAGCATCACTCTTAACTTTGTTATCTAAGTTTGAATTGCTTAATACTTTTTCGGCATAACTCTCAGCTTTTGCAAAGTCTTCTGTTTGATAATATGCATTCATTAAATTAGATTGTGCGTAGATGACATTCTGAGGATAGTCTGCTTCTAATTCTAAATCTTTTAAAACAGGTATCGCTTTGTTCCAGTTAGAGTTACTTAAATAAATTTCGCAAAGTTTAACGGTTGCTTGTTCGGTATATTCAGATTTTGAAGCTTCAACAACGGCTTTATAATGTGGTTGCGCATTTTCTAACAACCCTTTTTTATAATACAATTGTGCGACATAAAAATGGGCTTTTAAACTATGAATACCGTTTGGAAACTCATTTAAATATTTATTAAACTGACGAATTGCTTTATCTGTTTCATTATCTAAATAAGGTTTCTCTGCTGCTAAATAGGTGGTATTATCTAAATCAATATCTGAAACCTCTACATAATCTAAGGTTCTAACCCAATTGGCATATTCATCTACACGACCTAAATCAATGTATATTAATCTTACCGTAGAAACCGCCTGAACAGCTTCACCCGAACCAGGAAAATCGGTTGCTACTTTCTTAAATTTGCTCAGTGCTCTTTCATTATCATTTCCGTTATAATACACTAAACCTTGACGCAATAAAGACTTAGATGTAAATGCACTTTTACTGTATTCAGCATTCAACCTATCATACATTTGCATGGCTTTATCAGTGTCGTTAGCTTTTACATAAGAATTGGCCAACTCATACATGGCATCATCTCTTAAAGCCGATTTAGGATAATCATTTATAAACGATTTTAATTCTGAAATTTTAGCGGACCCTTTCCCTAAATATCCTTCACTCATGGCTATCTGAAAAGCAGCATAATCGGTTTCAATTTTATTAAGTTTAATTGCTTTTTTATAAGAATCTATAGCGTTTTGATATTGGCTAGACACAAAATAACCATCTGCTAATCTCAAATAAGCATCATTATTTCGCAACAAATCTGAAGAATTAGATTGTATAAATTTTTCAAAATAAGTGGAAGCATTGTTATATTCTTTCAACTTAAAATAGGTGTAAGCCAGATTGTAATTAAGATTTTTATTTTCTTCTAAACCTGAAGCTTCATCTAAACCTGCAAATTGCTTAAAGCCAATTAAAGCGTCATTATAATTGTTTAAGTTATATTCTGTTTCGGCTTTCCAAAACGTTGCTTTGGCTACAAAAATTGGATCAATTGACTCTTTTAAGGAGCCATTAAACAAGTCTAAAGCTTCATTATATTGATTTTCATTATATAATTCTACTGCTCTAAAGAAGGCTACTTTTTGGTAGGCTTCCTTATTTTCAAAACTATTTTTACCTTTTAAAAGTTCTAAAGCTTCCTTGTAATTTTTTGAGGTGATGTAAGAGTCTATTAACAGTGTTTCAATTTCTTCTTTATAACCAGAATCTGGATATTGATCTAAATAACCTGTTAAAACCTGAGGAACAGATTGGTATGGATTACCAATCTCGTAACTAATCTTAGCATAATTTAGCCATGCATCTTCTTGAATTTTTAAATCATAATCCATTTGGGACGCATTTCTAAACGCATTTAAAGCTTCTTGCTTTTTATCTAAATTGATATAGCTTTCTCCTAAATGGTAATAGGCATTTTGTGCCACGGAGTTGTCACCACCTATAATTTTATTGAATTCTGAAATGGCACTTTCAAAATCATTTTGTTTATAATACGCATAACCTAATTGGTAATAATCTGTATTACTCCATTTTCGGTTTTTACCTTTATACGCTTTTAAATACGGTATAGCATCTTCATATTGCCCAAGATTAAAGAAGCTCTCACCAATAATTTTTGATAATTCAGACTTTTCAGCGGCATTACTTTTTGGCAATTGTTCTGAAGCCAACTCTATGGCTTTATCAAACTTACCTAATTTAAAATTTAAATCGGCTTGGTAGTAAGATAGTTTCTCTTTGTACTTCTCATTATCGCTTACTTGGTCAAAATATTCATTCGCAGTATCATAATCATCACCTTGGTATGCTAAAAAACCGATGTAATACTTAGCCTGAGAACCATATTCTTTAGAATTTACAACTCGGTTTAAATACTTAGTTGCCTTCTTCTCGTCTTTTGTAGAATATAAGGAATACCCATAATTAAAATTAAAACGTTCTTTTTCTGCACGTGCAATACTTCTTTCATCTACACGCTCGTACCATTTGCGAGCATAAGCATACTTTCCGTTGTTAAAATAATAATCAGCTACATCTAAAAATGCTGTATTTCTTTTAGTACTTGTTGGGTATTCATCTACAAAATCTGTTATTAAATCGTCTGCATTTTTCTGATTTAGACGCACAGCACAATTTGCAATATAATAGGCACAATCTGACTGAATTGTAACATCAGTAGTGTTATCCTTAATAGCGTCAAACAAAGACTGCGCAGCTTTGTATTGTTTATTATTATATAAAGTTAATGCTTTTTGATAGTCTTGTAGATTGCTAGTATAAACGGCAGATTTTTGTGCCATACCAAACGAAGTAAAAACTATAAAAACGATGATTAACTGTCTTTTAAGTAGCATCATTAGTTATGTGTTTAATTGATGATTTAATTTAAGTTCAAATATAATTATATCCCAAATCTATAACGACAGAATTTGCTTATAATTATAAACCAGTTATTAATATTTGCTTGGTTACCGTTAGTTAGCAGTTTTAGGTTATAAAATACTAACGTAATTATAATTTCGTTTACAAATTAACTGGTAGCTTTTGGGATTTGAGATTTTAAGCAATACATTTACATTTACCAAATAATTATATCAATACTATGTCTGAAACGGTTTTAAAACTAAAGGATGCCACAATTTACCAAGGCGGAAGTGTAGTACTTTCTAAGGTTAATTTTGAAATGCAAAAAGGAGACTTTGTTTATCTTATAGGTAAAACAGGAAGCGGAAAAAGTAGTTTTATGAAAACCCTTTATGGCGATTTAGAATTAACTGAAGGCGAAGGTTCTGTGGTTGATTTTAATCTTAAAACTATGAAAGAGAAAGACATTCCGTTTTTAAGACGAAAACTGGGTATTGTATTTCAAGATTTTAAATTGTTACCAGATAGAACCATTATTGGAAACTTAGAATTTGTTTTAAAAGCTACAGGCTGGAAAGAGAAAAACAGAATTAAAGATCAAATTGATAATGTCTTAGATAAAGTAGCCATGAAAACTAAAGGATTTAAATATCCTCATGAACTTTCTGGCGGAGAACAACAACGTATTGCTATTGCAAGAGCATTGCTAAATGACCCAGAACTTATCTTGGCTGATGAGCCCACAGGAAATTTAGATCCACAAACAAGTATTGAGGTTATGGAAGTATTGCAAGAGATAAATAAAAATGGCAATACAATTTTAATGGCCACACACGACTACGCTTTGCTATTAAAATATCCGAGCAAAACTTTAAAGTGTGATGAGAATAAAGTTTTTGAAGTGGTACAGCGAAAAGGGTAATTGGTTATTGGTTGTTGGTTGTTGGTTGTTGGTTGTTGGTTGTTGGTTGTTGGTTGTTGGTTGTTGGTTGTTGGAAATTTACATTAATTTCTCCATCGATTTAAGCCAAATTTAGATATTAAAACATGACGGTAATATGCATTGGGTATTTTGATAAATTTTCGAGATTCTTTCTAGATATAGAGAAGCATCTTAAAGTTAATTCAAAAGCTTCAATTCAGTATAAAATTTACAGCATTCACCTCAGTGGTTTTCTTTATACCTTATTCCGATTAAAATTTAGCAGTTGGATTGCTTTAAAAGCTTGGTTTTTAGCACAGCGGAAAAAAAAGACTTATAAAAAAATTATTAGCTCTTCTGAAATTTACAACGAGGTTGCATATATAGATTGTGTTCAATTTCACAAAGCGTTAAACTCTAAAATTTCGAATACATCACTAAAGCTTCAAGCACTCGCATACATCGATATTTTTGAAAAAAGATTTACAAAACAAACACCCAATTATTTATTAACCCTTGGTGATTCTAGACTTTGTGTAGAAATAGCAGTTGCTGTTGCCAAAAAACATAACATCAAAGTTTATTATATAGAACAGGGTCCATTTAATACCACTTTTTTTGATGATGAAGGTGTTAATGCTAATTTGAGTATCCGAAATAAGAGCGCTCTTAACGTGCCAAATAATGCAGAAAAATATAATGACAAGCCGTTAAATAATTTTGCTAAAAAATACAATCGTTCTCCTTTTTATCGTGGAATGGATGTTCTATTTTCCATATTATTTGAAAAAACTACTATTTGTCCTCCAGACTTAAAGTTTACAGATATTGTACAACGCTCAAGAAAAAGGAATAAAAATTCTTCAAAAGCTTTAAAAAACACTTTGCAACCTATTGCTTTGCTCGTGCTTCAGGTTCCTTTAGATGTTAATATGATTTATCATAGTCCTCATTTTAAATCGCACACTGAAATTGTAAAAAGTGTGTACAACAATTTACCTAAAGGTTTAAAATTAGTGATTAGAGAACATCCACTTTATATTAATAAATATGACAACGATTTGTACGAATTTATAAAGTCTAACAATATTTTAATTGATAATTCAACACCTTTAAATCTTGCCTTAAAAAAATCTAATATTGTCATTGTAAATAACTCTACCGTTGGTATAGAAGCCATTCTCAACTATAAAACGGTTGTGGTTTTAGGTAATGCATTTTATGATAACAACGCTATTTGCCTAAAACTTGAAGATAAAAAGGAACTTTCTCAAATCTTAGAAAATGCCGTTGATTACAAGCCTAATAAATTAAAAATTGATACTTTTAAAGTAGCTTTATTTAACAGTGTTTTACTGCAAGGTGCTATTACAGATAGCACTTTAACGTCTTCAAAAACAATTGCCAACCATTTAATACAGAATTTATAATATGCCTTTTTTCTCAGTTATAATTCCGTTGTATAATAAAGAAGACCACATTGAAAAAACTTTACAAAGTGTACTTAATCAAAATTTCAAAGATTTTGAAGTTATTATAATAGATGATGGCTCAACAGATAATAGCGTAAAAAAAGTAAAAAAGATAAAGGACAGTAGAATTAAACTTTATTCTCAGAATAATTGTGGTGCTGCAGAAACAAGAAATATTGGAGTTAAAAAAGCCAATGCCAAATTTATAGCTTTAATTGACGCGGACGATTTTTGGTACACAAACCATTTGGAGGAGCATTTTAAATCCATAACAATGTTTCCAATGGAAAGTTTATTTTCCAATGCTTATCAATTAAAATTATCAGAAACTAATTTAATTAATGCAATTTACAACACACCCAAAAAAACAACACCACATCTTATTGAAGATTATTTTAAAGCAAGCACAATTCATCCAATAGCAATGACATCTTCAATAACTTTTAATAAAGTTGACTTTTTAAATTTAGGAGGTTATAATTCAGAAATATTATCCGGTCAAGATTTAGACTTAATGATACGATATGGCATTTATAAAAATATTGTATTTAACCCTATAATCACGTGTTATTATGACAAATCTGTACCTAATAGTCTATCTAAAAGCAATCACCAAATTAGTAAAGAAAAATTATTTAGTAGTTTTAAAGAATTTGAAGTCGCCAATACCTCGCTAAAACATTACTTAATACTTAATCGTTATTCTTTAGCTATTCAGTGTAAGTTAGCATCAAACGAAGTAACCTATAAAAAACTACTTCCGCAAATTGATAAAACACATCTAAATTTTAAGCAAAAACTAATTCTTAAAATGCCTAAGAGTATAATATTATTAATGAAAAAGGTTTATTTAATTTTTATTAAAAATGGGATTTATATATCATCTTACAAATGATTTAAACTCATCATAGTTTCTTATATATTCACTTTCATTAAATTCAGTAGAAGCTAAGACTAGACAAACCGAACCTGATGAAAAATTCTCTATTTCCCTCCACATTTCTGTAGGTATAAACAAACCTTGATTAGGCTTATTAAGCAGGATTCTTTTTTTAGATAATCCATTATCTACTACAACCTCAAAACTGCCACTAAGCGCTATAATTACAGATTGTTGTTCTTTGTGAGCATGACCACCTCTAAAACTATCGCTAGGCACATCGTACAAATAATAAATACGTTTTATTTTAAACGGAAGAACGTCTTTTTCCACAACAGCCAAACTTCCTCTTTCATCATGTACTTTAGGAATTTCTATTATATAAGTTTCTTTTTTTCTGCTCATTTTAAGGTTTAGTTTAAGATTGCTTGCCACTGTTTGGCAATATTTTCTTGGTTATATTTTAAAACACTCTCTTTGGCATATTTTTTACAATTGTTATAAAGTTCCTTATCAAAATACAGGGAATTCATAGCTTCTGCTAAAGCATCAGTATTATAATTCTCAACTAACAATCCATTTTTATTATGCTGTATAATATCACTTGGTCCAGATTTACAATCTACAGAAATACAAGGTGTACTGAGAGATAATGATTCTAAAATCATCCTTGGAAATCCTTCGTAATGACTCGTTAATACTGTAAATTTTGCATTCGCAATTAAACTATTTGGGTTAGGGTTAAAATCTAAAAATTGAATAAAATAACTACAAGACATTGCAGCAACCTTCTTTTTAAAACCAACCTTATCCTTCCCTTCACCCATTATTATTAATTTAACTTTTTCTTTATGCAACTGGGATTTCTCATAAGCTTTAAGCAATAATGATACATTTTTAACTTCATCTATTAGTCTTCCAAAAAATAGAATATAATCTCCATTGATTAAGTCTGTTGAAACTTTTTCAATACTTATGTCAACTGGGTTATGAATAGTTATAGCATTTGTAAAATGAAACTTACTCCTTAACTCTTCTGTGATAGCAGTAGAAACACCAATTACCTTAAAAGCACTTCCGTAAATAAACTTTGCTAACCACGCATTTGTAGGCATATAATTAACTAAGTTAAAACTACGCATACAATAAATTGTTTTACTTGGTTGGTAAAGTATTTTTGAAATAATAAATTCTCTTATTCGCCTTACTCTGGTTCTGTTATCTATAACAAAATCGAAATTATTTGATCTTAAATAGTTATAAAACAATAAAAAACGCTTTATTCCTCCAAACCAATTAGAATTCTGCTCTTTTATTTTTCCTAAATTTAGAAGCGTTCCTGCATATTTATAATTAATATCATTTAATACAGTAACAACATGTACCTCGTGCCCTAAATTAGACAACATAATTGATAAGAGTGCCGCAGAGCGTTCTGCGCCTCCACCTGCTAACGATTTAACAACAATACATATTTTTTTCTTTACTGGATTACCCATTAAATACTATATTTGAAAACAAATGTAAGCATATATATTAGACATTTTTACTAAACATTTCTCAGCTTAATCTATAAATAGAATGAAAATTTTACTCGTTGGCGAATACAATAGAGCTCATAGAAATGTAAAATTAGGATTAGAAGAACTAGGACATTCTGCAAAAGTTGTTGGTTTAACTGATGGCTTTAAAAAAGTGAAAGTAGATATTGAAATAAAAAATTATTTTGAATCTGGTCTATTAAAAAAACTAAAAGTATTATTTGTAAAACTCTTCAATATTGATATTCTTAGTTTACATTTAAAACATCAAATAAATTCTAAAAAACAGGAATTATCTAATTTTGATATTATACAATTCATTAACGAAGCACCCTTTGGATGCGACAGAAATACTCAAAAAACATTATTTGAACTATTAATTGAATGGAACAAAAATCCGTTTCTCCTATCTTGTGGTACAGATTACATTTGCGTAACACATTCTTACAATAAAAAGTTTCGATACTCTATTTTAACGCCATACTTTGATGGAAAAGGCTCAAAAAAGGATTATTCTTCGCCTTTAAGCTACTTAACAAAATCTCATAAAATTCTTCATGATTATATTTATAATACCATAAAAGGTGTAATATCAAATGACCTAGATTATCATATTCCACTACTCGGACATCAAAAATATTTGGGGATGATTCCACATGCTATTAATTTAAGCAAACTTGAGTATTCTAAACCAAATATTAAAGATAGAATTGTTATTTTCCATGGTATCAATAGTTTTAATTATTACAAAAAAGGCAACGATATTTTTAATGATGCCCTTACCATTATTGCAGAAAAATTCCCAAACAAAGTTGACATAATTATTACTAAAGATTTACCATATAAAGACTACATTAAAAGTTTTGACAAGGCGCATATTTTACTAGACCAAGTTTATGCTTATGACCAAGGTTATAATGCACTAGAGGCCATGGCTAAAGGTAAAGTAGTATTTACTGGTGCAGAAAAAGAATGGTTAGACTATTATAATTTAGAGGAAGATACTATTGCTATAAATGCCTTACCAGATGCTGAAGCCATTGCAAAAAAATTAGAATGGTTAATTCTTAATCCGGAAAAAATTATTGAGATTTCTAAAAAAGCCAGACAATTTGTTGAAGCAGAACACGATCATATTAAATGTGCTCAAAACTACCTAGAGAAATGGCAAGCACAAATAGAGAGTAGAGAGTAGAGAGCGTTATATTATCAAGATTGCACTTCTAAATCTGTTTTGCTATAATAATTTTTAATTACCATTATTACCACTATAAAATAAATTATATATCTCACAAAATGAGCCATTACAACACCTTCTGTTCCGTAATATGAGATAAACAGTTTTGTTAGTCCAAAAAACAAACCTAATGAAACTAGTTCTGTAATTACAAAGCTTTTTACTAAACGTTTAGCTAAAAACTGATGTGCTAATACAACCGACGCCAAACGCACTAAGTCCCCTAATAGTTGCCATTTAAACAACGGTTCCATTCCCGTAAAATCTGGATAAACAAACTCAATAATTAGGTTTCTCAAAAAATATACCAACAACATACCTAAAGCAAAAATGGGTAAAATGGTTTTGTAGATATTTAAAACCTCTTGTTTAAACTCTACTTTATTAGTAATGTTTGCAAATTTTGGTAGGACGTATAGAGTAAATAAACCTGTAGCAAATACCATATAATTTTTAGAGATAAAGCTCATGGCTGTCCAATAACCAGCTTCATTGATATTTAGTTCTTCGGTAACTAAAGACCTAACATCTAACTCAATATAATTGATTAAAAATGAAGAGATAAATGACATTAAAGTAAATGCTAATAATTTATTTCGGTAATAAAAATTGAGCTGAATAGAATTAAAATGAACATACCTTTTTAAAGTTTTACCAAATACAAAAGCTAAAACTATTAATTGAATTAGAGGTGCTAATGCAATAGCAACTATTACACCTTTAATATCTTTAGAATACAAACCTATTAATAACGCAGCAGCGCCAAGGAGGTAACTAATTAACTCTATTTTAGCGTATCTTTTATAGTCAGACAAACCACTAACAACACCATTTACCACTCTATTTACGGCTATAAAAGGCACTATTACTGCCAGTAATTGAAAGACATAATTATAATTTTGAGAATAAAACACACTCTCCGAAAAATAAGAAGCTCCAAAAAATAAAATTACTGAAGACACTATAGAACCAATAACCACAAAAAGTGTAACTGTAGAAAATAATTTAGATAGCTCAGGTTGGTCTTCCTTAAATTGAGCCACATATTTTACAACACCTGAGAAAACTCCAAGTGTAGATGTTGTGGTAAGCATAGCCAGCAAATTTCTAATTTGGCCAATATTTGCAATACCAGCTTCACCAACGGTCACCGCTAGTAATCGTTGTATAAAGACTGAAACAACTAACCTAATAAATATAACTACAGCGTTAAGAGAGGTTATCTTAAGCACAGTATTGTTGCTAATAAATTTAGGAAGTTTCACGGTTTTAATTGTAAGATTCGTCTAAACCATCATCATTCAAAATCCCGAATAATGAGCTATTAAAAATCAGTAATATGATAGCAAAATATAATAAATAGCTCAAAAAATGACCCATAACAACACCTTCTACACCAAACTCGTCTATAAAATAAATACTAGAAAAATACATTATTACAAATAGAAACACCTCTAAAATTAAAAAATGACCAAACATCTTTTTTGCCAAAAACTGGTAAATAATGACCATAGCTAAAACACGAATTATATCACCCAAAATCTGAAAACCGAATAAATTTTCTACCGGCTGAAAATCTTCAGAAAACAAAACCTTTACCAGTACAGACCTACTTATGTATATTAAAAAAAGTAATATTATAAAAACTGGCATAACAGATTTGTAAAAATCTAACACCTCTTTTTTAAATTCAGTTTTTGTATTAATTTCTGAAAAACGAGGTAAAATATACAATGCCATTAAGGAATTGATAAACATTAAATAATAATCTGAAACTCTCGTCATTGCGGTCCAATAACCTGCTCCTTTTATACCTATTTCAGTAATAAGATGATTTCTAATAATAATCATCACTACAGGTATTGCAATTGCACTTACTAATGCCATTATCATATACGGACTTAAATTTTGCAAAATAGACAAACTAACTTCCGATATTTTTATAGAACCCATTAAACTTCGTCTAAAAACTATACCTACTAGCGTTATTAGCAAACTTAAAGCTGGTGTTATAACAATGGCCATCAAAGCACCATTAATGTTTTCTTGATATATTAAAACTAAGGTTACTAACAGACCTAAAACTTGACCTAAGATATTTATTATTAATAAGTATTTGTATTTAGAAAATCCATTCATAATAGAAAACACATACATATTTAAAGAATAGAATGGTAAAACTATGGCTAAAGTTTCTATAATATAGGTGTAATTATAAGTTGAAGAAAACAACATATTATTAATAAATTCAGCATTGTAATAACACAATATTGCCAGAATCATTGATGAGAAAAAGCCAAAATAAAACACAGTAGATAATGCTTTACTTAATTGTAACACATCGTTTTTTACTTCATTAATTTGTTTTACAAACCCTTTATATAAACCAGAAATAGCTAAAGATTGAACAACACTCAAAAAATTTCTCAAATTACCAATAAGAGCCATTCCGTATGGCCCTACAAAAAGCGCTATAAATTTTGATATAATTATTCCAGATACAATCTTCAATCCAATATTTGCAGATTTTAAACCTGCAGATTGTACTAAAACTTCTTTGTTTATATAATTAAAAAATCGCTTCAATTAGTAAGAATTTAAAACTTCAATTACACCTTGCACTTCATTTTTGGTCATTACGGGACTCATAGGCAAACTAACTATTTTATTATGAATATTTTCTGTAATAGGCAAACTTAAACCTGAAAAAACACCTAATGCCTCTTGTTGATGTGGCGGAATTGGATAATGAATTAGCCATTCGATTTTATGCAAATTTAAAAAATTAGTAAAATGTAGTCTATCCTCTACCTCTACTACAAAAGCATAAAAAACATGATTCTGAGAACCATTATAAAACGGTAGTTTAATTTTTGGGTTAGTAATGCCGTTAATGTATGTTTTTGCAATTGCTCTTCGTTTATTATTATCGCTATCTAAAGATTTTAATTTAATATTTAGAAATGCTGCTTGCATATCATCTAAACGACTATTGTAACCTATTATTTTATTAGTGTATTTTTCGGTACTTCCGTAATTGCGTAAAAGCTTTATTACGTTTACCAATTGGTTATCATTAGTAGTTACAGCGCCTCCATCACCAAGTGCACCTAGATTTTTACTTGGATAAAAACTAAATGCAGCAGCATGCGATAAATTTCCTGCTAGAGAATTATTAAACTCTGAAACAGCACCATGCGCTTGTGCTGCATCTTCAATTAAAAGCAAATTATGTTTTTGGGTTACATCTTGTAAACTTTCAACAGCACACAACTGACCATATAAATGAACCATAATTATAGCTTTAACCTCATCATCTATATTTTCTTCTATGGATTGAATAGATATATTGTAAGTATTTGGGTCTGGCTCAACCAAAACAGGCACTAAATCTGCATGTAAAACCGACAAAATTGTAGCAATAAATGTATTTGCTGGCACAATCACTTTATCGCCTTTCTTTAATTTTCCAAGATGTATATAGCCTTTTAAAATAAGTGTAAGAGCGTCTAAACCGTTTGCAGTACCAATACAAAATTTTGTACCACAGTAAGAAGCAAATTCACTTTCGAAATTAGAAACATTATGTCCTAAAATGTAATACGAATCCTCTAAAGACTTAGAGAACGACGCTTCAAAGTCATCTTTAAATCGATTATTAATTTTATGTAAGTCTAGAAATTTAATCATATTTAAATCTATACTCTTGGTACTATTAAATTTTTATAACTACTCGTTTTTAATAAAAACGTATTGGCAGTATGGCTGCGAGCTCCGCAACTTTCTTTCCAAAAGATAAGACCTTCATTTATTTTACTGCCATTATCTTCACTAGATATATTAAAATCGAAATAGCGTTTGTTGTTACACATTTTATTGATAACATAATCGTACGCTAAGTCTAAACTTCCAAAAGAATTTTTATCTACATTTCCAGAAACATACTGAGGATGCACCGTGGTTTCGGTTAAGAAAACGGTTGTACCTGCAACCACTTTATTATCTTTATAAATATTTACTTGTTTTATGTTATTTGGAAAACGAGAGGCTAACAATTCTATTTCTTCTAAAGAATGCACAGGAGAAATATTGTGTTTATTTTTTAAATTAGGTATTAGAACATCATGCCAAAAATCGGCAAAATTTGAATCTACTTTTAATTCCAATCCTGCTCTTATAGCTTTATTGATACCTTCTCTTCTATTTTTTTGAAAACGCAATTTATGAGCGTAATCAATAATCATTAACACATCTTTCTTAACTAATTGTGCATTGGCTTTATACAGAAAATAATCGAGTTCATCTGATGGCATTTTATTATAAAACGTTGGTATTACACGTATTTCTATTTCTTTTACACCTTTAGCTTCATAAAAAACCAACATTGCTTTAAATGCCTCAAAAGCATGAAAAAATTTAGCACTTTCATTTAACACAAAGCTTCCATAGGTTAAACCTTGATGAGAAATTACTTTAGTACCAATTTTATTTGCAGGAAGTAAAGCGTATAATTCATTGTCCTTAAAAATTAAAACTGAAAAATCTATGAACCTATCACTGTGATAATCCATAAAATTTCTATGAAACAAAAAAGTACTATTCTTTGCTTCATTAACGAATGAATTCCATAGGTCTTTATAAGACTCATTATATCTAACGACCTTAAAATAGTTTTTAATTCTTAAATCTGACATCAATCAAAAATAATTCTAATTTTCTATTAAGCTTAAACGTGTTTAAAAAGAGTAACATTTTTTATCTCTCATTATTTTTTGAAGGCATCAATATTTGTAGAATCAACAATATAAAGTGGCCTATTTTTAACATTAACATTAATTCTGCTTATATATTCACCTATAACTCCAATTGACAATAGCTGAATACCTCCAATAAAAGACGCACTAATAATTAAAGACGTCCACCCTGTAATAGTTTGTTTTAATACAAAGTGTGAAAATATAGCAAAAATGATTAATAAGAATGAAAATATAGAGATGATAAATCCCAAGCGACTTACAAACAGTAAAGGCTTATCTGAAAACCCAGTTATTCCATCAAAAGCTAAACGGAACATTTTACTATATGAATATCCGCTCTTACCATGTTGACGAGATTCTCTATTATACATAACATAAGATTGTTTAAAACCTAACCAAGCTATCTGGCCTCGCAAAAATTTATTTTGTTCTGGCATTCTATTTATAGCCTTAACTACTTTTCTAGACACTAATCTAAAATCTCCTGCATCTAAAGGAATCTCAAAAGAAACTATTTTTTTTAGTAATCTATAGTATAATTTAGCTGTAATTTTTTTTAAAAATGTTTCTCCTTCACGCTTTTCTCTTTTCGCATATACTACATCATAACCTTTTTTGTACTTTGCATATAATTCTGAGATTAATTCTGGTGGATCCTGCAAGTCTGCATCAATAATCACTGTGCAATTTGCATTACAATGCTCTAAACCCGCAGAAACTGCAACTTGATGTCCGAAATTTCTACTAAAACCTATATAAATTACTCTATGATCTCCTTCTGATAGTTGATGTATTATTTGCATAGAATTATCTTTACTACCATCATTAATAAACAGAATCTCATAATGCTCTGTAATGGCAGAAAGTGTTTCTTTTAACCGTTTATAAAGAACCGGTATGTTATTAGATTCATTATAAACTGGTATAATAATGGAAATTTCATTGTCTTGCATATACATTTTTTTTAAGACTATACTAATATAGCTTAATTCAATGATTTTTATTACTATTATTGGTAGACTGATAAACATTGAAGTAACGATTACTCCAAATAATTTTATACTTATTTCTATTTAAAAAAGAGTTCATAACTAAATTCCTTTCGTTACTATGACTATTACTATTTAGTTTTTCAGTTGACATATATTCAAAAATTGGTTCTGAAAAATTATAAAACGTATCAAATTTTTGTTGTAATACTATTGGCAAATTTGGTATTTCTCTTTCTGCCTTTAATAGCTTTTTTTCAAATGAATTATAATCATAAATCCATACCCAAGGATTATACATATATGGCTTAGTTTCAGTTAAAAAATGAACCATAGGTATTTTATCGTATATCATTAAATAGTCATTGGGTTTAACAAATTTATTTAAATTAAGAAGTAATTCATTAATTATAACAGCTCGTCTCTCTGTTGTGTATATACCTTTCGCCAAAGGACTATGAATAGCGTAAGTCTTTTCAAATCTACTTCCTTCGTCAAAATAAGACTGCTGAGATATATTATAAGTTTTTAGCAACAAAAAAGCGATACTTAATGCTAATAAAAAATTCTGAGTCAAACCCTTTGGAATATTAAGTTGCAACCAAATTTTTGAAAGTTTTGTGTTAGGCAAAAACTCATCTAAACTGCTAACAAGGTAAAAGAATAATGGCAAGCCGACCCATATTCCCATATAACCACTATTTTTAATACCTCCTCCTGTACCTAGTGAAATTGTTATCAGCGTTATAAAAGACAATAGGCCAATAATCTTAAGCTCAAATTTCACCTTATTTATAATAAGGGTAGCACAACTGCCAACCAAACATAAGCCATAAATTGGATAAATATTTTGGGTATTAAACCAAAATATAAATAGAAAGACTGCAACTGCAAAAATTAGAGCGCTTATTATTTTATAATTGGGTTTGAAACGGTTAAAAACATATAAAAACCCTATAATTAAAACGAACTTAGCTAACTCTAAAGCTATACTCCTGTAATTAAAATATGGCGCTTTAAAAACAGAAACAAAATTATGAGAACTATTCTCTGTCTGCCCTAAATCTACGATAGTTAGAAGTGCATTTTTCATAATCTCTATTTGATTTAAAGACCATAGCGTAATATAAACAACTGAAAATCCTAAAACAGCACCAATAGCAATAAAAGCAAGAGGTTTTATTGATTTTTTAACGTTCTCTTTTCTCAGATAATAGGCATAAGGAATTATAATAATTAATGAAAAAAGCACCAAATTAGGAATTCTAGTAAAGACATTTATACTCAAAAGAAATCCTGCTAATGAAAATAAGAATAGATTATTTTTAAAAACAGCCTTATATAAAGTAAATATTATTAAAACTGACATGAAAGCTGTCAACTGATTATGATAAAAGGTCAAGTAACCAAAGTCATTAACAAATACAACCATTACCAATGACAGAAGCAAAAACCTTATTTTTACAAATGGTTTTAATAATTTGTAAGACATATAAAATGTTGATGTATTTACAATAATTGCCAGTAGTCTAAACCACAAAATTCCGCCATCACTATAAAGTTGATACCAAAGTCCGCCAACTATACCAGCCAACCAATACAAGAAATTATATTCTACACTTTCTGGGTTTGTAAAAATTTGCTGATAAAAAGTTAAAACAAAACCATCATCACAAACATCAAAACCCTGAAAAGCTATGAGTAATTGCACAAATACTACAATCAACAAAGTAATGGTAAAACTTATATTTTTACGTCTGAATGTTTGATTCATTCAATATTTATTATTTTTATTAAATATCAAATATAACATCTTATTTGAAGCTTATTCTATTAATTTTGTTTCGATAAAAAATAGACATTTACAGTGCAATTAAATCTCGACCCAAGAAAAGTTCTTAGCCATCCAATAGTTTATACAACTTATCAAAAAATTGTTGGAGGTTATAGAGCTCGAAAACTTTTTGTTGAAAACAATGTTAAGATTAAACCAGGACAGAAAATATTAGACATTGGCTGTGGTCCTGGAGATATTTTAGAATTCTTACCAGATGTAGATTATACAGGTATTGATTTAGACGAAAATTACATTGCACAGGCCAAAAAAAAATATGGACAAAAAGGCCATTTTAAATGTGCTGGTGTAGATGGTTTAGATTTAAAAAACAATAACACCTTTGATATAGTAATATCTGCAGGAGTATTACATCATTTAACCGATGAACAGTGTTTTAATTTATTTAAAATTGCAGTAAAAGCTTTAAAACCAAACGGTCGTTTTATTTCATTTGATGGATGCTATATTCCTAATCAAAATAAAATCTCAGAATATTTCTTGAAGAAAGATAGAGGTCAATATGTGAGAAATCAAGCTGAATATGAACGTCTCTCTAAAACATACTTTAATTCTGTTAAGTCTACCATAGATGAATCTTATTTTTATATACCATATACTTCAATTATTATGGATTGCAAAAATAACTAGCTTTAAATTAAACATATGCTTACAAAAAAAAGAGAAACACTTTTCAGTATTTCTCTTTTTATAAATTATAAATCATCTTCGAGATTCTAAAATAAATTCAGAATGACAAAATGGTATTACATATTTTTGTTACGCTTACGATCTACTTCTTTTAAATAGATTTTTCTAATACGTAAATGGTTTGGTGTTACCTCAACATACTCATCTTTCTGAATATATTCTAAAGCTTCTTCTAAAGAAAACTTAATTGCTGGTACAATCTTAGCTTTATCATCTGCACCAGAAGAACGTACGTTACTTAATTTTTTAGTTTTAGTTACGTTAACCGTCATATCATCACCACGAGAATTTTCTCCAATCACTTGACCTTCGTAAATATCTTCACCTGGATCAACGAAAAACTTACCTCTATCTTGTAATTTATCTATAGAATAAGGAATTGCTTGTCCGTTTTCCATAGATACTAAAGATCCATTTTGACGTTCTGGAATCCCTCCTTTAAGTGGCTTATAATCTACAAAACGGTGTGCCATAATGGCTTCACCTGCAGTAGCCGTTAATAATTGATTTCTTAAACCAATAATACCACGAGATGGCACCAAAAATTCACAAACCATACGGTCACCTTTAGCTTCCATACTCGTCATTTCACCCTTACGCATTGTTACCATTTCAATCGCTTTACCTGAAACATTTTCTGGTAAATCAATGGTCATTTCTTCAAAAGGTTCACATTTTACACCATCAATTTCTTTAATGATTACTTGTGGCTGACCAATTTGAAGTTCGTAACCTTCACGACGCATTGTTTCAATTAATACTGACAAGTGCAATACACCTCTACCAAAAACCATAAATTTATCTGCACTATCTGTTTCTTCAACACGTAATGCCAAGTTCTTTTCTAACTCCTTTGTTAAACGGTCTTTAATATGACGCGATGTTACAAACTTTCCGTCTTTACCAAAGAAAGGCGAATCGTTAATGGTAAATAACATACTCATTGTTGGCTCATCAATAGCAATTGTTTTTAATGCTTCAGGGTTTTCTGCATCAGCTACTGTGTCTCCAATTTCAAAACCATCTAAACCTACAATGGCACAAATATCGCCTGTTTGTACTTCTTCTACTTTTAAACGACCTACACCTTCAAACGTATGTAATTCTTTAATTTTACTCTTAACAATAGAACCATCTCTTTTTACTAATGAGATTTGTTGGTTTACTTTTAAGCTACCTCTAGTTAAACGACCAATAGCAATTCTTCCTGTAAAAGAAGAATAATCTAAAGATGTAATTAACATCTGCGTTGTACCTTCTTCAAATTTTGGCTCTGGTATATGTTCAATCACCATATCTAATAATGGCTCTATATTTTCCGTTTCATTTTGCCAATCATCACTCATCCAGTTATTCTTTGCAGAACCGTAAACTGTAGGGAAATCTAATTGCCATTCTTCTGCACCAAGCTCAAACATTAGGTCAAACACTTTTTCGTGTACTTCATCTGGAGTACAGTTTTCTTTATCTACTTTGTTTACAACCACACATGGTTTTAAACCTAGATTAATAGCTTTCTGTAATACAAAACGTGTTTGTGGCATTGGTCCCTCAAAAGCATCTACTAAAAGTAAAACACCGTCTGCCATATTTAATACACGCTCTACCTCTCCTCCAAAATCGGCGTGACCTGGTGTATCTATAACATTAATTTTTGTATCCTTGTAAGTTACTGATACATTTTTTGATGTAATAGTAATACCACGCTCTCGTTCTAAATCATTATTATCTAGAATTAATTCTCCTGTTTTTTCATTTTCACGAAATAATTGACAGTGGTGCATAATCTTATCTACCAATGTTGTTTTACCGTGATCGACGTGTGCAATAATTGCGATGTTTTTAATCTTAGTCATAACTGATGCTGATTTTTAAGCGTGCAAATGTACGTCTTATTCTGCTTTTTACGTTAATAATATGTTATTATTTCACTTTGAAGCTTAATGTAGCCTTATTTTAGAGTAAATATATGAATTACAGCATTAAAGCTAACTTTTAAAGACTTATCCCTAACTAGGTATTTAAATAAACATATATTTAGATTAAATCCTAACCCTTAATATTTAGCAAATGTACTCTATAAGCAAACTCACTAAGTTTATTCCTTATCTTTATTTTTTATCCGTTATCACCTATTGGTTTACAACATTTAATAAACTAGAAGGTATTATTGCCTATCCTATTTTACTTTGTGGTATTCCATTTATATGGCAACTTTTTAAACCTAGTCGTCAATTAAATTTTAGCCTGGGTATTATTTTTGTTTGTCTATCCTCTTATCTGGTATTTGCCTACCTATTTAATATTTTACATATTTTAAACTGGACAGAAACCATTGAAAAAATTCTATTCTATAGTGGCATTTTAGTGGTTGGTAATGTTTTTATGTCTCTTTGGATGATTAGAAATAGTATGAATAAGGTATTTTGAGTGTTGGTTGTTGGTAAAATATGAATTTATCTTCGGAACTATGAGGCTTTGACACCTACCAAATTGTTAATGTAGAATACCTTGCAATTAACGAATAGTTCATTGCATAAATGTTGTTTCTATTAAGGTTTAAAAGTTATAGTTAAATAGTATATTTGCACACTAATTATTGCCTTTAAATTGATATGGATTTAAAACTTATTCCTAAATTAAAACATACAGATTCTAAAAACTTCTTTTTACTATGTGGACCATGCGCTATAGAAGGCGAAGACATGGCCTTACGTATTGCAGAAAACGTAATTAAGATAACCGACAAATTAGAAATTCCCTACATTTTTAAAGGCAGTTTTAAAAAAGCCAACAGAAGTAGAATTGATAGTTTTACAGGTATTGGTAACGAAAAAGCACTAAAAATTCTTAAAAAAGTTTCTAAAACATTTGATGTTCCAACGGTTACTGATATCCATGAAGCATCTGATGCCGTAATGGCTGCAGAATATGTAGATGTATTACAAATTCCTGCATTTTTAGTTCGCCAAACAGATTTAGTAGTTGCTGCAGCCAAAACAGGTAAAGTAGTCAACTTAAAAAAAGGACAATTTATGAGTCCCGAAGCCATGAAACACGCTGTACAAAAAGTAAAGGATGTTGGTAATGAACAAGCTTGGATTACAGACAGAGGAACTATGTTTGGTTACCAAGATATGATTGTAGATTTTAGAGGTATACCAACCATGCGTAAATTTGCACCTACTGTTTTAGATGTAACACACTCTTTACAACAACCTAACCAAAGTATCGGTGTAACTGGCGGACGACCAGATATGATTGAAACCATAGCCAGAGCAGGTGTTGTTAATAATGTAGATGGTTTATTTATTGAAACTCATTTTGATCCTGCTAACGCAAAGAGTGACGGTGCCAACATGTTGCATTTAGATAATTTAGAAGGACTGTTGAGCAATTTGATTGCTATACGCAAAACAATTAATTTGTTATAAAAACTCTTATCATTCATTTATTCACTAACATCAACTACTTTTTAGTGTTGAATTATGACACATTTATTTAAAATCACCTTAATTATTGCGTTCTCAATTTCGTTTTTATTTGTAAATGCACAAAATTCAGAACCTACAAAGTATACAGCTAATAACAAAGGAAAATTCTTTATAAGTTGGGGTGGAAATAGAGGTTCCTATTCAAAATCAGATATACGATTTAAAGGCGATGATTACGATTTTACAATAGAAGACGCTACAGCAAAAGACAAACCAAAAGGTTGGCATATAGATTATATAAATCCGGCAAATATGACCATTCCTCAAACCAATTTTAAAATTGGTTATTTTATTTCGGATCATTATACAATTTCATTAGGTGTTGATCATATGAAATATGTAATGAATAGAGATCGATATAGAACTGTAAACGGTTATATAGATTTACCAGATGACGAAGCAGGAAGCGTTTTTAATGGAACTTTTAATAACGAAATACTCTTAGTTTCATCAGAATTATTAAAATTTGAGCATACAGACGGCCTTAACTATGTGCATACAGAAATTGCGAGATATGATGATATTTCGTCTTTGTTCGGCATAACAAACACAGATGCTTTTCAAATTAATATTACTGAAGGTTTGGGTGCTGGTATGCTGTACCCAAAGACAAACACCACACTACTGCTTAAGGAACGTTATGACGATTTTCATATTTCAGGTTATGGTTTATCCGCAAGAATAGGTTTAAACTTTACGTTTTTCAAATACTTTTTCATTCAACTCGATGCCAAAGGCGGCTATATTGACATGAATAATATTAGAACAACAAGAAGTAGCTCTGATCATGCGGAACAAAATTTTTATTTCTTTGAACGTATTTTTGCTCTAGGTGGTATTTTTAGATTGTAAACATTAGTTCTTTTTATAAAAGCCTTTTTCCTTAATGGCTTCAACTTCTTTTAAAATTGAAATTAAAATAGAATCGTCTATATCTACTAGCGATTTATAACGTAGTGATTTTACTACTTTTCGTTTTTCGGTTACCAAATAAGTATCCCATTCTTTAGATAATTGGGCAGAGTGCCAAAAACCAACATCTACATAATCTTTACTTTGATTAATATAGCATATTGGACGCTTATCAATGTAATAGCAAGGCAAGCGCCATTTGTATAACAATACAGCTTCTGGCAAGGTATGAGCTATTAATACTTGCAAATGCAAACAAATAGCTTTGTAAGGTTCTGGTTGTTTTAAGATGTATTCTTCAGCTGGATTCAAATTATAATGTAATAATTATCATTTATACAAGATACACCAAATCTAGCTACAACAATTAAAAATTAATATTAAATAATTATATCATCCACACTTAGAATACCCACAACTTTTACATTTTAAACAGCCTTCTTCAAAAATTAAACCTTCTGGGTCATTACAGCTTGGGCATTTTTTATCTACAGCTTCTGCGCCTTCTGGCACAAAACGTTTTAAGGCTCTCGCCACACCATTTTTCCAAGTATTAATATGGTCGTCGTATAAATTTAAATTCTGAATTAAATCTACTACATAAGGCATTGGCATGCCGTGACGTAACACACCAGAAATAAGCTTGGCGTAATTCCAAAATTCCTTATTAAACGAGCGCGACAAACCTTCAATAGTAATTTTGTAACCTTCGTTATCTATATACTGAAAATCGTAACGAGAGGATTCGTCTTCATTTCTACCTTTTAAAACCCAACCTTTTACAACCCATTGTGGTAAATTAAACGCATCCTTCATTTCACCTGTAAAAATTTCATAAGGTCGTCCGTCTACAAATCCTATAACGGCCAACCATTTTTCAGACTCATTATGAAAACGCACTACTTCTGCTTCAATTTTATCTGGTCGTTTAGCTACTAGAGTTTCATTAGAATTTTTAGTTTCTTTTTCTGATTTCTCATCTGTTGAAACTAAAATTCCACTGCGAGAACCATCTCTATAAACCGTAATACCTTTTAGTCCTTTTTGCCAAGAATCTATATAAATATCGCCTACCAAATCTACAGTAACTTCAGCTGCTAAATTTATGGTTGAACTAATAGAATGAGTGGTATATTTTTGAACTAAGGCCTGCATTTCAACGCGTTTTTTCCAGTCTATTTCTGGAGCGGTTGCACCTGCATAAGGACTATCAATAATTTCAGTATTACCAGTTGTGTTCATCCAAGTTTCAAACTTTTTATGATACACAGTAAATTCTTCAAAACCATCTCCTAAATCATCAATAAAATCTACTTTAGAGTTTTCATCATTTGTATTTACTTTTCGTCGTCTTATGTAAGACAATAAAAACACAGGTTCTATACCAGAAGAGACTTGCGCCAACATACTTAATGAACCTGTTGGTGCAACCGTACTAATTGATATATTTCTGCGACCATGCTGCATCATTCTTGTATAAGTATCTGGAAATTCTTCTGCCAACATTTGTACAAATTCTGAGGTATCTTCTATATTTCTATTAAACACTTCAAACTGACCTCTTGTAATGGCCATATCTATACTACTATCAAATTCGGCCGTCATTTTGGTTTTCATTACCTCATCAACAACGGTTAAAGCTTGTTCTGTGTCAAATTTAATTCCTAAAGCTGCAATAGTATCTGCAAGTGCTGTAAATCCTAAACCTGTTCGTCTTCCTTTTTTACCAGTTTCCTTTAATAATTCCCAAGTTTCTTTTTCTGTTCGCTTAATAGTATCTGGCTCAGGATCTTGATTAATTTTATTTAAAATTCGTTCTACAGCCTCTAATTCTAAATCTACTAAATCATCCATAAGGCGTTGAGTTTCGTATACCACTTCATAGAATTTCTTAAAATTAAATTTCGCTTTTTTAGTAAATGGAGCTTCAACAAAACTGAACAAATTCACCGCAATTAGCCTGCAACTGTCTCCACCTTGCATGGCTATTTCAGAACATGGATTGGTAGAACTATTTTTAAACTCAGGATACACAGAAGATGTAGAATAGTGATGTTGTCTATCCCAAAAAATCAAACCTGGTTCTGCCGTATTATGTGCACAGGTAATAATTTTATCCCAAAGATCTTTAGCATCAATTTCCTTAGTGTATTTTGGAGTTTTACTTTCTATAGGCCATTGTAGAGTAAACTTAGTATCATTAACTACTGCTTGCATAAATTCATCTGACAAACGTATAGAAATATTGGCACCTGTAATCTTGGTTAAGTCTTGTTTTATAGTAATAAAGTCTTCTATATCTGGATGTTTTACATCCATAGTTAACATTAGTGCGCCACGTCTTCCATTCTGAGCAACTTCTCGGGTTGTATTAGAAAAACGATTCATAAAAGAAACCGCTCCTGTGGTAGAACCAGCAGCATTAGAAACCAAAGCATCTTTAGGCCTTAATTCTGATAAATCTACGCCTACACCACAGCGTCTTTTAAACAATTGTGCCAATTGCTCATCCGTATAACATACGCCTCCATATGAATCTAAAACCGATGGCACAACAATACAATTAGACAAGGAAGCAATAACATAATCATTTCCTAAACCAAACATTACACTGCCTTGTGGAATAACATATTTAAAATCTTTAAAGAGTTTGTAAATTTTATTTTGGTCTAATGGTTTTCTTTTTTTTCCGTAAGCTGATAAATTATCTTTAACCGTTTCTTTTAAGTTATATTTTTGCTCAACACGAGCAAATTGTTTTGCCATACGTAAATGCATGTCATCAGGAGATTTTTCTAAAAAATTACCATCTTTATCTTTTAAACAATACTTATTAATCCAAGTGGTAGCAGCAAGTTCATCATTATTAAAATAATGTAAAGACTTTTCTAAAACTTCATTGTAAGTATATGATTTTGAAGGCGAAACAATTTGACTCATATCGGAAATAGGTTTGAATAAAAATTAAGTGAAGTACAAAATTAATGCTCAACTCATCCCAGATTATGACAAAAGTCATACTTGTTAATAACTACAATGGATTGTTAATTGTTTTAAAAAATTCGTAAAATCCCAATTACAAGTAAGGCAATACCAATAATGGCTTTAAAAGGCATTAATGATGCTGAGATTTTTCTTAATGTTGCTTCTAAAGCCGGAACTTTACTAAAAACATGCGTTAATAAAAGAATACCACCTAAAATACTTACAATATTTAAAAGTAAACCACCTCTTATAGTAAGTATAGATAAAATAACAAGCGCACCACCAATTACGGTTTGAAAAGGCACCAATTTACTAGCTATATTATTAAAAAAATTGCTTTCACCATCCCATTTATCTAGTGTTGCAAGACCAAGTAAAATGCCACCAGAAATATTTGCTATTGTTAAGAGTAATCCAATCATTTCGTGTTAATTTTAATAGTTGTTAGATTATAAATTTAGCTAAAACTGAAAAATAAATTTGTTGAAACCATATATTTTATTTTACTTTGTATTTCAAAGTACTTTAAATATGAGCGATAAAGATTATCTAAAAGACATTAGTGAGATTAAAAATTTAATGAATAAATCGTCACGATTTATTTCTTTAAGTGGACTGTCTGGCGTTTTAGCTGGTATTTATGCTCTGATTGGAGCAGCGATTGCCTATTGGTTAGTAATGACGTACAGTAATGGTATTCTATACATATTTCACGGTTGGGTATTTTGGGCTTGCATGGCTGTTTTAATGATGATTGCAATAATGAGTGCTGTTACTGGTATAATTCTTACCACAAAAAAAGCTAAAAAAACAGGCGACAAAATGTGGGACAACTCCTCTAAACGCTTATTGTTAAATTTTCTCATTCCATTAGCCGTTGGTGGTATTTATTGCCTTATTATTTTAAGTCAAGGTACTTACGGACAAACAGGTGGTTTAATGCTTATTTTTTACGGTTTGGCTTTAGTTAGTGCTTCAAAATATAGTATAGGCGACATTCAATATTTGGGCTATATTCAGATTATATTAGGACTAATTGCTAGTTATTATCCTGGCTATGGATTTTGGCTTTGGGCAATAGGCTTTGGTCTAATGCATATTATTTATGGTACTTGGATGCATTTTAAATACGATACTAACTAGACTATAAATGACGTATTTAAAAAACATAATTGTTTACAGTTTAGCTTTAGTTCTGTTACTATCTTGTAGTTTCAATGAAGGAAACTTCACAGTTATAAACAAGAGTGATTTTAAAATTGACTCTTTGAGTATTCAACCAGATTCTAAGCATCAAATGTTTAGTTTAGATAAAAATGAATCTATTACAGTTAATACAAATATGAATTCCGTTGATATTGATGGAAGTTATATAATATCGTTTAAACGCGATAACAAAACAATGACAGAAAAACAATTTGGATACTATACAAACGGCTATCAAATTGAAGACATTATTAATATTACAGTTTTAAATGACACTATTTTGATTAATAGTAAATTTGACAAAACATATTAAAGACAGAAATTCCCGCAGTTGCAGGAAATACTATGAGTATAATTACTAACATAAATAAACTCTTTGACCATAGAATACGACTAGGCATAATGTCTGTACTTATGGTTAATGAATATGCCGATTTTAAAACGCTAAAAGAATTGTTAGGTGCAACAGATGGCAACTTGGCTAGCCATACCAAAGCATTAGAAAAAGCAGGGTATATTTTGGTTGAAAAACAATTTATTGGAAGAAAACCTAACACCAGATATAGTGCTACTAAACTGGGCAAATTAGAATTTAAAAAACATATTGAAGCGCTTGAAAAATTAATAAACAAGACTTAATTCTTAGAATTTTAGATGGAAAACTTTGTACATAACAACTCCATAGTCAGAGAAATCTGGGGAACTAGCGACACCATTCTTTTGGTATTTGCTGGTGCATCTGCTGAGTTTGCCACAAACAAAGCAGTCGATTGGCTCTACTTTACTGGCAAATTACCGTCTGACCCTTTGGGGCGATTATTTTCTACAGTTAATTACGCTAAAGCCATTGTGTTTTCAAAGAAAGATGATGCTATTAAAGCGATAAATCATATTACAGCAATTCATACTTCGGTAGAGAATAAACGAGGTGCAAAGATTCCGCAATGGGCTTATAAGGATGTTTTGTATATGCTGATTGATTATTCTATTCGTGCATATGAACTTTTAGAAAGAGAGCTTCAACTCGAAGAAAAACAAGATGTTTTAAACGTTTTTGGTAATGTTGGCGCTAGAATGGGAATTAAAAATCTACCACTAACCTACTCCGATTTTGAAATAGAAAGACAAAAACATTTAAACGAAAATTTAAAAAACGGAAACTATACTAAAGACCTATACAAGCAATACCGTAAACATTTAGGCTTATTTAGGTATCGCCTATTATTAGAATCGCAGAAATTACTATTACCGAATTCAGTAAGAACATTACTTCATTTGAGAAAAGTATCGCTATTAAAGCCATTAATTTCCGTTTATAAAATTTTTAGAAGCCTTAAACTCGATTGGATTTTAAAAGACATCATTTTGCCAACAGCCTATAAACAAGATATAAAACGATTAAATATTACAACCACATAAATTAACGAAACCTAATATTTCGACTACAATTAGTATGTCGCTTTTTTTTAATCATTCACTTTGAAAAACAAAGTACTTTAAATTATTAAACATGAAAAAATTAGCACTCTTTATCGCAGCCTTATTATTTAGCACATTCTTCTATGACCAATCCATAGGACTTAACTTATTTCTATTTAGTATTCTTACCGTTGTAATTCTGTTTATTAATAATCAAACGTATTTTAAAAACAGAAAAACCCAAATCTATTCGGCTGCGTATCTTATTACAGGTTTAACTATATTTTTTCATAGCTCTACACTATCTATAATTGCCAATGTGGTTTCATTTTTTACGTTAATTGGCCATCTTTCTGAAACTAAATCATCCATTTATATCAATTGGCTTAATGGATTATATACCACTATTGCTGGTTTCTTCCATAGAAATTTTGCCATATCTGAAACTAAATCCAATGAAGATGATATAGAGAAAAAAGAACCCATTGACTATTTACATTGGGCAAAAATTATATTGATTCCTGCTGTTATTCTCATCACTTTTATTGCGTTGTATAAAGAAGGTAATCCTGTTTTTAGTAATATTATTGAAAAGATAGATTTTAGCTTCGTTAATATTCAATGGTTATTAGTGGCTGGTTTGGGTTACTATTTATTTAATAATATCTATGCACCAATTGAAGTAGAACCTGCTACTGAATTAGACTTAAAAACGGAAAATAGTTTACAAAAAACATCTGCATTTTCTCTTCCTAAACTAAAACAAGAAAACCAACTTGGTGTTATTCTTATTTCATTATTAAATGCTTTAATTGTTTTATATCTCATCACTGATATTGCTTTTTTAACATCAGATATGGAAATAAGAGCTTCACTTTTTTCTGCGCAGGTGCATAGTGGTATTAACGCACTAATTGCATCTATTGTCATTGCTATTATGATTTTATTGTATGTCTTTAGAGGAAACCTCAACTTCTATGAGCAAAATAAAACTTTAAAACGCTTAGCCTACACTTGGATAATATTAAACATTCTACTTGTAATAAGCATCGCTTTTAAAAACAGTCAATACATCTACTACTTTGGCTTAACGTATAAAAGAATTGGCGTTTTAGTATATTTAATTTTGGCTACAATAGGTCTAGTAACTACACTTCTTAAAATAAGCTCCATTAAAAACAACTGGTATTTGTTTAGAGTAAATACACAAGCTGCATTTATAATTCTTGTCATGTCTAGTGCCATAAATTGGGATTACCACATTACCAATTACAACTTTAAGTATGCAAAATCTATGGATTTTAAATATCTCCTCAACCTTTCTAACAACAACACTTTTATATTAAATGAGCAACTAAACACTAAAGCGTTAGATGAAGATGATGTTGCTCAAATTAAATCTAAATATCACAAATATATCTATCAATTGAGAACCAACAATTGGCAAGAGTTACTATACGATAACTTTAAACTTAACAAAAAATAAAATGGGCGAATTAATAGCAATTGCCGTTTTATTTGGAGGCGGCATTACATTTATAGTTTTAAGACTTAGCATCGCTTTAATGTTTTGGTTTTCAGATAAACCTAACGATAAAAAACATGTATTTAGGAACCAGTTTCCATATTACATGATGGTTTTAAGTATCTTAATTATTACAATAATTATTGCTTTGGATTTCGCCTATTTTGCGATGTACTACTTTACAAGCGTCTATTTTATTGCGCTCTTCATATGGAATTTTAAACTAAAACATTGCAAACGAAAATATCATTCTGTTGAACCCTCTCATCCCAATTTACCATGAACAACCTATTGAAAATATTTAAACAAAAGCGGAAACAACTTATTATTTGGCTGTTTGAACATTCGCAACGCATCTATACCTCAATGTTTAAAAATCATCAACCTTGGCAAGTTTCTAAAGCCGACTTATTAAACTATCCTAGGTCTTCATTTGGAAGACATTTGGGCGATTTTTTAGATGAAAATAATTTTGAATTAATCCCAAAAGTTGAGCGACATGATTGTTACCATGTGCTTTGCGGATATAGCACAAAAGTAGAAGACGAAATTGCACTACAATGCCTCTGTTATGGCAACGGAAAACGCAGTCCATATTTGTATGGTGCCATAATTTTGGGTATTGCTATTCTTCCGGATTATTATAAATATTACTACAAATCTTTTAAAACAGGAAAGACTGCAAATGCTTTTCATCATTACGATTATCAAAAATTACTAAACGTTTCTATTTCAGATTTTAGAGCAGCCATTTTCTCAAAAAAAGAACTATTCCATCTTAATTTAAAGACAATATGAAAAAACTAAAACTATTAATTCTAGCAGGTATTTTAGTTACTATTAGTGTACTAGTAACCTTTCATTGGGTTGGTTACAAAGCCAAAGGACTGACTTATAATGATGTGGATAGAATTCCAAAAAACAAAGTAGGACTGGTACTTGGTGCAAGCCGTTTGGCACCAAGTGGTAACATTAATCTGTTTTACAAACACAGAGTTGATGCAGCTGTTGCGCTTTATAAAGCCGGAAAAATTGAATACATATTAGTCAGCGGAGACAATAGCCGTAAAGACTATGATGAACCTACGGATTTTAAAAACGATTTAATTGAAAAAGGCATTCCGGCAGAACGCATATTTTTAGATTATGCAGGATTTAGAACCTTAGACTCCATAGTAAGAGCCAAAGAAATATTTGGCCAAGATTCAATTACTATTATTTCTCAAAAATTTCATAATGAACGTGCTATTTACATTGCGCAGCATTATGGAATTGATGCCATTGCGTATAACGCAAAAGATGTGTTTAAACGACCAGCAAGAGAATATTTAGCGCGTGCAAAAGCAAGTTTAGATTTATTATTTAATGTAGAGCCAAAATTTTTAGGCGATAAAATAGCCATCAAATAACAAGACATTACATCATGAAAATTCAATTTAACAAATATTACTTAGGCCTAGCACACTTTCTTTTTCTAGTAGAATTAGCTATTGCCTTCACATTAAAAACTGGCTTTATTCGTCATACATTTGGCGATTATTTAGTCGTTATTTTATTATATGCAATTATTAGAGGATGCACTAACATGAGTGTTTGGGCCTCTAGTTTAGTGGTCCTCATAATTGCTTTTTTAATTGAATTCCTACAACTCACACCATTTTTAACCTACTTTAACTTACAAGATAGTTATACTGCGAAACTCATTTTTGGGAGTACGTTTCAGTATACAGACCTGGTAGCTTACACCTTAGGTATTATAACTGTTTTGGTGGTTGAGAAATCAATTAGGAGATATCATTCACTTCAAAATATGACATTATGAATATGATAAAAAACGTAATTCAAAATCAATTTAAAACCTTATCATTAATTAGTGTAGCCTTAGTATTTAGTGCCATGTCTTTATTGGTAAGAATTAAATTGAACAAATCTTTTTTCTACTTATTTTTAATTTGGAATGTCTTCCTAGCTATTATTCCTTATGCCATAACCATGTATCTCAGCGCCAAAAAGAATGTTAGTAAACTCACGCTTGGATTTGGCTTTTTGGTTTGGTTAGCCTTTTTACCAAACGCACCTTATATTATTACCGATTTAATTCATTTAAGAACTGCTAATAATACGTTTTTGTGGCTAGACATCATAGTGGTTTTATCATTTGCTTTAAGCGGTTTGTTCTTGTTTTACTTATCTGTGATTGATATGCAAAATCTTTTGACTTATAAATTTGAAAATCTTCCCATAAAAACCATAACCACAGCCATTCTATTTTTATGGGGATTTGGTGTTTACTTAGGTCGTTTTTTACGCTACAATTCTTGGGAAATTATAAGTGGTCCTCACATACTATTTAAGGATATTGTGAATATCATTATTGCACCTTTTCAACATTATGAAGCATGGCTCTTCACCACAGGTTTTGGAATGTTCTTAGTCGTAGGCTTTTGGATGTTTCAGAATTTAAATACCTTAGAAAACAATTAAAAAACAAAAACATGAAATCCATAATTTTAATATTCGCACTTGCCTTAACTTTATCTAATTGTGATGAAAGACGAACGAACAGAATTAATCATGATGCTACAATAGAAACAGAAGTAAAAAAAGATAGTTCTAAAATTGAAATAGCAGATTTACCTATTTTAATTGATAGTACAGACTATTTAATTCATCCAATTGGCCATATTACAGAATACAAGTCGAGATTTTCTAGTTATTCTGGTAAACGTGGTTACAACTCATTTTCGGTTTCAAATTATAATGATTTTTCAATTAAAGGAGAATTCAGCAATCTAAAATTTCAGCATATAAATTCTGAAAAACTAACACCTTTAACAGATAAAATAGCTGAAATAACCTCTGTAAGATTTCTTGAAACCATCAGAGAACAAACAGGATTTCAATATTTAATTTACACCATTAGAGATACGGACACCAACAAAGATTCAAAAATAAATTCTGAAGATATTGAAGCGCTTTACATCAGTACCATTGATGGTAAAAACTTAAAAAAACTAACGCCAGATTTGGCTAAGATTGCGTATTGGAAAGTTATACCAGAATTGAATAGATTATATTTTAAAAGTATTTCGGACACTAATAAAAACGGAGAATTTGACAAACACGACCACGTTAATTACCAATACATCAACTTAAATGATGACAACCTAAATGTAATAGAATATAAACCACTTTAAAAATTAAGAAGCTCTATTTTTATCTTGAATTTTACGCACAATTTTAGTTGTTCTGTTTCGTGTAAGTATTCTAGGCAACACAGATAAAAATTTATTGATAGCACCAGGAATTGCAACAACTTTACCTTTTTGCATAGCATTATAACCATACAATGCTACGTCTTTAGGGCAAGCCATATTAAAGGCTATTTTATTTTCTGCTGCGTTCTCAGACACAACACTTTGAAATGAAGTTTTAGTTGGGCCAGGACACAATGCCGTTACGGTAACACCTGTTCCTTTTAATTCATTTGAAATGGCTTCAGAAAATGATAAAATATAACCTTTTGATGCATAATACAACGCCATTAATGGGCCAGGTTGAAACGCTGCCAATGAAGAAAGATTAAGAATTTTACCAGAACCACGATTTACCATATCTGGTAATAATAATTTCAATAAATGTGTTGAAGTTAAAATATGAAGATTTAGCATTTTGGCTTCTCTTTCCCAATCTGTATCGCAAAATGTACCAAACAGACCAAAACCTGCATTATTTATTACTACATCAATTTCAATATTGCTAATTTCTTTATAAATTTCTTCTGCAATATTTACAACACTCAAATCTTTTACCATCAAGGTAATATTTGGTTGGTAGTCTTTTAAAATATTCTGTTTTGCTTCTTCTAGCTTTTCTGCATCAATATCAATTAAGATTAGATTATAGTTATCTTTAGCTAAAAGCAAAGCTAGTTCATATCCTAAACCAGAAGCTGCACCTGTTACTAAAGCTGTATTTTGATTATTATTTTTCATCTTAAACTGTCTAATATTAAATAAGACATTATGCCGCATTTATAATTTTTAATAATTTCAATTCATTAAAAACTAACTCAAAATTATAATAAAAAGGGAACTAACGAAGAAAACTCTTTGAAAACAAAATAAAAAAAACACAAGTATTAATATATCAATAATTTAAAACTCCATTAATTATTAATTTAACAATTAAACAACTTATTATTCTTAAAATCTCACCTCAAAAAAATAGATAATTAGTAAATCAATTTTTAAGTTTGAACTTAACCAAAAAAATCTTTTTAAAATGAAAAAATTATTTTATTCAATTTTATTCTTAGCCGTAATCTCGTCTACATTTCAATCTTGTAGTAGTGATGATGATAATGGAGGCTCTAGCTTAAATCTTAATGATGAAGTGTCTATTGACGGAACTATTTATTCTTTAGATGGAGGAGGCTATTTAGAATCATATGGTATTAATTCTGATGGTAGCTATGATTGGGATGTAACTCTTTTATCTACGTCTGGTATTTCTGTATATTTTGACCTTAACACCAACTCTGAAGACGGTTTAGTTGAAGGCACATACACTTATTCTGAAACAAGAACAGAATTTTCATATGTGTATACTGAATTTTATGGCGAAAGTATTGACTATTCTGCTTCCGAAGGTACAATAGTAGTTACTATTGATGGTGACACTGTAGGTTTTGTATTTAGCTTAACTGCAGAGGATGGTTCTGAAATTGAAGGTGAATGGTCTGGAGAATTAACACAATAAAAAAACTTATAATTCGTCCCTAATAACCAATACTGATTAAAATAGAATTAAAACAAATTATAAAGCTTAAACAATAGTTGTATTGTTAAGTTTTTTTGAATTGGTATGTTAAGACGAGACAATATTTCAATAAAGAGAGACTATTCCTTAGGATAGTCTCTTTTTATTTTTCATCTATATAATCCTGTAAATAACTAAAACGCTCCGTTAATTTACCATTTTCGGTAATTTTTGCACGTTTTAAAACCTCGTCTTTATCATTATTATAAAAAGCAGGTATCACATATTTTAAAAATGTTTCTCCAAAGCCTTCACTAGCATCTTTTGGTAATTCGCATGGCAAATTATCTACTGCCATTACTGTAATTGCATCTTCTGCATTAAAAACCACTTCTTTTTCAGTTTTTGCATCATAACCATAAAATGGGTCTGCAATTGTAGATGGTCTTATAGTACTTGCCACAGGACCATCAATATCACAGGAAATATCTGCGACCAAATTAATTCTAAAATCGGGATGTTTAGCATCTTCTCTTGTAAACAAATACGGTGCATTATTTCCGTAAAAATGACCTGCTATAAAATAATCTGTTTCTTTAGCATAAGCCATAAAATTACTTTCATAACCTGTTGGGTCTTTATAAAATTTTAATCGGTCGCCTACTTTACCATCTTTTCGTTTGGCATATTCCATAACATCTGCCATAACATAAACGGGCTCTGTAAACTGACTTGTTAAGTATAACGCATCACTAATCTGTTTAATGCCCAAATGGTCTAAAATTTCTTTTGCACCATAGGCTACCTTCCCTGTTCCTGTTAATAAAATTTTGATATTTGGTATTGTAATTTTATCTAATTCAGCTTTTACTTCATCTAAATCGGCTAGAGTTTCAACTTTAGGTAAAGTAAACAAATTATCTCTTAAACCTAATGCTCTAAAACCATTATATGCACCAACCAAACCTGCATAACGACCAAAACCTATAAGTCTGGCATTATCTTCTTTTACAATGGTTTCGTGATCAAACATTTCTATGTTTTTTTCTAACATTGCAATTAAAAGCTTTCTGTTGTATGGTTGCTTTTTTATGGTATGAGAGAAATAAAAGTACTTTTTATTTGGAATTAAATTTTCAATTGGTACTTCCTTTACACCAATCATAACATCTGCATGGGAGACATCTTGTAAAACTTCGAAACCTAATTTTGCATAAGCCTCATCTGGAAAAATTCTGATATCCGAAGATTCTACAACAAAAGTTGCTTCTGGAAATTGAGCTCTAGCTTCTGCTAAATGTTGAGGTGAAAATACCACGCGCCTATCTGGCGGATTTTTACGTTCTTTAATAATGGCAAATGTCATGCTAAACTGTGTTTAATAAACTGACAAAAGGTGTCAATGTTTAATATGGAATAATTATTGTACGAATGTAAAAGGATTTATGAGGTTGCGCAACTTTTTTCGTAACTTCGCCGTCCATTTATTTAAAAATTGGGGTCGACTGGTTTTGACAGCGAGATTAATTAAATGGTAAGCACGTGGTGTAATGGCATTGAAACACCTTAAAGGCTAGACCAAATTTTAAACGGCGAGAATAACTACGCTTTAGCTGCATAATCTGAATTATAGTAAGATTTCGTGCTCATTTCTACAAGGTAGAAAGGCTAAATGTTCCCGAAAAGCCCTAGTCAGTGGCGTTTCTTTTAGGAGCATCGTAAAAATTGACTAAGATTAGGTAGCGCTTTGATGCCTTTTCGAGATTAAAAAGCTAAGCTTAAAGTGGGTTGTCTTTAACCAGCTTTAAGTCTAAAACCCAAGAAAAGAATAAACGTGTAGAAAGCCCTTTGGTTACTTGTTTGGACGAGAGTTCGATTCTCTCCGACTCCACCTTCGCCCTACGAAGCTTCGATTTTTTGAGAAGCGAAGTAGGGCTTTTTTTTATACTTAGGTCCTTCTCTAACTTAACTTTTAAATGGGCTTCGGTGGACATGTCCACAATTTAAAAATTAAAATCTCAGAAAAAAATATCTAAACCTCATGGATTTACCTTTTGCTGTCTATATCTTAAAATGTAGTGATGACACTTACTATACTGGTTTCACTACCAATATTAATAACAGATTAAATGCTCATAACAAAAAAGAAGTTCAGTATACTAAATATAGACTTCCTTTAGAATTGGTTCATTTATCCTTATTTTCTAACAAACAAAAAGCTTATGATTATGAGAGGTATTTAAAATCAGGTTCTGGAATTGCATTTAGAAATAAACGCTTAGTTTTAAATTCTTAATTATTAAAATTGAGAAAACTATTTTAAGAAAAGCATCACTCCTATTCGGCTAAATGAATACGCATTCTACCTGTTATTTCAAGGACTTTTATTTGAAAAACAATGGGTAATTTATCTGTTTCTATTTTACTAGAAAATTCACTAATAAAATCTAACTTTCTAAATTCTTTATTAATAATTAAGTCTTTAACACCTAAAGAGAACTGATGTAGTTTTGCTTTTGCAGCACTGCCAATTACTTCTTGGTAATTGCCATGAACTAATACAGATTTCCAATCGTTAACTGAGTCTATATCTGTTACACTTAACGAAACATTTGTGTTTTTTCTCATAGCATTAATTTTTTGTCCTTCTGCAGAGTAACCTATTATAACATTACTATCAATATCATAAAAATAAGTAATAGGCACAACGAAAGGTTTATCTCTATAGATATAAGATAAATTGCCTACATAATTTAGCATTAGTAGTGCAGTAGACTCTCTTTCATTTAATGCTCTAAACATGACGTTACTATTTAAGTGTTTCCTAAGTTAATTCATATTAAATAGATAAATAATGATAAAAATCAGTTAAAGGTATTTTTTTGAATAACGAAAAATATAATTGCTTTACTGTTCTTTATAAAAATTCAGTTTATTTTTAAGCGTCGTTATTTCAGACTGAAGATTTTCTACTTGTTTTAGTAAATTATAAATAGCATCAATACCTTCTAAATTAATATCTAAATCATAATGTAAACGCATCATTTTTTCTACATCATTGAGTTGATTAGTTTGCAAATAATTTTCGTTTTCTGAAATGGTAATTTCAACTAAGTCATACTCGTGCAAGGCATTAATAAACGTTTTTGGAACATTGTAATGTGTACAAAATTGCTGAATTGAGATGAGATGAGTTGTTTCCATGTTATCTTAATTTTGATAATTCTGTGAAGAGTTCTTTTTCTTTTTCTGTTAGTTGAGTTGGCATTTTTATATGGTATGTAACATACAAATCACCAAACTGACCCTCTTTTTTATACTTCGGAAATCCTTTTCCCTTTAGCTTAACTTTGGTTCCGTTTTGGGTTTCTGGTTTTACATTTAGTTTTACTTTACTATCAAAGGTTTTAACGGTAACTTCTCCTCCCAAAAGCGCTTTATACAAATCTAAATTTATAGTTGTATAAAGATTATCTCCATCTCTTTTAAAAGCAGTATCATTTAGTATTGAGAATTCTATATACAAATCTCCATTTGGTCCATTATTAACACCTTTACCTCCATGTCCTTTAATTTTTATAATCTGACCATTTTCTATTCCTGCTGGAATTGTGATTCGGATATTTTTATTGTTTACAGTAAGTGTTCGTTTATGCGTGGTATAAACATCTTTTAAATTGAGTTGTAATTGTGCATTAAAATCTTGGCCTTTAAATCTTACTTGTTGACCACGCGAATGTCCCGAACGCCCTCCAAACATAGAGCCAAAGAAATCTGAAAAATCTTCTTCAGAATAACCACCATATTGGCTACTTGTGCTTCGTTGGTATTGCTCTTGTTGCTTGGCTTTTTCGTATTCTTCTGCATGTTGCCAATGCTCACCATGGTCATCGTACTTTTTACGATTTTCGGGATTACTTAAGACTTCGTGGGCTTCATTAACTTCTTTAAATTTTTGTTCTGCCTCCTTATCATTTGGGTTAAGATCAGGATGGTATTTGCGTGCTAGTTTTCTATACGCTTTCTTAATTTCGGCCTCAGTTGCCGTTTTTGAGACATCCAAGGTTTTATAATAATCTATAAATGCCATTACTTTTTGTTATGCGTTTTTGTGTACTGTTTTAAAATTTGTTTAAGGCTTTGTAAATACTCTTCCATGATAGAAATATTAATATCTGGATGATTTTTTGAAGGAATCGTCATTGGGTTTTCCTCTAACGTTTCATAGAGTTCTGGGTAATTTACTTCAATACTTGTTGTTAACGTAATAATTTGATTTTCTATGTCTTGTAGCGTTTCATAGTTTTAATATTTAATTAATTACTATAGTAGAATTAACTATCTCTATATTTAATCTACTTGTTTCTACATTATATAATCTACTTAGAAGAATAAAGCCCATAAAATTAAAACTACTTACGGTCTCTTTTTGCCTTACTTGCTTTCAAAAAAATATTGCTTTTTACCTTTTTATTAAATTCTAAACTTAATTTAGCTAACAAAATAGTTTCAGATTTATTTTGGCCAGCACAAGCTGCTGTTATCTTAGTAACCGTTTTTAGAATTAAAGTTTTTATATCTTTTGTAAATAATAATATATTTTCATTTTTAAATTGTACAAATCTATTGTAGCAATTTTCTACAAATGATTTTGACGGAACCTCATTATAATTACACAGACTGCGAAACACTGAAAAAACAGCTTCTTCTGCATCATTTTTAGAAATATTAATCAACACCTTGTTGCTTAACCAATATTTCTTTACCAACAACTCTACCGCTTCTACTTCGGTTGGTTTAATATACTTATCTACAGCGACAAAAGCATAAAATAACCGACCCAAATTTTGGTAAAATAAATATGTCGTGTAACGCTTCATACTAAAAGTATTTACTTAAAAGTATAAAAATGAAACAATTTTAAAAATGATATAAATCAGCTATACTTTAAAATAAATTGAATTTAAATATGTACTTATTATTAAAAAGAATATATATATTTAGCCTATTATTAAAAGCAACATTTTTATATGTTTAAACAAAACCAAGATATTTTTAACACTTTAGCAGAGGCTTTAGCTGAAGGAGTTATACTGGTTAACAAAGAACAAACAATTATTAAAACAAACACATCTGCAGATGTGATATTTGGCTACGAAAATGGGGAATTAGAGGGGCAAAAATTAGAGGTATTAATCCCTAAAAATTTTCATAGCACACATGATGACAAATTTAATGGCTATATAAAGAATACAACAAAGCGCCAAATGGCAATAGGACGCGATTTGTTTGGGCTTAAAAAAAATGGACTTACTTTCCCCGTAGAAGTAGGTTTAAACCCTATACATATATTTGACAATACTTATATACTTGCCTTAGTAAAAGATATTACAGAACGCAAAAAGGCCGAACAAGAACTTTCGCATTGGGCAAATATTTTTAATGAGTCTTTAAATGAAATCTATATTTTTGATTGTGAAACTTATCTTTTCACTGATGTAAATGTTGGTGCACAAAACAATATTGGCTATAGTTTAGAGGAATTAAAATTGCTAACACCTTTAGATATAAAACCACATTTTAATAGAGAGCAATTTACAAATAAACTAAAGCCCTTAGTTGATGGAAAAGAAGATAAACTTATATTTGAGACCCAACATCAGCGTAAAGATGGCTCAACTTACCCAGTAGAAATTCATCTACAATTATCTATTCTAGGTAACAAAAAAGTGTTTGTGGCTATAATTTTAGATATTACAGAACGAAAAAATTATACCGAAAAGTTAGAAAGTACTGTTGAAAAACGCACCTCAGAATTAAAAAATGCTTTAGCTAAAGAACAAGAGTTAAATGAGTTAAAAACAAAATTCTTATCACTAGTATCACATGAGTTTAAAACACCTTTAAGTGGTATTTTAACTTCAACAATGCTACTTAAAAAATACACATTAACAGAGCAGCAAGAACGAAGAGACAAACACATTAAAACCATCTCAGATAAAGTTCATTATTTAAATAATATTCTAAGCGACTTCTTATCTGTAGAGCGTTTAGAACAAGGAAAAATTAAATATTCTCCAAGTACATTTAAGGTAAGTAAAGTAGTAAACGAAGTTATATACAACGCTAATATGTTACTAAAAGACGGCCAACAAATTAATTATCCAGAAGGCATTGATGGTTATTTTTTGCATCAAGACGAAAAGATTGTAGAATTATCACTCTCAAATATTGTTCATAATGCTATTAAATATTCTTCCGAAAACACCATTATAGATATCAGTATAATACAAGATGAGTCTAAAACTACATTTAAGGTAAAAGATAACGGTATTGGAATACCCAAAAAGGATCAAAAAAATATTTTTAATCGTTATTTTAGAGCCGAAAATGCTTTGTTAACCCAAGGCACAGGAATCGGTCTAAATATTGTAAAAGACCATTTAAAAAATTTAAAAGGAATAATTTATTTTGAAAGTGAACCTAATAAAGGTACTATTTTCACTATTGAATTACCAAATATAGCAGAATAATGAAACAAATATTATTAATAGAAGACGATATAACTTTAAGAGAGAATACTGCAGAAATACTAGAACTCTCTGGCTATAAAATTGAAACAGCAGCTAATGGAAAAATTGGTGTAGAAAAAGCAAAAGAAGTATTACCAGATATTATTGTTTGTGATATTATGATGCCAGAACTAGATGGATATGGAGTTTTAGAAGCCATGTCTAAAGATAAAACCACAAAGTATATTCCGTTTATTTTTTTATCTGCAAAAACTGAGCGACAAGATGTACGTAAAGGGATGGATTTAGGTGCTGATGACTACATTACCAAGCCATTTGCTGAAGACGAATTAATTAGTGCTATTGAAAGTAGAATTGCAAAAGCAGCCATACTTAAAGAAGAAAGAGAACAATCTATCCATAAAGCTTCCGTTGAAAGCGAAGATGACGATGAAATTAAAACCTTAAATGGCTTAAAAAATTATTTTGACGATAATGGTACCGTTTTTAATTTTAGCAAAAACACCGTAGTATATAGGGAACAAGATCATGCTAATTATATTTATCTTATTAATAAAGGTACAGTAAAATGCCACCAAATTGATGAGCAAGGTAAAGAGCTTGTAACTACAATTTATAAAGAAGACGACTTATTTGGATACACTACATTTACAAGCAATAATCCACATAAAGAAACAGCAACTACTATTGGAGAGGTTGAACTAACAGGTATTTCTGCCAAACATTTTAACCAAATATTAAATGAAAACCACAAATTAGCTATAGAAATTATACAGTTATTATCTGATAACATTTCTAATATGAAAAATCAATTATTAGAAATGGCCTATAGTTCTGTATCTAAAAAAACGGCTTCTACGATATTAAAATTTGCCGAAAAGATAAATCGTAAACCGGAGGATCCAATTAAAATTTCTAGAAGTGATTTAGCCAGTGTTGCTGGTATTGCCACAGAAACCTTAATAAGAACTTTAACTAGTTTTAAGCGAGATGGCATTATAAAAATTGAAGGTAGAAATATAAAAATTGTAGATATAGAAGAACTTAAAAGAATAGGTTAATTATAGATCAATTAGCATATACCTGATATATATCATTTTCATTAAGGCTGCTTACTTTTAAATTTGTACTAGTTAAGTTGTTGCTAAATGAAAAATATACTACTACCAACAGATTTTTCTGAGAACTCATGGAATGCCATTAGATATGCCATGCGGTTTTTTGAAAAAACAGAATGCAATTTTTACCTGTTGCATGTTAATAGATTAGATAGTCTAGCTGTTACTGATACTTCATTATTACTAAACAATACCGTTGTAGACAAGGTATACACGTCCTCTTCTAAGCAAAAGTTACGTAATCTATTAAAGGAAATAGCAGAAATAACTGTAGATAAACGCATCCATAAATTTTTCACGCTTAGCGACCAAGGTTCCTTTATAGAATCTATTAGAAAAACTGTAAATGAAAAGCAGATAGATTGTATAGTTATGGGTACAAAAGGTGCTTCAGAATTTGAAAGAATTATTTTAGGCACTAATACTGCAGATGTTATAACTAAAGTAAAATGTAACGTGTTAGCCATACCAGAAAATGCAGAATATGTAACGCCAAAAGAAGTTGCATTTCCTACAGATTTTTCACTATCTAATAATCTTCAGGTATTAGAACCAATGGCAGAAATTATAGAACGGTTTAAAACAAACTTGAGAATTCTTCATATCAGTGGCAATAAAGACAGCCTTAATGCAGAACAAATTGAAAATAAAGAATTATTAGAAGATTATTTTAGTACAAATCCGTTTACGTTTCATTATTTAAAAAACAAAAAAGTAGAAGATGCTATAGAATGTTTTGTAGAAAGTAGAGCCGTTAATTTAATTTGTATGGTTGCAAAGAATCTAAATTATTTTCAACAAATATTATTTCATTCAAAAGTAGAGAAAATTAGTTACCATGTAGATATTCCATTTTTAGTATTACATGAAATAGATTAAGACAAAAAAATTATCAGATATGGACAATTCATTATTTTTTGCAAAATTTTGGGGTTGGTATCTCTTAATATTCTTTTTTATCTTAAGTGTTAACCCTAAACGAATTAAACAAGTATTTGACGATTTATACGATCAAAAATTTTTAATTATTATTGCATTTATGGCCATTGTAATAGGATTACTGAACATTATATTTCATAATATTTGGGAGCTTAGTTACAAACTAATAATTACACTTATAGGTTGGACAGCCCTTTTTATGGGATTGGCACTATTTTCTTTTCCAAAACAAACCGTCTCTTTTATAGCCTTAACTAACATTAAATTAGTACAAGTTATATATACCCTATTTTTATTGTTAGGTATTTATTTACTTAATACAGCTTATAGCATCGTTTTATTTTAAAGATGATAAAAGTCATAGTTATAAAGTATTTTCAGATGTAATTTTGTAGCACAATCTTGGTGTGGTTACTATTAATCTAAGAGAGACAGTTTTATTCAATATTGCTCGAGTTTGTTAAGATATTTTTTAAAACTAAGTGATTTTTTTGGTTGGTTCATAGTCTAAATCTTTTTAGACTTTATTCATTAGTTTTTTAAAATAATCATGAATAATCTGTCTCTCTTTTTTTTAATTACACATCACTTCCCACACTAACCAATTCATTGCCTGACTTTTGTCATAGTTTTTAAAAGTTTTAGTTTTTACTTTTATAATCAACGCTAAAACAGAAGATTATGTTATCAATTCTGCTCCCTACCGATTTTTCAGAGAATTCATTGAATGCCATAAATTATGCTTTAGAATTTTTTAAATATCAAAAAGTTCAATTTTATTTTATGCATGCGTATCGTAATGAATTTTACGACCATAATGAATTGGTTTCTCGAGAAGTATTTGATAGCGTTTTAGAAAAAGTGCAAACCAATTCTAAATCTAATCTTGAAAAATTATTAAAAAAAGTTAATAAATCAACACCAAATCCTAGATATATATATCATAGCATTTCGGCAAATAACTCACTAGTAGAAGAAGCTAATGAGCTAACAGAAAAGCATAATATAGATTTAATAGTAATGGGTACTAAAGGAAAATCAAACGAGCGTCATATAATATTTGGTAGTCAAACGTTTCAAGTATTAAAATATGTAGATTGTCCGGTTTTAGCAATTCCTTCTAACTACAAAAACACACAACCAAAACAAATTTTATTTCCTACAGATTATTTAATTCCTTACAAACGACGTGAGTTAAAACTCTTATCTGTTTTAGCTAAATCTTACAGAAGTGAAATTAATGTTGTTTACATCTCTACAAGTAACAAATTATCTATTAGACAAGAAGACAACAAAGCGTTTATTAAAGATGCCTTAATTGTAAACAAGGTAAACTTTAGTATTACAAACAGTAAAAAAGTCGCAGAATCTATCACTGCCCATATAGAAAACAACAGTATTGATATGTTAACTATGGTAAATACACAACATTCGTTTTTAGAAGATATGTTGTTTCCATCTACAATAGACAAAGTAAGTTTTGGACTTGAAATCCCACTTTTAGCCATGCAAAATACAACGCGTAATTACTTATAAAACACAACAAAATAATATTAATAACCAAAACCAATAGTATGTGATTAGTAACAATTAAAACTTAGAACTCATGAAAAATATACTTTTACCCACCGATTTTTCTGATAATTCATGGAATGCCATAAAGTATGCTATTCAATTATTTAAAGATGAAATCTGCACGTTTCATTTGCTTAACACGTATACACCCATAATCTATAATGTAGAGTATGTTTTGGGTTATCCTGCTCAATTTGGTCTTGGTGATGCTATTAGAGATACTGCACAAGAAAATCTTAAAGATTTAACTACAAAAATTTCTCAAACGTTTGAGAAAAACCCAAAACACAAATTTATTACTGTTGCACGTTTTAACACTTTAATTTCTGGTGTAAAAGAATATACCTCAGAGCATCAAACCGATTTAATAATAATGGGAACTAAAGGTGCAACAGGTGCAGAAGAAATTTTGTTTGGTTCTAACACTGTACATGTTTTTAAAGAAATAAAATGCCCTGTATTGGCAATTCCTTCTGGTTTTAAATTTGAAAAGCCACTAGAAATATTATTTCCCACTGATTTAGAAGTAGATTACAATGCTTTTAAAATAGAGATATTAAAACAAATTGCTATGGATAATCACTCTAGAATTAATGCACTACATGTTTCTACAGGTAATGACCTTACATTTAAACAAATCAATAGCCAACTAAAGTTAGAATCCCTATTTAAAGGTAGCTCATATTTATTCCATATTTACGACAGTATGAACGTTACAGATGCCATTAATAAATTTCAGATTAAAGCAAAAATTAACTTAATAGCAATGATAAATAATAAGCATTCATTTTTTGAAAATTTATTTCATAGATCTCCTTTAAATCAAATTGGATTTCATTTAAAAGTACCTTTTTTAGTGCTTCCGTCTAAGCAACCTTAAAACCCATCATCCTAGTAGCCAAACATGTACTAAATAAACACATGAAAACTAATATTTTAATACCAACAGACTTTTCTGATAATGCTTGGTGTGCCACAGTTTATGCTTTAAAATTATTTAAAGATAAAGACTGTTTGTTTTACTTTTTTCACTCTACAAAATTAAAAATTAATTCTACAGCTAAACTATCTAATAAGCTTATCCATTTTTTAACAGAAAATGCTACTAAAGAATTATTACATCTTAAAGACATTGCAGAATCAACGGATGCTAATCCTAAGCATGATTTTGAAATAATTGTATGCAACAACGACCTTAATGAAACTATGGTTAGAATTATTGAAAAAAATGATATTAACCTTGTTGTTATGGGAACAAAAGGAGCCACAAAGGGAAAAGAAATAATTTTTGGTAGTAACACAGTTAAAGCCATAAGAAAAATAAAAAAATGCCCAATTTTAGTTGTTCCAGATGAATACGATTATATGAGACCTTCACAAATTGCATTTCCAACTGACTTTAACCGACTTTACAGTGAAGAATTAAAACCTCTTAAATTTTTATCAGACTTACATCAATCCAAAATCAGAGTAATACATATAAATAAAGAAGAAGAATTAACAGAATTGCAAGAGTACAATTTAGATCAATTAGAAGTTAAATTAAAAAAACATAATCACAGTTTTCATTGGATGCCAGATTATGGCAAAAAACATACCGCAATTAAAGATTTTATTGATGAATTAAATATAAATATTTTAGTAATGGTAAGTTATAAATATAGTTTTATAAAGCGTATTTTAAGAGAACCGGTAATAAAAAAAATAGGCTTTAAGCCTTCTATCCCTTTTTTAGTAATCCCTTATAACAACTGATAAAAATCATTTTATTTTAAGTCTCTATGAGGTATTTTTATTTAAAGGTTAAATTAATTAAGTCATGAGACATCATATTTTACTTCCTACAGATTTTTCAGACAATGCATGGAGCGCAGCAATGTATGCAACAAAATTATACAATAATGAAGCCTGTACATTCTATCTTCTTAACACATGGAGTTTTTCTAATTCTACATCTAGAACCTATATCACTTCAACATATATAAATACTCTTCAAGAAAAAGCATCTGTAAAATTAGAAGAATTTAAAAACAAAATTTTAAAACAAAGTAATACAGAACTACATGAGTTTAAAACAGTTTTAAGTAAAGATTCTTTAATCACTGCTATAAAAAAAGCAATAGATAACTACAGTATTACTCTTATCATTATGGGAACAAAAGGAGCTACTGGCACTAAAGAGTTTTTATTTGGTAGTAATACCGTAAACGTTATAAGTAAAATAAAGGACTGCCCTGTTTTAGCTATACCTAATGGTTTTAAATTTGTTGCTCCAAAAAAAATTGCTTTCCCTACGGATTTTAATAGATTTTATGGTGAAGAATTATCAGAATTGAAGGAATTAGCAAAATTATTCAATTCTAAAATTACAATTATGCATATTAATGGTAAAAAAGACTTAACAGACAAGCAAAATTACAACTTATCAATGCTTAAGGCTTATTTAGAAAACTACAAACACAGTTTTCATTGGATGAAGGGTTTTACCAGTAAAGAGCAAGCCATTACAACTTTTATAGAAGAACTTAAAATCAATATACTAACAATGATAAACTACGAACATAGTTTCATTGAAAATTTAACCAAAGAACCTGTTGTTAAAAATATTGGTTATCACACTATAATTCCTTTTTTAGTTATTCCGTGTTCTATTACCTAAAATTGTAATCATAACTTTTGAGAACATCTTAGAAAACTATACTGGAGTTTAGTTAAGTGCTTTTTTTTCATCAGGATTAAACTAAAATAATCATGAGACATAAAATTTTACTCCCAACAGATTTTTCTAAAAACTCTATTAAAGCTATAAATTGTGCAAGAGCGCTATTTAAAAATGAGCATTGTAATTTTTATATTATGAATGTGTTTTCTGCTGTAGGAACCATTTTAGAAAATTTATTAAATATGCAACCTGGTAACGAATTTTACCAAACCGCTAAACTTAATTCTGAAAAAGGATTAGCTAAGGTATTAGATATAATTACGCTAAGTAATAAACCAAACCCAAAACATCATTTTGAAATTATATCTGAATTTAATGATATTACAGAAGCTGTAAAGCATATTGTAGACAAAAAAGATATAGAAATGATTGTTATGGGTACAAAAGGTAAAACACAATCTAGACAAACAGCCTTTGGTAGTAATGCTATTAACATTATGGAAAAAGTGCATAATTGCCCTGTACTTGTTGTACCAGAAGCTACTAAAATAAATAGTCTAAAAGAGGTTGTATTTCCTACAGATTATAAAATTCCCTTTAAAAGGAGAGAACTTATACACCTTATTAATATTGTAAAGAAAACCAATGCCAATATTGCTATTTTACACGTAGACCAAGGCAAATTAACCCAACAACAAGTAGATAATAAAAACCTACTAAAAGAAATTTTTAAAGGTATTAATTACAACTTTCACAATTTATCTAATAATTCAATACAAGCAGCCATTAACAACTTTGTAGAAAGTAGATCCAGCAACATGGTTGCTTTTATAAATAAAAAGCATGCGTTTTTTGGAAGCATATTTAGCAACCCATTGGTAAAAGAAATTACTTTCCATCTAAAGGTTCCTATTTTAGCATTACACGATTTAAGCAACTGATTTGTTTTTATATATTCAAACAAACTTAATTACCCAACTATTTTATTTCTCTCATAATTAAAAAACCTGCTAGAAACTGACCAATATCATTTTAAAATTTAATAATGGTTTTTACTTTTAATAGCATCAGAAGAAAATAATGTTTAACATCAAAATTATAAAATTATGTCACTTATTAAGACTAATAACAGACGACGTAAGTTCCCAACATGGAACAATGATGGACTAAAAAGTTTTCTGAGAAATGATGACTTTTTTAATAACGATTTCTTTGAAGAAGACAACTTAATGCCAGCAATGAATATTAAGGAATCTGAGAACAGCTTTGATATTGAGTTTGCTGCACCTGGTTTTTCTAAAAGAGACTTTGAGGTTACAATATGCAATAACATTCTTAATGTAAGTGGTGAAAAAGAACACCAAAAAGAAGAGAAAGACGAAGATTTTACACGCAAAGAGTTTAGTTATAATTCTTTTAAAAGATCTTTAAGTCTTCCGGAGTCGGTAAATTCTAACCAAAACGTCAATGCAATCTACAAAGACGGTATTTTAAAATTAAATCTTCAAAAAAACACAGAATCTAAAGACTACCCTAAAAAAGTAATTGAGGTTCACTAAAAAAACCGAAAGCAGAAAGTAGTTAAAAAACTTTCTGCTTTCACCTAAATCCCATTTAAAATGAAAACAACACAAACACAATCTAATTACACGGAATGGATTAGTGCAGAACAAATGCACCAAGATTCTAAAGAATGGCTATCTGAACTGTTGTTTATTAAAGATGAACACTTGTTTTATGAAGACCTTATTAAAACCTTCACTATGCAGCTTATAGAACCAGAGCATTTTGTAGATAACAAAGAAATAATAGACACCTTAAACCGTTCTCAAAAACAAAATAATTTATTAATTGAAGCTATTAAAGTACATGAGAATGATTTACAAATTTTATTGGATGGTATAAACCAAACAGAACAAGAAAAAGCCTATAGAAAATCTCACAAAGGATTAATACTAGAATTAATAGAATTTGAAAAATTTTACAAAATTCTAAAAAAACAAGTGTTTGATATTTTTTCAGCTATAAAAAAAGAAGACAAATTAAATCATCTATTAGAACAAAGGTAATACCGAGGTTAGTTATTTTAAATTTTAAAATAATAGTTAAAAACGCTATCACCAACTATTAAACCTACTATAATTTTATTATTAGGTAATATATTTATTCATCTTAGGCAAGTAATAACTTCTCATTCTAAAACAATATCTTAAACATGAAACACTAATAATGGCACGCGTAATTTATTACTTATTTTACTAGTTTTAGAGCCCGTAAAGAAACGTTCAAAAAACGTTTTCTTTTGCACTAATAAACTAATCATATCTATATTATGAATTTGTACATAAGATTGTACGGCATATTCTGTAGGTACACCTTTTATCAAATGATACGTAAATTGTAAAGTATTAGTTAAGCTATTAATGTAATTTTTATCTGTATTTAGATGCGTTTGCGAATCTTCATTTGGATTTAATCTCAGCAAATGGATCCTTTTGAAAAACTTAGATGTAAAGCTTACTAATTCTGAAAAAGCCGTGCTGTTCAGTGTATCTTCTAATTCTAAAGGCAATAATAATTCTGAAACGGTTGTAAAAGTAAAACCCTCTGGTATCACTAAAGTTGGGCAATTTACGTTTCTAATTACATTAATAGTATTACTTCCAAAAATTCGCTCTGCTGCTCCTGTAACACCATTATTTCCCATAACTATTAAGTCTATAGCTTTGGAAGCTATAACCTGATTAATAGCTTCGGTTAAGCTATCAAAATCAATTAAACTTTTAAATTTAAAATTAGCTTTACCAAATTTAGTTTCAATAGTGTTTACAAGTTTGGTTAATTTATTTTTCGATGTTTTTAAAACTGAATCATATAAATTTTGTCCGCCACCCATTACTAAATCATCACTAATATAACCTTTAGTTTTTTGAACATGAAGCACAAAAAAATTACACTGGTAATCTTTTAATAATTCTAAGGCAAATTGGATAGCGTTAGTAGAATTTTCAGAAAAGTCCGTAAGTAAAAGTATCTGTTTCATTATTTTGAGATTTACTAAATTTAACAAAAGTAAATAACACTAAAAATGATTACGGTCAATGATAAGAACAATTAAAAATTCTTAAGCTCAAAATTTTTATAGTTAATATAAAAAACCTGTGAAACTTAATTCACAGGTTTTAATTTTTAAAGACAATAGACTTTTATTTAATCTCAACTAATTCAAGATCAAATACTAATTCTTGCCCAGCTAAAGGATGATTTCCATCTACAATAACGTGGTCTTCATTAACTTCTACAATTCTAAATTGGTGCTCATTACCTTGTCCATCTCTAGATGCTAAACCTAAACCAACTGCGGGTTCCATTTCTGGTGGTAATTGTGTTTTTTCAACCTTGTGAAATAATTCTTTTATTATATCTCCATAAGCTTCTTCCATAGGAATATCTACAGTTTTCTTATCATTCACCTTCATATTTATAACTGCTTTTTCAAAACCCGGAATTAGCATACCTTTTCCTAAAGTAAATTCTAAAGGCTCACGCTCTAAAGAACTATCAAAGATTTGTCCACTTTTTAATTTTCCTGTATAATGAACTCTTACAGTATCATTTTCTTTTACTTGACTCATAAATTTCTGATTTCATTTTAAATAAGTGGCAAAACTATTGTTTATAACAGAGAATAAAGAATGATACTTTACTTAATCTATGTAATTATGAAAAACTTAACTTATTACCTTTTAGTATTGGTAAGTTACGGCTAATGTTAGTACCTACAACATTTTGTTAATAGTTAATTTAATGCTTCTTAAAATTACGTATACCTTCAATCAGCCATTCGTTATATTCTTTTGCATCTGGTGTATAGGCCACAGGATTGTTTAAATTCTCTTCATTATGATCCATTAACACATAAAATGGCTGTGTATTTGTTTTATATTTTATGGTTTGCATTTCGCTCCATTTCTGACCTTTATTTCTTAGTTTCTTACCTGGTTTTAATTTAGAATCTGGTGCTTCGCCTTCTGGGAAATCAATTTTTTCATCTACATATAGAGAAATAAGAACAACATCATTTTTTAGTTTATTTAGAATTTCTGGTTTTACCCAAACATTTTGTTCCATTTTACGGCAATTAACACAAGCCCAGCCTGTAAAATCTAACATTACAGGTTTATTTATCTTTTTAGCATAAGCCAAACCTTCATCGTAATCATTAAATGCCAAAATATCATGTGGTGCCAATAAATGTGCTCCTTCTGGCAAATCTGAATGACTTGTAGTACCACCTCCTTTAGAATTGCCAACACCATATGGGGACTCAGAATAATCAATTGGTGGCGGAAATGCACTAATTAGATTTAAAGGCGCTCCCCAAAGCCCAGGAATCATGTAAACCGTAAATGATAATGTTAGTAATCCTAACATAAGTCTTCCTACCGAAATATGCTTTAACGGCGAATCATGAGGTAGTTGTATTTTACCAAACAAATATAAAGCCAAAGTTCCAAATATGGCAATCCAAATAGCAATGAATACTTCACGTTCTAAAAAGTGAAGCTGCAATACTAAATCCGCTTGTGATAAAAATTTAAAAGCAAAAGCCAATTCCAAAAATCCTAAAACAACTTTTACCGTATTTAACCAGCCTCCAGATTTTGGTAAAGAATTTAACCAACCCGGAAACGCAGCAAATAAACCAAATGGCAATGCCAAGGCTAAAGAGAAGCCTAACATCCCAATCATAGGAGCTAATCCTCCTGTGGTTGCAGATAATACTATAATATTGCCTACAAAAGGACCTGTGCACGAAAAAGATACAATTGCTAAAGCTAAAGCCATAAAAAATATTCCAGTATAACCTCCTTTATCTGCTTTTCTGTCTATTTTATTAGCCCAAGAGTTAGGCAGCATTATTTCGAATGCACCCAAAAATGAAATTGCAAAAATGACAAGAATTACAAAGAAAACAAGATTGAAGGTAACACCTGTCGAAAATTCATTTATAGCACTCGCTCCAAAAATAGCTACAACTCCTGTACCTAAAATGACATAAATTACGATTATACATAATCCATAGATTAAAGCATTTTTTACACCTTGTGATTTCGTTTTACTTTGCTTAGTAAAAAAACTTACGGTCATTGGTATTAAAGGAAAGACACAAGGCGTAAAAAGCGCAATAAAACCAGCCCCTAGTCCTAAAATAAAAATTGTCCATAATCCTTCTCTCTCCTCTTCTGTCTCTGATTGTATATAATCAACGTTTTTTTTTACTGCTACACTTTTAGTTAAATCATACTCTAAATCTACATAGGTTGGTGCAGTACATTGTGTATCATCGCAAGACATAAAACCAACTTCTCCCGAAATAGAGGAAATCTCCGTGTTTGAAACTTTTATTTTTTGTCTAAACTCAGTTTTATCTTTAAAGTATTTAATCTTCATATCGAAGACCTTATCCATACTTTCTCGCCCATTTTCTTCGATAGTTGTACCAACTAAGTCTACACCTTCTTTTAAGGTATAATTAAAACTTGTAGGTATCGGTCCTCCTTCTTCAATATTTTGAGCGTACAACTTCCACCCTTTATCTATCGTAGCTGTGGCTACTAAAATAAATTCATTAGTTTCATTTTTCTCAACACTTGTACTCCATTTTACAGGTTCTAATATTTTGGGTTTTGTAGCATTAAAATCTAAAGTTGTTGTTGATTCTTCTACTGCTACATCAACATCTTTTGCTTTTTTTAAATTAAAAATTAAATCTATATAATTTGGTGGCATGCATTTTTCATCATCACAAACCATAAATTCAACCTCACCATTAACTAGAGATACTTCTTTATTTATAACTTTAATACGTTGCGTAAACTGAGCTTTGTTTTCGAAGAATTTAATTTTCATATCAAAAACAGGGTCGTCAACCGTATGACCATCATCCTCTTTAGTATTAGATAGTAATTCTATATCAGAATCTGTTGTATAATTAAATGTTGTAGCTATTGGACCACCTTCTGGCACTACCTGAGAATAAAGATGCCAGCCAGCTTCTATTGTTGCTATTGAAATAAGGTTATATTCTGTTTCAGAAATTTTTTCTGTTTTTGTCTCCCATTTTACTGGGTCAAAAACTTGAGCATTTGCATTAAAAGCAAATACTAAAAGACAAAGTAGAAGTACTTTTTTTATATTCATAAACAACTTGTTAAATCACAAAAATAAGTGATGTCCTTTTTTTATTGGTTAATAGTCGACTAATTTATAAAAACCTTAAGAGTTATGGAAATGAATTATGGCAATAAAAAAACCGAACGTTAAGTTCGGTTTTACATATCAGTTTTTAAGTTAATCTCTAGCTTGTCGGAGTGTTTCCATTTAGAGATTCCACCTTCTAAGTCGTATATTTTTTCAAAACCTGCGTCTTTCATTTTTTGTGCACATTTTGCACTTCTTCTTCCAGATTTACAATACAAAATTACAGGTTTTTTTTTATTTAATTTTGTGATATCTACCTCAAAAGTTGGGGACATAAAATCAATATTTTGCGAATTAGCAATGTGAATTTCGTCATGTTCTTTAGGTGTTCTAATATCTACTAATTGAACATCTTCTAACTCCAGAATAGACTGCATCTCCTCTGCTGTTACTAACTTAACATCATCATTATCAGATTTATTATCTATGCAACTCACACCAAAACTAAGTGCTAATAGAAGACAACATATTTTTAGCAGTCTTTTCATAATAATTTTAGATTAAAAATTAATCTTGGTTTACAATATCTCCTTGCCAACCCATTATACCTCCAACTAAATTATAAGTATTTTTAAAATCTAATTGGTTCATTATTCCGCAAGCTTGTCCGCTACGCGCGCCAGACCTACAATATACGTAATAGTTCTTAGTCTTATCTAACTTCTCTAATTCGTAGATAAAACCTTGACCTTTATGAATATCTATATGTATTGCATTAGGAATTATACCTTCATCAACCTCTTCTTGAGTTCTTACATCTAAAACAACTGCATTATTGTCTGCTTCTAGTTGTTTTTCCCAGTCTTCTTGTGATAAATCAGCCATAGTTCAATTTTAATTTTTCGGTAAAATTAACATTTCCTTATAACATAGACGAAAAAAAACCCGAAGTGTTACAAAACGGGTTTAATTTTTAACATTTTATCTTAAATTTATTTGAAGATATAATGATTTTCTTTTCACTAAAAATCTATTAAACCTTAATAGAACAGCCTATTGCTCTAGTTTCAGTTACCTTAATTGCCTCACCTTTTAATAAAGCATCTACGGCATTTTCAACATATTTTTGATTTACAGCTGTAGCATCTTGGTAATTATCATCAATTGCTCCTATATATTTTACAACATTGCCTTTCTTAGTTTTTTGCAGTAAATAAACATGAGGTGTTTTAGTAGCACCATATTGTGGATAAATCTCTTGGTCTTTATCCATTAAATAAGGAAATGTAAAACCTTTTTCTTTAGCTCTTTCTTGCATTGCTTCCATATTATCGCCTGGTTTTATTTTAGTATTGTTTGGCATTATGGCTATAACAGGATACCCTTTTGAAGCATATTTTTTGTTTAAGGCTTCAATTCTATCTTCATAAGCTACAGCATAAGGACAAGTGTTACATGTAAAGGTTACAATAAATCCTTTTGCATCTTTATAGTCTGATAAAGACACCATTTTACCATCTATATTTTCTAGACTAAAATCGGTAGCAATATCACCAATGCTATAACCTTTATCTTCACTCACAACTGTAAAAGCAGATAGTGAAAGTACTAAAACCATTGCTGATAATAATTTAAAAATTTTCATAGTTCTTTATTTTAAAAATTGTTTGACTTCTTTTTCTAATTCTTCTTGTGTAAACGATTTTTCGTAAAACATTCGTTTATCACCTTTATATATTATTGTGGCTGGTAAGGCTCCAGACCAACTTTCATCAATTGCAGGTATCCATCTATTTTGGTCATTATCATTTAACGCTACAACTCTAGACTTTAACTTATGCTTTTTTATATAAGGTTTTAATGCAGTTTCATACTTACTAGGAAAATCTAAACTCACTAACAATACGTCTACATCTTCATGTCTATATTTTTCATTTAAAGCTTCAAAATATGGCAACTCCTTTATACAAGGACCACACCATGTTGCCCAAAAATTTACAACATGTACTTTATCATCTTTCTGATTAATTAAAGGTTCTAAACCATCATAATCATAGACTTCTAATGTTTCATCTTGAACTGGTAAAACTGTAATTAAAAAAATTAATAATATATTTCTCATGCTATAAAGTTATTAATCGTAGAAGCTTACATTTAATATTTAACAAAAAATTAATTAAATGTTTGACATTATGAATTTTCATTTCTATCTTTGACCATATTATGAAAATAAATACAAATCATACTTGGTGGTGGAATTTCTCAAACGTTAGTTAGTGAAATCAACCTTGTTATGCAAAATATATAGAAAAAGGCTTGTCATTCACGACAAGCCTTTTTTAATTTAAAATTTTATGAAAACATTTAGTTTATACACACATTATAAAAAAATCTTAGCAGACACTATTACACCTGTTAGTATTTATCTTAAAATTAGAGATAAATTCCCTAATAGCATACTTTTAGAAAGTAGCGACTATCATGCTAATAATAATAGTTTCTCATACATCTGTTGTAATCCTATTGCTTCTATAAAGGTTGAAGGTAATAGTATTTATCAAACATATCCAGACGGTAGTTCTAAGTCTAATTTTGTTGAAACCGTAGGTGTTGTGGAAGAAATTCACAAATTCACACAACGCTTTAAAGTCGACACAAAAGAAAAATTTAAATTCATTAACAACGGTATTTTTGGATATACCTCCTACGATGCTGTAAAATATTTTGAAGACATAGAAATCTCAAAAAAGGAAAATTCTGTGTCTATACCAGAAGTGTATTATGCCGTTTATCAAAACATAATAGCCATTAATCATTATAAAAACGAAGCCTATATTTTTGCGCATTGTTTTGATACTGAAAATAATATCGATGATATTCTGCAACTAATTCAAACCAGACAATATGCGTCTTACGATTTTAACACCAATGGCGACATTGATTCTAATCTTACAGACGATGAGTATAAAGAACATGTAGAATTAGCAAAAAAACATTGTGGACGAGGCGATGTTTTTCAATTGGTATTATCTAAGCAGTTTTCGCAAAAATTTAGTGGAGACGAGTTTAATGTTTACCGAGCATTAAGAAGTATCAATCCGTCGCCATATTTGTTTTATTTCGATTATGGGAATTTTAAAATATTCGGAAGCTCACCAGAAGCACAATTAGTAGTTAACGAAGGTAAAGCTGAAATCCACCCAATTGCAGGCACATTTAAACGTAGTGGAAACGACCTTAAAGATGCAGAACTTGCCGAAGCATTAATTAAAGATGACAAAGAAAACAGCGAGCATGTAATGTTAGTTGATTTAGCACGTAACGATCTAAGTAGAAACGGAAGCAATGTCACTGTAGAAAATTATAGAGAAGTACAATTTTTCTCTCATGTTATTCATTTGGTAAGCAAAGTTACCGGAACCATTCATAAAAACACAAACACCATGCAAGTTGTTGCAGACACCTTTCCGGCCGGAACATTGAGTGGTGCTCCAAAACATATGGCTATGCAACTTATAGAGAAATACGAAAAAACAAGCAGAGGCTATTACGGAGGTGCTATTGGTTTTATGGATTTCAACGGTAATTTTAATCATGCTATTATGATTAGAACTTTTTTAAGTCAAAACCATAAACTATTCTGGCAAGCAGGTGCAGGATTAGTAGCAAAATCAAATCCTCAAAATGAATTGCAGGAAGTTTATAATAAACTTGGTGCATTAACAAATGCTATTGAATTGGCGAAGGATATTTAGTAGTTAGCTGTTAGCTGTTAGCTGTTAGCTGTTAGCAAAATTGAAATACAATTTAGGAAAGAACAAAAATTAGTAAAAATTAATGTCCCAAATTCCGACATAGTCGGAAACATCAAAATTCAGAAATAATGAGCGAAAGAACGAAGATGCGAGGCGCAGCCTCAAGCACGAAGTTCTGAAAGCGAATGTCGCTTTGGCGATTTCCTAATTTTGATTGTGATTTTAGGTTCGTTTACATAAAGGCAAATGAACAGATAAAAAAGAAAGAAAAGAAAATAGTTTAATTAATAGATACCTGCCTTGGCAGGCATTAAAATGAAAAAAGTATTAGTAATAGACAACTACGACAGTTTTACATACAATTTGGTCCATTATTTAGAAGACTTAAATTGTGAAGTTATTGTAAAACGAAACGATAAATTAACACTAGATGAAGTTGATGCTTTTGATAAAATTGTATTATCACCAGGACCTGGAATTCCTGATGAAGCAGGTTTATTAAAACAAATCATAGCGACTTACGCACCAACAAAAAGTATTTTAGGTGTATGTTTAGGTCAGCAAGCTATTGGCGAAGTTTTTGGAGGTTCATTAGAAAACTTAGATAATGTATATCATGGTGTTTCAACCACAATTACACTTTCGGTAGAAGACGAACCTTTATTTAAAGGCTTAGGAGAAACTTTTGAAGTTGGCAGATACCACTCTTGGGTTGTAAATGCCAATTTACCTGATAGTTTAGAAGCCACATCTTATGATGAAAACGGACAAATAATGTCATTAAGACATAAGGTATATGATGTAAAAGGCGTACAATACCATCCGGAATCTGTGTTAACACCAGATGGAAAAACCATTCTTAAAAACTGGATTAATTCTTAAGTATGAAGGCATTATTAAATAGACTAATAAACCAAGAAAGCATCTCGAGTGAAGAAGCAAAAAACGTCTTGGTAAATATATCAGCAGGTCACTACAACCAAAGTCAAATTGCATCATTCTTAACCGTTTACATGATGCGCAGCATCACGTTAGACGAACTTAGAGGATTCAGAGACGCCCTTTTAGAACTTTGTATTCCTGTAGATTTAAACGATTACAACACTATAGATTTATGCGGAACAGGTGGTGATGGAAAAGACACGTTTAATATTTCAACCTTGTCCTCATTTGTCACGGCAGGTGCAGGAGTTCATGTTACAAAACATGGAAATTATGGTGTATCCTCTGCTTGTGGTTCTTCCAACGTTATGGAACATTTAGGTATTAAATTCACCAATGATATCGACTTTTTAAAACGAAGCATAGACGAAGCAGGTATTTGTGTGTTACACGCACCATTATTTCATCCAGCCATGAAAAATGTGGCACCAATTAGAAAAGAATTAGGCGTAAAAACCTTTTTCAATATGCTAGGACCAATGGTAAATCCTGCATTTCCCAAAAATCAAATGGTTGGGGTTTTTAATCTCGAATTGTTAAGACTTTACGGTTATTTATATCAAGAAACCGACAAAAATTATGCTGTAGTTCATGCCTTAGATGGTTATGATGAAATTTCATTAACAGGAAAAACAAAAGTTATAACAAATGCATCCGAAACTTTATTTGAACCATATGAATTAGGTGTGGATATCGTAGAGCAATCTGCCATTTTTGGAGGAAGCACTGTAAAAGAAGCTGCCAAACTATTTATAAAAATTATAAACGGCAATGGCTCTAAAGCCCAAAACAATGTAGTCTGTGCAAACGCAGGATTAGCGATTGCTACTGCAAAACAAATTTCTCACAAAGAAGGGTTTCAATTAGCAAAAGAGTCGTTAATGAGTGGAAAAGGAAAAGAAGTTTTAGATAAGTTGATTGAGATAAGCAAATAATAATTAGCAGTTAGCAGTTAGCAGTTAGCAGTTAGCAGTTAGCAGTTAGCAGTTAGCAGTTAGCAGTTAGCAGTTAGCAGTTAGCAAAAATGAAATATAATTTGGGAAGAAAGCAAAAATAAGTAAAAATTAATGTCCCAAATTCCGACATAGTCGGAAACATCAAAATTCAGAAATAATGAGCGAAAGAACAAAGATGCGAGGCGCAGCCTCAAGCACGAAGTTCTGAAAGCGAATGTCGCTTTAGCGATTTCCTAATTTTGATTGTGATTTTTGGTTCGTTTGCATCAAGACAAATGAATAAATAAGAAAATGAATTTAAAATAAACCTGTTTTTACAGGCTTTAATATGAACATATTAGACAAAATAGTAATAGACAAACGTAAAGAAGTTAATTTACGTAAATCTTTAATTCCAATAACTCAATTAGAGCAATCTGTTTTATTTGAACGCAACACTATTTCTCTAGCTCAAAACCTAAGAAACAGCCAATCAGGAATCATAGCAGAACACAAAAGACGTTCCCCATCTAAATCTGTTATTAATCATAATTTAAATGTGCAAGATGTGGCGAGTGGATATGAAACTGCAGGTGTTTGTGGTATGTCTGTTTTAACTGATGGAAAATATTTTGGTGGTTCTTTAGACGATTTAATAATTGCCAGAGCCAGTTCTAATTTACCGCTTTTAAGAAAAGAATTTATTATTGACAGCTATCAAATTCTCGAAGCCAAAGCTTATGGAGCAGATGTTATTTTATTAATAGCAGCTATACTAACAAGAGCAGAAATAAAACAATTTTCAGAATTAGCAAAAAGCTTAAATATAGATGTTTTATTAGAAGTACATAACGAAGAAGAATTACACAAATCCATAATGCCTTCAATAGATATGTTAGGTGTAAACAATAGAAATTTAAAAACTTTTGAAGTCAGCCTAGAAACCTCAAAACAATTGAGTCAATTAATTCCAAACGATTTTGTAAAGGTTTCCGAAAGCGGAATAAGTTCAGTTGAAGCCATAAAAGAATTACAACCGTTTGGTTACAAAGGCTTTTTAATTGGAGAAAATTTCATGAAAACCGATAATCCTGGAGAAAGCGCTAAAGAATTTATTAAAGGCCTCCTCTAACTCCTCCATTAGGATGAGAACTCTTACTGATATGAAAAAAGAACTTCAAAATATTAACGAACACTTTTTCCCCTTTAGGGAAAATGCCGACAGGCAAAAGGGGCTTTTGTTGAAAATCTGCGGAATGAAATATAAAAACAATATAGAAGCTGTTGCTAAACTGCAACCCGACTATTTAGGCTTTATATTTTATGATAAATCTGCAAGACATTTCGATTCAATAATTCCAGACATTCCAAAATCGATTAAAAAAGTTGGAGTTTTTGTGGATGAAAAACTAGAAATTGTAAAAGAGAAAATAGAACAATATAATTTACAAGCTGTACAGCTTCATGGTAATGAAACACCAGAATATTGTGGTCAAATAAATAATGTTGAAGTGATAAAAGTTTTCAGTATCAAAGATGAATTTAACTTTGATGTGCTTCAACCTTACGAAAAAGTTTGCGATTACTTTTTATTCGATACTAAAGGAAAATTACCAGGTGGCAATGGTTACACGTTCAATTGGAATGTACTTAACCTCTACCCTTCCACAAAACCGTATTTTTTAAGTGGAGGAATTGGATTAAATGAAATTGAAAGCGTTCTGTCATTCTTGCAAAGGCCAGAATCTCAATATTGCTACGCATTAGACATCAATAGTAAATTTGAAATAGAACCTGGGTTGAAGAATATTAAGGAATTGAACATGTTTAAAAACAAATTAGCAGTTAGCAAAAAACGAAAAACAAATTAGGATACAAACAAGGTTTAGTAAATATGAATGTCCCAAATTTCGACATAGTCGGAAAACATCAAAATTCAGAAATAATGAGCGAAAGAACAAAGATGCTAGGCGCAGTCTCAAGAACGAAGTTCTGAAAGCGAATGTTGCTTTAGCAATTTCCTAATTTTGATTGTGATTTTTTGGTTCGTTTTGTATCAAGACAAAATGAACAAAGAATAGAAAATAATAAACTAAAAACAATGAGTTACAACATCAACGAAAAAGGCTACTACGGAGAATTTGGAGGTGCATACATTCCAGAAATGCTATATCCAAACGTAGAGGAGTTACGACAAAATTATCTCAAAATAATGGCAGAACCTTCATTTCAAGAAGAGTTTAATGCGTTATTAAAAGACTATGTTGGTCGCCCTTCGCCACTCTATTTTGCTAAACGTCTTTCAGAGAAATACAATACAAAAATTTATCTAAAACGTGAAGACCTCAACCATACAGGAGCGCACAAAATCAATAATACTATTGGTCAAATTCTTATGGCAAAACGTCTAGGCAAAAACAGAATTATTGCCGAAACAGGCGCTGGACAACATGGTGTAGCCACCGCAACCGTCTGTGCACTAATGGGAATTGAGTGTATCGTTTATATGGGAGAAATTGATATTGCTCGCCAAGCACCAAATGTTGCAAGAATGAAAATGTTAGGAGCCACTGTGATTCCTGCTTTATCTGGAAGTCGAACGTTAAAAGATGCCACCAACGAAGCCATTAGAGATTGGATTAATAATCCTGTAGACACACATTATATTATTGGTAGTGTGGTTGGTCCGCATCCTTATCCAGATATGGTTGCTAAATTTCAGGCCGTTGTTTCAGAGGAGATTAAAAGTCAGCTTTTAGAAAAAGAAGGTACAGAAAACCCAGATTATTTAGTGGCTTGTGTTGGAGGTGGCAGTAATGCTGCCGGAACCTATTACCATTATTTAGACAACGAAGACGTTAACATTATTGCCATTGAAGCAGCAGGACATGGTATAGACTCAGGAGAAAGTGCTGCAACGTCTGTATTAGGAAAGGAAGGTATTATTCATGGCAGTAAAACCTTATTAATGCAAACCAAGGACGGACAAATTACAGAACCTTATTCAATTTCAGCAGGTTTAGATTATCCTGGCGTGGGACCAATGCATGCCAATTTATATAAAACAGGTCGTGCAGAATTTATAGCCATTACAGATAATGAAGCCATGAAAGCTGGACTAGATTTATGTAAACTAGAAGGAATTATTCCTGCTATAGAAAGCTCACACGCATTAGCTGTTTTTGAACACAAAAAATTTAAACCAGACGATATCGTCGTTTTGAATTTATCAGGACGAGGCGATAAAGATTTACAAAATTATATTGACTATTTTAAGTTGTAAATTGGCAGTAAGCAGTAAGCAGTAAGCAGTAAGCAGTAAGCAGTAAGCAGTAAGCAGTAAGCAGTAAGCAGTAAGCAGTAAGCAAAAATGAAATATAACTTGGGAAGAAAACAAATTTTAGTAAAAGTTAATGTCCCAAATTCCGACATAGTCGGAAGCAACGATTTTTAGAAATAATGAGCGATAGAGCGTAGCTTTAAGCATGGAATCCTAAAAGCGAATGGTGCTATAGCAATTTCCTGATAAATCGTTTTGAACTTTTGGTTCGTTTTGTTTCAAGACAAAATGAACAAATAAAATAAAATGAATTCCTGCTAATTCAGGAGTAAAAAACAATAACATTTTGAACAGAATAAACCAAAAACTAGAAGAAGACAAAAAGCTATTATCCATATACTTCACAGCAGGATACCCAAACATTAATGATACAGTGACTGTTATTGAAAATCTTGAAAAATCTGGTGTAGATATGATAGAAATAGGCTTACCATTCAGTGACCCTTTGGCAGATGGACCAACCATACAAGCAAGTTCAACCAAAGCCCTACATAATGGCATGACAAGTGAACGCCTTTTTGAACAATTAAAAAACGTGCGCAAAACGGTTTCTATTCCGTTAATAATAATGGGCTATTTTAACCCAATGTTGCAATATGGTGTAGAAGAATTTTGTAAAAAATGTCAAGAAGTTGGTATCGATGGACTTATTATTCCGGATTTACCAGTAGATGTTTATCATGATAATTACAAATCTATATTCGAAAAATATGGATTAATCAATGTTTTTTTAATTACGCCACAAACTTCAGAAGAACGTATTAGATATATCGATTCTATTTCAAATGGATTTATTTATATGGTAAGTTCTGCAAGTGTTACAGGTAGTCAATCTGGCTTTGGAGATGCACAGACAGAATATTTTCAACGTATAGCCAACATGAAATTAAAGAACCCTCAAATTGTTGGTTTTGGAATTTCTAATAACGAAACTTTTATGCAAGCCACCAAATACGCAAAAGGCGCCATTATTGGTAGTGCATTTGTAAAGCATTTAACTAATTCTGGTGTTGAAAAAGTTGATGATTTCGTAACATCCATTTTAACATAACACGCCTGTTTTTAACGTTTTAACTTTATGTTTTAAGAAAGCTTTAGTAGAGAATCTATATATTATGCCTTATATTAAGATTGAATCAAAAAAAATAATAAAATATGGGAATGATAAAAGAAAGAAAAAAATTTAAAACTCGATTAGAACAAAAAAACCCAACAAATTTAAAGGGTAATGTTAATCAATTAAATAATTCGTTTGATATTGACCATACAACTATTAAAGAGCAGCAAACGAAAAAATAATTAATTCATAAAAACTATAATTTTAAGTCTATTCTTATATTTGAATAGACTTTTTTTTATGAAACTATTCAACGATTGGAAACTTATAATTCTACTCTGCCTAACTTTAGGCTTAGCGCCTTTTTTGCCTGAACCTCACATTGTGGGTAAAATAAGATGGATAGCAGGAGGTGCTAATGGAATGACCGTAAAAGACTGGTTTGATGTTGTTTTTCATGGATTTCCATTTATTCTTTTAATTCGACTACTAATCATAAAGTTTTTTTTCAAAAGCAAACGTTAATCGAGAATAATAAACTTCTATTCTTCCATTTTAAATTAAAGTTTATATTTGGGTAACGTTAACCAATTAAAATAAAATTTATGGAATGGTATTTAAAAGTCGTAAGAGATAATTACGCAAACTTTACAGGTAGAGCAAGACGTCAAGAATATTGGATGTTTGTACTATTTAATATCCTTTTTGCTTTTGCAACTGTACTTGTTGCTGGTGCATTAGTTGCATTGACAGAAATAGGAGCATTTGCAGGCTTATATTTTATTTATATATTAGGTATCATTATTCCTAGCTTAGCTGTAGCAGTAAGACGTTTACACGATATAGGAAAAAGTGGATGGTTTTACCTCGTAGCTTTAATACCTCTTGTGGGTGGAATTTGGCTAATTATTTTGTTCGCAACAGAAGGAGACAAAGGACCTAATGCTTATGGACCTGACCCAAAAGAAACAAATTCTACAGTTACTGTTTAAGTTTAGAAACTTTAAATAGAAGAATTAACAACTTATATTTGATGCCTATTCTCATAAATTGAATAGGCATTTTTTTATTCACAATTATATTTAATAATGTCATTAAACATTGTACTCATAGAACCTGAAATTCCAAACAACACTGGTAACATTGGTCGTTTGGCTTTAGCTTCAGGTTCTACCTTGCACTTAGTAAAACCTTTTGGATTTGAAATAGATGATAAACGTCTTAAACGCGCAGGGTTAGACTATTGGCAGCATCTCGAAGTTATTTACTATAATAATATAGATGATTTTTTCAAAACTAATGAGAACGCAAAAATGGTGTTCTTATCAAGCCATGGAACACAAAGCCATTGGGACATTCAATTTGAAGACAATCTATTCCTAGTCTTTGGAAAAGAGTCCGTTGGTTTACCAAAATCCTTATTAGAAGAACATAAATCTCAATTATTTAAAATTCCACTTTATAGTGATTCCATAAGAAGTTTAAATTTAGCGAATGCTGTAAGTATAATAGTGTATGAAGGCCTGAGGCAATTAAGAGCATAATTCAACAACTTATTAAATTAACTAAATTTTAAAGCTTTTTACCTTATATTGGTCTCAATATTGGATAATTAAAATTAAATATTATGATTACAAAAACAATAAAAACCGGAATATTTTTGATAGCTATAGCATCTTTCTCTTTTACAAATGCGCAACAAAAAATTGAAAAACAAGAAGTTCAGAATGAAAAAGCAATTAAAAGTTTTAAAACTTTTGACGCTGATTTTAATGAAGTTATCACTTTAAAGGAATTTAAAGTGGTAAAAATGAAAGAAAAAGCTTATAATGAATCTGTTACAAAAGAAAGCTTTTCTGAAATGGATACAGATAAAAATGGCTTTATAAGTATGAAAGAATATATTGTAGCCTTCGAAATGAAAAAGAAATCTGTAAAAAAGAGAGAATTAAAAAAGACTGAAAAAGACATTAATGCAACACTAAAAAAAGAGTAGATTTCAATTATTGCTTGAAACATAAAAAAACCTCATTTCTAAATGAGGTTTTTTTATGCTAATTAGTTTTATTTTAAGTTGGGATTTTTTTCTAAATATGCCAAATACATTTGCTCAACTTTAGTTCTTGCCCAAGGAGTTCGCCTTAAAAATTTTAAACTAGATTTAACTGAAGGATTGTGTGTAAAACATCGAATATTAATCTGATAACCCATATATTCCCAACCATAATGAGCTTGTAACTCCGTAACAATATCAGCCAGTTTTTTACCATGCAAGGGGTTATTGGGTTGTGTAGACATATTAAAAACTATTTACTAATGCTTTAATTTTAACGGCTTTTTCAAAATGATTTAGTTGATGTGTTTTTATCCACCAAGTAGCAGCTTCCATCAACAATTCTGGAGTATCATTTTTGTTTTTAAAAAAAGCATAAATCGAGATGCCAACGTTAATGCCTTTTTGTGCAATTTTCTTATCGCAAACCTCTAATATTTTTTGTTTTAAACTATCAGTCATTATAATTTAATTACGTTTAGAATCTTTATTTCGGTTTCGGTTCCTACTATGATTTCTATTAGAATTTCTGTTATTTCCAGAACCTTTATTATTAGAATTTCTATTATTAGTTCTTCTACCTCTATTTTGATTTCTATTCTGACCTGGCTTTATTGGTTTAGTTGAAGCATTTGGGTCTGGTTCAAAACCTTCCACAATTTCTACTTCTATAGATTCTCCTATCAATTTCTCAATAGCTTTTAAATAACTCGTTTCATCTGCACTAACTAAAGATAATGCTTGGCCTTCTGCGCCTGCTCTACCTGTTCTTCCAATTCTGTGTACGTAATCTTCAGAAACATTTGGTAATTCAAAATTTATAACGTGTGGTAGTAACGGAATATCAATTCCTCTGGCTGCAATATCTGTAGCTACTAAAACCCTAACAGAACCGTTTTTAAAACCTGCTAAGGCCTTTGTTCTGGCACCTTGACTTTTATTTCCATGAATAGCTGCAGCTGTAATGCCTGCGCTAATCATCTTTTTACAAAGTTTATTAGCACCATGTTTGGTTCTAGTAAAAACTAAAACCTGTTTCCAGTTTCCTTCAGAAATCAATTTAATTATTAAACCTATCTTTTTACCTTTAGCAACTCTATAGACTTTTTGGTCTATAACTTCTACAGCAGTATTTTGTCTTGCTGTTTCAACTTGAACTGGATTGTTTAAAATAGAATAAGCTAATTTCTTAATATCTTTAGAGAATGTTGCAGAGAATAGAAGGTTTTGTCGCTTGTCTGGCATCAACGTCATGACACGTTCAATATCACGTAAAAATCCCATATCTAACATTCTATCTGCCTCATCTAAAACAAATATTTCTATACGTTTTAAAGATAATGCACCTTGATTGTGTAAATCTATTAATCGTCCTGGTGTTGCGATTAATACATCAACACCTTTTCTAATGGTTGCGATTTGCGGTTTTTGATTAACACCACCAAAAATCACAGCACTTCTTATATTTAGAAATTCGCTATATTCCTTTACATTAGTATGCACCTGAGCCGCTAATTCTCGCGTAGGTGTTAAAATTAATGCTCTTATAGGTCTGTATTTCTGCTTAGGATTTTCAGATAAGAAATGTAATAATGGTAATGTAAAACCTGCAGTTTTACCTGTTCCGGTTTGTGCAGAAGCTAAGACGTCTTTTCCTTCTAAAACTAAAGGAATGGCTTTTGCTTGTATTGGAGATGGTGTTTCATATCCTTTTTTACGGATTGCTTTTAATAACGGCTCAGATAAGCCCAATTCTCTAAATGACATATATAGTGTTTATGAAGCAAACTCTATATCTTCTTTAGGTCACTCCTTTAATTTGGCGCGAAGTTACAGCTAATTTATTCTACAGAGCCTGTCTCATCAACTTTCTTAATATTTATATTAACTTTAGTGTTGTTATAAAGTTGAAAACATTGATTTTAATACCAAAAATGAATTTTAATCCCTTTCCTGTACTAACTTCAGAATATCTAATATTAAGAAAAGTTGAAGAATCAGATAACTATACAATACTACATTTACGTTCAGACAAAATAATTAATCAATACATAAAAAGACCAGAACATAGACAGACCAAATCAATTACCGATGCGTTAAACTTTATAAAAACACAGCATAAAAACTTAGAAAACAATGTTTCTATTGTTTGGGGAATTACCCTAAAAGACCAATCAGAACTCATAGGTACTATTTGCTTATGGAATTTCTCAGAAAACAAAAAAGTCGCAGAAGTTGGTTATGATTTAAAGACCGAATTTCATAACAAAGGCATTATGACTGAAGCTTTAAACTTGGTTCTCAACTTTGGATTTAAACAATTAAAACTTCAAAAAATTGAAGCCTTTACCCATTTCAAAAATGAAAGCTCTAAACGGCTTTTAACTAAAAATGGATTTATATTAAACCCAATAAGAAAAGATTTAGATAATGATTTTAATTTAATTTATGAGAATTTTAAAGACACTTTAAACAGTGAATTATAGAGATTTTAGCAAACGCTCCACCTCAGTAATTGTACTTCTGTATAGACGTTGATTAGGTTTGGTCATATGCTTAGATTCTTCCGAGATTTCATTTAATAAATCCTTACCTTCTGCTGTTCTATTATTTTCTATGAAGAATTTTGCCAATTCTAAACGTTCATTGTAGTTAGAATACGGTCTATCGATTTGTCTTAATTGCGCCTCAGCTTGCTCTAATTGACCTAATTCTTTTAATGCTAAACCATAACAAAATTGTTGTTTAGACGCGTTAAATTCTGGTTTGGATTTTATCACTTCTACACTATCTAAAACTCCAGCATAATCTTGTAATTTAAAATAACACAAAATGAGTTGTTGATGTGCATATAGATTATTTTGAGACCTATCTTTTAAAGTCTGCTTATATTGATTTATTGCATTAGGCATGTCATTAATAGCAAAATAAGCATCTGCTAAATCAATTCTATTGGTATACGTATCTGAAAATTCTAACTTCTTTTCTAAGTCCTTTATTTTCTTAGTTGGGTTGATAATAGAAGTTAGTTCATTTTGAATTTTATCGGCATCATTCTTATTATAAACTTCTGTAATAATGTAAATAATTGAACCTATAACAGGAATAAAAAAAATGAGAAAAAACCAATAATAAGGTTTGTGATTTTTATAAACGTGATAAATACAAAATGCCTGAAGCGCAACTATTAAATAGTAAAACATGATTTAGAATTAGGTATCTAAATATAGTAACTATCTTGTAAACACCAATTCATTTTCCGAAGATAATTCTTCACTAAATCCGTAGTTTTCTAAATTAAATCCTTTAACATCATCTATAGTTTTTGCATCTGTATCTATGATGTATCTTGCCATTAATCCTCTCGCTAATTTGGCGAAAATGGCAACTATTTTATACTGTCCGTTTTTAAATTCTTTAAAAGCTACATTAACAACAGGTACTTTTAAAGCCTTTGTGTCTATGGCTTTAAAATACTCGTTACTTGCCAAGTTTAGAAAAAGCTCATCATCTTCTAATTCATCGTTTAGCGCTTTTGTGATTTTCTTTTTCCAGAATTCGTATAAATTTTTGTTTTTACCAACTGGCATTTTAGTTCCCATTTCTAATCGGTAAGGCTGAATTAAATCTAATGGTTTTAAAACACCATATAAACCAGATAATATTCTAACCGTATCTTCTACTTTATCTAATTTATCAGTATCAATTGTATAAGCATCTAATCCTCTATAAACGTCGCCACTGAATGCATATATGGCTTGCCTAGCATTGTCTGCTGTAAATGGTAAAGCCCATTCTTGGTTACGCTCGTAATTTAATTGCCCTAAATTATCTGAAATGTGCATCAGTTTAGATAAACTTTTTGCGGATTTCTTTTTTAATACTTTATTTAATCGTTCTGATTCTGCTAAAAATAGACTTTCTGTTGTTTTAGTCGTTGGTAAATTACTTTCGTAATCTAAAGATTTTGCTGGTGATAGTACTAATTTCATATATTTTGTACTGCTATGGCAGATTTTTTATTTGGAGTTATACGCTTCTTCTTTTTCAGTAGTAAAAATACAATGTATCTAAATGATTTTCTAACAAATATCAATACTAAAATTGATATCGCTATAAAAAATAACTATGGAAACACAATTACGAATTGAAAAAACAAATAATAGTTCTATTCTATCGGACAGATTAAATTCACTAACGCTGGGAAAGCGCGTTAAGGATGGAAACGGCATCCTTTTTTGAGGCACGAAAAAAGATATAGTGGACAGCCTGGTTATTTTTTCCTGCAAGGTTTAATACCTTGTAGGAAAAAATAAAACGCCCAAAACATATCATTTTAGACGTTCCTTAATCTTTGTAAAATCTAATTTTGAGATTCCTGCCGTCGCAGCAATTTGGTACTAATCGTTGGCATGCTTTGCATAATGTCTCCACTTCTCTAAACATTGTGCGATATCTTCAGGAATTTCAGATTCAAACTTCATAAATTCTCCTGTGGTTGGATGTACAAAACCAAGTGTTTTGGCATGTAAGGCTTGTCTCGGCAAAATCTTAAAACAGTTTTCTACAAACTGCTTGTACTTTGTAAATGTTGTACCCTTTAAGATGCGCTCACCTCCATAACGTTCGTCGTTAAAAAGGGTATGGCCAATATGTTTCATGTGCACACGGATTTGATGTGTACGTCCTGTTTCGAGCTTACAACTTACCAACGTTACATAACCCAAACGTTCTAAAACTTTAAAGTGTGTAATGGCTGGCTTACCTTTTTCTTCTTCGTCTTCTAAAAAAACTGTGTTTTGTAATCTATTTTTGGGATGACGACCAATATTGCCTTCAATAGTGCCTTCGTCCTCTTTTATATTTCCCCAAACAAGTGCTACATATTCGCGCTCACTCGTCTTTTTTGCGAACTGATTAGAGAGATGCGCCATGGCTTGTTCGGTTTTGGCAACCACTAACAATCCGCTTGTATCTTTATCTATTCTATGCACCAAACCTGGCCGTTCGCTTGAGTTGTTTGGTAGATTTTCAAAATGAAAAATCAATCCATTAATCAACGTACCAGAATAGTTACCGTGTCCTGGATGCACCACCATACCAGCTGGTTTGTTAACTACGAGCAAATCATCATCTTCGTAAACAATATCTATAGGAATATCTTCTGCAATTAAAAGATTTTCGTGTGGTGGATGCTCAAACTTTACAGTGATATAATCGTTTGGTTTTACCTTGTAATTAGATTTTACAGGTACATCGTTCACAAAAATACTTCCGTCTTTTGCTGCAGCTTGAATTTTATTACGCGTAGCGTTTTCTATAAAATTCATTAAGTATTTATCGATACGAAGAGGTTGCTGACCAGCGACTACTCTAAAAGCATGATGCTCATAAAGCTCGTTTTCTTCGTCGTCTGAAATAGGAGGAATATTTGGCATTGATTTAATTTATAATTTACCGTTGCCTAACACCAAATCTATCTTAGACGTTAGAGGTAATTTTGTACCAGCTTTTAGAGGTTTACCTTGGTACGACATAGACATTACCCCTTCTCCAATAGCATCTTTATAGGTAATTTCTCCAACTGTAAAACCTAAAGCTTCTAATTGTGGTTTTGCTTGTCTAAAAGTAAATTTTAAAATATTTGGTACTTCTACTTTTCGGTAACCAGAAGGATTTAAAATTAAGTAAATCTTTCTATTTTCTTTTACTTGAGAACCTGCAGCTGGTTTTTGCTCTATTACAGAATATTTTGGATACTTTGGATTAAAATTAGCTGAATCTTGAATTTTTAGTCTTAAGTCTAAATCTTTTAATTCTATACCAACAGTTTCTAAAGATTTACCTTTTAAATCTGGTACAATTACAAATTCTCCATGATTGGTTGTAATATTTAACCATTTTAAAACAATAAAACAGATTACAACAAGCGCCACAATGGCCAATGCAATTTGTTTAAAAAACACTTTACTAGTAAGAAACTTAACTAAACTCATAAGCTTATATAATTGTGGACAAAACTAAGAAATTCTAACGTTATTTTAACGTCTCGCAAATAAAATACGTATCAACAAGAGATTTAGTTTATAAAAAATAAATTATACATTTACACTATCGCTTATTTAAACTAATATAAACCCAGTTATTTGGGCTATTAAAAATGAAAAAAAATATTGCAATTATAATGGGAGGCTATTCTAGCGAATACAAGATTTCCCTAAAAAGTGGTAACGTGGTTTACAATACCTTAGATAAGACTAAGTATAACGCTTTTCGCATTCATATTTTTAAAGAGAAATGGGTTTTTGTTAATGACCGAGATGAAGAAATTTCAGTTGATAAAAATGATTTTTCTGTTGTTATAAATGGTACAAAAATTACTTTCGATTGTGTGTTTAACGCCATACATGGTTCGCCAGGTGAAGATGGTTTTATGCAAGCTTATTTTGAATTATTAAACATTCCGCAAACCAGCTGCAATATGTACCAAGCTGCATTAACTTATAATAAGCGCGATTTATTAGCTACCTTAAAACCTTACGGTATTAAAACGGCTGAAAGTTATCCGCTTAACCTTGGAGACCAAATAGATGAAGATGTTATTATCGCCAAAGTTGGTTTGCCTTGTTTTGTAAAAGCAAATAAAGCTGGTAGTAGTTTTGGTGTTTCTAAAGTGTATAAAAAGGAAGAATTACAAGCTGCAATAGACAACTCTTTTAAAGAAGATAATGAAATTATTATTGAGCAATTTTTAGATGGTGTTGAAGTCTCAGTTGGTGTTATTTCTTATAAAGGCGAAACTTTAGTTTTACCAATTACAGAGATTGTTTCTGAGAATGACTTCTTTGATTACCAAGCTAAATACGAAGGAAAATCTCAAGAAATCACACCTGCTCGTATTACAGATGATTATGCCAACAAAGTAAATACTGAAGCTAAACGCATCTATGAAATTTTAAAAATGAAAGGGTTCTCTAGAAGTGAATTTATCTTTAAAAACGATGAGCCTTATTTACTAGAAGTCAATACTGTACCAGGTTTAACCAACGAAAGTATTTTACCACAACAAGCTGCTAAAGCAGGTATTAGTATGGCTGCTTTGTTTGAAAATGCTATTGAAGAGACTATCAATAAAATATAAAACAATAATTATGAATAAACTATCTTATCTAATATTTGGCTCTATTATTACATCAATGTTTTGCTTTTCTCAACAAGATTTAATTCCTCTAAAGTTTGATACAAAATATTATAACGCTATAGATAAATGGGTTGCTTTTCCTAAAACAGAAAAAGATTCTACCTATACTTTAGGTTTCATTTACATAGATGAAATGGCAGGTTTTACTTTTAATTTTGAAAATTCTTTTACTATTAAAAATAACATATTAATACCAGCAAAAAAGGATAGTATTTTAAATACAACGTCTTTAAAAAGCAGACTTAGTACAAATACAAAAAATGTTGCCATAATTAACGAGGAACAAATAAAAGAGCTAAACTTACCATCAACACCTGCTTGGTTAGAAATTTACAAAAATAATGAAGACTCTGTAGAATACCTTAAACAAATTGGTTATCACTATAATCATATTGGTGCAAGTACTAACGCCATAGAACCATTATTAAAAGCCTATAACAAGCAACCTCATTATAAAGGATTAGAATTTGAGCTCGCCTTTGCATTTAATGCTACCAAACAATTTAAAAAAGCAATACCTGTTTTAGAAAAAGCAATAGCAAACAAAAATAATGATCAACTCATATATAAAGAATTAGGGTACGCCTTAATGAATATAGAAGAATACGACAAAGCTGAAAATGCATTCAATGAAGGTATAAAAAATGCAAAAGACAATAATATTAAAGTAGAAATGGCAATAAATATGTGTTCTCTTTATTTCAATAATAAGAACGAAAAAAAATATAATAAATGGATAAAAATAGCAAAACAATATATTGACGAAACCTCACAATTTTCAAAGTATATTGACTATTTTGAAAGTGAATGGCAAAAGCAAAAAAAACATTAAGTTTCTTATCTTTAACAAAGAAATTACAAAGTAAAAAATGAAACGAGCATTATTCCCAGGATCTTTTGACCCAATTACAAACGGACACTACGATATTATAAAACGTGGCATTAAATTATTTGACGAAGTTGTAGTTGCCATTGGTATTAATGCCGAAAAAAAATATATGTTTTCTTTAGAACAACGTAAAAAATTCATTGAAGACGCTTTTAAAGACGAACCTAAAGTAAAAGTGGTGACTTATACAGGATTAACAATTGATTTTTGCGAAAAAATTGATGCTAAATTTATTTTAAGAGGTCTGCGAAATCCTGCAGATTTTGAATTTGAAAAAGCTATTGCTCACACCAACAGAAGGCTCTCTAAAATTGAAACTGTATTTCTATTAACTGCAGCAAAAACCTCTTTTATTTCATCTTCTATAGTAAGAGATGTGTTAAGAAATAATGGAGACTATACGGTTTTAGTGCCTGAGAGTGTTAGAGTGAATAATTAAGAGAATTTATTTAAAATTAATAAATGGAAATTCCGATTTTAAACTTTCAATATCCGATTGAAGCTTTAAAAGAAATTTTTGGTGTGCCTCAGAATTTGGATTAAACGGTCTATGTGCCTTTCTAGACTGAATTGAACTGACCTTTTCTAGTGTTTCTAACGCATCTGCAGATAACCAAACTGTAGTGAATTTTTCCCAAATATAATCTACAGCTGTAGTATTAGGATGCAGCATGTCTTCTTTATAAAAACGGTAATCTCTTAATTCATCCATCATAATTTCATAAGAAGGAAAATAATAAAGTTGTTCTCTAGGTTCTACAACCTGATGAATTGCAGTTAATAAGTGCGATTTACTTAGGGTGTTTTCAACAAAGCCATCTTTAATATGTCTTACAGGCGAAACAGTAAATAAAAATGAAATTTTAGGATTTACACATCGTATTAAACTTATAATTGATTCTAATGCTTCTACAATTTGTTCAACGGTAAGTAATTCTTTTAAAAACTGTTTTTGAGGTATTTTATGGCAATTGGCAACAATATTATCTGAAGCAATATGTCTATAAACCCAACTTGTACCTAATGTAATTATAACATGACTTGCACTAAAAAGATAATTATAAGTCTCATCAATTTGAGTATTCAAACTATCTAATAATTCTTCTTTTGAAGTCGTGTTTAATTTTGAATGTGCATCTAAACAACTCCAGTGCTCATTATGAAAATGTAATTCATCTTCAGAATAATAATCTTTATTTACAGCACGTGTGATTAAATTTTCAATTGCTAATGGATGAAATAAAATACCAAAAGGATTAATTACATTTTGAAACTTAAAATACTCAAACTTAGCACCTATATTTTCAGAAAAGCACGAACCTAATAACAACACGTTAGATTTATAATCTATTTGATTATGTGGTTGTGGTTTTAGTGGTATTTCGGTTTGTAGTTTCATTTATTTTAATCAAATTCGGAAAGCCAAACTCTTAAATTAATAAACCCATTTTTTCTTTGCGACTTAGCGTCTCAGCGACGAAATATTTACTTTTATTTCTTTGTTGCTTAGTAGCTCTGTAACTTTTAAAATTTCCAAATATCTATTTATCCTAAATAAGTCTTCCCAGCCTCTAAAGCAACTTCAATACCTTGTGGATTTTTCCCTCCTGCAGTAGCAAAGAAAGGTTGTCCTCCTCCTCCTCCTTGGATGTGTTTTCCTAATTCTCTTACAATAGTCCCAGCATTTAAATTTTTGCTAGCCACTAATTCCTTAGAGATATAGCAAGACAGAATGGCTTTACCATTATTTTCAGCTCCAAATAAAAGCATCAAATTATCAAACTGACTTCCTAATTCAAAACATACATCTTTAATTCCTGAGGCATCTAAATCTAGTTTTTTAGCTAAGAATTGAACACCATTAATCTCAGTTATTTCATTCTTTAATTCATCTTTAATATGTTTTGCTTTGTCTTTTAATAAGCTTTCTATTTGTTTTTTTAATTCCGTATTTTCATCTTGAAGATTAGTTAATGCCTTTACAGGTTCCTTTGCATTATTAAGCAAACCTTTCATTTGTAAATAGGTTTCATTATTCTCAGAAAAATAATCTCTAACCGATTTATTAGTTATTGCTTCAATTCTTCGTATTCCGGCAGCAACAGCACCTTCAGATATAATTTTAAAGTGCCAAATATCAGAGGTGTTTTTAACATGGATTCCACCACATAATTCTATAGATTTCCCAAATCTTATTGTTCTAACCGTATCGCCATATTTCTCTCCAAATAATGCCATGGCACCATCTTCAATTGCTTTCTCCATCGGAACATTTCGTCCTTCTTCTAAAGGTAATTTACTTTCAATTCTAGCATTTACAAAGTCTTCTATTTCTTGTAATTGCTCTGCAGTTACTTTAGAGAAATGAGAAAAATCAAAACGTAAAGACTCTGGTTTTACAAGAGAACCTTTCTGTTCTACATGCTCACCTAAAATAGTTCTTAATGCTTGATGTAATAAGTGTGTTGCAGTGTGGTTACTAGAAGATAATGCCCTATGTTCGCTACTTACAATTGCCTTAAAACTATCATTTAAATGATTTGGTAGTTCTTTTGTTAAGTGGTAAACAACATTATTTTCTTTTTTTGTATCTAATATATATACAACGTCACCATGCTTATCTTCTAAAAAGCCTTTGTCTCCTACTTGCCCACCACCTTCTGGATAAAATGGTGTTAGGTTAAAAACCAATTGGTACATTTCACCATCTTTTTTAGAGGTTACTTTACGATACTTAGCAATTTTTACAGTTGCTTCTTCAGAATCGTAGCCAATAAACTCTTGTGCTTCATCTTCAAATAATACAATCCAATCTTCGGTAGATGTTTCACTTGCCGAACGTGATCTATTTTTCTGTTTTTGTAATTCTTCTTTAAAGCCTTTTTCGTCTAATTTTAAATGCTTTTCAGACAAAATTAAAGCTGTTAAATCAATAGGAAATCCGTAAGTATCATATAATTCAAAAGCTTTTTCTCCTGAAACGGTATCGCCTTTTGTTTCTTCTACAATTCTATTTAACAATACTAAACCTTGATCCAATGTTCTTAAAAAAGAGGTTTCTTCTTCCTTAATAACATTTTCTATTAATGTTTTCTGCGCACTTAATTCTGGGAATGCCTCACCCATTTTTTTGCTCAACACATCTACTAAACGATATATAAAAGGTTCTTTTTTATCTAAAAAGGTAAATCCATAACGCACAGCTCTACGTAAAATTCTTCGAATAACGTAACCTGCACCAGTATTACTAGGTAATTGACCATCTGCAATAGAAAATGCAACAGCTCTTACATGATCCGAAATCACTCTTATAGCCACATCTGCCTTTTCATCCTTACCATAATTTTTATTTGTTATGGTTTCTATCTCACGTATAATTGGTGTAAAAACATCAGTGTCATAATTAGATTGCACACCTTGTAAAACCATACAAAGCCGTTCAAATCCCATACCTGTATCAATATGTTTATTAGGTAAATCTTCTAGTATACCATTTGCTTTTCGGTTGTATTGCATAAAAACCAAATTCCAGACTTCTACAACCTGCGGATGATCCATATTAACTAAAGATTTACCATCTACTTTTTCTTTTTCTGCCTTTGACCTTATATCTACATGAATTTCACTACAAGGACCACAAGGACCTTGATCACCCATTTCCCAGAAATTATCTTTCTTATTGCCTTTTAAAATGCGGTCTTCAGCAATATATTGTTTCCAGATATTATAAGCTTCCGTGTCCATTTCTAGCTTATCATTGTCATTACTACCTTCAAAAACGGTAACATATAAGATATCTTTATCAATACCGTAAACTTCGGTTAAAAGTTCCCAAGCCCAAGCTATGGCTTCTTTTTTAAAATAATCACCAAAACTCCAGTTCCCTAACATTTCAAATAATGTATGGTGATAGGTATCGTAACCAACTTCCTCTAAATCGTTATGCTTGCCAGAAACACGTAGACATTTTTGAGAATCTGTAATTCTATTGTTCTTTGGTTCAGTATTACCAAGAAAATACTCTTTAAATGGTGCCATTCCAGAATTTACAAACATCAGTGTTGGATCATTCTTTAATACCATTGGTGCAGAAGGAACAATTAAGTGCTGTTTTCCTTCAAAAAAGTTTAAAAATTTAGAACGGATTTCTTGAGACTTCATATATTAAAATTAAAGCTAGTTTTTAATAAATTGCGTAATTGAAAAACATTTTTTTATCTTTACTCACCATTTTTTAATTTAAAATATGGTGTTTGTGACCTCACAAATTAACTACATTAAAAATTAAATTGATATAATTTTTGTAGGTTTGAAAGTTACGCTTAAATAAGATGCTTACTTTGTGCACTTATTTGCTGCAAAAATAGTATAAATTCAAAGATGGCTAAAGTAAAATATTATTATGATTCTGAAACGCTTTCTTACCGCAAAATAAAGCGTAAGAAACGAACAACTTTTAAATATGCTGTGGTATTTTTAACAGCTGCAGCACTATTTGGTTTCTTGTCTTTTTTTATTGCCAGTCAATACATAGAGTCACCTAAAGAACGTGAAATGGCTAGAGAATTGCAAAACATGGAATTGCAATTTGAATTGCTCAAAAAACGAACAGATGACGCATTTGCCGCACTAGAAAATGTAGAAGAACGTGATAACGCTATTTACAGACTATATTTTGAAGCAAACCCTATACCTACGGAACAACGTAGAGCTGGTTTTGGAGGTATTAACCGTTACAAAAAATATGAAGGATATAATAATTCTCAATTAATTGCTGAGAGTAATAAACGTCTAGATATTTTAGAAAAAGCAATTGTAGTACAATCTAAATCCTTAGATGAGATTGCCAGACTTGCAGAAGATAAAGAAAAGTTTTTAGAAGCCATACCTGCTATACAGCCAATTAGTAACGAAAATTTAACACGTATGGCATCTGGTTATGGTTATAGAACTGATCCTTTTACAAAGGTTAGAAAATTTCATTTTGGTATGGATTTTACAGCACCAAGAGGCACCCCAATTTATGCTTCGGGAAATGGTGTAGTTAAGCGAGCAGATAACAACTCTACAGGTTACGGAAATCATATTAGAATAGACCATGGTTACGGTTATATTTCATTGTACGCACACTTATATAAGTATAACGTTAAAGTTAACCAACGTGTTAAACGTGGCGACTTAATTGGTTTTGTTGGTAGTACAGGGCGCTCTGAAGCACCTCACCTACATTATGAAGTTTTTAAAGATGGTGAACGTATAAACCCAATTAATTTTTACTACGGAAACTTGTCTGCAGAAGAATATGACATACTGCTAAAGAAAGCATCGTTAGAAAACCAATCTCTAGATTAAGATGCATATAGATTTACCAGAAAAACGATATTATGGCATTGGCGAAGTAGCCAAAGCTTTTAAAGTTAATGCTTCTTTAATTAGATTTTGGGAAAAAGAATTTGATGCTTTAAAGCCAAAGAAAAACGCTAAAGGCAACAGAAAATTTACGCCTGAGGATATTAAGAACCTTAAGTTCATTTACCATTTAGTAAAAGAAAGAGGTTTTACTCTCGAAGGCGCTAAAACACACCTTAAAGAAGAAAAAAAACAAGCTTTAGATAAGTTCGCCATTATAGAAAAACTTGAAGGTATAAAAGCACAACTAACAAAAATAAAAACACAACTTTAAACTAAACTATTATGAAAAAATGGCTCGTTCCTGTTATTATAATTGCACTTTTAGGATTTGCTTTATATTCTTGGGGAAAAAACTTTAACAATGAGGCTGTAACATTAAATGAAAATGTAAAAGAATCTTGGGGAAATGTGCAAACTTCCTACCAAAGACGTAATGACCTTATTGGCAACTTAGTTAAAACGGTACAAGGAGCTGCCGATTTTGAAAAAAGCACTTTAGAAGCCGTAATTAAAGCACGTTCTGAAGCTACAAAAACTACAATAGACCCTTCTAACATTACACCAGAGCAGTTAAAAGCCTTTAACCAAGCACAAGGTGGATTAAGTAGTGCTTTATCTAGATTACTTGTTACTGTAGAGAAATATCCAGATTTAAAAACAAATCAGAATTTCTTAAAACTACAAGATGAGCTAACCAGTACAGAGAACACTATACAAACCGCAAGAACACGCTATAATGAAAAGATAAAGCCTTACAACATTCATGTTAACACATTTCCTAATAGTATTTTAGCAGGTTTTTTAAATTTTGATGAAAAACCATATTTTGATGCTGAAGCTGGTGCTGAAAAACCTGTAGATGTAGAATTTGATTTTTAATAAATTAATAACATGTCTAAACTTGAAGATTTTCTTAGTACCAAGGATGAAGAGAGAATCGTTGAAGCTATACGAAATGCAGAGAAAAACACATCTGGAGAAATCCGTGTTCACATAGAAAAGCATTGCGAAAGTGATATTTTTGAACACGCTGTAGAGGTTTTTTATAACTTAAAAATGGATAACACCAGAGAACAAAATGGTGTATTAATTTACGTTGCTGTTGAAAATAAATCTTTTGTGATTTATGGTGATACAGCAATTAATGCTGTTGTGGATAAGAATTTCTGGAATTCTACAAGAGATATCATTGCTTCGCATTTTAAAACAGGAAATTTTAGTGAAGGTTTAATTAAGGGGATTGAACAAGCAGGACGAGAATTATCTACCCATTTCCCTTGGCAGCAGGAAGACACTAACGAACTTGATAATACAATTTCTAAAGGCTAATGTATAAATTCAAGCACTTATTTATAACCATTGTATTAAGCATTTTTACAAGTTTATTTTTTACTGCAAATGCACAATATAATATACCCGACAAACCAAAATACATTCCGCCTGTTATAGACAGTACAGGCACCTTACAGAAATACGAATTTAATGCACTAACCCAAAAATTACAACATTATAGTGATAGTACATCTACAGAAGTTATTGTTGCTATAATACCCACAACAAAAGGCGAAAACATAGGTTTACTAACCCCAAAATGGGGACATAAATGGGGAATTGGCCAAGCTGAAGAGGATAACGGTGTTTTTATTTTATTAGCCATAAATGATAGAGACATATGGATTTCTCCAGGATATGGTGTAGAAGATAGATTAACAGCAGGTACTGTAGGAGAAATAACTAGAAATGTCATCATCCCAGAATTTAAAAGAAGGGATTATTATAGTGGTTTAGATAAAGGAACAGATGCTATTTTTGATGTGCTTAGTGGTGCGTACAAAAACAATAGAAAGCAATCATCTTCAGAAGGCATACCTTTTGAAGTTATCCTCTTTTTGTTCATCATATTTATAATTTTTGTAATTGCTATTTCTAAAACTCGAGGTGGTGGAAACGGACGTGGTGGCGGAAATCATAATTCTGATGATGCCAGAAGTATACTCGAAGCTATTATTTTAAGTAATATGGGAAGAGGAAGCTACTCAAGAGGTTCATCTTCTGGAGATTTTGGAGGAGGATTTGGTGGCAGCTCTGGAGGCGGTAGTTTTGGAGGTGGCTTTGGAGGCGGAGGCGGATTCTCTGGTGGAGGCGCTGGTGGAAGCTGGTAAAAATTTTTAATTAGCGTTTTAAAGTAAAATGCCCTTGGTTTGTTCTACCTTCATTAAGCTCTGCTACAAACCAATAATCATCGGTTGGCATAAGTTTTCCGTTATGTGAGCCATCCCAAGATGAATTTTGCGAATTTAGTGTCGCTAATAACTTACCATAACGGTTAAATATTTTTACGCTAATAGGACTATTGTTTAGTGACACAAATCCTTTTATTTGCCAAGTTTCATTTTTAGCATCACCATTTGGTGTAAAGAACTTTGGAAAACCTAAAACCGCGATATCTTCAGAAATAATTCCACAACCCGCTTTAACATCTTTAATATAGATTTGATGTATACCAGCAGGCACATCGTTAAATACATTTGATTCTTGATAGATTCCATTTTCATCATCCAAAGCAAAAAGGTATGTACCATCACCAGATACCAAAATAGAAATAGTATTATTTTCTGACAAATCAATAACTTCAACAGATTCTACTGTTGCAGTAGCAGAAGGTAATACAGTTATTGTTCTCTTATTTGTGCAACCCAATGGTTTAGTAACAAAAACTTCGTAAACACCAACTTCATTTACATCTATAGATATGGTAGTTTCACCTGTAGACCATTCATAAGCATAATTGTTAGGTATATCATTTACTATACCTCCATATAGCGATATCGTATTGGGAAAACTATTTACACAATAATAAACGTCTTCATCCTCTAAAAGCGCTGGGATACTATCTACAACTAAATATATTTCTGCAATACTGTAACAAGTTCCGTTTTGTTCTAATCTAGCATATACTGTTTGATTGTATGGTTCTATGTTTGTGTAACTACTACTAAGTTGGTTGGTTTGCAATAAAGCATCACTATAAGATTGATAGTAACCTAAAATTGTAATATCTGAAGATTCACCATCCAAAATCTGATTTTCTGCTAAAGACAAATCGAAAGTTACCATTCCTGTTTCTTCAAAATTATCACAAACATTTAAAGTTGCCGTGTTTGAAATTGTTGTATTCACAGACAAAACAACTTCTGCACTATTACTACAATTTGTTATAGTGTTTGTTACTAAGGCATACACGGTTTGGTTATTACTAACATTTACATAATCTTCATCGTTTATTGGAATGGTAAAATCTTCATTTTCAAAAAATTCAATTTCAAAATTATTTAAACTTCCTCCCACAATAGAAGCATTATAATCGCTTAAGTTAAAATTTGAAATACCATCCATAACGCTATCCTCACACTGTATTATTGTAATATTAGAAACATTTGGCAATGGATTGATGGTGATGGTAAATGGTAATCTGTCTAAATTTGCATTACAATCAGGTACAACAGGTGCTAACCAAAAGCTTGTAGATGCATCTATATTAACATTATAGTTTAAACCTGAATGAATTGGAGTTGTAGCGGTTTCTGACTCAAACCACCAAACATCACTAACGTTAGCCTGCACTGAAAGCGAATAATTATCTGCACCACAAAATGCCATGTTTTCAATAGTTATGCGTGGCATAATTAAATTACTGCTCGCTGATAAATTTATTTCTGGGTCATTGGGCATACCACCAAACTCAACAATATAACCTTGTGGATGATAATCGGAATTTACATCTATTTCCCCTGTATTACTTAAATCATTCCACGCTCCCAAAACACCCACTGTTGGTGCTGTAATGTGTGCATAGTGTTCTTGGTTTAAGTTATTAGGTTCAGATGTATTCCAAAAGGCAAACATACCGTTAGGCGCACTACCGTTAGCTTCACCTTGCCAAAATATTTGTCCTTCTTCAGGACCTGTCATCCATTTCCAAGTACCTTCAGACTCAACATCAGAACCACCAATCCACCCAGTACCAGAACTTTGAGCACCTGCCAATTGCGATTCTTCCTCTGTAGTTATCGTTGCTAAATAACCTTGTAACCCAAAATAATCTTGTGATGCAGCTATATCTCTAGCTTCTGTCCAAGTAATTCCGGGAGATGAAACATAAAAATAATAATGACCTGTACTAGGTAAATAATTAGCATTTCCTAAATTAACCGAGAACTGCCTATCTTGTGTAAAGTTGGTTTGCGTAGTTTGAAAAACTGTACTTTCTATCGCTGCTTCAAATTCAGTAAAAGTTGCAGGACCAATCAGTGCCAATATACCTTCTGAAGCATTCCAAGAAGCTATTATATTAGGATGATCACCTTGTAAACTTAAATTATCTAAACCAAATTCATAACCTTCAGAAATTTGAATGATAACTTCGCTTAGTGTTGTGTCCTCAGAATTTTGGTCGGTTATTGAAACATAGGTTACAATGGGAATTTCACTTTCTACGCAATACAATTGATTACCAGTAATAGTTATTTCTGGTGGAAAGTTTTGCGCACAAACCTGAAAACCAAACAATAAAGCAAAAAAAACATGTAAGCCTTTAATTTTCATAATAACTTACTTTTTCCTCATATATACACTTACTGGCACTCCATTAAAATCAAACTCATCTCGTAATTTATTTTCTAAAAAACGTTTATATGGTTCTTTAACATATTGTGGTAAATTACAGAAAAATGCAAATTGAGGTTGCGGTGTTGGCAACTGCATAATATATTTAATCTTAACAAATTTCCCTTTGTAAGCAGGAGGTGGTTGGCGCTCTATAATTGGTAAAAGCGTATCATTAAGCACACTTGTTTTTAAACGTTTTGCTCTATTTTTATATACTTCAACAGCTGTTTCTATTGCTTTAAATATTCTTTGCTTATTTAATACAGAAATAAACACAATTGGTACATCTGTAAAAGGCGCAATTTGTTCTCTTATGTACTTTTCAAAATCTTTAGCTGTCTTAGTCTCTTTTTCAATTAAATCCCATTTATTAACTAAAATAACAACGCCTTTTCGGTTGCGTTCTGCTAACCAAAATATATTTTGCACTTGGCCATCGAAACCACGAGTAGCATCTAAAACTAATAAACAAACGTCTGAATATTCAATAGCCCTAACACTTCTCATTACTGAATAAAACTCTAAATCTTCTTTTACTTTAGATTTTCTTCTAATTCCTGCTGTATCCACAAGATTAAATTCAAATCCAAAACGATTGTACTTAGTATCAATAGAGTCCCTTGTAGTACCAGCTATATCTGTTACAATATAGCGTTCCTCACCTATTAAAGCATTAATAAAAGATGATTTACCTGCATTAGGCCTTCCTACTACTGCAAACCGTGGCAATTCATCCTCTTCAACCTCTTCTTTTTCTGGCAAAGCCTCAACAACAGCATCTAATAAATCTCCCGTTCCGCTTCCATTTATACTCGCAATAGGGTAATACTCACCTAACCCAAGTGAATAAAATTCTACGGCGTCTTCTAAGCGTTTATTGTTATCAACTTTATTAACAACTAAAAAGACAGGCTTTTTAACTTTGCGTAACAATTGAGCGACATCTTCATCCATACCAGTAACACCAGCCTCCACATCTACCATAAAAATTATAGCATCAGCTTCATCAATAGCTAACTCTACTTGCTTATCTATTTCGGCTTCAAAAATATCATCACTACCTACTACGTAACCACCTGTATCTATTAAAGAAAATTCTTTTCCGTTCCAATCTGTTTTACCGTAATGCCTATCTCGTGTTACACCACTTACAGCATCAACAATAGCTTCGCGTCTTTTTATAAGACGATTAAAAAATGTGGATTTCCCAACATTTGGGCGACCTACTACAGCTACTATATTACTCATCTATTCTTATTTAAGGTTACAAAGATAATATATAACCATTAGTATTGGCTAACTATTAATTGTCTTTTAACTAGACAGAACAAAATATCGATTTCAGTTAAAAAAACGTAGTTAAAAAACAACAGAAAAATTGTTAATATCCTGTTGATAACAACTCTTAAATTATAAAATAGGACCTATTTTTTTAGTAATTTTATCTATTGTATTAAAGAAGGTTTTATTTACAATCATAGTAAGGCGACAACTCCTACAATTGCTCAAGAATCAGCCCCTTTTCTTGTAACTTATCTTGATAAAAATAAAACATTATTGTATTTGTTTTCCTGCTACAAATACTATTAAATAATTAAATGACAATTAAGAATGGGGAAATGTTTTATGCTTATCATAGTTTTGGTTTTTAGCTTAAACCTTGCAATTGCACAACAAGATAACATAGTTCATTCTATTAAAAAAGGAGAAAGTGTTTACCAAATTTCACGCCAATATGGAGTATCTATGAACTCTATTTTTGAACTTAATCCTGGATCTAGAGACGTCATTTATGCAGGGAGAACATTATTGATTCCAAATTCTTCAGATAATAATAATAATAATAATAACACCTCTTCTGAAACTGAAAATAATGCTAACGGAATTTCTAATTATGAGGTACAGCGTGGGGAAACAAAATCTGGTCTCTCAAGACGATTTGGTGTAAGTATTGCAATGCTAGAACAGCAAAATCCGCATATAGTAAATATGTTACAAGCCGGACATATTATTAATATAGATAAAACCATAGCGGAAGAAACTCCTGTTGCTAAAGAAGGTGAACATATTGTGGTTAAAGGTGAAACACTTTGGGGAATTGCTAGAGAAAATGGGATTAGTGTTGCACAATTAGAGGCTGCAAATTCTGGTCAACTCTCTGAGTTTTTGCAAATCGGACAAACATTAATTATTCCAGACAAGAATTCTGTAACAACTAATTCTGATGAATATTTGGTACAACGTGGTGATACAAAATTTGAACTTTCTAGACGCTTTAATATGAGCATAGCAGAGCTTGAAGCTAAAAACCCTCATATTGTAGAAATGTTAATGGCAGGTCATCGCATAGATATCAGTAACTCAACCGATATTTCTACAACAGAAGACACAAATGTAGAAACAGCTTCTACCGAAACAATAAATTCAACCTCTCAAGAAGGAGACTATGTAGACTACACTATTCAAGCTCAAGAAACACTTTACGGCTTATCTCGAAAAGCAGGAATGTCAATGGAAGATTTAATGGAATTAAATCCTAGCCTAAGAGTAGCAGTTAATAAAGGTGATACTATTAAAATGCCCAGAAATCCAGGTGAATTTACTCCATCTGAGACAGCACCATTGGATAACTCTTCTAACGAAATAGAAATTAATACAAATAATAGAAACGCATCTTTATACGCTAATTTAAATACAGTTTCGGCAACAGGCTTGTATTTTTACACGCCGTTTTCTAGTCAAGAATTAAGTTCTCCAGAACAAAGACAAAAAATGGTTGATGCAGACCCCAACCAACAATTTTACATTGACTTTTTTCAAGGTGCTCAAATTGCTATTGATTCTGCTAAAGCATTAAATTTAGATTTCGATGTTGCATTAATTAAAAAAAATATTGCTAAATCTAAATTAGAGATAAATAGTGTTCACAAAAAAAATGCATTACTCGTACCATTTTTAGATAACGCATCAAATTTTCCTGAAATAGAATCTAGCCAAAACATTTCTATAATTGATATTGAATCTAATCTTAAATCTACAGACAGCGTTAAAGTATATGCTTCTCTACCTTCAAAAGAGCAAGAAAAAATAAAAACATTAAATTATTTAGCACTACAGAATGCACGAGTTATTGTTGTCAGTAACTTAGAACAATCAATAAATAAAGAATTAATTCAAAATATAATTCCTAATGCTAAATATTTAAAAGTTGATAACTCTGGCAACTTTAGTCCAAATACTTTAGACAATACTTTGAGCACTAATAAACCTAATTATGTAATTTTAGATAGTGATAAAACAAGTATCTTTTTAAATTCTACCACAACCTTAATGAGTAAGTTATCTAATTATAATATACAATTAGTGTTACTAGAATCATCATTATTACCGAAGCAAAACGAAGTTTCAGACATGAGATTTAGAGTATTAAAATTAATTTTTCCTTCAGTTTTAGACCCTCAAAATAAAAAAGATATTAATGATTTTGAAAGAAGTTATAACGACGTCTTTGGTGCATCTCCCTCAAAACATGCCTTGTTAGGTTTTGATATCACTTTAGATATTTTATTGAGACTTTCTCAAGATACTTCTTTTGAAAACTCTGTAAACAATATAGTTTCAGAGCATCCACATTTAAGATTTGAATATAAAAAATCTAATGAAACCAATTATTTAAACACGGGTATTCATCTATTACAATATAATTCTAACGAAGGATTAATAGAAATTGATTAATTTAGAATACTTTAAAAATTAACAACTGCCATAAAACAGATAAATTTTTATTTTGCTAAGTAGGCGCTATTTACATATATTTGTTGCCCCCTAATCTGACAAATTAGCAAGACAACGATTTTATTTTGAACTTGCTGTTCTTAATCCATGGCATCGATTTCAACTAAAAGTAATTATTTTTTAAATTTTTTTAATGAAAGCCAACAAGTACAGTTTTAAAAGTCATTCTATACTATTAGCGTTTCTTCTTTTAGCCTCATTAAGTGCATTTAACACTGTTAATGCTCAATGTCCTACGGTTACAAATAATGCACAGTCCTTTTGTAATATTGAATCTCTATTAGTTGGAGATTTAATGGCCACCGATAATGGTGGTGGCGTTGTATGGTACGATACAGCAACATCAACAACACCATTATCCAACTCAGAAAACCTTATTAACGGTGAAGACTATTATGCCGACGATAGTACTGGTACTTGTGGTGTAAGATCTCAGGTAACTGTAACAATTTATGTGGCTCCCACAGGTGATAATTTTCAAGGATTTTGTGTTGATTCACCTTCTTTAGCTACGGTTGCAGATTTAGTTGCAGTTGGTAATGATGTACAATGGTACTTATCTGCAACAGGAGGTGTAGCTTTAAACAACACAACACCTCTGATAGATGGAACAATATATTATGCAGATCAAGCAAGTACTGATGGAAGTTGTAGAACATCTAGACTTGCGGTATTAGTAAATGTAGGTTTAAATCCTACGCCAACAGGAGATATGATCCAAGAGTTCTGTATCTCAACTGGCAATACACCTACAGTTGGTGATTTAGTGGCAAGTGGTGATAATAATTGGTATATATCTTTATTTTCTGCTTTTCCATTAGATAGTAGCACTCCATTAATTAACGGTCAAACATATTATGCGACAACTGTAGACCCTCCTTGTGAAAGTATTGGTCGCTTGCCTGTTTTGGCAGTTTTAGTTACTGGACCTGATCCAGGTGAAGACGGCACATTGGAGATATGTGAAAATGACACAGGATCTACTTTTAATCTCTTTGACAGCCTTGGAGGTACGCCAGAATCTGGAGGAACCTGGTCTCCAACCTTAAATAGTGGAACTGGAGTTTTTGACCCAACTACGGATTCTCCTGGTGATTACGTCTACACAGTTACATCTGGAAATAGTTGTCCAGATGAATCTGCAACTATTACCGTAAATATTATACCTGCACCTGATGCAGGAACTAACGGATCAGAAACACTATGCGATAGTGATGCACCAATAGATTTATTTTTAAGCTTAGGTGGTTCTCCTGAAACTGGAGGAACTTGGACACCTGCATTAAATAGTGGTACTGGAATTTTTGACCCAGCAATTGACAATGCTGGAATATACTCATATACTGTAACTGGTAACGCTCCTTGTACTGATGCCATAGCCACTGTTGAAATAACTGTAAACATCTATCAAGATGCAGGTGAAAATGGCACGATAAATTTATGTACTAATGATGGAACGGTAGATTTATTTGATAGTCTAGGAGGAACACCAGATTTAGGTGGTACATGGACTCCTGCTCTCTCTAGTGGTACTGGAGTTTTTGACCCAGCAATTGATCCAGCAACGACATATACTTATTCCTTTTCAGAAAACGCACCTTGTCCTGCTGATTCTGCTACAGTTACAGTGGTTGTAAACCCATTGCACGATGCAGGCACTGATGCCACTCTTTTAATTTGTAGTAATGATCTAGCAACGGTAGATTTATTTAGTAATCTAGGTGGCACACCTGAAACTGGAGGAACTTGGTCGCCTGCCTTATCAAGTGGTACCGGAATTTTTGACCCAGCAATTGATTCTGCTGGTATCTACACGTATACTATTGCAGGCATTTCTCCTTGTCCTGATGCTTCCGCAAATGTGAACGTCTCTATAATTCAAGAGCCAAATGCAGGCACTGATACAACATTAAATGTATGCGATAATGATGGTACCATAGATTTATTTGCAAGTCTTGGTGGTACACCTGACACTGGTGGTACATGGTCTCCTTCACTGAGTAGTGGAACCAATATTTTCGACCCATTATTAAATCCAGAAGGTGTATATACATACACTGTTTCAGGTACAGACCCTTGTGCAGATGCATCTGCAACTGTAACCATTACTATATCTCCATTTTTAAATGCAGGTACAAATGGCGCTGTAGTAGTCTGTACAGCTGATGGCACTATAGACCTTATTGATAGTCTTGGTGGATCACCTCAATTAGGCGGCACATGGACACCTACATTAAATAGTGGTACCGGAATTTTTGATCCATTAATTGATACAGCACAAACTTATACATATACGACTACAGGAACAGGACCTTGTTCTGACGATACAGCCACTGTTGAAGTTACAATTGAAACATCTCCAGATGCAGGTCAAGATAACACATTACTAATATGTAGTGTATCTAATTCTGTCAATTTATTTGATAGTTTACTCGGTTCTCCTCAAATTGGAGGTACTTGGTCACCTTCACTGGCAAGTGGAACAGGAGTTTTTGACCCTTCTATCGACCCTGAAGGCGTATATACCTACACCATATCCTCCATAAATTGTGGGAGCAGTATTGCAGAAATAACCGTTTCTATAGAAAATGCCAATAATGCAGGTACCAATTCTGCCATTGATATTTGTGCCTCAGATTCTCCGATAGATTTATTTAACAGTTTAGGCGGTTCGCCTCAAATTGGAGGTACTTGGACACCTACGCTTAACAGTGGTACAGGAGTTTTTGACCCTTCAATTGATTCTGCTGCTGTTTACACGTATACCGTTTCTAATAGTAGCAGCTGCCCTTCAGAAAGTTCAACTGTAGCAGTAAATATATTAGAAGAACCAAATGCTGGTAATAATGGTGTATTAGATTTGTGTACATCAGATGGTTCGGTTGACTTATTCAATTATCTTACAAATTCTCCTCAAAGCGGCGGAACGTGGTCTCCTGCTCTGGCTAGTGGAACAGGAATTTTTGACCCAAATATTGATCCTGAGGGTGAGTATACATATACACTTAGTAACCTATGTGGAACCAATTCGGCTAAAGTAACTGTGACATTTTCATTACCAAATGATGCAGGTTTAAATGGTACGGCATCATTATGTATTACAGATGCTTCAATAGATTTATTTAATAGCTTAAATGGAACTCCCCAATCTGGAGGAACATGGTCACCTGCACTTAATAGTGGAACAGGAATATTTGACCCATCTATTGATAATGCAGGAACATATACATACACAGTTTCTAATTCAACATCTAGCTGTCCTAGTGCTACTGCAGAGGTAGTTGTATCAATTGACCCATTAGCAAACGCAGGAAATAATGGTACGCTTAACTTATGTAATAGTACGGCTATTCAAGATTTATTTAATAGTCTTAACGGAACTCCACAGCTTGGAGGTACGTGGTCACCAACACTTTCAAGTGGAACTGGACTATTTGACCCAACTATTGACCCAGAAGGAATATATACTTATACAATTTCAAACTTATGTGGAACTAGTTCTGCTGAAGTAGAAGTGTCATTTACAGCACTTAATGATGCTGGTACAGATGGTAATATAGAACTTTGTATTAGTGATGCACCAGTGGATTTATTTAACAGTTTAGGAGGAACACCTCAAGCTGGAGGTACATGGTCACCTGCCCTATTAAGTGGCACTGGTATTTTTGATCCAGCCAATGATTCTTCTGGTATCTACATTTACACAATTTCTAGCCCTACAACTGATTGTCCAGACGCTACAGCACAAGTTGAAGTTACTTTTATAGAAACCCCTGATACAGGTGGTGATGGAAATTTAGACTTATGCGTTTCTACTGGTGTTGTTAATTTATTTGATTATTTAACAGGTACACCAGAAACAGGCGGAATATGGTCACCAGCATTATCAAGTGGTACAGGAGTTATAGATCCAACAGTAGATTCGGAAGGTGAATACACATATACATTAAGTAATTCTTGTGGTTCAAATTCTTCAAAAGTAACCGTTACTTACTCTTACCCTAATGACGCAGGATCAAATGGTTCAATTACATTTTGTATTTCTGATTCTTCTGCAGATTTATTTAATAGTATAGGTGGAACACCAGAAACAGGTGGTACATGGTCTCCTGCTTTATCTAGTGGAACTGGAGTTTTTGATCCTTCAGTTGATTCAGCCGGAACTTATACTTATACAGTTTCCAATAGTAATACTACATGTCCGGATGCGACTTCTGAAATAATTGTAACTATAGATCCTGAAGCCGATGCTGGAGATTACGGAACATTAATTTTTTGTGATAGTAACTCTACTGAAGATTTATTTAATAGCTTACAAGGAACACCACAAACAGGAGGAACATGGACGCCAACATTATCGAGTGGTACCGGAGTTTTTAATCCAAATATTGACTCTGAAGGAACGTACACCTATATGGTTACTACAGCTTGTGGTAGTGACTCTGCAACTGTTACCGTAACGCTATCCGATTTAATTGATGCAGGTACAGATGGTGCTATAGAATTTTGTACATCAGATTCTCCAAGCGATTTATTTAATAGTTTAGGTGGAACACCACAAACTGGTGGTATTTGGTCTCCAACTTTATCAAGTGGAACTGGTATATTTGACCCTTCAATTGATGCTGCAGGAACTTATACTTATACAATTTCTAGTACATCTACAAATTGTCCTGATGTTTCTGCTGACGTTGTTGTTATATTAACGCAAGCTCCAAATGCAGGTACAGATGGCTCTTTAGATTTATGTACATCGACTGGTTCCGTAGACTTGTTTAATAGTTTATTAGGCACTCCCGATTCAGGTGGTGTTTGGTCGCCTGCTTTAAATAGTGGTTCTGGAATTATTGATCCTTCAGTAGATTCGGAAGGTATATACACCTATACAGTAACCAATACTTGTGGTACAGACTCTGCAAATGTAGAAGTTACTTTCTCAGAAGCAAATGATGCAGGAACAAATGGTACTATAGAATTATGCTTTAATGATGCTGCAATTGATTTATTCAATAGTTTAGGAGGCACACCAGATTTAGGTGGAACATGGTCGCCTGCTCTTGCAAGTGGTACTGGAATTTTTGATCCCGCAATTGACTTAGAAGGAATCTATACTTATTCTGTTACAAACAATGATTCTACATGTCCTACAGCAACAGCTGAAGTTACTGTAACTGTTATACCTATACCTAACGCCGGAACAGACAGTATTTTAAATATTTGTATTGACAATACAGATCCTGTGGATTTATTTGACAGTTTAAATGGTTCACCAGATTTAGGTGGTACGTGGTCACCTGCTCTATCTAGTGGCACTGGTATTTTTGACCCATTAACTGATTCTCCAGGAGATTATACATATTCTATTGAAAACGTTGAATGTAATATAACTAGTTTAGCGACTTTAACCGTTAACATTGTAGATATACCTGATGTTACAGGTTTTACAATGGAAGTTAATGATGATAATATTGCTTGTGCAGGTTTAGAAGATATATTAATTAATATCTCAGGTGCAACACAATTAGATGACGGAATTTATGTAATTGTTTTTCAATTAAGCATTTCAAATTCTTCAACAAATACCGTAGAAATTACGGTAACTGGAGGAATGTCTAATTTTACAATTCCACAAAATCTATTACAAAATCCTGGAGAAACTGAAGTAACCATAACCGATTTATTTTTACAGAATCAGACCTGTAATGCCGATACAAGTTCTATTGAACCGATTAAAATTTTTGTTGAAGAAGTGGAAACTCCAACACTTATTGATGGTGGCTTAGAGTTTTGTATTGAAGATAACGCAACCATTGCAGACTTATCCAACAACGTGGTTGAATCTGAAACCGTAACTTGGTACAACCAAGAAACTGGTGGCATAGCATATTCTGATACTGAAGAGTTACAAGAAGGTGTAATTTATTATGGAAGTATTCTTTCAAATAATGGTTGTGAAAGTAGCATAAGATTGGAAGTAACTATTAATTTTATTGAATGTGTTGGCCAATTATTAATACCTGATGGATTCTCCCCTAACAATGATAATATTAATGATGTATTTGATATCTTATATTTAAATGATTTATTTCCAAACTTCAAATTAACTATATTTAATAGATATGGAAATAAATTATATGAAGGTGATATAAATTCACCAAAATGGGATGGTACAAGTAAAAACAGTAATACACCGTTACCTGTTGGTGTTTATTTCTACATTTTAGAATTTAATGATAATGCAACAGAACCATTACAAGGCAGAGTCTATTTAAGTAGATAACAATACAATGATTAATAAAATAACAACATATAGCATCACAATATTAACCTTATTAATTGGGTTATATTCACATGCACAGCAAGACCCACAATACACTCAATATATGTACAATATGAGTGTTATAAATCCCGCTTATGCTACGGATGAAAACTCTTCAATTAATGGAGGTTTGCTGTATAGATCTCAGTGGGCAAGATCAGTTGGTGGTCCTACCACTGCAACAGGCTTTTTCCATACTAAATTAACGGACCGTTTAGAAGGAGGATTATCCATTGTACATGATGATATTGGAGACGTTGTAAAACAAACAAGTGCATTTGCTGATTTAGCTTATGTTATTCCCATGGGAGAAGCACTTAAATTATCTTTTGGTGTAAAAGCTGGAGCTAGTTTCTATAATGCTAACTTTGATGGTTTTGTTTATTCTGACCCTGATGAAGATCCTGCATTTGCAGAAAATATTAACAAAACGTTTCCAAATATTGGAGCTGGTTTATTTCTATTTTCTGAAAACTATTACGTAGGATTATCAGTCCCTAATTTGTTAGAAACCAAACACCTTGAAGAAAGTAGTGGAATTGTTTCACAAGGATCTGAAAACATGCATTTTTTTCTAACTGGTGGTTATGTACTAGATTTAAATGACACATTTAAATTTAAACCGGCTTTTATGACTAAATATGTAAATGGAGCACCTTTATCAATAGACTTATCCGCTAACTTTCGATATCTTAATTTATTAGAATTTGGTATCGGTTATAGGTTTGATGACGCTTATACTGGTATGATTAATTTTACATTAACAGATTCCCTTCGTGTTGGTTATGCTTATGATCATACAATTTCTAATTTGGGTGACTTTAACTCGGGTTCGCATGAAATAATGTTATTAATTAATATCAGTAATTTAAGAAAAGGCTACGATAAATCTCCAAGATTTTTCTAATTGAAAACAAATGAAAACGTATAAATTACATATTTTTTTAATCTTTTTAACGATTGGTGCCGTAAGTTTTTCGCAGTCAAAATCTAAAGCTGATGCTTTATTTGAAAATAGAGCTTATGTAGATGCTGCCGAGATATTTGCTAGTTTACCTAAAACTGCTTCAAACTTGGAAAAACTAGGAGATTGTTATTATTACAATACTGAATTTGATAAAGCTTATAAGGCATACAAACAAGTTTATGGATTAAAAGACAGCAACAATCTAACAGAAGACTTTTATTTTAAATATTTTGAAGTATTAAAAGGAATAAAAAAATATGATGAAGCTGATGAAATTTCAACTAATTATTTAAACGATCCGTTTGACACAAAAAGCTTTAAATCACTTTTAGACCGTATTATCCCTTACAAATATGAATTATTTAATCTAACTTCAGATGTAGGAGGATCTAGTTTTGGCGTAGGATTAAAAGATGACAAAATTGTATTTGCCTCTACCAAAAACATCAAAAATCCAAATTATAAATGGAATGGCAAACCATATTTAGACCTGTATGAAGCTAAAGTAACTATTGGAGACACTATATCTCTAGATAGTATTCAGCCATTAAGTAAAAAAATTAATACAGCTAAACAACACGAGAGTAACGCCATTTTTACCAAAGATGGTAAGACTATGTACTTCTCTCGTAATCATAAAAAACGAATTGATTTAGATTCTACTAAAATTGCTGTTGTTAGTATATTTAAAGCAGAATTAATTGATAATGAGTGGCAAAATGTAGAAGCGGTTTCTTTTTCAAGTAATGAATACTCTACCATGCATCCCGCATTAAATAATGATGAAACTCGTCTATATTTTTCTAGTGATATGCCAAATTCTGTTGGATCATTCGATATTTTTTATGTAGATATTTTAGGCCCTAATTCTTTCGGAGAACCTATTAATCTGGGCGATAGTATTAATACAGTAAGACGTGAGCAATTTCCATTTATTGCTCAAGATAGCACATTATACTTTGCTTCTAATGGAAAACACGGCTTTGGAGGTTTAGATTTATTTTCTAGCTCAATGAGTAACAGTAAATATTTAGATGCACTTAATTTAGGTGAATCTATTAATAGTGAAAAAGACGACTTTGCATTTGTTGTGGTAGATTCACTTAATACTGGATTTTTATCTTCTAATCGGTCTGGTTTAGATAATATTTATACGTTTAAAAGAATTGATACAGAACGAAAATATTTTATTGAAGGATTAGTAACAGATAAGGTTACAGGTGAGATTTTACCTAATACAACCGTAACATTATTTGATAAAGATGGAAATATAATTGCGGAACAAATAGTTGGTATAGATGGTAAATACAAGCTTTCTACCTTGCCAAATCAGCATTATTCTATAGAAGGTTTTCAACCTAAATATATTCCTCAATTAGAATATTTTGACACTAATGATAAAGGAAATATAGAGTTTAATATAGAACTTGAAATAGAATCTTATAAAGATGCTGAAGAAATTGTAACAGACGATGACTACGGTAACACATTTATTCAACTAGAAAATATCTATTTCGATTTTGCTAAATGGGATATAAAACCACAGGCAGCAAATACTTTAGATGTATTAGTGGCTTTATTATTGAAATACCCAAGAATGGAAATTCAACTTGGAGCACATACCGACTCTAGAGCAAGTTATGACTTTAATTTAGAACTTTCAGACAAACGTGCAAAATCTGCCCTTGAGTACCTTGTGCAAAATGGAATTGCAAGAGAGAGGCTATCATCTATAGGATATGGAGAAACACAGCCATTAGTGCCATGTGGCGATGATTGTACCGAAACAGAACATTCAATTAACAGGCGTGTTGAATTCCTTATTTTAAAATAAAATTATTAGTCATTAACTAGTATGGCGCTTTCAAATAAAATTGTTTTACGACCTCGCTTTAAATTTGAATTACAAGGCGATAATGAAATAATTTTAGAAGAATTTGAACAATATAAGATTAAACAATCTAACTTTATAATAAGTAGAATTGATGACCACGTTTTTATAAAATTCCCTAAAAAAGAACAACACTTTTGGTCGCCTCAATTACATCTTGAAATAAATAGCGTTGAAGACAAAAAAACTATATTAAATGGGTTATTTGGACCAAATCCTACAGTATGGACCTTATTTATGTTCTTACATTTTATTGTCGCAGGTCTATTCTTCGGATTCGGAATATGGGCATATACTAACTATACTTTAAAAACCAACTATACTATACAATTATGTGTAGTGTTCTTAATGATAATAATTTGGTTTGTTCTTTATTTGGCAGGAAGAATTGGACGTTCTAAAGGAATGCCCGAAATGCACTTGTTAAACGATTTTATGAATACCATTGTTAAAAAATACCGTAGCTAAACTCTACTTTTGATTGTATCCAAATCGTTTTAACTGATTCTGATTACTTCTCCAATTCTTATTTACTTTAACATATAGTTCTAGGTGGACTTGCTTACCAAAGAATTTTTCTAAATCCTTACGAGCTTCTACACCAACACGTTTTAAAGCAGAGCCCTTATGGCCAATGATAATTCCTTTTTGAGTCTCACGTTCTACCATAATTACAGAACGCATTCTAATAATATTTTCTTCTTCAATAAATTCCTCTGTATCAACTTCTACTGCATAAGGAATTTCTTTTTTATAATGCATTAAAATTTTTTCCCTAATAGCTTCATTAACAAAAAAACGTTCTGGTTTATCTGTTAACTGATCTTTTGGATAATAAGGTGGAGACTTAGGAAGTAATTCAATTATTCTATCAAATACGTTTTGTACATTAAAGCCTTCTAATGCCGAAATAGGAAAAAACTCTGCATTTGGTACTTTTTGTTGCCATAGTTGAGCTTGTTCCTCTAACTGCTCTTGGTTAGAATTATCTATTTTATTAAGTAATAATAAAACCGGAATCTTAGAATTTGTGATTTTATTAAAGAAAGCTTCATCTTTAAGCTCCTTCTCTCCTATTTCTACCATATAAATTAGCACATCAGCATCATCAAAAGCAGACTTTACAAAATCCATCATTGACGATTGAAGTTCATAAGCTGGTTTTATTATACCTGGTGTATCACTTAAAATCACCTGAAAATCTTCACCATTTACAATACCAAGTATTCTGTGTCTTGTTGTTTGCGCTTTAGACGTAATAATAGATAGTTTTTCACCAATAAATACATTCATTAGCGTAGACTTACCAACATTTGGATTACCAATTATATTTACAAAACCTGCTTTGTGCATAATAATATTCTTATTTAATTACGAAAATAGTATATATTAAAAAAGACGCCATAAACCGAATCATTTTAAAATATAGCCAATTACCTTTATTAGCCTTACTAAATTAAAAATAAAAAAGTCTTTCCATTTAGGAAAGACTTTTATTTATCTTAGTATAAACTACAATTTTAAATCGCAGCTACATGTTTAGTTAATTTTGACTTTAAATTACCAGCCTTATTAGAATGAATGACATTCTTCTTAGCTAATTTATCAATCATACTAATAACTGAAGGTAACATATCTTGAGCTTCTTTAGCATCAGTAATCTCACGTAATTTTTTTATAGCATTACGAGTAGTTTTATGCTGATACTTGTTAAGCACACGTCTCTTTTCGTTACTTCTAATTCTTTTTAAAGCTGACTTATGATTTGCCATTATTTTTCTTCTTATTAAAATTGTAGCCCGTAGGGGAATCGAACCCCTCTTACATGGATGAAAACCATGCGTCCTAGCCGATAGACGAACGGGCCATTTTGGTTATTAAATTATTTAAATGAACCTACAACGTTTCCATTGCGGATGCAAAAATACAACTAATTTTAACTTCTGCAACAACAAATGAAACTTTTTTTAAAAAAATTAATAAGCCTTAGCAAAAAGCACGCGTTGTTTAGATGGTTTTCCACTAAATACACACACGCCTTCTTCCATTTTATTATTTAAAGGAATGCAGCGTATAGTTGCTTTTGTAAGCTCTTTTATCTTTTGTTCTGACTCAGAAGTACCATCCCAATGCGCAGAAATAAATCCTGTTTTATTTTCTAAAACTTTTTTAAAATTTTCAAAATCATCTACCTCTGTGATGTGTTCATCTCTATAATTTAATGCTTTTTTATATAATGCATCTTGTATAGTATCTAAAAGATTTTTAATAGTTTGTGCTAAACCACTCATTTCTACTACTTCTTTTGACAAAGTGTCTCTACGTGCCAATTCTACAGTATTATTTTCTAAATCTTTTGGTCCTATAGCTATTCTTAGAGGAACGCCTTGCAATTCATGCTGAGCAAATTTTGCACCAGGTCTATGTGTTGTTCTTTTATCAAATTTACAGCTTACACCTAAAGCTTTTAAATCGTTTATTATAGTTTCGGCTTTTGCTGTAATAGCATCAAATTGTTCATCATTTTTATATATAGGTACTATAACCACCTGAGAAGGCGCCAAATTTGGTGGTAAAACCAAACCTTTATCATCACTATGTGTCATTATTAGAGCTCCCATTAAACGCGTAGATACTCCCCAAGACGTTGCCCAAACATGATCCAACTTACCTTCGTTATTAGTGAACTTAACATCAAAGGCTTTTGCAAAATTCTGGCCTAGAAAATGAGAGGTACCTGCTTGTAAAGCCTTACCATCTTGCATTAATGCTTCAATACAATACGTTTCAACCGCACCTGCAAAACGCTCACTCTCTGTTTTTACACCTTGTATAACAGGAATAGCCATAAAATTTTCAGCAAACTTTGCATAAACATTATTCATTTGTTCTGCCTCTACCAATGCTTCTGCTTTTGTGGCATGAGCCGTATGGCCTTCTTGCCATAAAAATTCGGCCGTTCGTAAAAATAATCGTGTTCGCATTTCCCAACGCACTACGTTGGCCCATTGATTTATAAGTATTGGTAAATCTCTATAACTTTGTATCCATCCTTTGTATGTATTCCAAATAATAGCTTCACTAGTAGGCCTTACAACCAATTCTTCTTCTAATTTTGCTTCAGGATCCACTCTTAATTTACCTTCGTTTTCTGGATCGTTTTGTAATCTATAATGTGTAACAACAGCACACTCTTTGGCAAAACCTTCGGCATTCTTCTCCTCTGCTTCAAATAAACTTTTCGGTACAAATAATGGAAAATATGCATTTTGATGTCCTGTCTCTTTAAACATTCTATCTAATTCAGCTTGCATTTTTTCCCAGATAGCATATCCATATGGTTTAATAACCATACAACCTCGAACAGCTGAATTTTCAGCTAAATCTGCTTTTACAACCAGTTCGTTGTACCATTTTGAATAATCTTCGGCTCTGCTAGTAAGATTTTTACTCATTTTTAGTGTTTTGGCACAAATATTGTGCTTATGTTAAATATTAAAATAGTTCAGCAAAACTAACTATTTTTACATTGTTCAACAATTAAATAAAAAAGATATGCAAACCAAAACTACCACATTTAAAAAATTACCCCATATTGTTGTACTTAGTTTAGTTACAATACTAACGTCTTGTGGATCGTTTCAATATGCAGGCTATGACAACGACGGTATCTATTCTACCGAAGAAAATGAACCAGAAGAAACAGTTGTAAGCACGTCTACCAACAACTCTAATTATTACAAAAATTATTTTGCAGAAAACGTAGCAGAAATGGATGCTATTAGTGAAGAAAGTGAAATATTTACTGATATAGATTCTTATGAAAGTGATTATATTGAAACCGTAGAAGACTCTACTGAGCAAAACACACCTTATGGTGGTTGGGGACAAAACAGAAATACTGTAACAGTCAATTACATTGATAATGGTTGGTATGGCTATAACAACCCTTGGATGTGGAATGGTGGATTTGGATACGGCTATTATAATTGGGGAAGACCTTGGGGTTGGAATCCATGGGGATGGCATAACAATTGGGCTTTCGGTGGATATTATGGTTTTGGTTTTAATTCTCCTTGGTACTATGGTTACGGTTACGGTTTTAATAATTGGGGTTACAACAATTTTTATTACGGAAATAGATTTGCATACAATCGCTCTAGAAGAGGATTATTATACAACAATAATTTAAGCCGAAGAACTAATTCTTCAATAGCAAGTAGAAATTATACAGGTAGAAGATCATCTAATTCTGCAATATCTAGTAGAACTCGAAGCACAGGTGCAAGAAGTTCTAATACAACCAGATCATCTAGAACTGTAAGACCTAGCACTAGATCATCTAGAACATCATTACCTAATACCAGATCAACGTCTAGGTCAAGTAACACAAGGTCCTCATCTACTAGATCAAGCAGATCATCAGGTACTGTAAGATCATCTCGTAGTAGTTCGTCATCTAGAAGTTCTAGCGCTAGATCGTCGTCTAGCTCTCGATCTAGCAGCAGTAGAAGCAGTGGTTCTTCTAGAAGAGGATAGAATATTATAATCCAAATACTTAAAAATTTATTATGAAAAAGATACTTATGTTAAGCATAGGTTTGTTGAGTACATCCTATATTTTAGCGCAAGACATTACCGATGCAGTGAGGTATTCTATGGATGAAATTCAAGGAACTGCAAGATTTAGAGCCATGAGCGGCGCTTTTGGAGCCCTTGGTGGAGACATGTCTAGCATTAATATTAATCCTGCTGGTTCTGCCATATTTAATAATAGTGAAGCATCGTTATCCCTTGGATATTTCAACAAAAACAACGATGTTTCTTATTTTAATGGACAAAATTCAACTTCTGAATCTAATGTAGATTTAAACCAATTAGGTGCTGCTTTTATTTTTAAGAATGTAAACGAAAATTCTAAGTGGAAGAAGTTTTCATTAAGTATTGCGTATGACCGTTCCGCAGATTTTGATGATGAATGGATAGCAACTGGCACCAATACAAATTCAATAGATAGTTATTTTTTAGGTTATGCCAATAGTGGAGATATTGAATTTGGGACTTTAAAACTTCTTCCAGGAGAATATATTGAAGAAGCTTATGCAGATATTGGTACACTTCAAAATGGCTATGCTATACAACAAGCATTTTTAGGGTATTGGTCTGGTATTTTAGATCCAGAAGATTTAGATGATGACACCAATGACAATGAAACCAACTATATTTCTAATGTAGCATCAGGTGACTTTAATCAAACCTATTTATATGCATCCAATGGTTACAATGGGAAACTTGCATTTAATTTTGCTGCTGATTATGATAACAAGTTATATTTTGGAATTAATTTGAATAGCCATTTTATTAATTACGAAAAATTAACTAGACTAAGAGAAACAAATTCTAACAGTGGTTCTGTTGTTAATAATATTGCCTTTGATAATTTATTAAATACAACTGGTACAGGTTTTTCTTTTCAACTAGGAACAATTGCAAAAATCACTAATGATTTAAGAGTTGGTCTATCTTACAATTCACCTACATGGTTCCGCATAAGTGATGAATTAATACAAAATATTGATTCTAATAATGCAGATTCAGAAATCTATTATATAGGTAGTATTGTAAATATATATGAAGAATACAAATTAAAAACACCTAGTAAAATCACTGGGAGCATAGCCTATATTTTTGGCAAAAAAGGATTATTGAGTTTTGATTACTCTGTTAAAGATTATTCTACTACAAAATTTAGACCTACTAGTGATGCATATTTTTCTAGTTTAAATAATCAAATCAGTAATGAATTAACATCAGCTTCTTCATACAAATTAGGTGGCGAATACCGCCACAAACAATTGCGCTTTAGAGGAGGATATCACTTTGAAGAAAGCCCTTATGAAGATAATGGATTTTATGGTGATTTAGATGGCTATTCTGTAGGTTTAGGATATAGTTTTGGAAATTTCAACATAGACTTAGCCTACAGCCAATCAGAAAGAGACATTAATTATCAATTATATAATGTAGGTTTAACAGATACAGCTTCTATACAAACAAAATACTCCGATTTTATATTAACACTTGGATTTGATATTTAAGTCGGTTAAAATTGAATATATTAAAACCAGAGAACATCGCTTCTCTGGTTTTTTTTTGTTTTTAATAGCTATTCTACTTTTGAAATATTAACTACTAAACGTAACAATTAACTATAAAGAAAATAGTGCTTTTAAATCTATTTGTACCATGGAAAAATGATGTACAAACATATAAATCCAATATAACAGTTAAATAATTTTAAAAGGAACTTACTATTCAATATATAAGACACCCTTTTCCTAACAAACAATAATATTATATACTACAATTCTATTTATCTGTAAATAAGCCAGAATAACGCACAAAAAAAGCCTAAACAACATGTTTAGGCTTTTTCTATACTATAATTTTACACTTATCGTTTCAAGGTAAAATGGGCTTTAAATTCTTTACGGATATCAGTGCCTGGTTCGTCGTATTCTACTGTAAACCAATAATCACTGGTTGGCATTAAACTACCATTATATGTTCCATCCCAACCG
>NZ_WOWS01000008.1 GCF_009741275.1 Winogradskyella endarachnes
AAATAAAGCGCAATCATTAACCATGATTCTTCAATAGTATCAATCGTTTATTGCCTAAACTTTTATTATAATAACTCTAAGTGCACAATACTAATCCTATAAAAAGAAATCCCAGACTAATCCAAAGTTAATATTATAGTGTATTATCTAAATTCTATTTATTTTATAGAAACTTCACTTTGTCTATTATATATATAGGTTTATCTTTGCAAGCTAAAATTTATAACTTATAATGATTAAAATTACTCTACCTGATGGTTCTGTTAGATCTTACGAAAAAGATATAACACCTTTTGAAGTGGCGAAAGATATTAGTGAAGGATTTGCAAGAAATGTAATATCTGCTAAATTTAATAGCACAACTATAGAAATCACCACACCTTTAACCACTGATGGTAGCTTAACTTTATACACCTTTAGGGATGATGCCGGAAAAAAGGCATTTTGGCACTCTTCTGCACATGTGTTGGCTCAGGCTTTGGAAGAACTATATCCTAATGTAAAATTATGGGTGGGTCCTGCTATAGAAAATGGGTTTTATTATGATGTGGATTTAGAAGATGGTTCAATATCTGAGAAAGATTTCAAAGCTATAGAAAATAAAATGATTGAAATAGCTAGAGGAAAACACGATTTTAAGATGAGAAATGTTTCAAAATCTGAAGCGCTCTCCTATTATGAAGGTAAAAATAATTATAAAGTAGACTTAATTAACAACCTTGAAGATGGCACAATCAGTTTTTGTGACCATTCCACATTTACTGATTTATGTCGTGGAGGCCATATTCCTAATACAGGAATTATAAAAGCTGTTAAAATATTAAGTGTTGCAGGTGCTTATTATAAAGGAGATGAAAACAATAAACAGTTAACTAGAGTTTATGGTATTTCATTTCCAAAACAAAAAGAGTTAACCGAGTATCTCCACTTATTAGAAGAAGCAAAAAAAAGAGACCATAGAAAACTTGGTAAAGAATTAGAACTTTTTACTTTTTCTCAAAGAGTTGGTCAAGGTTTACCTTTATGGTTACCAAAAGGAGCTGCTTTGCGAGAGAGATTAGAAAATTTCTTAAAAGCTGCACAAAAAAAGGCGGGTTATGAAATGGTAGTAACGCCACATATTGGGCAAAAAGAGCTTTATGAAACCTCTGGTCATTATGCTAAATACGGAGAGGATAGTTTTCAGCCTATAACAACTCCAGCTGAAGGAGAAGAATTCTTGTTAAAACCAATGAATTGCCCACATCATTGTGAAATCTATAATAGTAAACCTTTTTCATATAAAGAATTGCCAAAGCGATTTGCAGAATTTGGTACTGTGTATAGATACGAACAAAGTGGAGAATTACATGGTTTAACTAGAGTAAGAGGGTTTACTCAAGATGATGCACATATTTTTTGTACCCCAGAACAATTAGATTCAGAATTTAAAGAGGTAATAGATTTAGTTCTTTATGTTTTTGGCTCTTTAGGCTTTGAGAACTTTACAGCACAAGTTTCATTAAGAGATCCTGAAAACCCGGAAAAATATATAGGTACTGATGAAAACTGGGATAAAGCAGAAAAAGCAATTTTAAATGCAGCAATAGACAAAGGTTTAGATTATGTAGTTGAAACTGGCGAAGCTGCATTTTATGGACCAAAGTTAGACTTTATGGTTAAAGATGCCTTAGGAAGACAATGGCAACTAGGCACCATACAGGTAGATTATAATTTGCCAGAACGTTTTGATCTAACTTACAAAGGTAGTGATAATGAAATGCACAGACCCGTAATGATACACCGTGCACCTTTTGGAAGTTTAGAACGTTTTGTCGCTATATTATTAGAACATACAGGTGGTAATTTCCCACTTTGGCTAATGCCAGAGCAAGCAATTATTATATCAATTAGTGAGAAATATGAAAAATACGCCGAAAAAGTTTTAAATGTGCTAGAAAATCACGAAATTCGCGCCCTTACAGACAATAGAAATGAAACAGTGGGTAAGAAAATTCGCGAAGCAGAAATGCAAAAGTTTCCATTTATGATTATTGTAGGTGAACAAGAAGAAAAGGATGAAACAATAACAGTGCGTGAACATGGAGGAGAAGACCTTGGCACAATTACTGTTGAAGACTTTACCAAAATAGTTAATGATAGAGTAAGTAAAAGTTTAAAAACTTTTAAATAGATAAATAAAGTTTAATTTAAATTACAGAAGCCATAGCAATACGTAGAAACAGAAAGAACTATAATAGACGTGTATCTCAAGAAGATAAGCACCGTATTAATTCTAAAATCAGATCTGAAGAAGTAAGACTAGTCGGAGACAATGTAGAAATAGGAGTTTACCCTATAAAAAAGGCATTGTTAATAGCTGACGAACAAGGTTTAGATCTTGTTGAGATTTCGCCAAATGCGACACCTCCTGTTTGTAAAGTTATGGATTATAAAAAATTCCTTTACGAACAGAAGAAAAGAGAAAAAGCGTTAAAATCTAAAGCAACTAAAGTTGTAGTAAAAGAAATTCGTTTTGGTCCTCAAACAGATGATCACGATTACGAATTTAAAAAGAAACACGCTGAGAAATTCTTAAAAGACGGCGCAAAGTTAAAAGCCTTTGTATTCTTTAAAGGAAGATCCATTGTATTTAAAGAACAAGGACAGATTTTATTATTAAAACTTGCCCAAGATCTTGAAGAATATGGAAAAGTAGAACAAATGCCTAAACTAGAAGGAAAGCGAATGATAATGTTCATTGCACCTAAAAAGAAATAAAATCGCTGAACTAATTATTCAGCAATACGATAATAAGCGAAACGTAATATAAAAGAGGACAAAATGCCTAAAATGAAAACAAAATCGAGTGCTAAGAAACGTTTTAAACTAACTGGCACTGGTAAGATAAAAAGAAAGCATGCTTTTAAGAGTCATATTTTGACAAAAAAATCTAAAAAGCGTAAGCTAGCGTTAACTCATGATGCATTAGTTGATAAAGCAGATGAGAACAATATTAAAACAATGTTACGTTTAAAGTAATAATGTTTTAGTCGGTTAAAACAATTTATAAACCCTGGAGTTAGGCAAAATTATTTAGCAAGTGTCATAAACTGACCGCCTACTACAAAAAAACAATTTAGAAATGCCAAGATCAGTAAATTCAGTAGCAAAGAGAGCCAGAAGAAAAAAGGTTCTTAAGCAAGCAAAAGGTTACTTCGGAAGACGTAAAAACGTTTGGACAGTAGCAAAAAATGCGGTTGACAAAGCGATGCAATACTCGTACAGAGACCGTAGAAATAAAAAGAGAACATTTCGTTCGTTATGGATTATGCGTATTAACGCAGGTGCAAGACAACATGGGATGAGCTATTCAAAATTTATGGGAGGATTAAAAGCTAACAATATTGACTTAAACCGTAAGGTTTTAGCTGATTTAGCAATGAATCACCCAGAAGCTTTTGAAGCTATTATAAACAAAGTTAAATAAGGCTTTTAGCCAAATTAATAACAACATTTCGCTTATAAAATCCGGTTCATTAATTTGAATCGGATTTTTTATTTTAACATATTAGTTTTAAAAGCTCTACATATGAAACATATAAAAATGATAGTTACTGACATGGATGGAACACTATTAAACTCTAATCACAAGGTTAGTAAACGTTTCTTTAAAATATTTGAACATCTACAGCAACATAACATCTTGTTTGTTGCCGCAAGTGGACGACCATATTATAGTATTGTTGAGAAATTAAAATCAATAAAAAAAGATATTACAATAGTTGTTGAAAATGGAGGTTTGATTATAAAGGATGAAAACGTCATTCTCGCTCACACTTTAAATTTTAATACATTACGCCAATTATATAATTTAGTGATTAATATTAATGACACCTACCCTATCTTTTGTTCAAAGGATAAAGCATTTATTCTTAAAACCAATGATAGAATGATTGAAACCTTTTCTGAATACTATTCTGACTACACAATTATAGACTCATTAGACGATATAAATAAAGACATTATTAAAATAGCTTTATATCACAGTTTAAATTCTGAAGAACATATTTTTCCATATGTATCACATTTAAGTCCAGAATTAAGTGTTGTTGTATCAGGTAACAATTGGGTAGATATATCTGAGGCTAAAACAAATAAAGGCTATGCAATTACGTTAATACAGAAGCATTATGGAATATCTCCAGAAGAGACTATGGCTTTTGGCGATTACAATAATGATTTGGAATTATTGAAATGTGCTAAGTATAGTTATGCAATGGCAAATGCCCATTCAAATGTTAAGGCTATTGCTAATTTTGAAACTTTGAGCAATGACAATTTTGGAGTAGAGATGGTATTAGAGAAATTAATTTCCGAACGCAGTTATAACTAAATTTCTTCCTCTAGCGTTATTTCTATGTTCACATAGATAAATACCTTGCCAAATTCCTAAGTTTAATTTACCATTTGTTATTGGAATAATCACGGAATGCCCCATTAATGATGCCTTTATATGTGCTGGCATATCATCTAATCCTTCAAACGTATGTTTATAATAAGGTTGGTTTTCAGGAACCATTTTATTCATGTGACTTTCAAAATCTAATCTTACAGTATAATCAGCGTTCTCGTTTATAGTTAAACCTGCAGATGTGTGTTTAATAAAGACTTGAAATTGCCCTATCTTAAACTTACAAATTTCAGGCATTACACTTAGAACATCATCTGTTATTATATGAAAACCTCTAGAATAAGGCTGAAGTCTAATTTCTTTCTGAAAGAATTCCATATCATTTAAGTTATATTCACTACAATATTACTCTGAAATTTGATTAATTGCTAATAAAAATTCTTCCTAATTAACAAGTTCATCACCATCTTGATCATAACCTTCAATTAGCTTTGAAGACACCTTACCACGAATAAAACCATTAATTTCAGCTTTTTTTTAAAATTTTACGATTTCTTTCTTATTTAAAGTACCATTTCCATCCTTATCAAAAAAGTTAAAGGCGCATTCTGGTGTTTCAAAATGACTAGTAAATAGAATTTGAATTTTACTGACAACAGCTTTTTTAGTAGTCATAAAGTTTTGATTTCAACTCTTAAATTAAGTTTTCTGCTTCTTCTTTTTAGCAGCAGGAAATAATACATTATTTAAGATTAAACGGTAGCCTGGTGATGTTGGGTGAAGGTCTAATTCGGTTTTTGGGTCTCCTACTCTATGTGTATAATCTTCTGGGTCATGACCACCATAAAATGTAAAAAAACCTTTTCCTTTTATGCCATGTATGTATTTTGCCTCACCATTTGTTCTGTTTTCTCCCATTACTAAAACATTAGATTTAATCTCTTCTCTTGTAAAAGATGTGGTTTGTCCCATAAAACCTTTAACTAAAGCTGTGTGGTTTTGAGTTAACATCGTTGGTATTGGATCCCACTTAGCCGAATATTCCATTAAAGAAAAATAATCAGTTGTTTTAGGGATTTTACGTTTTTGAGTCATATCTATCGAAGAAAACTCGTAAACGTTTGGGCTTCTTTCTAATGTAAAATCTTTGAAAGCAAACGTTGGTGAATAATCTATTTTAGATTGATAACCTGGATCGCTAGCATCACCATCAAACATTGGCTCACAAATATCTACACCTTCTGCAGATAATGCTATATCAAAACTATCCGTTGCAGAACACATGGCAAACATAAAACCACCTCCTACTACATAATCTCTAATTTTTAAGGCGACTGCTAATTTCTCTTCGGACACTTTAGAATAACCTAATTTATTTGCTAAGGCTTCCGCATTATTCTTTTCTTCTATATACCAAGCTGCGGAACGGTATGTTCTATAAAATTTACCGTATTGACCTGTAAAGTCTTCATGATGTAAGTGCAACCAATCGTAAAGTAACAATTCATCATTTAAAACCTCTTCATCATAGATAGTTTCATAAGGAATTTCTGCATAAGTTAAAACCATAGTAACTGCATCATCCCAAGGTTGTTTTCCGTTAGGTGTATAAACTGCTATTTTAGGTGCTTTTTCTAATACTACCGCTTCTTGATTAACTGAAGGGCTAGCAATATCTTTTAGTATTTTTTCTACTTGACTATTAGAAATTACTTCAAATGATACACCTCTAATTTGACATTCTCTCTGAATTATTTCTGCATCTGGTAATAAAAAAGAGCCTCCTCTATAATTTAATAGCCATTTTACTTTAAGCTCTCTTTCTAGTGTCCAATAGGTTACACCATACGCTTTTAAATGATTTTTTTGTGTTTCGGCATCCATTGGTATTAGTATATAAGATGCATAAGTCTTTATACTTAACAGCAATAAAAAACTGAATATTATAATTTTTTTCAATTTCATTAATATTTAACGAAATATAACTATTATTTAGTCTATAACTATAGATTTTATCATTCTTTTAAGAGGACAGAAATGAAACTTGTTACAAATTAAATTTCTTAAAACTTTTTATTTCTCTATTTAATCGAATTGAGATTCATTACCAGAGAGTAAGCTTGCGATAAGTTTAGTACCTTCAAACTGTTCTAAAATAATTTTTATAAAAACGGTTATTGGTATTGCCATAATTAAACCTGGAATTCCCCAAAGGAAGCCCCAAAACATCAGCATTACCAATACTGCAATAACATTTATAGAAAATGATTTTCCCATAAAAATTGGTTCTAATATTGCTCCAAATGTTACTTGCACCATTGATATAGCAACAATAAAGAAAAACAAAGTACTTGTTGGGTCTAGTTCTACAAATGCAAAAATTGACAATAATATTACAGAAATAAAGGAACCAACCATTTGAACAAAGTTTATAGCAAATGCAAATAATCCCCAAAATATAGGAAAACTAACATCAAAAAACACACACATTAAACCTGTAAACAAGCCCGTTAATGCACTGACCAAAAACTTCACTTTAATGAATTTAATTAAATCATTCTCTATCTTCATAAACGTTTTTACAGAAGTATGTTTGCGTTTTAATATGGTATTATTTAGTAGTTTATGAACATTAATAGATTCTGCAAGCCAGAGTACTACAAAGAATACTGTCATTAACAAACCCGTAAGAAATGAATTTAAAAAACCTAAGGTAGAACCCAGATTATCCTTAGCAAAAAATTGACCAATAAAGCTATGCTCTTGTTCAAATTCTATTCCAAAATTATCGAATAAATAAACCTTTAAGTCTGCTAATTTTAACTCTGCTTTAGATAAAAACTCAGTGTTATTAGCCAAAATTTGTCTACTAGATAATTGTATTAATTCTACACCTATTTTTAGACCAATTGATACCAAAAGCAACACAATAATTATACTTACTACTTTAGGTATATTTCTTCTACTAAGCCATCTCATAATTGGCAAAAATAGTAGAGCTATAAACATTGAAAAAATCAATGGTATAAAAATAAATGAGAGAATCTTTAGTAAATAAAATACTAAAGGAACCGCTATAATTAGCAATAAAATATTAGTGGTACGTCTTTGATCTAACATGAGACAGATTTGGATTTTAATAAGCTGTCAAAGATAGGTTAAATTACCTATTTATATTCCTTAAAAAGTTGTTAAAAAGGAACTCCATCATCTTCTGGAGCATCAAAAGCATCAGAAGGAGAAATAAAACTATCTGGTGTAAAAGTATTATCATTTGCAGCTTCATTCATTTTAGAATGATATTCTTCTCCAAAAGGCGTGTCGAAATCATCTAAATTATCAAATTTACCTAAATGACCTAAGAACTTTAATCTAATGTTTTCTAAACCACCATTTCTATGTTTTGCTACAATAAATTCACCTTGTCCTGCTGTTGGAGAACGTTCTTCATCATCCCATTCATCAATTTTATAATATTCTGGTCTGTATATGAAGGATACAATATCTGCATCTTGCTCAATTGCCCCAGATTCACGTAAATCAGATAATAAAGGTCTTTTACTACCACCACGGGTTTCTACAGCTCGAGATAACTGTGATAATGCTATAACTGGTACATTTAATTCTTTAGCTAATGCTTTTAAGTTACGCGAAATCATGGATATTTCTTGTTCTCGATTACCTCCTTTTTGACTGCCACCGGCTGTCATTAACTGCAAGTAATCTATCATAATCATTTTTATTCCGTATTGCGATGCTAAACGACGTGCTTTTGCTCTTAAATCGAAAATAGATAACGAAGGTGTATCATCTATAAATAATGGCGCTTTTTCTAAAGTTTTAACTTTTACGTTAAGTTGTTCCCACTCGTGTTTTTCTAATTTTCCTGTTCTTAATTTTTCTGAGGACAAGCCAGTTTCACTAGATATTAAACGTGTAATTAACTGTACCGATGACATTTCTAAGGAGAAAAATGCTACAGGTGTATTAGTGTTAACTGCAATGTTTCTTGCCATTGTAAGGGTAAACGCTGTTTTACCCATACCAGGACGAGCCGCTACAATTACTAAATCTGAAGGCTGCCAACCAGATGTTAATTTATCTAATTTATCAAAACCAGAAGCAATACCGCTCATTCCTTCTTTATTAGAAATCTCTTCAATCTTTTTCTTGGCTTGTATTACTAAACTTTGTGCAGATTCAGTAGATTTCTTTACATTGCCTTGGGTGACCTCATACAATTTAGCCTCAGCTGTGTCTAAAAGGTCAAAAACATCTTTAGTTTCATCATAAGCTTCCTCAATTATTTCGTTTGAAATTTTAATCAAACTTCTTTGAATAAACTTTTGAAGAATTATACGTGCATGAAACTCAATATGCGCAGATGATGATACACGTTGGGTTAATGAAATAAGATAAAAATCACCTCCTATAACATCAAGTTTCTGGTCTTTTTTTAATTGGCTAGATACGGTTAATAAATCTATAGGTTCGCTGTTTTCAAACAACTTAAAAATAGATTCAAAGATAAATTTATGTGCTTCTTTATAAAATGCATCTGGACTTAAAATATCAATAACCTCATCAACACCTTTCTTATCAATCATCATAGCGCCAAGTACAACTTCTTCTAAATCAGTTGCTTGAGGCGGTATCTTACCTTTCTCTAAATTAATTAGAGTACTTTTATCTACTTTATAGCCAGTTAATGGATTGGGTTGTTTCATAAGTAACAAAAATAACTAAATAGTAAAGATGAAATGCTTAAGATGGGTTTACAATCTTAACATGTCATCAACAATTTAACTGTTAATAACTTAAATATATTGTTGATAGTGACAAAAAAAACCGAAGTCTAAACTTCAGTTTTTTTACGTTGCCTATGTTTAGTGTAATTAGTCTTTATAGACTCCCATTGCATCGTATTTTTCCATACGTTGATTCACTAAATCATTTGGTGATAAGTTTTTAAGTTCTTCATAAGACTTTACTATAGCATCAGTTACAGACTTAAAAGTTTTTGTTCTATCTCTATGTGCACCTCCTAATGGTTCTTTAATAATTTGATCCACTAGTTTCATGCGTTTCATATCTTTTGCTGTTAGTCTTAAAGCTTCAGCTGCTTGTTCTTTATACTCCCAACTTCTCCATAAAATAGATGAACAAGATTCTGGAGATATAACAGAATACCAAGTATTCTCTAACATCATTACACGATCACCGACACCTATACCTAAAGCTCCACCAGATGCACCTTCACCAATAATTATAGTGATAATTGGTACTTTAAGACGTGCCATTTCTAATATGTTTCTTGCAATTGCTTCACCTTGCCCACGCTCTTCTGCTTCTAAACCAGGATATGCGCCTGGTGTATCAATAAGAGTAACAACCGGAATTCCGAATTTCTCTGCAGATTTCATTAAACGCAATGCTTTACGGTAACCTTCTGGATTAGACATTCCGAAATTACGATATTGCCTAGTTTTAGTATTAAAACCTTTTTGTTGACCAATAAACATATATGTTTGGTCACCAATTTTGCCTAAACCACCTATCATGGCTTTGTCATCCTTTACATTTCTGTCTCCATGTAATTCTAAAAAAGTATCACCACAAAGTGCTGTAATATAATCTAAGGTATAAGGTCTGTTTGGATGCCTAGACATCTGCACACGTTGCCATGCCGTAAGATTTTTATAAATATCCTTTTTTGTAGCCTCTAATTTTCTTTCAATCTGTTTACAGGTTTCTGAAACATCTACTTCACTTTCCTTTCCAATAATTTCACACTTATCAAGCTGTTCTTCAAGCTCTTTTATTGGTAATTCAAACTCTAAGTATTCCATACAATTTGAAGTTAGTTTTTTTGTTTAGTTAGTTGGTTACAAACCTACGTATTCTTATTCACTTTTAAGAAAAATTATTTTAATAAGTCGGTTCAATTTCTTTGAACATCAAAAATAGGCATTATCACAGACACTATAAAAACTTTAACTTGTAATTTCGTTTGATTTAATTTTTCTGCTTTTATAATTTTTAAAAATGGCATCAAACAAAACAGTGATTAATATAAGGATTGCGCCAAGATAAAATTGTGATGACATTTTTTCTGTTTCTGGAAATAAAACTAAAGCAATGGCTATACCATAAATAGGTTCTAGGTTATAACTTAATATTACAGTAAAAGGACTTATATAGCGCATAACATCTACCGAACCTATAAATGCATATGCTGTGCATACTGATGCCAAAATGAATAAGTACAACCAATCTTCATTGGGTAATGTAAAGAACTCTGCATTAAATCTTTTACCAGATAATACTATAAATATTGTTAAAAACACCACACCACTAACAAACTCATAGAAGGAGATAACTGTTGCTCTATATTGCTCAATAAACCTACCGTTTATTACCGCAAATAATGTAGAGAATAATGCCGAAAATAACCCTAAGATGATTCCGTTTATGTAGCCCATTTCGCTACTTGTTATTAAAAGTACACCCAAAATTACAACTACACCAAAAACAATCTCATAACCTAAGATTCGTCGTTTAAAAAAAAGAGGTTCTATAAACGAAGCAAAGAAAGCTCCTGACGAAAACATTGCTAACGCAATAGAAACGTTGGCCTGATTAATAGCTTCAAAAAAAGTAATCCAATGCAATGCTATAATGACACCTGCTATGGAAAATTGCAATAAAGTTCTTTTAGATACCTTAATATTTAGTTTAATAATCTTTATAAAAATAAACATTATAATACCAGCCATTGCCATTCTATACCACACAAGTTCTAAGGCACCAATGGTAATTTTTTTACCTAATATAGCCGTAAAGCCAGCTATAAGAACTAGAAAATGTAAGTGTAAATAGTACTTTAATTTAACGTTTGGCATTACGCAATAGATAGATTGCTAAAATACCAAATATTAGATTAGGAAACCAAACCGCTATAATTGCTGGGAAGTTAGATTGCTCTGCCATAACCCCAAATACTTTATCGAAAAAGACATAAATCATAGCTATTGCAATACCAAAGGCGAGATTTACACCCATTCCTCCTCGTCGTTTAACGGAAGACACTGCTACCGCAATAATAGAAAGTATATAAATAGAAACAGGTAAACTCCATTTTTTTAATTTAACCACTTCATATCTGCCAATATTTGGTGAGCCCCTTCGTTTTTCTGCCGCAATAAAATCTAGCAATTCACCGTAAGGTTTTGTTTCTGCTGCGTATTCAACTGGAGTTAAATCTTCGAGTTCAAAAGGAAAATCCATATTTCTTTTTCGTTCCTTTTCAACGGTTTCAATACCATTTTCAAACGACCTTTTAATAAAAGTAGTAAGCCTATATGTGCTATCTTCTTCATTATAGCGAATATTATCTGCAAAAATTTTATATTTTAACTCATTACCTTCAAAATGTTCGTAGGTAAAATTAACACCACTTTTATTACTTGGCACAAAATTACTTACATAGATATAATCATTATCATTGATTTGCTGATAGACATCTCTCGTTTGTTGAACATTTTTATTCTTTTTTAAGTACTTAAACTTAAATTCATTAAAACCTTTACTCGCAATAGGTGCCAAATACATTCCTAAAAACAATGCAAAAGCTGCCACAATTGTTGCGCCAATCATATAAGGTCTTAAAAATCTTGAAAACGATACACCAGAACTTAAAAAAGCAACGATCTCAGTATTATTCGCCAACTTAGAAGTAAACCAAATAACCGATAAGAATAAAAATAATGGAAATAAAAGATTTGCAAAATAAACTGTAAAATTGGCATAATAGAAAGCAACCTCTCCAAATGGTGCATTGTTTTCTAACATTTTACCTACTTTTTCAGCTAAATCTACTGTTATTCCGATAGGAACAAACAGTAATAACATCATTAAAAATGTAAATAAATAGCGTTTTAATATGTACCAATCTAAGATTTTCAATTTGCTTATTTTTTAAATAAAAATATATAAATTTTATAGTCGGTTGTCCATTTGCTTAACCATTTTTTCTTTCCATGCTCTAAAATCACCAGCAATAATATGCTTTCTCGCTTCTCTTGTTAGCCATAAATAGAATCCTAGGTTATGTATGGTAGCAATTTGCTTTCCTAATAATTCATTAACGGTAAACAAATGTCTTAAATATGCTTTACTATATTCTGTATCTACAAAAGTTATACCCATTTCATCTATTGGCGAAAAATCATTGGCCCATTTTAAATTTTTAATATTTATAGATCCATGAGCTGTAAATAACATGCCGTTTCTTGCATTTCTTGTAGGCATTACACAATCAAACATATCTACGCCTAACGCAATATTTTCTAATATATTGATAGGTGTACCAACGCCCATTAAATATCGCGGTTTATCTTCTGGTAAAATGTTACAAACAACTTCTGTCATGGCATACATTTCCTCTGCTGGCTCACCCACGGAAAGCCCTCCTATGGCATTACCTTCTGCGCCTGCATTAGCAATATACTCTGCAGATTGTTGCCTTAAATCTTTATAGGTACTACCTTGTACTATAGGAAAAAACGTTTGGTTATAATCATAACTTAATGGTGTTTTCTTAAGATGCGTTAAACAACGTTCTAACCAACGATGCGTCATATTCATAGAACGTTTTGCATAGTTATAATCGCATGGGTAAGGCGTACACTCATCAAAAGCCATAATGATGTCGGCACCTATTTTACGTTGAATTTCCATAACATTTTCAGGTGTAAATACATGGTAGCTTCCATCTATATGAGATTTAAACTTTACACCTTCTTCCTTAATTTTTCTATTAGAAGATAAAGAGTAAACTTGGTAACCACCAGAATCTGTTAAAATGTTTCTATCCCAATTCATAAATTTATGCAAACCACCGGCTTGCTCTAAAATTGGCGTTTGCGGTCTTAGATATAAATGATAGGTATTACCTAAAATAATATCTGGATTAATATCATTTTTCAATTCTCTCTGATGCACACCTTTTACAGAAGCTACTGTACCAACAGGCATAAAAATTGGTGTCTCTATGGTGCCATGATCTGTAGTTATAGAACCCGCTCTAGCTTTTGTTTCTTTATCTGTTGCTACTCTCTTAAATTTCATCTATTGTACTTATTGCTTTGTCGCGAATATGAGTTGTAAATAATTAAATATTTCAATTATTTTTGAATGTAAATTACCTATATCCTATTCATTAAATATAAGTTGGACGGCAAATATATAGAACTCTTTAAGAATCCGTCTTAAATTAAATTTAAATTGCAATAAGAATTTTAGAAATATTCATTTTGTTAGCAAATATTGTATTTAGTTAATAAGTGCATTAAATCTACTTTTGAAAGACCTCTGTAATAAGTTATTTTTGTAGCATAAAACATAAGCAACATAACATGCCAAACATTAAAGAATTAAACGATTTTACAACTCAAGTTCGTAGAGATATTATACGAATGGTACACAAAGTAAACTCTGGTCATCCAGGTGGATCACTAGGTTGTGCGGAATTTTTCGTTTCTCTATATCAAGATATATTAGATACCAAAGATGGTTTTGATATGGATGGTATTGGAGAAGATTTATTCTTTCTCTCAAACGGACATATATCTCCAGTTTATTACAGTGTTTTAGCTAGATCTGGATATTTTCCGGTAGAGGAATTAAACACCTTTAGATTACTAAACACAAGATTACAAGGTCACCCAACTACTCACGAAGGTTTACCTGGAGTGCGTATTGCTTCTGGATCATTAGGGCAAGGTATGTCTGTTGCCATTGGTGCAGCACAAGCAAAAAAGCTTAATAACGACGACCACCTTGTGTATAGTCTTCATGGAGATGGTGAGTTACAAGAAGGACAGAATTGGGAGGCAATAATGTATGCTTCTGCTAAAAAAGTAGATAACTTAATTTCTACTATAGATTTAAACCAGCAACAAATTGATGGTTCTACAGATGATGTTCTACCAATGGGAAGCTTAAGAGCAAAATTTGAAGCTTTTGGATGGCTTGTTATTGATATTGAAAAAGGAAACGATATTGAAGCTATTTTAAAAGGAATGGCTGAAGCGAAATCTTTAACAGGTAACGGAAAACCAGTTTGTGTCTTATTACATACAATAATGGGTAATGGTATCGATTTTATGATGCATACTCACGCTTGGCATGGTAAAGCACCTAACGATGAGCAACTGGCTACTGGCTTAGCTCAAAATCCTGAAACTTTAGGAGATTATTAAAAAAAGACTAATTAAACATATACCCGCTTTTGTGGGCATTATTATGAAAACATACACATATACAGAAAAAAAAGATACAAGAAGTGGATTTGGAGCAGGTTTAGCAGAACTTGGTAGAACAAACCCAAATGTGGTTGCCTTATGTGCTGACCTTATTGGATCTTTAAAAATGAATGAATTTATTGATGAAAATCCTGAGCGTTTTTTCCAAATAGGTATTGCAGAAGCCAATATGATGGGTATTGCTGCTGGTTTAACCATTGGTGGAAAAATTCCTTTTACTGGTACATTTGCTAATTTCTCTACTGGTAGAGTTTACGATCAGATTCGTCAATCTATTGCTTATTCTGGAAAAAATGTAAAAATTTGTGCATCTCACGCAGGACTAACTTTAGGTGAAGATGGTGCAACACACCAAATATTAGAAGATATTGGGTTAATGAAAATGTTACCAGGAATGGTTGTAATTAATCCATGTGATTACAACCAAACTAAAGCAGCAACTATTGCAATTGCAGATTATGAAGGTCCTGTATATTTAAGATTTGGTCGTCCATCAGTACCTATTTTTACACCTGCTGATCAGAAATTTGAAATAGGAAAAGCTATTCAACTTACTGAAGGTACAGATGTAACTATAGTGGCTACAGGTCATTTAGTTTGGGAAGCATTAGAAGCTTCTAAAGTATTAAACGAAGCAGGTATTTCTGCAGAAGTTATTAATATTCATACTATTAAGCCATTAGATGATAAAGCAATTTTAGATTCTGTAGAAAAAACTGGTTGTATTGTTACCGCAGAAGAACACAACCATCTTGGTGGATTAGGTGAAAGTGTAGCTAGAGTTTTAGCGCAACACAAACCAACACCTCAAGAGTTTGTTGCAACTAACGATACCTTTGGAGAATCTGGCACACCTGCTCAGCTTATGGAGAAATATGGATTAAACGCTAATGCCATTGTTAAAGCGGTAAATAAAGTAATCAATAGAAAATAATTTTGTTTTGGCATCGTTTTTGAAAGTACATACTTAAATCTAAAAAAAACGAACATTATGAGAAATTTAAAAAAATCAGTTATTTCAACTGCACTTTTACTATTTATTGGGTTAGGTTTATCTGCCCAAAACAAAAGTTCATTTGGTTTTAAAGGTGGTTTAAACTATGGTGCCAATGGCGATTATTTTGATTCAGTGAATCTTAATTATAACAATCCTGATGAAAATATTGGCTATCATATTGGTATTTTCGGTAAAATTGGTAATAAAATTTATTTAAGGCCAGAAATTGTTTATACAGTTACCAAAAGTGATTATGAGAATAATGACTTTAATATAAAAAAAATAGATGTTCCTGTTTTAGTAGGTATTAAAGTATTAGGACCAGTAAGTGTATTTGCAGGACCGTCTGCACAATATATACTTGAAACTGATTTTCATGGCATTGATATTGATGATCTACAAGACGATTTTACGGTAGGGCTTAACTTTGGGATTGGCTTAAATTTCAATAAAATAGGAATCGATTTAAGATACGAAAGAGGATTTGGTGAAAACGAGGCCTCATTTATTGAAAATAATATCACTTCTATTAACAGTAGAATTGATACAAGACCAGAACAATTGATACTTAGTTTATCTATTGGACTTTAATTATAAAATAAGATAAATAAGAAAAGCCACTCTAAATTGAGTGGCTTTTTTTATGTCTATTAAAAAATACTTTTATTCTTCCTCCTCCTCATTATAATCTATTGCAATTGTTGCATCTAAATAATCTGGTGTTCCGTCACCGTTAGAATCAACAACCGTTACTGTATTAATGGTAATTACACCAGCAACTTCTGATCGAGAATACTCGTATTCATTCGTAGCAAGTATTGGTTCTTCTTCATTCTCGTTAGTATCAACTACATATTCCGTAGATATTAATTCATTAAAGGTAGAAACATCATCTCCATCATCATCAAAATCTATATAATTAGGAAAACCATCTTCATCTGTATCATCATCAAAAGCTTCTGTATTATCATCTAAATCTTCTAAATATGACGGTATCCCATCATTATCATGATCTTCTAATTCATATTGTAATAATTCAAATTTAAACATTAAATTATCATAAGAAGAGCCTGTACTTGTTCCTGCAAAGTAACCTAAACCAGAAGGTACAAACATAACTCCTAATCCAAAATTATTATAATCAACAATACCATCAACCAAATCAAAACCATCTGCAGTGTTAAACATTGGCATTACCAATTGCCATGCTCTGATGGTACCAAAAGTAGAAAACCCATCTCCTTGTAATAATAAATCTCCTGGTGTTGTAATAACATCAAATATACCTCCATCATCGTTTATAGAAGTTCCTTCGTAACGCACTCTAACTTCATCTGTAAAATTTGGTGAGTCACCACTACCCTGATTTAAATGTAAAACATAATATTCGTAATCTGCCTCTAAATAAGTGGTTGTATAAGTAGTAACAGCATCTATTAATAACGTGTTATTATCTGGGTCTGGCATATCTAAATACTCACCTGTAGTCTCATCTATTGGTAACTCAGTAATAATAATATCCGTGTATTTTGGATTTGTACTAGATGCTATGTATGCAGAATTGTAATAATGTGTAGATAAATACAATACTATAGAATCGTTATCTTTAACTTGTTGTTCTGTTCTATCTTCTAACTCTACCGTTGTAGTTCCGCCATCATCATCGTTGTCACAAGAAATTAATAAAGAAAATAATGCAAGAAATATAATACTTAATCTTAAGGTTTTTACTTTCATAAAATTCAATTTAATATGTTTAAAACTACCACAGTTTTAAAACGTCGTTCATTATTGCTTAATTTTAAGTCGCAAGATACAATAATATAATATTTTTGCACTCATCTATGAAAGTAGTTTTTTATTAAAACATTATGCGAATTGATAAATATTTATGGTGTGTACGTTATTACAAAACACGCAGCATTGCAACCAAAGCGTGCAAAAAAGGACAGGTAAAAGTAAATGGTGCTGCAGTTAAACCATCGAGAGAAATTTACCCAACTGATAAAATTGAACTTAGAAAAGACCAGATTACATATCAATTAACGGTGAACGATTTACCTCCAAACCGCGTTGGTGCTAAACTTGTAGATATTTACAGAGTAGATACAACACCTAAGTCTGCTTTTGAAGCTAAAGAATTACTTAAATACAGTAAAGACTATTATAGGAAAAAAGGCACAGGCAGACCTACTAAAAAAGACCGTAGAGATATCGACGATTTTTATGATGAGGAAGAATAATCACAATATTACATATTGGAAAAATCGGTATAATAATAAAAAAACAGGTTGGAATATTGGTAAAATTTCAACACCTTTAAAAGTATATATCGATCAACTTAAAGACACATCTTTAAAAATATTAATTCCAGGTGCAGGCAACAGCTATGAAGCAGAATATCTATGGAAAAAAGGTTTTAAAAATGTATATGTACTAGATTTTGTAAAACAGCCTTTAAATAATTTAAAAGCTAGAGTATCTAACTTTCCAGATAATCAATTATTACATATTGATTTTTTTGAACTTGAAAATCGTTTCGATATCATTATAGAGCAAACTTTTTTCTGTGCTTTAAACCCTAACTTAAGAAAAGCCTATAAAAATAAAATGTTAGACCTTCTTAAACCAAAAGGAAAACTAGTGGGATTACTTTTTAATTTTGAATTATCTAAAAATGGACCTCCATTTGGCGGCAGTAAAAACGAATATAAAGACCTATTTAGCATACAATTTAATATAAAAACATTAGAACCTTCAATTAATTCTATAAAAGAAAGAGAAGGTAAAGAACTGTTTTTTATCTTTGAAAAAAAGACCTAATGGCACTAACAAAAAATACAATTTTAAGTCATAAACAAATTGAACATAAAATAAAACGAATTGCATATCAAATATATGAAAGTAATGTTGATGAAACAGAACTTATTATAGCTGGTATAGAAAGCAACGGATTTATTTTAGCTAAAAAAATAAAAGAACAATTAGATAAAATTTCTTCCATTGAGTCTACACTTTGTAAAGTAAGTATAAATAAACCCGAACCTACTAAACCAATTAAAACTTCTATAAAAAAAGAAGATTACGCCAATAAATCTCTTGTACTTATAGATGATGTATTAAACTCAGGAAGTACATTAATTTATGGTATTAAACATTTTTTAGATGTACCCTTAAAACAATTTAAAACAGCTGTTTTAGTAAATAGAAATCATAAAAAGTTTCCTGTTAAAGCAGATTTTAAAGGTATTTCTTTGTCCACTTCATTATTTGAGCACGTGCATGTTAATCTATCTAAGCAACCTTATGAGGCTTATTTAGATTAAATAGGTTAAAATGTTTTCTAGTACTTGTTTTAAAGACTGATTATCTGTACTAATTGTATGTTTTGCAGTCATATAATAAGGTGAACGTTCAAATAAATGTTTACCAACAAACTCTAACATATCTTCTTCTGAGTTAATATGACTTATTAATGGCCTATCTACTTTTGCAGCAAATAAACGTTTTGATAAAAGCGGAATAGATAGTTTTAAATAAAATGAAACCACATTAGAATTAGAATTTATTAAATTCATATTATTGCTATAACAAGGCGTCCCTCCTCCTAACGATAAAACTATATTATCTAATTGGTCGATAATTTCACTCAAATAATGCGTTTCCTTTTTTCTAAAATAAATTTCGCCTTTAGACTGAAACAAATCTGTAATTGTAGTATTCTCTTTTTCAGAAATAAAGTCATCTAAATCTAAAAAATTATAGTTTAATACAGATGCTAATTCTTTACCAAGTGTAGATTTACCCGAGCCCATATATCCTAATAAAACTATAATCATAATACTTAAAAATTGATTATTAAACCTTTACGCTTTGAAGGAACAAAAAAACAAAAAAAATCCTAAAAATGTATTGTTAAATTAAAGAAAGCTTATATATTTGCACCCTCGTTAGAAAAACGTAACGACCAGTTAGCTCAGTTGGCAGAGCATCTCCCTTTTAAGGAGAGGGTCCTGGGTTCGAGCCCCAGACTGGTCACTAAAAAGTTAAGCTACCAAGCTTAGCTTTTTTTTTGTGCAAATTCTAATTTAAATTGTAGTAAAACTAACTTATCATTTTAATTTTTATATAAATTAGAGAAAATTACACAAAACCAAAAAAAAACGCTTAAAACACTCAATAACAACACATTAAAAAGAATAAAATCAAATTTATAATGGCATAAAAATTGAAACTTCAAAAAAAAAATAAATTTTTATAAAATCTATTCTTTCTATTTATATAAAGGTTTTATATTTGCACCCGCGTTGTTAAAAATATAACGACCAGTTAGCTCAGTTGGCAGAGCATCTCCCTTTTAAGGAGAGGGTCCTGGGTTCGAGCCCCAGACTGGTCACTATAAAAAGTTAAGCTACTAAGCTTAACTTTTTTTTATCTTATTGCATGCATTTTTGCGCACGTGGCGGAATTGGTAGACGCGCCAGCTTGAGGGGCTGGTGGACATTAGTCCGTGGAAGTTCGAGTCTTCTCGTGCGCACTTTTTTCTAGGTATTCCTTATTCTTTTTACTACATTCTATAAAATGTTCTTTTTACATTTTATTTAAAATATCGGTTTTTAAAATGGCTAAAAACTTGGGTATCTAGTCCAAATCTTTAAAATTTCTAATCCTGAAGACAAATATAAAATTCATAAATAATCTTTAAAATTAGTTAACTTATAAAAATATAATGTATTTTTGTTTAACTTATTTTATAAATAAATGAACAATATTAAAAATCGTTTCAGTATTAAAGACTTAGAAAACCTAACAGGTATTAAAGCACATACTATTAGAATATGGGAGAAACGATACAATTTGTTAGAACCTAAGCGAACTGATACCAATATCCGTTATTACGATTTAGAGAATTTTCAAAAACTATTAAATATTAGTTTTCTTAATAATAACGGTTATAAAATATCAAAAATTAGCAAAATTAGTGAGCCCGAAATTTTAGAACTCGTTAAAACTATTGCCATAAACGAAGATTCTAACAATCATGCCATTAATTCTTTTAAACTGGCAATGCTTAATTTTGATCAAAAGTTGTTTTTTAAAACATACGATTCCCTGTTAACAGAAAAACCTTTTAGTTATATTTTTCATGAGGTTTTTGTACCAATGCTTAACAGTATAGGTATTCTTTGGCAAACCGATACTATAACACCTGCCCACGAACATTTTATTTGCTCCTTAATTAGACAGAAAATAATCTCTAATACCGAAAAAGCACACCAAAAATCCGTTAATGAGTCTAAAAAGACTTTTGTTTTATACTTACCAGATAACGAAATACACGAGTTAGGTTTATTATACATAAATTACGAAATTATAAATAATGGTTTTCACTCCATTTTCCTTGGACCAAGTGTTCCTGTAGAGAACCTAAAACATCTTCAAGACTTTTACAACGATATTACATATATTTCTTACTTCACAATTAAGCCAGAGAAAGAAAATGTAATACAGTATATTGAAACTTTTACAAACGAAATTCTAAAATCTAGTAATTCTAAATTTTGGATTTTAGGACATATGTTAACTCAAGTTAATCTTGAAAATTTGCCAGAAAGCATAAAAACCTTTAACAGTATTAAAACGTTAACTGAAACCCTATTAATAAATGACTAAAACAGTAAGTATTATTGGTTCAGGATTTTCTGCATTATCAGCATCTTGCTATTTAGCAAAAGCTGGTTTTAAAGTTTCGATTTATGAAAAAAATGCCACTGTTGGAGGAAGAGCCAGACAATTAAAAAAAGAAGGTTTTACTTTTGATATGGGTCCAAGTTGGTATTGGATGCCAGATATTTTTGAAAAATTCTTTAATGATTTTGGTAAAAAAACAAGTGATTTTTACGAACTAGATAAATTAAGTCCGGCCTATAAAATATTCTTTTCAGATGATGTTATAACCATAGGTGACCAAATGGATAAAATCTGCACGGAATTTGAACGTATTGAACCTGGGAGTTCTAAACCATTACGTAAATTTATAGCTAAAGCCCAAGACCATTATAATATTGCTATAAACAAAGTAGTTTTAAAGCCTGGTCTTTCACCATTTGAATTGGTTACAAAAGAAACCATAACACGCTTAGATCAATTTTATAAAACCATTAGTTCTGAGGTTCGTAAAAAATTTAAGAATCCAAAATTGATATCAACTTTAGAATTTCCGGTACTATTTCTTGGCGCTAAACCAAATAAAACACCATCGTTTTATAGTTTTATGAACTTTGCCGATTTTGGCTTAGGAACATGGCATCCCAAAGGTGGTATGTACCAAATTGTAATAGCCATGAAATCTCTGGCCGAAAGTTTAGGTGTCTCAATGCATACCCATTGTGCTGTTGAAAAGATTGGTGTAAATAACAAAAAAGCAAAATATATAATTGTTAATGGTGAAACTATTCTATCTGATGTTGTTTTAAGTGGAGCAGATTATCATCATTCTGAAACACTGTTAGACTCTAAACATAGACAGTACACCGAAGAATATTGGAAAAGTAAAACTTTTGCACCATCTTCTTTACTGTTTTATGTTGGTTTTAATAAACAATTAAAAAATGTAGAACACCATAATTTGTTCTTTGACACTAATTTTGAAGCACATGCAAAAGACATTTACGATAATCCAAAGTGGCCAAAAGACCCTCTTTTTTATGTAAACTTCCCTTCGGTAACAGATAAAAGTATGGCACCAGATGGCTGTGAAACTGGATTTTTTTTAATTCCAATTGCTCCAGGACTAGAAGATACAGAAGAATTAAGACAACAATATTTAGATATTATTTTAAACCGATTAGAAGACCGAACTAAACAAAGTATTAAGAATAATATTCTATTTATTGACTCTTATTGTGTTAATGATTTTATTGAAGATTACAATTCTTATAAAGGGAACGCATACGGAATGGCAAATACATTAATGCAGACTGCTTTTTTAAGACCTAAATTAAAAAGTAAAAAGGTTGAAGCATTATATTTTACGGGTCAACTAACCGTGCCAGGACCAGGTGTACCACCAGCATTAATATCAGGTAAATTAGTTGCAGAACTTATTGAAAAAAATGAACTATAACACCACCAAAACATAACTAAATTATGAAATCAATTTTCGACAATGTATCTAAAGAATGTAGTAAAGCTGTAACAAACGCCTACAGCACGTCATTTTCTTTAGCTACCAAAATGTTATCAAATAGTATTAGGCAAGATATCTATAACATTTATGGGTTTGTAAGATTTGCAGACGAAATTGTCGACTCTTTTCACGATTATAATAAAGAGGTTTTATTTAATAATTTTGAAAGAGATTTAGAAGATGCTTTAGAAAATAAGATTAGTCTAAACCCTATTCTAAATGCTTTTCAAGAAACTTATCATACCTATAAAATTGATAAGCATATGGTAGACTCATTTATGGATAGTATGCGCTTAGACCTTCATAAAAACAATTACCTAACACAACAAGAATTTAAAGATTATATATATGGTTCCGCTGATGTTGTTGGACTAATGTGTTTAAAAGTTTTTGTTAATGGTGATAATGACAAATACGAAAGTCTTAAAGATTCCGCAATGAGTTTAGGTTCTGCGTTTCAAAAAGTGAACTTTTTACGCGATTTAAAAGCTGATTTTGAAGATTTAAACCGCTCCTATTTTCCCAATACAGATTTAAGTCAATTAAATGAATCTTCAAAAAGACAAATTATAACAGAAATTGAATCTGATTTTGCAAAAGGACTAGAAGGTATTAAACGTTTACCTCTTGAAGCAAGATTTGGTGTTTTTATGGCATACCGCTATTACAATAAATTATTAGAAAAACTAAAGAAAACACCCGCTCTACAGATAAAATCTACAAGAATTAGAGTACCCAATTATAAAAAAGTTGAGTTACTTACTCGTAGTTATGTAAAATATCAATTAAATTTACTTTAATATATAGTATAGCTATGCAAACCATTTTTTGGATAATAATTTTTTTAGGAACATTTTTTATTATGGAGTTTAATGCTTGGTTTACGCACAAGTATATAATGCATGGATTTTTATGGAGTTTGCATAAAGACCATCACCATAAAGACCATGATAGTTGGTTTGAGCGCAATGACACGTTTTTCATTTTTTACGCCATTGTAAGTATAACTTGTTTTTATTTATGGAGCTATGGAGACGTATGGTACACTTTACCTATTGGTCTTGGAATATTAGTTTATGGAATAGCTTATTTTATTGTACATGATATATTTATCCATCAACGTTTTAAATTGTTTAGAAATGTGGATAATAAATATGCAAGAGGCTTAAGACGTGCTCATAAAATTCATCACAAACACCTTGGTAAAAAAGATGGAGAAAATTTTGGAATGCTTATAGTACCATTTAAGTACTTTAAATAATTATTCTGAAAGTAATGCGTTGAGTTGATTTTTTACTTTCTCACTATTCCAGTTAACAGCGCCAGTTTCATCAATAACAATTTCTCCTTTTTTATTTATTACCAATGTTCTTGGTATAGAACTCGTTTTTAATTCTGAAGGCGTCGTTATTAAAGGATTAAACACCTCAAAATTAAAATTCCGCTTTGTTTTAAAGCTTTCAACTGTTTCAAACTTATCTTGTGTAACAAATAGGAATACTACTTTATCACCATAATCGTTATACAAATTTTGTAAACTTGGCATTTCTGCTATACAAGGAGGACACCATGTAGCCCAAAAATTAATTAATATTACTTCACCTTTTAAATCTTCAAAGTTCAAGGTTCTATTCCTATCTGATTTTAATAACCATTTTGAATTTGTTATTGTTAATCTATTCTTTTCCTCTACTATAGATGAATGATTTACATAACTTAATCCTTTATGCATCCATACTTGAATAAATTGTCTAGACTGTGGTATAATCATTAAAATTATAAATAACAGAAAAATAAAATTTACGATTTTACTCTTTAATGATTTAGTCATTTTAAAAATAATTTAAATAGAAGAAGCGTAATAACAAACAAATGTTATTACGCTTCAAATCTAACAAATTAAAACTTAATTTAATTTCTCGTTACAACACCAGAAATAACAGAAACTGGCCCAGCCTCTAAATCAATTGTTGTATGTACCATAGCATCAGTAGGAACCATATCTGCTAACGGCTTTAGAGTAAAAGGTAGTTCACTATTATCTGGACTTGGCTCTACAGAAATTACAATTGTAGTACCTCTTAAATCCGTTGGAAAAGTAAATCCATCTGGTGCATTTTGTAAATAATCTTCTCCAGGATATGCTGGTCCATCACTTGTATCTCCTTTAAACATAGAAGTTGAGGCATTATCATCTGCTGCTGCTGGGTCCGTAAAAGTACCCGTACTTATCGGTGTACCATCAATAACAGCCCAACCTTCATAAACCCAACCAGCGGTTAATGTTGGTAAATTTAAACCTGTAACTGCTGCTCCACTAGAGTTATCTAGAAACCATACTCCACTTTCTTCATTTGAATCGTCTGCATCTGTTGGTGTAGCCAAAATGTAGGTTCCTGTAGACGTGCTAAAATCTGCTACAATACCATTTGAATCTACACTTGCTGTTACACCAGAAAAATCGCCAGCTAAAATTTTTGTATCTGCTGGAGCTGGATCAGTATCTACTGCTGGTTCTATAGAAAGCACAAAAGTTGTTGCGTTATCTAATTGCTCCGAATCTACAGAAAAAGTTTGTGGAAAATCTACACTACTAAATGTTCCTGTTGATACAGGTGAACCATCTACAATTATCCATCCTTCATAAACATAATCGTCTCCTAAAGCCTCTAAACCATCAAAATTAAGGATTAAATCTGAATTTGAATTAACAACATTGTTGTCGTCGTCGTCACTACATGAGCTGGCAAAAATCCCTAATGCCAAAGCTGCTAAAATCATTTTTTTCATTGCTTGTTTGTTTTTAATTATAAGTCAAAATTAAAAAAGCAATTTCCTATAAAATGTTAGGTAGCTAACATTAGGCAGATTTTTTTAAGATTCTTATTTCTTTTCTGTTAAAATCTAAGTAATTTTCTTCTTTTAATTCATTTAAAAGAATATTTATAGTTGGTCTCGAAGTCCCTATTAAAGACGCTATATCTTTTTGCGTATAAGGATGATTTATAATATGGTCACCCGTTTTCTCACAGTCGTAACCAAAATCTAAACAAAGTTCATTTAAAAATTCCATCAACCTAGTTTTTGTGTCCTTAAATAATAGTAACTGAAGCCTACGCTCTAACTTTTTAAATTTAAGACCAATAAATTTATAGACTTTAAAACTAAAAGTTTGATTGTCTCGCATTAAGTTATGCATGGTGTCAACACCTATTGAACAAATAGATGTACTATTATCAATAGATTGTGCAAATTCATCTCGTTTTTCGTCACCTAGTATGGCTTTTTCTCCAAACAGCTCACCTTTAGTAAGTATAGCTTTTACAATTTCTTCGCCATCTTCACTGTAGTAACCAATTTTTACTTTGCCTTTTTCTATGAGGTATAGTTTATTGGCTGAATCTAATTCAAAATAGATATAATCATTCTTTCTAAAAGCACAAAAATCGTGCTCTTTTTTATAAGCTTTAAATTTATGAGGACAGAGTACCTTAAATAGGTTAACATCGTCAAAGAACCACAGTGACTGCATTATTTTAAGTGTATTTGTTAGATGGATTTTGAGTCGGTCTAAACATCTAAAACTTACAAAATAAAAAAGCCCTTGATTTCTCAAGAGCTTTGTTTAAATTTTTAATATTAATTAAGCATTCTCTTTCTTTATTAAATTTAATGCAGAACCTTCATTATACCAATCAATTTGTGCTTGATTATAAGTGTGGTTTAGAACAATAGTATCTTTGCTTCCATCTGCATGAACAACTTCTACATTTAGAGGCTTATCTGGTGCAAACTCATTTAAATCTAAGAAGTTAAATGTATCATCTTCTTGAATTAAATCGTAATCTGTTTCATTTGCAAAAGTTAAACCTAACATACCTTGCTTCTTAAGGTTTGTTTCATGAATACGTGCAAAAGATTTTACAATAACAGCTACAACTCCGAGATGTCTTGGCTCCATGGCTGCATGCTCTCTAGAAGATCCTTCTCCATAGTTATGATCCCCAACAACAATAGATTTAATATTAGCTGCTTTATATGCTCTTGCAGTATCTGGTACACCTCCAAAATCTCCTGTTAATTGATTTTTAACAAAATTCGTTTTCTTTCCAAAAGCATTTACAGCTCCAATTAAACAATTGTTAGAAATATTATCTAGATGACCTCTAAACCGTAACCATGGTCCTGCCATAGAAATATGGTCTGTTGTACATTTTCCGAACGCTTTAATTAATAATTTAGCTCCTTTTATCTCATTTCCAATAGGTTCAAAAGGGGTTAATAACTGCAATCTCTCTGAAGTAGGGCTAACAGAAACTACTACATTACTTCCATCTTCTACAGGCGCCAAATAACCGTTTTCTTTCACTTCAAACCCTTTAGGTGGTAATTCCCATCCTGTTGGCTCTTCAAACATTACTTCTTCACCATTTTCGTTTATTAATTTATCCGTCATTGGATTAAAATCTAAACGACCTGCAACCGCAATAGCAGCGGTTAATTCTGGAGAGGCGACAAAAGCATGTGTATTTGGGTTACCATCTGCACGTTTTGCAAAATTTCTATTAAATGAATGTACTATACTATTTTTAGGAGCATTTTTTGGGTCACTATATCTTGCCCATTGCCCTATGCAAGGTCCGCATGCATTAGTAAAAATTTTTGCATCTAATTCTTCAAAAATTCCTAAAATTCCATCTCTATCTGCTGTATATCTTACTTGCTCAGAACCGGGATTAATACCTAATTCTGCTTTCATTTTTAACCCTTTATCCAAGGCTTGTTGTGCTATAGATGAAGCTCTAGATAAATCCTCGTAAGATGAATTAGTACAAGACCCTATTAAACCCCATTCTACTTGTATAGGCCAATCGTTAGCTTTAGCCTTTTCTGTCATTTCTTTTCCGGCTGTTGTTGATAAGTCTGGTGTAAATGGGCCATTTAATAACGGGCCTAGTTTAGATAAATCTATCTCTATAACTTGATCAAAATAAGCTTCTGGATTTTCATAGACCTCTGCATCACCCGTTAAATAAGATTTAATTTTGTTAGCCGCATCTGCTATATCTGCTCTATCAGTTGCTCGTAAATAGCGTTCCATAGAATCATCGTATCCAAAAGTAGAGGTTGTAGCTCCTATTTCTGCGCCCATATTACATATTGTTCCTTTTCCTGTGCAAGACATTGCAGTTGCCCCAGGACCAAAATATTCTACAATTGCTCCTGTTCCTCCTTTTACAGTTAAAATTTCTGCCACTTTTAATATAACATCCTTAGGTGCTGTCCATCCCGATAGTTTTCCTGTTAATTTAACACCAATTAATTTAGGGAATTTAAGTTCCCAAGGCATGCCGGCCATTACGTCTACTGCATCTGCTCCACCTACTCCAATAGCTACCATTCCTAATCCACCAGCATTAACAGTATGAGAATCTGTACCTATCATCATACCTCCAGGGAAAGCATAATTTTCTAAAACTACTTGGTGAATAATACCTGCGCCAGGTTTCCAAAAGCCAATTCCGTATTTATTAGATACCGACTCTAAGAAATTAAATACCTCGCTACTAGTATTATTAGCATGTTTTAAATCTGTCTCAGCTCCATCTTTTGCTTGTATTAAATGATCACAATGCACAGTTGTTGGTACGGCAACTTTAGGCTTACCAGCTTGCATAAACTGTAATAAAGCCATTTGTGCAGTTGCATCTTGACATGCAACACGATCTGGAGCAAAATCTACATAATCTTTTCCTCTTGTGAATTCTGTACTAGGTTTTCCGTCCCATAAGTGTGAGTAAAGAATCTTCTCTGAAAGCGTTAAAGGCTTACCAACAATTTCCTTAGCTGCATCAACACGCTCTTTTATTTTGCTGTAAACACCTTTAATCATATCAATATCAAATGCCATAGTATTTTATTTTTTTTATTGTTTCCACTAATATACAAAATGCAATATGACTTTAAAAGTGAATAACATATATATATCAGTATAGTAGCATAGGTATAATCTATTACTAATATTTTTAAATTGATCTACTACCGATTACCTACATTATTAAATTTTAAATAAAAAAAAGCTCGAATCAATGATTCGAGCTTTTGTTAATAATTATTATAAATACTTATCTTACTAATTGCTTCGTAGAAGGCTTAAATTTTGTTAATACAATGCCATCTACTGCAGCTTCATATTCCGCCATTGTAGGTGTTCTTCCTAAAATAGTTGAAAGTACAACTACTGGAGTAGATGATAGTAAAGATTCTCCTTTTTTATCACCAGTATCTTTTACAACTCTACCCTGAAATAAACGTGTAGAGGTTGCCATAACCGTATCTCCAGGTTCTGCTTTTTCTTGATTACCCATACAAAGGTTACATCCTGGACGCTCTAAATATAACATATTCTCATACTTAGTACGAGCTAATCCTTTTGGAGCATTGTCATCAAACTCAAACCCTGAATATCTTTGTAGTACTTCCCAATCTCCTTCTTCTTTTAACTCATCTACAATATTATAAGTAGGTGGCGCAACTACTAATGGTGCTTTAAATTCTACTTTACCATGTTGTGCTTCAACATTTTTTAACATTTGCGCTAATATTTTCATATCACCTTTATGAACCATACAAGACCCTACAAATCCTAAGTCTACTTTTTTGGTTCCTCCATAATAAGATAAAGGACGAATATTATCATGTGTATAACGCTTAGAAACATCTTCATTATTAACATCTGGATCTGCAATCATTGGTTCTGCAATCTCATCTAAATCAATAATAACTTCTGCATAATATTTAGCATCTGCATCTGGTCTTAAAGAAGGCTTAATGCCTGTTTTAAGCTCTGTTATTCTCGTTTCTGCTTTATCTACAAGTCCTTTAAGTACTTGTTTTTCATTATCCATACCCTTTTCAATCATGATTTGGATACGACCTTTTGCTATTTCTAATGATTCAATTAAAGTATCATCTTCAGAAATACAGATTGAAGCTTTAGCTTTCATTTCTGCAGTCCAATCTGTGAATGTAAAGGCTTCATCTGAAGTCAATGTTCCAATATGAACCTCAATCACTCGACCTTGAAATACATTTTCACCACCAAATTGTTTTAGCATTTGTTGTTGTGTAGCATGTACCACATCACGGAAATCCATGTATGACCTCATCTCACCCTTAAAGGTAACTTTTACTGATTCAGGAATTGGCATACTTGCCTCACCCGTAGCTAATGCTAATGCTACTGTACCTGAGTCTGCTCCAAAGGCAACACCTTTAGACATACGTGTATGTGAATCTCCTCCAATAATAATATCCCAATCACCAACAGTTATATCATTAAGAACTTTATGGATAACATCTGTCATTGGAAAATATTTTCCTTTTGGATCACGACCAGTAATTAGACCAAAGTCGTTCATAAACTTCATTAATCTAGGAATATTGGCTTTAGATTTATCATCCCATACTGATGCAGTATGACAACCAGATTGATAAGCTCCATCTACAATTGGAGAAATAACTGTTGCAGCCATCATTTCTAGTTCTTGTGACGTCATTAAACCAGTAGTATCTTGAGAACCTACAATATTTACTTCTGCACGTACGTATGATCCTGCATGCAATGTTGCACCTGAAGTACCAACAGCATTTTTATTAAATATTTTTTCTACAGCTGTTAAACCTTGACCTTCTATAGACACTTCTTTTGATGGCGCGTAAACTTGCGGTACATCTATACCTAATACTTTACATGCAAAAGTTTGTAATTTTTTACCAAAAACTACGGCATAAGACCCACCAGCTTTCATGAACTCCATTTTTTGAGGCGTAAATGCTGCTGACACGTCTTTTAACTCAACATTACCGTGGTATAATTTTTTCTCTTTTGTATTTATGGTTAATATAGTACCAGTTTCTACAGAATACATTTGTTCTAATACTGGTTCTCCATCTTCATCAACAATAGTGTTTCCGTTTTCATCTTTTTTAGATACCCAGTTTTTAAGATCTAAACCAATACCTCCAGTTACTCCAACAGTAGTTAAAAATATTGGTGCTATACCATTTGTACCTGCAATTACTGGAGCAATATTAATAAATGGCACATAAGGACTAGACGGAATCCCTGTCCATAATGCCACATTATTGACACCTGACATTCTAGAAGAACCAACTCCCATGGTTCCTTTTTCTGCAATTAACATTACACGCTTATCTGGGTGTTTTTCTTTTAATGCCAATACTTCTTTTTGCATTTCTTTATTATGCTCAAAAATACATTGTCCGTGTAATTCTCTATCTGAACGCGAATGCGCATCACCACCTGGAGATAATAAATCTGTAGAAATATCTCCAACACCAGCTATATAAGTTACAACTTCAATTTTTTCTTCTACATCTGGAAGTTTTGTAAAAAACTCTGCTTTAGAATAACTGTCTATAATGTCTTTAGCTATTTCATTTCCATTATTATAAGCTTCTTCCAATCTGTCTGTATCTGCTTCGTAAAGAAATACCTGAGTTTTTAAAACTTCGGCAGCTTGTTTTGCTATATTTTTGTCATCCCCTAAAGCTATATCTAATAATACTTTAACAGATGGTCCTCCTTTCATGTGAGATAATTGTTCAAAAGCAAAATCAATTGAAATTTCTGGTATAACAGATTCACCTAAAATTATTTCTTTTAAAAACTTAGATTTTACCGTTGCCGCGCTTGTGGTACCTGGTAAAACGTTATAAATAAAAAAGTTTAAAGACTCTTCTCTATACTCATTATTTGCGTCTTTAATTTGATCTATAATAGCACTTAATAAATCAGCGCCATCAATTGGTTTTGGATGAAGACCTATAGCTTTTCTGTCTTCAATCTCTTTTAGATAATCTTTATAAATGTTCATATATTAGAGTTATTTCTTTTTAAAAGGACACAAATCTACAAATTAAAAGAGTAATTAAAAAATATGTAACAAAATTGGAGTGAGAATAAAAAAAAACCACAAATAATCTATTTTCTTTGAGGGCAAATAAGTATTTAACAGAAAATATTATTAATACTCAATATTTTAACAAATTTGCAAATTTTCACAATTAATACGTTATAGTTATTAAATTATAACGATTATAAATAGCTACAATAAAGGTAGAGTTTAAAATAAATTTTGAATAATAGCTTCGTCTGTAATACCTTCAGCTTCGGCTTTAAAATTTTTAATAATACGATGTCTTAAAATACCAATGGCAACAGCTTGGACATCTTCTATATCTGGTGAAAATTTTCCTTTTGTTGCTGCATAGGTTTTTGCACCTAATATTAAGTTTTGAGAAGCTCTAGGGCCTGCGCCCCAATCTATAAATTCTTTTACAATTGGCGCTGCAGTATCTTCCTTTGGTCTTGTTTTAGCTACTAAAGACACCGCATACTCTATAACATTATCTGCCACGGGAATACGACGTATGACGTTTTGAAAATCTATTATTTCTTCTGCCGTAAACAAAGCATTTACAGTTGTTTTCACGTCTGTAGTGGTAGCTTTTACAACATTAACTTCTTCTTTAAATGTTGGGTATTTTAAATTTATAGCAAACATAAATCGGTCTAATTGGGCTTCTGGTAAAGGATATGTACCTTCTTGCTCAATAGGATTTTGAGTTGCTAAAACAAAATAAGGCAAATTTAACTTATATTGATGCCCAGCCACGGTAACGGACCTTTCTTGCATTGCTTCTAATAAAGCAGCCTGTGTTTTTGGAGGTGTTCTATTAATTTCATCTGCTAGAATAATATTGGAAAAAATAGGTCCTTTTATAAACTTGAACTGTCTATTTTCATCTAAAATTTCACTACCAAGTATATCACTTGGCATTAAGTCTGGTGTAAATTGAATACGTTTAAAATCTAATCCTAATGCTTTAGATATTGTATTTACCATTAAGGTTTTTGCTAAACCAGGAACACCTATTAAAAGTGAATGTCCTCCAGAAAAAATAGATATTAATATTTGATCTACAACCTCTTCTTGACCAATAATAATTTTAGCTACTTCCTCTTTTAAAGCAGCAAATTTCTTTACAAAGTTTTCAATTTTAGCAACGTCAGACATAAGCTATTATTTTTTTAACCAGTTACTTTGAAAATCACAATCTCTATACTCACCATTAATTTTAATGTAAGTTTCTGAGATGGTTTTTTTCTGCCATTCTTCAACAGCTTTAATCTGTTTATCTTGTAATGCTAAATTTTTTATTTTTAAATAATCTTTTGCAAAGTCTGCTTCATGATCATCAATACGATCTGTTACCGTTAAAATCTTAAATTTAATTCTATTAATACGATCCTCATCTTGTAAAACTTCACTAATTTCTCCATCTTTTAAATCTTGAATTTGAGAATATAATTCTGGCTCAATTCTTGTTAATTCAAAATTAAAATCTTGGGTCGTAGGATTTGTTAATTGGCCTCCTTCGTATTTAGATTCTTCCTCATCACTAAACTCTCTTGCAGCTTCAGCAAAAGTTAAAGTTCCGTCTAAAATTTTCTTTCTAACTTCTTCTATTTCATCCTTTGCTTTTTTAATAGCTTCTTGAGTTATTTCTGGACGCAATAAAATGTGCCTAACATCGTACTCTTGCCCTCTAATTTTCTCTAAATAAATAATGTGAAAACCAAAGTCCGTTTCAAAAGGCTCTGAAATTTCGCCTTCTTGCATAGAAAAAGCAACATTTCTAAACTCTTTAACCATTCTTGGCCGTTTTCTGTTTAGTGTGTATTTACCACCTGTTGATTTAGAAGCTGTATCATCTGTATAAAATAGAACTTTAGTTGTGAAGCTAGATCCGTTTTCTTCAACATCTGTTTTAAACCCTTTTAGTTTATCTATTACAGCTTGTTTTGCTTCTTCTGTTACCTCAGGTATAACAACAATTTGGGCTATTTTTAACTCTGTACCAAATGTAGGTCTTTCGTCTTTTGGAATTTCATTAAAAAATGTACGAACCTCTTCTGGTGTTACTTCTATATCACCTGTAACTTTAGCCTGCATTTCTTGGGCGAGATAATTGTTTTTGTTTATCTCATACATTTCATCTTTTAAAGCTTGCTCGGAGTCTTTTTTGTAATACTCTAGCATTTTCTCTAAATCACCATTAAGTTGACTTAATATACCCTGAAATTGCTGATCAACACGCGATTGAATCTGTAGTTCATTTACCATTATACTATCTTGAATAGCTTGGTGTGCATATAATTTACTTTCTAGCAAACTACCAAAAAGCTCACATCTTGTTAAATCTCCTAAATCTGCTCCTTGCGCCTTAAATTGCTCAATTTCTCTATCTAAATCAGACTCTAATAATATAAAATCGCCAACAACAGCTGCTACACCATCTGCTTTAATACGTGTTTTATTAGAAACAGTGTCTTTAACTTTTTCTAAAGTTGGTTTTTCGTCTTCAATAATCTCTTGAGCATTGATAAAACCGAAGAACATAATGCAAACCAAAAAGGTCGCTTTAGTTATAAATTTGAAATTGATTGTTTTTAATAGCATCTTTTGTAATATCATTTTCTAATTGCTTGATGAGCTCTAATTTCCTTTTGTTAATAACAATTTTTTTTATCGATGAATTTACATAATTCAAAGGTGCATAATCATTTTGAAGTCGCACGTCATTAACTTGCATCAAATATAGGTTTAATGAATCTTTGAGTTGTAAGAAATTAGTTTTTTTTAACAGTTGATTTTTATTAGCTTCAGTTATTATAGGAATTTTATCTGCTACACGATTCAGTTTTAACCAAAGTGAATCATTTAAAGCATACGAAACAAATTGTACCGAAATAGAATCTAAATAGCTCTTATCTTGTGCTTTAAATCGTTTAAATCGTTTTTTTATAGTGTCTAAATTTACCGGATTTAATGGTAAACTAATATATCTAAATTGTATTAAATCGTCATTAAGCTTGAAAGATTCTTTATTTTCTTGGTAAAACAATTGTGCTTCTTCTGGCTGCACTAACGTATCAATATTTTTTTTTACTAAACCTTCTAAATATGCCTTTGTAAATAAATCTACTTTGTATTGCTCTACTAATTTAGAAAAATCGGACTGCTTTTCTTCAGATAAATTAACCAAGGCACCATCCATTAAAAGTAATTGTCTTGCCCATCGATTTACATAAGCATTTACTATTAGTGTACTATCTTCTTTAGAAGTTCCTTTTGGCACAATGTCTTCTAAATCTTCTTTATAAAGATAAGTTTCATTAACTCTAGCAATAGGCTTACGGTCGTCAGATTTTTTAAAAAAATCACAACTTGTAAAAAGTAAACTTATTAGTACTATGTATATAATATTTTTCAATTAAACGTATTTAATTTATTAATTTAGATTTAACTGATTTTAATACACCATCGTTTATTTGCACATTATAACGACTGTATAAATCTTGAATCCAATTTGATTCTAATACGGCTTGATAATCATTAACAACAAGTCCTCTCGCTTCCTCAAACGTTTTAACTCTAGAAGGTATTACTTCTTTAACGTTAATAATATGATAGGCTTCATTGTGATTGTTATATACATCTGAAAGTCCTTGTTTTGCTTTAAAATCTGTTGGTAGTATAGGATTGGTAACGTTATAAATCCCTTTAGTAAATATCACATTTTCTTGATCATTTTTATTTAAGGCTTCCTTTATTTCTTCTTCAGATTTTCCTTTTTTCATAAGTTTGCGGAGCTTCTTTAAATTAGATTTATCTGAAGAAGTTGCTATTACAACATCTACTCTATCTTCCCACTTATAGTTAGATTTATTATCGTTATAGTAGGTTTCTAAACCTAATGTGTCTTTAGACGCTTTGTTCCAGATTTCTTTTTCCATTAAATCAAACAATAAAAGACCATCTCTATACTCCTTTAAAATATTTGCATAATCCTTGTTTTCTAATTCTAGATTCTCCTCTCTGTATTTAAAAACAGAGGTTTCAAAAAAGGCATCAAATTCTTTATCTACAATGGTAGCAAAAGGTAATTTATTATTTGCATAAAGACGTTGAGAATTAAATAGGTGTTTTGCAAAAGCGTTGTAAGTAAAAGGACTGTTATTAATAGTAAAAATTGGTTCTGCTTTATTTAAATCTTTTGGTACTTCCCAGCCACGTGTATAAAACTTATCATTTAATAAATTAGTAAAATAAGATTTTGCCTTTGAGTTATACTCTATTTTGTATTTTTTCTTCAGCTTAGCAAGCATTGCCTCATTAATTAATTTAGACCTAGAGTCTCTTTTTACACGTGTTACTAAAAATGCTTTAACATCTTCAAAAGGTGCTATTTCTTTTAAATCTATGCGTTTTACAATGTGCCAACCGTAAGCAGTTTTAAACGGTTTGCTGTAATCTCCATTATTTTTTAAACTAAAGGCTTCATCTTCAAATTTAGTAGAACTCAACTGACCACTTTTAAAAGGTGTTAACTTACCACCATTATTAGCAGAGCTTTTATCTTCTGAAAATTGCTTCGCTAAGGCTTCAAATGATTCACCTTGATTTAACTTTTTATAAATAGTCTGAATTCGATTTTCAGGATTTGTAAGAGAATCTTTCTGAGATTCACTAATCATTATATGTGCTGCAGTAATAGTTCCTCTTGATGTACGCTTATCATTTATCATTACAACATGATACCCAAATTGGGTTCTAAATGGCATAGAAATTTCACCTACAGGTGTGTTATAGGCAGCCGATTCAAAATCATAAACCATTTTAAAAGCAGAAAAATAACCTAAATCTTCTAAGAAAACTGTTTCACCATTGTGCATGTCTGCCTGTACAGTTTTGTAACCTTCTTTTAAAACTCGATCTCTTATCGCCAAAACTTGGTTATATGCAGCAATTGTATCTTTAGCATTTGCATCTAAGCGAACTAGTGCATGTGATGCGTTTATATCTATTTTACTTCGCTTATAAGCTTCTTCAACTAATTCATCGGTTACTTTATTTTCTGAAATGTAATTTTTTATAAGTTGCTTTTTATATCTTGTAAACTCGCGTTTATAATTTTTGTCTTCATCTAGTTTAAGATGTTTTGCCTCCTGAAGTTTTAGTTGATATTCCGTGAATAATTTTAAATAACCATCTATATCTTTTTGGCTTTCATCTTTTACTAAATCAAGGTTTTTATTATAAACTCTTAAAAACTCTGATGCCTTAATAGACGCATCACCTACTTTCAGTAAAACTTCATCGTTTTCTTGAGAAAATGAAATGTTTAGTACCAAAAGCACTACAAATAACCACTTAAACTTTAATGACTTCATTTAAACTAACTTTTAATTTGAAACTTAATGAATTTGACTAATTTTTTGAACTGAGCAAAAATAACATAAATAGCTAATCTTACAAGGTCTTTAAAATGCAATATTTATTCAATCATTGCTAGTTACGTAGTAAAAACCATACCAGTTTAACAACTCTAAAGTTTTAACGTTTATTTTAACAAATAAAACTATACAAACATCGATAAGTCAAAATAATTGTTTGCTCTTTTTCTACATTTGTTTAAAATCCCTTAGTATGCAATACGTAACCGAAGTCCTTATTAAGAAATCGATTTCAGAAGTTATAGAAAAACTAGACTCTATAGATAATTTAAAACATTGGCAAGAAGGTTTAGTAAGTACCGAACATATTTCTGGAGTACCAAGTGAACTTGGATCAATAATGCGATTAAGATATAGTTTTGGTAAACGTAAAATGGAAATTATTGAAACCGTAACTAAGCAAAATTTTCCTAATGAATTTCATGCCTCTTACACTACAAAAGGTATGCGTAACATACAAGAAAATTATTTTAAGTCTACACAAGAAAATTATACAAAATGGACGTCTAAAAACGAGTTTCAACCTACTAGTTTTAAAATGAGTGCTATGCTATTTTTAATGCCAACAGCTTTTAAAAAACAAACGGAAACATACCTCAACAATTTTAAAAATTTTGTTGAAAACGGCATTTCAGTTTCTACATCTGTTTAATTTTATCACTCAATATGCGATTATTAAAACTGATTTGGGATTTTAGAGGGCCTGCAGCTAAAAAAACAGCAGAGCACCATGTAATACATCTTAAAGAATATATCGATATTAATCATTTAGACATATCTATTGTAGATATTGAAACTGTAAGTGAGATGCATACTCTTGCCTATTTAGTGGTTGCAGAATCTAATATGAAACCAATTAGAGATGCTTTAAAACCACATAGAGGACAGGTTTATTCTGGTAATTAGATGGTTAGATGGTTAGATGGTTAATTTGAAAAAAATATTTAATTAACCTTTATCTAATAAAGAATAGGCGTTTAAAAAATGCTTGAATAAATCGTTTTGGCGGAACAGATACAATAATTTTTAAATCTTCAAGCAAAGTAGATTCTTCATCTAAAAATCTAAAAATAGTTTTAAAGTTTGCCTTCTTAAACATTGACGTAAACATTGTAGCTCCTTCATCATTATGGTTTGCTAAAACATCTAGAAATATTAAATCGTAAAACCAAAATTTCGATTTAATATGAAACTTAGACAAATCGTTTTCCGCTTTTAAAAATGAAATTAGTTTATTTGTTTTTTTAGACGTGTTGGTAAACGTATAACCTGTACTGGCTTTTGTCCATCCTCCTGAAGTTCCTATATTTAAAACATGCTTTGAATTTAAGTCTGAAAATTTAAAGGACGTCATTGGTATATTTCCTTTTTCAGTTTCTAAAACCTTATACTCTGTTATTTTTTTTTTCTTTAAATAATCTTTAATAGCATCTTCGTATTCAGATTGTTCTAGGAGTGTTTTAGAAAACAATGTATATTCAAACAATGCTGTTTTTTTATCAATAGGTAAAACATACATAAAGCGGGTATTACCTTTTTGGGCTACTGAAAAATCCATAAAAGTTGCCGTAGTATCATCAAATAATTCTTCGTAAACTTCTACAACCCAGCCAACAAAATGTTGATGTATCAGTGGGTATTTTTCTTGTTGGGAATACGCTTTAGTATTAGGCAAACTATTAAATAATTTAAGTCCTAAATAATTCCCTTTTTCTGTTATAACCTCAACCTTATTTTCTAATTCTGTAAAGTACTTAACACCATCTTCAACAAAAGTAAAATTTGGTTTCTCGTTAATAGTTTTCCAAAGCGAAGTATAAAAAGCTTCACTTCTAATCATTTTATACTGATATGATGAAATAGGAATAGTTTTAGAAAACTGTTCGCCTCCAAAATAAATATGAGACCACGTTTTAGAAACCAACTTATCCCATTCTCCCGTAGATTCTTCCCAAAAACACCAAGTTCTATCGTTTCCTTTATTAGAAAATTTATCAATAATTAATACCGATTTATCACTAAAAAACATATCATTAGCCATACGATATGCCAACATTAAACCTGCCGCACCTGCTCCTAAAATAATATAATCGTATGTTTTCAAGGTTATAAAATGGAAATTGAAATGTAAAATTAGCGGATTTATTCTTAAAAAGGGAATTAGATTCTGGCACAAAGGCTAATATTATTTTATTTAACTTTATTTTAGATTAAAAAACAACCTATTAACTTATGTGTTACGATATTAAAGCTAGTACAGAAACGCAACTAAAACGTGCAGAACGCAAAGGCGATTTAGCAGCCGTTAGCGAAATTTTAGAACGCTTAATTCCGCTTACAGATTTACCACTTTTTCATGTGTCTGGCTTTACGCACCCAGAGCTTTTAATATACACTAATGATTCGCCATACTTTCCAGTAGTAGCAACTTGGGGATTAGTACCTCAATGGATAAAAGACAATGCACATAAACAAAAAATATGGAATAGCACGCTGAATGCGAGAGGAGAAACTATTTTTGAAAAACCATCCTTTAAACAATCTGCAAACCATAAGCGCTGTATTATTTATGTAGATGGCTTTTATGAATATCACCATTTCAATAATAAAACATATCCGTTTTACATTCAGAGAAAAGATGAGCAGCCCATGGCTTTAGCTGGTTTATGGAACGAATGGATAAACCCTGAACATGGTGGAAAAATGAACACATTCTCTATTGTTACCACAGTAGGAAATACTTTAATGACAAAAATTCATAATAACCCTAAACTAAAAGGCCCAAGAATGCCTTTAATTTTAAAAGATGAATTAGAAGAACAATGGCTTCAACCAATTGCTAAAAAAACTAACCAAAAAGCACTAGAAAACCTAATTAAAAGCTATCCAGACAACCAGTTAAAAGCCCATACAGTTAGTAAACTTAGAGGCAAAAGTTATATTGGTAATGTAGAAGAAATCTCTGAAGAAGTATACTATAAAGAATTGGTTTTTTAGTGATACAACAAAAAGACAAGCGCTTAAGCACCTGGCAGTTTAATGGTAAACTTAATTTGAAATTGTAAAAAAATTCTGCTAAATTCGTTCTACCTTCAACCATACAAATTTGAAGTCCAAAAACCGCTTTAAACTTTCTAAACTAATAATTAATGAGAAAACTTCTACTACTATTGCTCATAGCGTTAACTTCTAACTTAGTTGAAGCCCAATTTATTAAAGAAAAATCAATAACGGCCTCAATTGGTTATGGCATTACTGTACCAGAACATAGTTATGATGATGTTTCATCTGGAGGATTTTTTATACAAGGTGAATATATTTTAAAAATTCGCAGTTGGATAGACTTAAAACCTTATGCTGGTTTTGTTATTACAGACTCTGATGGAAAAGATTTAAATGGTAATCCCTCATCTGAATTTGCGCAAACAACCGCGTTTTTATTAGGTGGAAAAGTAAGATTTAAAGCACCAATTCCGTATGTAGCACCTTTTTTAGAATTTGGCTTTGGTGCCTCTATTGGTAAATTTGAAACTTTTACAGCCTTTTCAGACATCAATCGAACTGGTATTGCCTATCATATCCCTTACAGTATTGGGCTAGAATTAGGTAAAAACCATGGCGTAGATTTAGGATTTTCTTATTTCAACCAACCAGGTGTAGAACAAGTAACAGGTGCGATAAATGTAGGCATTAATTTTCCATTAGACTCTAAATAGGTTTATATCCTTAAACTTTAGTTTTGAAATTTGAAGGACTAACACCAACATTTTTTTTAAAAAATCTCGAAAAACTACTCCCTGAATCAAAGCCTAGTTTAAAAGCTAGCTCTTTGGTTGTTATTTCACTTTTTACCAACTGACGTTTTGCTTCAGTTATTTGACGTTGCTGAATCACTTGCTTAGCTGTTAAATTTAATTTTTCCTTTAATATTTGATTTAATCGCTTATTACTTACACCAATTTTATTAGCATAATAATCGGTTGAAGTTTCTATTAAAAAATGTGTTTCCATAAGTTCTAAGAACTCAAAAACCCGCTTCTGGTTTAAATCTTGTTCTAAAAACCCATTGTTTTGATACCTTATTAAATGTAAAAGAAAAACCTTCAATACGCTTTTAAACATTACATAAGAAGATATCTCATTTAGATACTCAGCCTTTAATAAATCAATTATTTGATTAATTTGATAGACTTCCTCAGAAGCCGATAATACAAATTGTGGATACTTATTAAAAAGCGCAAAAACATCTAAAGCATATTCAATATCATCCTCATCGATAAGGTCGCGTTCAAAATTTATTAAAACACCTGTATTATCATTAAACAGTTCAACTTTAAAGACTTCATTTAATGGTTTAAAATGCACCATTAAAGAACCATTTGGTCTTTTCTCTACATAAATACCCATGGAATTATCTGAAAGCAACGCAGTGTTACTTTCAAATTTATCGCGCATCAGTATTCTATTTTTCCAAAGTTTATGGTTCATTTACTTTTAAAGTATACTTCAAAAGTAATAAGAATTAATTCAAGTTTAAGCTTTCCTTATGTTTTGAAACATAATAAAAATCGTAATAGCAATTATAAAAGCCAATGCAGATGCAATAGAATAAATAGCTAAATAGTTTTCTGAAATATATTCTATAAACGTAGATAAAAACTGACCTCCAAAAACACCCATAGAAAACAAGCCTAAATTTTTACCTTGATTATGAGGAGAACTAATTTCTACCATCATATGATTTAGTAACGGTATTGTAAACCCAAAACCAATTCCTATAAAAATTGCAGTAAGCATTAAAAATGGTAAACTTGTGGCTAATGCAAGTACTAAATAACCAAGCATAAAAAACAAGAATCCGGTTGATACGGTTTTATCTGCTCCAATAGTTTTTACCATTCTTGGCATTTGGCTCGCTGTAATAATAGCTATTAAAGAAATAAATGCCATAAGATAACCCGTTTGAGACTCGGTAAAACCAAATGAATTTGGCAAATAAAGCGGCAAAGTAACAAACCCAATAAAAAAAAGCATCATCGCTAATAACGATGCCGCAAATATTAATTTAACTTGTGCTTTACTTTTAGTATTACTGCCTAATGTTGCTTCTTCATTATAATTTTTAGTCTCTGGTTTTGGTAACGTCTTTAATACCAAAATTAAACAGAGCAGCGCAATTAAATAAATGTAAAAAGGATATTGCCAATGTAATTCTCCTAATACACCTCCAATTGCTAAAAACACAACGCCTCCTAACTCAATAGACATACCTTGCCAAGCAATCATTTTCATTCTTTGTTCGCTAAGAAAAAACTCGGCAATATAAGCTGTAGAAGCAACCTGTAGTGCAACTGTTGCTGCACCTAATAAAATTCTATCTAAAATTAAGAGGTAGTCATTAGCAATAAAAGCACCAATTAATCCTAATACAGCATATGGTATAAGTCCGAAGCATAATAATTTTATAATGCCTAATTTATTAAGTAATCTTCCTATTAATGGTGCAAAAATAACAACACCTAATGATGGTAGTGTAATTAACCAACTAGGAGAAAAGCTTAAATTTTTATGTATTGATATAGCTGATAATGAAGGTGCTATTACAGTACCAACCATTATAGTTAAACTACTAACTAATAGTAGTGTGAAGATGCCAAAGTTTGATATTTTTTTCATGATGCAAATTTCAAACTATTATGGCGAAATGAGATTACCGATTTTCTAAGATGATATGCAAAAATGGAAATTCAAGATTTTTGGATGTTAAGATAAAATCACTTTGGTAAAGGTACACTTCAAATTAAAGCATAAAAAAACAGCACCTTAAAGATGCTGTTTCAATTTTATATAATTAAATCTAAATTATTAACGCGAATAATTAGGAGCTTCCTTTGTAATAGTAACATCGTGAGGGTGGCTTTCGTTAATACCAGAACTAGTAATTTTTACAAAGCGTCCATTCTCTTTTAAGGTAGCAACATCTTTTGCACCACAGTAACCCATTCCGGCTCTTAGTCCACCTACAAATTGATGAATACTTTCTACTAATTCACCTTTATATGGCACACGACCTACAATACCTTCTGGCACTAATTTTTTAATATCATCTTCAACATCCTGAAAGTAACGATCTTTACTTCCTTGTTTCATGGCTTCTACAGAACCCATACCTCTATAAGACTTAAATTTTCGTCCTTCGTAAATAATAGTTTCACCAGGACTTTCTTTTGTACCTGCTAAAAGTGAACCTAGCATAACTGTATCTGCGCCAGCTGCAATAGCTTTAGGAATATCACCTGTATAGCGAATTCCACCATCAGCAATAACTGGGACACCAGTTCCTTTTATAGCTGCAGCAACTTCTAAAACTGCAGAAAATTGTGGGAATCCAACACCTGCCACTACTCTAGTTGTACAAATAGAACCTGGACCAATACCAACTTTTACAGCATCTGCACCAGCTTCTACTAAATATTTAGCGGCTTCACCAGTTGCAATGTTTCCTACAATAACGTCTAACTTTGGAAATTTCTTCTTTATTTCTTTTAGTACCATAACCACACCTTTGGTGTGTCCGTGTGCTGTATCTATAATTACAGCATCTACACCTGCATTTACTAATGCAGATGCTCTTTCTACCGCATCACCAGTAACACCAATGGCAGCTGCAACACGTAATCTTCCGTAAGAATCTTTATTTGCATTTGGCTTCTGTGTAACCTTGGTGATGTCTCTAAATGTAATTAATCCTTTTAAAATAAAATTATCATCAACAATAAGTAATTTTTCAATTTTATTCTGTTGAAGAATTTTTTCAGCATCTTTTAAAGACGTCCCAACGGCAGCAGTAACTAAATTCTCTTTAGTCATTACTTCAACTATAGGTTTTGCATTCTCATGCTCAAAACGTAAATCTCTATTGGTAACAATACCTGTAAGCTTTCCGTTTTCATCTACAATTGGTATACCACCAATACTATGTTCTGCCATATTAGATTTGGCATCAAAAACAGTAGCTGTTAGTGGTAATGTTACAGGATCTATAATCATTCCGCTTTCTGCACGTTTTACTCTACGCACTTTATCAGCTTGCTGCTCAATAGTCATGTTTTTGTGTAACACACCTATGCCTCCTTCTTGTGCCATGGCAATTGCCATTTTACTTTCTGTAACCGTATCCATAGCTGCAGAAATTATGGGAACATTTATGGTTATGTTTTTAGTGAATTTTGATTGAATATTAACTTCTCGAGGAAGAACTTCAGAAAAAGCTGGGACTAAGAGTACGTCATCGTAAGTAAGACCTTCTCCAAGTATTTTATTTTCGTGTGCTGTCATGGCAATTAAGATATAATTGCGTGCAAATTTACGCTTTTTTTTGACATAATAGCCACATTAATGAAACGATAACATAAGCGCCTAAGAATTTAATATTTAGCAAAAATTTGAAACAAAATTTCATTATTAACACATTATTTAAATTTAGTCTAAATAAAGTTGTTTTTCTAAACTATTAAAAATAGATTTGCCGTTTTAAACACTAACAATCATATTTAAAATGAAAAGAAATTCAATTTTATTATTAGCCTTATCTCTTAGTTTAGTTTTCGCTTGTTCAAGTGATGACGATAACAACAGCAGTAACAACGATGTTTCAAAATCAGCTGTTGTGTCTAACTATGCAGATATGGTATACCAATCTTATTTAGATAGTTATAATGCAGCAGTTACAATGCAAACTGCTATTGAAGCCTTTGTTGCCAACCCTTCTGAAGCTACATTTACAGCTGCCAAAGATGCGTGGTTAGACGCTAGAGAGCCTTACGGACAAACTGAGGTTTACAGAGAAGCCAATGGTCCTGTTGATACAGAATCAGACGCTTGGTCTTTAGGTACAGAAGGACAAATGAATGCTTGGCCAATTGACGAAAGTTATATTGATTATGTAGCTACAGGAACAGAAGATTACGCTGGAGATTACGGAAGTATTATTGGTGATACAAGTATTACCATAGACGAAGCTACAATTGCTGGATTAAATGAAGGTGTCGATGATAAATCTATTAGCACAGGATGGCACGCTATTGAGTTTTTACTTTGGGGACAAGATAATACAGTACCTGCAGATTATTTAGCTGGTCAGCGTTCTTATACAGATTACACTACTGCTGATAATGCAGACAGAAGAGCATTATATTTAACAGTTTCTACAGATTTATTAGTTGGTGACTTATTAGATCTAGTAAATACATGGGCAGAAGGTGGAACTTACAGAACTGTTTTTGAAAGTTTAGATACTGATACTGCTTTACAACAAGCTATAAATGGTGCTTTCTTTATTGCTGGTGATGAGTTAAGTTCTGAGCGTATGATTGCGCCTGTTGACTCTACTGACGGTATTGATGCAAGTGGACAAGAAGATGAACATTCTTGTTTTTCTGATAATACAAACAGAGATGTTTATGCTAATGCACAAGGTGTAATTAATGTTATTTATGGGTCTTACGGATCTATTGAAGGTGCTTCTTTTTACGATTTAGTAAACCAAGCAGACGCTGCACAAGCATTAGCTTTACAAACTGCTGCCACTGATGCCATGACAAAAATTAATATTATTGGTGATAATGCACTTCCTTTTGATTATCTAATTACTCAAGAAACTTCTGATGACCTTTCTGGTCCTGTAATGCAAGCTGTTGAAGCTTTATTTACATTAGCAGATGAAATTAGTGCATCAGCATCTGTAATTGGTATTAACCTTAACTAATATATTTTAAATATTTATTTTAGTATACATGGATAAATCCCGAGCTTTGCGCTTTGGGATTTATCCATTTTAAAACCTTTTAGATTTTGTTTAAGAGATACACACAATTGATATTTTTATTAGCTATTACAATCGGACTTACTTCTTGTAAATCTGAAGATGATAATTACTCATCTGTAGGAGACCTTTACGAAGAAGGTGAAGAGTATTTAACAGGAACATTAGGTGTTAATAGTACTAGTGCCAATGCATTTGGTTTTGAAATTGATGGCTTATCTTTTACCGAAATCGGACAATTCTCTACAGGTAATTCTTTATTTAATCAAAATTGGGTGTCCGCACCAGCTTCTACCACAGCAAGAGATGGACTAGGTCCTACTTTTAATGCGAGAGCTTGTGCTGGATGTCATTTTAAAGATGGACGAGGTGGTCCTTTGGTTAATGGCCAAAATTCAGATGGTTTTTTAATGCGAATTAGTATGCCAGGACAAGATATTTATGGCAATAATAATCCTGTTCCTAATTACGGAACGCAACTACAAGATAGAGCTAATAATGATATTCCGTATGAAGCTAAAGTTAATGTTACCTATGAATACATTAATGGAGAATACGCAGATGGCACTACTTACCAATTACAAAAACCTATTTATTCTTTTTCAGATGAACAATTTGGGAGTTTAGCAGGTGTACAAATGTCTCCAAGAGTAGCACAACAAACTATTGGTTTAGGTCTTGTAAGCGCCTTACCAGATAGTGAAATATTGCAGTTTGCTGATGAATTTGATGCTGACAATGATGGTATTTCAGGTAAACCTAATTACGTATACGATGTAGAGACTGAAACTGATAAAATTGGAAAATATGGTTGGAAAGCCAATATGCCTACGTTAAAACAACAAATTGCAGGCGCTATGAGTGGCGATATGGGTTTAACAACGTCTCTTTTTCCGGAAACAATTTGTCCTTCACCTCAACAAGATTGTATCGATGCGCCTAATGGAGGAGAACCAGAAGTTACAGATGAACAATTAGAACGCGTTTTATTTTACCAATCTACATTAGCAGTACCTAATAGACGTAACGTTACAGAAGAATCCGTATTAAAAGGAAAAGTCCTTTTTAACGCGTTAAATTGTATTACTTGCCATGCTATAAACCAAACTACAGGGACTTCTGCGGTAAGTTCACTTTTAGAAAATGTTACTATAAGACCATATTCAGACTTTTTATTACATGATATGGGAGACGATTTAGCAGATAACAGGCCAGATTTTGATGCCAATGGAAATGAATGGCGCACACAACCACTTTGGGGAATTGGCCTCATTTCTACTGTTAACGACCATACTTTTTTACTGCATGATGGCAGAGCACGTAATGTAGAAGAAGCTATACTTTGGCATGGTGGTGAAGCTGAAACAATTAAAAATGCATTTAAAAATTTAACAGAAGCAGAACGTCAAAACGTTATTGACTTTGTGAACTCATTATAATTATCATGAAAAAACTATCATTCATTTTAACCTTTTCATTACTCTTATGTTTTAATTGTAATAGTAATGACGACTCTAACGATGGATTTAAAGTTAACACTCTATTAGAAGATTTAACTAACCAACAGATAATACCTTCAATAGACGCATTTGTAAATGCTAGTAATTCTTTTGAAATAGCTATACATAATTACATTGATAATCCTACAACTTCTAATTTAGAAATTGCAAGAAATGAATGGCAACTGACTGCTATTGCTTATGAAAAAACTTATGTACATCACATAGGCAGTGCTAGAGACCAATTTATACACACGTCAATCTACAATTGGCCAACAGTAGAAGGTGCCATAGAATTTTTTATATCAGATAATGATACTATAGACGAGGCGTTTATGGCAACAATTAGTGCTCAAGCAAAATCACTTGCAGCTATAGAATATCTATTGTTTGCAGAAGATGAAGCAACAACAAACACTAGCTTTATAGATTCTGAAAAAAGACGTAATTACCTTAGTTTATCTGCTGCTTATTTAACATCTAGAGCTGAGAAACTTCAAGATATATGGTCTACTACTGGTGAAAATTATGCAACAACGTTTATTAACAGTGATGATTCTGGAATTCAAGGTTCCTTTAACCAATACTATAACGGCATACATAATGCTTTAGATGTTACCAAAACAACTAAGGTTGGTAAACCTGCTGGTTTAGAAAATTCTCAAGTTATAAACCCAGAACTTACCCAAGCGTATTATAGTGAAACTTCAAAAGCGCTTGTACAAGCGAGTATTGAGAGTGTAGAAACAGCTTATTTTAACCTTGAAGGTATTGGTGTAGATGATTATGTATTTTCTATTACAAATACAACCGATTTAAATGATGCTATACAAAACAAAATCAACGAAATCTATGTTGCGCTTAATGCTATTACAATTCCACTAAACGAAGCTGTAGAGCAAAACCACGACTTAGTAGAAGACTTACATTCTAAACTTGAAGAATTGCGTATTCTTTTTGCTGTAGATGTAAGAAGTATTTTATCTATTGTTATTACAACTACAGATACAGATGGCGATTAAATTTTAATTTCTAAAGTTGCATACCAATTTCTCGGTGGCGATGGTAATATTCCAGGACCTGGATAACCGGTTGCGCGCCGTGTAAAATAAGTGTTATTTAAAAGGTTATTGATACCTGTCTCTAGTTTAAATTGTTTGTATTGATACGATAGAGAAAAGTCTAAAATATCATATTCTGGTATTAAACCAATAATACCAGAGCTTCCTAGTGGATCACTCCCTGAGTTTGGTGCATCAGAAAATTGGTCAGAAATATAAGTGTATTGCACACTGGTTTGAAAATTTTGATACCCGAACTTTAATCCAGTCTTTAAGTTAAGTTGCGGTACAAATTCTACCTGGTTCCCTTCTATGCCTGTTTCTTCAGACTTTGTATATTCTGAATGAATCAAAGATGTATTTATAAAATAGTTAAATCTATACTTACTGCTATCTATAAAGAGTTTATTTAAATTAAAATCAATTAAAGATTCTAAACCAAAAATAAACGCATCTCCTATATTATCTCTTACTTTTCTAACACTATTATCATTTTGTACTTCTAATGTAATACCAATTCTATCGTTGTAGAACAAACTAAAGGCGCTAATATCAAAAGAAACCATGCCTTTATAATTACCTCTAAAACCTAAATCTCCTGTTAATCCTGTTTCATCTTCTAAAGGTCTTACACTAAAATTAGGATTAACTAAATTAATATCAGAAAAGGTTACTGACCTGTAATTCTGTGAAGCATTAGCATAAAACTCTACATTTTCATTTGGCTTGTAACTTGTGCCTAAGCCAAATAACACAAAAGAACGTTCGTTTAGCTCATCGGAAAACTCTGTTTCATTAAGAATAACGTTGCCTGCTCCATCTAAGTTAATACGTTTAGAATAACCATCACTTTCTGTTTTTATATACTCTAATCTAAATCCTGGTGTAACTGACCATTTATCATTTAAATAAAAAATATTCTCACCAAAAACAGCCACATTAAGATTAGGGTTACTAAAGTTAGATTGGTTTTCATAATTTGGATAGTCTTCTAATTGTAATTGGAAATCTGGACCGATTCCATCAGAACCTGGCCCTTGTATTGAAGTATTATCTGCTTTATAGAATTTTGTTCCTATAAGCGCTGTGGCTTCTTTTCCGAAGAACTTATATTTATTTAATAGTCTTGCTTCAAAACCAAAATTGTTATACTCGCCTATTATTAAGTCGCGCTCTTCAAAATTATCAGGAATATCCTGTCTGTTGGTTCTAAAACCTAAAGCATTTCGTTCTGCATCTAATCCAAAAAAGTTGAATGTAAAGTTGGTATTTTCAGAAAACTCATGCGCTATTTTAAAACTATAAAGTAACCAATCTACCTGAAACCAATTTCGGGTTCTATTACTTTGAAATGCGTCTTCATTAAACATAGCATCACTTAAACCACCTGCTTGCTGTGCTAAATAGCGCATGTATGTTAATTCGCCAGAAAGCTTTGTTTTATTAAACAATTGATAGCCCAAATGCATAAAGGCATTTTTAGATTCAAATTCAGAGTTTGGTCTAAATCCATCGCCTTTTTTATAATTGAAATAGGTATAATAACTGAACTTTTCTTTAGTACCACTTAGACTTGTAAAGTTGGTATACAATCCGTTGCTTCCAAAGGTGTTTCTGGTAATAAATTCAATAGTTTTATTAGGGTTTGGCTTTTTAAATATAAAATTAATAAGCCCTCCAAATTGTGTTCCATACTGTAAAGATGCTGCACCTCTTACCACTTGAATTTGCTCTAACGCTTCAGCAGGTGGAGTGTAATAACTCTCTGGATATCCTAAAACATCTGCACTAATATCATAACCATTTTGTCTAGTGTTAAAGTTAGACGTTCGGTTTGGGTCTAAACCTCTACCTCCTATATTTAATTGCAAGCCTGCATCATCATTCTGAAAGATATTTAATCCTGCCACTTGACTATATATTTGTCTAGCATTATTAGAAGCTAAATTCGCCATAGATTGGCCAACTAAAATCACTTCTGTTTTCTTGCCTGCGTAAATGGCTGTTTCTTCAACATCATTTAATCTACTCAATTCAAAAACTTTGGCTTTTCGAGCTGTAATTTCTACAGCTGTAAGTTGTTCTCCTAAAGCTACAAGGGATTGATTTACAGTTGTGTCTCCATTTACCGAAACAACAACTTCCTCTACTTGAAATTCATAAGAAAAGAACACTAATGTTATTTTTTGTTTGGTAGTTGTAAATTCAAAATAGCCTTTATTATCAGTCTTAGCTAACAAGCCAGAAGCTTTTTCAAATATTTCAACATTAGATAATGCTGTGTTAGATTCTTGTGATGTTACAAATCCCGAAACTTTACTTTGAGCTAAAGCCGCAGAAATTGTAATTAATACAAGTAATAATGTGTTATAAACCTTTAATTTCATCATTGAATGGTAGTATCCAGTTTTTATGTTTAAATGATTCTTTCTCTTGGTATAAATCTACATTTGGGTCAATATAAGGCTGACTCAGTCTTCCGTTTAATGCTACAAAACAATCTACAAATACCTGAACATTTTGATGACCTTGACTTTTAAAATGATCGCCTAGATAGTGAGCGTATTCCAAAATAAAATCGGGTTGAAAGCTCATTTGTTTTTCTTGAAATGGCGTTAAAAAATCGAGATTATCTACATAGAAAAAATCTTTTGTTTCGCTATTTACAATTTTGAAATTAGCGTAGCCTGCTTTTTCCATAAGCATTACGCGCCATGAAAATCTATAGCCTTCCTCTGTCCAAAACAACTCATTAGGATACAATACATATCGCCAAGGGAACACAAGTTGAACTACAAAAAACAAAGCTAATATTGGAATGATAATTTTTCTTTTTGAATAGAAATAAGACTGTTCGCTCAACCTACGAGTTTTCAATTTTAAAGATTGTATTACACCTCTAAATACATTAAGAATTTTCTCGTGAACATTAGCATCAAAGAATATTAATGTCGAGATTATCATGATATACGGAAACATGCCAATTGGAAACAATATCCTTGTAAACACATGAAAAATAACCACCAATACAAAGGCTAGTGTTCTCGTTTTCTTATAGAGCAATAAAAATGGTATTGCCAAATCATATAACATACCAGACCAACTCATGGCAAAGTGAAACCACTCTTTGTGCATTAGGGTTTGACCAATAATAGGAATATCATACTTAGAGGGCAACCAAATTTTTAGAGGCATAGCTTTAAACAACCAATCGCTATTTAGTTTTGCTAAGCCTGCATAAAAATAAACTGTTCCGAGTAACAGTTTGATGATATCTATAGTCCATTTTGGGATTTGCTTATAGTGTGTCTTTTTTAGATATGCATCTACAGAAAAATAAGCATTTGCAGGCAAAAAGCACATTAAAAAACTGAGTACACTTATAAAATAATAGTGATTGAGATAGGTGGTTTTATCCATTAACTCAATGTACGTAAAACTCAGAAAGAAGGTAATAATTGCTATTCTGTATTTAAAACCAATAAGAATAAAAAGAGCCGCTAGACCACATAAAGCAAATAGCAAATATGTATAGCTACCAATAGGTTTTACCCATTGAAAACCGTAGTAAGAAAACTGAAATTTTGGTTGCAGGTACAATTTATCTATCCAACCCAAGCTCCAAAATCTAATAATGCTTGCTAACATCATAACACCAAACCCAATCCTAAACACAGCCAAAGGCGCTGCATTTGTATTAGAGTCTAAATACAATTTTAATTTTGCAAGCATTTAATTTTAAATACAAAAAGAGGTTGCCATTAGACAACCTCTTTGGTTAGTTTTTTATAATCAATTAATCGCCATCACCATCTACATAATCAATAACAAAATTTAAAGCTTGTTTCATATCAACTTTTAATTTTGGTACGGCAGCTTGAATAATATCATAAGCAGCTGTCATTTGAATACTGTTATCACTTAACTGTTGCGTATAATCATCATTAAGACTGTTAATAGCATTTCGTCCTGCGGCAAACTGATTATTAATTTCAGTAACTAAATCTTCTCGGTCTAAAAATTCTAAATACACACTAAAAGATGAGCCGCTAATAGAACTTACACTATTATATGGTATGCCATTAAATAAATTCTCAATTCCTGATAATGCCTCTAAACTTAATTCTTTTGAAACATCCTTTTTATAAAATGCCTCAACGGTTTCTGGAAGTGTACCACCATTAGAGAAAATACCTGCAGGAATTCCTATTTTTTGAGCTCTAAAATCTTTCTCATAAGAATAAACAATATCATTAGCTAACTTATTAAAAGACCCATTAACGCCACTATCTGTATTAGCAATAAATGTACTTCTAAAACTCGATTCCCAGTTATTAATTATCGCAGTATTTAAGGTTATCATTTGATTAACTACATCTGTTAAATAGGTAGTAAAACCTTCAAAATCGCTATTTGTAGTAAATTTATCTAAAGGTAAAGTATCATTAGTTGCTACACCATGAATTAAAAAATCTAAAGCCGGAAACCCTTGAGCATCATGATAATTAGCAGTATTTAAATCATAACTTCCAGTGTTTACTGCATTTTCAATATCAGCCACAGTTACAGGATAAATATTAAAGAAACTTACAAAGCCTCTTTCTCCTCCACCTAAATTATCTGCTTCGCCTAAATTATAAATTTGTACATGTTGCCAAACTTTATACGCTTCTAACCAAGCGTCGCTTAAAGCATCTAAATTAGCCGTAGACTTATCAGTTATAAAACTGGTTGTGGCCGCATCTACAGAAGCTAGTTTAGATTGTAAATCTTGAAATGCTGGCATGATAATATTATCAGCCACATTAGTAAGCAATGCAGTTCTGTCAAAACCATCATCATTATTAGAGCTTCCATTATCGTCTGATGAACTACACGAAATAGCTATAACAACAATTACAAAAAGTATAATTTTTTTTAACATCTGTATTTTTCTTTTTCGGGTGCAAAGATAAATAAGCATAAGCTTTCAACCTAATGAAAACTTATGCTTTAAAATTTTAGTTTAATTATTTAACGTTTAGCTTGCTGCTTCAGTTACAGTAAAGCTAAAACGATCGGCAATATCTTCTGAAATACTGTCTAAAGTTTCTGTGGTTACGTCCCAAAATCCATTACCTTCTAAAAGTTCTGACATAAAAGCATCTACTTCAGTTTTTGACAAATATGGTACATCTGTTCCTGGTTGACGTGTAAATTGTAAACTATAAACAAAACCTAAACCTTCTGATAAATCGTGGAATACAGATGCATAATCTGATCCTAAACCAGCCTTACCTGCTTGCAAGTAATATACGGCTCTAACTCCTATAACTATTGATATTTTTTCTCTGATAATTGCCGCTTGCTCATCTCTTACCTCATAGTTTTTAGCAACAATTGCTGCTCGCCCTAATTTAAAGGCATCATAGATGTCTTGTGCTATGCCTGCAAAATCATCATCGCCTTCTACACGAGATAAATATTTATTTAGAAAACTATCTACATTTAATTGTGGTGCTAATGCATCATCCACTCCATATAAATAACCAAAGGCTTCGTCCCATTTATGCTCCATAGTAGTATAGTTATTAGTACCATCTAAGACATCATTATCATTGTCTTCTACATTATTACCGGCATCTAAAACTGCTGTACTTAAGTAATTATTAAGGATTTGGTCTGCCATTAAACCACCAATTAGACCTTTAGTAATTGCTTGATTAAACTCTACTCCTTTTGCACTAACATAACGCGTTGAGCCACCGCCTGCTTCTTGTATTTTTCCTGCTGTACCAGCAACAGCATCTGTGTTCCAATTAGGAAACACTTCACTCACTTGACTAGCAATCCATGCATCAAATTGTGCCTTTATAGCCGTAGCATCTGTAGTATTAGCAGAAAAATAATCTGTTGAGGCTGCTGTTTTACTTCTAATATCTTTTCCTGAGGTGTTTAATTCACTTGTAGAAAAATAATCTCCTGTATTTGTAAACATACCATCTAACTCAGCTTCAGATTTACTTGCATCACTGAGTGCTGACACCAACTCCTCACCCATTTCTATACGTGTTGTTTGTCCTCCGTAATTTACAGTGGTTATTCCATTTCTTTCAAATTGATAGGTTGCTGGCGCTTCTACTTGCGGTTCTGTTGTTCCATTGTCATCATCGCTAGAACATGAGGTTAAAATAGCTCCGACTACTAATAAACTTAATACAATTTTTTTCATTTTTGGTTGATTAATTATTCTTATTTAGACTTGATATGAATTACTTTGTCTGAAATTACAAATGTATAACAGAACATCAATTCTGCAAATTTTATTTAGATTAATTTTAAATAGAATATATGGTTAAGAATTAAAACGAAATGAAAAAACTACTACAGGCACGTTCACCTACTAGATAAGAAATAAATTACTAATGATACGTTGAGAAAATTTTAGTAGCCTCATTGTGAGAACTTTCAAAACACATGGCATTAAGATTGTGTGCTTTTTTCTGTGTGAAGTAAGACAACATTTTTTCCGTTGGCATGTTTCCTGTTAAATCATCTTTTGCCATTGGGCAACCACCATAGCCTTGTATAGCTCCATCAAATCTAAGACAACCAGCATTGTAGGCTGCATCAATTTTTTCAAACCACGTGGTTGGTGTGGTATGCAAATGCGCTCCAAATTCTATCTTGGAATAGGCAGGAATTAAATTTGAAAACAAATAATCAATATTCTCGGCATCTGAACTACCAATGGTATCGCTTAAAGACAGGATTTTTACACCCATTTTAGATAAGCGCTCTGTCCACTCACCTACGATATCTACATTCCAAGGATCACCATACGGATTACCAAATCCCATAGAAATATACACTACAACTTGCTTATTATTCTTATCTGCAATTTCTAAAATCTCAGAAAGTGTAACTACAGATTGTGCAATAGTTTTGTGCGTATTCCGCATTTGAAAATTCTCTGAAATAGAAAATGGAAAACCTAAATAGTCAATCTCTGCATGTTTTGAAGCATCTACTGCACCTCTTGTATTAGCAATAATAGCTAATAACTTACTCACTGTTTTACTTAAATCTAATTGCGCTAAAACCTCCGCCGTATCTACCATTTGCGGAATGGCTTTTGGAGATACAAAACTTCCAAAATCTATAGTATCAAAACCAACTCTTAGTAAAGATTGAATATATTGTACCTTCTTTTCGGTTGGTATAAATGCCTTAATACCTTGCATAGCATCTCTAGGACATTCTATAATTTTAACAGGTTTATTCATTGGTTCAAATATACGGTTAAGTATACTGATTTAAAAGCCAATTTTTGAATTGAAAAATGCAGCACCTAAAAACCCAAACCAGATAGAATAACCTAAAATTCCACCTATTAATCCGGAAATAATAAAGGTAAATCTAAATTTTAAAGGAATAATCTTAAAAACCACATAACACGAAATCGCAAATCCTATGATTACAGTTATTATAGGTATTATCCAATCATTAAATCCTAAATATCTCGAAATTCTAAATTCATCACCATAAAAATTCAACTTATCATAAAGTAATGAACTGTGTGAGGCACTTACAAAATTAAAGATTTCACGTAATGCAAATAATGCCATAAAAACGGCAAGCCAGTCAATTAACTCAAAAGCTTGTTTCCATTTTTTTCGTCGTACAAATAATATAAGTAATCCTATACAACTTGTCATAAGTGTTTGTGCTGGTCCTCCAATGGTTATCAAAATGGTATGACTTTCTTTAATTGGAGGATATTTTTTTTCTAATAACAGGCTTAATTCTTCAACTTTAGACTTTACTTCAGCTGGCCAATTATTGTAATTATTATAATCATACTTATCTACAAACTGATTTATCTCCTTTAAATTTTCATCTTCCAAATAACCGTTTCTATAATAATTAATACTACCATAGTCTAATGTGGTATCGTAACCAAAATATTTTGCTACTGCTATGTGTCCAAATTCATGAGTGAGTGTTCCAATTATAATAAATAGAATAAAAGAGGTAACAATAATTAATGAGAACTTAGGTAGAAAATTAAATTTTAGCATTTTACTAAGTTAATATAAAAACCGCAATACCAATAAATACAACAATCTGCAGCCATTTTAAAATTAACCCAGAATTATTATGGTTTAGGGTATAACTTTTTATTTGACCTGCCAACAAAGCAATTGAAGAAAAAACCAAAAACGATACCAGCATAAAAATGCCTCCTAAGATATAAAATTGAATGACAGTACTCATGGTCTCACTAAACAAAAAACCAGGAAAGAAGGCCAAAAAGAAAATGGTTACTTTAGGATTGAGTACATTCATAAAAAAACCTTGCACAAATAATTGTTTCAAACTTTTTTTAGGCACATTTTCTGCCTTTAAACTAATACTAGCATCAGATTTAAAAACCTTATATGCTAAGTAAAGCAAGTAACAAGCACCTAAAAATTTAATAGTAAAAAACAGATTTTCATTGGCACGTATTATGGCAGAAACACCAAATGCCAATAATGTAGTATGTACTATACAACCTGTAATTAAACCACAAACGGTTGCCATACCATAAGATTTACCGTTACTTATACTTTGTACTAACACGTATATATTATCTGGTCCTGGTGAAATAGCCAAAACAGATGTAGCCAATGCAAATGATATAAGAATATCTAAACTCAAATAAGAATACTAAGAATAAAATAATTTATTTCAACAACGCTTTATTAATGCGTTTTATCAAAGTAGGTCCTTCATAAATAAATCCTGTATAAACCTGTACCAAATCTGCTCCTGCATTAATTTTTTCTAACGCATCTTCAGCAGAGTGTATACCTCCAACACCTATAATAGGAAATGCTTTATTGCTTTTATCTGCTAAGTACTTAATTACTTTGGTAGATTTTGATTTTATGGGTTGTCCGCTTAAACCTCCATTACCAATAGCTTCTAATTGTTGCGTCGAAGCTTTTAAGCCTGTTCTGTCAGTAGAGGTGTTACTAGCAATAACGCCATCTAAATTAGTTTCTGCAATAAGTTCAATAATTTCATCTAACTGCACATTATTTAAATCTGGTGCTATTTTAAGAAGAATTGGCTTTTGTTTTGAAAATGTTGAATTTGCTTTCTGAACACTAGAGATCAACTCTAATAAATAATCCTTATCGTTTAATTTGGCATGGCTTCCTACATTAGGACAACTTACATTCAAAACAAAATAATCTACATAAGGATGCAATGCGTTAAAACACTCTAAGTAATCTTTAGTATAATCCTCTGGTAACGTTTGGGTATTTTTACCAATGTTTCCTCCTATTATAAGTTGTCCTTTATTTTTTTTAAGTTGGGAAATAGCCGCTTCTAAACCTTCATTATTAAAACCCATTCGGTTAATAATACCTTTATCTGCTTTTAATCGAAACAAACGTTGCTTAGGGTTTCCTTCTTGAGCTTTAGGTGTAACAGTACCAATTTCAATAAAACCAAAACCAAAGTTTGCTAAATCATTATATAAAACCGCATTTTTATCAAATCCTGCTGCTAAACCAACCGGGTTTTTAAATGTTAACCCAAATAATTCTCGTTCTAATCGTTTGTCGTTAATTACGTATAAGCTTTTAAATAAACTTTTAATTCCAGGAATTTTAGATAAGTTTCTAATTAAAGAAAAAGTAAAGTAATGGACTTTCTCTGGATCAAAACAGAATAAAATGGGTCTAATAATAGCTTTATACATAGCATAGATTTTGCAATGCAAAAATACACATCTTCTTTATTAATGAAGTAATAATTTTATCATAAACTGTCCAATATCATTTTATTAACTTTTTAATTTAATTAACTTTGAAAAACTAATCAAAATAAAATTACAATCATGAAAAAAATTATTGTCCCAGTAGATTTCTCTGAGTATTCTGAATATGCTTTAGAAACAGCAGCTGCATTAGCAAAACAGCATCAATCAGAATTAATAGTTATGCATATGTTAGAGATGTCTGAATCTATTCTATCATCTAGTAGTGATAAACGTGGTGAAGAAAATGCATTTATGCTTATGGTTGCCAATAAAAAGTTTGAAGCATTCTTAGACAAACCATTTTTAGAAAATATTAATGTTACACCTTTAGTTAAATACCATAAAGTTTTAAAAGAGGTAGCTTTAGTTGCCAAGGAAGAAGATGCAGATATTATTGTAATGGGTTCTAGAGGTCATAGTGATCATGACGGTATTTTTACTGGATCTAACACTGAAAAAGTTGTGAGATATAGTGAAACACCTGTTTTAGTTGTAAAATCGCCATTAACATCTGTAGATTTTAATCATATTGTTTTAGCATGCGATTTCTCAGAAGAAAGTGGTCCTTCCGTAAAAGAAGCTATTAAGTTGCTGTCTAAATTAGGTGAAAAAATTACCTTACTACATATTAATGCTCCTACTTTAGGATTTTTAAGTACTGATGAAATAGATGATAAGATTGCCAAATTTTTAGAAATTGCAAATCTTGATGCATCAGAATTAAATATTGATAGAATTTCTGATCACAATGTAGAAGATGGTATTCTTAGCTATGCAAAAAGAGAAAATGCAGATGCTTTGTCTATGATAACGCATGGTAGAACTGGTTTAAGTCATTTCTTTGGCGGAAGTATTTCTGAAGATGTTGTAAACCACACTAAACTACCTGTTATAACTTTTAAACTTTAATAAAAAATTTATGCAGCATATTATAGATCGCTTTATAAGTTATATCACTATAGATACAGAATCTGACCCAAATTCTCACACCACACCAAGTACAGAAAAACAATGGGATTTAGCTAATAAATTAGTTGAAGAACTAAAAGCTATTGGCTTAAGTGATGTTACCATAGACGACAATGCTTACATAATGGCAACTTTACCTAGTAATGTAGACCATGAAGTACCTACAATTGGTTTTATTTCGCATTTTGATACGTCTCCAGATTTTACTGGTGCTAACATAAAACCTCAAATAATTGAGAATTATGATGGTAAAGACATTATTCTTAATGCTGAACAGAACATCGTTTTATCTCCAGATTATTTTGAAGATTTATTAATGTACAAAGGTCAAACGTTAATTACAACAGATGGCACTACCCTTTTGGGTGCAGATGACAAAGCCGGAATTACCGAAATTGTTACAGCCATGGAATACCTTATTAATCATCCTGAAATTAAACACGGAACCATTAAAGTTGGTTTTACACCAGATGAAGAAATTGGTAGAGGCGCTCACAAATTTGATGTAGAAAAATTTGGTGCAGAATGGGCATATACCATGGATGGCAGCCAAGTTGGCGAGCTAGAATATGAAAACTTTAATGCTGCTGGTGCAAAAATTACTGTAAAAGGTAAAATTGTACATCCTGGTTATGCAAAAGGCAAAATGATTAACTCAATGTATTATGCTTCTGAATTTATAAACGCCTTACCAAGATTAGAGACACCAGAACATACGGAAGGCTATGAAGGTTTTTTTCATTTACATCATATAGAAGGTGAAGTTGAACAAACTACCCTTCAATATATAATAAGAGATCACGACAAAACAAAATTTGAAGCACGCAAAGCTTTAATGCAAAAGATAGTTGATGATTTAAATACCACCTATGAAAGCGAAGTTTTTACGTTAGAACTGAAGGACCAATACTTCAACATGAAAGAAAAAGTGGAGCCTGTAATGCATATTGTAGACATTGCAGAAGAAGCTATGAAAGCTGTTGGTGTTACTCCACTAATAAAAGCTATTAGAGGCGGAACCGATGGTTCTCAACTTTCTTATATGGGTTTGCCATGCCCTAACATTTTTGCAGGTGGGCATAACTTCCATGGTCGTTATGAGTATGTACCAGTAGAAAGTATACAAAAAGCCATTGAAGTTATTGTAAAAATTGCAGAGATAACGGCTTTAAAAAAATAAATACACCTTACTCATATTACTAATAAGCAGCGAATTAAAAATTATTTTAGTTTGCTGCTTATTTTTTTGTACGTAATTTTAAACCTCTTATTTAATTTAAACCGAAACCTATGAGTACTACAACACCAGAACACGATGATCGTGTAGCTAAATTAACCTTTGCTTCAGTATATCCTCATTATATTTCAAAAATTCAAAAGAAAGGAAGAACTTTAGCAGAATTACATGAAGTTATTGAATGGTTAACGGGTTATAATGAAATTAAACTTCAAGAACTTATAGATACTAAAGTTACGTTTAAAACCTTTTTTGAAAATGCAACTTTACATCCTAACGCCCATCTCATTAAAGGTGTAATTTGTGGTTATAGAATAGAAGATATTGAAACACAATTAACAAGAGAAACCAGATATTTAGATAAACTAGTGGATGAATTAGCACGAGGCAGAAAAATGGAAAAAATTTTACGAACAGCATAACTTAAAAAACATAAAAGGTTTACAAATTGTATATTGAAACATAGTAGTCGTTTAAAAATTAAATTTTTGTTATGGATTTAAAAAAAATAAAATTTAAGCATACAATAACCATTATATTCACAGTTTATTTATTAGCAAGTTACGGTCAAAATCAAAACTTATCTAATGGTGTTATTTTTGATGGAGAACCTTACTTGTCTATTAATCCTTTTAACTCACAGCACATCGTAGTAGCATGGATGGGTTGGGTTAACTTATCAAATAAGTTTAAAATTAAAATAAAATCGAGTTTTGATGGTGGAGAAACATGGAGTACAACCTCAGAATTACCACATACTGTTAGTGGATACACTTCTGCTGACCCATCAATAGATTTTAATCAAAATGGAGAAGTCTTTGTTTGTTATATTGATTTTACAGGAACAGAAGCTCCTGTAACTGGTGGAGTTTATGTAAGTAAGTCTACTGATGGAGGCTTAACATGGAATACTCCTACTGAAGTTATTAATACCAATTACGACGGAACAAAATGGCCAATTGATAGACCATGGATGGTCATTGATAAATCAGCTAGTGTTAATAGTGGTAACATTTATGTTACTACCATGAATCTCAATAGAGACAACCCAAGTTTTAATCCTTATTTATCTATTTCAAACGATTCTGGTAATAGTTTTACAACCACATACATTGATGCTGTTGGGTGGTTAGCAGGCAGTATTAACCCCTTACCTATGTGTTCTCCTGCTGTAAGTTCTAATGGTATTTTTTACGGTGTTTATCCATCATTTGTGTTAACGCAAAGTCTATATGCTCAAGCTTTTTTAGCAACGTCAATTGATGCAGGTTCTACTTTTACCTATAACACAACAATAACGCACACAACTCCAACCAATATTGGTAATTATTCGTATGCAAAAAAAGCAAGTCTATTACTCTGCAACCCATCTAATGCTAGTCATTTAGCCTATATATACTTAAGTGCAGAACTTGGCGATTTAGACGTTTTTTTAATTGAATCTCTTAATGCTGGCGTTAATTGGACCACACCAACACGAATTAATGATGATCCAATTGGTAATAATCGAATGCAAGATTTAATTTGGGGTGATTTTGACTCAGATGGCGATTTAGTTATTAGCTGGCGAGATCGTAGAAATGGAACAGATGGTACTTTTCAAAATCCATCAGAAATTTGGGCATCGTATAGAAGTCATACAGCAACGGAATTTTCACCAAATTTTCAAATCACCAATCAATTAGTGTCTTTTGACACAGATTTAGAACATGCCGGAAATGATTTTATGTCTATAAAAACTCAAGATGATATTCTATACGCAGCTTGGGGAGATCCAAGAGATGGTGAATTAAATATATGGTTTCAACGTTTGGCAACAGATGGAACGGTGTTATCTATTAACCAAATTTCTTCCGAAAAAATACCTGATATATTTATCTATCCTAATCCAACAATGTCTAAAATAAGTATTGAAAGTGATGCTTTAAAAAAAGTAATTATTTATGATTTATCGGGTAAAGTATTGCTTACCAAAACAAACAATAATAATATTAACGTTATTGAAATTAACACCGAAACATATCCTTCAGGAACTTATATCATTGAAGTCACCACCTCTGAAACAACATATACTAAAAAGGTAGTGAAACATTAATTATAAAGTTGAAAGAATACTACTTTTTACCATGAAAAAAATTAATAACGTAGAGGAATACATCGAAGAAAACCCTCACTTTTCTAAAGAAATTAAAATACTACGAAATATTATTAATTCAACTGAATTAAAAGAAACTATAAAATGGCATATGCCAACGTATTGTTTAAAAGGTAAAAACGTTTTAGGTCTTGGTGCATTTAAAAATCATTTTTGCATTTGGTTTCATCAAGGTGTATTTTTAAAAGACGATAAGCAATTGCTTTTTAATGCACAAGAAAACAAAACCAAAGCTATGCGGCAAATGCGGTTTAATTCTGCTACAGACATTAATGAAGCAGTAATCTTAACCTATGTAAAAGAAGCAATAAAAAATCAACAATTAGGGCGCGTATTAAAACCACAACGTAAACCGAAGTCAGTGGAAATTCCGGATGCATTAAAATCAACTTTTAAAACTAATAGTTTACTTAAAAGCACTTTTAAAGAGCTCTCCCCTTCTAAACAACGTGAATACTGCACGTATATATCTGAAGCAAAACGAGATTCAACCAAACAAAAGCGACTAGATAAAATTATACCAATGATAACCTCAAAAAAAGGTTTAAATGATAAATATATTGGTTGATGATTAGATTGATTAGAGATTAAAAAATACGTCGTTAAAAAACAAAAAAGACTGTTCATTTAAGAACAGTCTTTTTAAATATTATACTATGCTTTAGCTTACTTTTTAGTAGCTGGCGTATTTAATTTATTACTCATTTCCATTGAAATTGCAGAACGGTCAAATTTAATTTTTCCGGCTAACGTTTCAATCACACAAGAATGATCTTTATCATTTAACTCTACAACTTTTCCGTGCATTCCACTTTTTGTAACAATACGGTCTCCACGTTTTAATTCTGCGGCAAACTTTTTTTCTTGTTTAGTACGTTTCATTTGTGGTGCAATCATAAAGAAATACATCACTGCAAAAATGGCGATAAACGGTAAAAACGACCCTAATGATTCCATTTAGTAAATTTAAATAATTAATCGTGATTATGACCTTCGTGTCCTGGTTGCGTACTAGATTTTACAGGGCTTGTATTATTTACCGATAATGGATTAATTGTAGCCTTACCTGCTGGAGCCGCTTTAGCTGGTGCATTTGGGTCTTGAGCAATCTGTGCTGTAATTTTAACCATTTCTTTACCAGTCTCTGTATTTGTTGTCATTGTAATAGACTTAGAAACTTTTCCATTTCCTTTTCCATTAAACTTTACAGAAAATTCACCAGTTTCTCCAGGTGCAACTTCTTTTGTCCAGTTAGAAGGTACTGTACAACCGCAAGTAGATTTAATATTACTTACTACCAACATTGAATTACCTGTATTAGTATACTTAAAAGTTGTTTCTACTGGTGTTCCATTTTCTATAGTACCAAAGTCGTGCTCTTTTTTATCTAAAGTTATAACCGGAAAATCACCTGCGTTGGCATCTCTTTCTGCAGCTACAGCAACATTTTCTGTTTTAATTTTACTTGCAGCATCTTCTTTACAAGAAGTAAATGCTACCATGCATAATGCACTAAGACCTAGAATTACTTTTTTCATTATTATTTTTTTTAAAATTTAAAATATTTATTAAGCCGTCGAAGTTAATGATTATTTTATTGAATTAAAATTTTTAAGTTCTTGTTAACACATTTTTGTACGAATCCACGCTCTAAATATGTAGTTTAATCCAAGAATTTGTCAAATCTCTAAAAACTTACATTAATCCTCTGCCTGTTTTTAGATGTAAATTACTTGCTTGGTATTCTTTTACAATTTTGTCTAAAATTCCATTTATAAACAGACTACTTTTGGGAGTAGAATACTCTTTAGCAATTTCTAAATACTCATTAATAGTTACTTTGTGAGGTATTGACGGAAACTTTTGAAATTCGCATAATGCCATTTTTAAAATAACACCATCTAAACTTGCTAAACGTTCACTATCCCAATTGGTAGTTTTAGCCGAAATTTCTTCACCAAATTTAGAGTTATTAAGAAATGTTTTTTGCAATAATTCTTTTGCAAATTCTAAATCTTCTTCATCCTTATACAATTCTGGTAATAAAGCGGCTTCTGGAGAAGTTAATTTAAGTTTTCTTAAAATTCTGAGGATTGCTGTATTCACTACAGGTAAATCATCTACCCAAGTTAATTTTTTATCTTCAAAAAAATCAAAAAGCTTTTCATTAGGTGCTATAATTTCGGTGAATACATCAATTATAAAATGCTTGTCTTTTTTAAAACTAGTTTCGTCTTCAGTTGTATAAAATTTATACAAATCACTTTTTAAAATCTCCTTAAAAAGGATATCTACATATTCAAAATCTAAATGCCAAAAATTCAGCTTTCTATTAGAGATTGCCTCCTGTAATAAGGTATTACTACTAATAAGATGTAATAATTGATTTTCTTGAAATTTTAAACTTAGATTTTTATCAGCTTCGGTTTTTACAATTTTGTTCTGAATTTTTTCATTATAATCTTTACTCTTTTTATGTAGTTCTGAGAGTAAAGCTAAAACCGATAGGTACAAATCATACATATTATCTAAACTGTGAGTTAAGAACCTTTGTTCTTTTTGTAAATCATCACTTTCGGTTCCTTTAAAAGCATACATAGATTGCATAACTTTTATTCTAATGTGTCTTCTGTTTAGCATGTGTAAGAACTCGCTTTAATTTTTAGTTATTAAAAAAAGGTGAATCTGTTACCGATTCACCTTGCAAAAGTAATATTATTTAATTTTTATTTCAGAATTATATTAAGACTATTTTAAATTTTCTTTCTTTCTAGCTTCAATACGCTCTTTGGCAATATTCATAGCTGCATTATGTGTTGTAAGATTGTTTACTTTAGAATTGTCTAAAATTTCTAACGTAGTGTTGTAAATATTCTCAGTTTTACGCATAATTTCTTGTCTTCCGTAATTCTCTAACTCAGCGTAAACGTTAATAATTCCGCCTGCATTAATTAAAAAATCTGGTGCATATACAATGCCACGTTCTTTTAAAATTAATCCGTGTTTTACTTCTTCTGCTAACTGATTATTTGCTGCACCTGCCACAATTTTAGCTTTCAGTTTATAAATGGTATCGTCGTTAATGGTTGCTCCTAATGCGCAAGGTGCATAGATATCCATTTCTTCGCTATAGATATCGTTTCCACTATAAATCTTAACACCATATTTGTCTCGTACTTCTTCTAATCGCTCTTGGCTAATATCTGTAATGGTTACATTTGCACCTTCATTCATTAAGTGCTCAACTAGTCCTTCACCTACATTACCAATACCTTGCACAAAAACGGTTCTATCTTCTAAAATGTCTGAACCAAATTGAAACTTAGCAGCAGCTTTCATTCCCATAAAAACACCGTAAGCTGTTATTGGCGAAGGATTACCTGCTCCTCCTTTACTTTGCGATATACCAGTTACGTATGGAGTTACTTCTCTTACTGTATCCATATCTTCAGTTGCCATACCTACATCTTCTGCCGTAATGTATTTACCACTTAAAGAGTGAACAAATTCGCCAAAGCGTTTCATTAACTCTGGTGTTTTCTGGGTTTTAGCATCACCAATGATTACGGCTTTACCTCCACCAAGATTTAAACCAGTGATTGCAGATTTAAAGGTCATTCCACGAGATAGACGTAAAACATCATTTAATGCTTCCCACTCGTTGGCATAGTTCCACATTCTGGTACCACCCAAAGCTGGTCCTAAAACTGTGTTATGGATACCAATTATAGCTTTTAAACCAGTATCTTTGTCATTGCAAAAAACGATTTGCTCATGATTGTCAAAAGAGTGTTGACCAAAAACGGGATCCATCTTTTTTAAGTCTTTCGACGTAATTATTTCTGAAGTCATTTATTTTAGATTTTAGGGTGTTTAGAGATATTCTAAAAACAGCTTGCAAAAATAAATTATTAATGGAGGATTAGCAAAATATTAACTAATAAATACGATTATCGTAATACTTTTGACCTACAAAATACAACATGAAAGCACTAAAACACCTCAATAAATATTTTTTTAAATATAAATACAGTATAATCATTGGTATAATAATTACTGTTATTTCTAAAATATTTGCCTTATTTACACCGCGCTTAATAGGTGCCTCTATTAATGTAGTCTCAGATTATGTAAACGGAAATATAGCTAAACCTGTTTTTAAAAGCGAATTAACCACTAATGTACTTTACATTGTTGGTGCTGCTATTATTGCCGGTTTATTTACATTTTTAATGCGTCAGACCATTATTAACGTCTCTAGATATATAGAATTTGACCTGAAAAATGAAATTTACAAACATTACCAAGTACTCTCGCTTAGTTTTTATAAAGCTAACAGAACTGGCGATCTAATGAATAGAATTAGTGAAGATGTTGGTAAAGTAAGAATGTATGTAGGGCCAGCTATAATGTATACTATAAATACCATTACTCTATTTGCTGTAGCCGTTATATATATGGTAGATCGCTCACCAACGCTAACATTATATACACTAATTCCTTTACCTATTCTATCCTTTGCTATTTATAAATTAAGCCGATTAATAAATAAACGCAGTACAATTGTACAGCAGTCTTTATCTACACTAAGTACGTACTCTCAAGAAACCTTTAGTGGTATTTCTGTTATTAAATCTTATGGAATAGAAACAAGAACTAATGTTGAGTTTGAACACCTTTCTGCAGAAAACCGACACAAACAAATTAACCTCACTAAAGTACAAGCACTATTTTTCCCTATGATGATTTTACTTATTGGTGTTAGTAATCTCATTGTTATCTATGTTGGTGGTATGCAATACATGAATGGCCAAATAGACAACATAGGTACAATTGCAGAGTTTATTATTTATGTAAACATGCTTACTTGGCCTGTAGCTACCGTTGGTTGGGTAACGTCATTAGTACAGCAAGCAGAAGCCTCACAAGAGCGTATTAATGAGTTTCTAAACACCGAACCAGAAATAAAAAACAACGTTGATAAGCTTACACCTATTAGAGGAGATATTGAATTTAAAAATGTTTCATTTGTGTATCCTGATACTAATATTGAAGCTTTAAAAGACGTCAGCTTTTCTTTAAAATCTGGAGAAACATTAGCTATTTTAGGTAACACGGGTTCTGGTAAATCTACTATTTTAGATCTTATAGGACGTTTGTATGACATTAATAATGGAAGTTTATTTATTGATAACACCAAAATTAAAAACCTAAATCTTACAAGCCTAAGAGAAAGTATCGGTTACGTACCACAAGATGCTTTTTTATTTTCAGATACCATAAAAAACAATATTAAATTTGGAAAAGAAGATGCCACTGATGACGATGTTATAGAAGCTGCAAAAAATGCAAAAGTGCATAAAAACATTATTGGCTTTAATAAAGGATATGATACCATTTTAGGTGAACGAGGACTTACTTTATCTGGTGGACAAAAGCAACGTGTATCTATTGCAAGAGCCATAATTAAAAAACCAGAAATTTTATTGTTTGATGATTGCCTTTCTGCTGTAGATACAGAAACTGAAGAGAAAATATTAAAAAACTTAATGAAACTTACTAAAGATAAAACCACCATTATTGTAAGCCACAGAATTTCTTCGGCTAAAAACGCTGATAAAATTATTGTTATGGATGATGGTAAAATTATTGAATCTGGAAATCATGCAAGTCTTATAAATACCGACGGGTACTATAAAAAATTATACACTAAACAACTCTCTGAAAAAGAAATGTAATTTTTGTTGCTTGGCTAATTTTTTTTTTGGATTTTTGGATTGAAATAATAAACAAAAATTGAGTTATGAGTGATTATGAAATGATGGACAAAGAAGAAATATATTCTAAAGTATTGCGAGCAGGACGAAGAACCTATTTCTTTGATGTAAGAGCTACTAAAGCTGGTGACTATTATCTAACAGTTACTGAAAGTAAAAAGTTTACCAATGACGATGGTTCTTTTCATTACAAAAAACATAAAATCTACCTTTACAAAGAAGATTTCACTGAATTTAAAGAAATTTTAGCTGAAATGACTGATTATATCATAAACGAAAAAGGTCAGGAAGTTATTAGCGAACGTCACCAAAAAGACTACAAACGTGAGGACAACTTTGTAGCTCAAGAGGCAAAAACTTCAGAAGATACTACAAGTACAGAAAGTTTTACTGATATTAGTTTTGACGATATTTAGTAAACCTTATATTATATTTTAAAAAAGCCGTTACATTAAGTTTCGGCTTTTTTTATTACAATTAAAATTAAGACACTTGGGCTCCGTTTTTAACCTTAATCTCTGGTTTTAACAAATACACATCATCTTTTTTTACGGCACCAACCACCAAACATTCACTCATAAATTTTCCAATTTGTTTCCTCGGAAAATTAACGACTGCCACAATTTGCATATTTTGTAATGCTTCCTTGGTATATAGCGTTGTAATTTGAGCTGAAGATTTTTTAACGCCTAATTCTCCAAAATCAATTTTAAGTTTATAAGCTTTTCTATGTGCTTCAGGAAAATCATTGACTTCAATAATTGTCCCAATTCTTAAATCTACCTTTGTAAAGTCTTCATAAGTTACTATCTTTTCCATTCTCAAATATAATAATTTATAAGATGGCTCGTACAGAATCTAATATGTTACCTTTAGGTACCACAGCTCCAGATTTTTATCTTTTAGATACCTTAGATAACACCAAAAAATCACTTCAAGATTTAAAAGGAATCACAGGTACCTTAGTGTTTTTTATTTGTAATCATTGCCCGTTTGTAATTCATATTAATTCAGAACTAGCACAACTCGCCAAAGATTACATAGCTAAAGGGATAAAATGTATTGCAATTTCTAGTAACGATGTAGATAACTATCCGCAAGATAGTCCGGAATTGATGAAGAAAAATGCCATTGACAACGACTTTATTTTTCCGTATTTATACGATGAATCTCAAGAAGTGGCTAAAGCTTATGATGCGGCTTGCACTCCAGATTTTTTCTTGTTTAATAATGAGATGAAACTTGTATATGCTGGTCAGTTAGATGATTCTAGGCCAGGAAATGACATACCTGTTACTGGTAAAGATATAAGAACAGCCCTTAATGCTTTAATAGAAAATAAATCTATTAGTACTAACCAAAAACCAAGTGTGGGATGTGGTATAAAGTGGAAATAGCAACTTTTACAAGCTATCTAATGGGCTTTTAAGATTTGTTAAAGCTGAGTTAGATACATGTGTATAAACTTGAGTAGTTTTAATACTATAATGACCTAATAATTGTTGAATAAATCGTAAATCTGCACCACTCTCTAATAAATGTGTAGCATAACTATGGCGCAAACCATGTACACCAATCTTCTTATTAATTTTAGCTTTTAACATGGCTCGTTTAAAAATAGCTTGTACACTTCTAGAGCTGTAAGCTCCACCATATTGTCCTTCAAAAAGCCACTCTTTAGGTTTGTGCTCTTTGTAGTAACTTCGTAAAAGTTCTAAAACCGATTGTGGCAGATTGACGTATCTATCTTTTTTGCCTTTTGCACCAGAAACCAGTACAACCATATTATGACTATCTATATGAGAAATTTTTAAATTTACAATTTCGCTAACGCGCAAACCCATTCCGTAGCAAAGTTTTAAAATCAATAAATGTTTAGAGTTATCTACTACTTTAAAAAGACGTTTTACCTCTGCTTTACTTAACATTTTGGGTAATGTTATTGGCTTTTTAGGTCTTGGAATATTAAAGAACATTTGTGGTTGTAGTTTTACTTTTTCGAAATAAAACTTAATGGCATTGATTTTACCATTCATTTTACGCTCTCCCATCTTTAAAACTTTAACACAATAAAGAAAATAATCTTTTAGGCGTTGATGGGTTAAATCGTCAACAGGATATGATTTAAGAATTAATAATAAATGTGCAAATTCTGATAAGTACATTCTAATAGTGTTAGGACTATACGCCTTTAATTTTAACTGATCATAGTAATGTTGAAACGCTTCTTTATTTACAACGTCTATTTTCTGTAACAATTTAAGGTGAGGGTCTTTTTTGGTTAAATCTAAGGTATCTCTTACCGCAGGCAGGTCAACAATGTACCAGGACTTATTGGTTCTGCTCCATTTTGCTGATGGATAACGTTTTCTAAATTGGTTTAAAAGATTTTGATTGTATTGAAAATGAACCCATATAACACTTTTATTTCGGTGTGTGCCTGGAGTAAATTTATAGTTACTTTTGTCCATATATTATATGCGTATTTAAGATATCAAAACTTATGTAAATATAGTCAAAAAAATTATCGATATACAAAATACGAACATAATTATTCATCTGAAATAAAGGCTATTAGTACGATTGTAGATTAAATTAATTTTAGTACATTTGAATATACACTTTCGTATATATAAGTGTTAGCAAACATTTAACCGATTCTATGAGTAGAAAGATTGAGTTTCCGAAGATTGATAAACGCACTCAAAAGGTTGTTGACCGAATGAGTAAGCTTAGTGATATGAATGAAAAAGAAGAATACGAAGCATTATCGACTTCAAATGTCGCTGTGATAAATGAGTTGAGAAAAGATATTGAAAGAAATAATAAGAAATCGAAATTAATAAACATAGCCATGTTATTAATAGCTTTATCATCTATTTCACATGCTATTTATAAAGACTTTAAGAGCGGAAAAAATCAGAAAGAACTTGATAGAATAGAGTCGAGAACATTATTCCTAGAACAAAGCATCGAAAATTATCAGAAGCAACTGCATGATGCAGAAAACAAGATAAATCTTTTAATGATTGAGAAAAACGATTCTTTAAATTAGATAGCATAATAATTTTAAATTTTAGTTAATAATGAAAAGCGGATATTACTCAGTTAAAGGAAACGGAAAATACATCTATTCCGAAAATATAAAACAAGATGAAAATGGAATGGTTAAAGTCATTAATTCTCATACAAGTAAATCTGAGTTAGTTAAATTTAGTGAGCTTCGTCCTTGGTCGAATCCTGCAAAAGTAACTGTGATACGAAATCGATAAACTTGTTTCCAGTATGACTTTCATACATTTCAACAAGGTTTTGAGTTTCCTCTAATTGTTTAATGTAACTTAAATCAATAGCACCCATTACAATAAACTTTTCAGAAAGTTGTTTTTGAGCTTCGTCTGATTGTGCCATAATAATAATTTTAAATTTTAGTTAATAATGAAAATAACAGTAAAAGATTTAATCGAAAGATTACAAAAAGAAGATGAAACACTATCAGTTTACTTTGGTGGTTTAGATTTTTACCGAGTTAGACAAGTTGGTGAACACGTTCATATTGAATTTAATCAGACAGTTTATCAAGATGATTCAGGACTCGTGGTGGTTGAAAACCATTAAGAACAGATGTAATCCAAACTTGCATGCATTCTTTTGACTCAGGGCGGTATTGTTCTTTTACTTTACCGTCTTTGTATCTTGATAAACTATATCTACCATCTTTAATTTCTATTCTAATTTCTTGATTTTCGAGGTCAGACTGTGCCATAATAATAATAATAATTTTAAATTTTAGTTAATAATGAAAGATTTAATAAATGAATATTATAATTCCAACGACTTAAAAGAAAAGTTAGAATTAAAAAGAGAATTGTTAAAAAACAGCAATTCACAAGAATTTAAAGTTGCTGTAATGTCTCATTACGATGCTTACAAAAACTCTAATGAAAAGTTATTTTTAGATGCTATGCTTCAATCTCATCATTAACAACCATAACCAAACGAGGCTCTTCATTGTTAATTTCAGAAGTATCAATCTTGACATTATTGTAACCATGTTTTTTAGCTAACTTTAAAACATCTTTGCAAAACTCATTGTCAGGATGAAACGAAACAATAGAAATACAATTCTTATCCATAAATAAATAAAAACGATTTGCTAACAACGTGTATAATTAATTGCTACACTATGAAGCACATTAATTACAGTTTCTTTACTTTGTGTATTTTTATCCCGAAAAGTACTTGCATATTTTTCGCAACTAATCATACACAATTCCGTTGTACCACATATGAGAAAACGAAATCTGACATTTATAATTGGAATTTTATTTATGATATTTCATTCTCAAATTTTTGCACAAGAAACAGAAATGGAAAAGAAAATAAGTGAATTGTTTTTTGG
>NZ_WOWS01000009.1 GCF_009741275.1 Winogradskyella endarachnes
AGAAGAAACCTGCTCCAATATTTGGGGTTACCTCATTTATATCTTGACTTAAAAAAGGGTCTGTAGGATCTACTACATCAATACCTGCTAAACCAATATCGTGAAACGTAGCACCTGCTTTAACACCAAACGCTAATCTATGCTCTCCACCTAATTGTAAGGTATACGATACATCTACATAGGTATTAGTTTCTTTTACTGGTCCTATTTGATCGGCAATAACAGATAAACCTATACCTAGATTATTACCTATTGGTGAATGACCAAAGAAAGTTCCTGTTTCTGGCCCACCATCTATTTTAGACCATTGGTTTCTGTATAATAATCCAAAAGAAAGATTTTCTTTTGATCCAGCATAAGCAGGATTTATCACATTCATATTATACATATACTGCGTGTACTGAGGGTCTTGTTGCCCATGCATTTGAAATGCTAAAAGCAAAAACGCTATAATTGAGAGTTTTTTCATTATAATTTAAGTTGATTCTGTTAGTTGATTATCTGTTAATATATACCCAAGCACTTTTTGATTTAGCACCACCTTCATAAATAACAGTATAGAAATAAGTACCTACTGGTAATTCTTTACCATCATTAGTCTGACCATGCCATTCGTCTACATAATTGTTTTTAGAGTACACAAGTGTTCCGTTTCTGTTGAATATCTCAAGTTTTGTAACATTGAAACTTGATAAATCAAACGTGTCATTCTGACCTGGTGATACTCCTGGTGAAATACCTTGTGGGAAAATACAAGAATCTAATTCTTCTACATAAATAGTTATGGTGTTAGTACAACCTGTATCATTAAATTCTATTGTTGCAGTATAATCACCTTCTTCTAAAACAGTATCTAGTGTTAATCCACTTCCACTAATAGAATTTCCATCTAACGACCACGTTACTGTGACATCCGCAGCTGTAAAGTTATCTGGTGTTATTCCAATAGTAATAGGAACTGTTGCATTTGGACAAACAAAATAGTTGTCAGAGTCTTCAAAAGATGCTAAAGGAACAATATTTACTCCTAAGTTAAAAGAAGTTGTACTGTAGCAACCAGTAGTTATATCTTCTGCTCTAACATAAATGGTTTGACCAGCACTAATATAAGGACTTGAAAGTGCGCCAGTATCTGAATCTGCGTCTGCTTGAGATGTATGATACGTAATGTCATGGTTTGTATCCGTACTAACTTCTGAATTAATTGAAGTTAAATCAAAACTTGTTTCACCATCTACTGTACCATCTAAGTCATCACATACGATAAAATCATTTGGTTGATTAATCATAGGTGTTGCGTTAACTTCTAATTCTACTTGAGATAATTGTCTACATCCTAAATATCCATTTGTAGCAGCATCTGCATCTTCAATTCTTATAATTAAGGTTTCTCCAGAACTACTGTATGGCGTACTTACTGCATTTATAGCTTGGTTAGCATCAGATGTATTAGTGTAGTAAGTTACAGTAAAGTCATCTCCTAAAGCTAAATCTGTAGTTAGTGCATCTAAATCAAATTCTTCAATACCATTTGCTTCAGGACCGTCACAAACTGTGATGTTTTGAGGTGCAACTGTTGGTGATTCTTGGTATAAATTAATAGTTACTATTTGAGAAAAAGCATCAGATCCACATTGATTATCAAAAGCTTGTACTTGGTAATTGTCTGACTCTGTAACGGTTAACGAAGAGGATGTTTCACCTGTTATAACAAAGCCGTCTCTATACCAGATATATTCATCTGCGAAAGGAGAGTCTGTTGTTATAGTAACAGAGTCAAAACCACATACAGACACTTCGTCTGGATCAGACGGATCGTTAGTTTGATCAATTGGCACTTCAATACTGGTTATTTCTGCTTCTATATCTGCTTCAATAGTACCATTGTCTGTTGCACCAGAGTTGGTTTGTGTAATTGTTATATCTCCAGCCCCACCGTTAAAGTTGGTAACTAATAACATGTATATTTCACCGCTCACAGCATTATCAATTGTTAGATTCTCTACTGATGAAGCAGAATAACTACAATCTACAATATTTCCGAATGGATAAAAACTAGAATTTGATGTGTTATTAGGACATGTAGGGCAGTCGGCAAGAACGATATCTGTACAAGCTTGATCTACAGATGTGAAAGGACCCCAAATGACAAAATCTACATCTAATCCGTTTCCACTTGCGTCAGTTTGTTCAATTTGAATTTCAATTGGTCCACTTTCACCAATTTGGATAATATTCCATGTTGGGTTTGGAATAGACCCTAAACATGCTACTTGACCAGTACTAGGTATTCCAATAATATTTGGTGTAGTTAATGCACCACCTACTGAACAGAAATTTTCTGCATTTTCACAAATTATATTTGTAGGAGCAGGTCTAATACATAAATCAAAAGTTGATGTTTCTGATGATGTACCTCCAGAAAATACTCTTACATAATAAGTATTACCTATAACTAAAGATGGTGTAACGGCTGCGTCATCATCTGTACAATATAATTCTGTTAATGCTCCACAAGAACCTTCATATAGAGCATGATCAATGTTAGTTGTTCCTCCAACAACATTAATTATAGATATTATTTCAATCTCGTCTAACGCTTCAAAAGTAAACCATACATCGTCATTTGGCGTACCAGTACAGCTTCCGTCTGGTACTCCAGATGGTGTTGCTGCTAAAATAGTACCAGCTGTTACCGCATCACAAGTACTGCTTGAATTAACAACGGCAGGTGTAGCGGTTGAACAGTCATCGTTAACTGGAGGACAAGCTAACACTTCGAAGTTTTCACTACTAATAACACAATTGTTATCTTGCTCATTGGTTACAAATACTTTTACAGTACTGCCAAAAGGGAAAGGACCAACTTGGTGAATACCTGTAGCAGTAGCTTGTACTGTTGAAGTATCAAAATCGTTAGATAATTCTAAAGATGTTGCATCTCCCATACTCGTAATATTAACATCTATAAAAAATTGATTGTTATCACAATCTGGGATAACTGTATAATCAGCTTCGGCTAGTGTACATAACAACTCTTGTATGTTAACAGTAAAGTCTAAGGTAACACCCCAAGATCCATCGTAACAAGGATCTGGTGTAGACTGTCCAAAATCGGCAGTTCCAATACGCATTCTATGAACACCGATAGGCGCTGTTAAAGGCATAACAAATGAAGCATCTAATAAATGAGGAGAACTAGCTCCTGAAGATTCACCTTGATATACAAGTTCAGTATCTTCGAAAACTAAATTATCGTTAAAATCAATCCAAACATTAGTGTCATATGTAAAGCCATGACCAAATTCTATTTCTAAGTTAGTATTTATTCCTTGGAATACATTTACTGTTGGTGATGTTTGATTTTCATAGGTTACATCTCCTAAACTTGTAAAAGTTGTTATCCCTAAGTTAACGTAGTTAACACCGTCGCCATCATTACTACTTGGCACTGATTCACAATAACCTGTGTAAAATTCTATAGGTCCAATCCAAAAGCTTTCATCGCCTACACCACAAACTGCTTGTATATAAACGTCATAGCTAGTATCTGGTGTTAAACTATTTAATACATATGGATTAGCAGTGACATTACTCTCTAAAGTACCAGAACCTTGAGTAAAACCAGCTACACCATATTCGATATTCCATGTTGTTGCAGTTCCATTTTCTGTCCAACTAATTTGGGTTGAAGTTAAACTTAAATTCTCAGCAATTAAGTCTGATGGGTTTGGACATGATGCAGGATCGTCAATTACTACATCGTCAATTGCGATGTCATCGTAAAAATCACCTGTTGTAGTTTCTGAAAATATAAAACGTACTTGTACATCTCCAGTAATGGTTAGCGTTGTTAAATCTATGGTTTTAAGCTCCCAGCCTGCAGTATTTGTATTATATGTTGCCATTAAATTCCATGCAGCTCCATCCCATACCTCTACTTCTAATGTACTATTATCATTACCTTCATTATTACTGATTTCGTAAAACGTAAGGGTAGGTGCTGTTAATGCGGAGACATCAATAAAAGGACTTGTTAATGTTCTAATACCATCATTTCCAGATGCATCAGCGTACGCATAATAGTTGTTAGATATTGTGCTACCTGTAATAGTACCATTATCACCAACATGGCTACCAGTTGGATCATCATCAAAAAACCAATCTTCACCACCATCCATAGACCAACATAATGGTATAGTACCATTGTTTTCAAAACTTTCTATATATGGTGCTGTAAATGTTGTACATTCTGTGGTGAAAGCAAAAGGACCAGCCCATCCACTTAGTTCTGTCCCACATATTGCTTGCACATAATATTCGTAATCCGTAGCAGCCATTAAAGAAGTAGCAGTAAATGGATTAGTAACACTTGCATCAGTTGGAGTACCTGTTGGAGTACTACCAGCTGTTACTATTTCAATATTCCATGCGGCTACGGACCCATCTTGAGTCCAGCTTAATTCTGCACCACTCGCAGTAATAAAGTCTGCTGCTAATGACGTTGGGTTAAAACAGGTTGGTGCTTCATCGAATGTAACGTCGTCTATTGCAATGTCATCATAAAAATCTCCAGGTACTGTTTCTGAAAAAATAAATCTAGCTTGAATATCACCTGTAATTGTTAAAGAACTTAAATCTATGACCTTTAATTCCCAACCAGATGTGTTAGTGTTATAAGTAGCCATCATATTCCAAGCCGCTCCATCCCATACTTCAACTTCTAGTGTACTATTAGCATTACCTTCGTTATGGCTAATTTCGTAGAAATATAGTGCAGGAGTTGTTAATGCACTAACATCTATTAAAGGTGATGTTAAGGTGCTTGGGTCTTGTGTTCCCGAAGAATCAACAAAGGCAAAGTAACCGTTTGTTGTGGTGTTTCCGTCCATTACACCATCGTTTCCAATATGATCAAAACCAGGGTCATCAGCAAACTCCCAATCTTCACCGCCATCCATAGACCAACACAATGGTATAACGCCTCCATTTTCAAAGCCTTCAGTGTATGGTGCTACAAATGTTGTACATTCCGTTGAGAAAGATATTGGCCCAACAAATACACTTTGATCACTACCACAATCTGCTTGAATATATACATCGTAAGTAGTTGACGAGGTTAAGCCCGTTATTGAATATGGACTACTAACGCCAACATGATTAGGAGTACCAGTTGGAGTAACACCTGTTTCAACGACTTCTAGATTTGCAATTGTAGCGGTACCATTGTCTGTCCAAGTAATTGTAGCTCCGGTAGCAGTGGTTACAGAAACTGTTAAATCAGATGGTTCTGGACACAATACTTCATAAATTGTTACATCATCAAAACCGAATCCTTCATCGACTATTGAACCGTCTGAACCAAATGCAACTCTAAGAATAACATTAGCTTGGCCTGCTAAACTAGCTAAACTATTAGATGCCATAACCCAAGCATTTGTACCTGCTGTACCTGTGCCAGACCAACCTTCTTGTTGACCTCCAGGGCTTCCAGAAATTGTATTGTCTGTATACCAGTTATTTTGATCGCCAACAGCTCCTACATTAACCCAAGTAGTTCCATTATCTATTGAAGACTGAAGAACGGCTCCATCCCAACTAAATTCGGCATCGTACCAAATACTCATTTGAATAGCAGGTGCACTTAATGCTGAAAAATCGAACACCGGACTTGTAACCCATGAGTTTTCATTAGTGTTATAAGTACCAGTAAGATTAGTTACCCAGGCGTTTGCTCCAGAAGCAGCACTATTAATAATAGCTCCAGCAGGCGTACCTAGTTCCCATGTACCATTTGTTGTATTATCTGCTACCCAACCACCATCACCAGACTCAAAGTCTTCCGTGTATGGAAATGTACTAATTTGTGCTTCGAGATTTGTTAAGCTAACAAATGAAAGCATGATTAAAAATAGAGTAATCTTTTTCATTATTAATCGGTTTGTTAAGAATTATATATACCCTTATAACCAATTGATTATGAGGGATTGCATTAATATTTTGTAAAAGTGTGATGTAAATTGCACCGATTCTCGTTGGTTAGACGTCTAAAACAATGCGAACTCGAATATATAAAAAATGACCATTAACAGTAGGTTAACAATGTTATAATAGACTAACTACTGTTATTATCGTTAAATGGGTTTTAGCACATTTTAAGTTAACTTAAATTCTATAAAAACGGGGAAATGATCGCTGTATCCGCCATGATATTTTTTACCAACATAGGTTCTAAAAGGTTGTCCTTTATACTTTCCTTTGTATTGTGTAAGAAACTTGCTGTTAAAAACATTAGCTTTATTAAATATTAACCTTGAATTTGTGCTGTCTAAAAAGTTTGTAGAAAATAAAATTTGATCAAATAGATTCCATTGAAATTGATGATTTAAGCTTCCTTTGTCTCGAGACCATACAGTTTTAAATGGATTGTATAATTGGCTTTGCTGCTCAATTTGTAATAGACTTTTACTATTAGGATTATCGTTAAAATCTCCCATAACAATGATTTTTGGAGAATCTTGTTCGGTTTTTATTGTTTTAATAATCTCATTAACTTTATTTGCTGCTGCAATTCTTTTGAATTCTGTTTCTTTTACGCCTTCGCGTCTAGAAGACCAATGGTTAATGATTATATTAACTTCTTCGTTAATTAAATTACCTTTTACTAATAATATATCTCTGGTATAATCTTGGTCTCCAAATTCATTTTCTAAATAAACGGGAAAACTTTCGGAAGAGAATACTGTAAATACATCACTTTTGTATAATAGCGCTACATCTATACCACGTTCGTCTGGCGAATCATAATGAATATAACTGTAATTCTCTCTTATTAGGTTTTCACTTCTTACTAAATCTGATAATACTTTTTTGTTTTCTACTTCAGCTAATCCAACAAGTGATGGTCCTGCTTTGGCATCTTCTTCTCCAATTTTAGATATTGCAGTGCCTAATTTTAAAAGTTTTTTTTGGTAACGCTTTGGTGTCCATCGTTTTTGAGCAGTTGGTAAAAAGTCGTTATCATAAACAACAGGATCATCTTTAGTATCGAACAAGTTTTCGAGATTATAAAAGGCTATGGTAATTTTTTCATTCATGGCTCTAAATATAGGTTTTTAAAACATTATATAAAGAATAATTCAATTGATTAACTTTGTACTTTAATTAGTTTATGATAGAGAAAAAAGATATTGCTTTAGAGAAGGTTGTTTTAATAGGTGTAATTACCCAAGATCAAGATGAGGAAACATTAAAAGAATACCTTGATGAGTTAGAGTTTTTAACTTATACAGCAGGCGGTGAGGTTGTAAAGCGTTACACGCAAAAAATGGCTATGCCAAATCCTAAAACTTTTATTGGTACTGGTAAAATGGATGATGTGGCTAGTTTTGTAAAAGAAAATGATATTGGAACTGTTATTTTTGATGATGAATTAACACCTGCTCAAGAACGAAATATTAGCAAAATTCTTAATTGTAAAATATTAGATAGAACAAATCTTATCTTAGATATTTTTGCGCAACGTGCACAAACAAGCTATGCAAGGACACAAGTAGAATTAGCGCAATGCGAATATTTACTACCCAGATTAAAAGGAATGTGGACGCACCTTGAAAGGCAAAAAGGTGGTATAGGAATGCGTGGCCCAGGTGAAACAGAGATTGAGACCGATAGGCGTATTGTACGAGATAAAATAGCGTTACTAAAATCTAAGATTAAGACTATAGATAAGCAGATGGCTGTGCAACGCGGTAATCGTGGAAAAATGGTACGTGTAGCTTTAGTTGGTTACACCAATGTTGGTAAGTCAACGTTAATGAATGTGATTAGTAAAAGCGATGTTTTTGCAGAGAATAAACTTTTTGCGACTCTAGATACAACTGTAAGAAAAGTAGTTATTGGAAATCTTCCTTTTTTAGTGAGTGATACGGTAGGTTTTATTAGAAAATTACCAACACAATTGGTTGAATCTTTTAAAAGTACATTAGACGAAGTAAGAGAGGCAGATTTATTATTGCATGTAGTGGATATTTCTCATTCTAATTTTGAAGAACATATAGAATCTGTGAACCAAATTTTAGATGATATTAAAAGTAAAGATAAACCTACTATAATGGTTTTTAATAAAATTGATGCTTATGAAGCTGAGCCTTTTGATGAAGACGATTTAATTGCAGAACGTACTGAAGCTAATTATTCTATTGAAGAATGGAAACGAACTTGGATGCATAGAGTAGGTGACAATGCTTTATTTATTTCTGCAATTAATAAAGAAAACATGGACGAGTTTAGAAAACGTGTTTATAAAGAAGTTAGAGAAATACACGTAACACGCTTTCCGTATAATCATTTTTTATACCCAGATGTTGAAGATATAGAATAATATCTTAAAGAATTTTTAACCATAAAAAAGAGGTCTTATAATTTATAAGACCTCTTTTTTTATAAATATTGTGTTTAGCTTAAAACTTGTAGCTTAAACCAAATGTGTAATAAGATTGTAATTTGTTGTCTACATCAGATAAATCAACTTCTTGGTAATTAGCCGCTTCTTGTTTGTTGCTTCTTAAGCCAAAATCAAACCCAACACCAATCATTTTCCATAGTGTATAACTAAAAGAGTTAGTCCATGTCCAGTTAGATAAATCACTAGATTCGTAACTTTGGAAAGTAGAGAAGTTAGTTTTAAAGTTAATAGCACCAATTTGTCTTGTATAATCTGCTACAATTTTTGCACCCATAGAAGATTCAAAAACAGAATCACCATCAGCAAATACAAAGTTGTAGTTTAATGGGTGTATAACCACAATTAAGTTTTCAATAGGTGTCCATGTAGCACCAACACCAACATCTAAATAACCAGGGTCATTAAAGTTGTCTAATAAGGTTGTTCTGTATTCTGCTAAACCAGAAATAGCCCATGTTTTACTTAAGTTTCTACCGTAAAGTGAAGAGATGTTAAATACGTCAGTACCGTTTTGAAAGCTATCATCATCTGTATCATCATCTTTATCATTAAACTTTACCCAATTTAGGTTAGTTAATAAAGAGTTTCTCCAAAAATATTTGTCTTCTATTTTATTAGCAAAAGCATTTAAAGTTATACCAAAGCTACCAGAAGATAGGTTAGGTGTTCCTTGTCCGTACCAGTTGCTAAAATCAGATAAGTTACCACCAATAGTACCAAAAGCACCTGTTCTCCAACCTGGTAAAGCATCTATTTGTGCTTGTAAAGCATTTGCTTCACCTTGAAATTTGTCAGCTTCAGCTTGTTTTTCAGCTTTTTGAGCTTCAAGTTCTTCTTTAGTTTGTGCAAAACTTAAAGTTACTACCAATAGGAGGAATACTGATAATATTAATTTTTTGTTCATAATGGATTAATTTTTAATAAATTAAATTGTTATTAATTTGCAAATTTAAGCGTTAATTGATTTTAAACATGTTTTTTTCGTTAAAATCACTAATTATTAAGACACCCGAACTTTTAAACGGTCACAATTATTTTTATTATTTTTTCTTAAATAATGGAACTGCAGAGCAAGCTTCACCAAACATTATAGATTTAGCAATTGGTTTTAATTTTTGAGACAATAAAATTAAAGCACTTGAAGGCACAGGTTTGTTAGAACAACCTTTTATTATAACCGGTGAATCTTTAAATTCTGAAAGGTCTAAATTTGAAATTATATCTGCATATAGCAAAGATTCTAATTCATTTAAATTGCCAATAGTAGTTAATTTAGAATAAGTCTGAAGTTCGATAGCAATTAACATATAAGCCCAATCTGGTACAATAGCATCTGTTGAGCAATGCAAAGCAACATAACAATCTTGGTACTGCGACCAATTGTGTTCTGCTACAAAAACTCTAAATTCTTTTTCACGCAACACTAAACCTTCTAAGAGCCAATCTGTTATATCAAAAAGTACGCGCTTTCCTTGTGGATAGTAATCTTCTAAATCTATAACTCTAAGTTTACTATTTGCAACTCTATTAATTATCTCATCTGCCATAATACAAAATTAAATGTTTTACTGATAGCCTTCTGCTTGTAGTGTAAATAATTCAGAATACAAATCATTGTTTGCCATAAGTTCTTCATGGGTGCCAATTTCCTTCACTTTTCCTTCTTCTAATACTAAAATTCTATTGGCTTGGCGCACTGTGCTAAATCTATGCGAAATGATAATACTTGTTTTTCCTTCCGTCAACCCAATAAACCTGCCAAACACTTCACTTTCTGCTCTTGCATCTAAAGCTGAAGTTGGTTCGTCTAAAACCATTACTTCAGCACTTTTCATATAAGCTCTTGCTAAAGCAATTTTTTGCCATTGTCCGCCAGATAACTCTTGTCCTTTAGCAAATCGTTTGCCTAAACGCTGGTTATAACCTTGTTTTAATTCGGTAACCACTTCGTTGGCCAAACTTAATTCTGCGGCGTTTTCAATTTTAGGTTGATTCTCTAATTCGTTAATATCTCCAATAGCAATGTTTTCTTTTACGGTAAATTCATACCTAAAGAAATCTTGAAAAATAACACCAAAATATTCTTGATATTCTGCAATGTTGAAACGGTTAATATTGGTGCCGTCTAATAATATTGTGCCCGATGTTGGTTCGTAAAAACGAAGCAGTAATTTAATGAGTGTAGTTTTTCCTGCACCATTTTGGCCAACAAATGCTAATTTTTCTCCTGCTTTTAATGAGAAGCTAATTCCTTTTAAAATTTCGACTTCAGAATTAGGATAAGCAAACCTAACATCTTTAAATTCAAATCCTTTTTTGATTTGTTTTGGTAACTTAATGTTCTCTTTTGCTTTCGAAACGATTGAAATATCGATAAAATCGAAATAATCCTTAAGATATAAGGCACTTTCTGAAATACGTGTAAATTTTGAAAAGAAGTCTTGTAAATTTTTCATTAGGCGATTAAAAGAACCTGATAAAAAAGTTAATTCACCTAGTGTTATTGCGCCTGAAAGTACTCTGTAAATGATAAAAACATAAGCGCCATAATAACTAATAGAGCCTAAAACATTAAATAAAAATCCTAAAGCAGAACGTTTTACTGCTAATGTTTTATTGAGTTGATAATAGTCTTGAGATAAATTTTTAAAACGGTCTACAACAAAGTCTGTTAGCCCAAAAAGTTTAATCTCTTTGGCTGTTTTATCATTGGCACCAATAAATCTTAAGTAGTCTAACTCTCTGCGCTCAGAGGTCCAACTTCTGGCAAGTGAATATTGTTGTTGGCTAAAGCGTATTTCGTTTATAAATGATGGAATGATACTTAGTATAAGTAAAATAATTAAGTAAGGTTCAAAATAAATTAAACCTGCAATTAACGTTGTAATAGAGATGGCACTTTGGGCTTGCCCAAGCACGTTAGACATGAGTCCTACTCTGTTTGTTGTTTGTGTTCTGGCACGTTCTAACTTGTCGTAAAACTCTGAATCTTCTAGTAAGCTTATATTAATTTGATTGGTTTTTTTAATAATGGCAACAGAAGATGCAATATTGTATTCATCACCAAGTAAACCGTCTGTTAAAGAAATGGCTCTGCTTACTAAATCTGATAGAATGATTAATCCAAATTCTGCAGCAACGTAGGTCCATAGTTGGTAATAATCTGGATTATCTAATGAAATTTGTAAAATAATTTCATCTATAATAAGTTTTCCTACCCATAAAATTACTACAGGAAGCAATGCGCCAACAAGTCTACATAAAGCTGATAATAAGAAGAGACTTTTATTGACGTTCCAGATTTCTTTAAAAAACCTAGGAATATATATTAAAGCATTAAAGGACGATTTTAGATTTGTTTTCTTTCCGTCCTTTAATGAATTTGGTTTATGTCTTGGCATTTATTGGTGTTAATTAAAGCATTCCAAGTTCTAACTTGGCTTCTTCACTCATTAAGTCTTGAGACCAAGGTGGATCAAAAGTAATTTCTACTTCGGCATCTTTAACTTCATTTAGAGATTTTACTTTTTCTTCAACTTCAAGGGGTAATGTTTCTGCAACAGGGCAGTTAGGTGTTGTTAATGTCATTAAGATTTTTACTTCAAAATCTTCGTTAACAAAAACATCATAGATTAATCCAAGTTCGTAAATATCTACTGGGATTTCTGGATCGTATATTGTTTTGAGTACTCTAAGAATTTTTTCTCCTAATACTGCTGTGTCTATGGTTGAGTCGCTCATGGCATATTATATTTTTGGTCCTATAAAACAGGAAAGAATTATTAAATTTCTATTTAAAAATAAACTTAATTAAGTTGTGTTTGGTATGCAATAGCATACATTTTTAATTGTTTTATCATACTAACTAAACCATTTGCTCTAGTAGGTGATAAATGTTCTTTTAAGCCAATTTTATCTATAAAATCGGTGTTTGCCTCAATAATATCTTTTGGGTGTTGGTCAGAGAATACTCTAATTAATATAGCAATGATTCCTTTTGTAATTATGGCATCACTATCTGCTGTAAAATTCACCTTATCATCATTCATATTAGCATGTACCCAAACTTTACTTTGGCAACCTTTAATAATATTGTCTTCGGTCTTATATTTTTCGTCAATTAGAGGTAAATCTTTTCCAAGGTCAATCATATATTGGTAGCGTTCCTCCCAATCTTCAAACATAGAAAACTCGTCAATAATTTCATTTTGTACTTCTTCAATAGTCATAGTCTCATTGTTTAGGGCAAAATTACAAAATCGTTACTTTCTAACCGTGTTTTCTTTAATGGATAACACTTTATTAACTAAAGTCTTTATTGTTTCCGGTGGGTTGCCATGGTCAAAAGTTGGTGTCATGTATTGTACATCACCTAATATAATTGCTAGTGTGGCATGTGGTGCTCCATCAAATTTATGCGCTGTTGATGGAGGTGTAAGGTTATGAATTGTTTCTGGGTCTATAGTTGAAATTAACTTATTTAATTCCTCCCAATCTTTAAGGTTAGTCTTAAATTTATCTGTTTTTAAAAGGGTTTTGTCTTCTGAAATTATAATCTCAGATTTTGAAATGGTGATATATTCAAAAGAAGCTCTAGATGTAGCTTGATACTTTATTGTTGTATTGTCTTTATAGGTTGTTAGCTCACTTTTTTTAGAATTAAGAATCATTTCGCTAGTTCCTTTTAACACTACAGAGTTCTCTGCTGAAAATGAAATTAAATTATCGCTAATTGAAAACGAATCAATCGAATTTAAAGCCTTTAAAAATTGACGTTCTGTTTTAGAAGCCGTGCCTGCGCAGAATTTTTTAGATGCTCCAATATTTTGAAATGTTAACGTACTTTTTTCTAAAGTGTAATTCCCAAAAAAGCTATTACAACCAGCAAAACCCGTAACTTTATTAGTTGCAATATCAAAAGTAATTGTAATTTTATTTGAAGATACATCCATATCTTCAACTTCTGTAATATAGTAAGTTCCAGAAAGCGAGTCTTCCATTTTTTTGCTGTTTTCCATTGCTTTTTTTGATGAATCACAAGAACTCATTGTGGTTAAAAGCATAAATAAACTTAGTAAAATTTTCATCTATAGTGTGTTTATTATGGTAAGTTACATATTTAATGCCAAAGTTTAAGAGAGCATCATTATTGCTTTTTTTAAAGCCGAAATAAAGCTGTCTATTTCTGCTTTGGTATTGTAAAACATAAAGGATGCTCTTACAGTTCCTGGAATGTTATAAAAATCCATTATTGGTTGTGCACAATGATGACCTGTACGCACAGCAATGCCCATTTTGTCTAAAATGGTTCCTATATCATAAGGATGAATATTACCTACATTAAAGGAAATGACAGAAGTTTTCTCTTTTGCGGTGCCGTAAATTTTTACGCCTTCAATTTTGAGTAACTGTTCAGTTCCGTATTCTAAAAGGTCGTGTTCGTATTGGGCAATGTTATCAAAACCAATATTATTCATGTAATCAATAGCAGCACCAAAGGCAATGCCACCACAAATGTTGGGTGTTCCTGCTTCAAATTTATGAGGTAAAGCTGCGTAGGTTGTTTTTTCAAATGACACTTCTGCAATCATTTCGCCTCCGCCTTGGTAAGGTGGTAATTTGTTGAGCCATGCTTCTTTTCCGTAAAGCGTTCCAACACCAGTTGGTCCACATAATTTATGAGCAGAACAAACGTAAAAATCTACATCTAAGGCTTGAACATCTGGTTTTATATGCGGACAAGATTGTGCACCATCTACTAAAACAGCTGCACCAAACTGGTGTGCTTTTTCTATAATATATTCAATAGGATTTATAGTGCCTAACGCATTAGAAATATGGTTAACAAAAACCAATTTGGTGTTGTCGTTTAATAGCGCATCGAATTCTGAAAGGATTAATTCGCCATTTTCATTCATAGGAATTACCTTTAAGCTTGCTCCTGTGCGTTCACAAAGCATTTGCCAAGGCACAATATTACTGTGATGTTCTAGTGCTGAAACAATAATTTCATCCCCTTTTTTCAATAAAGAAGAAAACCCATTAGCAACTAAATTAATTCCGTGTGTTGTACCAGAAGTATAAATAATTTCGTGAGAATGCTTAGCATTAAAATGTTTCTGAATTTTTACACGTGCCTGCTCGTAAGCGTCCGTAGCTTCTTGGCTTAAACTGTGTACACCTCTGTGAATATTGGCATTGTAATTTGTATAATAATCTACAATAACATCAATAACCTGTTGTGGTGTTTGCGATGTGGCTGCATTATCGAAATATATGAGTGGTTTCCCATTAACCGTACGGTTAAGGATTGGGAAATCTTTTCTTATGTTTTGTACGTCTAACATTGTCTAAAATTGCTAAATACAAAGATACAACGCAATGTGTTCAAAGAAAAACGAATTGCTAAGCATTACATTTATTAAGCATTTTATTTCAATACATTTAAATAAAATGTATATTTGAATTATGTATAGCAAAGAATTAACAAAAGGAACGTTGCAACCTATCATTTTAACTGTGATAAATAATAAGGGAAAAATGTATGGTTACGAGATTACACAAGAAGTAAAAAAGATGACCTCAGGTAAAATAGATATCTCTGAAGGTGCTTTATATCCTATTTTACACAAACTCGAAGCAAAAAAAGTTTTAGAAACAGAAAAAGTATTTATTGGCAAGCGCGTAAGGAAATATTATAAGGTTACCAATGAAGGTAAAAAAATGGTAGACACCGTAACCGAAGAAATTAATGATTTTATAGAAACTCTGCACCTCATATTTAACCCAAAACCTATTTAAGTATGCAACTAACAGAAAAACATATTACGTTTATTGAGAACAGTTTGTCCTTATATGGTGTAGAAAATATTGATTTAAGAGAAGATTTGCTAGACCATATTTGCACTTATATTGAAAATCAAGATTCTGAAGATTTTAATCAGCTCTATCAGCAAGCCTTGCAAAAATTTGGTGGTTATGCTAGTTTTAAGAATTTACAATTAGAAACCAATCATCAAAAATTAGCCAAAGAAATCATTATTGTAAACAGAGTAAAATTCGCTGCAGGCTTTTTAATCATCCTTTTATTAGTTGTGAGTTTGGTTTTTCAAATGATGCAATGGCCTTATGCAAATGCTTATTTGCTTGCTGCAATTGCAGTTTCTGTATTAGTGATACTGCCTGCTCATTTTTATGCAGCCTATAAAAAATCGATTCATAAATATTCATAAATCATTTATCATGAAAAAATCATTTTACATCCTCGGATTTATTACATTTTTTATTCTCGGTATTGGTGCAATGTTTGAGTTTTTAACTTGGCCATATAGAGGAATCATCGTTTTTGTTGGATTTCTGTTTCTAAACTTCGGATTGATTCCTACCTATTTTTATCAAAAATATAAGCAATGTTAAACCTTAGAAGCGTTGGTTTATTGGTTTTTGTATTTGGCTTTTTAAGCGCTTCAGCTCAAAAAAATATCCAGCAAAAAATTGATGAATTATTAGCATCTTATGTCTCTAAAGATGCGCCAGGTTTGAGTGTAAAAGTGATTAATAAAAACCAAAGTGTCTACTCTAAAGGTTTTGGACTTTCACATTTAGATTACAATATTAAAAATTCCGATTCTACCGTTTTCAGTTTAGCATCCATCGCCAAACAATTCACAGCCTCAGCAATTTGGGCTTTGGTACAAGACAGTAAAATTAGTTTAGAGGATGATATTAGAAAGTATTTGCCAGAATTTCCAAAGTACAAAGACACCATAAGAATTAAACATTTGCTCAATCACACCAGTGGCATTAGGAATTACCATACGTTAATGTATTTATCTGGTTTTGATTATGATGCTAAATATTATGATAACCATACGGTTTTAGAATTAGCCATTAAACAGAAAAATTTAAACCATTTAGTTGGCGAAAAAGTCAGCTATTCTAATACCAATTATAACTTACTAGCAATAATTATTGAGCGCATTTCTGGGCAAAATCTTAACGCATATTTAAAACTCAAAATATTGAATCCCTTAAATATGAATTCAACGTTTGTAAGGGTTGAACACGGTAAACCTATAAAAAATAAAGCTGTTGGTTATAAAAAAAATCAATATGGTTATAGGTTTAATACCAATAATCAGTTGAGTTATGGCGCAGGAAGCATGGGTTCTTCCGTTAATGACATGGCCATTTGGATGCAAATGCTCAATGGACAAATTCTAAATTTTAAATCTTTAGCGGAATTTTTAAAAACAACTGAAACTCTAATTTCAGGTAATAAGGCGAATTACGCACGCGGATTAATGGTAGATAATTATAAAGGGTATGAAACTTTAAATCACAGCGGATTTGGTTTTGGTGGACGGTCTCAACTTATTACGGTTCCTGAAAAAGAAATAGGAATCATTGTTTTAACCAATGCACAAGAGATTGATGCGCCAAGAATAGCGTATCAAATTTTAGATGTTTTGATGAAAGAAGTTGACACTATTAAAAATGAAAGCCGGAAGGAAATGTCATTTCAACTTCAAAACCTTGATAAATTTATTGGCGAATACAAAGAAATCAATAGTGATATGACTATGAAAATATTTGTTGAAAACGACACGCTAAAATCCGTAGGTTCTATGGGAAGAACTGCGGCTGCTCTTGTGCAATATGACCAGAAGAAGTTTCATAGAACCCAAAGTCAGAATGTGAAATATGATTTTACATCATCAGCATCTCACGATATGGTTATCTCATTTGGTGGTACACCTTTTTATTTTAAACGGGCTACATTTATAGATGCTAAAACCGTTGAAGTTTCAGATTATGAAGGTAATTTTTATTCTGAAGAATTAAATGTAACATACCATTTTTTTGAAGAAGATAATAAGCTTAAACTATCTTTTGTTGGTCATGAAGATATAAACTTACATCCGGTTCAGTTACATGAATTTGGAAACAACGATAGAACCTTGTATCACTTTGTAAAGGATGCTAATAATGAAGTAACAGGCATGCTCTTGTCTTGTGATGGCACTGTAAAAGACATTGTATTTAAAAAAGAAAAGGACCGCTAAATCGCAATCCTTTTTCTAGTTTATTTTTTTCGAGACTTATAAGTCAAATCCAAGATTAACACCTAATTTTTTAGCAATAATCTTAGTAACTCTATTTTTAAGTTCAGGAATTTTAACCGAATCTAAAACGGTATTGCTAAACGCAAACATTAATAAGGCTTTGGCTTCTTTTTCAGGAATACCTCTAGAACGTAAGTAAAACATAGCACTTTCATCTAACTGACCAATAGTACAACCATGAGAACATTTTACATCATCTGCAAAAATTTCAAGTTGAGGTTTGGTATTAATTGTGGCTTTGTCGCTGAGTAATACATTGTTGTTCGCCTGAAATGCATTAGTCTTTTGTGCTAATTTTTCAACGACCACTTTTCCGTTAAAAACTCCGGTTGCGTTATCATCAAAAATACCTTTGTAATCTTGGTGGCTTTCGCAATTTGGCTCAATGTGATGTACTAACGTATTGTGGTCTACATGTTGCTTATCTCCAATAATGGTAATGCCTTTCATGGTAGAATCAATACGTTCTCCGTTTTGATAGAAATTAAGGTTGTTTCTAGTTAATTTACCACCAAAAGAAAAGGTATGCACTTTGGCTAAACTTTCTTGTTTTTGGTTAACGTAGGTGTTGTCAATTAATGATGCACTTTGTCTATCGTTTTGAATTTTGTAATAATCTACAATAGCACGTTTGTTGGCGAAAATTTCAGTCACCGAATTGGTTAAAACAGGATTGTCTGTTAAACTCTGATGACGCTCTATAATCTGAACATGTGCATTTTCATTCACCACAATTAAGTTACGTGGTTGTAACATTAGAGCAGCTTCGTTCCCTGTTGAGAAATGAATAATTTGTATCGGTTTATCAACAACCTTATTCTTTGGTATATTGATGTAAGCACCTTCATAAGAAAATGCAGTATTCAATGAAGACAAACCATCTTTTGAAGCAATTTTATTGAAATAATTATCAATTATTACTTTGTATTTTGGCTTGGTTAAGGCTGCAGACATAAGGCAAACATCTAAACCATCATGTGTGGTTTGCGACAAATGCGAAGAATATTTACCATCGATAAAAATGATTTTGTAAGCATCAATTTCATGAATAAAATATTTCTTGATGTCTTTAAATTCTAGTGCATTTTCATTTTTTGGAAACACACTATAATCGTGTTTTAAAACAGAACTTAAAGAGGTGTATTTCCAATTTTCTAATTTCTTAGTAGGAAACCCTTCTGTTTCAAACGTTTTTATAGCTTCAGTACGAATATCATGTATGGAAGAGTGCACATCTACTGTGTCTTCAAAGGCCATAAATGACGATACTAATTTTTCTTTTAATTCCATATTTCTGTCATTCCTGCGAAAGCAAGAATCTTTTTAATATTAACTTATAGTTTATTTTGGATTCCTGCTTTCGCAGGAATGACAAACTATATTAATTTACGCTCCTACTTCTTCTTTTATCCAATCGTAACCTTTAGCCTCTAACTCGTGTGCTAATTCTTTTCCTCCTGATTTTACAATTTTTCCGTTGTATAAAACATGAACAAAATCTGGTACAATATGGTCTAATAAACGCTGGTAGTGTGTTATTACAACAACAGCGTTATCTTTAGATTTTAATTTGTTGACACCATTTGCTACAATACGAAGGGCATCGATATCTAAACCAGAATCCGTTTCATCTAAGATGGCTAATTTTGGTTCTAACATAGCCATTTGAAAAATCTCGTTACGTTTCTTTTCTCCACCAGAAAAACCTTCATTGAGAGAACGCGATAAGAATTTACGGTCTATTTCTAGAAGTTCAGATTTATCTCTAATCATTTTCAACATATCCTTTGCAGGCATATCTTCTAAACCTTTAGCTTTACGTGTTTCGTTAATAGCCGTTTTCATAAAGTTAGTAACGCTAACTCCAGGAATTTCTACAGGATATTGAAAGGATAAGAAAATGCCTTTGTGAGCACGTTCTTCAGCGGCTAATTCTTCAATGTCTTCACCTTCTAATTCAATTGAGCCATCGGTAACTTCATAATCTTCTTTACCAGCAATAACCGAAGCTAATGTACTTTTACCTGAACCGTTTGGTCCCATAATAGCATGAACTTCTCCTGGTTTTACTTCTAAATTAATTCCTTTTAATATGGCTTTATCCTCTACACTTGCGTGTAAATTATTAATCTTTAACATAGTCTTATTTTGCTAATTTTATAACGTCGTTTGATTCTGGGTTTGGTGCTTCCACCTTTAATATTTCTTTAATTTCTACTCTATACGGCCAGCCTTCTTCGCCTTCTGGTTTTTTAAATTTTCTTACTCTAACCGTCACAGGTACCATGTCTGTGGCTTCTTTTTTAAAGGGCTTAACTTCTTTTTCTAAAAGTTGCAAGTTATCATCTATAACCACACCGTAAATTTCTTGTTTAGTTTCTAAAACAGCAGCATCTCTATAGTATACATACAACCCTTTTACTGTTATAAATCCATCGTTTTGGTCGTAAGATTTTGCACGATTTTCTTCTAAATCTACAGAGGTATTATTGTTTTCGTTTTTACATGAAAACAATGCTAATGTAATACATAAAATAAGGCTGATTTTTTTCATTTTAAAAATCTTTTCAAGTGGTTAACCTACGGAACCTTCTAAACTAATTTCTAATAATTTTTGTGCCTCTACAGCAAACTCCATTGGTAATTTATTAAGAACTTCTTTACTAAAACCATTGACAATTAAGGCAATTGCTTTTTCGGTATCAATGCCTCGCTGGTTACAATAGAATATTTGGTCTTCACCGATTTTACTTGTAGTTGCTTCGTGCTCAATCATAGCACTTTTATTTTTAGCTTCTATGTATGGAAACGTGTGTGCACCACATTCATTACCCATTAATAAACTATCACATTGCGAAAAATTACGTGCATTTTCTGCGCGAGGACTAATTTGAACCAATCCACGATAAGAGTTTTGTGATTTACCAGCAGAAATTCCTTTAGATATTATTGTAGATTTTGTGTTTTTGCCTAAATGAATCATTTTAGTACCAGTATCTGCTTGCTGGTAATTATTAGTTACAGCGATAGAATAGAATTCACCAACTGAGTTATCACCTTTTAAAACACAGCTTGGATATTTCCATGTTACAGCAGAGCCTGTTTCAACTTGGGTCCATGAAATTTTAGCATTGTTTTCGCAAAGACCTCTTTTAGTTACAAAGTTAAAAACACCACCTTTTCCTTCAGCATTTCCTGGAAACCAATTTTGTACGGTAGAGTATTTAATTTCAGCATCATCTAAAGCAATAAGTTCTACAACTGCTGCATGTAATTGATTCTCGTCTCTACTAGGTGCTGTACAACCTTCTAAATAAGAGACATAACTCCCTTCGTCAGCAATTACAAGTGTTCTTTCAAATTGCCCCGTTCCTGCTTGGTTTATTCTAAAGTAAGTAGACAATTCCATTGGACATTTTACACCTTTAGGAATATAACAAAAAGAACCATCACTAAAAACTGCAGAATTTAAAGCGGCATAAAAATTGTCTTTCTGCGGTACCACTGTACCAATATATTTTTTTACAAGTTCTGGGTGTTCTTTAATAGCTTCAGAAATACTCATAAAAATAATACCCTTTTCTGCCAAGGTTTCTTTAAATGTGGTAGCTACTGAAACTGAATCTACAACCACATCCATGGCAACACCAGCTAATTTTTTCTGCTCTTCTAACGAAATTCCTAGTTTTTCAAAAGTGGCCAATAATTCTGGGTCTACTTCGTCAATACTATCGTATTTTGGTTTACTGTTTGGTGCAGAATAATAAGAAATTGCTTGAAAATCTGGTTTTTGGTAGCTGACATTTGGCCATTCTGGTTCTTCCATTTCTTTCCAAACTTTAAAAGCTTCTAGTCTCCACTGGGTCATCCATTCTGGCTCTTCTTTCTTTTTAGAAATGGCGATTACAATTTCTTCATTTAGTCCAACAGGAAAGGTTTCAGATTCAATATCTGTATAAAAACCATATTCGTATTCTTTGGTTTTTAATTCTTCTCTTAAATCGTCTTCTGTATATTTTGACATAATAGTTATAATGTTGAAAAGTTAAATGTTTATAAAGTTGTGTTGAGGTACTTTATTAAACCACCTTTCATTTTCGATATATCGTTTACTTTTAAATTTAATTTATTGAATTCTTCCGTTGAAATATAATCTAAATCTGATGCTAAATACAATTGAGATCTAAACTCTCCTGCTGAAGCTTTTGCGATATATAAAAAACGTCTAAATTCTTTATTTGTTTCTCTTTCAAACCCTTCTGCAATATTAGAACTTATTGAAATAGAACACCTTCTTATTTGATCCCTTAATCCAAAATCTTTAGAAAAAGAATTATTCTTATTTGTTAGATTATAAATTTCGGTATTTAGTTCTCTGGCTTTTTGCCAAGCATTTATATCTTCAAAAGAACTAATTTTTGCCATTTACTCTCTTTACTTTTCTACTTTAAAAACATTTAAACATTCAACTTACAATGAAAATGATTCACCACAACCGCAGGTTCGGTTGGCATTAGGGTTGTTAAATACGAAACCTGTTCCGTTTAATCCACCAGAATATTCTAGAGTTGTACCTATGAGATATAAAAAACTCTTTTTATCTACAATGATTTTTACATCATTATCCTCAAAGACCTTGTCGTCTTCGTTTTGTGATTTGTCAAATTTTAAATCGTAAGATAATCCAGAGCATCCACCACTTTTTACACCAACTCTAATGAAGTCAGTACTAGGGTTGAACCCGTCGTCAGTCATAAGTTCTATGACTTTCTTTTTTGCGTTATCTGAGACTTTAATCATATCGTTAAACTAGATTGTTCTAAATAGATTGCAAATATACGATATAACAAAGGTTAAACCATAAGTACTAACATTATATTAGTATATGATTTAATAAGGTTTAGCTATGGAGTTTCAGTTAACCTGAATTTTATTAAGTTGTTACTTTAGGTTTTGTAACACGTTTTGTAAGTCTGTAAAGCTCTTGTAGTGTGTCTTTTAATTGCTTGTTTTTTACTGTGTAATTCTCAAAGTTTCCTTTAGAGTCCGTTACTACTACGGTATCGCAATGGGTACATGTTAATTCTACAGAATGATCTAAATAGGTTTTTGATCTTTCAAAATTATGGCCAAAAATGGCACATGGTAAAGTAGTGTTCGTTTTGGGATTCATATTTAGTAGATTTAGGGGAAGGCAATTTAAAAAATCAATCATAAAACAAGTTAAAATACTATATTTTTCGATGAAATGCACAAAATTTTTAGAAATAGGAAGTAATTCTGAATATTTTAAAAAGTAAAATTGTTTACTCAGTCAATTTTTTTGATGGTATTATAAATTAAAAATAAAACAGGTGATTAGTGAAGCTTGTCTACTAATAAAATCATAAATATTGCTAGAATAATGCATAATTTAGAAAAAGCATAATATTTTTGCGTTATGATTGAAGATAAAAATCCACAACGTACACCGTTAAGTGAATTAGGTGAGTTTAAGTTAATAGAACATCTAACGGAACACTTTAAGGTGACGCAAAAATCCACCATTAAAGCTATTGGTGATGATGCTGCCGTTTTAAATTTTGGCAAGAAACAAGTTGTTGTGTCTACAGATTTGTTAATAGAGGGCGTTCATTTCGATTTAAGTTATGCACCTTTAAAGCATTTAGGATATAAAGCAATAATTGTAAACCTATCTGATATATATGCCATGAATGCCATGGCTACTCAGGTAACAGTTTCTATTGCAGTATCTAACCGTTTTCCTTTAGAAGCTTTAGAAGAGTTATATGAAGGAATTTCTACTGCAGCTAAAATTTATAATGTTGATGTTGTTGGTGGAGATACAACATCATCTACATCTGGACTTATTATTTCAGTAACAGCGATTGGAGAAGTGGAAAAGGGAAATGAAGTATTACGCTCTGGTGCAAAAGTAAACGATTTGGTAGTTGTAACAGGAGATGTTGGTAGTGCTTATATGGGATTACAGGTTTTAGAGCGCGAAAAAGAAGTATTTAAGGTAAACCCTAATAATCAGCCAGATTTATCAATGTATACATATATTATTGAGCGTCAATTAAAACCAGAAGCGCGTAAGGATATAGTAGAATTGTTAAAAGAATTAAAGGTAAAACCAACAAGTATGATTGACGTGAGTGATGGTATATCTTCGGAAATTATACACTTATGTAGACAAAGTAAAGTTGGTGTAGATTTATATGAAAATAAAATACCATTAGACCCTCAATTAATTTCTACTTGCGAAGAATTTAATATTGATAGTACAACAATAGCGTTAAATGGAGGTGAGGATTACGAATTATTAATGACGGTTTCTCAAGAAGATTATCCTAAAATAAAAGGCAATCCAAATTTAACAGTTATTGGTTATATAACCGAAGAAGACAGAGGTATGCACTTAGTTACAAGAGCAGAAGAAAAAATACCTATTATAGCAAAAGGATGGAATGCGCTTAAAAATCAAACATAACAAAACGTTGACTTTTTTCTAAACGCTTGTTATGTACTGTATGTAAGACGGTGTTAATTTCTTTAAATTTAGGCGTTAATGGAATAAAGTTTCCGTTGCCATCAATAGTCATTTCAGATTTACAATTTTTGCACTTGTATTCTTTTACGTGGTAAGTCACATTTTTGGAGACTTTATAGTCATGTCCAAATAATGCGCAATAAACATTTTTCATTAATTATATTTCTTGAGGGATTCGCTAAAAGTTATAGGGATTGAAATATAATAAAATAAATATCTGAAAAGTTATTAACAATTAATAGATCGACGAACTGATCATTTTTTGCTGTAAACGCATCAATCTATTATTGTAAATACGCTCTAATGCTGAGTTAATTTCTTGTCGCTTTTCTGTAAGTTCAATTAAATGTCCTGTACTACTGGTTGTTACCTGTTTTTTGCAACATTTACATGTATATTCTTTTACGTGGTTAGTTACTTTTTTGGTCTCTACGTAGTTATGACCAAATAAATTACAATATAATTTTGTTGGTTTCATACTGCTTCTTTACAATTTATTTTCTACTTTAGAGTATGAATTTAGAAAAAAAGACTAAATCAAACGTTTAAACGACTTATTTTTCGACAAAATGTAATAAATTGTAAGATAAATCTGGTTTATTTTCTATAGAACTCATATGTCCTTCTGAAAATTCTACATAATTTATATCAGTCTCTTCAATTTGATTCATTATTTTTTTACGATTTATCAACCCATCTTTTTTACCAATAATAATTAATTTTTTGGCATTTAGATTTTTAAAAATTTCAAAACGGTTAGGCCTAAGTTTCATGCCTTCTTGTGCTGCAATGTAACCTTGCAACGGTGTTTTTAGTGCTAATTCTAATGCGTTATTGTATTCCACTTCAAACTTTATTTTGCTTTCTTCGGTAAATAAATTAGCAAAAGACATGTTAATAAGTACTTTGTAGTTCAACTTCGCCATTTTACAAGCTCTATTTCTTATTTGTATACGCTCTTCATCGTCTTCATTATAAGAAGAATTCATTAAGCAAAGTCCTTTTATAAGTTTTGGATGTTTTTCGGCTAAAGCTAAAGATACATAACCACCCATTGAATGTCCTACAAAATAGGCATTTTTAATATTAAGGTAATTTAAAACCTCAAAGACTGCTTCTGCCATTTCTTCCATGGTATGCACATAACCTATGCAATCCGTTTTGCCATGACCTAATAAATCTACACATATAACTTGATGGCTTTTAGATAATTCAGGAATAAAATCATACCACATATCTAATGTTTCTAAAAAACCATGAAGCAAAACTATAGCTTCGCCTGTTCCTGTTGTGGTATAATGAATATTGCTGTTCTTGTAGTTTAAAATCATAAAGGCAAAGATAATTTAAGCAATGGTTTTTAGTCTAAAATCCATATAACATTTTACTATCTTTGAAAATAATCCACATTAATTAAATATTCCATGTTTTTAAAAAGACTACTGACCTCATTATTTTTTATTTCGACATTAGTATTAACTGCTCAAATTAAAGAGAACGATTTAGATAAACTTGTAGCCGAAACACTAACAACATTTGATGTGCCTGGAATTTCTGTTGGTATCTATAAAGACGGCAAGGTCGTTTATTCTAAAGGCCATGGTGTGCGTTCATTAACTAATAAAAAAGAAATGAATGACGAAACCTTGGTTGGTGTTGCATCTAACAGTAAAGGATTTACATGCTTTGCTTTAGCAATGATGGTCGATGCTGGTAAATTAAATTGGGATGATAAAGTACGTAAGCATATACCAGAATTTCAATTACACGACGCTTGGGTTACAGAAAATTTTACGGTTAGAGATTTGGTAACACACAGAAGTGGTATGGGTTTAGGCGCTGGCGATTTAATGTTTTTTCCTGAAGGTAGCGACTTTACTGTTGAAGACATTATTAACAACGTAAAATATTTAGAACCTGAAACATCCTTTAGAAGCAAATTTGCTTACAATAATAATATGTTCATTATTGCTGGCGAAGTTTTAAAACGTGTAAGTGGTTTGTCTTGGGAAGAATTTATAGAGGCAAAAATTATGAAACCGGTTGGGATGGTTAACAGTAAAGCTTCTTATAATCGTGTTACAGATAAATCTAATATTATTGATGCACACACTATGGCAGAAGGTAAGGTGGTGCAAATTCCGCATGATTGGAGTGAAACGGCGAATCCTGCAGGTGGCATTGTAAGTAACGTGCCAGATATGTTAACTTGGGCCGCTTTTTTAATGAATGATGCCGTAACCAAAACTGGAGAACGTTTGCTAAGTGAGCAACAATTCCATCAGCTTTGGCAATTACAAACACCATTAAATGTGTATCCTAATGATTCTTATAACTCTAATTTTAAAGGGTATGGACTTGGTTGGTTTTTAACTGATGTAAAAGGCGGACACAAACAAGTGTATCATACAGGTGGTTTGTTAGGTACAGTAACTCAGTTTACCATGATTCCAGATTTAGATTTAGGCATTGTAGTATTAACCAATCAAATGAATGGTTCTGCGTTTAATACCATAACAAATACTATTAAGGATGCTTATTTGGGTTATAAAAACCGAAATTGGTTAGAGAAATACGGAAAACGAAATGCAGATTACATAAAATATAATGATAGCTTAAAAGCTGAGGTTTATACTAAAATAGATAAAGCCCAAAAACTTAAATCCTTACCAAAGCCAGAACATATAGTTGGTACTTATACTGATGATTGGTTTGGAGATGTGATAATTTCTCACGAAGCAAAAAAAGGGTATACTATAAAGAGTAAGCGTTCATCAAGATTGTTTGGAGAGTTGTTGCCATTAAATGCGACAACGTTTGTTGCGAAATGGAATGATAGAAGTTACGATGCAGACGTGTATGTAAACTTTACATTCAATGAAAACGAAGAAGCTGTTTCTGCAACTATGAAGTACATTGCGCCAATCACAGATTTTAGTTTCGATTTTGAAGATTTAAAACTCAAGAAGACCAAGTAGTGAATATAAAACGCAAAGAACTTTTAGTCACTAGTTTTGGATTGTTTTCCTTGTTTTTTGGAGCAGGTAATTTATTGATTCCACCATTACTGGGTTATAAAGCTGGTAATGATTGGTTTTTGATTGCTCTTGGTTTTATAATTACAGCTGTAATTATTCCTATTTTAGGAATACTTGCACATGCCAGATTACAGGGCACATTATTTGATTTCGGAAAAAAAGTATCGCCAACATTTAGTTTAATCTATTGTATTATAATTTATGTGATTGCTGTGGCAATTCCGTCGCCAAGAACAGCGGCTGCCACTCATGAAATTGCGGTTTTTCCGGCTTTTGATACAAGCCCATTATTAACTAGTGCAATTTACTTTTCGCTAGTATTAGTTTTTGTTCTTAACCGTTCTAAAATATTGAATCTTATCGGTAAATTTCTAACACCATTTATCGTCATCATGTTATTGGTTGTTATTAGCATAGCTATGTTTTCTTCGGAATTTAATACAGGAATTTCACAGTTTGAAACACCAATTGTTACAGGAATATTAGAAGGTTACCAAACCTTTGATGCTATTGGTGCAGTCGTGGTTGGTGCTGTTATCATTGTGTCTTTAAATTTTGATAATATGGCTATTGAAGCGTATGAATCTAAACGTAAATTAATTAGAAAATCTGGACTAATTGCAGGTTTAGGGCTCTTTATTATTTATGCTGGTTTAATTGCCGTTGGCGCCTATTATAGTTCAGAAATTACGGTTAACGGAGAATTGAGTAATGATATGCAACGCGCCAACTTATTACGCGCTATTAGTATTTCGTCTTTAGGTAAATTTGGGAATACGGTTTTAAGCATTCTTATTTCTTTGGCGTGTTTTACAACTGCTATTGGCATTGTTGCTGGTACAGCAGATTATTTTAAAGGTTTACTTAATGACTCAAAGATGGTGTACGTTATCACTGCGATATTAGCATGCGTTTTGGGTGTTGGTGTTGGTCAATTAGATTTTAATTCGATTATAGTGGTCGCTGTGCCAGTCCTTTTATTAATCTATCCTATCACTATAGTCTTAATTTTATTGAATGTTTTACCTCAAAAATTAGCATCTTCTTTAGTCTTTAGAGTTGTAGTTATCATTACATTTCTATTTAGTATTCCAGATGTAGTTGGTTTTATTAGTCCTTCAGAAGCATTAAAGTCAATAACCAGTTATATTCCTTTTGCAAACTATAGTTTGGGTTGGGTTTTACCGGCTGTAATTTCGTTTTTCGCAATCTCTTTTATTCAGAATAATAAATCTTTCAAAAAATAATTTTGCAGTATTTGTTATATAATTAACAATTTGTGTAAAAAGCAACTATTTTTTTAATTTTTATGTTTATTACAAATGTCAACTCTACATTTGTCCTCTAAAAATTTAAAAAGTTATGTTAGTATATAAGTTTGGAGGTACTTCTGTTGGTTCTGTAGAAAACATGAATCATGTTAAAGATATCATTGGTACTAATGGCAAAAAAATTGTAGTGCTGTCTGCCATGTCTGGTACGACTAATGCTTTGGTCGGAATTTCCGATTTAATAAAAGAAGGAAATACTGAGTTAGCCCAAAAACAGATTATAGATTTAAACGAAACCTATAAACAAACCGTTTCTAACTTAATTCAAGATAACAGTTTGCAAAAAGATGTTATTGATTATGTTAATTCTATTTTTGCGTCATTATTAGATAATGTAGCTGAGGCGCATTCAGAATTACTTCATAATTCAATCGTAGCCAATGGAGAATTACTTTCAACCTATATGTTCAGCAAGTTATTGCAACAACATGGCGTGAGTGCTGCGCTTTTACCTGCTTTAGAATTTATGAGAATTGATAGAGCAAATGAACCTGATAATTTCTACATAAAGCAGAATTTAGAACGTTTAATGGAAGACCAATATGAAGCTGATGTGTATATAACACAAGGTTTTATTTGTTTAGATGTTGATGGTAACATCGCAAATTTACAACGTGGCGGAAGTGATTATACAGCAACCATTATTGGTGCTGCAATTGAAGCCGAAGAAGTTCAAATTTGGACAGATATTGATGGTTTTCATAATAATGACCCTCGTTTTGTAAATGATACCAAAGCATTATCGCATTTATCTTATGACGAAGCTGCTGAGCTAGCTTATTTTGGCGCAAAGATTCTGCATCCACAAACCGTAATGCCTGTTTGTAATTTAGATATTCCATTGCGTTTAAAAAATACAATGGCACCAAATGCGCATGGTACATTAATCACCAACCAAATTCATGGCGAAGGCATAAAAGCGATTGCAGCAAAAGACGGAATAACAGCTATAAAAATCAAGTCAGTACGTATGTTATTGGCACACGGATTCTTAAAGAAAGTTTTCGAAATTTTTGAGAAATACGAAACGTCTATTGATATGATTACAACGTCTGAAATTGCAGTTTCGTTAACAATCGATAATACTACGTATTTAGAATCTATAACGGAAGAACTAGAGAAATTTGCAACAGTTGAAGTTGATGATTATATGAGTATTGTTTGTTTGGTTGGTAATCATATTATTTACCATCCAGATACACCAGAACTTTTTCAAGTATTGCAAGATGTTAATGTGCGTATGATTGCGTATGGTGGAAGCAATAACAACATTTCATTATTAGTAAATACTAGTGATAAGTTAGAAACCTTACAGAAATTACAACGTTATGTTTTTGAGTCTACCACAATAGAGATTTAAACAATAAAAAAGGCGCTTTTTAAAAAGCGCCTTTTTTTATTTATTCGAATTAAGCATTCATCAAATCCTCAATCTCTTCAGCTTCAATAGGAATATTTCCCATTAAATTAAATGGCTCGCCTTGTTCTTGCACAACTACATCATCTTCTAAACGAATACCAAAACCTTCATCCGGAATATAAATACCAGGTTCTACAGTAAATACCATATTGGCTTTAATAGGTTCGTGTAGTAAACCATAATCGTGTGTATCTAAACCAATATGATGACTTGTACCATGCATAAAATATTTTTTATAAGCTGGCCATTTTGGGTCTTCGTTTTGCACGTCTGCTTTGTCTAATAGACCAAGGTTTAATAATTGGTCGGTCATAATCTTTCCAACCTCTACGTGATATGCTTTCCACAATGTACCAGGAACTAATAATTTTGTAGCCTCTTTTTTTACATGATTTACAGCATTATAAACCGCTTTTTGTCGGTCTGTAAATTTTCCTGAAACCGGAATCGTTCGCGATAAATCACTTTTATAATTTGCATATTCTGCAGCAATATCAAATAAGATTAAATCGCCAGCTTTACATTCTTGGTTATTTTCAATGTAATGTAAAACGTTAGCATTGTTTCCACTTGCAATAATTGGTGTGTAAGCAAAACCTTTTGAGCGGTTTCTTACAAATTCATGTAATAATTCAGCTTCAATTTCATATTCCCAAACACCAGGTTTTACGAAAGGTAATATTCTTCTAAAGCCTTTTTCTGTGATATTACACGCATGTTGCATTAAATCTATTTCAATCTGGTCTTTTACAGAACGTAAACGTTGCAAAATAGGATTGCTTTTTGCTACGCTGTGCGCAGGATATTTAGCTAACAACCACTTAGTAAAACGGTCTTCTCTAGTTTCAGTTTCTACATTAGCTCTATAATGTTCGTTAGTGTTGATGTAGAATGTATCGCAATAGGTAGAAAGTTCAGCGATTGTTTTTTCTAAATCTTGAAGCCATAAAACCGTTTTAATTCCACTAGTTTTAAATGCAGCTTCTTTAGTTAATTTTTCGCCTTCCCAAACTGCGATATGTGCATTGGTTTCTCTAACAAATAAAACTTCTTTAAAATCTTCGTTTGGACAATCTGGAAACAACACCAAAACACTTTCCTCTTGGTCAACACCACTGAGGTAAAAAATATCTCTGTGCTGCTCAAAAGGCATGGTGCTGTCTGCACTAATGGGATAAATATCGTTAGAATTAAAAACAGCTAAACTATTAGGCTTCATTTGAGAAGCAAAGTTTTTACGGTTTTTTATAAAGAGTTGAGAATCTATTAAATCGTATTTCATAGAAAAATTTATAATTTTTATTTCCCACGAAAGTGGGAACCTGATTAAGTAATTATCAATTATTCCAAAAATAAACAAACAAAACCGCAAGCAAAAAAACAAAGCTTAGAATCTGTTAAAAATTATGAGACTTTTATGACGGTTCGTTTTGAAATGTTTAATTTCATAGCATTAAAAATCCAACCACAATGATTAAGTCAAAATTCCTCTCGTTTACATTTATTTTAAGTTCGTTTTTGTGCTTTGCTCAACAGCCAGCTACGTCAGCTGAAACCATTAAAGATGCATTGATTAAGAAACAGAAAATGAAGGCAACTTCATTGGTTAAAAATGTACCTTTTAAAAATATTGGGCCAACAGTTATGAGTGGTCGTGTAGTAGATGTGGATGTAAATCCGGATGAACCTTCAGAGTTTTACGTTGGTTATGCTTCAGGTGGTGTTTGGCATACTACAAATAATGGCACAACGTTTACACCTATTTTAGATAGTTCAGATACTCAAAATGTTGGCGATATTGCAGTCGATTGGAAAAACAGAACCATTTGGGTTGGTACAGGCGAAAACAATAGTTCGCGGTCGAGTTATGCTGGTATCGGAATTTTAAAATCAAATGATAATGGTAAAACTTGGGAAAATGTTGGTTTAGAAGACTCGCATCATATTGGTCGCATTCTTATTAATCCAAAAAATCCTGACGAAGTTATTGTAGGCGTTACAGGTCATTTGTACTCGCCAAATGAAGAACGTGGAATTTACAAAACCAAAGATGGTGGCGAAACATGGACTAAAACCTTGTTTGTAGACAATATGAGTGGCATTATAGATGTGCAACATGCACCTAATAATTTTAAAATCATGTTTGCGACTTCTTGGACAAGAGATAGAAAGGCTTGGAATTTTACAGGAAATGGAAATAATTCAGCAATTTATAAAAGTACAGATGCAGGCGATACTTGGACAAAAGTATCAACTAAAAAGAGCGGATTCCCAACAGGAGAAGGCGTTGGAAGAATAGGAATAGCGATGTACGATGAAAACACAATTTATGCAATACACGATAGTCAATTTCATAGAAAAGCAAAATCTAAAAAAAGTAAAGCTTCAGGATTAACAAAAGAAGATTTTAAAACCATGAGTGTTGAATCATTTATGAAGCTTGAAGACAAAAAACTAAATGCCTATTTAAAAACAAATGGATTTCAAGAAAAATATAGAGCATCAAACGTTAAACAACTCGTAAGTAGCGGAACCGTAAAACCAATAGATTTGGCCAATTATTTAGAAGACGCTAACGCATTACTTTTTGATACACCAGTTATAGGTGCTGAGGTTTACAAAAGTTCTGACGGAGGAAAATCTTGGAAAAAAACACACGATGATTATATAGATGGCTTATACTACAGTTATGGCTATTATTTTGGTGAAATAAGAGTAGACCCTCAAGATAAAAATGGGATTTACATTATGGGAGTTCCTATTTTAAAATCTAAAGATGCAGGTACAACATTCACTTCTATTAGTGCCGAGAATGTGCATGCAGACCACCAAGCACTTTGGGTAAACCCTAAAAAACAAGGCCATTTAATAAATGGTAACGATGGTGGATTAAATATGAGTTATGATGATGGCGAAAGTTGGATTAAATTAAACTCAGCTTCAGTTGGTCAATTTTACGCTATTAATGTAGATAATGAAAAACCGTATAATGTTTATGGTGGACTACAAGATAATGGTGTTTGGGTTGGTGCCAATAATTCTAAAGAGGATAAAAGCTGGCATCAAAGTGGTCAATATCCATGGAAAAGTATAATGGGTGGCGATGGTATGCAAATTCAAATAGATAGCAGAGACGCAAACATTGTTTATACAGGTTATCAGTTTGGAAATTATTACAGAATTAATCGTGAAACAGGTGAGCGTAAATATATTCAACCCAAACACACTTTAGGTGAAACACCATACCGTTTTAATTGGCAAACACCAATATTGTTGTCACCACATAATCAAGATATTTTATACTTAGGCGGAAATAAGCTAATGCGTTCTATGAATAAAGGCGATGATTTTGAAGCTATAAGTAACGATTTAACCAATGGTGGAAAAAAAGGGAATGTAGCCTACGGAACTTTAACAACGATTAGTGAAAGTCCATTTCAGTTTGGCTTAATTTACACAGGAAGCGATGATGGTGTGGTAAGTGTAACCAAAAATGCTGGAGGAAGCTGGACAACAATTTCTAACACTTTACCAAAAGATTTATGGGTAAGTAGAGTCGTTGCGTCTCAGCATAAAAAAGAACGTGTTTACGTCACTTTAAATGGATATCGTTGGGACGATTTTAAAGTTTATGTTTATGTAAGTGATAACTATGGACAAACTTGGAAAGATATTAGCAGTAACATTCCATCGTCGCCTGTGAATGTAATAAGAGAGGATTCTTCAAAAGAAAACTTATTGTATCTAGGAACCGATAATGGTGCTTATGTTTCATTTAATAAAGGAGAAACTTGGGAAGCCTTTTCAAAAGGAATTCCAAATGTTGCTGTACATGATATGGTTATTCAACCTGAAGCTAAAGATTTGTTGGTAGGCACACATGGTAGAAGTATATATAAAGCTAATATTGAGGCGCTTCAAACTATAAACACGGCAGACTCCTCTAAGGACATTACGTTTATAGATTTAGAGTCAGTGAAACATTCGCGACGTTGGGGAAGTTCTTGGAGCTCATGGTTTGATGCTTATGAGCCAGAAATTACAATTAAGTTTTACAGTAATGTTTCAGGAGTGAAAACCTTGAGAATTCTATCAGAAAAAGGTACTGAATTGTACAATACATCAGTAAATGTTGTAAAAGGATTTAATTATGTAGGCTATAATTTAGAGATTAACGGGAAAGGGAAAAAGGCTTTAATTAAAGAAGATTCAACTTTGAATTTTAAAGAAACAGCTAATAAAAAAGATTATTTACCAAAAGGTGATTATAAAATTGAAATTGATAATATTGTTACTAGCCTTGAAATTAAGTAATTATTACTGTAGATTAAAACGATTCTAAATAAATTAATTATCACTCAGCCTTGTTGGCAAAATGTTAATTGCGCTGTATCTTTGTTAGACTAAAATAAATTAGAACTACAATGAGCGGAATTCTAAATTCGTCGATAGGAAGAAAGTTTGCCATGGCACTTTCGGCACTCTTCCTTATGATTTTTGTACTACAACATTTTGTAATTAACCTATTTTCTGTAATTAGTCCAGATACCTTTAACGAGATATCTCATTTTATGGGAACATTTTGGGTAATTCAATATGTAATTCAACCTATTTTAATAATCGGAGTGATTTTTCACTTTGTAATGGGTTTTGTGTTAGAAATCAAAAACAAGAAAGCAAATGGTGTTAAGTACGCTAAAAATAATGGTGCTGCCAATTCTACATGGATGAGCAGAAACATGATTTGGAGTGGTGGCTTTATACTAGCATTTTTAATTATTCACTTTATTGATTTCTGGATACCTGAGATGAATACGAAATATATCTTAGGTGATATGTCTGGAATGCACAATGGTGAGTTTAGATACTTCCATGAGTTACAAGAGAAATTTGTTCCTATTTGGAGAGTTGCACTTTATATAGTAGGTTTTGTGTTTTTAGCACTTCACTTATTACACGGTTTTGATTCTGCATTTCAATCTACAGGAGCAAATAACAAATACACTAAAGGGTTGCAAGGATTCGGAAAAGCTTATGCGATTTTAATTCCATTAGGATTTATTTTCATAGCGTTATTCCATCACTTTACTCACTAAAAAATATCTAATATGGCTTTAGATTCAAAAGTACCAAAGGGTCCAATAAAAGATAAATGGACTGAATATAAAAATAAAATTGATTTAGTAAATCCGGCTAACAAGCGTCATATCGATGTTATTGTTGTTGGTACGGGTCTTGCTGGTGGTTCTGCTGCTGCAACTTTAGCAGAATTAGGGTATAATGTAAAAGCATTTGCTTATCAAGATTCTCCGCGTAGAGCGCACTCAATTGCGGCTCAAGGTGGTATTAATGCAGCAAAAAATTACCAAGGTGATGGTGATTCTACTTATAGATTATTTTACGATACTGTAAAAGGTGGTGATTACCGTTCTCGTGAAGCTAACGTTTATCGTTTAGCGGAGGTTTCTGCAAATATTATAGACCAGTGTGTGGCACAAGGTGTACCTTTTGCTCGAGATTATGGCGGATTGTTAGATAACCGTTCTTTTGGTGGTGTATTAGTTTCTAGAACTTTCTATGCTAAAGGTCAAACGGGTCAGCAATTATTATTAGGCGCCTATTCTGCTATGAATAGACAAATTGCTCGTGGTAAGATTGAAATGTTTAACCGTCACGAAATGCTAGATGTAGTTATTGTAGATGGTAAGGCAAGAGGAATTATTGCGCGTAACTTGGTTACAGGAGAAATAGAACGTCACTCAGCACATGCTGTTGTTATTGGTTCTGGTGGATACGGAAATGTATATTTCTTGTCTACAAATGCCATGGGATCTAATGCCACTGCAGCTTGGAAAATACATAAAAAAGGAGCGTATTTCGCAAATCCTTGTTATACACAAATTCACCCAACATGTATTCCACGTTCTGGTGATTACCAATCTAAACTGACATTAATGTCAGAGTCCTTACGTAATGATGGGCGTATTTGGGTACCAAAAAACATGGAAGATGTATTGGCAATTAGAGAAGGTCGTAAAAAACCAACCGATTTGTCAGAGGAAGAACGCGATTATTATTTAGAAAGACGTTATCCTGCATTTGGTAACTTAGTACCTCGAGATGTAGCATCTAGAGCAGCAAAAGAACGTTGTGATGCTGGTTATGGTGTTAACCAAACAGGTGAAGCTGTATATTTAGATTTTGCTTCTGCCATTGAACGTTACGGAAAAGAACAAGCTAAAATTCAAAATATAGCTAATCCTTCTGCTGAAAAAATATACGAATTAGGACAGAAAATAGTTGAAGCTAAATACGGAAACTTATTTCAAATGTATGAGAAAATTGTAGATCAAGACCCATACAAAACACCAATGATGATTTATCCTGCGGTTCACTATACAATGGGAGGAATTTGGGTAGATTATAATTTAATGACTACAATTCCTGGATGTTATTGTATTGGCGAAGCCAATTTCTCTGATCATGGTGCTAATAGACTTGGTGCCTCTGCTTTAATGCAAGGTTTAGCTGATGGTTATTTTGTATTACCATATACAATTGGTGATTATTTAGCAGATGATATTCGTACTGGTAAAATACCAACGGACACAAAAGAATTTGATGAAGCAGAAAAAGAAGTTACAGATAGAATTAACTTCTTTGTTAATAATAAAGGAACAAAATCTGTAGACTACTTCCATAAGAAGTTAGGAAAAGTAATGTGGGACAAAGCAGGAATGTCTAGAAATGCACAAGGTCTTACAGAAGCTATGGCAGAAATAAAAGCCATAAGAGAAGAGTTTTGGAAAGAAGTCTCTGTACCAGGTGGTGCTAATGAAATGAATCCGGAATTAGAAAAAGCAGGTAGAGTGGCAGATTTCTTAGAATTAGGAGAGTTATTTGCTAAAGATGCATTAACAAGATCAGAATCTTGTGGTGGACACTTTAGAGAAGAATCTGCAGAATTAGATGGACCGCAAAAAGGAGAAGCAAAACGTAATGATGAAGAATTTGCATTTGTTTCTGCTTGGGAATATAAAGGCGAACCTGCAGATGCTGTTCTTCATAAAGAACAATTAGAATTTAAAGATATAGAATTAAAACAACGTTCATACAAATAAGAGAGTTATGTCAGGAAAAGGAATGAATCTTACATTAAAGATTTGGCGTCAAAAAGATGCTAATGATAAAGGCAAAATGGTCGATTATAAAGTGACTGATATTTCAGAACACATGTCTTTCTTAGAGATGATGGATGTTTTAAATGAACAGTTAGTAAACTCAGGTGAAGAGCCTGTTGCTTTTGATCATGATTGTCGTGAAGGTATCTGTGGTATGTGTTCTATGTATATTAATGGTGAGGCACACGGACCAGATAGAGGTATTACAACATGTCAGTTACACATGCGTATGTTTAACGATGGAGATACTATTACAATAGAGCCATTTAGAGCAGCGGCATTTCCGGTAATAAAAGATTTAGTTGTAGATAGATCTTCTTTTGATCGTATTCAGCAAGCAGGTGGCTATATTTCTGTAAACACATCTGGTAATACTCAAGACGCTAACGCTATTCCTATTTCTAAACATGCAGCAGATGAAGCTATGGATGCAGCAACATGTATTGGTTGTGGTGCATGTGTAGCAACGTGTAAAAACTCTTCGGCAATGTTATTTGTAGGTGCAAAAGTATCACAGTATGCTTTATTGCCGCAAGGACAAGTAGAGGCTGCTGATCGTGTAAAAAACATGGTTGCTCAAATGGATTTAGAAGGCTTTGGTAACTGTACTAATACAGGTGCTTGTGAAGTAGAGTGCCCAAAAGGTATTTCTTTAGAAAATATTGCACGTATGAATAGAGAGTATTTAGCCGCTACATTAAAAGGATAATAATAAATTAGTCTTTGTTTATTTAAAGACGTTAAATGATATATAAATCCCAAACATAATTATGTTTGGGATTTTTACTTTTACTATATTTCCCCTATAAATTAGTATTATGCAAAACCCAAATACATTTTATAAAGAACAATTAGAAACCAATCAAACGGAATCTAAACGTATTTTTAAGCAACTCAGTTTGTATAGTATTTTACGCCTTTCAATTTTTGTTCTTACAGCAATTGGTATTTATTATACGTTTAAGAATTGGCAATTAGCCTTGGCAATTGGTGTTGTAGGTATGGTAAGTTTTCTGTTTTTACTATCGAGATATACAGATTTAAAAGCTAAAAGAAACCTTCATAAACGCCTTATTACAATTAACGAAGATGAACTAAAAATTGCAAATGGCGATTTTTATGATAGACCAGACGGTGAAGAATTTCAAGACCCAAAACATTTTTTTAGCCTAGATATCGATTTATTTGGGAAAGGATCTTTCTTTCAATTTATAAACAGAACTGCTATACAAGAAGGGACTAAAAAGTTAACAGATCATTTACTTTCTAATGATATTTCAAATATTGAAGCCAGACAACAAGCCATAAAAGAATTGGCCTCATTACCTCTATGGCGGCAGAATTATACAGCTGTTGCTAAAGGTGTAGACATAGAGCATTCTGCTAATTCTATTATCACTTGGTTAAAGGATTATAAACCCTTTTTAGGAAAACTACAGTATTGGTTAACTATAGGTTTTAGTTTTGCTTCTTTGCTTCTTATTGGTTTGGGAATTGCTGAAATAATACCTGTTTCAATTGCTGGTTATTGGTTGCTATTAGGTTTGGGAATTACAGGTGTATATTTAAAAAAAATAAACATATTAGCACAATACACAGGAAGAGCAAAAGACACATTTAGACAATACGCATTACTGCTTAATGCTATTGAAACTACTGAATTTAAATCTGAATTATTACAAGCAAAACAAAAACGTATACAATCTGAAGGTTTAAAAGCTTCCGAAATATTTTCAAAATTTTCAAAAAAACTCGATGCTTTAGATAATAGAAATAACCTAATATCAGCAATTTTTGGTAATGGTTATTTTTTAGTAGATATTAGAAACAGCTATCATGTTGAAAACTGGATTCAACAATATGGCGATAAGGTAGAAGATTGGTTTGAAGTCGTTACCTTTTTTGATGCTTTTAATAGTTTTGGAAACTATGCGTTTAATCATCAAGAGTTTACCTTTCCGGTTTTAACTGAAGAACCAGTGACTATTTTAGCAGAAGGTTTGGGTCATCCACTATTAAATTCTGAAAAACGAGTAGATAGCGACTTAAAACTTGAAGAAGAACAATTCTTTATAGTTACAGGAGCAAACATGGCTGGGAAAAGTACATTTTTAAGAACTGTAGCGCTTCATATTGTAATGGCTAATGTTGGCTTACCTATTTGTGCCAAACAAAGCAAATACAAGCCTATAAAACTTATTACTAGTATGCGAACAACAGATTCGTTAACCGATGATAGTTCGTACTTCTTTAGTGAACTTACGCGATTAAAATTTGTGGTAGATACTATTGCAAATGATAAAAACTACTTTGTTATTTTAGATGAAATTTTAAAAGGAACCAATAGTACAGATAAAGCCATAGGCTCAAGAAAATTTGTTGAAAAGCTAGTAAAACAAAATGCCACAGGTATTATTGCTACACACGATTTAAGTCTCACAGAAATTGAAACTGAATTAGATGCTGTAAATAACTATTATTTTGATGCCGAAATTATAAGTGATGAATTGTTCTTTGATTACAAATTAAAGCAAGGGGTTTGCCAAAATATGAATGCGAGTTTTCTGTTGAAAAAGATGGAGATTGTTTAGAATTATTCTATTATTTTAATTACTATAGGTGCAACACCTTTTAATCGGTACCTAGAACTACCTGAAAGCCTAATTTTTATATCGAATATTATTACGGAATCATTGGGCTGAAGTAAAGTGAATAAATCATTAGCTCTAACATTCATTTTATTACCATTTATTTCAAGAGTTTTAAAATGAGGCATTTTAACCTTGAAAGAAATCACTTTCATGCCTAAATCGTGTAAAAAGTTTTTCATTTCAGCGTTTATTACAGAATTAGTTAAATCTTCTTTTTTTAATTTTAATTCACATTTACTTCCACAACCTATGCCATTTATAGTGCCAATAGGTGCAGAAATATCTTTAATTCTCAATGTTTTTGTTTCGATTAAAGAATCCCCATTTTTAAGCTTAGATTTAATTGTAATGTCTACTGTTTTACCAGTTCCAGGACTCAGAATATAATTTCCCAAACTATCTAATTTTCTCAAGCCAAAAGCAGTAGCTTCAAAAGAGACAGCATTAGGTTTTGATATATAAATAGGATTAGAAACACCTCTGAAAACTACATTCATCTTTTTAAGTTCAAGAGCAGCTTCTTTATTTACAGTATCAGCAGTTTCAAGTTTTTTAATACGTTCTTTTAAGGCTTTGTTTTCTTTGAGTAATTCAGTTCTACTGTATGAAGATTTGCAACTTTGTAGAAGAAAAAGGAGACTTAAAAAGAGTACTAAGCGTTTCATAAAGATTGGTTGGTTTTCAATATAATAACGAAAATAAAAATCTATTAGTGTTTTAGAATGACAATAAAAAACCCTTTCCAAAAACGGAAAGGGTTTTTAACCAATGATAAAAATTAACTTGAAAAAAATTATTTCAACTTTAAAGAATCTACGGCATGAAAGAAGAAGTCTTTTTCATCGTTCATAGATACAAATAAACCATTAGGGAATTTTTTTCCTAAACTCGTTGTGACAATATCACAACCGTCAGTTTCAATTGTTCCTAAGTTTATTTCCTTTACAAAGCTATTATCGCTTCTTTTAAAGATGTTAAAACTGTGGTTTTGTTGGTTAGATACGATAAGGAAACCTTCTCCATTTGGGTAGGTTGCAATCGCAATACCTTCAATATCTTCTTTAAAGTATTCGCCACCAAATAATGTTATTTCTTCATTTCCCATTTCAGGGTCTGCGTAATATTTTCTAACACCGACGCCTTCATCTGAATAATAAAGAAAACCTAACTCATCATCTACAGCAATAGCCTCAATTTCTTTGGTGCCACTAAAATTTCCTACTTTTCTTAAAAGATTTGTATGTACTCCTAAAGAATCACTAACTAATGCGTATTGGTATAAATAACCTTCCGTTGGACCAGCTTTTCTGCTCACAAATACAGAAACGTCTTCAGTTGATGGATTCTTATAAATAGAAGCTCCCATTGGTCGTTTCATTTCTACAGCAGTTTCATCTTCAAACACTTTAAAACCACCATTATCCAATGGTTTCATATCTGGAACTGAGTAAACTCTTATTTGGTTTTTCTCACGTTCAGAAAATACTATAATGTCGGTTTTTGTAGAGTCGTTGAGTTTAAAACCGTATTCTACATCCACATTATTAGGATAGCTAAGACCTGTTAAGCTTTTCTCTTTTATGATTTTTCCGTCTAAATCTAAGGCATACACACCGCCGTTAACAACATCTTTATCAGTACCAAAAACAATACTTTCCTCTATGTTTTTGCTGTTAATCCATATTGCAGGATCGTCACTATCGTGTGGTAATTTTTCTGTTATAAGTGTTGGTGCAATTTCAGGTAGTTTGTTTGCGCAAGACACTAATGTAATTGCAAAAACACCAAATAATATAACTTTTTTCATCGTTTTACTTTTTAAATAAATCGTATTTTAAACCAATTGTAAAACGTTGTCCGTAATACTCGCGTTGCATAGTACGGCTACTAACACCTTGGTAAAAACGTAATGGTTGGTTGGTAATATTATTTAAGCTTGTGTATGCGCTTAAGCCGTTACCAAATGCGTATGTTGCGTTAAAATCTAAGAAAAATTGTTTGTCGTAGTAACGATCTTCAAATGCATTTCCTCCAATTTCATCGATGTAAGAATCTGAGAAGTTACTTGATAAACGTACGCTTAACTTTTTATTTGCATAACCTAAAGAAGCATTAAACATATTTGGCGCTGTGTTTGGCAAACCTAAATCGTCGCGCTCGTCACCATCTTCGTTTCTAATTCCGTTTGCATTAGAAGTTAAATGTGTGTAGTTTAAATATAGGCTTAAATCTTTAGCAAAACCAGGTAAGAAATCTAGTTTTCTTTGGAAAGCAAATTCGAAACCTAAAACCGAAGCATCATCACCGTTTAATGGTTGGTACACTTCGTAACCTGTAGTGTCGTCGCCATAAGTATCGTCGGTAGTTTCGGTTTGGTATGTATAAATAAAATCGTTTATTTTTTTATAGAAAACACCACCAGATAAAATACCAACAGATTTAAAATAATGTTCTGCCATAACATCGAAGTTCATTGATGTTGTTGGGTCTAAATCTGGGTTACCTAATACTACTTCGCTATCTTCGTTAATAATTTCTGCTCTTGGAATTAAATCGGCATAATTAGGACGCGCCAAAGTGTTTGTCCATGCGAAACGGAAAACAGTGTTGTCGTTTAAATCGTATTTTAAATGTAAACCCGGTAAAATATTAACATAAGAGTTTGTTTCGCTTACTGCTTCAACAATAATTTCTTCGTCGATACCAGCATCTTCATCTTCTTCAATAAATGTTAATCTGTAACCTTCAGAATCTAAATTTGTATTTTCAATTCTAACACCAGCTAAAATGCTTAACTTGTTTGTTAATTGCTGATTTGTCATGATGTAACCGGCAAAAACATTTTCGTTTACATCAAAGTTTCCGCTTTGGTATTCATCAACTAAATCTTCACCTTCAAATTGTGAAGCATCTGCTAAATTTAAACCTCCAACAAATTCTGGAGTTGCAAAGCTACCAATTTGGTATTCGCTTCCAGCCAAAAAGTCTGAATCTGTATAATCTCTAGTTGGTAAAGTTCCTAATAAATCGAAAGCAGAATCTTCTGGAGAGTATTCGGTGAAATCGTTATCTCTGTTTTTATTTTTAAAACGCCCACGAACACCAAACTTTAAAAATCCGTCTTCACTATTAAACAAGTTTACAGGTAATTTAAAGTTTACAAATACGTTCATATCTGTTTCTTCGGTGTATTGGTTTTCTTCGGTTAACTCACCAAACTCAAAATTGTTGTAAGCAGCATCGCTAGCATCAACTGGCGTGTAAAGTGGAAATTCAGAATCGTTATTGTAGTTAATAGCATATTCGCTTTCGTGTACTAAATAACGTTCGTTTAAACGCTCTTCTGAAGCTTTTGCATAAGATGCCATCCAATCTATTTGTAAAGTATTAGCTAAATGATTTCCGCCTATGCTAAAGTTAGACATACGTTGGTCTTCTAAACGTGTGTTTTTGTTACGGTTGTTATCGATACCTGCTTTTGTTTCGCGTTTAGCTTCAACAGGAAACATAGTTAAGTTTCCGTTGCCATCTACTGTAAAATCTCCAGCTTCAATATCTTCACCATCAAGAATTTCGTGCTCTAACACAAAACGATTTTCGCGATCGTCTCTCCAGTTGTAAATGGACTTAAAATAAACACTGTTATTTTCGTTAAATTTATAATCTACATTTGCCGAGAAACTTCTACGAATACGTTGTACTAAATATTGTCTAATTTCGAAAACGTTAGTGTATGGATTAACATCAACTTCTTCTAAATTATCTTCGTCGCCATTATTGTACTCGAACTCGTCAGTCCATTCGGCTTCAAAGTTATCACTACCAAAATCGTTATCGTTGATAGATGCAGACACCATCCAACCAAATTTTCCGTTTTCGCTTCTATCACCCAGTAAAAACTGACCGTTTAAAATACGTTTTCCTGTAATAGAATTTACACCAGAACCCGCTGTTGCAGACAAACGGAAGCCTTGTGGTGAGGTACGCGTAATTAAATTTACAGAACCACCAAGGGCATCGGCATCCATATCTGGCGTTACCGCTTTATTAACTTCTATGGTTTGAATCATGTCCGATGGAATTAAATCCATTTGAATCTCTCTGTTATCGCCTTCGGCAGATGGAATTCTACTTCCGTTTAAAGTTACAGAATTTAACTGTGGTGCTAAACCACGTACAATAATATTTCTAGCTTCACCTTGATCTACCTTCATAGTAATTCCAGGAATACGCTTAACTGCATCACCAATATTAGCATCTGGGAATTTTCCTATTTGATCTGTTGAAACTATATTAGTAATATTTAGCTTGTTTTTTTGAGTATTTAGGGCTTTTACTTGTCCACTTAATCCAAATCCAGAAATTAGTACTTCATCTAATTCCGTGTCTTCAGAGTTTAAGGTAAAATTTAAAATAGTTGTTGTATTAGCTACAACCGTAACTTCATTAGTGATATCTGCATAACCTAGATATTTTACGGTTATGGTTTGCACACCTTCTGGTATATCTACAATGGTATATTTTCCGTTAAAGTCAGATACGACACCTTTATTAGTAGAATTAACGACAAGTGTGGCTCCAGGAACGGTAAGTCCATTATTGTCCGTAATAACACCTTGTACGTTTCCGGTTTGGGAATAACTAAAAAAAGTTACTGTTATTAATAATAAAAGGGTAAAGTAATGTTTCATTATTAGTTGGTTTTTGTTTGTTACAAAACTAGGTTTATACCACTTTTTGTAGCTAAAGAATATGTTAACAAAAAGTAATAAAACCCTTTAAAATGGCTATATAAGAGAGCAACATTTACGTTTTCATAACATGTAAAACACAAATAGGAAATATGTATTATAAATTTTGAAGAAAGGCCTGTAGATCCTCTTTAGAATCAATAGGTAATTTTTTTCTGAGTCGATATCTAGCTATTCTCACGCTGTCTGGTGTAATATGTAGTATGTTTGCGATTTCTTTTGAAGATAAATTTAGCCGAAGTAGCATTGCTAATCGTATTTCTGATGATGACAACTTTGCTGAGGTAATTTGCTTGATGTTGTAAAAGAATTCTGGATGAATTTGATCAAAATAACCCATAAGTTCAGTCCATTCATTATGGTTTTCTAAATCATTATCAATCTCTTTAATGATTTCCTTTAATTTTGATTTAATGAGGGCCACATTTCTATCTTTAAGTTTATAAAGGGTTTTAGAAACATCAGATAATAATTTGTTTTTATGGGCAATATTTAAACTGTAATTGGTTAGTGATGAAACTTTAGTTTCTATTTCTTTTTTTAAGGCACTTTCCTCAGCAGTCTTTTTATCTAAATCAACCTGAAGCAGTTGTTGTTTATATTGTAAAATTCGGTTTTCGTGTTTTCTTCTCTTTTTCCAATACATAAAGGCTAGCGTTAACGCTAAAATTATAAATAGTGTACAAACTAAGAAGATGTATTGCCGTACCTTATTTATTTGATTTTGTTTATGTAATAATTGTAGTTGAGCTTCTTTCTTATTAACTTCATAAAGTACTTCCATTGTACTTACTACTTCAATATTTTTTCTTTTTAGTTCTTGTTCATTAACAATGCTTTGATTGTTGAGATATTCATAGGCACGTTTATAATCTTTTAATTCTGCATAAGTTCTAGACAAATCTTTAAGAGCACTTTCTAGTTGTGATTCATTTTTGGTGGTTTTTGAAAGTTTTAATGCTTTATTTGTATAACTAATCGCCTTTTCAAAATTCCCTGTTTTTCTGTGGACGTCTCCTAAATTGTTGATGATATTAATACGAATATCAGAACTACAATAATGAGAAAAATGTTGTGCTTTTTTAAAATAAGATTTCGCTTTTTCGTAATGTTCTAAATCTTCATAAATGCTGCCAATGTTTTCATTAGAAATGGCAAGGCCTGTACTATCTTTTAAAGCTTTAAAAATAGATAAACTCTTGTTTTGATGCATTAGGGCTAATTTATAATCCTTCTGTTTTTCGGCTATACTCCCTAAAAGTGCATAAACATTTGCTTTACCTTTGCTATAGTTAAGCTCATTTGAAATTTCTAGACTTTCTAAAGTATGTCTTTTAGCTTCTTCATACTTTTTTAAATCTAAATGAATATTTGCTAATGCATTTTTAACATAAATAATGCATGTATCTTTTTTAATATAAGATTTCTGGAAGGATTGATAGTTTTTAATGGCTTCGCTATATAAGCCTAATTGTTGAAAAAAATTACCAAGCTTAATATAAGTGATTGCAATTTTAGTGGAGTCTTTAGATTTTTTAGCTATTTCTAATTGACTCTTTAATTGATAAAGTTTATCATTTATAGGAAGAGAATCTTGGGCATAACTCAGTGCTATAAAAGTGAAGAAAACAAATAGAAAGGATTTTATTCTTAACAAATGTGGTGCTTAATTGGGTGAATTAACAAATTAAGCGAGCGTATGTTAATCTAATATACTTTTTTTATAATCATATTGTTATTAAACACAAAAAAGCACCTAAAAAATAGGTGCTTTTATATTTGTTAAGAAATTATATTTCTTAAGCCTCAAAAGGCTCTATAGAAACGTAAGACTTGTTGTCTTTTTTCTTAGTAAATTTTACTAGACCGTCAACTTTAGCATGTAAAGTGTGATCTTTTCCTTGGTAAACGTTTTCACCAGGATGGTGTGTGTTACCACGTTGTCTTATGATAATGTTTCCAGCAATAGCAGCTTGTCCACCAAATATCTTAACGCCTAAACGTTTCGATTCTGATTCTCTACCATTTTTAGAACTACCAACTCCTTTTTTATGAGCCATGATCTTAAGGTTTTATATTGTTATACTTAAGCGATTTAGCAATTATGCTTTACCACCATCTAATTCGTCTTGCCATTTTTTAAGCTCGTCCCACTTACCATCAGCAGCTAATTGAGCTTGTGCTGGCCATGTATCTGTTACGTGATTACCACGAACTCCTGCAATGATTTCAGAAATTGCTTCTGGTGTAGCTTTAGCTAAATCAGCAAAAGTAGTGATGCCAGCTTCTACTAACGTAGATGCAATTTTAGGTCCAATACCTTCAACTTTCTTTAAATCATCTGCTTTACCTGTTGCTTTTTTAGCTTTTGGAGCAGCAGCTTTCGCTTCTACTTTAGGTTCAGCTTTCTTAGTTTCTTTTTTAGGAGCCGCTTTTTTAGCTCCAGAAGTAGTAATACTTTCAATTACGATTTCAGTTAAAGATTGTCTGTGTCCGTTTTTTACACGGTAACCTTTACGTCTTTTCTTTTTAAAGACTATTACTTTATCACCTTTAAGGTGCTTTAAGACTTTAGCACTTACTTGTGCTCCGTCTATAGCTGGGGCGCCAACAGTTACATTGTTACCATCGCCAATTAAAAGAACGTTATCGAAATCTACTTTCTTACCTTCTTCTGTTGCTAAACGGTGAACAAAAACTTTTTGGTCTTTTGCAACTTTAAATTGCTGCCCTGCTATCTCTACAATTGCGTACATAGCGTAACGTTTTTATTAATTTGTTTATATCAAAAAATACTTTCTTCTCAGAAAGCGGATGCAAATATACTCCTATATTCTTAATATACAAACGTTTTAAGGGTTTTACAGTACTTTTTACTTCAAATTATGTAATCTTTTAAAATATTAAGTAGCACTACAATCTTAATTTAGAGTGTTTTCCTTTCAAAATCTCTTAAAACAGATAATCATTGTTTATTTTTGTAGGGCTAGGTGTAACAAATATCTTCTAGCAAAGACAAACACTTAAAACAATATAATTTAAACAAAACTACAATGAAAAACTATTTTATGGCTTTGGCTTCTTTGTTGTTTATTAGCCATCAGGCAATAGCACAAAAAGTTGAATTTGAAGAATTTGATTTAGACAATGGCTTGCATGTTATTATGCACAAAGATAATACAGCTCCAGTTGTAATAACATCTGTTATGTATGATGTAGGAGGAAAAGATGGTAGTAGAGAGCGTACAGGTTTTGCTCACTTTTTTGAACACCTTTTATTTGAAGGGTCTGAAAACATTGCTCGTGGTGAATTTATGAAAATTATTCCTGCTAATGGAGGTACATTTAATGCTAATACCTCTCAAGATAGAACATATTATTACGAAATTTTTCCATCTAACAAATTAGAATTAGGGTTGTGGTTAGAGTCAGAACGTATGTTACACCCAGTGATTGATCAAGTAGGTGTAGATACGCAAAATGAAGTTGTAAAAGAGGAAAAACGTCAGTCTTATGATAATAGACCTTACGGAGGACTTTTAAAGACTATTGGCGAAAACCTGTTTGATGTACATCCATATAAAGACGAAAATATTGGTTTAATGGAGCATTTAGATGCTGCAACCTTAGAAGAGTTTAATGCCTTTTTTGATAAGTATTATGTACCAAATAACGCGGTTTTAGTTGTAGCAGGTGATATTGATTATTCTAAGACTAAGACTATGGTTACTGATTATTTTAGTGCTGTAAAAAAAGGTCCTGAGGTTGTGCGTGATTTCCCTTCAGAAACACCAATAACAGAAACTAAAAAAGCAATTGCTTACGATAAAAATATACAAATTCCGGCCATTATTGCTGCGTACAGATTACCAGGTCAATCTACTAGAGAAGCATACGTATTAGATATGATTTCAAGTTATTTAAGCGGAGGAAAAAGTTCTGTGTTGTATAAAAAATTAATTGACGAGAAAAAGGAAGCATTAACAGTACAGGCTGTAAACTTAGGCCAAGTAGATTATAACATATTTGCATTATTTGCCTTACCATTAGGAGATGTTAGCTTAGAAACCTTGTTGGCAGATATGGATGAAGAAATCCTTAAAATGCAAAATAATTTAATAAGCGAGCGTGATTACGAAAAGCTATTAAATCAATTTGAAAATGATTTTGTTAATTCTAATTCTAGTGTAGCTGGTATAGCAGGTTCTTTAGCAACATATTATTTATTGTATGGTGATGTAAACATTATAAATAATCAGTTAGATATTTATAGATCAATAACAAGAGAAGAAATACAATCAGTGGCTAAAAAGTATTTAAGCCCTAATCAAAGAGTAGAAATTCAATACTTACCAAAAACAGAAGATCAATAATATGAAACGAGCATGTTTAAAGCATTATTACCTAACTGTAGGTATAATAGTGTACAGCATGTGTTCATATAAGATAATAGATACAAACACATAAAAACAGTATTTAACATGAAAAATAAAATAGTAGCGTTTTTCGCATTATTTGTTATAACTATAAGTGCAACTGCACAAATAGACAGGTCTCAACCACCAAAGGCTGGTCCTGAACCAGAGATTTCAATTGAAAAACCTCAGGAATTCGAATTAAAAAATGGTTTAAAAGTTTTAGTTGTAGAAAACCATAAATTACCAAGGGTTTCTTATTCTCTAAGAATAGACAATAAACCAATAGCAACTGGTGATAAGGCTGGTGTAGAAAGCTTATTAGGAAGTATGCTAGGAAACGGAACAACTTCAATTTCTAAAGATAAATTTAATGAAGAAGTAGATTTTTTAGGTGCCAACTTAAACTTTGGATTTACTGGAGGTTTTGCAAGTTCATTAACAAAGTATTCTGATAGAATTTTAGAATTGTTATCTGATGCAGCTATAAACCCTTTATTAGTTGAAGAAGAATTTAAAAAAGAAAAAGAAAAATTGTTAGAAGGCTTAAAAGCAGATGCAAAAAGTGCAGATGCAATTGCTAGTAGAGTTGGCTCAGCTTTATCTTATGGAACAAAACACCCTTATGGAGAATTTGTAACCGAAGAAACAATAAACAATGTTTCTTTTGGAGATGCAGTTGCTTTTTATGAAAAATATTTTAATCCTAATAATGCGTATTTAGTAGTAATTGGTGATGTTGAGTTTAAAGATGTAAAAAAGCAAGTTAAAAAATACTTTAATGATTGGACCAAGTCTGTAGATATAAATTCATCTGTACCTCAACCAAACCCAAATGTGCAATACACACAGATTAATTTTATTGATGTGCCAGACGCAACTCAATCTAACCTTTCTGTTACCAACAATGTTAATTTAAAGATGAATGATCCAGATTATCACGCTGCTTTAATAACAAATAACATCTTAGGTGGTGGTGGTGAAGGTTACTTATTTAAAAACTTAAGAGAAGATAAAGCCTACACCTATGGAGCCTATTCTAGATTAGGTACAGATAGATATGGAGCTTCTAGATTTAATGCAACAGCAAAGGTTAGAAATGAAGTAACCGATAGTGCTATTGTAGAAACATTAAAAGAAATTAAAAGAATTAGAACAGAACCTGTAGATGCCCAGTTATTAGAAGACGCTAAGCAGAAGTATATAGGTAATTTTGTTATGGCTTTAGAGCGTCCGCAAACTATCGCTAATTATGCTTTAAACATTGAGTTAAACAATTTACCAGAAGATTTCTATTCTACGTATTTGCAAAAAATAAAAGATGTTACAGTAGAAGATATTAAGCGTGTTGCAAACAAATATTTTAAAGCAGATAATTTAAGAATTATTGTAGTAGGTAATGGCGCTGAAGTATTAGAGAATTTAGAGAAAACAGGGATTCCTATTATGTATTTTGATAAATACGCTAATAAAGCTGAAAAACCTAAATTTGAAGTAAAGTTACCAGAAGGTATAAACGTAAATTCTGTACTCAATAAATATCTTGATGCTGTAGGTGGAAAAGATAAGATAGAAGCTTTAACTTCAATTTTATTACAATATGAAGCGAGTGTACAAGGTAATGCTGTTATTAGTGAAGAGAAAAGAATGAAAGGTAAATTGGTACAAACTATCTCAATGAACGGAAACCCAATGATGACTGTTTTAACGACACAAGAAACCGTTACAATGAATAAGAATCCATTACCACCAAATATGGCAAACGATATGAAGCCATTAGGAGGATTATTTACAGAATTGAATTTATTAAATTCTGAAACAGCAAAAATTACTGGTATAGAAAAAGTAGATGATAAAGACGCGTATAAGGTTCAATTTCCTGGTGAGGCTGTATCTTTAACTTATTTCTATGATGTAGAAACTGGTTTAAAAGTAAAAGAAGTTCAAACGACTTCAATGCAAGGGCAAACACAAACTCAAGAAACATTCTTAAAAGATTATAAAGAGTTTGGTGGTGTTAAGTTTCCTGGTGTAAGAGAAGGTTCTCAAATGGGACAACTTGTAGTTTTTAAATTATTAGAAGCTAAAATTAATGAAGGTGTATCTGATGCAGATTTCAATTAATTTATCTCTATAATATTAGAATTAAAACCGAAGTGAAAGCTTCGGTTTTTTTATGCTTTTTTTCTATTGGCTAAATACACACCAAAAAGTATAAGTAAGGAGGCAAATAATTGTATAATGTTAAAAGACTCTCCATCTAAAATGCCCCATATTAAAGCAACAATAGGCATTATATAAGTAACAGAAGAAGCAAATACTGGTGTTGATATTTGCACTAATCTAAAGAATAATATTTTAGCCAATGCTGTACCAAAAACAGCAAGAATAGTAATGTATATCATAGCTTCTGGTAGCGCAGGATTTTCAAAAGTCTCAACCGTAAAAAAACCACTAAATAAAAGTACAATTAGCGTAGGTATTACAATAAAAATATAATTACCTGTGGCAATAGCTAAAGGTTTCACGTCTTGTAAGTAACGTTTAATAATATTCACATTAGCTGCGTACATAAAAGTGGATGCTATTATGTAGCCTGCATAAAAGTAATTCTGGGTTGGGTTAAGTTCGGCTCCTTTTAATATTAGTATAACAGTACCAATGAAACCAATAATTACACCTATTACCTGTCTACTATTAGAAGCTATTTTAAATACCGCAAAACCAATTAATATAGTATTTAAAGGTACAAGAGAATTTAGTACAGAAGTTACAGCACTATCTATTTCTGTTTCTGCTATGGCAAAGAAAAAAGCAGGTATAAAGGAACCCAAAAGAGCAGATAGTAATAACCATTTCCATCTCGATTTTGGGATAGCTTTTAATTTGTTGAAACCAAAAGTTAGTAATAAAATCCCTGTTATAAGGGTTCTAAGTGCTCCTAGTTGATATGGCGTTAAACCTAGAAGTGACTTTTTAATGAGTATAAATGAACTTCCCCAAATAATAGAAAGCACAATTAAATATATCCACTTAATGTTTGGGTTCTGCATGGTTGTCAACGTTCTATTAATCACAAAATTCGTTAATTATTCTGCAAGATTCGTCAATATTTACTAGATTTAGCCAAAATATTAATAGTTAAAATCAATGAATACATTAAAATCAATAAGTTTAATAGCAATAATGGCTTTAGTTTTTACATCTTGTAAAAACGAATCTCAGCCAGAAGTTAAAACTGTAGATGTTGAGGTGACGTCTAAAGACGTTGCTACAACTTTAGATCCAAATGCTACCTATGCTAAAGTGGAATTTGGTATTGAAGGTATGACTTGTGCAATGGGTTGTGCAAAAACCATTGAGAAGAAAATGGCTAAAATGGAAGGTGTAAAATCTGCAAAAGTAGATTTTGAAAAACGTTTAGCAATGGTAGAATATGATGAAGCTAAAGTAACGCCGAAATCTTTAGAAGAAGCCGTTGGTAAAGTAGGAGATGCATACAAAGTGAAAGATATGCATGCAGTAGAAAGCTTTGATACAGAGTAATATTATCATATTAAACTTAAGGTAAAAAAGAAAGTTTGTAAAGAAAATCAGAAAAAAAGCTACCTAAAAGGGTAGCTTTTTTCTTTTATATCAACGACATATTTTAAACTTGAAATAATATTACAGCAATTGCTAAACACCCTAAAGGCAATAACCACAACAAATAAATAGAAAGATTGATTCGGTTAGATTTCGCATTTAGAATAGTTCTTTTTTTACCGTTATAGCGCATCCAATTCATAAATATTATAAATAGAGAAACTAATAACATTAACACATAAAACTTAGTGTTAGACATTATTAATATTTTCATTTGTTTAGCAAAAGCTAATAAGAAGGTCGCTAATGCAAAGACTATAGATAGTGATAGAAAGTTAATATATAGCAATGCTACTTTAATACTTTTTTTGCCTAAGCGCTTCTTATAGAGATTAAATATGGTGATGTAGAATGTGTCTAGCATTATAAATTAATTTTAAAGTAATATAATTTCATATTTGTAATATCAACTAATCTGTATTTAAATAGCTAAAAAAAGGCTATCTATTTTAATAGATAGCCTTTTTTAATTTCTTCTAAATTTTATTTATTGTGCTAAAATTTTAACATCACTTAAATCAATAGTAGTAGAAATATCACCTCCTTCACTATCATAAACAAATGCTATAACGGCATCTCCTGTCACCATTGATAAATCTATTAAACCTGTAGATTCATAGTTGTTATCGTAGAATCCAGTGTTCTCTCCTAAAGCTTCAATTTCTGTTGCTCCTATTTCTGTCCAAGTTGCAGTGCTTGGATTCCCACCTGTTGTGTAATCATTAGAATAATATGCTTTTAATGGTTGACCATTACTGTATGCATCTGCAATTTGAAGTAATAATTGTTCGTCATCTTGAGCATCAAAATCTATAGTAGGAGAAATTAACCAACTAATCATATCGTCATTTCCACCAGATGAATAAGCGGTAGCTCTCATGTAGTTTTCGCCATCAAAACTAGCAGAATACCAATCTCTTGTTCCTACAGTATTTGTAACTTCCCAATCGCCTTGGCCAGCAGAGAAATCTTCGCTAAAAACAACATTGAAATCATCAATATTATCTGGAGTACAACGGGTGTCATTAAGCTGTATGTCATTTAAATCATTTAATAAGTAAACAAGATTATCACCACCATAAGTTTTTAATACTACTGCAGATATACTGCCACCTCCTGTAGGTAAAGGTGTGTTGTAAAAGTTAGCAAAAGAACTAGTTTCTAATAGAAAAGAAGAATAACCAAAACCTTCACAAGATTGAAGCGTTCTTTGTGTATCAAAATCTTCTGTTGGGTCACCAAATGTACTTCCCTCTAAATCTTCTGGAAATTGAACATTGTTAGATGTTACAAACATACCAACATGAGATTCGCTTATAGAAGACAAGTTAACTTCTAAAGGAACAATAGTTTCAGTTGTTGAAGATCTAAAAATCTGAGTAGGAATTTGGTTTGCTGTAAACTGACCAACTTCATCATCATCAGTTTTTCCGCCAACTGTAATTATTTCGTTAGCGTTATAACCAACATACATACCAGAAAGTTTAATGTAAACTTCACGACCAAAATTGAATTGGTTATATGAATCAACTTGGTTTAAAACAACACCTAAAGCTGCAGTTGGATTTTCTGGTGCATCTTGCATGTAGAATTCTTTATAAAAATTTCCTGTTGCGTCCGAAGAAGTAACATAGCCTTTTACAACTAGATTATCGCTAATTTCAATAAAATGGTCGTAATCAAAACCAGATTGTCCAGATTCATATGCTTCGTAAAGTGCTTTTAAATCAGAAATAGAAATTTCTATTAAATCACCAGAGCTTAAATCTGTTAGAATTTCTTCTAATCCACTATTCTCTTCATCACCTAAGCTACTAGGTATTGTGTAGTCATCATCTTGCACACAAGATGTAATAGCTATAGAAGCTATTAAAACCATTATTAAGTTTAAGAATTTACTTGTTTTATTCATAACATTTTTTTTTATAATTATTGAATTTATGAATGTTTCACATCTCATAATTGTAATGTTTTTATTTTAATTTTTCTTTTTCTAGAATCTTAAGTTCAAGTTTACAAAATAATTTGTTCCTCTACCGTACCAATATTTAGGTCCAAATTTAGGTGTTCCGTTTGCATTGTCATCTCTTAGTTCTCTGTAATTAGCATTTCTGCCTTGCTCAAAACCGCCAGTTTTATAGACTTCATCTAAAAGGTTACCTACGCTTGCAAATAAACTAATGTAGTAATCACCTACTTTCCAAGATTTACCACCAACTAAATTTACAACCATATAATCGCTAATTTTTTCTTGCTTTAATAACTCAGTAGCTAATTCTTCATCATAGTCATTAATGGGTAAACCATCTGAATCTAAATAGAAGTTTTCAGTTCTAGTTAAAGCATTTACATCAATATAAGCATTAGAAAAGAAGTTTGCAGTTGCGCCAAACCACCAATAATCAGGGTCTCTATATTCAAAACCAACTGAAGCAGCGCGTTGAGGTCCTCCTGCTAGTTTGTAATCTTTTAAATTAGCTTGTCCAAAATCTATAGAACCATCTTCAGATTCAAAACTAGCTGATGTTAAATATAAATTAGGGTTGTTGTCATAAGTGTACTGTCCTATAGATGCTGCACCTTTCAATTTAATTGTTGGTGTAACCTGTGCTTCAATCCCTAATTCAACACCAATATGTTTTTTGTCTATACCTTGTAAAACTTCTTGTACAAAGGCAGAGGTTTCATTGTCTTCAATATCATCACCACCACTTAAACCATCAGCAAAGTAAAAACCTACTTCGTTTGCATCTTCAATTTTAGTGTAAAAACCTGTGATTTTTCCTTTTACAATTGGTGATCTAAATATGTAGCTAGCGTCAAAAGAAGTCGCTTTTTCTTCAGTAATGTTTCTTACAATATTATGGTTTTCTCTAGAATTAGAGTAGGTGTTTCTAATGTTCGGAGCTCTTGTAACGTAACCTCCATTAACGTCTATTAAATGCTTACCAGAAATTTTATATGTAAACCCTGCTTTTGTTCCTACACCAGTAAATGAAAGCTCTTCACCTTTACCGTAAGATTCTGGCCCTTGAGTTCCATCAAATCTACTATGTTCCCATAAACCTTCTCTTTGGTATGTTGTATTTGTAATATTAGCAGAAAGATAAAAATCTACTTTATTATATTTAAATTGTCCTTGAGCATAGCCAGAAATTACATCTGCGTAAAGATTATAATTGTATCTGTATTTGTCACCTTCACTAACTAATCTGTCTGGGTTTTGATTATCGTATTGAAAACCATCAAATGCATCTACATTTAATAATCCTACTGAGGATCCAAGTATATCTATAACCTCTCCAAAATTTTCAGATTTCAGGTTTTTATAATTTACAGATCCATTTATAATAATGTTTTCATTGATTTCGGTAGTTAGTATAGAATTTACAGTTAATTGTGTGTCATCTACTCTATCTTCATACAACGCGTATGCTGCATTAATATCGTTAATGTTGTTAGTAACATTAGCATCTATAATACGTTCCCAATCAATTTGTCCATCATTAATGAATTCTTGTTCAGCTTGGTAAGCTCCTGAATAGTCTGGTCCATCAGTATCTGATAAAAAGTAGCTTGGTAGTTTTTGGTAATATGCAGGACTAGGGTTTGCACCGCCAGAGTTATCTAATCTACTGTTTCCTTGTTTACCAAATTGATAGCCTACATTAGTATTTATTCTAGTTTTGCTAGAAATATCCCAATAGTGGTTTAACATAAAGATTGGTTCTTCAACCTCTTTTATACGAGAGTTTCGTTGTTCTCCATCTAGATTTCCCCAATATTCATTGTATTTAATCCCTTTTAAATCGTAGACCTCTTGTGTGTTTGGAGATGATTTTCCTCTTCTATTAGGTGCGTAAATAGATGTAAAGTTTATGCTGTGCTTATCGTTAATTTTCTTTTCTATAGAGGCAAAGAACGAATTAGAATCGTATAAAGTAGCATCTTGAAAACCTTCGTCTCCCCAACGTCTACCAATCATAAAAGCAAAAGACCATCCATCTTCAGTTAAACCAGAAGCATAACTAGCCATGGCTCTATTTGTGTAACTTCTGTTAGATGATGAAAAGGTAACACGGCCGCCTTTTCTGTAACTAGATGCTCTAGTATTAATATTAGAGGTTCCTAAAATTCCACCAAAATTATAAGCAGATGGTGTTAATCCACTTGTTAATTCTTGGTTACGCATCATATCGTTTAGTCCGCCCCAATTATTCCATTGTGGTCTTCCGTTGTAGAGCTTGTTCATTTCAATTCCGTTAATTAAAACAGAACCGTTTTCAGAGTCTAAACCTCTTACTTTAAAGAACGAGGAGCTAAACTCAAAAGCAGCTGTTCTTTGAAATATGTCTAAAGATGAAGATAGTAATCCAGAAATATTATCTGCACCACTAGTGTCGTCATTAAGTTCATCATCAGATAAAGTAATAGTAAACAAATCTGCATCAGTGGTTACATCAATATCTAAAGTCATATCTGTAATGTTTACAGTACCGCCTTCATTTACAACAATTGGGTAACGTTTTGTTTCATAGCCCAATTTAGAAATTCTTAAAACCTGCTCTCCTAATGGTACATTGCTAGAGAATATAAATTCTCCTAAACCATCAGTTAAAGTAGATTGCTGAGTTTCTTCAATAGTTATTGTAACATCTGGAATGGGCTCTAATGAAACCGCGTCTTTTACACTACCCTTAATAATGGTATTCTGAGCCATCATTGTGAAGGAAGAAAAAATTCCAAATAATAGAATAAATAAACTTTTTTTCATACTTAAATTTAAAGTTAATAATCTTTGTAGATTAAATAATAGTTATTTAGGGCTTGCAAACTTACATTATTTATAATAAATATATACTTTTGGCCTAAGATTTGTAATGGAATTAATGTTAAAATAACATGACTAAAATGAAAAGTATAAAATTAGGATTTTTAATAATATTTGTTCTCGCAGCTATTAGTTTAAATGCCCAAGAGAAAAAGAAATTTAAAATTCACACTGTAGCATTTTATAATTTAGAGAATCTGTTTGATACTATAAATGACACTACAAAATATGATGAGGCAAGTCCTATAATGGAGATGAACGAATCTCTTAGAGGTGAAGTTTATAAAAACAAAGTGAGAAATATGGCAAGGGTTGTCGCAGATATCGGGTCTGATGATACAAAAAATTCGCCTGCTATTATTGGTGTATCGGAAATTGAAAACAAACAAGTTTTAATGGATTTGGTTAATGACCCACAATTATTGGCTAAAGATTATGGTATTGTTCATTTTGAATCGCCAGATAAAAGGGGAATTGATGTAGCTCTTCTTTATCAAAAAGCACTTTTTAGACCTATTGAAACGAGTTCTCATGAGTTGTTAATTTATGATGATTTAACTAGAAAACGTGTTTATACAAGAGACCAATTATTGGTTTCTGGTGAACTTGAAGGTGATTTAATACACATTATTGTTAATCACTGGCCATCGCGAAGTGGTGGTGAAGCAAGGAGTCGTTCTAAGCGTGTTGGCGCTGCTAAACTAAATAAACGAATTATTGACTCATTGCAATCTATAGATCCTTATGCTAAGGTTATAACAATGGGAGATTTTAATGATGATCCAACCAACGCTAGTTTTAAAAAGGCTTTAAAAACGGTAGCTAAGAAAGACAAGGTGCCATTAAAGGGAATTTACAATCCGTTTGAAAATCAATTTAAGAAACAAGGTTTAGGGACTACAGGTTATAGAGATGCCTGGAGTTTGTTTGATCAGGTTTTAATAACACAGCCATTCTTAGAAAAAGATTATTCGTCGTTTCGTTATTACAAATCCGGAATTTTTAATAAACATTACCTAAGTAACAAACATGGAAGATATAAAGGTTATCCTTTTAGAAGTTTTGCAGATGGTGGTTTTACAGATGGATTTAGTGATCACTTCCCAGTGTATATTTATCTAATAAAAGAAATTACCAAAGACAATGAAAAAACTTTAGAAAAAACAGAAACGAAAGGTTAATATTTTCGTTTTTCACTTTAAAAAAAGCGTTTAGATTTAAGTCTAAACGCTTTTTTTTAGGTTTTAATCTAATGTTTTAGAACCAAAGATTCCAAGGTATTTTGGCTAATACTAAGACTAAAGCCAGTGTGTAAAAAATAGCCAATAGTTTAAATTTTGGTTTAGATGTTAATTTCTTTTTATGTTTAGAGTAACCAACAGTTACAAATGTTACTGCAATTATCATAGTTAACGGATGTTCTACAACTAAATTCCTTAATGCAGAGTTTTTCATTAGCTCTCCCATACCACCAACTTGTTCTATTGTAGAAAAATAATCTTTAGTGAAAAACAGAATAATACCAATTAGCAATTGAATATGCATTGTTATTAAAGCAAATAGCGAAATTCTAAAATCCTTTGCATCAAATTCTTTATCGCCAAAAAATTTGATAAGTGCATTAAATGTGGCTAGTACTAAAACTAAAAGTGCTAAATAAGCCCATTTTGAATGTATAAACTGAAGTATTTCCATGAATGAAATTTTTGTGAATTACAAAAATAAGTATTTGATGATTAAGGAGAGTGTTGAAATGAGGTAAATTTTAAGACATAACTTAGATAGAATATGGTTTTTTGAAATATTCTTTTTTGACATGCATTTAGATGAAGTGGAATGTTAAATAAATCACGAATATTTCAGTGTTTTTGATGTTTTACTTTTTTTACTTCAATCATTTTTTGAAAATGCTTAATTTCTTTCAAAGAATTCTTGAATTCTGTGTTTTAAGACATGTGTTTGTCGAGTAAATTTACCGTTCGTCTATTTGTGTGGGAATAGCCTAGTGTTAGAGGTTATTTTTTTATATTCACTTCCTTAAATATTTTAGTAAATTATTAACACTTAAAAATTATTATGAATAGAGGGAAATATAGTACAATATTGTTTAATAGTTTTTAGTGGCAAAATATAAACTAGGTTTTAAAACATAAGTTAGTTTTCTGTATGTATGTTGCTAATTTTTAATATACATAAAAACACTATTTAGTTGAATAAATGCTTAATAACGCTGTATTAAAATATTTTAAATAGGTAGGAAAAATAGGTTAATGTTTGTTACATAACTAAGTAATGTTGATTATCTAATTAGGAATTATAAGAGAAAGTTTAAAAAATAATAATATGATTATAGAATTTTTAAATAGAAAGGTAGAAAATTTTATCCTTTTAGTAATATTTATGCTCAGTGCTAATTTATGTTTAGCACAATTAGCTCCAGAGTTTGTAGGTGATGCTGTTTCAATAGGAGGAGATTGTTATCGAATTACGGAACAACAACAGAATCAATCAGGAGCGGTTTGGTATCAAAACCCAATCGATTTTAATTCGGATTTCGAGATTGTTTTTGATCTTAACATGGGAAGTAATGATGTATGGGGAGCAGATGGTATAGTTATGGTTTTTAAAACAGATTCTTCACCAGATTTAGGGCAATCAGGAGATGGTCTCGGTTATGAAGGTATAGATGATTCTATTGGTATTGAATTTGATACATTTAGAAATGGTGCCGTTGGTGATCCTGTTGGTGGTGATTTTATGGCATTAATTTCTGATGGAGAGGTTGACCATAATTTGCCAACTAATTTAGCTGGCCCAATCCTAGCTTCTGCTGTTTCAAATAACATAGAAGACGGGGTTTTTCACGAAGTTAAGGTTGTGTGGGAAGCGAGTTCTCAGACTATAAATGTGTTTTTTGATTGTGCTGAACGTATTACATATTCACAAGATTTTGTAAATACCATTTTTAATGGTACTTCCCAGATCTATTTTGGTTTTGTAGGTTCTACAGGTAGTGCTACCAATTTACAGCAATTGTGTTTCAAATATATATCTTTCGTTGAAGAAGTTTTTTCATTAGAAGATCAATCAATGTGTAGTGGATCATCTTCAATAAACAACATAGATGCGTCTTATGATGGAGCAACAAGTTATTCATGGACTCCTGTAGAAGGTGTGAGTGATCCAAGCATAGCTGACCCAATATTTTCTCCAACTACCACAACCACCTATACCGTTGAAATAGTTGATCAATGTGGTGAAATAATAAATACAAGTTTTGTTTTAGAAGTCAATCCTACGGCTATTATAAACCCTGTGTCAGGTATTCAAGTTTGTTATGATGAAACTGATAATGGCGTATATGACTTTGACTTAAGTGCGCAAACGGCATCAATACTAGGTACCCAACTATCATCAGATTATATTGTAACCTATCATTCTAGTTTTGCAGATGCAGATGGAGGAGTTGAGGCTTTACCAGAATTATATAGTAATAGTTCTAATTTAGAAGAAATTTATGTAAGAGTAGAAAGTGTAACCGATAGTAATTGTTATAGCGTAACCTCTGATGCATTATTTAATTTAGAAGTTTTAGATAGTCCTGATTTGAGTTTTTTAAACGGTAACGACTATGAAATTTGTCCAAATGCATCAGTTCCAGTAGACATTGAAATAGTTCCTGAAAATTTTTCTACAACTGAAGTATCTATTTTTTGGTATCAAGATGGTAGTGTAATTGCAGATGAAAACGAATTAATTTTGTCTGTATTAGAAGAGGGAGAATATGAAGCTGAAGTAATATTTAATGACACTGGATGTACAGATTTTATTACAGCTACAGTTGCAGAGCTTAATATATGTAAGTTTCCACAAGGTATATCACCAGGAGTTTCTATTGGGTTAAATGATTCTTTTGATCTTGAAGGTTTTGATGTTACAGAGTTGAAAATATATAATCGTTATGGTACTCTTGTTTATTCTAAAAACAATTATACGGATGAATGGGAAGGACAAACCAATGATGGAAAAGAACTACCAGTAGGTACTTATTTCTATTCGGCAAAATATGAAGGAGGATCTAGAACAAAAGTCAGTTGGGTATATGTTAATAGGTGATTAATTGTGTGAACTTTAGTCACACATTAATAAGACAGAGTTTTGTTTAACAAATAAAGCTAAGATTACATTTAAAAGACTTTAAAAGTCTATTATAAAAATATATTATTTATGAAATCAAGACTATATATCTTAATTTTTATATGCTTTTTTTTCTATTCAAATTTTGTTATTGCTCAATTAAGTTGCACAAATACTTGGGAACAATTAGAATTTGATGATTACGAAGATGGTGATTTTGATCCTGCAATAGTTACATCTAACTCTTATTCTAGTGGTTATCCTAATAGTCACGGTGCCTACAATAGTAATTTCGGTGTCTATTTAAATATTATTAATGGTGTACCGCCAGGCAGCCTTTTATACGATAGGGAGTTTGTTGTTTGCCAAGATACTCCACTTAGAGTGTCAATGTGGATGTCTACAAGGTATGGAGGTGCACAATGTAATATGACCTATAATATAGTAGATGAGAATTCTAATATAATTTCAACATGGACTGGAGATATACCTTATGCAAATCAATCGGGTTGGACGTATTGGACGTCTGACCTTTTTATTACTACAGGCTCTACAGTGAGGTTTCAAATATTTAATAATGTAACAGGAGGTGGAGGTAATGATTTTGCTTTTGATGATTTATTATTAGAGGCTTGTGCAACAGATTCTTCTCTTACTTTAACGCCATCTTGTGATAGCGCTACAGCGAGTATATCGGGTGATGAGGGAGGTACTTTTAGTTTTAATCCTGTTCCTACAGACGGTGCCACAATAGATGCAATTACTGGAGAAATTACCAATGGAACACCGTCGGCTACATATACTGTTGAATATTATTTATGTCCTTCTTTAACAACTGAGAGTGTTACCTTATTAGATAGTGATGACCCAACTTTTATAGTTTTAGAAAATTGTGAAGGAGGTACTGTAACTATTATGGGAGATACAGGAGGTGTTTTTGCTTTTAATCCAATACCAACGGATGCCGCTAATATAGACGCCACAACAGGAGAGGTAACAAATGGAACTCCAGGAGCTACTTATACCATACAATACACTACAAGTGGTACATGTCCACAATCTAGTTTTCAAAATGTAACCGTTTTTCCTGAGGAGGATGCCACTTTTACATTAACACCTAGTTGTAATGGCGCAACAGCAACACCTACAGTAGCAGGTGGAACATTTTCATTTAGTCCAACACCTACAGATGGAGCATTAATTGATAGTTCTACCGGAACTGTAAGTAATGCATTACCTAATAGTACTTATACTATACAATACACTACAAATGGCGCATGTCCAGAGACTGTTACTCAAGATTTTACCACTTTGCCAGAGGATAATTCCTCTTTTACTATAGCACCTACTTGTGATGGAGGGATAGCTACATTAACAGGTTTGGCTGGCGGAACTTTTGGGTTTAGTTCGGTGCCTACTGACGGTGCCGTTATAGATGTAAATACAGGGCTAGTAACTGATGGTGTACCAGGTGAAACATATACGGTTGAGTATTTAACAAATGGAGATTGCCCTACCACAACAGTTATAAGTTTTACAGCAAACCCTTTACCAAACATTGTAGATCCAACGGCACTAGAAGTCTGTGATGATGGTACACCAGATGGTTTAACAGAGATGGATCTAAGTATAAAAAATTCTGAAATTACAGGAGGTAACCCAGAATATGCTGTAAGTTACTATTTTGATTATGCCGATGCAGAGTCTGGTACTGATGCTTTACCTATTCTCTATACTAATACTAGTAATGGTCAAATTATACACGTACGTGTAGAAAACATAAATACTGGTTGTGTTAGTTATACAACTTTAGAGCTTATTGTTCAACAAGCACCTGTGGCTAATCAACCATCTGCATTAGAGTATTGTGATCCAGATAGTGATGGTTTTGGAGAGTTCGATTTAACTAGCAGAGACGATGAGATTACAGGAGGCGATTCAACATTAACAGTAAGTTATCATGAGACCATGTCTGATGCAGATAATAATGTTAATCCTATAGCTAGTCCATATTATAATATTGTTCAAGATAATCAAACGATATACGTTCGTGTAGAGAGTGCTACAATTGCAACAGATTGTGATACAATTGTAAGTTTAGAATTAATAGTAAATCCTACACCGCAATTAGGAGATATGCCTGTTGAACCATTAGAGGTATGTGATGATATTTCTGCAGACGGTTTTGCTCAATTCGATTTAACAAGTAAAATACCAGAAATTCTTCAGAATCTAACAGATTCTAGTTTGTATACTGTATCTTTTTATTTAGATGAAACTAACGCAGAAGATGCTACAAATGCAATTACCAATACAACCAATTATACTAATAGTACAGCTTTTAATCAAGAGTTATGGGTGAGAGTAGAGGACAATAATTCAGGTTGTTATAAGATAACCACTTTAGATTTGGTTGTTAACCCTATTCCTGTATTAGAACAGTCTAGCCCTTTGGAGTTGTGTGACTATAATAATCCTGGAGACGAACAAGAAGCCTTTATTTTAGAAGATGCAAATGCTGAGATTTTAAATGGCCAAACAGGTGTTATTTTAACGTTTTATGAAACTCAGAACGATTTAGATTTTGGTACTAACCCGCTTATTAGTCCGTACACAAATATTTCTAATCCTCAAACGGTTTTTGTAAAGGCTACTAATAGTGAAACCGGTTGCAGTAACACGTCATTATTAACATTGCGTGTTAACCCTATTCCTTCTCCAACTACTCCTGTAGATTTAGAAGTTTGTGATGATGATACTGATGGTTTTGCAAGTTTTAATTTAGAAGACAGAACACAAGAAATTATAGGAGGGGAATTGGATGTTGTAGTTACTTATCATGAAACTCAAGAGGAAGCCAATTCAGGGGTTAATGCTTTTGCAAGTCCTTATACAAACATTGTAATTAATGAGCAAATACTGTTTGTTAGAGTTACAAATACAATTACAGGTTGTTTTAACGCTTCAGAAACATTACTGATACGTGTTTTAGAAATTCCACAGGTTTCAACTGAATTATCTGATTATATAATTTGTGATAGCGACAGTAATGGATTTGCACAATTTGATTTAACTTCTAAGGATGATGAAATTATTGGAAGTCAGGTAAATGTAACCCTAACGTATCATACAAATGAAGCTGATGCTATAACAGGGAACAATCCTATTACAAATACCGCTAGTTATACTAACAATTCAAATCCGCAAACGATCTATGTAAGATTAGAAAATGATACTAATGATTGCTACGATATAGGAACTTTTCAAATTAGTGTAGAATTACCTCCTGAAGCCGTACAGCCAACTCCTTTAGAAGTTTGTGATGATGAGGTTGCAGATGAAATAACCGTATTTGATTTAACCATAAAGAATGATGAAATCACAGGCGGCAATGGTAGTTGGAGTGTATCGTATTATGAAACTCAAGATGATGCAGAAGCGCAATCAAACGTAATAGCCGACCCAACCCAATACACCAACACCAGCGTTGATGGTGCAGAAGCCAATCCGCAAACGTTATACGCTGTGGTGACGGATACCAATACAGGCTGTACAGATATGGTAACCTTAACGATAAGAGTACAACCTAACCCAACACCAACTTTGGTTTTACCAGCCATAGAATTATGTGATGTTGATAATGCAGGAGATGGCGTAGAACCTTTTGATTTAACAGAAAATGAAGTGTTGCTATTAAATGGCGAAGCCAATGTATCAGCAAGCTACTATGAAGACGCAGATGACGCAGATGCAGGTACTAATGCCATTGCAGACCCAACAGCTTATGTTAATACAGCAACACCACAAACCATTTATGTAAGAGTCACTAATGATATCACAGGCTGTTATGCACTAGTAGACTTTACAATTATTGTTAACCCGT